>NZ_DASYWN010000001.1:0-14297 GCF_035935975.1 Bradyrhizobium sp.
ATCGCAAGGAAAATTGTGCCATTATGGTCGCTGGTGAGCGTGCCTACAGTCGATGCTTGCATCTGACCCTCCGTGGGTTCGAGTGTGGAAACCCAAACCTACCGGAAAGGCCACGCTCACCGCCCCATGGAATCTACGGCATCTAGCGGTTTACGCCATGCTCAGCTCGTGGCGGCCCACCACCATCCAGTGCACCTCGTCGGGACCGTCGGCGAAGCGCAGGTGGCGGACGTCCTGGTACATCTCCGCGAGCGGGGTCCAGTGCGAGATGCCGGTGGCGCCGTGCATCTGGATCGACTGGTCGATGATCTTGCAGGCGCGCTCCGGCACCATGGCCTTGACCATGGAGACCCAGACGCGGGCTTCCTTGTTGCCGAGCACGTCCATCGCCTTGGCGGCCTTGAGCACCATCAGACGCATCGCCTCGATCTCGCAGCGCGCCTGCGCGATGATCTGCATGTTGCCGCCGAGATGGGCGATCTTCTTGCCGAAGGCCTCGCGGGTGAGGCCACGCTGCACCATCAGGTCGAGCGCCTTCTCGGCCTTGCCGATGGTGCGCATGCAGTGATGGATGCGCCCCGGTCCGAGGCGGAGCTGCGAGATCTCGAAGCCGCGGCCCTCGCCGAGCAGCATGTTCTCCTTCGGGACCCGCACATTGTTGAAGCGCATGTGCATGTGGCCGCGCGGGGCGTGGTCCTGCCCGAACACGTACATCGGGCCGAGCACCTCGACGCCGGGCGTGTCGCGCGGCACCAGGATCTGCGACTGCTGCTTGCTCGGCGCCGCATCCGGATTGGTCTTCACCATCACGATGAGGATCTTGCAGCGGGGATCGCCGACGCCGGAGATGTAGTATTTCTCGCCGTTGATGACCCATTCGTCGCCGACGAGCTTTGCGGTGGTCGAGATGTTCTTGGCGTCGGAGGAGGCGACGTTCGGCTCGGTCATGACATAGGCCGAGCGGATCTCGCCGTTCATCAGCGGCTTCAGCCACTTCTCCTTCTGCTCCTTGGTGCCGACGCGCTCCAGCACTTCCATGTTGCCGGTGTCGGGCGCCGAGCAGTTCATGGTTTCGGAGGCCAGCGGGCTCTTGCCGAGCTCGGCTGCGATATAGGCGTAGTCGAGGTTCTTCAGGCCCTGGCCGGTCTCGTCATCGGGCAGGAAGAAGTTCCAGAGGCCTTCCTGCTTGGCCTTGTTCTTGGCCTTCTCCAGCACCTCGAGCTGCTTCGGCGTAAAGCTCCAGCGGTCTTCCTTGCCTTCGCCCGCCTTGGCGAACTCGATCGACATCGGCTCGACGGTGTCGCGGATGAACTTCTTGACGTGGTCGTAGAGCGGCCGGACCTGGTCCGACATGCGCAGGTCGTTCAGCTCGTCGCCGGGATTGAGGGTGTAGTTGGTGGTGCGGGGTATGTAGGCGTGCTTTGTCATTGTTCCTCCCGGTTCACTGAGATCGTGTTGGCCGCAAGAATAGTCGCAGCGCCGCCAAAGTGCGAGCGGGTATTTTCTCACGCGCGCCATGCCACGCGATGGAATTTCGCGAGGGCGTTTGAAATGTTGTTTGAATGGATAGTAGGGAGGTCACAGCCGCGCGCCTCACTCTCCGCTGTCATCGCCCGGCGAAGACCGGGCGATCCAGTATTCCAGAGGCCGCAGTGATTGCATCGAGACGCCGCGGCGTACTGGATGCCCCGGTCAAGCCGGGGCATGACGGTGGTGGTGCGGTCAGCTCAGTTCGGCATCCGATGCATCGCGCAGATCTTGTTGCCGTCGAGGTCGCGCAGATAGGCGAGATAGAGCTTGTTTCCCGCGCCCTCGCGGATGCCGGGCGGATTCTCGATCGGCGTTCCGCCGGCGGCGACGCCTGCGGCGTGCCACTTGTCGACCTGCTCGGGCGAATTGGCGGCAAAGCCGATGGTGGCGCCGTTCGCACAGGTCGCCGGCTCGCCGTTGATCGGCTTGGTCACCGAGAACACGCCGGTCTTGGTGAAGTAGAAAATGCGGTGGCCATCGACCTTGGCCGGCCGCACCTCCAGCGTGCTCAGCAGACTGTCGTAGAACGTCTTGGCCTTGTCGAGGTCGTTGGTGCCGATCATGATGTGTGAGAACATTTGCCTTCCCCCTCAGAGTTTGTAGCCCGGACGGAGCGCAGCGAAATCCGGGTCTTGCTTGCTTTGGCTGGTCCCGGATTGCGCTGCGCTCCATCCGGGCTGCGAACCCAGAATCAAAACGCCGTATAGCCGCCGTCGATCACGAACGTATCGGCGGTGTGATAGGACGAGGCCTTGCTCATCAGATACACCGCGATGCCGCCGAAATCGGAGGCCTCGCCGAAGCGGCGCATCGGAATCCGCGGCATCACGTTGGCGACGAATTTTTCGTTGGCCATGATGCCGGCGGTCATGTCGCTCTTGATCCAGCCGGGCAGGATTGCATTGGCGGTGACGCCGTGGCGGGCGAGCTCGACGCCGAGCGCGCGCACCAGCGCGTTGATGGCGGCCTTGGTCGCGGCATAATGCTCGTTGCGCGCGGTGCCGAAGATCGAGGCAAGGCTCGAGGTCGCCACCAGCCGGCCGAAGGGATCGCCGGCATTCGCGCGTTCGGTCATGTGCTTTGCGGCGGCCTGGAACGCGTGGAACACGCCGTCGAGATTGGTCGCGAACATCGTACGCCATTCCTCTTCGGTGCGCTCGATGAAGGACCTGCGGCCGCCGCCGCCGATGCCGGCATTGGCGAAGCAGCCGTCGACCCGGCCGAAGGTGTCGAGCGTCGCTTTCATCGCGGCGTTGACCGAGGCCGGATCGGTGACGTCGCAGACGCGGCTGTCGACCTTGCCTGGAAGGCCTGCCATGCTCGCGGCAGCAGCCTTGTTCTTGTCAGCATTGCGGCCCCAGATCGAGACGTTGCAGCCCTGGCCGGCGAGCGCCTGCGCGATGCCGAGCCCGATACCGCCATTGCCGCCGGTGATCACCGCGACGCGGCCCGAGAGGTCGAAGAGATTCATGGCGCGTTTCCTGTTCTTGGCGAGACTTTTTGGTAGGCCGCGCGTCAGCCGGTGCGCGCAAGATCGTGCGATATGACGGTGGGGTATGCTTTGGTCACCATGGACAAGACCGCGCCAAAAATCAAATATGCGCCCCGGCAAAAATGAATTCCGGCCTGCGAAACTGACGCGGCCGGCAACTGACGAGGAAACGATGCAGTTCAAACACGTCACGCTCGATTTCGATGGCTCGGTCGCGATCCTCCGGCTCGACCATCAGGAGGTGATGAACGCGGTCTCCGTGGACATGCTGGGCGGGCTCTCCGAAGCGCTCGACGCGATCGAGGAGAAGAAGGACGAGGTGCGCTGCATCGTGCTGACCGGCGCGGGGCGAGCGTTCTGCACCGGCGCGAATCTGCAGGGCCGCAACAACCAGTCGAAGAAGACCAAGGCCGGCCTGACGCTGGAGACCGGCTTTCATCCCTTCCTGCGCCGCATCCGCAATTTGCACTGCCCGATCATCACGGCGGTGAACGGGCCGGCGGCGGGCGCCGGCATGAGCTTCGCGCTGCTCGGCGACATGATCCTGTGCGCGCGTTCCTCCTATTTCCTGCAGGCCTTCCGGCGCATCGGCCTCGTGCCGGATTGCGGCTCGACCTGGCTGCTGCCGCGCCTCGTCGGCCGCGCGCGCTCGATCGAATTGTCGCTGATGGGCGAGCGGCTGCCGGCCGAGAAGGCACTGGAATGGGGCCTCGTCAACCGCGTCCATGACGACGGCGTGCTGATGGAGGAGGCGATGAAGCTCGCGCGCGACCTGGCGAGCGGCCCGACGGTGGCGCTGTCGCTGATCCGCAAGCTCTATTGGGACAGCCCCGAGAATTCCTTCGAGGAGCAGCTCAATCTCGAATTCCAGTGCCAGCTCCGCGCCGGCGACACGGAAGATTTCCGCGAGGGCGTCGGCGCCTTCCTGGAGAAGCGTCCGGCACAGTTCAAAGGCAAATGATCGAGGCGGAGCTTTCGCGCAGCGTGGCGCGCTGGTGTCCCGGTGCGACCGGTGTCACCGGCGCGGCGCGGCTGTCGGGTGGTGCCAGCCAGGAGACCTGGCGCTTCGACATCGTGCATCCCGATGGGCCGATCGGCGCGATCCTGCGCCGTTCGCCGAAAGGCTATGGCGCCGCGCCGACGCGCGCGGCGGGCCTCGCGGCCGAAGCGCAGCTGATGCAGCTCGCCTTCGAGGCCGGTGTGCCGTCGCCGCGCGTGCTGCATGTGCTGACGCCGGACGACGATCTCGGCACCGGCTTCATCATGCAGCGCGTGGAAGGCGAGACCATCGCGCGCAAGATCCTTCGCGATGACGAGTTCGCAGCGGCGCGGCCGCATCTGGCGCGTCAGATCGGCGGTGTGCTGGCGGGGCTGCACAGGCTGCCGCAAGACAAATTGCCCGAGCTGCGCAGCCGCTCTGCGACCCGGGAAATCTCCGAGTTCGAGCGCGACTATCGCAGCCTGAACTGGCCAAAGCCGGTGTTCGAGCTGGCGCTGCGCTGGCTGCGCGACCACGATCCCGGACCGTCGGCCGAGACCACGCTGGTGCATGGCGATTTCCGCAACGGCAATCTCATCATCGGCGCCGACGGCGTCCGCGCGGTGCTGGACTGGGAGCTCGCCCATCTCGGCGATCCCATGGAGGATCTCGGCTGGGTCTGCGTCAATTCTTGGCGCTTTGGCGAGATCGACAAGCCCGTCGGCGGCTTTGGCTCGCGCGAAGACCTGTTCGCCGGCTATGAGGCCGCAGGCCGCAAATGCGATCCCGCGCGGGTCAAATTCTGGGAAGTGATGGGCACGCTGCGCTGGGGCATCATGTGCGGCGGCATGATGCAGCGGTTCCGCGAGGGACCGGATCATTCGATGGAGCGCGCCATGATCGGCCGTCGCGCGTCCGAGACCGAGATCGATCTCTTACGGCTGCTCGCGCCGCGGGGAGGGTAGGCATGCAAGACGAACCGACACCGATCGAGCTGACCAAGGCGGTCGCCGATTTCCTCCGCAACGACATCACGCCGCTGATCTCCGGCCATCAGGCCTTCAAGCTGCGCGTCGCCGTCAACATCCTCGACCTCGTCACGCGGCAGCTGACGCGGGAGGCGGGGAGCGATGCGAAGGAGGTCGAGCGCCTGCGCGCGCTGCTCGGCACGGACGGCTCGGTGACCGACCTCAACCGCGCGCTCGCCGAGCGGATCGCGAAAGGTGAGGTCGATCTTGCGACGCCGGGGCTAGCCAAGCATCTATGGGCAACCACAATGGACAAGCTCGCGGTCGATCAGCCGAATTACGCCTCGTACAAGCGGGAGCAGGATCGCAATTCGTAGGATGGGTAGAGCGAAGCGAAACCCATCATCTCAAGCCGTGCTCTGCCATTGATGGGTTTCGCTCCGCTCTGCCCATCCTACGGGCTGTCATCGCCCGCGAAGGCGGGCCAGTATTCCAGAGGCAGTGCGGCTAGAACCGAGAAGCCCCGGCGTACTGGATGCCCCGGTCAAGCCGGGGCATGACACCGGTGATGTTGGGGGCGCTCGTCGTCGTGACGGGAGAGCCCCTACTTCCCCACCCATTTCGGTGGCCGCTTCTCCGAGAACGCCTTCGGGCCCTCGATGTAATCCTGCGAGGCCACCATCGCCTTCACCGCCGGGTACTCGCGCTGCTCCTCGATCGCCTGCTCCAGCGACACGGCGAGGCCCTTCTGGATGGTCTGCTTCGAGGCGCGGATCGACATCGGCGAGTTCTTGGTGATCATCTCAGCCCAGCGCAGTGCGCCGGCGAGCGCTTCGCCCTGCGGCACCACCTCGTTGACGAAGCCGAGCTCCTGGCCCTCCTTGGCGCTGACATGGCGCGCGGTGAGGATCATGCCCATGGCGCGCTTCAGGCCGATCTGGCGCGGCAGGCGGTGCAGGCCGCCGGCGAGCGCGGCGAGGCCGACGCGCGGCTCGGGCAGGGCGAAGGTGGCATTCTCCGAGGCGATGATCAGGTCGCAGGCCAGCGCGATCTCGAAGCCGCCGCCCATGGCGACGCCGTTGACCGCGGCGATGATCGGCTTGTCGCAGTCGAAGCGCGCGGTGAGGCCGGCAAAGCCGCCCTTGTCCCAGCCGCGTTTGCCGCCGGCCGCCTGCCACTTCAGATCGTTGCCGGCGCAGAACGCCTTGTCGCCGGCGCCGGTGACGATCGCGACCCATTGCTCGGGATCGGCGGAGAAATCGTCAAACACCTTTTGCAGCTCGAAATGCGCGTCGGTGTGCAGCGCGTTGTAGACCTCGGGCCGCGACAGCGTGACGATCGTGATCGGCCCCTTGCGTTCCGCCTTTGAGAATTTCAGATCCATCGCGCGCTCCCGCATTTTCTCGTGAAGGAATATTGGCGTCATACTACCGCGTGCCCGCGCACGAGCACCACCAAATTGCGCAATGCGCTTTGCGCCTCTCACACGCCTCAGCTTGCTTGACTTGGCGTCGCACTTCTCACCTTAATCGTGCGAAGCAAAATGCGCCTAGCGCCTTAACGCAAAACGATAAAATCAATCCGGGAGAGAACCGTGGATTTCTCATTGCCTGCCGATCTCGTCGCCTATCTCGGAGAACTCGATCGTTTCATCGAACGCGAGATCAAGCCGCTGGAAGAGGCCGACGACAACATCCGCTTCTTCGACCATCGCCGCGAATGGGCGCGCACCGATTTCGAGAATGGCGGCCTGCCGCGTCATGAGTGGGAGGCGCTGCTGCGCAAGGCCAAGGATCTCGCCGACGCTGCCGGGCACTTACGCTTTCCGGTGTCGAAGCAATATGGCGGCAAGGACGGCTCCAACCTCTGGATGGCCGTGATCCGCGAGCATTTTGCCGCCAAGGGTCTCGGCCTGCACAACGACCTCCAGAACGAGCACTCGATCGTCGGCAATTTCCCCGTCGTCACCATGCTCGATCGCTACGGTCGCGACGACCAGAAGGCGATGATCGACGGCTCCATCAAGGGCAAGTACCGCATCACCTTTGGCCTCACCGAACCGCATCACGGCTCGGACGCCACCCACATGGAGACGCGCGCGGTGCCGGCGACCCGCGACAACGTCAAGGGCTGGATCATCAACGGCGAGAAGATGTGGACGACCGGCATGCACGTCGCCACGCATTGCGCGCTGTTCGCGCGCACATCAGGCAATGACGGCGATGCCCGCGGCATCACCTGCTTCCTGGTGCCGGCCAAGAGCCACGGCGTGAAGGTCGAGGAGTACATGTGGACCTTCAACATGCCGACTGACCATCCGCGCGTCAGCTTCACCGACGTGTTCGTGCCTGAGGACGCGCAGTTCGGCGAGGTCGGCCGCGGCCTGTCGCTGGCGCAATGCTTCGTCCACCAGAACCGCATTCGCCAGGCCGCGAGCTCGCTCGGCGCGGCCGTCTACTGCATCAACGAAAGCGTGAAATATGCGCGCGAGCGCAAGCCGTTCGGCCGGGCGCTCGCCGAGAACCAGGCGATCCAGTTTCCGCTGGTCGAGCTTGCGACGCAGGCCGAGATGCTGCGCCTGTTGATCCGCAAGACCGCCTGGGAGATGGACCAGCTCACCGAGGAGCAGATCGAGCGCACGCTCTCCGACCGCGTCTCGATGTGCAACTACTGGGCAAACCGCCTTTGTTGTGAGTCGGCCGACCGCGCCATGCAGGTCCACGGCGGCATGGGCTATTCGCGCCACAAGCCATTCGAGCACATCTACCGCCACCACCGCCGCTACCGCATCACCGAAGGCAGCGAGGAGATCCAGATGCGCAAGGTGGCGGGGTTCCTGTTCGGCTATATGGGGCCGGGGAAGCATTAAGCGTCATTGCGAGCGCAGCGAAGCAATCCAGAATTGTTCCACAGAGACAGACTGGATTGCTTCGTCGCAAGCGCTCCTCGCAATGACGGTGGAGAGAGGCGCGCTTCTGTCTCCACGCCGTCATTGCGAGCGAAGCGAAGCAATCCAGAGATGTCGCCTTGGAGGGACTCGGGATTGCTCGTAACGACGATCAATTCACCCTTCGATCCTTCCCCGCCCAATACGGCTCGCGCAATTGCCGCCGCAAAATCTTGCCTGACGGATTGCGCGGCAGCGCCGGCAGGAACTCCACGCTCTTCGGCGTCTTGTAGCCGGCGATGCGCTCGCGGGTGAAGTTGATGATGTCGGTGGCGGTGGCTTGCTTGCCGGGCTTCATCACCACCACGGCCTTCACCGCCTCGCCCCATTTGTCGTCGGGGATGCCGATGACCGCGGCTTCCGCGACGTCAGGATGATCGCACAGCGCGCTCTCGACCTCGGCGGGATAGATGTTCTCGCCGCCGGAGATGATCATGTCCTTGATGCGGTCGTGGATGTAGAGATAGCCGTCCTCGTCCATGTAGCCGGCGTCACCCGTGCGCAGCCAGCCGTCGCCGCGCAGCGTCGAGGCGGTCGCCTCCGGCAGATTCCAGTAACCGGCCATGTTCGAGCCCGAGCGCGTCGCGATCTCGCCGACCTCGCGCGGCGGCAGCGGCTTGCCGTCCACGTCCAGAATCGCGATCTCGACGCCCGGCAGCGCCTTGCCGGCCGAGCGCATCCGCTCGAGGCCCTCGACGTGGTCCTCCGGCGGCAGCGCGACGATGGTGCCCGTCGTCTCGGTCATGCCGTACATCTGCACGAAGCCGCATTTGAAGATCTCGATGCATTCCTTCAGCAACGCGGCCGGAATCGGGGAGGCGCCGTAGAGCATGTATTTCAGCCGGGAGAAATCGACCGTCTTCGCGCGCGGCTGCCGCACCACGAACTGCATCGCTGCCGGCACCATGAACAGTTTGGTGATGCCCGACTGCTCGAAGAAGTCCAGCACCTTGGTCGGATCGAACTCGCGCGCGATGACGCCGCGGGCGCCGTGATAGAGCCCCATCACGCCCCAGCCGGAGCCGCCGATGTGGAAGATCGGCATCGCGACCAGCGAGACGTCATCGGTCGACCAGCGGTTCCACTCCGGCTTGTCCTCGGCATTGCCGGTTTGAACGAGGTTGAGGAAGTTGGCATGCGACAGCATCGCGCCCTTCGGCTTGCCGGTGGTGCCCGACGTGTAGAGCTGGATCGCGATGTCCTTCGTGTCGATCGGCACCTTGGGATCATCGTCGCTCTGCGCATCGCGCCAGGCGGCAAAATCCTGCCATTCCGGCGCGCCGCCTTCGGTGGTGATGACGGTACGAACGCCCGGCAGCTGATCCTTGATCTGGCGGACCTGGGTGATGAACTCCGGCCCCACGAACAGCACCGGCGCCTTGCAATCCGCGACGATGAAGGCGACCTCGGGCCCGGCGAGCCGCCAGTTCACCGGCGCCATCACGACGCCGGCCTTCATCGCGCCCATCAGCAGTTCGAAATAGAGATCGCTGTTCTTGCCGAGATAGCCGATGCGGTCGCCCTTCTTGACGCCCATCGCGAGAAGCGCGTTTGCGACCTTGTTGGTCTTGACGTCGAATTCGGCAAAGCTGGTGACGCGGCCCTCGAACTCGTAGGCGGTGGCGTTGCCGCGGCTCGTCGCGCGCTCGCGCACCATGTCGGCGAGATTCGCCAATGGCTGTGTGGTGGACATGTCTCTCCCGTGGCGTTTTGTTCTTATGCCGCGGAGTGTGGCGTCATCCGCGGGCAAAGACAATACGGGAGAGGACGCTACCCCCGCTTCGCCCGGTCCTTCTCGTTCTGCGCCATGATGCTTTCGCGCGCGGTCTTCCAGTCGTCGTCGCTCCAGTCGCGGAGCTGGTAGAAATTGCCGCCCATGGCGAGCGCCTGCGCGCCGTCCATGGCGATGGTCTCGCCGGTGATCCAGTCGCAGCCGCCGGAAATTAAAAATACCGCGAGGTTCTGCAATTCCTCCATGGTGCCAACGCGGCCCATCGGGTTCATCGCCTTGGTGCGCGCGCCGGCTTCATCGCCCGGCTTGATGCGCTTGCTCATGCCCTCGGTCGGGATCTCGCCGGGTGCAATCGTGTTGAGGCGGATGCCGTAGCGGCCCCATTCGGTGGCGAGCGACATCGTCATGGCGTGGATCGCCGACTTGCTCATCGCCGACGGCACCACGTAAGGCGAGCCGTTGCGTACCCAGGTCACGGTGATCGAGACGACGTTGCCCGGCTGCTTCAACGCGATCCAGCGCTTGCCGACCGCATGCGTCACATAAAATGTGCCGTGCATGACGATGTTGGCGACGGCATCGAAGCCGCGCGGCGACAGCTCCTCGCTGCGCGAGATGAAATTGCCGGCGGCGTTGTTGATGAGATCGGTCAGCGGTCCGTCGCGGAAGATATTCTCGATCATCTCGTCGACCGCGAGCGCGTTGCGGATGTCGACGCCGTGGCTGGTGACGCGGCCGCCATATTGATCCATCAGCTCGGTCGCGGTCTCGTCGCAGACGATCTTGCGCCGGCCGCAGATGTGCACCTCGGCGCCGAGCTGGAGGAAGCGCGCTGCCATCGACTTGCCGAGCCCGGTGCCGCCGCCGGTCACGAGAATGCGCCGCCCAGCCAGAAGATTTTCCTTGAACATGGCTGTTTCTCCCGTACGGATTGTCAGTTAATTGGTCGATTGACTAAATCTGGCCGTCAGCTTTCTGTAAAGCGGCACCGAACAAGAACAGGGGAGAATTCATCCATGGAAGAGCGCGTCTCGATTTCGATCTCGGAAGGCGTCGCCGACGTGCGGCTGGTGCGCGCGGACAAGATGAATGCGCTCGATCAGGCCATGTTCGAGGCCCTTGTCGCGGCAACCGAGCGGCTTTCGAAGGAAAAAGGCGTGCGCGTCGTCGTGCTCTCAGGCGAGGGCCGCGCCTTCTGCGCCGGTCTCGACATGGGGCGTTTTGCCGCCATGAAGGAGAAGGGCGGCAACGGAATTCCGGGTGGCGAAAATCGCGATCTCACCAAGCGCACGCACGGCCAGGCGAACTTTCCGCAACAAGCGGTATGGGGATGGCGACAGCTTCCGGTTCCCGTGATCGCTGCGGTGCATGGCGTTGCCTTCGGCGGCGGCTTCCAGCTCTCGCTCGGCGCCGACATGCGCTTCCTATCCCCCGATGCGCGGATGTCGGTGATGGAGATCAAATGGGGCCTCGTGCCTGACATGGCGGGCACGCCGATCCTGGCCTCGCTGGTGCGCGACGACATCCTGCGCGATCTCACCTACACGGGGCGCATCTTCTCCGCGCAGGAGGCAATGACCTACGGCCTCGCCACGCGCATCTGCGATGATCCGCGCGCTGCGGCGCTCGAGGTCGCACGCGAGATCGCGGGAAAAAGCCCTGATGCGATCCGTGCTGCGAAGCGACTGCTGAACAATCTCTCGGTCGATCCGGGCCCGGCGCTGCTCGCGGAGTCGGTCGAGCAGCAGAAGCTGATCGGCAGCCCGAACCAGACCGAGGCGGTGCGCTCGAATCTGGAGAAGCGCGCGGCGAAGTATGCGGACTAACAAGGTCCTCATCCCGAGGAGCCGCGCAGCGGCGTCTCGAGGGATGGGCCACGGGCTCTCATGGTTCGAGACGGCGCTCCGCGCCTCCTCACCATGAGGGTCAACTCCAACTAAAAAGAAAAAACAAAAATGAGCGAAACGTCCAACTTCCTCGGCATCGTCTCCGGCGAGCGCCGCCGTGCCCACACCGAAGTCGCCGCCCGTGCCGACCGCATCGCATCCGGCCTTGCCAAGGTCGGCGTCAAGCAGGGCGATTGCGTCTGCATGCTGATGCGCAACGACATCGCCTTCCTGGAGGCAGCCTATGCCGCGATGCGGCTGGGTGCCTATGGCGTGCCGATCAACTGGCACTTCAAGCCCGAGGAGATCAACTACATCCTTGGTGACACCGGCACCTCCGTGCTGATCGGACATGCCGACATGCTGCACGCCTTGCGCGACGCGATTCCAAAAGGCGTCACCGTGCTCAGCGTGCCGACGCCGCCGGAGATCCTCAAAAACTACAAGATCGATCCGGATCACCTGAAGACGCCGGACTTCGCGATCGATCTCGAGTCCTGGCTCGCGCAATTCCAGCCCTATGACGGCCCGGTCGTGCCGCAGCCGATGAACATGATCTACACTTCGGGCACGACAGGCCATCCCAAGGGCGTGCGCCGCAATGCGCCGACGCAGGATCAGCAGGCCGCCGGCGAGCGCATGCGCGCGATGATCTACGGGCTCAAGCCCGGCGCCCGCGCGATCCTGCCGGGGCCGCTCTATCACTCCGCGCCCAACTCGTTCGGCATCCGTGCGGGCAAGCTCGGCGGCGTGCTGGTCTTGATGCCGCGCTTCGAGGCGGAGGAATTTCTGGAGCTGATCGAGCGCTATAAAATCGACACCATCTTCATGGTGCCGACCATGTTCATTCGCCTGATGAAGCTGCCGGAGGCGGTGCGCAGGAAGTACGACGTCTCCTCGCTCCGCCACATCATCCACGCCGCTGCGCCATGCCCAGCGGACGTCAAGCGCGCCATGATCGAATGGTGGGGGCCGGTGATCTACGAGTTCTACGGCTCGACCGAATCCAGCGCCGTGACCTTCGCAACCTCCGAGGACGCGCTGAAGAAGCCCGGCACGGTCGGCAAGATCTCGCCCGGTGCGGAGCTGCGCTTCATCGGCGATGACGGCCGCGTGCTGGGCGTCGGCGAGATCGGTGAGATCTACTCGCGCATGGCCGAGATGGCCGATTTCACCTACCACAACAAGCCGGAGAAGCGCGCCGAGATCGACCGCGACGGTTTCATCACCTCCGGCGATGTCGGCTACATCGACGAGGAGGGCTACGTCTTCATCTGCGACCGCAAGCGCGACATGGTGATTTCGGGCGGCGTCAACATCTATCCGGCCGAGATCGAATCCGTGCTGCACGCCGTGCCCGGCGTGCATGATTGCGCGGTGTTCGGCATCCCCGATGCCGAGTTCGGCGAGGCGCTGATGGCGGTTGTGGAGCCGCAGCCGGGCATCGCGCTCGAAGCGTCCGATGTCCGCGCGCGGCTGAAGACCTCGCTCGCGGATTACAAGGTGCCCAAGCACATCGAGATCCGCAGCGGCCTGCCGCGCGAAGATTCTGGAAAAATCTTCAAGCGCCGCCTGCGCGATCCCTATTGGGAGCGGGCGGGGCGGAAGATCTGACAGTCCGTAGCCCGGGTGAGCGAAGCGATACCCGGGATGGTAAGAGAGAAGGTCCCGGATGTCGCTGCGCTCATCCGGGCTACAAGAGAGGGGCCTCCCATGAGCGATGCGGCAAGCGAGACCAAAGAAGTCCTTTACACAGTCGCCGACCACATCGCGACCATCACGCTGAACGCGCCGGAGCGCATGAACACGATCTCCGGCCCGATGCTGAACGATCTGGCGCGGTTGTTGACCCAAGCCAACGAGGACAGGAACGTCCGCGTCGTCATTCTCACCGGCAAGGGCAGGGCATTCTGCGCCGGCCTCGACCTGCGCAAGGAGCGCGACGGCAACGGCCTCAGCGCCGCATCCTCGCCGACCACGATCAATTTGCGCAACACGCCGCCGACGGTGTTGCAGGCGATGGACAAGCCGACCATCTGCGCCGTCAACGGCGGCGCGGCCGGCTATGGCATGGACACCGCGCTCGGCTGCGACATCCGCATCATGGCGGAATCCTCAAAGCTCGCCGCCGCCTTCGTCAAGCGCGGCGTGGTGCCGGAATCCGGCGGCACCTGGCTGCTGCCGCGCATGCTCGGCTGGGCCAAGGCCTCCGAGCTGATCTTCACCGGCCGCACCCTCAGCGCGCGCGAATGCCTGGAATGGGGCCTTGCCAACGAGGTCGTGCCGGATGCCGAGCTGATGACCCGCGCGTATGCCGTCGCCCGCGAGATCGCCGCCAACGCGCCGCTCGCGGTGCAGGCCTCCAAGCGCATGATGCGGATGGGCCTCAACGAGAATTTCCACGACCACGTCCACCACGTCTATCTCCAGCTCCTGCCGCTGTTTAGGACACAGGACATGGCCGAAGGCATGAAGGCCTTCATGGAGAAGCGCGAACCGAAGTTCGAGGGGAAGTAATTCGTAGCCCGGGTGAGCGAAGCGATACCCGGGACAGTGGGAGTGAGAGGCCCCGGATGTCGTGGAGCCTGTCATCGGGCGGCGCTCCGCGCCGACCCGTTGGCTCATCCGGGCTTCTGTAACGGGCCTCGGTTAGTCAATCCCTTTTTCGCGTCATCCTCTCACCGGGAACCTGCTTCTGTACGGGATCGGCGCTATGGCCGTCGCCTGATGGGGTTCTAAGGAGGAACAGGCCGGCCAATCTAC
>NZ_DASYWN010000002.1:0-51825 GCF_035935975.1 Bradyrhizobium sp.
TTGGGCCCACGGAGAGCATCCGCCCTGCCCTTAACCTCTCGCGCCCGACGCTGCCGCGTCCACCGCAAGCCCGGCTCGCGCATCGTGACGACAACATGATCGCCCCTCAAGGATGAGCCGGGATGGGCGATGGATACGACATTTCCGAATTTCGGTAAAGTGGAATATTTTTGAACGGGCTGATTGACGCCCTTTTGGGTGTTTTGCCCGACGGGTCACGCGATCTCGTAGCCCGGATGGAGCGAAGCGAAATCCGGGAAAGTGCCCGATGCCGGGCGAGCGGTCCCGGATTACGCTTCGCTCCATCCGGGCTACGGGACCGCCTATGCGTCTTCGACGCCCGCCTCGTCCGGCGTGAAATCGTACACCGAGCTGCAGAACTCACACGTCACGACGACCTTGTCGTCCTTGACCATGGCGGCGCGGTCATCGGGCGAAAAGCTCTTCAGCATGGAGGCGACCGCATCGCGCGAGCAGGAGCATTGCGCTTTCAACGAGAGCGGATTGAACACGCGCACGCCGCGTTCGTGGAAGAGACGGTAGAGCAGCCGCTCGCCGGACAGCTCCGGATCGATCAGCTCGACGTCCTCGACGGTCTCGATCAGCGAACGTGCCTCGACCCAGGCGTCGTCGTCCGCGACGGCATGGACCTCGACGCCATCAGGCGCATCGCCGGGATGCAGGTCGGCCTGCCGCGCGCGCTCGGGCGCCTTCGGCAGGAATTGCATCAGCATGCCGCCGGCGCGCCAGCGGTGCTTGCCGCCGTCGCTCGAGCGCCATTCCTCGCCGACCGCGAGACGCACCTTGGTCGGGATCTGCTCGGAGCGTAGGAAATATTCGTGGGCGGCCTCTTCCAGTCCGCCGCCATCGAGCGCGACCAGGCCCTGGTAGCGGCTCATGTCGGGGCCCTGGTCGATCGTCATGGCAAGATGGCCGCGGCCGAGCAGCGTGCCGGAATCTTTGGCATCACCGAGACGCGCAGCATCGAAGCGCGCATAGGCGCGCAGGCGATCGGGCGCCTGGTAGTCCACCACCAGGAACGACACCGGACCGTCGGTCTGGGCCTGCAGGATGAAGCGGCCCTCGAATTTCAGTGCCGAGCCGAGCAGCGTCGTCAGCACGATGGCCTCGCCGAGCAGCTTGCCCACCGGCGCAGGATAATCGTGCTTGGTCAGGATCTCGTCGAGCGCAGGGCCGAGCCGTACCAGGCGGCCACGCACGTCGAGCGCGTCGACCTCGTAGGGCAGCACAGCGTCATCGATGGGAACCGCTGATGGCGCGCGAACCGGGCCTTCGGGCCCGGTTTTCATGTCAGGGGATTGAAAAACCATGGCGCTTTATCTGGGGTCGGTCGATGCAAAATGAAAGAGGCACGCCCGCATTCCGTCGCGCGTGGAACGACGGGCTGCGTAGCCCGGATGCGGCTACTTCACCGCGTCGAAGCACCAGGCCAAAATACCCTTCTGCGCATGCAGGCGGTTCTCGGCCTCGTCGAACACGACCGATTGCGGGCCGTCGATCACCTCGTCGGTGACCTCCTCGCCGCGATGGGCCGGCAGGCAGTGCATGAACAGCGCGTCGGGCTTCGCCAGCGACATCAGCTTGGAATTGACCTGATAGGGCTTGAGCACGTTGTGGCGATGCTCGCCCTCCTTGTCGCCCATCGACACCCAGGTGTCGGTGACGACGCAGTCGGCGCCCTTCACGGCGGCCTCGGGATCGGTGCCGAGCACGATCGATGCGCCGGTGGCCTTGATGAAATCGCGCATCACCTTCTTCGGGGCGAGCTCCGGCGGGGTTGCGACATTGAGGTTGAACTTGAAGCGCTCGGCCGCATGGGCCCAGGACGCCAGCACGTTGTTGTCGTCGCCGGTCCAGGCCACCGTGCGACCCTCGATCGGGCCGCGATGCTCCTGATAGGTCATGAGGTCCGCCATCACCTGGCAGGGATGCGAGCGCCGCGTCAGGCCGTTGATGACGGGCACGGTCGCGTTGGCCGCGAGCTCGAGCAGCGCATCGTGGTTGAGGATGCGGATCATGATGGCATCGACATAGCGCGACAGCACGCGCGCGGTGTCGGCAATGGTCTCGCCGCGGCCGAGCTGCATCTCGGCACCGGTGAGCATGATGGGCTCGCCGCCGAGCTGGCGCATGGCGACGTCGAACGAGACGCGCGTCCGCGTCGAGGGACGCTCGAAGATCATCGCCAGCGTCTTGCCTTCGAGGGGCCTGACCGGCTGATGCGCCTTCTGCTTCGCCTTCATGGCGGAGGAGGCGTCGAGCATGCTCTTGAGCTCCGACAGCGGGAGCTCGTTGATGTCCAGGAAGTGCTTGGGAGACTTGCTCATCAGCTTGCCGCCCTCTTGTTGCCGGCAAGCGCAGTGCAGGCGCGCTCCAGCCGCCCGACGCTGTCCTCGATCTCGGCCTCGCTGACGATCAGGGGCGGCAGGAAACGCACGACATTGTCGCCGGCGCCGACCGTGAGCAGCTTTTCGTTGCGCAGCGCCGCGACGAGATCGCCGGACGGCACCACGGCCTTGATGCCGATCAGCAGCCCTTCGCCGCGGACTTCGCAGACGACATCGGGGTGGCGGTCGATGACGGAAGCGAGCTTCTGCTTGAGCAGCAGCGACATCTTCTGCACGTGGTCGAAGAAACCGGGCTTGAGCATGACGTCGAGCACGGCGTTCGCAGCCGAGATCGCCAGCGGATTGCCGCCGAAGGTCGAGCCGTGCGAGCCGGGGCCCATGCCTGACGCGGCATCCGCGGTCGCGAGGATCGCGCCGATCGGAAAGCCGCCGCCGAGCGCCTTTGCCAGCGACATCACGTCAGGGGTGACGCCGGTGCGCCGATGCGCGAACAGATCGCCGGTGCGACCCATGCCGGTCTGCACCTCGTCGAAGGCGAGCAGCAGGCCCTTCTCGTCGCAGAGCTGGCGCAGCGCCTTGAGGAACGCCGGCGTTGCCGAACGCACGCCGCCCTCGCCCTGGATCGGCTCGATCAGGATGCCGGCGGTCTGCGGACCGATCGCCTTCTTCACGGCCTCGATGTCACCATGCGGGACCTGGTCGAAACCGTCCATCGGCGGGCCAAAGCCTTCGAGATATTTTGCCGATCCCGTCGCGGCCAGCGTTGCCAGCGTGCGGCCGTGGAAGGCGCCTTCGAAGGTGATGATGCGGTAGCGCTCCGGATGTCCCTTGGAGAAGTGATGATGGCGGACCAGCTTGATCACGCCCTCGAGCGCTTCGGCGCCGGAATTGCAGAAGAACACGAAGTCCGCAAAGCTCTCGTTGCACAGGCGCGCGGCGAGCTTCTCGCCGTCAGGGCTCTGGAACAGGTTCGACATGTGCCAGAGCTTCGTCGCCTGCTCCTGCAACGCCTTGACCAGCGCGGGATGGGCATGGCCGAGCGCGTTCACCGCAACGCCGGAGGTAAAATCGAGATAGCGATCGCCGTTGGTCGCAATCAACCAGCAGCCTTCGCCGCGCTCGAAACCGAGGTCGGCCCTGGCGAAAACGGGGAGCAAATGCGGCGCTGCGCTGTTAGTCATGACGATCACTTGATGTTGCGGACGGCGTGAGCGTGCATTGCGCAACGCACCATCAACCGGCCCGGAAAACGAAACGTGCCGCCTTTTAAGGGCGGCACGTGTCGCTATCTTATGCCTGGTGAAACGGGTGTCAATGCCGCCCGAAAGCCTCGCGAAACGCAGATTCCGTAGTCTTGCGGTGCCGAATTAGCGTGGTTTTTGCCACGGAACATGTGGAAGCGAGTCGGCGGACTCTTGCGCGTGAGTCACGCCATATTGTAGCGTTTGGCTTGTCAGATACGACATCTCGTGCAGTGTTTCTGATCCTCTAAGTCCTCATGTACCGGCGTAAACGTTCGGGCGTTCCAGCTGCGCCCGGCGAGCCTTAAGGGATTCTGACGGCACGGGTTTTTCGAGGCTTAGGCATTCGCCGCCAGGCGCCAGGATGGCAGCCTTGCGGCGAGGGAGAGGGTGCAATGACGGTTTTGACCTGGTCCGACGATCGCGTCGAGCAGCTTAAAAAGCTCTGGGAGGCCGGACTTTCGGCCAGCCAGATTGCGGCCGAGCTCGGCAACGTGACCCGTAATGCCGTGATCGGCAAGGTGCACAGGCTCGGCCTGTCCGGCCGCGCCAAGAGCCCGTCATCGGCGGCTCCCCGGCCCCGCAAGGCGCGTCCGGCGCAGCACATGATGCGGGTGAGCCGGCCGATCGCGCGCGGCAACACCGCGCTGGCGCAGGCCTTCGAAGTCGAGGTCGAGGCCGAACCGGTCACCTACGACAACGTGGTGCCGATGAGCCAGCGGCTGTCGCTGCTGGAGCTGAACGAGGCGACCTGCCACTGGCCGGTCGGCGATCCCTCCAGCCCGGACTTCTTCTTCTGCGGCGGCAAGGCGCTCTCAGGCCTGCCCTATTGCGCCCAGCACTCACGCGTGGCGTATCAGCCCGCGGCGGATCGCCGCCGCGCACCGGCCAAGCCCGGCACGCGCTGAGCACGGCTTCAGACGACATCGTCCCGGCACACGGCTGGGACGACGATCGAGACATAAAAAAGCGCGCCAATTGGCGCGCTTTTTATTTGGCTTGCTTGCAGCTGTTTTTACGTCTGCTCAGCCTCTTTAAGTCTGCTCGGCCTTGGCAAAGCGGTCGTCGAGCGCGTAGCCGGCGCCGCGGACGGTGCGGATCGGATCCTGCTCGCGGCCGAGATTGAGCAGCTTGCGCAGGCGGCCGATATGCACGTCGACGGTGCGTTCGTCGATGTAGATGTCACGGCCCCAGACGCTGTCGAGCAGCTGCTCGCGCGAGAACACGCGGCCGGGATGCTCCAGGAAGAATTCGAGCAGGCGATATTCGGTCGGGCCGAGATCGATCGGCCGGCCCGAGCGCGCCACGCGGCGCTTGTCGCGATCGAGCTCGATGTCGCCATAAGCCAGGACGGTGGCGAGCCGCTCGGGGCTGGCGCGCCGCAAGAGGCCCTTCACGCGGGCCAGCAGCTCCGGCACCGAGAACGGCTTGACGATGTAGTCGTCGGCACCTGTCGCAAGACCGCGCACCCGCTCGCTCTCCTCGCCGCGCGCGGTGAGCATGATGATCGGGAGCTGCTTGGTCTCGGGCCGGGTCCGAAGACGCCGGCACAGCTCGATGCCGGAGAGTCCCGGCAGCATCCAGTCGAGCACGATCAGATCGGGGATATGCTCCTTGAGACGGGTGTCGGCATCGTCGCCGCGCATCACCGTCTCCACGTCATAGCCGTCGCCTTCGAGGTTGTAGCGAAGCAGCTCGGTGAGAGCTTCCTCGTCCTCAACCACCATAATGCGTGCGCCCATCGGGTCGTCGCTCCTTAAGTAATCAGGTATTCGGGACCGTCGTGGCGAAGGTCGTCATGTCGCCCTTCGGCCGCTTGTCGGTGATCGCCTGGCCCTCGATCATGTAGAACACGGTCTCGGCGATGTTGGTGGCGTGGTCGCCGATGCGCTCGATGTTCTTGGCGCAGAACATCAGATGGATGCAGAACGAGATGTTGCGCGGATCCTCCATCATGTAAGTGAGAAGCTCGCGGAACAGCGAGGTGCAGATGGCGTCGACTTCCTCGTCGCCCTTCCACACCGCCATCGCCGCCGGCAGATCGTGCGCGGCATAGGCGTCCAGCACCGACTTGACCTGCTGCTGCACGAGGTCGGTCATGTGCTCCAGGCCGCGGAACAGCTTCAGCGGATGGAAGTCGGCATCGAGCGCGGCGACGCGCTTGCCCATGTTCTTGGCGAGGTCGCCGATCCGCTCGAGATCGGTCGCGACGCGCATGGCGCCGACGATCTCGCGCAAATCGACCGCCATCGGCTGGCGGCGCGCGATGGTGAGCACGGCGCGCTCCTCGATCTTCTTCTGCAGCGCGTCGATATCGGCGTCGGCGGTGACGACGCGCTGGCCGAGCGGGACGTCGCGGCGGATCAGCGCGTCGACGGAATCGACGATCAAGCGTTCGGCGATGCCGCCCATCTCCGCGACCAGGCGGGTGAGTTCCTGGAGGTCGGTGTCGAAGGCCTTTGCGGTATGTTCAGAACCCATGTCCCGTCTCCTCAGCCGAACCGGCCGGTGATGTAATCCTGCGTGCGCCGGTCGGTCGGCGACGTGAAGATCTTGCTGGTGTCGTCGAACTCGATGAGCTCACCGAGATACATGAAGGCGGTCTTGTCGGAGACGCGCGCCGCCTGCTGCATGTTGTGGGTGACGATCGCGATCGTGTAGTTCTCGGACAGTTCCTGGATCAGCTCCTCGACCTTGGCGGTCGAGATCGGGTCGAGCGCCGAGCAGGGCTCGTCGAACAGGATCACCTCGGGGCGCACCGCGACGGTGCGGGCGATACAGAGGCGCTGCTGCTGGCCGCCGGAGAGCGACAGGCCGGAGGCGTTGAGCTTGTCCTTGACCTCGTTCCAAAGCGCGCCGCCGCGCAGCGCCTTCTCGACGCGATCGTCCATCTCCGACTTCGAGATCTTCTCATAGAGACGGATGCCGAAGGCGATGTTCTCGTAGATCGTCATCGGGAACGGCGTCGGCTTCTGGAACACCATGCCGACGCGGGCGCGCAGCAAATTGAGATCCAGCTTGGGGTCGAGGATGTTGGTCTGGTCGAGCATCAGCTGACCGGTGACGCGCTGGCCCGGATAGAGGTCGTACATGCGGTTGAAGATGCGCAGCAGGGTCGACTTGCCGCAGCCCGACGGACCGATGAACGCCGTCACCCGGTTGGTGCCGAGCGACAGGTTGATGTTCTTCAGCGCGTGGTGCTCGCCGTAATAGAAATTGAGGTTGCGCACCGTCACCTTGGCGGGCGCTTCCGGCAACGGCTGCGAGCCGGGCTGAACGGGCGTACTGACGGAAACAGACATTTCACTCATTTTGCAGTCCTCTCGGCGCTCAGAATGCGCGCGCCAATGTTCAGGGCAAGCACGGTCAACGTGATCAGCAGCGCACCGCTCCAGGCGAGCTGCTTCCAATAGGCGTAGGGGCTCTGGACGAAGTTGTTGATGGTCACCGGCAGGTTGGCCATCGTCTTGTTCAGGCTCAGGCTGAAGAACTGGTTCGACAGCGCGGTGAACAGCAGCGGCGCGGTCTCGCCGGCGACGCGGGCGGTGGCCAGCATCACGCCGGTGATGAGGCCCGAGCGGGCCGCACGATAGGCGATCCGCTTGATCACCAGCGAGCGCGGCAGGCCGAGGGCGGAGGCGGCCTCGCGCAATGCGTTCGGCACCAGCAGCAGCATGTCCTCGGTCGTGCGCAGCACCACCGGGATGACGATCACGGCGAGCGCGAGGGAGCCTGCGATCGCCGAGAAACCACGCATCGGCACCACCACCGCGCCATAGATGAACAGGCCGATGATGATCGAAGGCGCCGACAGCAGGATGTCGTTGATGAAACGGATCACCGAGGTCAGCTTGTCGTTGCGGCCGTACTCGGCGAGATAGGTGCCGGCGAACAGACCGAGCGGCGCGCCGATGCCGACGCCGAGCACGGTCATGATCAGCGAGCCGATGATGGCATTGCGCAGGCCGCCTTCGGTCGAGCCCGGAGGCGGAGTATCAGCGACGAACAGATCGAGGTTCAGGCCTGCCAGCCCGTTGTAGAGCAGCGTCAGCAGGATCAGCGCCAGCCAGGTGACGCCGAAGGCGGCGGCGGCGAGGCACAACGCACGGATCACGATGTCCATGCGGCGGCGGCGTGCGTAAATCGGGTTCATGTCACTTCCCCGCCTTCTTTTCGAGACGCAGCAGCATCAGCCGCGCGGCCGCGAGCACGAAGAACGTCAGTACGAACAGCAACAGGCCAAGCAGGATCAGGCCGGACTGGTGCAGGCCGTCGCTCTCGGCGAACTCGGAGGCGATCGCCGCCGAGATCGTGGTGCCGGGCGCGAAGATCGACGACGAGATGCGGAACGAGTTGCCGATGATGAAGGTCACCGCCATGGTCTCGCCGAGCGCGCGGCCGAGCGCCAGCATGACACCGCCGATGACGCCGACGCGGGTGTAGGGGATCACCACGCTGCGGACGACTTCCCAGGTGGTGCAGCCGACGCCGTAGGCGGCTTCCTTCAGCACCGGCGGCACCGTCTTGAACACGTCGACCGAGATCGAGGTGATGAAGGGCAGCACCATGATGGCGAGGATCAGCGCGGCGTTGAACAGGCTGAGATAGGACGGGGGACCCGCGAAGATCGCGCCCAGCACCGGGATGCCGTCGAAGATCTTGATCATGAAGGGCTGGAACGTGTTGGCGAGGAACGGACCCAGCACGAAGAAGCCCCACATGCCGTAGATGATCGAGGGGATGCCGGCGAGCAGCTCGATCGCCATGCCGATCGGGCGGCGCGCCCATTGCGGGCAGAGCTCGGTGAGGAAGATGGCGATGCCGAGACCAACCGGAATGGCGATCATCATCGCGATGAACGAGGTCACCAGCGTGCCGTAGATCGGTCCGAGCGCGCCGAGCACGGGAGGATCTGCCGACGGCGCCCAGCGCTGCGTCCACAGGAAGGAGAACCCGTATTCCTTCATCGCCGGGAAGGCACCGACGATCAGCGACACGATGATGCCGCCGAGGATCAGCAGCACGGAGATCGCGCTGAGACGCGTGATCCAGTAAAATGTGAGGTCGCCGACTTTGAACGCGCTCAACGCCTTGGCGCGGTCATACGGTCCGGCGTCGTCGACGATATCGCTCTGAACGGCCATCTCTGCCACGCCGATCCCCTGTACTGACTATAAGTCTTTTTAAATCGCTGTCTTGTTTTTGGTCTGATGCCCCGGATGCGGCACGTTGCTGATCCGGGGCAGAGTTCTTGTGGGTCCCGGCCCTGCGGAGCAGCACCAAGTGCTGCACCGCGTCCGGGACACGAGAGAAGAGCTTAGCTCTTGATGTCGGCCGACCAGGTCTTCTCGATCAGCTTCACGACGCTCTCGGGCATCGGGATGTAGTCGAGCTCTTCGGCAGCCTTGGCGCCGTTCTTGAACGCCCAGGTGAAGAACTTGAGGGCTTCCTTCGACGCCGCCTTATCAGCCGGCTCCTTGTGCATCAGGATGAAGGTCGCAGCGGTGATCGGCCAGGACTTGTCGCCGGGCTGGTCGGTCAGGATGACGTAGTAGCCGGGAGCCTTGGCCCAGTCGGCGTTGGAAGCGGCCGCCTGGAAGGCTTCGACGGTCGGCTGGACCGGCTTGCCGGACTTGTTGACGAGGCCGGTGTAGGTCAGCTTGTTCTGCTTGGCATAGGCGTACTCGACATAGCCGATCGAGTTCTTGGTCTGGCTGATGTTGCCCGACACGCCTTCGTTGCCCTTGGCGCCGACGCCAACCGGCCACTCGACGGCGGTACCCTCACCGACCTTGCTCTTCCAGTCGGCGCTGGCCTTGGAGAGATAGTTGGTGAAGTTGAAGGTGGTGCCCGAACCGTCCGAACGGCGGACCACGGTGATCGCGTCCGACGGCAGCTTCACGCTCGGATTGAGCTTCTTGATCGCGGCGTCGTCCCACTTGGTGATCTTGCCGAGATAGATGCCGGCCAGGGTCTCGCCGTCGAACACCAGTTCGCCAGCCTTGACGCCCTCGATGTTGACGACGGGGACGATCGCGCCCATCACCATCGGCCACTGGACGAGGCCGTCCTTCTCGAGCTGCTCGGCCTTGAGCGGCGCGTCGCTGGCGCCGAAGGTCACGGTCTTGGCCTGGATCTGCTTGATGCCGCCGCCGGAACCGATCGACTGGTAGTTCAGACCGTTGCCGGTCTCCTTCTTGTAGGCGTCAGCCCACTTCGAATAGATCGGGAACGGGAAGGTCGCACCGGCTCCCGTGATGTCGGCAGCAAAGGCCGCCGTCGTCGTTGCGGCGACCAAGCCGGCAGCGACGATCGTTTTGATGAAATTCATGCTGGTCTCCATACAGGGGAACGAAGCGCCGTCCGCGCCCGATCGCGCTCCCCGCGCCGCACCCTTTAGGAGCGGTCGGCTGTGCTTTTACGAAGGTTTCGTGACAGTCGGATGACACCATCAAGCGATTGAAATCGCTTGGAATTTAGCCCGAGACGGGAGCCTTGGCCTGGGGAAAACAGGCGGTGAAAGTGGCGCCCTGCCGCGGCACGCTTTCGATCAAAAGCCGGCCGCGATGACGGTTAAGGATATGTTTCACCAGCGATAATCCGAGCCCGGTTCCCCCCTGCGAGCGGCTGTCGCCGACATCGACCCGGTAGAACCGCTCGGTCAGCCGCGGCAGGTGCTCGGGCGCGATGCCGGGACCGAAATCGCGCACCATGACCCGGATTTCCTGAGTTCCATCAGTAGTCGCCGGGGTGGTCAGCGACACGATGACACGCCCGCCCGAGGCGCCGTATTTAAGCGCGTTCTCGATCAGGTTTTCGAACAGGCGGAGCAGCTCCTCGCGGTCGCCGGCGATCATCACCGGCGGTTCCGGCAGATGGATCTCGACCTCGACCTGGCGTTCCCGGGCGAGCGGCTCGAGCCCATCGGCGACCTGGCGGATGATCGGCAGCAGGTCCACCAGGGTGTCCGGCCGCACATGGGCCGACAGTTCGACGCGCGACAACGAGAGCAGGTCGTCGATCAGGCGCGCCATGCGGGTGGCCTGGTTGTGCATGATGCCGAGGAAGCGCTCGCGCGCCTTCGGATCGTCCTTGGCCTGGCCCTGCAGGGTGTCGATGAAGCCGGACAGCGCGGCCAGCGGCGTGCGCAGCTCGTGGCTGGCATTGGCGACGAAGTCGGCGCGCATCTCCTCGACCCGGCGCAGCGGCGTCTGGTCGTGGAAGGTCATCAGCATGCATTTGTCGGCGCCGCCGAACGAGGTCGGCACCGGCACCGGCGTGATGATCAGCTCCATCCAGCGGTCGACCGGAACATGATCGAGATAGGTCGCGCGCCGCGGCTCGGTGGTCGCGATCGACTCGCGCAGCGCCGTGATGATCTCCGGCGAGCGCAATGCGAACTGGGCGAGCTCGTTCCGCCGCAGCGCCGGTGCGAGCTGGGCGGCTGCCGCGTTGAGATGGATGACGCGGCCGGCGCGGTCGAGCAGCACCGCGGGATCCGGCATGCCGGCGACGACCGCGGCCACCGCCGCGCTCTCGACCGGGTTGATGCGCCGGACATCGTCGCGCGAGGCGGCCGCATCATGCAGGCGCCAGGGGATCAGCGCCGCGGCGGCGATGCAGAGGAACACGGCGATGGCGTGCAGCGCCGACAATTCGCCGAGCGAGACCACGATCGACAGCGCCAGCGCCGCGGCGATCAGGATGATCGTCGAGTGCCGCAGCCGGTCGGACCAGGGCTGCGCGGTAGCCGAAGAAGGGGCGTCGATCGCCATCGGGGCGGGCTTCTCCTAGGGGCTGCGCCGTCAGGCGCCGCTGTCGCTGCGCTCTCTCACATAGGCGGCTTCAGGCGCCGGGCCGGGGTCGAGCTTGAGCGCCGCCTGCTGCAAACGCTTCGATCGGGCGCCTATGATAACCTCGCGAAACGTCAGCAAGATTACAGAGATGACGAAGGGGGACAGATAATAGAGGACGCGGAACAGCAGCATGCCGCCGAGCAATTCCTCCCGGTCCATCTGCCAGAGGCCGACCAGCATGGCGGCGTCGAACACGCCGAGGCCGCCGGGCGAGTGGCTGGCAAAGCCGAGCAAGGTGGCCGAGACGAAGATCACCGCGACCACGACGAAGCCGAGATTGGGCTCGTCCGGAACCAGCACGTACATCGCCAGCGCGCAGAAGCCGAGATCGACGATCCCGATCGCGATCTGGAGCAGCGTCAGCGGGCCGCCGGGCAGCACCACGGTCCAGGGACCGCGGCCGACCACCCGCGGCTGGGTCCAGACCCAGACCACATAGGCGACCAGCGCGACGATGATCATCATCGCCAGCGTCCGGTTCAGCCAGGGCGGGAGTTGGTCGATCGAGGCCGCGGCCTCCGGATGATAGGAGATGCCGAGACCGAGCACGGCGGCATTGCCGAGCCAGAAGGTCAGGCCGGCGAGGAAGCAGATCTTTGCGACGTCGATCGCGTTCAGGCCGTAGGCCGAATAGATGCGATAGCGCACCGCGCCGCCGGTGAAGACGCTGGCGCCGACATTGTGGCCGATCGAATAGCTGGTGAAGGCGGCGAGCGCGTTGATGCGGTAGGGCACATGGGAGTGGCCGATCGCACGCACGGCGAACAGATCGTAGAAGGTCAGGGTGAAATAGCCCGCCGCGACGAACAGCGCCGCCATCGCGATCTGGCGCGGCTCGGTGCTCTTGATCGCTTCGAGGACTTCGTTGAAGTCGATGCCGCGCAGCATGTGGTAGAGCACATAGCAAGCGATGCCGATGACCGCGACGCTGATCACAACTCCCAGCTTATGCAGGATTTGCTTCTGGCGCAGAAACGTCATCGCCCTGCGTATGGCTTCCAGCATCTAAACCTCGAACAACGCTTCAGCGGCCGGGGTGGCCGGCGAACAGGCGAACAACGCACTGGCACTCAACGAACCCTCGCCGTCGGCTCCGGCATCGCGCATGCCCCCCGTCCTTCCACTAGCGCGTTTTGGGGCCGAGTGGAATTCGCCAATTGGAACAAAAACTCGTGCCTTCAATGTTTTAGGCAGGTTGCGGGCTCCTGAAGCACGGTTTGGCGCTTTCGGCGGCAAGACTTGACGCGAATCTCCATGGCAATCCTGCGCAAGTGCCATGAAGTTTTGATGATTTCGGCCGCTCAATGTTCCGTCACGCCTTAAGCCGAAATCAATCTATGGGCCGCCCCCGCTTGTTGAAAGAGGGGGGAGACGGATCGTTCGGGGGCGGATTCTCGATGTGCGGGCAGGCCGGGGCGGGACGCCGCCTTCCGGGCGCCCCCAGCCGCCGATGCGGTGGCCTCCGCGCTTCGGGGCCGTATAATTGAGCGCCTCGGCAGAGACTACCTGTGGTTATCTCTTCGCCCTTCCTCCGAGCCGCTTTCAATCGACGCGTTTCTCCGGAGAATGAGCCTTGCCGGCTGCCGATAACTCATTTCGTGTCGGCGGCCGTCATTTCACGCAAAAATCTCATTATCAAAGGGGGGAGACTATGAAGGTCCTGCTGGGCGCATTGATTGCCGTGACTGTCCTCGCCGCCACTTCTGCCGGCGCCAGAGAACGCAACGACAGTCCTCATTCGCAGGCGTGCATGGCCAAGAACGGCTTCAATCTCGACATGTGGCGCGCGCACTCGGCCGGCACCGACGCACAGGTCCTGCGGTATATCCAGTGTCGGGACGGGGTATCGGCGGCGGAGGCCAAGGCCATCGGCATCCGCGACCACAATTTCAGCGCGGGCTTTCGCTGAACCGATCGCAGCGCGAGGTGCCCTGGCCGCAAGGTCAGGGCACCTCGCCTCGCATTCGACCTCCGTCTGGTCGTGTCCTCGCATCAAGCAGCGAGTTGCGGACGCACCGCCTCGATACCGGCGATCCAGCCGGCCACCGAGCGGCCGATCGCCTCGGGGTGATCCTCCTGAAGGAAGTGCAGCCCGGGTCCGAGGCGGACCAGAGCGCAATGCTTCAGCGAGGCGGCAAAGCGCTGGGCGAATTCCGGGGCGACGAGCGCACCCGGCGTGCCCGAGAACAGCAGCTTTGGATAGGACGACGCGGCCAGTGCGTCGTGTGCGGATTGCAGCGTCTCATAGACATCGGCAGGCTCGCCTGCGATCGGAAGCTCGCGGGGAAGGGCGAGAACGGGGCGGCGGCTCTCCGGTGTCGGGAATGGCGCGCGGTAAGGCGCCATCTCATCGTCGCCGAGCTTGCGCACGATGCCGCCGGGCAGCACGCGTTCGACGAAGGCATTGGCCTCGAGGATCATGGCTTCGCCGTCGCCCGGCGTCCTGAATTTGCGGAATACGGCCCTCGCCGCCTCGGCGTGGTCCTGCTCCTCCGCGACCTCGGTGGCGTGAAAGTCCTGCCAGGTCGGCATCGGGCGGATGAACTCCATGAAGGCGAGGCCGCGCACGAAGTCCGGCCGGCGCGCGGCGAGGTGAAACGCCAGCGCGGTACCCCAGTCCTGCGCGACGAGATAGGCCGAGGGGATGCCGAGCTCGTCGATCAATGCATCGAGATAGCGGACGTGATCGCCAAAGCGGTAGGCGATGTCGGGCTTGCCGGACTGACCGAAGCCGATCAGATCGGGCGCGATGCAATGCGCGACCGGTGCGACCAGCGGCAGGATGTTGCGCCAGATGTGCGACGAGGTGGGATTGCCGTGCAGGAACAGCGCGACGGGGGCTTCCTGCGGGCCCGTTCCGCGATAAGCCATGCTGCTTCCGAGGACGAACGCGTTGCGGATCTCGATCTGCCTGGTCATGTCGGCTCCCTGAACACGGTTTTGAAGGCGATGGTCTTGAAGCGTTCGAGCGCGCTGGGATTGCGGTCGACTTTCATGCGCAGGATCGCGCCCTGCCAGGACGCGAGCAGGAAGTCGGCAAGCTCCTCGGGCGCGAAATCGGTTGCGATCTCGCCGCGCGCCTGTGCTTCCGCGATGCAGGCCGCGAACGGCACGCGCCATTCGGCAAAGATCTCGGTGAGGCGCGCGCGCAGCAGCTCGCTGCTGCCTGATGCCTCCAGGCTGAGGTCGCCGATCAGGCATCCGCGACCATAGCCATCGGCCTCGAGACGGCCGGTGATGATGTCGAGATAGCGCCGCAGCCGCGCGCGCGGCGTCAGCGATGTGTCCTCGAGGGCCTCCGCAACCAGTCCCCGCGTGACGTCGAAATAACGGTCGAGCACCTCGGAGGCGAACGCCTCCTTGGAGCGGAAATGGTTGGTGAAGGACCCCTGCGGCGCGCCAGCGGCAGCGGTGACGTCGCGCACGCTGGTGCCGTGATAGCCGGTGCGGAACATGACCTTCAGGCCGGCATCGAGGATGGCGTCTTTGAGAGAGGGTTTTGGCATGAATGAAATAATACGTACGTACGTATTATTGTCAAGCACACTCTGATCGCTCGGCGATCTTCTTACCAATCAGCTCGTTATCGCCGTTTCGGATTGAAGTCTGAGCAGATGAGCCGCGCCTAGCGCCCCGATAGCGGTGCGTTCCCTCCCCCCTTGCGGGATGGCCGCCTCACTTCACCTCACTCGCGCGAAGGGCTCAGCCGACGGGCTGGCTCCGCGACACCACCCAATAGCGCAGCCAGGCGCCGATGGTACAGCCGACGAGGTAGCACGCGAACATGATCAATCCGAGGTCGAGCCAGTAGCCGAACCGGCCCGGCACCACATGCGCGAACGAGGCCGCGACCAGTCCCGCCGCCAGCAAGGCGAGCCAGCGCGCGGTGACCTTCGAGGTGCCGTTGCCGCGCTGGACCACCGAGATCCAGCCCATGCAAAAGCCCAGCAGCAGCGAGCCGATCAGCCAGCCCATGTGAAACGAGACGAGATAGGGCATCGTCACCTCACCAGAAATTCGATGCGGCGGTTCTGCGCCTTGCCGTCGTCGGTGTCGTTGCCGGCGACCGGCTGCGTGGCGCCGTAGCCGACCGCGGTGAAGCGGTTGGCCGGCAGGCCGGCCTTGACCAGGTAATCGATCACCGCCTGCGCGCGCTTCTCGGAAAGCGCCTGGTTGAAGGAATCCTCGCCGTCGGCATCGGTATGGCCGGCGACCTCGATATTGGTGGTGGGGCAACGCAGCGCCGTCTCGATCAGGTGATCGAGAATGCCGGCGGAATCCGGATCGATGTCGGCGCGCTTGGCGGCGAAGCGGATCTTGCCCTTGTTCAGCAGCTCCGTGAACAATTGCTGGCAGACCGTGCCGTCGACTGGACCCGCCGCGGGCTTCACCGTGATCTCCGGCTTGTACACCCAGTTCTTTGGAAAATCCTTGCCGAGGCCGGCGCGGATGTCGTTGGCGGCGCCCTCGTAGAGCGCATCGCCCGACAGCTTCACCTCGCGGTCGGACACCACGAGCGTGCCGGTCGACAGCCGCGACAGCCCGCCGAGCGCTGCGACCACGGCGGTGTTGAAGGAGGCGGGTGCGCCGACGCTGGCCTTGAGATTGTCGACCACCTTCTCGGTGAAGAATTTTCGCGAGGCGCTGGTTGCGATCGCCGCGTGCACATTGTTGTCGGGCACGTAGCCGGTCAGCGTCACCGTGGCGGCGACGGGATCCTTGTAGGCCTGGAAGATGTAGGGCGGCGCCTTGATGTCATTGGCGGCGATGGTGAAACCCGCCGGCAAATTCTTCAGCGCCGCGGCAATCGCCTCGCGGCCGCCGAGGTCGCGCGCCATGCCCGACAGATTGATCTGGGTGTCGGAGATCGTGATCTTGCCGTCCTTGAGCTTGCCGATCTGGTCGAGCAGCAGCATCGCAGCCGCCTCGAAACGCGGCGGCGCGCCGCGGGCCAAACGCATCTGATCGGCCACCTCGACGCCGCCGACCTCCTTGCGGGCCGCCTCGGTCAGGCGGGCCTTCATCGACGGCAGCGGCGCGGAGCCTGACAGCGTCACCCGGACCACGTCGCGCTCGGCGTTCCAGACGAACGGCTTTGCCTCGGGAACCAGGCGGGTGCGGTCATCGACCAGGCGCACGCCGGGAACGAGTTCGACCGCCATGACGGCGTCGCGGCGGCCCTCCTCGGAAAAGGCCTCCGCGGCCAGGCCGACGTCGCGGCCGTCCACGGCGATCCGGGTCTTGTCCAGGACGGTGTCCTTGAGGGCGGCCGTGCTGCGGGCGGACAGGTCGGCCTCGACCGGCAAGGTGTTATTCCAGGCCGCAAATCCCCACATGACGGCCAGGGGGATCAACCCCGGCCACCATTTGCTGGCCCACCTGAAAAGCATCTGCATTCGACGACCCGAACTCTGGAACCGGAGACAAAACAAACCCTTGGCGGGCTGTCAAACCGGAAATGACGCCCTTCCAAAGGCCCGGCGTGGACAATTGGAATAACTTTTTCTTCAAGGGTAGGTCCGTAAGTTGGGGGCGGAATGCCAGGGGTCGGCCTGCCGGACATGAAACAACTCCGCAACAACGTCATCCGCGCCGGGCTGGGAGCACTCTATTTCAGCGGGGCGCACCACCTCTTGCGCCCGCTTCTGTCGGGCGTCGGCGCCATTTTCATGCTGCACCACGTGCGGCCGGCCCGTGAGGGTGCGTTCCAGCCGAACCGGCATCTCGAAGTCACCCCCGAATTCCTGCGCGCGACGCTGAGCCATCTGCGCTCGCGCGCCATCGACATCGTCAGCATGGACGAGCTGCATGAGCGGCTGGTGCAGGGCCGGTTCGCCCGCCGCTTCGCCGCCTTCACGCTCGACGACGGCTATCGCGACAACCTCGACTATGCGCTGCCGGTGCTGCGCGAATTTGACGCGCCGCTGTCGGTCTATGTCGCCAGCGATTTCGCCGAAGGCACCGGGCGGCTGTGGTGGGCGGCGCTGGAGGCCGTGATCGCGAAGGCCGAGCAGGTCGAGGTGCAGATCGGCAATTCCGAGCTGCGGCTCGATGCGACGACGCCGGCCGCAAAGCAGGCGGCATTCGACCGCCTGCACGACTGGCTCCGTTCGCTGCCGGGCGAGCATGATCTTGCACGCGAGATCGCCGCGCTCTGCGCCCGGCACGGCATCGACATGGAAGCGCTGTGCCGCGGCCTCTGCCTGTCCTGGGACGGCGTGAAGCAGCTCGCCGCAGATCCGCTGGTGACGATCGGCGCGCATACCATCAGCCATTGCAATCTCGCCAAGCAGAGCGAGGACGCCGCCGCGCAGGAGATGGCGGTGAGCCGGGCGCGGATCGAGACCGCGCTGGAACGTCCGGTGATGCATCTGGCCTATCCCTATGGCGACCGCGAGTCCGCCGGCGATCGCGAATTTGCCCTGGCCGCGTCCGCCGGATTCAAGACCGCGGTGACGACGCGCCCCGGCATGCTGTTCGCAGAGAACGCCGGCCACATGACCGCGCTGCCGCGCGTTTCGCTCAACGGCAATTACCAGGACGCGCGGATCCTGCCGGTGCTGACCTCGGGCGCGGCGACTGCGATGTGGAACGGCTTTCGCCGGATCGCGGCGGCCTGATCCATCCGCGCACTCCGTCCTCATCCTGAGGAGCGCTCCAAAGGAGCGCGTCTCGAAGGATGGCCGCCCGCATCCTTCGAGACGCGCTGACGCGCTCCTCAGGATGAGGGCGGAGTTGGCAGCGCCTTCCTTGACTCCCCCTGCCGCCCCGCTCACAACGGGCGCCAACCAAGGGAGGCACCATGTTCAACGATCTGTTCTCGCTCAAAGGCCGCGTCGCGGTCGTGACCGGCGGCTCGCGCGGCATCGGCAAGATGATCGCGGCGGGTTTCCTCGCGCAGGGCGCGGCGAAGGTCTACATCACCGCGCGCAAGGCGGGCCCGTGCGAGGCGACGGCGCAAGAGCTTTCGAGCCAGTATAGCGGCGAGTGCATCGCGCTGCCGATCGACATCTCGACGGTCGAAGGCTGCGACAAGTTGGCCTCCGAAATCATCAAGCTGGAGCCGAAGCTCGACATCCTCGTCAACAATGCGGGCGCGGCCTGGGGCGCGGAGTTCGACGAATTCCCCGAAAGCGGCTGGGACAAGGTGATGGACCTCAACGTCAAGTCGCTGTTCTTCCTGACCAAGGCGCTGGCTAAGCCGCTGCGCGCGGCGGCCTCGCACGAGCGGCCGGCCAAGGTCATCAACATCGCCTCGGTCGACGGCATCTTCGTCAATCCGAGCGAGACCTATTCCTACGCCGCCAGCAAGGCAGCCGTGATCCATCTGACGCGGCGCATGGCGACGAAGCTGATCAAGGACAACATCAACGTCACCGCGATCGCGCCGGGCGCGTTCAAGTCCGACATGAACCGCGCCGCCCGCGACCACGCCGACGAGGTCGCCAAGCGCATTCCGGCACGGCGCATCGGCACCGACGAGGACATGGCGGGCGTTGCGATCTACCTCGCCTCGCGGGCCGGCGATTACGTGGTGGGCAACACCATCGCGGTGGATGGCGGCGTGGTGTACGCGAATGCGGGGCTGGAGATCGCGGGGTAGGCGGAGGGTCGTGACAGCCGCGCTCGCGTACGAAGCTACGGCGCGGCGCTCATCCCACCCTCGCTGTCATGCCCCGGCTTGACCGGGGCATCCAGTACGCCGCGGCGTCTCGATTGATCTCTGCGGCCTCTGGAATACTGGATCACCCGCTTTCGCGGGTGATGACGCCGTTTGTGTCGCGTGGCTGTCGCGCCTCGCCGGCAGCCTTTACGACTCGATCTTCACGTACTCGAAATCGCCCGGCTTGTTGTCGATGCCGACCTTCGGCGGCGAGATCCACGAGGCGAACTTGCCGGTTTCGGTGACGGGTTGCATCAACGAGGTGATGAAGTCGCCGTCGGCGGTCGAGGGCAGCCAGTCGTCCCTGCGCTTGGCCCAGGTCGCGTCGTCGATCAGGATGCCGTCGGGCGTCGCATGCACGTCCTTGAACTCGCCGATGTGGCGGTGGAAGGCGACGTTCGGCAGCTTGAGCTGGAAGTCATAGCCGGCGGTCGAGATCACCTTGTTCCAGCGCAGCATGCCCTTGACGCAATCCTGGCTGTAATCGTCGCGCAGGCGCATGTTGAGCGCGGTCAGCGCCGGCTCGTCGACCAGCTTGATCTCGCCGTTGATGAACTTGAGCACCGGATAGGTGGCGTTCTTGAGCTGGTGGTCGTCGTCGATCTGGGTCTCGTGATAGCGGCCCTTGATGCCGGTGTTGAAGGCGTTGGCCGCGTTGGTCGAGACTTCCGAGCCGAACAGATCAAGCGACAGCGTGTAGTGCAGGTTCAGCTTCTTCTGGATGGTCGGAAGATCAATCACGCCGAGCGCGCGAACCTTGGCGATGTCGGTGGGATCGGTGATGCCGGCCTCGCGCATCGCATCGCAGGTGCGCTGCACGACGCGGGTGATGCCGGTCTCGCCGACGAACATGTGGTGCGCTTCTTCCGTGAGCATGAAGCGGCAGGTGCGCGACAGCGGATCGAAACCCGATTGCGCCAGCGAGTGCAGCTGCATCTTGCCGTCGCGGTCGGTGAAATAGGTGAACATGAAGAAGGACAGCCAGTCCGGCGTCGCCTCGTTGAAGGCGCCGAGCATGCGCGGCGCGTCGGCATCGCCGGAGCGGCGGCGGAGCAAATCGTCGGCTTCCTCGCGGCCGTCGCGGCCGAAATATTTCTGCAGCAGATAGACCATCGCCCAGAGGTGGCGGCCTTCCTCGACGTTGACCTGGAACAGATTGCGCATGTCGTAGAGCGAGGGCGCGGTCTTGCCGAGATGGCGCTGCTGCTCGACCGAGGCCGGCTCGGTGTCGCCCTGGATCACGATCAGGCGGCGCAGCATGGCGCGATATTCACCGGGGACTTCCTGCCAGGCCGGCTCGCCATAGTGCTCGCCGAACGGAACGACGCGGTTCTCTTCCTGCGGCGCAAGCAGGATGCCCCAGCGATATTCGGGCATGCGGACATAGTCGAACTTGGCCCAGCCGCGCGGATCGACGGAGTAGGCGGTGCGCAGATAGACGAGCGATTCCTGGAAGCCTTCCGGCCCCATGTCGCTCCACCAGTCCATGTAGCCGGGATGCCAGCCTTCCAGCGCCTTCAGCACCTGGCGGTCTTCGGCGAGATTCACGTTGTTCGGAATCTTGGTCGAGTAGTCGACGTTCATGATGTTCATGTTCATGGCCGTGCTCCTTGCGATCTCTCGTGTCCCGGACACAGTGCGGCGCGAAGTGCCGCACTGCTGAGCCGGGACCTATTGTTCGGTCCGTCTGGGTCCCGGTTCTGCGTCGCACCGCTTCGCGCTGCGCCGCGCCCGGGACAAGAAAGTCGTCAAACCCGCGTCATATCGAATTTCGGCTTCTGTCCGCTGCCGTAGCGGCGCAGCGCGCCTTCCTCGCCGACCGCGTTGGGGCGCTGGAAGATCCAGTTCTGCCAGGCGGTGAGGCGCGCGAAGATTTTTGACTCCATCGTCTCGGGGCCGACGAAGCGCAGGCTCGCTTCCATGCCGGTGAGGCTGTCGGGCGAGAAGCTGGCGCGTTCTTCGAGGAACACGCGGACCTCGTCGTCCCAGTCGATGTCGTCGAGTGCGAAGGTGACGAGGCCGAGCTCTTCGGCCTGCTCGGCATCGAGCGCGGTGCCCAGCGTGGCTTCTGCGCGCTCGACATCGGCCGGGTCGGCCTGGAAGCGCGATTCCAGCCGCGTCAGGCCGTGGCTCATCGGGTACGGGCCAAAGTTCATCGCGGAGAGTTCGATCGACGGCGGCGGCTGGTTGTCGCCCTGGCGCGTGCCGATCAGCATGTAGGAGCGGTCGGCGGCGAAGACGAGCTCGGCGAGCGTGCCGGCGAAGCACGAGCCGGGCTCGACCAGCGTCACCAGCGTGCGCGAGGTGACGTCGATGCGCTTGAGCACACGCTTCCAGTAATGCCTGATTTCGTTGACCAGCCAGTGCGCCTTGTTGGCTTCGAGGAAGGCGTCGGACGCGAGCACATGGGCGCGGTCGCCGTGGCTCTTGAACACCAGCATCGCGATCTCGAGCTCGTTGATGCGCAGGTGCAGGATGGCGTCGTCCAGCTCGCGCGCCACCTGCAGCGGCCAGAACGAGGCGCCTTGCGCCATCATGCCGTCGATGTCGGCCGGCGGCGCCGCCTCGGGCGCCTTGATCGAGATGGTGGCGATGCGGGCGGCGCGATCGATGTCGACGCTGACGAAGCCGTAATGAATGCTGGTCTCGCCGATGACGCGCTTGAGCGGCGTCAGCGCGATACCCTTACCGCTCGCGGCGCGCTTCGACTTTCCGGCGAATTCCTTGGCGCGCTCGACGATCCTGGCCTCGAGCTTCGAGTTCGGCGCGATCTCGTCGACGAGACGCCATTGCACGGCGCGCTTGCCCTTCACGCCTTCCTCGATGGTGCAGAAGAAGTCGGCGTGGTCGCGGCGCACCTTGCGCTTGTCGACGACACGGGTGAGGCCGCCGGTGCCCGGCAGCACCGCGAGCAGCGGCACTTCGGGCAGCGCCACGGCAGAGGAGCCGTCATCCGCGAGGATGATGTGGTCGGTCGCGAGCGCCAGCTCATAGCCGCCGCCGGCGGCCGAGCCGTTCACCACGGTGATGAAGCGCTGGCCGGAATTCTCGGAGGAGTCTTCCATGCCGTTGCGGGTCTCGTTGGTGAACTTGCAGAAATTGACCTTGTGGGCGTGCGTCGAGCCCGCGAGCATGCGGATGTTGGCGCCGGCGCAGAACACGCGGTTCTTGGCCGAGCGCATCACCACGACCTTCACTTCCGGGTGCTCGAAGCGCAGGCGCTGGATCACGTCGGCGAGCTCGATGTCGACGCCGAGATCGTAGGAATTGAGCTTGAGCAGGTAGCCCTCGAACAGGCCGCCGTTCTCGTCCACATCCATGGTCAGCGTCGCGACATCGCCCTCGACCGCGAGCTTCCAGTGCCGGTAGCGGGACGATTCGGTCTGGAAATCGATGAATGTCGCGCCGCCTGCGAGGCGCCGATCTTCCCCGGCCATGGGCCACCCTTGAGCTTGATTAGTGTTCTGGCGTTTACCGTTAGATGCACAATAGTGCATCTTTTGGAAGGAGTCTAGCCCTTAACCGCCCATGCATGCACTTTGTTTCATGCAGACGGCTGGGTCCGCACAATAGCGCTGAGCGCAATCCAGTCGGCCTTGGAGAGCTGGGGACGGCCGAGCTTGGCCTGGAGCAGCGCGTTGAGCGCGGGAATCGGGAAGCTCTCGACAAAGCCGTCGCCGCCGGCCGCCGCCTTGCGCGCGCTCAGGATACGAAGCTCGGCCTGGGCGTCGCCGAACAGGCGCGCGGCCGAATGCGCCCGCTGCATCCGCAGCCGCAAATTGGCATTGGAGACGAGAATGCAGGCGCGCAGCAGGATGCGCTCGCGGCCGCCTTGCGGCGCTGCGGCCCACACCGCCTCCAGCACCTCCTGCGATTCCCAGAAATAGCCGCGGTCGTTGAGCGCCAGGCCGTAGCGCAGCGCCGGATGGCGCGCCGGCACGTAGCCGCGGAAGGCCGAGGGCACCAGCGCCTTGGCCATGTCCAGCGTCTCGTAATCGGCATCGACCCCGCCGGTCTCGCCCGGCACATAGGCCCAGCGCGGCCACGGCAATTGGCCATTCGCATGTGAAGGCACATTCATGGGTGTGCCTCCGCATGGTCATGCGGCGTGTCCCTGGAGTCCCTGATCGTCGCGCAGGGCCGCTCTTGCAAATTGCTCAATCGCGTCAAGCGTCGCCCCCGGCGCTTCACGATGCGGGGAATGGCCCGCGTCTGAAATAATTTTCAAATCTACCGGACAGTAACACTCTTCCTGGGCAATTTCGACCTGTCGCAAGGTCCCATATTGGTCACCCTCGCCCTGCACGACCAGGATGGGAACGCGGACATAGGCCAGATATTCCGAAATATCCCAGTCGCGGAATTTGGGATCGAGCCAGGCGCGGTTCCAGCCATAGAAAGCGTTGTCGACGTCCTTGTGCCAGCGCGCCAGTTTTGTCTTTAGGTCGGTGGTCTCGAAGGTCGTCTTGATCGCGGCGATGGATTTCACCGAGATGTCCTCGACGATGAAATGCGGCGCCATCAGCACGAGGCCCTGCAGCCGGTGATCCTGATGCGCGCCGGCATAGATCGTCGCGATCGAGGCGCCGTCGGAATGGCCGAGCAAAAGGCCACGCTTGAAACCGATCGCGTCGAGAATCTTCGGCAGCACGTCGAGCGCCTCGCGCTGCATGTAATCGAGCGGGCGCGGCAGCGTCGCCGGACTCGACTGGCCGTAGCCTGCGCGCGAATAGACGAAGATGCCGGCGCCGGTGGCCTCTCGCAGCTTCTCCGGAAAATCGCCCCAGAGGCCGACCGAGCCGAGGCCTTCATGCAGCATGACGATGGTCGGCGCGTCGGCGGATGCGGGCGCGAGCCATTTGTATTCGAGGCTCGCCGTGCCGATGCTGAGGAAGCCGGTGGGGGTGAGGTTGGTCATGCTGTCACTCTTCTTCGATCGCGCCGTAAGAACGAGATAGGTCCGCTTGCTCAGTCGCTCCCTCCCCCAAGGGGGGAGGGAGCGCAGCGGAGCTTGCCGCGGCAGCGCGAGTCACACGCCGCACGGAGCCGCTCAATTCGTGCCCTCGCGCAGCTTGAACCGCTGGATTTTGCCCGTCGCTGTCTTCGGCAAGGAGTCCACCACGTCGATCCAGCGCGGATATTTCCACGGGCCGATCTTCTGTTTGACGTGGTCCTTCAGCATCTCCTGGAGGTCGCTGGTCTTCGCACCCGGCCGCAGCACGACGAAGGCTTTCGGCTTCAGCAGGCCTTCCGGATCGGCCTCGGGTACGACGGCGGCTTCCAGTACGGCCGGATGCGTGATCAGCGCGCTCTCGACCTCGAAGGGCGAGACCCAGATGCCGGAGACCTTGAACATGTCGTCGGCGCGGCCGCAGAACGTGTAACGTCCCTCGGTGTCGCGGACATATTTGTCGCCGGTGCGGGTCCACGGTCCTTCAAAGGTGCGGCGGCTCTTGTGGCGCTGGTTCCAGTAGCCTTCGCCGGCGGAGGGGGCATCGACCAGCAGCTCACCGACCTCGCCGTCGGCGACGTCCTGCCCGGCCTCGTTGACAAGCCGCACCGCATAGCCCGGCACCGGCTTGCCGGAGGAGCCGTATTTGATGTCGCCCGGCGCATTCGACAGGAAGATGTGCAGCAGCTCGGTCGAGCCGACGCCGTCGAGAATGTCGACGCCGAAGCGCGACTTCCAGCTGTTGCCGACGGATTCCGGCAGCGCCTCGCCGGCCGAGGTGCAGATGCGCAAAGCCTTGCCGCCGCGCTCGCTCTTCATCGTTTCGTCGTTGAGCATCGCCGCGAACAGCGTCGGCACGCCGTAGAAGATCGACGGGTTGAACCTGTTCATCAGGTCGAACATCCGCGCCGGCGTCGGGCGCTCGCTGTTCAGCACCACGGTGGCACCGACCGACATCGGGAAGGTCAGCGCATTGCCGAGGCCATAGGCGAAGAACAATTTTGCCGCGGACAGGCAAACATCGTTCTCGCGAATGCCGAGCACCTGCTTGGCGTAGGTGTCGGCGGTCGCCTGCATGTTGGAATGGATGTGGCGCACGCCCTTGGGCATGCCGGTCGAGCCGGACGAATAGAGCCAGAATGCCGGCTCGTCCGGATGCGTCGCGGCGGTGGTGAACTGGTCGCTCTCGTCGGAGATTTCCTCGGCAAGCTGCTTGTGGCCGTTCTGCTTGGCGCCGGAGACCACGACATGCTCGAGATCGGGCATGCGGCCGACGACGTCCTTGATGACGGGATAAAGCGCCTCGGAGACGAACAGCACACGGGCGCGGCAGTCGGCGAGGATGTAGGCGTACTGGTCCGCAGTCAGCAGCGCATTCAGCGGCACCGGCACGATGCCGGCGCGGATCGCGCCCAGGAACACGATCGGGAAGTCGACCGTATCCAGCATGATCATCGCCACGCGCTCCTCGCGGCGGACGCCGAGCCGGCGCAGCATGTTGGCGGCGCGCCGTGTCTCGCGCTGCAGCTCGCCATAGGTGAGCCGCGAGACGGTGTCGTCGAAGGCGAGCTTGTTGCCTCGGCCTTCCTCGACGTTACGGTCGAGCAGCCAGGTCACCGCGTTGTAGGATCCCTCGCTCACGGTCGTCTCCCCAGATTTTAGAATTATAATTCATAGAAAGACACTGTGACAGCTTGCTGTCAATGCCAGCAGGCACTATGTTTCATTAAAACGCGCCGCAGGGCCTTCGTCAAAGAGGGCATCCGCCGAAGAAGGTCCATGACCGACAGTCCCGACGCCGAATCCCGATTTCTCGAACAGCTCGGCCAGCGCGTGCGCACCATGCGCGCGTTGCGCGGCATGTCGCGCAAGGTGCTCGCCAAGGTATCAGGGATTTCCGAGCGCTACATCGCGCAGCTCGAGAGCGGCAAGGGCAACGTCTCCATCGTGCTGCTGCGCCGCGTCTCCGACGCGATGGGCGCGCATCTCGAAGACCTGCTTCCCTCAGCCGATCCGACGCCGGACTGGCAGATGTTTCGCGATCTGCTGCGCAAGGCGACGCCGGCGCAGATTGCCCAAGCAAAAGATCTGCTCGCCGGCGGCAGCGCTTCCGCGCCGCGACGCGCGCCGTTCTGCGGCATCGCGCTGATCGGCCTGCGCGGCGCCGGCAAATCGACGCTCGGGCGAATGCTGGCGAAGAAGATCGGTTGGAGCTTTGTCGAGCTCAACAAGGAGGTCGAGCAGCAGAACGGCCTCTCGGTCGCCGAGATCATCGCGCTGTACGGCCAGGAAGGCTTTCGCCGCATGGAGCAGGCCGCGCTGCAGCAACTGCTCGCGCGGAACGAGCTGATGGTGCTGGCGACCGGCGGCGGTATCGTCTCGGAGCCTTTGACCTTCGACCAGATCCTGACCTCGTTCTACACGATCTGGCTGAAGGCCGAGCCCGAGGAGCACATGGCCCGCGTCCGCCGCCAGGGCGATCTGCGCCCGATGGCGGATGATCGCTCCGCCATGGCCGAGCTGCGCAACATTTTGCTGAGCCGCGAGCCGCTGTATTCGCGCGCGACGGCGGTGGTGGATACGGCGGGGCTGAGCGTCGATGCCGCGGCGGCAAGGCTGATCGATGCGGTGCGCCCGGTGCTGCAGAACGAAGCGCGCAGCTTCGGGCTGCGGAGCGTGGCGCTGTAGGGCGGTCCTTTCGCCGAGCACAGCGCTGTCGTCCCTGCGAACGCAGGGACCCATACCGCGTGATCCATCGATTGTGCACGCGGCCAATCCCGAACGACTGATCTTCGCCAAACACTTCCCTGTGGTTATGGGTCCCGGATCGGCGCGCGCTTAAGCGCGCTTGTCCGGGACGACAGCAGAGTTTGTGGCCCGCCACAAAGTCACTATATCCGAGCCCAAGAACCAGCCTTGGGACCCACGATGACCTCCAGCGACGTCACCACCTCCATGTTCGAGCGGATCGGCGGCAGCGCCACGATCGATGCCCTCGTCGACCGCTTCTACGACCGCATGGACACGCTGCCGGAGGCGCAAGCGATCCGCGCGATGCATGCGGATGATCTCGGCCTGATCAGGGACGTGCTGAAGCGCTATCTCACCGAATGGACCGGCGGCCCAAAGCTCTATACGCCCGAGAAGGGCCATCCGCGGCTGCGGCAGCGGCATATCGGTTTTGCCATCGGCGATGCCGAGCGCGACGCGTGGCTGCTCTGCATGCGGGGTGCGATGGAGGAGACGGTGACAGATGGCGCCGCACGGCAGGAGCTCGACAAGGCGATCTCGGGCCTCGCCGACTGGATGCGCAACCGAAGCTAGTCGAGACCGAGCGCGCTGATGTCCTTCGCAAGCCTCACGCCCGGGATCGGCAGCACCCGTCCGGTTTTGACGGCGTAGCCGCCGAGCACGATGTTGGGACGGCTGGGCGCCGGCAAGGCCTGCACGCGTTCGACCAGCGCTGCGACCGCATCGCACTGCTCGGGCAGCGCGATCGAGACCAGCAGCGTCTTGGGCTCACCCGCGAGCGAAGGCTCGGCCAAGGCCTCGAGAACCGTACGATCGTCGACGTGCCGCGTCCGCCACCCCTGATTCTGCAGCCAGAGACCGAGGATGCGAATGCCCACCACATGAATGTTGCCCGGCGCGTTCATCAGGAAGTAGCAACCGTCCCCGCTGGGGTGCGTCGGCTGTGACCAGGCCAGCCGCATCCTGGCCTCGACCAGATCGATCACCCGCTCGGCGAAGGCGGTGAATTCGTGCTCGCCTTCGACGGTCAGGGTGCCGCGCTCCCAGGCATTGCCGATCTCGTAGAGCATCGGCGCGATCATGCCGATGAGAATGTCGACCGGCCGGCAATGGGCGGCGATGGCGTCGTCGACCAGCGGCCCAGCCGCACTAAAATCATTCCTGCGCCCGGCCGCGAACAAGGACTGGAACAGGTCCCGCAGCGCCACCGCATGGGCGTATTCATCGCCGCTGAGCAGATCCGGCTCTTCGCCCGCGCATTTCGGGCACAGCCCGTGCGTGATGCCGAGATCCGCGTGCGGCGGCATCTCGCCCATGAACTGCTGGCAATGGGCACACCATTTCAGCACGCCGCCATTCCCCCTCCCCGGTTCCGCACAGCCTAGCGCAGCATCGTCGCTTGCAAGAGCGATAGCGGCTCGACGCAAGCGGTGATGGGGTCGTGCAGCGAGCATGGGCGGCCTGCAACCAACGAAATTGAGCTAGATCAAAGCCGGCTGCTAATCTCTCGCCATGACCGACATCCTCCCCGACACCATCCGCCGGCTCTACACCGATCCCGGCGAGTACATCGACAGCGATCACCCCGCCGTGCAGCAATTCGCGCAAGACACGGTGCGCGCGGATGCAAGCGCCCGCGAGAAGGCGAGCATGCTCTACAAGGCGGTGCGCGACGGCATCCGCTACAACCCTTACGTCAGCATGCGCGTCGCCGACACGTTTCGCGCCTCGAGCGTGCTTGCCGCGGGACAAGGCTATTGCGTCGGCAAGGCCTCGCTTTATGCCGCCGCCTGCCGCGTCCACGGCATTCCCGCGCGCGTCGGCTTTGCCGACGTGAAGAACCATCTCACCACAGAGAAGCTGCGCGCGAGCATGGGCACCGACATTTTCACCTGGCACGGCTTTACCGAGGTGCATGTCGACGGCGCCTGGCGCAAGGCGACGCCGACCTTCAACGACACGCTCTGCGCCAAGGTCGGTGTTGCGCCGCTCGATTTCGACGGCCACACCGACGCGCTGCTGCATCCCTTCGACGGCGAGGGGCGCGCCTACATGCAATATGTCAACGACCGCGGCACCTATCACGACGTGCCGGCCAAGTTCCTGATGCGCGAGATGGCGCGCGACTACGCCAACATGCAGGGCGAGGATCTGTCGGGCCGCGACATGGAGCGTGAGGCGGAGGGGCGGTAGAGCGCGGTGCCGTAGCCCGGATGAGCGAAGCGACATCCGGGACCCCGCGCGAGCGCTTTCCCGGGTATCGCTTCGCTCACCCGGGCTACGACATCCAGCGAGAGGTGCGACGGGTCAACCAACCACGAGCGCGCGGGGATCTTGCTGGGCAGCATCCGGGACTCTCCTCTCCAGCTCCTCGATCATGCCGCGCGCGATTTCCCGCTCGCCCATAATGACGACATCAGCCCCCAGTCCCTTCAGATGATCGACCTCGGCATCCGCATGCGCCCGCGCGATGATGCGGATATCGGGATTGGCTGCGCGCGCCTGCTGCACGATCTGCCCGGCCTCGAACGCCTCGGGGATCGCGATCACCAGATGCCGCGCCCGCGACGGATTTGTGGCGCCGAGGATCTCGGGCTGCGCGGCATTGCCCATGATCGTCTCGATGCCACCCTGCTTCAGCTTCTGAAGTGCGCTCTCGCCGACCTCGGCGACCAGGAAGGGCAATTGCCGCTGCTTCAGCGCATCGCCGACCAGCGCGCCGACGCGGCCATAGCCGATCACGATCGTATGGTCGGTGAGGTCGGTGGTGCGGATCGGCTCGGGCACGGCGGCCGCGGCCTGCGGCGTATCCCGCCTGGGATCGAGCAGCGGCGCGAGCCAGGTGACCGCTGCGAACATCAGCGGATTGAGCATGATGGAGAGGATCGCACCGGCCATGATCAGGTCGCGGCCGTCGCTGGGCAGGATCTGCGAGGCGACGCCGAGCTCGGCCAGGATGAAGGAGAACTCGCCGATCTGCGACAGGCTCGCCGAGATCGTCAGGGCGGTCGCGACCGGATGCCGGAACAGCACCACGATCAGGAACGCGGCGACCGATTTGCCGAGCATGATGATCGCAAGCGTCGCCAGCAGCGGCCAGGGCTCGCGGACCACGCTCATCGGATCGAACATCATGCCGACCGAGACGAAGAACAGCACCGCGAAAGCATCGCGCAGCGGCAGCGATTCCTGCGCCGCCCGTGCGCTGAGCGGCGATTCCCGCAGCATCATGCCGGCAAAGAACGCGCCCAGCGCCAGCGAGACGTCGAACAGCTTGGTCGCGCCGAAGGCGATGCACAGCGCAATCGCAAGCACGGCGAGGCGGAACAACTCGCGCGATCCGGTGTGGGCGATGTAATGCAGGATCCACGGGATCACCCGGCGGCCCACCACCAGCATCAGGCCGATGAACACTGCGATCTTGACGATCGTCAGCATCACCACGCCGGCAAGCCCGAGGCCGAGCTGCGCGGCCAGCGGCTCGAACGTGGGCTTGCCGCCATGGCCGCCCTGAAGGCTCGCGATCGCCGGAAACAGCACCAGCACGAGCACCATCGCGAGGTCCTCGACGATCAGCCAGCCGACGGCGATGCGGCCGCGGTCCGTCTCCATGAGGCGCCGCTCCTGCAGCGCGCGCAGCAGCACCACGGTGCTCGCCACCGACAAAGCGAGGCCGAACACGAGGCCGGCGCTGGCGCTCCAGCCCATCAGCAACGCAAGGCCGAGCCCCATCAATGTCGCGACCGCGATCTGCACGACGGCGCCGGGCACGGCGATGTTGCGGACGCTGAGCAGATCCTGCAGCGAGAAATGCAGGCCGACGCCGAACATCAGCAGGATGATACCGAGCTCCGACAGCTCGGTGGCAAGCGCCTGGTCGGCGACGAAGCCCGGCGTGAACGGGCCGACAGCGACACCGGCGAGCAGATATCCGACCAGCGGCGGAATGCGGAACCGCTGCGCGATTGTTCCAAGTACGAAGGCTAGTCCAAGTCCAACGACGATGGTGGCGATGAGAGGTGTGTCATGCGGCATTTTTGCCTTTTGACACAGCGGGCGCGTTCGTGCACCGCGACCTGTGCGCGCGGGTCAACGCGCGACGCTTGCCCATCGCGCCGTCAGATAGACCAGTAATTCGGATGCTGATACGGCGGCGAGCGGTCGCCCCAGTCGAATTCATCGCCATCAAACTCGCAGGGACCGCTGCTCAATTGCTCCGGCGTCAGTTCGACCTGGAAGGCCTGACGTCCCGGATCATACTTCAGCGCGCTCCATTGCACGGGATAGTGATGATGCGTCCCGAGCAGCCTGCCGGTCTTGATGACGGCGTAAGCGACCGTTCCGCTCAACTTGTCGAGCATCAATCGTTCGATCGTGCCGAGCTTCGAGCCGTCGCACCCATAAACGGCGACGTGCTCGACACGATCACTGGGAACCATGGTGTGTTGCATGGCTTGCTCCCTGATCTGGTGTGCGGAGCAGATTATAGCTGAGCAGGGTGGGTTAGCGAAGCGTAACCCACCTCTTTGGTCTCCGCGAGGACAGAAGCGGTGGATTACGCCAGCGGACTGCGCTTCGCGCAGCCGCGGGCTGATCCACCCTGCAAACCTACAGCAATTGCGAACGCACCGACTCGGCGCCGTCGCGCAGCAGCGGCAGGAAACGGTCGATCAATTCCTGCGCCGGCACACGGTCGACATGGGCGCCCATGTTGATGGCGGCGACGATCACGCCGTCATAGCGGCGTACGGGAACCGAGATCGAGCGGAAATGCGGCTCGGCCTCGCGGTCGACCAGCGAATAGCCCTGCGCGCGGTCGGTGGCGATGCGCGCGAGCAGTGCCTTGGGATCGGTCACCGTCTGCGGCGTCAGCGCCTCGCGCTTCATGGTCTTGAGGCGGGCGGCGAGATCGGCATCGTCGAGCTGGCCGAGCATGGCCCGGCCGACCGAGGTGCAGAACGCCGGCAGGCGGTAGCCGATTTCGAGACCGCCGGAAAACATCCGCGCCGGGCTGCTGCGTGCGACGAACACGACGTCGTCACCATCGAGCACGGCGAGCGAGGAGATCTCGTTGGCCGCCGTCGCGACGCGATCGAGCACCGGCTGGAGCACGGCGACGAGCTGGTTGGAGCGCAGGTATGATGCAGCCAGCGTCAGCACATGCGGGGTCAGCAAGAACAGCTTGCCGTCGCCGGAGACGTAGCCGCCGCGCTGGAGCGTGAACAGCATGCGCCGGGCGGTCGCCCGCGGCAGATCGGCGGCGCGGGCGAGATCGCTCAGTGTCATCGGGCCCACGTTCGTGCCGAAGCATTGCAGCAGGCGCAGGCCGCGATCGAGCGCTTCGACGAAATCCGTCGCACGCTCGTCGGTCTCGCTTCGCTTCAGCTTGGGCATGATCCCCGGGACAATCCTGCAAAATAGTGCTTGCTGCCGATCCAAGGCATGTCATAATTCGCCCATTCGTTCAATAGGCGAACAGAAAACGCCCTCCGGAAAAAGGACGCGACCGCCATGATGAGCCAGGAGCAGAACGACCTGATCACCCGTACCGGGCCGAAGGATCCGTGCGGCAAGCTGATGCGGAGCTACTGGCAGCCGGCGGCGCTGGTCGATGAACTGGAAGGCGAGCGGCCGATCCGTCCCGTCAAATTGCTCGGCGAGAACCTGGTGCTGTTTCGCGACGAGACCGGGCGTTACGGCCTGATCGATCGTCACTGTGCGCATCGCGGCGCCGACCTCGCCTTCGGGCGGCTCGAGCATGGCGGCCTGCGCTGCGCCTTCCACGGCTGGCTGTTCGACGCCACCGGCCAGTGCATCGAGACGCCGGCCGAGCCGAAGGATTCAAAACTCTGCCAGAACATCCGCCAGCGCTCCTACCCCGTGGTGGAGAAGAGCGGCATCCTCTGGGCCTATCTCGGCGAGGGCGAGCCGCCGGCCTTTCCGGAGATCGACTGCTTCGTCGCGCCCGGCACGCATACGTTCGCGTTCAAGGGGCACATGGCCTGCAACTGGCTGCAGGCGCTGGAAGTCGGCATCGATCCTGCGCACGCCTCCTATCTGCACCGCTTCTTCGAGGACGAGGACACGTCCACTGCCTATGGCAAGCAATTCCGCGGCGCTTCGGCCGGAAGCGACCTGCCGATGACGAAGATCCTGCGCGAATACGACCGCCCGATCATCAATGTCGAGCACACCGAATACGGCCTGCGGCTGATCGCGCTGCGCGAGATCGACGAGGAGCGCACCCATGTGCGCGTCACCAACCAGCTCTTCCCGCACGGCTTCGTCATCCCCATGAGCACGGAGATGACGATCACGCAGTGGCACGTGCCTGTCGATGACGAGAACTGCTACTGGTACGCGATCTTCACCAGCTATTCGAACCCGGTCGACAAGAAGAAGATGCGCGACCAGCGGCTCGAGCTCTACGAGCTGCCCGACTACAAGTCGCGCAAGAACCGCAGCAACGATTACGGCTTCGATCCGCACGAGCAGCAGACCGCGACCTATACCGGCATGGGCAACGACATCAACGTCCACGACCAGTGGGCGGTGGAATCGATGGGCGCGATCCAGGACCGCACCAAGGAGCATCTCGGTTCGAGCGACAAGGCGATCGTGCAATATCGCCGCCTGCTGCGGGCCGAAATCGAGAAGGTCGGCGGCGGCGAGAAGCCGATGCTGTTCCTGGACGAGGCCAATGCGCGCAGCATCCAGGGCCCGGCGACCATGGACGGCATCGGGCCGACCCGCGGCTGGGAGACCTACTGGATGGAAGTCGACGTCAAGCGCCGCCGCGGCGCGCCGTGGACCGCACCGGTCCCGAAGGAGATCGCCGACAACGTGCACCGGCTGACGGCGGCGGAGTGACGATGCCATTCGCTGCGGGCGAGCCGCGACGGCGGCTCCGCATTCTCCGCTGTCATGCCCCGCGAAGGCGGGGCATCCAGTACGCCGTGGCATCTCGTGGACACACGACCGTCTCAGGAATACTGGATCGTCCGCCCCAGTGCGCAATTGCGCACAGGGCGGACGATGACAGCGGTGATTGAGGAGCAACCAAAGTGACTTTCGTCGCGCGTCATGCGCTGTGGTCGGATGAGCAGAAGGACGCCGCATCGCGCATGCGCCGGTTCGTCGAGGACAAGAACCTCGAAGTCATCCGCCTTGCCTTCCCCGACCAGCACGGCATCCTGCGCGGCAAGACCATCATCGCCACGGAGGCGATTGCCTCGCTGGAAAGCGGCTGCTCGATCACCACCACCATGCTCGCCAAGGACACCTCGCACCGCACGGTGTTTCCGGTGTTCACCGCGGGCGGCGGTTTCGGCATGAAGGAGATGGAGGGCGCGGCCGACGTGCTGATGGTCGCCGATCCCACCACGTTTCGCGTGCTGCCATGGGCCCCGGCGACCGGCTGGGTGCTGTGCGACCTGTATTTTGGCGATGGCCGTCCCGTGCCGTTCGCAACGCGCGGGCTCTATCGCAAGGTGCTCGACGAGCTCGCGGGCCGCGGCCACGATTTCGTCGCCGGGCTCGAGGTCGAATTCCACATCTTCAGGCTCGACGACCCGCATATGAGCGCGGAAGACGCCGGCCAGCCCGGCACGCCGCCATCGGTGAGCCTGCTCAGCCACGGCTATCAGTACCTGACCGAGCAGCGCTTCGATCAGATGGAGCCGGTGCTGGAGATTTTGCGCCGCGACATCGTCGCGCTCGGGCTGCCGTTGCGCTCGGTCGAGGTCGAGTTCGGGCCGAGCCAGTGCGAGTTCACCTTCGCGCCGAAGAAGGGCCTCGAGCCCGCCGACAACATGGTGCTGTTCCGCTCGGCCGTGAAACAGATCGCACGGCGTCACGGCTATCACGCCACCTTCATGTGCCGGCCGAAGCTGCCGAATGTGTTCGCGAGCGGCTGGCACCTACACCAGTCGATCGTCTCGCATGCGAGCGGTGAAAACCTGTTCATGGCGAAAGACGGCGGCGAGCCTCTCAGCGCATTCGGCAAGGCTTACCTCGCCGGCCTGCTCGACCACGCCCGCGCCTCGACCGTGTTCACCACCCCGACCATCAACGGCTACAAGCGCTACCGCTCCTATTCGCTGGCGCCGGACCGCGCGATCTGGGGCCGCGACAATCGCGGCGTGATGATCCGCGTGCTCGGCGGCGCCAATGATGCGGCGACGCGCCTGGAGAACCGGATCGGCGAGCCCGCCGCCAATCCCTATCTCTACATGGCCTCGCAGATCCTCTCAGGGCTGGACGGCGTCGACCGCAAGCTCGATCCCGGCCCGTCCGCCGATACGCCCTACGAGACCAAGGCTCCGCTGCTGCCGAAGAGCTTGCGCGATGCGGTCAGCGCGCTGAAGGATGATCCGTTCTTCCGCGAGAAGCTCGGGGCGGAGTTCGTGGACTACTACACCCACATCAAGAACGCCGAGATCGACCGCTTCCTGTCTGAAGTGACCGATTGGGAGCACCGCGAGTATTTCGAGGTGTTTTGAGGGAGAACAGCCTCACGGCACTGTGAGGCGACTTCATCCCGTTTGTTCCGACGACACCACTCCGTGCTCCGATGAAGCCTTTTTCCCTGCGCCGCGAAAACGGCCGGAAAGAAGCGAGGGCTATGTTCGGCTTCCATGATCAACAATGGAGTTCGATCATGTTGGGTCAATTATTGAGCCTGATCTATCGCCTGTCCTGCCGGACCACCCTGATCGAGATCGGGACCCACCACCTCGCCCGCTGATGGCGCGGAGGCATACAGGTAAGACGGATTGACCAAGTGAAGGAGGCTTCCATGCGCAAGCTCATCCTGATCGCGACGATTTCGCTGCTGGCCAGCCAAGCCTATGCCGGGGGTTCGCGCAGTCTGAGCCTGGCCACCACGAATGCGAGCCCGACGACCGAGCAGCCGGCAGCGACGGCTCCGCCGCAGGCCACGCAGGCCCCGACCGCAACGCCGCCGGCGAGTGTGCAGACGGCGACGACCACGCCTGCTTCAACGACTTCGGCCACACCAGCGCAAGCCGCGACAGCGGCCGCGACGTCCGCTCAGCCGGCCGCGGCAACGGCCAAGCCGAAGCACCGCCAGCCGTCCACCGAGGCGCGCGTGATCCGCGAATTGCATCGGCACGGGATTTATTGGTGAGAGGTGCAGGTCTCTCTTCCGTCATTGCGAGGAGCGCTTGCGACGAAGCAATCCAGAATCCCTCCGCGGAAGGATTCTGGATTGCTTCCGCCTTCGCCAAGGCTTCGGCGGACAAGTCGCTTCGCTCGCAATGACGAGAGGAAAGAGCGGGGCTCAAATTCCGAGGTATTTGTGCTGCAGATCCGGCTCGGCCATTAGCTGCTCCGACGTGCCGCTCCACACCGTCTTGCCGCGCTCGATGATGAAGTGACGGTCGCAGATGCGGGCGAGGTGGTCGACGTTCTTGTCGACGACCAGGATCGACTGTCCGCGGCTCTTGAGCAGCGACAGGCAGCTCCAGATCTCTTCGCGGATCAGCGGGGCGAGGCCTTCGGTCGCCTCGTCCAGGATCAGCAGCTTCGGGTTGGTCATCAGCGCGCGGCCGATCGCCAGCATCTGCTGCTCGCCGCCGGAGAGCTGGTTGCCCATGTTGGCGGCGCGCTCGGCGAGTCGCGGGAACAGGGAGTAGATCGCGGCCAGCGTCCAGGGATTGCTGCTGCCGAAGCGATCGGCGGCGGCCGCGACGAGGTTTTCGCGCACGGTGAGGTTCGGGAATATCTGCCGTCCTTCGGGCACGAGACCGACGCCGAGCTTTGCAATCCGGTACGACGGAAGCTGGCGCACCTCGGTGCCCGCAAACCGGATCGTGCCTGATCGCGCCGGCGTCAGGCCCATGATGGAGCGGATGGTGGTGGTCTTGCCCATGCCGTTGCGGCCCATCAGCGAGACCATCTCGCCCGGCCTGATGGACAGCGACAGGCCGAACAGCACCTGGCTCAGGCCATAGCAGGTCTCGATGCCGTCGACGTCGAGCAGCGTGTCAGCCATGGTGCGTCACCACATGCTGGTCGCCGAGATAGGCGCGCTTGACCTCGTCATTGGCGCGGATCGCGGCCGGATCGCCGGACGCGATGACGCGGCCATAGACCAGCACCGAGATGCGGTCGGCCAGCGCGAACACCGCGGGCATGTCGTGCTCGACGAGGACGATCGAGACCTCTTTGCGCAGCTCCTGCAGCAGCTTCACCATTCCCTGGGATTCGGTGACGCCGAGCCCGGCCATGGGCTCGTCGAGCAGCAGCAATTTCGGCTTGCTGGCGAGCGCGACGGCGAGCTCGATCTGCCGCCGCTCGCCATGGCTGAGCTTCGACACCAGGACATCGGCGCGATGGCCGAGACCGACGCGATCGAGCGCGGCATGGGCGGCATCGCGCAGGCCCTTCTCCTTCCGTGCATTGGCGAAGAAGCGGAACGAGGTGCCGGCATGCGCCTGCGCCGCCAGCGCGACATTGTCGGCTGCGGTGAAGTCGAGCAGCAGCGAGGTGATCTGGAACGAGCGCGCCAGCCCCAGCGCGCAGCGGCGATAAGCCGGCAGGTAGGTGATATCGCGACCGCCCAGCGAGACGCTGCCGGAATGCGGCTCGAGATGTCCGGTGAGCTGGCTGATCAGCGTGGTCTTGCCGGCGCCGTTCGGGCCGATGATGGCGTGCAGTTCGCCGCTGGCGACGTCGAGCGAGACGTTGTCCGTCGCAATGATGCCGCCGAAGCGGCGCACCAGCTTTTCGACGCGGAGCAAGGGTTCAGCCACGAGAAGCCCTCCCCAGCATGCCCATGATGCCGCCGCGCCCGAACAGCACGATCAGCAGCAGCAGCGGGCCCATGATCAGCGCCCAATATTCGGTGATCTGCGACAAGAACTCTTCCAGCAACAGGAACACCACCGCGCCCATGACCGGGCCGAACAGCGTGCCCATGCCGCCCAGGATCACCATCACCATGAGGTCGCCGGAGCGGGTCCAGTACATCACGGCCGGGCTGACGAAATCGGTGTTGTTGGCGAGCAGCGCGCCGGCGAGGCCGCACATGGTGCCCGAGATGACGAAGCAGACGAGCTGGTAGCGCTTTGCCGGAAAGCCGATCGCCTGCATGCGCTGCTCGTTGGAGCGCAGGCCCTGCACGACGAGGCCAAAGCGCGAATTGACGATGCGCCAGATCAGGAGGAGCACGGCGAACAGGCAGGCGAGGCAGAGATAATAGAACTGCGTGCGGTTCGACAGGTTGATCAGCCCGGAGAAGTCGCTGCGCTTGTAGACGGTGAGGCCGTCATCGCCGCCGTAGCGCGCAAGGCCCGAGGCGACGTAATAGGCCATCTGCGCGAACGCCAGCGTGATCATGATGAAATAGACGCCGCGGGTGCGCAACGAAAGCGCGCCGATCACCAGCGCATAGATCGCGGAGGCCGCGAGCGCGACCGGAAACTGGATGAAGCCGCTTCCGACGCCTTCCTGCGCGAGCATGCCGACCGCATAGCCGCCGATGCCGAGATAGGCGGCGTGGCCGAAGCTCATCATGCCGCCAAAGCCCATGATGAGGTTGAGGCTCGCCGCGGCCAGCGCCAGGATGACGATGCGGGTGAACAGCGTCAGGATGAAGATGTTGCCGGACAGCGACGAATAGAGCGGCAGCAGCACGAGGCCCGCCAGCATCAGGGCCGTGACGGCCTTGCTCACCGAGAAAGCCTTCATCGACGGTTGGCCGGAAACAGCCCCTCCGGCCGCACCACCAGCACGATCGCCATCAGGAGGTAGATCAGCATGGACGAGAGTGCGGGCGCGGCGGTGGAGGCGGCGGCGCCGCTCAGCACCTGCCGCAGCAGGTTGGGCAGGAAGGCGCGGCCGAGCGTGTCGATCATGCCGACGAAGATCGCGGCGAGGAAGGCGCCGCGGATCGAGCCGATGCCGCCGATCACGATGATGACGAATGCGAGGATCAGGATGTTCTCGCCCATGCCGATCTGCACGGTGAGGATCGGCGCCTGCATCAGGCCGGCCAATCCTGCGAGCGCCGCACCGAGGCCGAACACCAGCGTGTAGAGCAGCTTGATGTTGATGCCGAGCGCGCCGATCATCTCGCGGTTGGAGGCGCCGGCGCGGATCAGCATGCCGATGCGGGTGCGCATCACGCCGAGATAGAGCAGCAGCGCCACCAGCAGTGCCACCGCGATGATGGCGAGGCGATAGGCGGGATAGTGAATGCCGGGCAGGATCGGCACCGGCACGGTCAGCCAGGCCGGCAGCGGCAGCGCAAGGCCGGCCGGGCCCCAGATCAGCCGCACCGCTTCATTGAAGAACAGGATCAGGCCAAATGTCGCGAGCACGTGGTCGAGATGGTCTCGCCCGTAGAGATGCCGCAATGCGCTCATTTCCAGCACAATGCCAAGGATCAGCGTAGCACCCAGCGCCAGCAGCGCGCCGAGCAGGAAGCTGCCGGTCCACGCCGCGAAGGTCGCGGCGAAATAGGCGCCCATCATGTAGAGCGAGCCGTGCGCGAGGTTGACGAGATCCATGATCCCGAACACCAGCGTCAGGCCGGCGGCGAGCAGAAACAGCAGCAGGCCGAACTGCAATCCGTTCAAGAACTGTTCGACGACAAGCAGCATCAAGACTCTTTCAGGCGCATACGAACGCGCGCCGATGTTCGAACACAGTCGCCATCAGTGAAAGAGCTCCCCCTGCCTCTTCAAAGCGGAAAAATGGGTAATGGCAGTATCGTTCCGAGGCAAGAGCGATTCGACACCAAACATGCACTTTGTTGCATGCGGGTGCATGCGGTCGGACGCGACCTTGCAAGAAGGCTGCCGCAGCAGATGGGGCAACCTGCCGCACCCAAACGATCGCCCTCCCCCGGCAAGCCGAGGGAGGGCGGCAATGTCGTCAGAGCTGAACGTCGCGTCTAGTGCGACGTCATCTGCTGGGGAAGCTCGTCCGGTTCGGCGAGCATGCTGTTGGCCGTCGAGGCTTCCAGCGCCGCCATCCTGAACAGGTAGGCCAGCGTCGTCAGGCCGGAGTCTTCCGCCATCTGCGCGAGCTCGAGGGCCATGTCGGACATGTAGCCGAGATTCTCGTCATTGGTTTGCGCCATGATCTGGCTGTCCCGCATCATGTTAGACATCTCAGGCGCTCTTTCGTTGCGCGGCAAGGCCGCAAAGGTTGGCACGGGCGACGGCGTCCAGACGCGGGCCGTCCTGTTGAACGATCGAAGCGGTGCCGATGCGATCATGCAGGGCATCGACCGTCTGCTGGCGAATCTCGATCGTCGCTGCCATGGTCCAGGCGTTCTCCACCAGGGCCGGCAGGCCGAGCGGGGTCACGACGAAGCCGGCTTCATGAAAGCGGGGCAGCCACCAGGTTTCCATGATCGCGCTGACCTGCGCGATCCCCTGATCGAGGCAGAACTCCTGCACCGCCGCCATCAGTTGCAGGTTGAGGGCGCCGTCGCGGCGATCGCGAACGACGAAATAGCGCGACCATTCCCAGACCAGCGGATCGGCGGGGCAGCCGCGAACCGACGCCAGGTGCGGGAACACCTCGCTCATCATCGAGGGCTTGGTGGTCGGGTAGAGACGGTGACCGCCGACGACGCGCCGCCCCTCCAGGGCGAGCAGGTAGACGGTATCCTCGTCGTCATAGGAGTCGATCTCGCGGCAATCCGGCCTGCGCAGCGTCTCCCAGTGCCGCTCCTCGACGAAGATGTCGTGGCGTATCCGGAAGTGCTGCTCGAGTACGTCTTCGTAAAGGTGGCGATTGACCGAGGAAATTGCGTGGATCATGAAAACCCCCATTGAGCCTCAATGGGGGAAAGAATCTTCGAAAAGAGGCGGGTTCGATATTGGGAAATTTCCCAGTACGTCGCCTAGGGAGCGATGATCTTGTGGCGAATCGCGAGCGCAACCGCATGCGTACGGTTGACGGCGCCGAGCTTGCGCGCGGCGGTTGCAAGATGCTCTTCGGCAGTGCGCTGCGTAATGTGCAGGATCTCGCCGATCTCCCAGGCCGACTTGCCCTGTGAAGCCCAGGAGATCACCTCGCGCTCGCGCGGGGTGAGACGCGTCGACGGATAAGGCGTCGGCTCGAGCAGGCGGCGAATGTGGTCGAAGCCATACATCGCCATCAGATGCAATGCCGGCTTGCTGCGGGGATTGAGATCCAGATGAACGCCGCCGAGCGACACCGCGGCTTCATAGCCGGTGAGCCCGTGGATCGGCACGATGAAGCCGCGCGACATGCGAAAATCGGTGGCGCGGTTCATCACCTCGGCCGCATCAGGCTCGAGCTCGGCATTATAGGGCGCTTCCGACCATTCGAACGGATTGACCGATTGCCTGCACAATCGCACCACGGGGTCGACGCGGTCGTAATTATTCTGGGTGTAGAGGCTGAACCATCCGGCCGGCCAGCGTTTGGCGAGCACCATCTGCGCGAAGCGTTGATCGGGATTCGGCAAACCAGTCACGATGATGGTCTCGAAACCAAAGCGACCGAAGGCCACCTCAAGCGCGTTCATGGCATCCGGTACCTTGCGATAGGTACCCAGGCCTTCGATGAAGTCGAGCGCTTCCCGGCCATAGTCGACGGCGGACATCGGTGCGTTTCCTGACCTTGGCTGTCCGCTATAGCACGTATTTGGGGGCTGCCTCAATTCGCTGCTCCCGTAGATTTCCGGTGTCTGCCTACTCCGAAGCTTTTATCTACTTGTGGAAGAAGTAACGTCAAGTTACACCTCAAGGCGTACAAAGCGGGAAAACCACGATGGACGACGAGAACATCGCCCTCAACAGCGTGCTCGGCCTGGAACTGAACCGCGTGTTTTTTGCCGTCCACGAAACGGCAAACAAGCAGAAGATCATCGAGTTCGCACGCGCAGTGCTGGAGAGCGAGCGCGCCGAGCTCGCGGAGAGCGCCTCGCCCGAAGGACCGGCGAGCTAGCACGCGGTTGCAGCAAACGACGCCGACGGTACAGATCGCGCGACCCCGCCACCCTTCCATTTGAACGCGCAGATTTTAGTCGAAACACTCTGACAGCGAAGTTAACTTCCGTTTTCCGCCTGTGGGAGACGGTTGTCGGACCCGGCCGCGCTCGTGCCCGGACGCAGCGCAGCGTCTCTTCGACGATGCGCTGCAGCGCCGGGGCCCATCCACATCGCCAGGCACTTGCCGCTGGATGACAGCGCGTCTCTCGTGAGATGATCGCCGCCACGATCTCTTTCGGATGCCAATCCTTCGGGTGCCAGGACCATGATGACGCTGCGCCAGGTTGAAGTGATCCGTGCCGTGATGGTGACGGGCACCATCGGCGGCGCGGCAAAATTGCTCAACGTGTCGGCGCCGGGGATCAGCCGGCTCGTCAAATACACCGAGCGCTCGCTCGGCATCCGCTTCTTCCAGCGCCAGAACGGCCGTTACTTTCCGACGCCGGAAGCCGAGAACATTTTTGAGCAGATCAACGGTGTCTACAAGAAGGTCGACGATCTCTCCGAGATCATCTCCAAGATCGGCCGCGGCGGGTTGTCGGAGCTGCGCATCGGCTCGGTGCCGAGCATCTCGCAGGTGATGGTGCCGCGCGCGATCGAGCGCGTCCGCCGCCGCTATCCAGATTTGGGCATCGACATCAACATCCTCAAGCTCGAGGAAGCAATCGACTATCTGATGCTCGGCCGCGGCGAGTGCGTGGCGATGAGCTACCGGCTGGAGCATTCCGGGCTCGACTTCATGCCGCTCGCCTCGGGCGAACTCTATTGCATCGTGCCGCCCGGCCACGAGCTCGCCGGGCGCAAACAGGTCTCCGCCGCCGAGATCACGCGCTACCCGCTGATCGGCATCGATCCGAACGACCCTTACGGGCGGATCATGGCCGAGATCTTCGCGCGCAACCGGCTCGACTACAACATCACCATCCGCGCGCGCTTCGGCACCACGGTCTGCGCGCTGGTGAAGGCGGGGCTCGGCATCGCCATCATCGACCAGTTCACGGTCGCCCATGGCGGCTATCCCGGCATCGAACTCTTGAAGATCACCGAGCCGACAAGGTTCGACACCTACATCGCGGTGAAGCGCGGCGCTCCGCTGTCGCTTCACGTCGAATATTTCATCGAGTCCCTGCGCGCGGAGATGCGCGCGGTCGAGCCGTCGCGCGGCAACGGCAAGGCCGCTTCCGGGCGCGGCCGGAAAAAATAACATTATGTTAGGTTTGTCCGATAAATGGGTAATTGTGTTAGGCAAGGGAAAGGCTATCGTCGGACCAGAAAGCCCCCTTGGATTTGGGCGGATTTCTCCGCTAATGGCCGGGACCGAACGCTCCAACGAGACGATAGCGAACCATGTCGAAGCGCGGATACGCCGCCAGCAAGAAACTCCTCACCGGCCTGATCGGCGCGCCGATCGCGCATTCCGCTTCCCCCTTCATGCATGAGCGCGCCGCCGAGGCGCTTGGCCTGCGCGGCCATTACCAGCTGATCGAGGTCGCCGGTGCGGACGCCGCCGCTCTCAGCATGATGCTGGAAGGCGTGCGGCGGCTTGGCTTTGCCGGCGTCAACGTGACCTTTCCCTACAAGGAGGCCGTGGTGCCGCTGCTCGACGAGCTGGCGCCGGGCGCGGCCGCCATGGGCGCGGTCAATACCGTGGTCGTGAGGGACGGCCGTCTGATCGGCCACAACACCGACACCACGGGCTTTGCGCGCGCGGTGGCGCCGCTGCTGGCGCCATCAGGCAATGCGGTGGCCGTGATCGGCGCGGGCGGTGTCGGCAAGGCCATCGCCTTTGCGCTGGCGGACAAGAAGGTCTCCGACATCCGCATTTTCGACAGTGAGCCGGCACGGGCTGAAAAGCTTGCCTCGCTCCTGAACGCGCCAGGCGCAAAAGTCGTGACCAGCGTCGAGGCCGCGCTCGATGGCGCGACCGGCCTCATCAACGGCACGCCGGTCGGCATGCTGCCGAACCGCGACACGCCGGTGCCGCCGCCACTGCTCCGCGCGAACCTGTGGGTCGCCGATGCCGTCTATTCGCCACTGATCACGCCGCTCCTTGCCGCAGCGCAAGAGAAGGGCGCGCAGATCATGACCGGGCGCGAGCTTGCGATCTACCAGGCCGCCGACGCTTTCGAACTGTTCACCGGCCTTGCCCCGTCGACCGAAGTCATGGGAGAGGCTTTTGACACCGTGATGGCCGCGCGCAGCGCCGCCTATCGGGCAGCTTGAGGCAAAGCGGCCGGACACAAGGCCGCTTGCAAAATTGAAACGGGAGGAGAGGACGATGAAATCAACGCTACTGGTGGGCGCGCTGCTCACCGCAATCACGACCACGGGCGCCTTCGCCCAGGCGATCAAGCTCGCCGACGTCGCCGAGCTCTCGGGCGGCGGTGCCACCGTCGGCACCAACTGGAAAAACGGCATCGACCTCGCGATCGAGGAGATCAACGCCAAGGGCGGCGTGCTCGGCCGCAAGCTCGAAGTCACCCACGCCGACTCGCAGTCCAATCCCGGCGTTGCCCGCGCCCAGGTGCAGAAGGCGCTCGACGCCGAACCTTACGTGCTGCTCGGGCCCGGCTATTCCGGCTCGGTGAAGGTCACCGCGCCGCTCGCGGCCGAAGCCGGCATCGCGCAGATCATGGGCGGCGAAGCCGCCGAGCTGACGCAGGCCGGCAACAAGTTCCTGTTCCGCACCTCGTTCGGCCAGCAGTCCTCGATGCCGAAGGTCGCGAAATACATCCACGACGACATGAAGGCGAAGACGGTCGCGGTGGTCTGGGTCAACAACGATTTCGGCCGCGGCGGACGCGACGTCGTGGTCAAGGAGCTCGACCGGCTCGGCTCCAAGGTGGTCGCCGATCTCTCGACCGAGGCGGGCCAGGCCGATTTCGCCGCCGACGTCGGCAAGATCAAGGCCGCCAATCCCGACGCCGTGTTCGTGTATTTGAATGAAGAAGAGAGCGCGCGCATCCTGAAAGAGCTGAAGCGCCAGGGCGTCAACGCACCGCTGATGGGCGAGACCACGCTGATCGGCCAGAAGGTGATCGAGCTCGCCGGCGATGCCGCCAACGGCGCGCGCGGCCATGTCGGCCTCACCACCGATGCGCCGGTCGATCTGATCAAGGCGTTCCGCGAGAAGTTCTCCAAGAAGTACAATTACGTCCCCGACCATAACGGCCTGAAGGGCTATCTCGCCGTCTACATGGTGAAGGCCACCACCGAGAAGATGGGCAAGGTCGATTCCAAGGCCTTCGCCGACACGCTGCACGGCCTGACCATCAAGGCCGCGGACGAGCCGGGCATCCTGATGGACGTCACCTTCAACGAGACCGGCGACATCGATCGCCAGAGTTTTCTGGTCGAGGTGGTCGAAGGCAAGCAGGTGGTGAAGCAGGTGCTGCCGAAGGTGAAGTGATCTTCGCCCTTCTCCCTCGCCCCGCTCGTCGCGGGGAGAGATCTCTCGTCTCCCTCTCCCCGCCCTTCGCGGGGAGAGGGAGAAGAAAGAGAGATGGAGCGAGGGAGACGATAGAGCGGCTGAGAGACACAAGAGGGGAAAATGTCCAATCTGTTCGATCTTCTGGTCGCGGGACTGGCCACCGGCGCGATCTATGCGCTGGTCGCGGTCGGCTTCACGCTGCTGTGGCAGACCTCGCAGACCATCAACTTCGCGCAGGGCGAGTTCGTGATGCTGCCGGCATTCCTGATGTTGGCCGCGATGCATGCCGGCGCGCCGTTCTGGCTCGCGATCATCCTCGGCATCCTGCTCTCGATGATCCTGCTCGGCCTCGCCTTCAAGATGCTGCTGGTCGATCCGATGATGCGCCACGGCGTGCTGCCGCTCGCGATCGCGACCATGGCGCTCGCCATCGGCATCAAGGAGGCCGTGAAGCAGTTCTTCAGCGCCGAGGCCTCGCCCTTTCCCTCGATCGTGCCGACCGGTGACATCTCCATCCTCGGCCACGCCGTCTCGCTGCAGAGCATCGGCGTGCTCGTCGTCGCCATCCTTGCCGTCTTCGGCCTGACCACGCTGCTCAACCGCACCTCGCTCGGCCACCAGATGCAGGCGGCAGCTCAGAACCCGACGGTCGCGCGCATCATCGGCGTGCCGGTCGAGCGCATGATCCTGCTGACCTTCCTGATCAACGCCTTCCTGGTCGCGCTGGCCTCGCTGCTGATCACGCCGATTTATCTGGCCAAATTCTCCTCCGGCGAGGTGCTGGGCCAGGCCGCCTTCATCGCGGCGATCGTCGGCGGCTTCAACCAGGTCCGTGGCGCCATCGCCGGTGGCCTCTTGATCGGCGTGCTCGACAATCTCGCGGCCTCCTACGTCTCGACGCAATATCGCGCCGCCGTGCCGCTGATCTTCCTGATCATCGTCATCCTGTTCCGGCCGCAGGGACTGCTCGGCCGCGCCGAGGAGCGCACGGTATGAGCGGTTTTGCCAAACCCCTGAAGATCGCGCTCGGCCTCGTCGTCATCGCCGGCCTGATCGTCGTTCCCATGAACTTCAACCGCTACGGCCTGTTCATCCTGAGCCAGTGGGCGGTGATGACCATCGCCGCAATGGGCCTCAACCTCACGCTCGGCTACGCCGGACAGGTCTCGCTGGCGCAGGGCGCGTTCGTCGGCATCGGCGCCTATGCGGCTGCGATCATGACGACGCATGGCTGGCCGCTGCCGGCCGCGATCGTGGTTGCGATCGTCCTGAGCTTCGGCGTCGGCTGGGTACTCGGCTATCCCGCGCTGCGCGTGCAGCACCATTACCTCGCCTTCGTCACGCTGGCTTTCTCGACCCTCGCCTTCCTCGTGTTCCGCAACGAGAGCTGGCTCACCGGCGGCATCTACGGCATCTCCAACATTCCGCGCCCGCATGTCTTCGGGATCGCAACCAACAAGCCGCTGCCGTTCTACTATGTCTGCCTCGGCTCGCTCGCGATCGTCTCGGTTGCGGTGTGGTGGCTGATCCGCTCGCCCTGGGGCCGCGCCTTCATGGCGCTGCGCGAGAATCCGCTGCGCGCGCAATCGCTCGGCATCGACACGCGGCGCTACACGCTGATGGCCTTTGCGATCGGCTCGGCGCTCGGCGGCATCGCCGGCGCGCTCTATGCACCGCTGACGCAATATATCGACCCCGTGCCGTTCAACCTGTCGCTCTCGCTCGATCTCCTGATGATGGTGATCGTCGGCGGCGCCGGCTTCTATTTCGGCCCGTTCCTCGGCGCGATGATCGCGGTGCTGCTGCCGGAATGGCTGCGCTTCACCGAAGGCTATTATCTGATGCTCTATGCGGTCGCGGTGATGCTGCTGCTGATCTGGTCGCCGACCGGCATTCTGGGAATCCTCGATCGCTATATGGCGGCGCGGCGAACCAAGGCGGCATCTGCATTGCGTGCCGTCGCAAAGTCCCGGCTGGAGACGGTGCAATGAGCGCGGTCCTCGAGGTCACTGACATCAAGAAGAGCTTTGGCGGCATCCACGCGGTCAACGGCGTCTCCTTCGACGTCCGCGAGGGCGAGATCCTCGGCCTGATCGGCCCGAACGGCTGCGGCAAGTCCACGCTGTTCAACTGCATCCTCGGCCAGCTCACGCCATCTGGCGGCGAGGTCAGGCTCGACGGCCAGGTGGTCACGGGCCTGCGCCCCGCCGAGCTCAACAAGCTCGGCGTCAGCCGCACCTTCCAGCTCCTGCAGGTGTTCCCGAAACTCTCGGTGCGCGAGAACCTGATCCTCGCGGGCCAGGAGCACCAGGGCAACATGGCCTCGCGCCTGGTCGGCCGCTCCGATGCCGGACTGACGGATGCCGCCAACCAGATGATCGGCTTTTTCAAGCTCGATCATCTCGCCGCCGAGCCCGCCGGCGGCCTGTCCTACGGCCAGCAGAAGCTGCTCGACGCCGCCATGGCCTTCATGGGCGGACCGCGCCTGGTGCTGCTCGACGAGCCCGCCGGTGGCGTCAACCCGTCGATGCTGGCGGATCTGAAGGAGCGGCTGGTCGCGATCAACCGCGAGAAGAACGCGACCTTCGTCGTGATCGAGCACAACATGGAATTCGTGATGTCGCTGTGCTCGCGCGTGATGGTGATGGCGGAAGGCAAGGTGCTGGCGATGGGGCGTCCCGACGAGGTCCGCAAAGACCCCGCCGTGATCGAAGCCTATCTCGGACATTGAGGAGGAAGCGATGAGCGACCCGATCCTCTCGGTTCACAATCTCGTCGGCGGCTACGGCAAGATGACGATTTTGAACGGCACCACGTTCTCGGTACCGCCGGCGACCATCACCACCATCATCGGCCCCAACGGTGCCGGCAAGTCCACCGTGTTCAAGGCGATCTTCGGCCTGCTCAAGCTGCGCGAAGGCAAGATCAGCTTTGCCGGCCGCGACGTCACCAATCTGAGCCAGCGCGCGTTGCTCAACGCCGGAATCTGCTATGTGCCGCAGGGCCGCAACATCTTTCCCGAGCTCTCAGTCCGCAGCAACATCGAGCTCGGCGGCGTTTCCGCCGGCAAGGGCATCGACCTGCCGACGCGGATCGAGGCCGCGCTCGACCTGTTCCCGGCGCTGCGCCGCAAATCCACCCAGCAGGCCTCGACGCTCTCCGGCGGCGAGCAGAAGCAGCTCGAGATCGCCCGCTCGCTGCTGCTGGAGCCAAAGCTCGTGCTGATCGACGAGCCCTCGATCGGCCTGTCGCCGCTGATGGTGCAGCAGACCTTCGATATCCTCAAGAGCCTGCGCGACCGCGGCGTCACCATCCTGATGATCGAGCAGAACGCGCGCTCGGCGCTGGAGATCTCCGATTTCGGCATCGTGCTCGAGCTCGGCCAGACCCGCATCGTCGACAAGGCGGAGAGCATCCTGAACGATCCGCGCATCGGCCAACTCTTCCTCGGCGGCGCCATGGAGGAGACCGCGGCATGAGCGCGCGAATGCGCATCGGTGTTGCCGGTGCCGGCCTGATCGGCCGCCGCCATAGCGAATTGATCGCGGCATCGCCGGATTGCGCATTATCAGGCATTGCCGACCCCTCGCCCGCCGCGAAGGACTATGCGGAGTCGCTCGGTGTGCCCTGCTATGCCGACCATCGCGTGCTGCTGGCGCAGGACAAGCCCGACGGCCTCATCATCGCCTCCCCCAACAATCTGCACCTGCCGATGGCGCTCGACTGCGCGGCGGCGGGCGTGCCCGCGCTGATCGAAAAGCCGGTGACCGATACGGTTGCCAATGCGCAGCGCCTTTGCGCCGCGGTCAAGCGAACCGGTGTGCCGATGCTGGTCGGTCATCACCGCCGGCACAATCCCATCATCAGGGCCGCGCGCGAGGCGGTGGCGAACGGCAGGCTCGGCCAGCTCACCGCCGTGGTCGGGCTGTGGCTGCTCAAGAAGCCCGACGACTATTTCGAGGTGTCCTGGCGGCGTGAGCAGGGCGGCGGGCCGCTGCTGATCAACCTGATCCACGACATCGACAACCTCCGCTTCATCTGCGGCGAGATCACCGAGGTGCAGGCGCTGACCTCGAACAAGGCGCGCGGCTTTGCCGTCGAGGACACCGCAGCGTTGCTGCTGCGCTTCGGCAATGGCGCGCTGGGAACGGTGACCGTGTCGGATGCGACGCCGGCGCCGTGGAGCTGGGAGCTCGCCTCCGGCGAGAACGTTGCGTATCCGAAGCAGGATCAGCCCTGCTACATCTTCTCCGGCACGGCGGGATCGCTGTCGGTGCCGACCATGGAGCTGTGGTCCTATACAGAGCAGCCCGGCTGGTACGCGCCACTGTCGCGCCAGACCGTTGCGCCGCCTGCCTTCGATCCGCTGGTCGAGCAGCTCCGGCATTTCCTTGCCGTAATCGCCGGTCGTGAACAACCACTCATCTCAGTCGAAGATGCGATGGGGACGCTCGCTGTCGTCGAAGCCGTCAGCGAGGCCGCGCGCACGAGCCAAAAGATATCGCCGGGCCACATCATGGAGCAGGCAGCATGAACAAGCGATCGATCGCGACCGTCTCTCTCTCGGGGGCGCTGGACGAAAAGCTCCGCGCCATCGCAACCGCCGGCTTCGATGCCGTCGAGATCTTCGAGAACGATCTGCTCTCGTTCGGTTCGGGGCCGCGCGAGGTGGCGCAGCTCTGCAAGGACCTCAAGCTCGAGATCTGCGCGTTCCAGCCGTTCCGCGATTTCGAGGGCATGCCGGAGCCGCAGCGCGCGCGCAACTTCGCCCGCGCCGAGCGCAAGTTCGACCTGATGCAGGAACTCGGCACCGACCTGCTGCTGATCTGCTCCAACGTCTCGCCGGCCTCGCTCGGCGGCACCGACCGCGCCGCCGACGATTTTCGCGAGCTCGGCGAACGCGCCGCCAAGCGGGGCTTGCGCGTCGGCTACGAGGCGCTGGCCTGGGGCCGCCACGTCAACGACTATCGCGATGCCTGGGAGATCGTGCGGCGCGCCGATCATCCCGCTATCGGCGTCATCCTCGACAGCTTTCATGCGCTGGCACCCGGCTTTCCGGTCCGCGCGATGGCCTCGATCCCCGGCGACAAGATCTTCCTGGTGCAGCTTGCCGACGCACCGAAGCTCGAGCTCGATATTTTGTCGTGGAGCCGGCACTTCCGCTCCTTCCCCGGCCAGGGCGACCTGCCGGTCGGCGAGTTCATGACGGCGATCGCGGCGACCGGTTATGCCGGGCCGCTGTCGCTGGAAATCTTCAACGACCAGTTCCGCGCCGGCTCGGCCGCGCAGACCGCGGTCGACGGCCTGCGCTCGCTGATCCTGCTGGAGGACCAGCTCGCGCCGGATTGGCCAAAATTCGCCGGCGAGCCGCTGGCGCCGAAGGCCAAAAGCCGCGGCACCGGCTTCATCGAGTTCGCCGTCAACGAGACCAAGGCGGGCGAGCTCGCCCGGCTGTTCGCACAGCTCGGTTTCCGCAAGACCGGCAAGCATCGCAGCAAGGCGGTGGAACGCTGGTCGCAAGGCAAGGTCGAGCTCGTCATCAATTGCGAGACCGACGGCTTTGCGCATTCGCACTACGTCACCCACGGCCCCGGCGTCTGCGCCATCGCGCTCGACGTCGACAATGCCGGCCTTGCCATGCAGCGCGCCGAGACGCTGAAGGCGCGCACCTTCTACCAGCCGGTCGGACCGGGCGAGCTGGAGATTCCCGCGATCCACGGCGTCGGCGGCAGCCTGCTGTATTTCCTCGACCAGGCCGGCAAGAACTGGGACACCGATTTCGAGCCTGTGGCGAGCAATGCCGGCAACGACGCGCTGCTCGCCGTCGATCACATCGCGCAGTCGATGCCCTATGACGAGATGCTGTCCTGGCTGTTGTTCTACACCGGCATCCTCGATCTGAACCGCCTGCCGCAGATGGAGATCGCCGATCCCAGAGGCCTCGTGCAGAGCCAGGCCATCATCAACGCCGACCAGAGCCTCCGCTTCGTGCTCAACGGCTCCTCCGCCAACCGCACGCTGCCGGCGCGCTTCATCTCGGAGTTCTTCGGCTCAGGCGTGCAGCACGTCGCGTTCTCCTGCAGCGACATCTTCGCGACCGTCGCCGAGATGCGCAAGCGCGGCGCGGATTTCCTGGATATCCCTGATAATTACTACGACGACATTGAAGCCAAATACGACCTCGCGCCGGAGCTGATGGCACAGCTGCGCACCAACCACATCCTCTACGACCGCGAGGGCGACGGCGAATTCTTCCAGGTCTACACGCACATTTTCGATGAGCGGTTCTTCTTCGAGATCGTCGAGCGGAGGAATTATCAGGGATTCGGCGCGGCCAATGCCGGCATCAGGCTCGCCGCGCAAGCCCGCGAAGTGCGCCCGGCGAGCATGCCGCGGGTGTAGCGCTGTCTTACCCTCTCCCCTTGCGGGCTACGGCATTCACACATCGAGGTTGAAGACGGGAAGGATGTCTGATTCCGTGTTGTCCGACTGGCTAGGAGGACAGCATGGAGACTGGACTGGGACGGTTTGGCGACCGTCGCCTGCAAAAAGGGGGGCGTTCCTTCTG
>NZ_DASYWN010000003.1:0-30510 GCF_035935975.1 Bradyrhizobium sp.
GAAGGAACGCCCCCCTTTTTGCAGGCGACGGTCGCCAAACCGTCCCAGTCCAGTCTCCATGCTGTCCTCCTAGCCAGTCGGACAACACGGAATCAGACATCCTTCCCGTCTTCAACCTCGATGTGTGAATGCCGTAGCGCACGCGGGAGAGGTCGCAGCCAGCCTGCGGCGCCTGCTTGCCCGAATTAAAACGCGGTAAGCTGATTGACGCTCGGGTCAGGGTTCCCCATGTGCCCCGCCGTGACCTATAATCGGGGCGAATCCCCGCGAGGAGTTTTTGAGATGGCCCAAGACGTCAGAGATTTGCCGGCCGGCCGCAGCGATGGGCTGAACCGCTTTCTCGGCGGCTCGCCGCTGGCGGTCGCGTTTCGCCTGGTCCTGCTCTCGATCCTGGTCGGCGTCGTGCTCGCCGCGATCGGCTTCGATCCCTGGAACATCATCTACAGCATCCGCCTGCTGTTCCAGCGGCTCTGGGATCTCGGCTTCGATGCGGTGAACTGGCTGTGGCGCTACTTCCTGCTCGGCGCGGTCATCGTGATCCCGATCTGGCTGCTCTCGCGCGTGTTCGGCGCACCGCGCGGCAGGTAAGGATTGGGAGCCCGCAGCCGATGCAATTACGCTTTGTCGGCTGCGGCGACGCCTTCGGCTCGGGCGGCAGGCTCAACACCTGCTTCCACGTCTGGGGCCGCGAAGCCAACCTCCTGATCGATTGCGGCGCGTCGGCCCTGCCGGCGCTGAAGCGTCTCGAGATCGATCGCAACGAGATCGATCTCATCCTCATCACGCATTTCCACGGCGACCATTTCGCGGGCCTGCCGTTCTTCCTGCTCGACGCGCAATTCTCAAAGCGGACAAAGCCGCTGACGATCGCGGGCCCCGAAGGCATCGAGACGCGGCTCAGCCAAGTGATGGAGGCGCTGTTCGAGCATTCCTCCAGGACCAGGCAGCGCTTCGAGCTCAACGTCGTCGCGCTCGCCCCGGAGCAACGCCGCAGCGTCGGCGCGGTGAATGTGACCCCTTATCCTGTCGTTCACGGCGAATCCGGCGGTCCTTTCCTCGCCTATCGCGTCGAGGCCGAGGGGCGCACGCTCGCCTACAGCGCCGACACCGAATGGACGGAGGCACTCATTCCGCTGGCGCATGGCGCGGACCTTTTCATCGCCGAGGCCTATATGTACGACAAGGTGGTCAAGAACCATCTCAGCCTGAAGACCTTGGAACAGCATCTGCCAGAAATCGGCGCGAAACGCCTCGTCCTCACCCATATGAGCGACGACGTGCTGGCGCGCCTGGATGAGATCGACCATCTCGCCGCGGAAGACGGCATGGTGCTCGAGTTCTGACATGCACGCGCCCGTCTCCCTCAAGATCGGCTCCCGCCAGGTGTTCGCCATCGCCGGCCCCGCGATGGTCGCGAACCTGACGACGCCGCTGATCGGCGTGGTCTCGACCACCGCGATCGGCCGGCTGGACGATGCCGCCCTGCTCGGCGGCGTCGCGATGGCCTCGGTGATCTTCGACTGCCTGTTCTGGCTGTTCGGCTTCCTGCGCATGAGCACGCTCGCCTTCACCGCGCAGGCGCTCGGCGCCGGCGAGACGCGCGAGCAGACCGTGATCCTGGTGCGCGGCTTCATCGTCGCCGGACTGATCGGCGCGGCCCTGATCGTGCTGCAATTGCCGCTCGCCACCGCGCTGTTCGACCTGATGGGCGGCAGCGAGGGCGTCACGCGCGCTGCAAAGACCTATTTCATGATCCGGATCTGGTCCTCGCCATTCGCTTTCGCCAACTATGTCATCCTCGGCTGGCTGGTCGGGCAGGCCCGCGCCAATCCGGCGCTCGCGCTCCAGGTCGTCATCAACCTCATCAACATGGCGGCGACGATCCTGCTGGTGCTGGTCTATGACACCGGCATCGCGGGCGCGGCGATCGCCGCATTGCTGTCCGAGAGCATCGGCTTCGTGCTCGGCGTCATCGTCTGCCGGCGCTATGCCGAGGGCGGCTTCAAAGTGCCGCGCGCGATGCTGCTCGACCGCGAAAAACTGATGCGGCTCCTGGCGGTAAACACCGACATCCTGATCCGCACCGCGGCGCTGATCGCGGTCTTCCTGTTCTTCACCGCCAAGGGCGCCCGCGCCGGCGACGTCACGCTGGCCGCGAACTCCGTGCTCAACAATTTCCTGCTGGTCAGCGCCTTCTTCCTCGACGGCCTCGCCAATGCGGCCCAGCAGCTCTGCGGCCGCACCTTCGGCGCGCGGGACGCCAGGGGCTTTGCGGATTCGACCCGGCTGGTGCTGCTCTGGGGCCTCGGCTTCGCGCTGGTGGTCGCCGTGCTGTTCGCGACGTTCGGCCCTGACATCATCAACTTCATGACCGCGAGCGAGGACGTCCGCCGTGCCGCGCGCGAATTCCTGCCGTTCATCGTGCTTGCGCCCATCCCCGGCGTGTTCGCGTTCGGCTTCGACGGCATCTATGTCGGCGCCACCTGGGCGCGCGAGATGCGCAACCTGATGCTGGCTTCGCTTGCGATCTTCTTCGGCATCTGGCTGGCGCTGCAATCGTTCGGCAATGCCGGGCTGTGGTGCGCACTGATCGCATTCTACATCGCGCGCGGCGGCCTGCAGGGCGCGCGGTATCCGGCGCTGTATCGGGCGACTTTCGCCAAGACGTAGCTCTCGTGTCCCGGACGCGCTGCAGCGTGAAACGCTGCTGCGCAGAGCCGGGACCCAGAAAGCAACATGGCACGATACGGTAGTATGGGCCCCGGCTCAGCAGCGCATCACTGCGTGCTGCGCTGCGTCCGGGGCACGAGACTGACCTACATCCCCGGCCAGTCTTCCGCCGTCAGCGTCGCCGCATCCGCACCGACGATGTCGGAGAGCGAATCCCGCCCCGTGCGCAACAATGTCGATGTCAGGTCGCGCTTGATCTCGTCGACGAGGCCGAGGCCCTTGTAGACCAGCGACGAATAGAGCTGGATCAGGCTCGCGCCCGCACGAATCTTCGTCAGCGCGGCACCGCCTGAATCGACGCCGCCGACGCCGATCAGCGGGAACGCGCCCTCGACGCGCACATAGGTCTCCGCGACCATGCGCGTCGACAGGCGGAACAGCGGCCGGCCGGACAGGCCGCCCTGCTCCTTCGCCCGCATCTCCTCGCGCAGCGTGCTCGGCCGCGCGATCGTCGTGTTCGACACGATCATGCCGTCGACCCGGCGCGCGCGCGCGACCTGCACGACGTCGTCGAGCTGGGCGAGGCTCAAGTCCGGCGCGATCTTGAGCAGCACCGGCGTGTCGCCGGCCTTCTGCCGCACCCGTTCGCGCGCATCGATCACGCGAGCGAGGAGATCGTCGAGCAGCGCACCTTCCTGCAGATTGCGCAGGCCCGGCGTGTTCGGCGAGGACACGTTGACGGTGAAATAGCTCGCGACCGGTGCAAAGGTCTCGATCAGCTTGACGTAATCGGCGACGCGGTCCGGCGAATCCTTGTTGGCGCCGACGTTGACGCCGACGATGCCGCCATGCTGCGCGCGGGCGGCGAGTCGGCGCAGCGCGACCTCCGCGCCGTCATTGTTGAAACCCATGCGGTTGATGACCGCTTCGTCGCGCTCGAGGCGAAACAGCCGCGGCCGCGGATTGCCGGCCTGCGGCTTCGGCGTCACCGAGCCGATCTCGACGAAGCCGAAGCCGAGCCGCAGCAGCGCGTCGGGCACCTCCGCGCTCTTGTCGAAGCCGGCGGCCATGCCGATCGGGTTGGGAAAGTTGAGCCCGAAGGCGCGCACGGCGAGCTTGGGATCATCGGTGCGCGCCTTGACCGGCGGCAGGAAGCGCAGGCCCTGGATCGCGAGGCGATGCGCGTCCTCCGGATCGAGCCAGCGCAGCACCGGCAGCGAGAAAGCGTCGAAAGCACGGATCACGGGACAAGCTCCGGTGTATCGTGCCCGCCATCGGAGCGTATGTTGAGATTCATCACCGCGAGCACCGCGCCGAGATCGAGCTCGCCATAGAGATGCGGGAACAGCTCTTCATTGCGCGAGCGCTCCCAGCGCAAGCCTGCGCCGAGCGCGTCGGCGTCGACCTCGACGAGGAATAGCGCGCGTTGGCCGAAATAGTGCTTTCGCAGCGTCTCGGGAACCTGGGCGGCGGTCGAGAAATGGATGAATCCGTCGCGCGCATCGTCCGCGCTGCCCTGGTACACGCCCTGCCGCTCCGCCTCGCGCCAGGCCGAGGCCGGACAGATTTTGTAGATCTTGACCACCGCTACCGCAGCCCTGTTTGCTCTTTGAGTCTTTTGGGTTTTTTCGACTGTTGCGGGTCCCAGAAACCCGGGCGCGACCGTAATGGCCGCCCCCTCCGAACTCAAGACCCAGAGCCATGTCCATTCCGACGAAATCGAAACCGGGCTCCAAATTCCTGTTTTGAGGCACTTTCCCTGCGCGAGGCGGCATCCCCAATGCTGTGCCCGCCGCCCCTTGCGCCAAAAGCGAAAAACCGGTTGATTTGAGGACAGTTTTCCTGAGTTGCGACGGGCTGGACCTTCCATGGTCAAACAGGCCAAAGCGCAGAGGATACTGACTCACGACCAGATCTGGGTCGCACTGGATCGGCTGGCGGAGCGTGCCGGCCTGTCACCATCAGGCCTCGCCAAGCGGGCCGGGCTCGACCCGACCACCTTCAACAGATCCAAGCGCGTGACGCCCGACGGCCGCGAGCGCTGGCCGTCCACCGAATCGATCGCGAAAGCGCTGGCGGCGACCGGCGCCTCGCTCGACATCTTTGCCGGGTTGATCAGCGACGATTCCACCAACAACCGCTCCGTGCCGCTGCTCGGTCTCGACCAGGCGGGCACGAGCGGGGCATTCGACGAGGCCGGCTTGCCATCCGGCAAGGGCTGGACGGAATTCGCGCTGCCGACAGCCGAGGACCATCACAGCTTTGCGCTGGAGATGTCCGGCGACGCATTCGCGCCGATCTATCGCGACGGCAGCGTCATCCTGGTCTCACCCGGTGCGCCGATCCGCAAGGGAGATCGCGTGGTGGTGAAGACCACAGCAGGCGACGTGACCGTCGCAACGCTGAAACGCCGCACGGCCAAGGTGCTGGAATTGCTGCCGCTCGATGCAACGCAGACCGAGCGGACGGTAGTGGCAAGCGACGTGGCGTGGATCGCGCGGATCGTGTGGGCGAGCCAGTGATCGCGTCGTGACCGGACCATGACACCGCTCGCATGATCGCCCCGCGATCTCCATTGCGACTCAGCACCCCTCTCGCCTAGGTTCCGCGCGCATTGCCGATCAAATTCGTCTGGGGGAATATGATGAATCGCCGTCACGCCTTGAAAGCGCTCGCGGGTCTCGCGCTATGTCCGGTGTGCAAGCCGGGCTTCGCCGCTGAAGGCGCGCATTGGAGCTATGAGGGCGCCGGTGCGCCGGCCAAATGGGGCGATCTCGACGCGGCCAACAAGGCCTGCGCCGTCGGCCTGCAGCAATCGCCGATCGACATCGAGGCGACGGTCAAGTCGCAACTGCCCGCGCTGAAGCTGAACTGGGGCAAGAGCGCCGACACCATCATCAACAACGGACATACGATCCAGCTCAACTTCGCCGAGGGCAGCACGCTCACGCTCGGCGACGTCAAGTACAAGCTGCTCCAGGTGCATTTCCACCGGCCGAGCGAGCACATGATCGGCGGCAAGAATTTTCCGATGGAGGCGCATTTCGTCCACCGCAACGAGGCCGGCGGGCTCGCCGTGGTCGGCGTGCTGATGACGGAAGGCAGGCCGAACGCCGCCTTCAGCAAGATCATCAAGACCATGCCGGCCGCGGAAGGCCCTGCGGTGAGAGCAGACGCGGGCATCGATCCCCACGCCATGCTGCCGTACACGCTCAGCTACTTCCGCTATCCCGGCTCGCTGACCACGCCGCCCTGCTCGGAGGTGGTGGAATGGCTGCTGCTCACCGCCCCGATCCAGGTATCAGCGGCCGACGTCGCCGCGTTCGCAAAGCTCTATCCGATGAACGCGCGCCCGGTGCAGAAGGACAACCGGCGTTACGTGCTGCGCTCGATCTGAGTAGAGGACAGACGATGTAGCCCGGATGAGCGAAGCGACATCCGGGTCCTTCGTTGCGGCACCCCGGATATCGCTGCGCTCATCCGGGCTACGCGTTCACGATTTACCTCACGCGCTCCGCGCCAGCGCACCATCGATCATGTTGACCGCGTTCTGCACGCCATACACCGCGACGAAGGAGCCGAAGCGCGGGCCCTTCTCCTGGCCGAGCAGCACCTGGTACAGCATGTTGAACCAGTCGAGCGTGACGCCGGGGCGGCCGTCCTTGCCCTTCTTGACCTGGTCGAGGAACGGCTCGCGGCGGCCGATCTCGTAGACGACGTTCTGGATGTCTTCGGCCGAGGCGTCCTGCGGCAACTGCGACAGCGCATCGCGCAGGTCCTGCAACGCGGCGCGCTCGGTGTCCGTGGGCACGCGGAACTGCTTCGTCGGCGCGACGAAGTCGCGATAATAGTTGATGGCATAGCCGACCATCGCATCGAGCTTCGGATGCGTCTGCGGGCTCACGCCGGGCCGATAGCGGCCGATGAACCCCCACAGCGTCTCGGCATTCTCCGCATTCGACGACGACACCAGCGTCAGCAGAAGCTGGAAAGTCACGGGCATGTCGCCCTGCGGCGGCTTGCCGGCGTGGATGTGCCAGACCGGATTGCCGAGCTGCTGCTTGCCATCCTGCCTGGGAAAGCCATCAATGAATTGCTGATAGTCGTCGACCTGGCGCGGGATGACGTCGAAGAACAACCGCTTGGCCGCCTTCGGCTCGCGATACATGAACAGCGACAGCGATTCCGGCGAGGCGTAGCGCAGCCATTCGTCGATGGTGAGGCCGTTGCCCTTCGACTTCGAGATCTTCTGGCCCTTCTCGTCGAGGAAGAGCTCGTAGTTGAAACCTTCCGGCGGCGTTGCGCCGAGCGCCTTCGCGATGGCGCCCGAGAGCTTCACGGAATCAATGAGGTCCTTCCCGGCCATCTCGTAGTCGACGCCGAGCGCGACCCAGCGCATCGCCCAGTCGGCCTTCCACTGGCATTTGACATTGCCGCCGGTGACGGGCGTTTCGACCTCCTCGCCGCTGTCGGGATCGACATAGGTCACGGTGCCCGCGGCGACATCGCGGCGGATCATCGGCACCTGCAGCACGACGCCGGTGGTCTTGCTGATCGGGAGGAACGGCGAATAGGTCGCGCGGCGATCGGGCCCGAGCGTCGGCAGGATGATCGCCATGATCTGATCGTAGGCGGCGAGCATCTTCAGCAGCGTCGCATCGAAGCGGCCGGACTTGTAATAGACCGTCGAGCTCGCGAACTCGTAGTCGAAGCCGAAATGATCGAGGAAGGCGCGCAGCCGCGCATTGTTGGCGTCGCCGAACGAGGGATATTCGTTCGAGAAGGGATCGGGCACGGCCGTGAGCGGACGGCCGAGATATTGCGCGAGCAGGTCCTTGTTCGGCACGTTGTCCGGCACCTTGCGGAAGCCGTCCATGTCGTCGGAGAACGCCAGCAGGCGCGTCTTGATCTTGTCCTCGGTCAGCACGCGGAAGGCATGCCGCACCATCGAGGTGCGCGCGACCTCGCCGAAAGTGCCGATATGCGGCAGGCCGGACGGACCGTAGCCGGTCTCGAACAGCACCTCGTCCTTCGGGCTTTTCTTCAGCCGCGCGACAATGGCCTTCGCCTGCTCGAACGGCCAGGCGTTGGATTGTTCAGCGAGCGCACGCAGGTCGCTCGGGTTCGCGGCAAGATCGATAACGGACATCAGGGCCTCCGGGCCGCGGAAAATAGCGATTTCCGGGCAGAATGCAATTTATGGGGCGACGTCGCCGCCTCCACCGTCATTGCGAGCCACCGGGTCCGCGCGAAGCGCGGCCCGATGACAGGCTCAGCGAAGCAATCCAGAATCTTTCCGCGGAAATAGTCTGGATTGCTTCGTCGCTGCGCTCCTCGCAATGACGATGGAGAGGCAGCGAGAAATCTAGAACGGGCTCACGGAAAAATACCGCAGCCACAGATCGGTGTAGCGGCCTTTTTCCCAGACGCGGAACAGGGCCCAGTTCAGGGCCTGGCGCAGCACGTCGTTGCCCTTGCGCACGGCGATGCCGATGCCCTCGCCGAAGAAGCGGCTCTCGACGAAGGGACCGCCGGAGAAGGCACAGCAATCGCCGGAATCGGTGCCGTTGATCCAGAACGCCAGCGAGATGGCATCGCCGAAGATGAAATCGACCTCGCCCTTGCGGAGCGCAGTGCGCAGCGCATCGTCGTTGGGATAGGGGTGCAGCTCGGCGTCGGTGAACATCGCCTTGAGGTAGGCCTCATGCGCCGAGCCGGCGATGACGCCGACCTTCTTGCCCTCGAGATATTCCGGCCTGATCTCCGGCATCACCGCGTCCTTGCGCGAGGCGAAACGCGCCGGCACGCGGTAATAGGGATCGGTGAAATCGACGCGGGCGCGCAGTTGAGGGCTCACCGCCATCGAGGCGATGATGGCATCGCCCCGGTTCGAGGTGAGCGCATCGACCAGCGTCTCGAAGCGGCGCATCTGCACCGTGCAGGTCACCTTGATCTCCTCGCACAGGCTGCGTGCGAGATCGACGTTGAAGCCGGCCGGGTTGCCGTCGGCACCGGTGTAGTTGAACGGCGGATAGTCGGTCTCGGTCAGGAAACGGATCACGGTCAGGCGCGACAGGTCCGGCCGCTCCGGGCGCCGCCGCGGGTCCCAGAAGCCGGGCACGGCCTGCGGGGCGGCCTGTTGCTGTGTCCCTTGGGGGCCCGGTTGCTTGGCCGGGGCCTGGGCCTCGGCGGCGGGCAGAGCCGCGAAGAGGCAGACGCCGACGGCCAGCGCGGTCAGCAAGCCATGGGCTGATTTGGACGATTTCGCCTGTTGCGATGGAGCCATCGGCCGGAAATGAACGAATTTCATTGGGATCGGGGGGCCTTATAGACCATCCGGCCGGGAACGCGAGCGCCGATTGCAGCCAGGGTGAAGGTCAGGCGGCCGTCGTCCCCGGGCCCGTCCCCGCCATGGTGGCTGGATCAGAGATAGCGCTTCAGATCCGCCGCGGCCTCTTCCGGGGTCCGCTTCAGGTTGAACGGCGAGACGAAGCGGCCGTCGCGGTCCATCAGGTAGATCAGGGCCGTGTGGTCCATGGTGTAATCGCCGTCCTTGGTCGGGACCTTCTTGGCGTAGACCCGGTAGGAAGTGATCACCTTGGCAGTCTCGGCGGGATCGCCGCTGAGCCCTTCGAGATGGGGGTCGAAGCTCGACAGATAGTCCTTCATCGTCGCCGGCGTGTCGCGCTCGGGATCGACCGAGATGAAGACGGCATTGACCTTGTCGGCGTCCTTGCCCATCGCGCGCAGCACTTCCGAGATCTCGAACAGCGAGGTCGGGCAGACGTCGGGGCAATGGGTGTAGCCGAAGAAGATCAGGGTCGGCTTCCCCTTCAGGTTCTTGTCGGTGACGGCCTTGCCGTTCTGGTCGGTGAGCTGGAACGGCCCGCCGATCGCGGCCGGCTGCGCCACCTTGCTGACACCACCCATGGCCCAGAACAGGATCAGCAGCCCGATAGCGAGGCTTGCGGCGAAGGCGGTCGCGATCACCAGCGGACGGGCGGTGGTGGAGCTCATGAGCAGAAAACTTCCTGTCGCGGGTCAGAAGCAGGCGGCGAAGCCGGTCCTGATCATTTCGAAGAACACCTGGCTGCCGTAATGGAACCAGAGCGCGAGCGCGCCGAGCACGACCAGACCGCCGACGCCAGCGCCCGCCAACAGCAGCACGGACGGCAGCCGGCCGGCAGTGGGCGAATTGTCCGATACAGGATGTGCCGGGTGCGCTGGTTGAGCCATGACAACGATCGGGGCGAAGGGTTCCCTGCCTTTCAAATAGGCGCTAGCGCCGGACCGGGCAAGCGCGGCGGGGATGGCGGAGATCACGTGCTGCGGAGGTGTCGGGCATCGCCTAGTCCTCGTCATGCCGGGGCTTGTCCCGGGCATCCACGCACTTGTTCGCCTGGCCCAAAACGTGGATGGCCGGGACGAGCCCGGCCATGACGAAAGAGCAGCGCGAGAAGTGACGACTGAAAGCCTACCGCGTCGAAGGCCTGTTGGCCGAGGCCTGCGCGTCCAGGTAGCAAGGCTTGTACATGGCCTGGAGCTGCCTGCCCTTCAGGAACAGCATGTGCGGGGTGAGGCCGCCGCGCTGGCTGATCCATCGCTTCACCTGCGACGGATACATCGCATAGAGCATCTGGGTCGCTTCCGGATTGGTGATGGCGCGGCCGTTGGTGCCGAAATCCCAGGCGGCGTGGAAGCCGAGCGTTGCATGCGAGGTCACGCAGATGCGGTCGTGCGGGATGGCGCCGAGGACGATGGTGCAGGCCGAGGCGCAAAGGCCGTCGATGATGACGGTTTCGCCCGACTGGCGCAGGTCCTGGTATCTGTCGACGTAGGTTCCAATCCGGCCGCCGCGGTCATCGGCGATGCGAACCACAGCGTGAGAAGCCCCCATGCAAGCCATCAGGAGAACCGCCGCAAGCAACCCCGTCAGAAACTTCATTGTCCCCCGCCCCAGTCGAATGCGAATCTGCGTGTCAGGTGGTGATGCACCGCTAGCGTCTGTCGTAACCACGGTTTTGTCTAGGCAGGCCGGCTCGCTCAAAACAAATTCAAATCCAGTGTTGCGTCTGCGCTGCACTCGGACGGATTTAAATCCCAAAGTGGAACAAGTTAACGAGGTCTTACGCGCCGCACCCTTGATCTCAGTTGCAACCGCTGGCTTCAATCCCGGGCAACTACAGGGAGGAACCTGTGGAGGGGGAAACACATGGCTGAAGAGACAGACGTCATCGTCGTCGGCGCCGGACTATCGGGCCTCGTTGCCGCAACCGAGATCGCCGACGCCGGGAAGCGCGTGATCGTGGTCGACCAGGAAGGCGAGCAGTCGATCGGCGGCCAGGCGTTCTGGTCGTTCGGCGGATTGTTCCTGGTCGATTCGCCGGAGCAGCGCCGGCTCGGCATCAAGGATTCCTTCGACCTCGCCATGCAGGACTGGCTCGGCACCGCCGGCTTCGACCGCGACGAGGACTTTTGGCCGCGCCGATGGGCCGAGGCCTATGTGGCATTCGCTGCCGGCGAGAAGCGCGACTGGCTGCGCGCAATGGGCCATCGCATCTTCCCGGTGGTCGGCTGGGCCGAGCGCGGCGGCTATGACGCGATGGGCCACGGCAATTCGGTGCCGCGCTTCCACGTCACCTGGGGAACCGGCCCCGGCATCGTCGAGCCGTTCGAGCGACGCGCGCGCGAGGCAATGAAGAGCGGACGGCTGACGTTCAAGTTCCGCCATCGTGTCGATGCGCTCTCCATCACCAACGGCACGGTGGACGGCATCAGCGGCGCCGTGCTCGCGCCCGACAATGTCGAGCGCGGCAAGAGCTCGTCGCGCAACGTGGTCGGCGAGTTCGCGCTGAAGGCGCAGGCCGTGATCGTGGCGTCCGGCGGCATCGGCGGCAATCACGAGCTGGTGCGGCAGAACTGGCCGCAGCGGCTCGGCACACCGCCGAAGTTCATGATCTCCGGCGTGCCCGAGCATGTCGACGGCCGCATGATCGGCATCACCGAGACGTCAGGCGCGCGGCTGATCAACCGCGACCGCATGTGGCATTACGTCGAGGGCATCCAGAACTGGTCACCGATCTGGCCGCGCCACGGCATCCGCATCCTGCCCGGCCCCTCCTCGATGTGGTTCGACGCCACAGGAACTAGGCTGCCGGCGCCGCTCTTCCCCGGCTCCGACACGCTCGGCCAGCTCAAATACATCATGTCGACCGGCTATGATTATTCCTGGTTCATTCTGACGCAGAGCATCATCAAGAAGGAATTCGCGCTGTCGGGCTCGGAGCAGAACCCTGATCTTACCGGCAAGAGCTGGCGCATGACCTTGCGCCGCGCCACCAACAAGGGCGCGCCGGCGCCCGTCGAGGCGTTCAAAAGCCATGGTGTCGACTTCATCGTGCGGGACAAGCTCGAGGATCTCGTCGCCGCCATGAACAAGCTCGCCGGCAGCGACCTCCTCAAGCTCGAGCATATCAGGATGCAGATCGAGGCGCGCGATCGCGAGATCGCCAACCCCTACGTCAAGGATGCGCAGGTGATGAACATCCACAATGCGCGGCGTTACATCGGCGACAAGCTGATCCGCACCGCCTCGCCGCACCGCATCCTCGATCCCGCGCAGGGACCGCTGATCGCGGTCAAGCTCAACATCCTCACCCGCAAGACGCTCGGCGGCTTCGAGACCGATCTCGACTCGCGCGTGTTCGGTCAGGAGGGCCGCGTCATCCCCGGCCTCTATGCGGTCGGCGAAGCCGCGGGCTTCGGCGGCGGCGGCGTGCACGGCTATCGCTCGCTGGAGGGCACCTTCCTCGGCGGCTGCCTGTTCTCGGGCCGCAATGCCGGCCGCGCTGCGGCGAAAGCGGTGGGCTAGATCATGCGGCGGTGGATGCAGATCGGCGCGTGTCTTGCCGCATTATCCGTAGCCTCGGCCGCATCCGCCGATACGATCGACGTCAACGGCGTGAAGCGCTCCTACACCGCGCAGCTCCCGGCGAAGAAGCCGGTGCCGCTCGTGGTCGTGCTGCACGGCAAGACCCAGCGCGGCGCCGATATGGTCGCACGCACCGCGTGGCCGCAGGTTGCCAAGCGCGAAGGTTTTGCCGTGGTGTTCCCTGACGGCCTCAACCACGCCTGGGCCGATGCGCGGACCAAGGCAGGCCCCGCGCTCCGCGGCCCGCCGGAGGGCACCGACGACATCGGCTTCATCGCCAAGCTCGTCGAGAAGCTGGTCGCGAACGGCACGGCCGACCCGCACCGCGTCTATGTCGCCGGCATCTCCAATGGCGGCGCGATGGCGATGACGCTCGTCTGCGCCCGCGCCGATCTGTTCGCGGCGAGCGCAAGCGTGATCATGAATCTCACCGACGAAGCCGCGGTGACGTGCCATCCGTCACGGCCGCTGCCGATCCTGCTGATGAACGGCACGGGTGATCCGCTGGTCCCCTACGAGGGCGGACGGGGATCGAGCTATTTTGCCGCAGACGGGTTCTGGTCCACCGAGGAGACGCTGGCCTTCTGGCGCAAGCTCAACGGATGCGAGATTGACGATGGCAGCGTGACTGAACTGCCCGACAAGGCGCCGGCAGACCAGTCCACGGTCACGCGGATCACTTCGCGCTGCCCTAAAGGGCACGACGTTCTGCTCTATCGCATCAATCATGGCGGCCACCGCATGCCAGGATTTGCGCCTGATGCCCGCTTCCCCCGGGTCGCGACCGGCCTGCTGGGGCCGCAGAACGGCGACATCGACGGCGCCGAGACGATCTGGTCGTTCTTCAGTCAGTTTCCGTGAACGACGCATGCTTCGGCGGAAACGCATGCGTGCCTGGGGTGGCACAGCGCAGAGCGCTGGGCTAGACAGGGCCGCCATTCCAGCAGGAGATCCCCAATGAGCATTCAGCGTTTTGAAACCGGCCCGCGCATGAGCCAGGTCGTCGTGCACGGCGACACCGTCTATCTCGCCGGCGTCGTCGCCAGCAAGGCCGCCGGCGAAAGCGTCACCAAGCAGACCCAGGACATTCTCGCGACCATCGACGGTCACCTCGCCAAGGCCGGCACCGACAAGTCGAAGCTGCTCTCGGCCACGATCTACATCACCGACATGAAGACCTTCGGCGAGATGAACGCGGTGTGGGACGCCTGGGTCTCGCCCGGCAACACGCCCGCACGCGCCACCGTCGAGGCCAAGCTCGCGGCGGCGCAGTACACCGTCGAGATCATGGTCACGGCCGCGAAGTAAATTTCGCACGCGACCAATAGCGAGCATCTGGGGCGCGATGAGACCATCATCGCGCCCCTTTTTTTGCGGACGCATGACGTCCGAGGTAATCGATCAGCGTCCGCAATCCTTCGATAGTCGCGCCAGCCGAACACGGCGCCATCGCAGGAGAGCCCCATGACCGACCATGTCACCATCGCCCGCCGCTACATCGATCTCTGGAACGAGCGCGCCAGCAGCCGCCGGCGCGAGCTGCTGCACGAGAACTGGACGGCGGATGCAAGCTATGTCGATCCGCTGATGAAGGGCGATGGCCCTGACGGCATCGACGCGCTGATATCAGGCGTGCAGCAGCGCTTTCCGGATTTCAAATTCACGCTGATCGGCGAGCCCAACGGCTACGGCAACCATCTCCGCTTCTCCTGGGGCCTCGGCCCCGACGGCGTCGACAGCCCGATCAAGGGGACCGATTTCGCCGTGCTGAAGGACGGCAGGATCCGGAGCATCGCGGGATTTCTGGACCAGGTGCCTGCGGGGGTGTGAGGGGGCGCTGGGCGCCGCCTCAAACTCGGTCGTCGTCCCGGCGAACGCCGGGACGACCCCTTTAGTTGGGCGCTAGTTTGCGCCCATCACATCATCCCACGGCCAGCCGGTACGCGGCCCTCGCGTTCACCCCGAACGCCTTCTCGCGCACATTCGCACCGAGCTTCACCAGACACGCCTCCAGCGCATTCTTGATCTCAGCATAGCTCCCCGCGAGCAGACACACCGGCCAGTCCGAACCGAAGATCAAACGGTCCTCGCCAAAACAATTCGCGGCGTGCGCGACGAATGGAAACAGCCGCTCAGCATCCCAGTCGTTCCACACCGCTTCCGTCGCGAGGCCCGAGATCTTGCACCAGACATTGCCGCAAGCAGCCAACGCCTTAGTGCGGGCGGACCATTCGTCGCTGCCGCCATTGGCGATCGGCGGCTTTGCAGCGTGGTCGAGCACGAAACGCGCCTGCGGAAACGCCTGCGCGGTGGCGATCGCGGCGGGCAGCTCGCGGGTGCGGACGAGGAAGTCGAACGCGAGATCGCGGGCGAACACCGCTGTGAGGCCGCGCTGGACGTCCTCGCGCAGCAGCCAATCGGGATCGGCCTCGTCGTGGACCTGGTGGCGGATGCCGACGAGCTTGCTGCCGCCGGGCGATGCTCGCAGCCGGTCCAGCGTGTCGCCGAGCGCGCCATCGGTCAGATCGGCCCAGCCGACCACGCCGATGACCGAGGGCGTCGCATGCGCAATGCGCAAGAATTCCTCGGTCTCCTCCAGCGCGGAGCGGCACTGCACCACGACGCTTGCATCGATGCCGTTCGCTTTCAGCAACGGCGCGAGATCGGCGGGGCCGAAGGCGCGGCGGATCGGCGCGAGCTCGGGCGCGTCCATCCAGGGATAGGCGGCCCGTGCCGGATCCCAGAAATGCTGATGGCCGTCGATCACCATGGCCTACGCTCCACCCGGCAGTGGCGCCCGCGCGTCCACGAGGTTTCGCGCGCGCAGGTCCTGCCAGAACGCTTGCGGCACCCTGCTCTCCGACATCGCGATGTTGTCGGCGACCTCGCCGGCATTGCGCGCCCCCATCACCGCGACCGTCACGGCCGGGTGGGCCATGCAGAACTGCAGCGCCGCGGCCTTCAGCGCGGTGCCGTGCTTGCGGCACAGCTCGTCGAGTTCGATCGCACGCGCGACCAGCGCCGCATCGGCGTCCTCATAGTTGAACTTCGCGCCAGCGTGCGGATTGGCCAGAATGCCGCTGTTGTAGATGCCACCGAGCAGGATGCCGATGCCCCTCGCCTGGCAGAGCGGAAACAGCGCCTCCAGCGCGCCCTGGTCGAGCAGCGTGTAGCGGCCGGCGAGCAGGAAACAGTCCACCGGCACGGCCTCCGCAAAGCGGACCGGCATCTCCGACTGGTTCATGCCGGCGCCGATCGCCTTGACCGTGCCATCGCTGCGCAGGCGCTGCAGCGCGCGGAACGCGCCCGTGACGGCCTCGTCATAGTGACCGTCGGGATCGTGCACCAGCAGGACGTCGACGCGATCGAGCCCGAGACGGCCAAGGCTCTCCTCGACCGAGCGCATCACGCCGTCGTAGCTGAAATCGAACACCGGCCGCTCGCGCTGCCCGCTCTTGTAATAATCATCCTCAGCGGATGCACCATCGGGCGCGCGCAGCAGGCGGCCGACCTTGGTCGAGATGACATAGGAGTCGCGCGGATGCTGCCGCAGGAATGCGCCCAGCCGCCGCTCGGCGAGGCCAAAGCCGTAGAGCGGCGCGGTATCGTAGAAGCGGATGCCGGCTGACCATCCGCGTTCGAGCGTGGCGAACGCATCGGCATCGCTGACGGGGCTGAACAGGCCGCCCAGCGGGGCGGAACCGAGCCCGATTGAAGTGACGTCGAGAGAGCCGAGCCGTGAACGCTTCATTCCAATTCCTTCCAACAGTCCAAATCATCTCTCCCGCTTGCAGTTTGCGCAAGCGGGAGAGGCACGCAGGAGCACAGGGCTGGCGGCGCTCCTACTTCAACATCTGCGCGACATTGTCCTTGGTGACGAGGTCGAGGCCGGTATAGACGATCTCCGGCACCTTCTCGCCCTTCTTGATGGCGAGCAGCGTGTCCATCGCCTTCTCGCCCATCTCGAACGGACGCTGGCCGACCAGCGCATTGGCGTAGCCATCGCGCAGCAGCTCGAGCTGCATCTTGAGCGTATCGGCAACCACCAGCGTGAACTTGCCGGAATCGATGTCCTTCTTGTTCCGGGAGGCGAACGCCTTGAACCCCTCGGGGGCGAACATCGGCCAGCCGCCGATCGGAACGATCGCGGCGAGATCAGGCGTTGCGGTGCGCATGTCCGTCATCTGCTGGACCGCGAGCGCCGGATCGTCGTTGCAGAAGGTCGGCGAGCCCGCGACCTCGGTCCATTTCGAGCCTTTCAGCGCCTCGCGAACGCCGTCGACACGCTCGGCGAGGTTCTTCGCACCCGGGCCGCCCGACACCATCGCGTATTTGCCGCCATCGGGCCGCATCTTCAGGAGCTGCTTGCCGAGCGCGACGCCGAACTCCTTGTTGTTGGTGCCGATATAGGCGATGCGCTTGGAGCCGGGTGCATCGGCATCGAAGGTGATGACGGGAATGCCGGCCGCGGTCGCCGCCTCGATCGACTTGGTCATGGCCGCGACGTCGGCGACCGAGATGGCGAGGCCGTCGACCTTCTGGGTGACGAAGTCCTGGATGATCTGCGCCTGCGTCGCCGGCTCGTGCTCCACCGGCCCCTTGTAGATGCACTCGATATTGCCGAGCTCCTTGGCCCGCTTCTGGCAACCGTCGCGCGCGAAGTCGAAGAACGGATTGTTCATCGCCTTGGGCACGATCACGAAGCGGTAATTTGCGGCGAACGCCGGCGTCGCCATCATCGCAACCGCGATGCCGGCAAGAAGAAGTTTCCTCATTGTCTCCTCCACCCTTCTCTGGTGCCCATCCCTTCGAAAGCGTCCGGGAAGCGGACAGGCGGCGTTTTCGTTGCCTTCCCGAAGCGACGTCAATTCAGGTCATCCGCGAGCGCACGCGGTCGACCAGCACGGCCAGGATGATGATCACGCCCACCAGCGTCTGCTGCCAGTAGGAGGAGACCTGCGCCAGCACGAGGCCGTTGCGGATCACCTCGAGCAGCACGCAGCCGACGATGGCCCCGAGCGGGCCGCCGATGCCGCCGGCAAGGTTGGCGCCGCCGATCACGGCTGCCGCGATCACGTTGAGCTCGTAGGATGTCGCCATGTTGGCCGGCGCCGATCCGAGCCAGCCGGAGATGATGATGCCCTGAAGGCCGGCCGCGACCGCGCAGATCACGTAGACCTCGATCTTCACCCGCACCACCGGAATGCCGGTGAGCTCCGCCGCCTTCTCGTTGCCGCCGAGCGCGAAGACGTGGCGCCCGAACGCGGTGTGGTGCAGGACCACGGCCATCGCCAGCGCCAGGATCACGAGATAGATGAAAGGCACGGGCACGCCGAGCACGTCGCCCGAGGTGAGCGCGTAGAAATAATCGGCGTCCGGCCCACCCGGAAAGCTGCCGCGGCCGTTGGAGACGACATAGCCGAGCCCGCGCACGATCGAGAGCATGCCGAGCGTGGTCACGAAGGGCGACAGGCCGAGCACGGCGATGCAGAAGCCGTTGACGAGGCCCGCGATCAGCGCGACGCCGAGGCCGGCGAGGATCGAGACCAGCAGGATCAGGCCGGGGACGTTGGCCAGCACGGTCTTGCCGTCCGCCGCCAGATGCACGAGCGGCGAGCCGGGCGCCGACAGCTCGGTCATCACCATCGAGGTGATCATGGCCGAGAAGCACATCATCGAGCCGACCGAGAGGTCGATGCCGCCGGTGATGATCACGAAGGTGACACCGAGGGTGGCGATGGCGATGAACGAAAAATTCTTCGCCACGTTCTGCATGTTGCCTTCAGTGAAGAAGTAGGGGCTGGCGAAATGCATGATCACCAGCAGCACCGCCAGCGCGAGCAGGACGTAGCCGGTCTGCGAGGCGAAGATGCCGCGCTGCCACCATTTGATCTTGCCGACATTGGAGAAGGTGATCGGGGATTCCATGGGCACGGCCATCACGCCGCCTCCTTCGCGCCGGTGATGAGGGCGGTGACTTCTTCAGGCGAGGTCTCGTGGATCGGCTTGTCGGCGCGCTTCTCGCCGCGGCGCATGACGATGACGCGGTCGCACACCGCGAACACGTCGGGCATGCGGTGCGAGATCAGCATCACGGCGACGCCCTGCTCCTTGAGCCGGTGGATCAGGCCGAGCACCTGCTCGACCTGGCGCACCGAGATCGCGGCGGTCGGCTCGTCCATCATCACCAGCCTTGCATTGGAGAGCCGCGTCCGCGCGATCGCGACCGCCTGGCGCTGGCCGCCCGACATCTGCTTGACGAGATCGTCGGGGCGCGTCTCCGAGCGCAGTTCGCCGAACAGCTCCAGCGCCCGCGCCGCCATCGCCTTGTGGTCGAGCAGCGCGAGCGGACCGAATCTGCGCTTCAGCTCGCGGCCAAGAAAGACATTGGCCGCCGCAGTGAGGTTGTCGGCAAGCGCGAGGTCCTGATAGACGACCTCGATCCCGACCGCGCGGGCATCGACGGGCCGATTGAAGTGGACTGCGCTGCCGGCAAAGCGGATCTCACCGTGCGTGGGGCGGAAATTGCCGGCGATGATCTTGACCAGCGTCGATTTGCCGGCGCCGTTATCGCCCATCAAGCCGACCACCTCGCCCGGAAGCACCTGCATGTCGACGTCATGCAGCGCGCGGATCGCGCCGAACTCCTTGCCGATGCCGGAGAGCTCGAGGACCGGCGTTGCGTCAGCACGTGCCATCAGCGACCTCGCTCAGACATAGCGGTTGACCAGGGATTCCAGATATTCCTGCCGGCCCGAGCGCGGCTGCGGGTCGAAGCCTGGGCCGAGCGCGCGATCGGCGAGATCGGCCAGCGAACGCTGGCCGCCGAGAATGGCGCGGCCCTCAGGCCCGGCCCATCCCTGGTAACGCGAGGCGAGCGGCGCGGTGAGGGCACCGGCATCGAGCATGTCGGCGGCGGCCAGGAACGCCCGCGCGCAGGCATCCATCGAGCCGACATGGGCGTGGATCAGATCGTCGGGGTCGATCGACTGGCGGCGGATCTTGGCGTCGAAATTCAGCCCGCCCGAGGTGAAGCCGCCGCGGTTCAGGATCTCGTGGAACACCAGCGCCAGCTCGCCGACATTCATCGCGAACTGGTCGGTGTCCCAGCCGAGCAGATCGTCGCCGCGGTTGATGTCGAGCGAGCCGAACACGCCGAGCGCCTCGGCCAGCGCGACCTCGTGATGGAAGGAATGGCCGGCGAGGATGGCGTGGTTCTGCTCGATGTTGAGCTTGACGTCCTTGAGCAGGTCGTAGCGTTCGAGGAAGCCGTAGCAGGTGGCGACGTCGAAATCATATTGATGCTTGGTCGGCTCTTTCGGCTTCGGCTCGATCAGGATCGGGCCCTTGAAGCCGATCCTGTGCTTGTGCTCGACCACGAGCGAGACGAAGCGGCCGAGCTGGTCGAGCTCGCGCCTGAGATCGGTGTTGAGCAGCGTCTCGTAGCCTTCGCGACCGCCCCACAGCACATAGTTCTGGCCGCCGAGCCGGTGCGTGACCTCGAGCGCGGCGCGGACCTGGCCGGCGGCATAGGTGAAGATCTCGGGGTCCGGATTGGTCGCGGCGCCCGCCATGTAGCGGCGATGCGTGAACAAATTGGCGGTGCCCCAGAGCAGGCGCACCTTGCTTGATGCCATCTTGGCTTCGAACAGATCGGCGATCGCGTTGAGATTGGCGACGGACTCACGAAGCGAATTGCCTTCCGGCGCGGCATCGACGTCGTGGAAGGTGAAGAAGGGCACGTCGAGCAGGCGGAACAGCTCGAAAGCGACATCGGCCTTGGCGCGCGCCATCGCCATCGCATCGGTGCCGTGATGCCAGGGCCTCAGGAACGTTTCGCCGCCGAAGGGATCGCCGCCCGGCCAGCACAGCGAATGCCAGTAGCAGACCGCGAAACGCAGATGGTCCTCCAGCCTGCGGCCGCGAACCATGCGGTCCTTGTCGTACCAGCGGAAGGCAAGCCCATTTCCCGCATCCTTGCCGGCAAAGGCGACAGGCGTGCTTGCATCGAAGAATTTGGCTGACGCGTTCACTTAAGTCGTCTCCTTCAAGGCGGGATAAAGCGCGTGCCAGCGGCGATAGGCTTCGTCATAGGCGCTGGTCGCGGATATCCGTGGCGTAAAGCTCGCGAGCCGCCGCGGGCGAGCGCAGACTTGCGCCGGCTCCTCGCCGGTGGCCGCGAGCCGGCCGAGCCGCGCGGCGCCGAGCGCCGCACCGACCTCCCCCTCCTCGACGCGGTGGACGGGAATGCCAAGCACGTCCGCGCAGATCTGCGCCCACAGCGGCGAGCGTGAGCCGCCGCCGACGAGATCGACCTCAGTGATCGGCCCGCCCGCCGCGCTCAGCGCCGCCAGATTGTCGCGCGCGGCAAACGCGACGCCTTCGAGCACGGCCTGCACGATCTGGCTGCGGCCGGTCGCACCACGCAAGCCGACGAAGGCGCCGCTGGCCGCGGCATCGTTGTGCGGCGTACGCTCGCCGTCGAGATAGGGCAGGAATTTGACCGGGCTCGGCCCGTCGACGCGCTCGCCGAGCGGCGCCAGCAGCGCCGCGGCGGACGTCTCCATTACGCCGGCGAGCCAGGCGAGCGAGGCCGCCGCCGACAGCATCACGCCCATCTGGTGCCAGAGCCCCGGCAGCGCGTGGCAGAACGCATGCACCGCCGTTTCAGGCGCCGGCGCAAAGCGATCGGTGACGCGGAACACCACACCTGAGGTTCCCAGTGACAGGAACGCGTCGCCGGGCGCGATCGCGCCGAGCCCGATCGCACTCGCGGCGTTATCGCCGGCGCCGCCGGCCACCACGACATCCCTCGCCATGCCCCAGCGCCGCGCGAAGTCTGGCGCAAGCACCGCGCTCACCTCGCTGCCCTCGACGAGCCGCGGCATGTGATGCAGATCGAGCCCGGTCGCCTCGAGCAGCTCCGCCGACCAGCGGCGCCGGCCGACTTCGAGCCATAGCGTGCCCGCGGCATCCGACATGTCCTCGACCATCTCGCCGGTCAGGCGGTAGCGGACATAGGCCTTCGGCAGCAGCACTTTTGCAACACGCGCGAACAACTCGGGCTCGTGCCGCGCCACCCACAGCAGCTTTGGCGCGGTGAAGCCGGGCATCGCCAGGTTGCCGGCGATGGCGTGCAGTGACGGACAGCACCTTTCCAGCTCGCCGCATTCGGCCTGCGAGCGGCCATCGTTCCAGAGGATCGCAGGCCGCAGCGGTCGTCCATCCTCACCAAGCAGCGTTGCGCCGTGCATCTGGCCGGACAGTCCGATGCCGCGTACCTGCGCAACCTCGCGCGGATGGTGGCGCGCGAGATCGTCCACCGCGCCGATGGCCGCGTCGACCCACGTGTCCGGATCCTGCTCGGACCACAACGGCGCCGGATGCGACAGCGCAAGCTCGCGCGCCGCCGTCGCGACGATCGCGCCGGCTTCGCTCACGAGCACCGCCTTCACACCGGACGTGCCGATGTCCAGTCCGAGATACACGCCATCCTCCCTTTCGCCCGATGCGCTGTGCGAGCTTGACGTCGCCTTCCCCGCACCGGGCCTTCTCGAAATTCCTGCCGCTAAAGCATGATCCGGAAAAGTGCGCAGCGGTTTTCCGAAAAGATCATGCTCAAACAACAACCTAAAGCGCGATGACGATTCATCCTGATCTCACCGCGCTTTAGGGCAGATTGTCCCGCATCACGATGTCGATCCTGATCTTCTCCTGTTCGCGCAGGATCGGCTCGCCGCGCGCAAGCGCAAGCAGCACGCGCACGGCGGCGCGCGCCTCATGTCCCGGATTCTGCGAGATCGCGGCATCCATCACGCCCTGGAGCAGCAGCCGGCGCGTCAGCGCGGTGACGTCGTGCCCGACAAACACGACCTTGTCGCGGCCGGCCTCGCTCAACGCCTTGGCGACGCCTTGCGTGCCGGCGCCGACGTTATAAAGGCCGACTATGTCAGCATGCCTGCCGAACAGCCGCGTCAGCAATTGTTCGGAACGGTCGTCCTCGTCACGGCCTTCCAGCACCGGCAACAGGCTCAGCTCCGGAAATTCCGAGGCCATCACCTGGGTGAAACCGAAAATGCGCTCGGCATGGTCGCGCAGGCCTTGCGACCCCGCGACGATCGCGACCTTGCCGGATTTTTGGCCGGCCAACCGTCCGACCAGCGCGCCGGCGGTGCGGCCGGCGGCGATGTTGTCGATGCCGACATAATGGTGGCGGCGCGAGGACGGCACGTCGGAAACCAGCGTCACGACCTTGGTGCCGGTATCGACGAGATCGTCGATCGCGGCGCGGACGCCGGGATGATCCAGCGCCACCACGGCGACGCCGTCGTAATCGCCCGACAGCGCCTCCAGCGACGCCGCGAGCACGGACGGATCGAACACGTCGGTCGCGATCATCTCGACCTTGAGGCGGCGCGCCGAGAGCCAGGCCGACATCTCGCCCAGATAGGCCTCGATCTGCTGCATGAACGGGTTCGGCCCCGACGGCATCACGAACGCGAGGCGACGGGCGCGGCCGCGCGCGAGCTCGGCCGCCGCCACATGCGGCTGGAAGGCGTTGCGCTCGATCGCCTGCCGGACACGCCGCACCGTATCCGGCCGCACGCCCGGGCGGTTGTGCAGCACGCGGTCCACGGTCGCGAGGCTGACACCGGCCTCGCGGGCGATGTCCTTCAGGGTCAGCGCGGCGGAAACGATCTCTTCGGCCATGCCCTGAAGGCTAGCAGAGGCATTTTGAGGTACGCAACTCATTTTGAGGGGCGAGAATATATTTTCGAGCCCCGGTTGTGCCGGGGGTGCCCGGCCTACGGGATCAACGGCTTGTCAGATCCAGCGTCAGGAACAGGCTGTTGGGGTCCTCGGCATAGCCCTCGAACGGGGCACAGAGCACGAAGCCATGAGCCTGGTAGAGCGCATGCGCGGGCTTGAAATAGTCCCACGAGCCGGTCTCGAGGCTCAGCCGCTTGATGTCCCGCCTGCGGGCCTCCGCGATGATGTGGCGGAGCATCAGGCCGCCGAAGCCGCGCCGCCGCGTGGTCTGCAGCGTGTGCATCGACTTGACCTCGCCGTGGTCCGTCGAGAGCGTCTTCAGCGCGCCGGTGGCGACCAGCGTCTCGCCGTCCCAGCCGGTCCAGAACGCGACATCGCTGGCGCGCAGGCCTGCGAGGTCGAGCGCATGCGCGCTGCCCGGGGCGGTCTGCGCCCGCGCCGCCGTGACATGGTGGTCGAGCAGCGCGACGACGCGCGGATCGAAGGTATCGCCGGTGCGGATCTGCATCGTCAGGGTCTCACGTCACTTGCCAACTGCTTCTGCATGAAGACGAGATCGAGCCAGCGGCCGAACTTGCAACCGACCTCCGGCATGCGCGCGACCTCGGTAAAGCCGAGCGAGGCATGCAGGCGGATCGAGCCCGCATTGAGGGCCTCGATGCCGGCGATCATGGCGTGCTTGTTCAGTTCGGTGGCGCGCTCGATCAGCGTGGCCATCAGGCTGCGGCCGATGCCTGCGCGATGATGCCGCTCGTCGACATAGACGGAATTCTCCACGGTGTGGCGATAGCCGGGAAACGGACGGAAATCGCCGAACGAGGCGAAGCCGACCACGTCCCTGCCCTTCATCGCGACCAGCACGGGATAGCCGGCCTCCTGCCGCGCGCGGATCCACTCGCGGCGCGAGGCGAGGTCGGCCGGGCCGTCGGTCCAGACCGCGGTGGTGTTGATGGCTGCGAAATTGTAGATGGCGAGGATATCCCCGGCATCCTCCAGCGTTGCGTCCCGCACGATCAGCGACATCACATTTTCCCGTAAGAGGTGCCGCGCCGCGTGATGATGACGTAGCGGGCGTCCTGTTTGGTTTCGTTCTCGAAGGTCACCGCGCGCATCACGTCGAAATCGAGACAGTCGCCGTCACGCAGGCGCACCGTCTTGGCGTCGATATGCACGCAGACCGCACCCTCCAGCATCAGCAGCTGCTGGGTGAAGGCGTTGCGGCCCCAGGGGCTATAGGAGACGCGCGCGCCGGCCGGCAGATCGACGACGATGATCTCGATGCCGCTGGCCGCGTCCGGCGGCGAGGCGTGACGCCGGCGGTAGCCGCTGTCGGGATCGCGCCAATGCGGCTGGTCGGCAAGCCGCATCAAGCGCTCCGGCGGCTTCTCCGAGAGAGCAACGACGTCGCTGAGGGTGACATCGAGAGCCGCGCAGAGCTTGTTGAGCAGCGCCGCCGTCGCACTGCTCTGCGCCCGCTCCACCCGCCCGATCATGGCCCGGCTGACGCCGGAGCGCGCTGCAAGTTCGTTCAACGTCATGCCGGCCTGCGTCCTCAGGGTCTTCAAGCGGCGACCGATCGCGCGGTCGAGTTTTTGCTGGTCCATGGCCCCTGTCCGAACATCGCCCGGCACATGGACCGCATCCGCCGGGCGAGAGGAGCTTAGGCCGGAGGAGCGGCGCGTGCCGGGACCAAGGGGCTAATATATTGGAATCTTTGCGCGCCGGGCAGCAACGTCTAGGATGCGGCAAACGACAATGCACCGGGGAGGCGATGGCATGAGCGAGCCGACACAGCGAACGATCAAGGCCAACGGCATCAACCTCAACGTCGCCGAGCAGGGCAAAGGTCCGATGGTGCTGCTCTGCCACGGCTTTCCGGAAGGCTGGTACTCCTGGCGCCACCAACTCGAGGCGCTGGCCGCCGCCGGCTACCACGCCGTCGCGCCCGACATGCGCGGCTACGGCAAGAGCGACAAGCCCGAGGCGATCGACCAGTACACGATCTTCCACATGGTCGGCGATCTCGTCGGCGTGCTCGATGCCTTCGAGGCGAAGGACGCGGTCATTGTCGGCCACGATTGGGGTGCGACCATCGCCTGGCACACGGCGCGCCTGCGGCCCGACCGTTTCCGCGCCGCCGCCATCCTCAGCGTCCCCTATCGCCCACGAAGCGAGGCGCGGCCGACCAGTGTCATGCCGCAGACGGCGGATGCGCAGTTCTATCAATTGTATTTCCAGGAGCCGGGCGCAGCCGAAGCCGAGTTCGAACGCGATCCGCGTGCAACGTTGGCTGCCATGCTCTATGGCGGTTCGGGGGAAGGAGCCGCCGCGATCCGTGCCAATGCCGAGCGTCAGGGGCGGACCGTCGGCGTCGGCATGGTCTCACGCAAGGAGGGCATGCTGCCGAAGGTGCAGGTGCCGCTGCCGTCATGGCTGAGCGCCGCCGATCTCGATTATTACGGCGCCGAATTTGCCCGCAGCGGCTTCCGCGGACCGCTCAACTACTACCGCAACATCGACCGCAACTGGGAGCTGATGGGGGCCTTCGAGGGCGTGAAGGTGATCGTGCCCTCGCTCTACATCGCCGGCGACCACGACATGGTCATCGCCTTTCCCGGCGCCGCCGAGCACCTCGCCAACATGAAGCAATGGGTGCCGCAGCTCCGCGAGATCAAAATGCTGCCGGGCTGCGGACATTGGACGCAGCAGGAGCGGCCGGCCGAGGTGAACGCGGCGATCGTGGAGTTTCTGCGAAGCCTGCCGAAATAAGGCTTGGAGCGGGCGAAGGGAATCGAACCCTCGTATGCAGCTTGGGAAGCTGCCGTTCTACCATTGAACTACGCCCGCGGATGCGCTGTTCACGCCCGTTCTGATTAGCCGAGACGGCGCGTCCCGCCAAGCGGTTTGGCGCACCGGACCGGACGCTTCTTAACACTTCAGTAAGATTCCAGGTGCGCCGGATTGTGGCGGTGTTATGATCGTATGTCGGGGGAGTAGCGTGCACTGAGTGGGGCGTGTGCATGGTGGGGCGTGGCTATACGATATTCGACACGACGATAGGGCGTTGCGGCATCATCTGGAGCAGCACCGGCGTCGTGGCCGTGCAATTGCCGGAGGCGCGGGAGATCGACACCCGCCGCCGGATTTTCCAGGCCCATCCCGAGGCGCGCGAGCAGCGCCCGTCCGCGAACGCCGAGCTGGCGATCGAGGGCATCGTCGGCCTGCTGCAGGGCAACGATCCCGATTTTTCCGAGGTCAGGCTTGATGCCGGCGCCGTGCTGGCCTTCAACCGGCGGGTCTACGAATACGCCTGCTCGATCCCGCGCGGGGAGACGCGCACCTATCACGAGATCGCCCGGGCGCTGGGCGCCTCCGGCGCCGCGCATTCGGTGGCGCAGGCGATCGCGAAGAATCCCTACATGCTGATCGTGCCATGTCACCGGGTGCTGGAGGCCGGCAATTATGCCGACCGGATCTCGCCCTATGGCGGGGTGATCTCCAAGCGGCGATTGCTGTCGCTGGAGGGCGCCCATCCGGTTGCCAGCAAGACGCTGTTCGAGGTGCTGCTGCCCGTTGCTCCGCCGAGGCCCTCCACCTAGATAAGGTGGCATGGATGCAACCACGCTGCTGACGACACGCTCGATGACCGTCTCCGAGTTTCGCTGCGATGCGGGGCCGGACGACAAGCCGTTTGCGGAGTGCCGCACCGGACATTCCATCGCTTATGTCCGTTCCGGCAGTTTTGGCTGCCATTGCCGCGCCGGCTTCTTCGAGCTGGTGGCGGGTTCGATGCTGGTCGGCGCCCCCGGCGACGAATACACCTGCACGCATGAGCATGTCAGCGGCGACGTCTGCCTGTCATTCTTCCTCAGCGAGGATCTGGTCGATGCCCTCGGCGGACGCCGCGAGACCTGGCAGGTCGGCGCGACGCCGCCGCTGCCCGAGCTGATGGTGCTGGGCGAGCTCGCCCAGACGGCAGCAGATGGCAACAGCGATCTCGGCCTCGACGAAGTCGGGCAGATCCTGGCTGGCCGTTTCGTCGATGTGGTTTCGGGCAAGGCGCGCAAGCCGGCGACGCCAACCGCGCGCGATCGTCGCCGCGCAGTCGAAGCCGCGCTCTGGATCGACGACAATTCGCATGCCGAGGTCGACCTCGAACAGGCCGCGAAGCAGGCGGGCCTCAGCCCGTTCCATTTCCTGCGGCTGTTTTCGAGTGTGCTCGGCGTCACCCCGCATCAATATCTGGTGCGCTCCCGCCTGCGTCATGCCGCGCGCCTGCTCACCGAGGACGATATCGCGATCACCGACGTCGCCTATGACGTCGGCTTCGGCGACCTCTCCAACTTCGTCCGCACCTTCCACCGTGCCGCCGGCGTGTCGCCGACGAAATTCCGGCAGGCTTCGAAGGGTGAGCGCAAGATTCTCCAAGAGCGGCTTGCCCTCAACTGACTAGGGTCGTCTCCGGCGCGCGCCACTTTCGGTGCGCATTGGAAATGGAGACGACCATGTATGACCACATCGGACTGCGCGTTGCCGATCTCGACGCCGCCACGCGCTTCTACACCGCGGTGCTGGCGCCCCTCGGCTATGTCCTGTGCTCCAGCGGCGACGGCTATGCCGGTTTCGGGCCGAAGGGCGAGCCGGCGCTGTGGCTGCATCTGAACAAGACACGCAAGGCCGATGGCGCGCATATCGCGTTTCGCGCCAAGGACCACGACGCAGTCAAGGCGTTCCACAGCGCAGGGCTGAAGAGCGGCGGCCACGACAATGGCGGCGCCGGCCCGCGCAAGGATTACAGCCCGACCTATTACGCGGCGTTTTTGATCGATCCTGACGGCAACAATGTCGAGGCGGTCTGTACTTAAGCCACGACGGCCCCGTCACACACGCGCTGTCATGCCCCGGCTTGACCGGGGCATCCAGTACGCCGCGGCCCCTCGGTTCTATCAAGCAGTCTCTGGAATACTGGATCGCCCGATCAAGTCGGGCGATGACACCTGAGATGATGGCCCGATCGGTCTCTCTCCACATGATAAGAATCAACCATGGCCTCCATCCACAACGATATTCCTCTCCCCGTCCCCGCGCGCGACGTCTGGGATGCGGTGCGCGATTTCGGCGCGCTGCATCTGCGGCTGGTGCCGGGCTTCGTCACCGCCTGCACGCTCGACGGCGATGCGCGCATCGTCACCTTCGCGAATGGCTCGGTCGCGCGCGAGGTGCTGATCGATAGCGACGATGCGCGGCAACGCCTCGTCTATGCCATCAACAACGAGCGGCTGAAGCACTACAGCGCGTCGGTGCAGGTGATCGCCGAGGGCGAGGCGAGGTGCCGCCTCGTCTGGATCATCGACATGCTGCCGAACGAGCTTGCTCCTTACGTCCAGGGGCAAACCGGGGAAGCCGTGGCTGCCATACACAGGGCCTTTCCGCCTGCTGCGGCCTGATCGTCTCTGTGACTTTTCTCACAGAGCCATCGCTTACCTCGCCGTAACCATGGCCGCGTGCGTCCGGTTGGCTCCGCTCTCCCGGCGAAGCCACGCACGCGAGGAGCATGCCATGAGAGGTGCGGACAAGGTGATCTGCCAGGCGGCCGCCGTGCTGCTGCTGTTTTCGGTCGCGAGCACGCCGGCTCGGGCGCAGTTCGCAGGCTTCGGCGGTGGTGGTGGTGCCGGCGGCGAAGACATGATGACCCAGATGGCGCCGATGCTGGAGATGATGAAGGCGAAGATGGGCAAGCGTCGCTTCGCCATGCTGATGCAAACCATGGGTCCGATGATGAGCCGCATGATGGAGAATGGCGGCGGCGGATTTGGTGGCATGATGGGCGGTGGAGGTCTTGGCGGCCTCGGCGCCGGCAATTTCGGCGGTGGTTTCGGCGCGCCGAATTACGGCGGCTACACGCCGATGGGCGGAGGCGGCACCATACCGGCAGGCTTCGGCGGCATGGGCGGCGGCGATATCATGGGCATGCTGGGTGGCGCCGGCGGCGGCGACATGATGGCGATGATCCCGCAACTGATGCGGCTCGCCAATGTCGGCGGCGGCGGTCATCGCCGCCACAAGCATCGCTAGATCGCACGCGCTGACTGCCAGGCAGCTCCGGCAACGAAGCAACCACCCTTCGGGGGCACGAAGGGTGGTTGCACCGGGTCGGGGCGTGATGCGGGGTTATCAGACCCGGTCGTTGAGAAGGACGCCTGACACCGAGGCGTTTGCAGTCGCCGCGTCGGTCGATCCGGCGTCGTAGGTGTGGTCGGTGAACGAGTCCTTCAGCGATTGGAGAAATTGCTGCAGCAGCTCCGTCGCAGACGTGGTGCTTTTCGAGCTATCCGTGCTGCTTCCGGTCGTCGTGTCGCTTGATCCCGTCGTGCTGGACGAGGTCGAATCGGTGGATGAGCTCGTCAGCGACTGCAGGAATTGCTGAAGCAGATCCACCACCGGATTGCCGCTCGACGAACTGTCCGTGCCACTGGCCGAAGAACCATCAGACGGCGGCGGTCCGGGCGGCGGGCCACCTGCTCCACCCGGTCCACCCGGACCATGGGAGAACGCCGACTTGAACACACCCTGCAGCTCGGTGGCCTGCTGGTCGGTCAGCTTGCCGTTCGACACTTCCTGCTGGATGAGATCGTCGATCTTCGACGAGAACTCGTCGGGCGACAGCCGGGTGCCGCTGGACTGATCGCCCGTCTGGCTTGATTGCAGGGCGGAGTCGATGTCGCTGAGCGCGGACGACAACGCCGACTGATCGGTCGAGCTGATTGCGCCGGAGCTGACTTCCGCCTGCAGTTCGTCTTGCAGTCTTTGCAGTGGTGACGTGTGGTGGTGGGTGGAGAGCGCCGAAATCGAGGTCATGTAACCTTCCGTGCTTCTGGTGGACTCGCGGCGAAAATTGTCCCCAGGAGCTGGCGCGGAGCATTCGGCAGAGACCAACCCGGTTACCCGGTATTGCCAATCAACGCATGGAAATATTCAGAAACAAAATAGTGCGCGCGCCTAGAGCAGATTCTGATCAGACGCGATCATAACCGGCCGCGGCGAAGAAGTTCAGGCACTCTTGGGCGGTGAAGGCGGCCATGGCGAGGGCGATAGCGTTGTCCAAAGCCTCGATTGATCTGGCTGCGGCCTTTCGAAGG
>NZ_DASYWN010000004.1:0-38941 GCF_035935975.1 Bradyrhizobium sp.
ATGCCTTCATCCTCCACAGCCCGAATAATGCGAAGGCGAAGGTCCGGCGAGAGTGGTTTAGCCATGGGGGCTGGCCTCCATCACCAGCCCTCAGGGTGAATCACGATTTGCTTCCCAAGGGAATCCCTTCCGATTCCGCCAAGTCGGAAAATGCTCTAGAACGAGTTGCTTAGCGGCTGTGTCCATACTCAATCCAACGAGTGTAGGGCTTCGGTGAAAACTTTCCAAGTGGGCGGTGTTGCAGCCCACTTTGGAGAATGATTTGTTCACAACGTCGATGCCCAGGGAGGACGCCCGCAACGCTTCAAGGCGCTCGCCGCCGATTTTGTAAACGGGCGAGCCGCGCGTGTGTCGGTCGTTTCACGAGAATCCACAGCCTGCGTTCGGCGGAAGTGTCTTGCCCGCTCGCAACCTTCGCGTCCTTCCAGTTTGCAGAACCCGTATGGTCCTGCCCGCAGTGCTGTTGGCATTATGATCAGGCGCTCACGCTGTGTGTCTCCGATGGCCAGTTCCCGTAGATGGCGGCGATGCGATGGAAGGCTTCCTTCGGTTCCCATGGCGGCATCTCTTGAGATATCGGATGATCTTCGGGATAGGTTCTCACCAACGAGAAGCTCATCATGTCGAGATCGCGTGCCCCTTCGCGGTAACGAAACGTTGGGAACGAAAAAACATAGATGAAGACGCCGGATATCCCCGCATCACTCAACAAACCGAGTTGCTCGGCGACATAATCGGACTGCTCGCGCTCGCTACGCGTCGGAACGATGCCGTCTGTGAAAATGCCGGTTCCGTCGGGATTGGTCCCCTGCAGGCGCATGAAGCCGCCAGCCCCTAGAACGCCGGCGCCTTCGTAGGCGCAGGAACCGACCTCCATTACGATAAGCGGCTTGCCGATCCGATAGCGATCCAGTGTTGCAACATAGTCCTCGGGGGTTTCGTTGCTGCGATAGTGATCCACGCCGACGATGTCGAAAAGGCTCCAGTCCACCATCTCCCACATACCGGCAGAGTAGGTGACTGGCCCTTTGAATTCATGGCGAACCGCCTCGACGATGCCGCGCAGAGCATCATTGAGCATGTGACCCTTCTCGGTCAGCAATGTGCGGGCGTCTTCGGAGTGAATCTCCTGGGAGAGGCGAGCGACCGCCATTACCCGCTCCATGACGGTGGAGCCTTCGAGAATGCCCTCGTTGAACAGCGTCATTTCGCAACCTGCAACAAAAACGATGTCGGCGCCCTCGTTGCGAAGTCTCTCGGCGACCCGCGCCGACTGCGCGAAATAGCCGGCCAGTTCGGTGACCGGGACATTCATCTTCCATGGGTTAAAGAAAATGGTCAGGCCCGCGGCATGAGCGCTGCGCGATGCCATCGCGAGGCGGTCGATTTCCTCGCCTTCGATCCGGATTGCGTTCGCATGCAACTCAGTCGCGATCACCTTGATGTCATGGGCGGCAAGAGCGGGGTCGAATGGCTCGACGGAATAGGCTTGCCCAGCGGTAAACCTCAACCCTACATCATACACTACGCCACGGTATTTCATCTTTTGATCTCTTCTGCTGCGACGGATGGATCTGTCATGACCGTCGGTGACAATAGATATGGCCAATGCGATGTAAGCGCTTGGCGCGGCTGCCCGGCAATTGATATTCAAAACCCTGGTTTCAGAACAGCCTCTTAGCGTACCGATGATGGGGAGTATTCAATCGGCGGACATGGCGGTTAGATTTTGTTCTCCGCCGTAATGATGTTGTCCACTCAAGTGACGTAGTTGCGGACACGCGAAGAGGCTCGACGATGCTGTTGGTCAGGGTGGGCTGACCCATGGACTGTTCGCGTCGGCGACGATGCTCTTCGCCCAGTCTATGAACACGCGCACTTGCGGAGCCAAATGCTCGCGTGCCGGAAACATGATCGACAGCGGGCGATGGACGGGACGCAGCTTCGGCAGGACCCGCACGAGCTGTCCGCTGTTCAGATATTCCTTGACGACGCAGCCGGGCACCTGGATCAGACCCATGCCAGCGAGGGCGCACGCAACGAAGGCCTCCGTGTCGTTCACGAGGATACCGTTTTCGAGGCGAAGTTCGCGCTCGCCGGTCCCTCGCGGGAGACGCCAGGGTATGGCCATATGACCCCGGCCCGAGAAATAGTTGACTGCGAGATGGCCACGCAGGTCCTCGACACTCTCCGGAATGCCGAACCTGTCGAGGTAGGCCGGTGATGCGCAGATCAGCATGGCCATCTTGGCGAGAACGCGCCCAACCAGGCTGCTGACCGGCAGGTCGCCGATCCTCAGAACACAATCGATCCCCTCCGCGATCAGATCGACCGGTTGATCGCTGACGCCGAGAATGAGATCGATGTCCGGGTATTTCTTCTGGAAGTCCGGAAGATTGGGAATGATCAGCGGCTTCGCGATCGCGACCGGGATATCGACCCGCAGGCGACCCTTCGGAGCGTCGCCGACGCCGCCAAACAGATTACGCGCTTCCCCGACCTCGTTCAGGATTGCGACCGCGCGATCGAAGAACAACCGCCCTTCACTCGTCAGGGAAGTCTGCCGCGTCGTTCGATGCAGCAATCTTGCGCCGATCGATTTTTCCAGTTCGTTCACGGCGTTCGTCACCGTCGGGCGGGTCGCGCGAAGGGCCTCGGCCGCCCGGGTGAAGCTCCGGTTCTCCGCAACGGCCACGAAGACTTTCAATTGCTGCAGAAAGTCCATGTGGCTTCTCCGTCCGGGCCGGTAGGCCCATTATTATTGTTATCATATTTCATAACAATAAAGTTCAGATTCCGTCACTTCTGGCGAACAAAAGGTGAGGCTATCTCCTCGTTTCAGGAATTGGCCGAGACGAGGTCCGGAAAGGCAGGAGATGGCGCGCGTTGTTCGCTTTCACGAATATGGTGATGCCGACGTTCTCAAGATCGAGGACATCGAGGTCGCGGCTCCCGAAGCCGATGAAGTGCAGATCGACGTGCGCGCGATCGGGCTCAACCGCGCCGAGGTCATGTTCCGGCGCAACGCCTACATCCAGCAGGCGCAGTTTCCCAGCCGATTGGGCTACGAGGCGGCTGGTGTCGTCAAAGCCGTCGGCGCGTCGGTGAACGATTTCCGTCCGGGTCAGTCGGTGAGTGTCATTCCAACGGAAGACATGGCGCGTTGGGGCACGTACGGCGAAGTCATCAATATTCCAGCCCGCAATCTGGTGGCGCATCCCAACAATCTCACCTTCGAGCAGGCCGCTGCGTCATGGATGAAATATGTCACCGCGTGGGGCGCGCTGATCGAGCAAGCGAACCTGAAGGCGGACGATTATCTAGTCGTAACGGCGGCATCCAGCAGCGTCGGGATTGCAGCGTTTCAGGTCGCGCGCGCGGTGGGAGCGACCGTCATCGCGACGACGCGGACCAGCGCCAAGAGCAGGGCGCTGTTGGATGCAGGTGCCCATCACGTCATCGCAACCGCGGAGGAGGATCTCGTCCCGCGGGTGATGGAGATCACGAGCGGCAAGGGAGCTCGCGTCGTATTCGACCCGATCGGCGGTCCCGCCATCGAGCAGTTGGCGAATGCGATGTCTCGTCGGGGAATTTTGCTCGAGTACGGCGCCTTGAGCCCGGACGCCGGTGCGTTCCCTCAGTTCGCCGTGCTCGGAAAGAGCCTCACGATCAAGGGCTATCTGTACAACGAGGTCGTCGATGACGACGAAGCGTTGGCGCGGGCGAAGAATTTCATCTCGGAAGGCCTTTCATCCGGGACGCTGACGCCGCTGATCTCCCGAAGTTTCAAGTTCGAGCAGATCCGGGAGGCGACGCGCTTCCTGGAGTCGAATGAGCAGATCGGAAAGATCGTAGTCACTGTCTGAAGCCCGCAAAGCGATGAGGGGGATGGAATGACGAATTCGAACAACTGGCAGGCTGCCGGCCTGAACCGACGGAAGATCGGTGACTACGTCGTCACCGCTATCGTCGACGGCATCGTCGCTGTGCCGTTCGACCTGCTGTCCGGGATAGGATCGGATGAGGCGACGAGCATGATGGTGGCGGCGGGACGTCATCCGTCATCCGCGATGACCGTCAGCACGTATCTGGTCGAGGGGAGAGGCCGGACCATACTGGTCGATGGCGGGGGCGGCGGCATCAATGGTTGGGGAGGGCGTTTGCACGCCTCGCTTGCCGCTGCCAACGTGAACCCGCTCGCAATCGACCAGATCCTGCTGACCCACGCCCATCCGGATCACATCGGCGGTCTCGTCGGAGCGTTGCCGTCGGCACCTCAGTTTCCGAACGCCGAGATCGTGATGCACGAGGCCGAATTCGCCTTCTGGTCGGATGACGCGAACCTCAGTCGGGCTCCGGACGCGATGAAGCCGTTCTTTCAGGCTGCCCGCGCCGTGTTCGCGGCGTATGCCGCTCGGCGCCGAACGGTCAGCGCGGGGCAAGTCGCGCCCGGTATCGTGATTGAACATCTCCCCGGCCACACCCCAGGACATAGCGGCTATCGGATCGATGGCGGCGATGCGTCCCTGCTCATCTGGGGTGATATCGTTCATTATCCGGATATCCAGGTGCCCAGACCCGAAGTGACGATTGCGTTCGACGCGGATCCCAAGGCGGCCGCCGAAACTCGAAGGAAGATGCTGGACAGCGTGTCCGCGACCGGAGAGCTCGTCGCCGGAATGCACCTGAATTTTCCGGGCTTCGCTCGGTTGTCGAAGAAGGCACAGTCGTTCGAGATCCGTCACGAGCCCTGGTCAGCGGAGCTCATCTGACACGAGACACGGATACGTCAGCTGCTTGTGGCCCGGCGCAGGATCCTCGTCGGGCCTGCAAGCCGAGCTCGGTGAGGCGGCTTCGTCGCTCCTGCCGGACGGAGATCGTGAGCGTCAATGCGCAACACGGTGAGCCAACGCGTCCTTGCTGATCCACTTCGCGAGAAGTCCGGGAGACAAGGCTTCCTCGACGCGAAACAGGTAGGACGCCGGCGATGTCGCCAGCAGGTTTTGCCGGCCCTTGCGCCGATCACGAAGCACCTTAGCCACCAGCAGCGTAGCGCCGGCGGCGCCGGCCACGACCGGATTGACGGCGGCCACGGCGATGCCCATGGCCGCAAGACCTGTCACCACGAGCGCCGGCAATTCGACTTTCAGATTCATCGCGCCGAGAGCGACGTCAATGTCGTTGTCGCGCAATGCGTCCTTGAGCTTTTGCAGCTCGGGAGCGATCTTCTTATCGAATTCCGCTTCCAGATGATCGTTCAGGGCACGCTCATCCGGAATGTCGCGAAGAGCAGCATTCTGTTGAGCAAACGCGACCGCCGCTGCCTGAAACTTGCCGCGTTCGCCCGCGAGCCGCTCACGGACCTTGGCGATCTTCCTGGCCGGGACTTGCGCGATGTCCTTGGGCAGGATGGTCCGCAATGCCAACAGAGCGTATGCCTGCTCGAGTTCACGCTCCGTCGGGCGCTCGTCGACCAGGCTCACGTCGGAAAGAAGAAGCTGGGCGAGCCTCTCCGTCGTCAGTCCTGAAAGCGCGAGATGGTCGATCGTTTCGTCCGTCATCGGCTGGAGCTGACGCTCGCCGGCAAGCTGGTCTGCAAGGGCAGTCATGTACACACGTGCGAGCATCGGGTGCATGCCCATCCACCTGTTATCGCCGGGATCGAACTTGGCCAGGCCCGATTTGAGGCAGCTCTCACGCAGTTCCGGCGTCATTTTTTCGAAGTAGACATAGGACAGGCGGGGATCGATGCCGGACAGCCCGCCGGCAGCAGGAGGCTCCTGATCCTGCGGCCTGGCCTTCCATTGGTCCACCTTGGCCACGCCGTAGCGGTCCAAGAGCCGCGCGTGATATTGATCGATGAACTGGACAAATGTTTCGCCGAATGCAGGACTGGCCCATTCGGGGCGGACGACATCGACGAAGCCCTCGAGCTCCCTGACGGTATCGCTATCTTCCGTTTTGTAGGTGGACGGCACGATCCGGTACATCTTGTCGAAATATACCGCTGACAATTTCAGCCAGTTGTCGTCCTTGAAGTGGATGAAGGGATAATAGAGCCCAAAATTCGTGGCCATGGAGACCTCCACTCGCTGCTGGCGCGAGGTTAGCGCAACAAGCCCCTTCTGATTGTGAACTACCCGACAGTTCCTCCGATTTGGATTCGGCGGCAGCGCCGGTGCGGAGGAGTGCGCCAGTGCGCGCTCCATCCGGGCTACTGGCTACGCGTCCACTATCGCCGCAGCACCGCGATCGTCCGGTTCGCAAACGTCAGCCGCTCGGCCATGACAGACACGAAATACGTCAGCAGCTTGTGGCTGAGCGCGGGATCCTCTTCCCTGATCTCGTCGAACTGGTGCGTGTTGAGCACGTAGAGCACGCTGTCCACCTCGGCCTGGATCGTCGCGCTGCGCGGGGTGTGCGACACCAGGCCCATCTCGCCGATCGTGGTGTAGCGGCCGAGGCTGCGTACGCGCGTGGTGCGCTCGTCGTCGGCGGGGACCATGATGCCGACGCGGCCGTCGAGAATGAAGTGCATGGAATCGGCGGGGTCACCAGCCTGCACGATGACCTCGCCGGCCTCGACCTCGATGCGCTGGCAGCGGTGGATCAGCCTGTCGGCATCGTCTTCGCTGTCGAGGATGCGCGTGAACCAGTCATGCAGGCTCGCTTCTTCCTGGGCCAGGCCCTGATGCTGCGAGATGATCTCGTTCTCGCACCATTCCAGCGCACGATCGAGCTCGGGGATGATGGTGACGCCCTCGCCGACGAAGTCGCTGGAGCGCAGCACCTTCTCGGCCGCCGCCGACAGATGCACCAGGATCAGCTCGACGCCGAGGTCGTGCGCGCTGCGCTTGATCTGGGCAAAGCTGTAGGCCGCCGAGGAGTCGACGCCGGTGACGAGCTTGAAGTCGAACAGCAGATAGCGGCACTCCGGCCGCTCCTGCAGCAGCTGCTTGACGTGCTGGTAGAGCCGGTTGGCGGAGCCGAAGAACAGATAGCTCTGCAGGTTCAGGCCCTGGATCTTGCCGCCATGGGCCTGCAGCACATCCTGGTCGTCGCGCGAGCGGTCGAGCGAAGAACGATATTCCGAGCCGTCGAAGCTGTACTTGATCGATTCCACCCGCGCCGCGCTGAGCGCAAAGGTCGCGCAGCCGATGACCACGCCGATCAAAATGCCCGGCACGAAGCCCCAGACCACGATGATCGCGATGATGGCGATCAGCGAGAGATATTCGAGCTTCGAAAGCCGCTTGCGCGACTCGATGATCCATCGGTGCAGCTGGTCGGCGCCGAGATAGAGCAGCAGGCCGCCGATCACGAATTTCGGGATGAAGCCGAGCAGCTCGGGCGCGACCGCGAGCATCAGCAGCGACAGCGCTGCGACGGTGGCGCCGGACAATCGCCCGCGCCCGCCGCTGCTGTAATTGAGAAGCGAGCGGCTGATCGAGCTGCAGCCGGGGTAACCGCCCAGCAGGCCGGTCAGTACATTGGCGGCGCCGGTGACGTTGAGCTCGCGCTCGAGATTGGCCTCGCGATGCGCGGCGACCTCGATGCCGGTGGTGTTGAACAGCGTGCAGGACGCCGTGACGAAGATGACGGCGATGACGTTGCCGATCACATCAGGCAGGACAAACCACGGATAGCGGGCGAGATCGTCGCTGTGCCAGGGCAGCGTGAACACCGCTTGCGGCGGCGGCTGAAACGTCCAGCCAAGGGTGCGTGCGCTATCGAACGAGACGCCGGTGATCCAGAACGCCAGATGCGCGGTGAGCACGCCGCCGACCAGGATGATCGGCAGCCCGAACGGGCTGCGCGAGCGGTGCCAGGTGAGATACAGCACCAGCGCCATCGCGCAGGCGGCCCCCAGCTCCAGCATAACGGTGGCGTTGGCGAAGTACGGCAGCGCCGCGAGCTGCAGGGGGTGGTTGGTGATGACCCGGATCGCACCGAGCGCGATGAGCAGCCCGGTGGCGCCGAGGAAGCCGCCGACCACGGGATAAGGCACGTAGCGGATGGCGCGCCCGAGTCGCGTCAGGCCCAAGCCGCACAGCACCAGCCCGGTCAGCACCGTCGACAGTCCGAGCGTGATCAGGACCGCCGGGAGCAGCGGTGTCGAGGGGGCCGCCGTCTCGATACGCTCGACCAGCGAAGCCACCAGGATTCCCGTCACCGCGGCGGTCGAGCTGTCGGGCGCGCCAACCGCGAAGGGCAGGGAGCTGCAGAGGCCGATGACGATCGCCAGCACCGCCGAGCTGACGAAGGTCGCCGTGATCCCGTAGCCCAGATAGGGCGACAGCGGGCCGGCGAAGATCAGCAGCGAATATGACAGCCCGAAGGTGACGGTCAGGATACTGGCCGCGCTGCCGCCCAATATATCATTCAGCGCACGCTTGAGGGCCGGATTGAATCGCGGGGCCGGAGTGAAAACAATTGCTGGATCGGTCACGCGGTTGCGCTCGCCCCTGAAGAATGTCGTCTGAGACGTAGACGACTACGGACTTAGCGCAACAGGATTCTTGTCACTATGAAATATCCGACAATTCCGCGAGCGCCTCGGTGAGGATATCCGTTCACGGCGTATGAATGGTCCACCATATGGTGGACGGAAAAACCGAAGCGCTGGCGGCGGTGTTAGCCGGGACGACGAGGAGCACCCGGCCTCTACACGTCATTGCGAGGAGCGAAGCGACGAAGCAATCCAGATTGTCACCGCGGAGGGATTCTGGATTGCTTCGCGGAGCCTGTCATCGGGCCGCGCTTCGCGCGGACCCGGTGGCTCGCAATGACGGAGCGCGCGGCGAGAGCCGGGCCTAAATCTTCAGCTCTTTCCCCGTCACGCGCCGATACGCCTCCAGGTACCGCTTGCTGGTCGCTTCCACCACGCTCGCCGGCAGGGGCGGCGGCGGGGCGTCGCCGTTCCAGCGGCCGGCGCGGCGTTCGACGTCGAGATAGTCGCGCAGCGGCTGCTTGTCGAAGCTCGCCTGCGGTTGACCGGGCTTGTAGGCATCGACCGCCCAGAAGCGCGAGGAGTCCGGCGTCATGACTTCGTCGATCAGGATGATGCGGCCGTCCTTGTCGCGGCCGAACTCGAACTTGGTGTCGGCGATGATGATGCCCTGCTCGCGCGCCAGCTCCTCGCCGAGCGTGTAGATCGCACGCGTCATGCTCTCGAGCGTGTAGGCGACGTCGTCGCCGACCACTTCGCGCATCTTCGCGATCGTGATGTTCTCGTCATGGCCGGTCTCGGCCTTGGTCGCCGGGCTGAAGATCGAGGGCTCCAGCTTCTCGCTCTCGACGAGGCCCGCCTTCAGCTTCTCGCCGGCGAGCGTGCCGCTCGATGCATATTCCTTCCAGGCTGAGCCCGAGAGATAGCCGCGGATCACGCATTCGATCGGAAACACGGTGGTGCGGCGCGACAGCATGGCGCGGCCGAGGATTTCGGCGCGGTGCGGCTTCAGCGCCGGCACGGCCGCGATGATCTCGTCGGTGTCGGCGCTGATCATGTGATGCGGCACCACGCCTTCGAGCTTGTTGAACCAGAACGCGCTGATCTGGGTCAGCACCGCGCCCTTCATCGGGATCGTTTCGCCCATCACGACGTCGAAGGCGCTGATGCGGTCGGTGGTGACCAGCAGCAGGCGGTCGTCGTCGACGGCGTAGATATCGCGCACCTTGCCGCGGCCGATCTTGGTCAGGGGCAGGTCGCTGGAGAGCATCGTGGTCATGGGGCGGGCCTTCAGGCGAGAAATCCGGCCGCGCCTGATGGCACGGCCGGACACCGGATTAGCCTATTCCGGCAGCGGAATGAACTCATGTTCCTGCGGAACCGCGGCGAAGCGGCCGGTTTTCCAGTCCTGCTTGGCCTGCTCGATCCGCTCCTTGCTGGAGGAGACGAAATTCCACCAGATGTGGCGCGGGCCCTCCAATGCATCGCCGCCGAGAAACATCATCCGCGTCGCCTTCAGCGCCTTCACGGTAATGCGGTCGCCCGGACGGAAGATCAGCAGCCGCGGCCCCTCATAGCGCTCATTCGCGATCTCGACCTCGCCGTCGACGATATAGATCGCGCGCTCCTCTTGATCGGGGTCGAGCGGCACGCTCGCGCCGGCGGCGGCCGTGACCTCGGTGTAGAACCAGGGCGAGACCATCGACACGGGGGAAGTGATACCGAATGACGAGCCCGCGATCACCCGCGCGGTGAAATCGCGCTCGGAGATCATCGGCAAATCGCCGGCGCCGTAGTGCTGGAACGATGGCGCGATCTCTTCGGATCCGGCCGGCAGCGCGATCCAGCTTTGCAGGCCCAGCATTTTCTGGCCCGAGGCGCGCTGCGCATCCGGCGTGCGTTCGGAATGCGCGATGCCGCGCCCCGCCGTCATCAGATTCATCGCACCGGGCGCGATTTCCTGGAGGTTGCCCTCGCTGTCGCGATGCATGATCGAGCCGTCGAACAGATAGGTGACCGTGGCAAGGCCGATATGCGGATGCGGCCGCACGTCCATGCCTTTGCCGGAGACGAACTGCACCGGGCCGAAATGATCGAAGAAGATGAAGGGCCCGACCATCTGCCGTTTGCCATGCGGCAGCGCGCGCCGCACCGCAAATCCGTCGCCGAGGTCGCGCGTGCGCGGCACGATGACGAGATCGAGCGCATCGCAGGACATGGGATCGCCGAGCACGGGATCGTTCGAGGGTTGCCAGCTCATGGTGAACTCCTGTTTCTTGCTGGTATGATCGTAGCAGAACAATGTTGCGAACGGGAGGAGACAGATGATTCCGCCGCTCAAGCCTGGCGCCGAACTGCTCCAGGTCACGGGTCCCCAGATCGAGACGGAACGCCTGATTCTGCGCCCGTGGCGCGCCGGCGATATCGCTCCGAACGCCGCCATGTTGACCGATCCCGGCACCGCCCGTTTCATTGCACCGGACGGCAAGCCGATCACCACCGCGATCGGCGGCTGGCGTAACGCAGCCGTGATGTCCGGGCACTGGGCGCTCTATGGCTTCGGCATGTTCGCGGTCGAGGAGAAATCCAGCGGCAAATATGTCGGGCGCGTTGGTCCATGGTGCCCGCCGGGCTGGCCGGCCTTCGAGGTCGGCTGGGGCATTGCCAGGGAATTTCGCGGCAGAGGTTATGCGGTCGAAGCGGCCCGCGCGTCGATCGACTGGTCGTTCGACAGCTTTGAGATCGACGAGATCATGCACTGTATCGAGAGCGAGAATGTGCCGTCGCAAGGCGTGGCGCGCAAGCTCGGTGCGCGGAAGGATCGCGAGATCGATCTGTTCGGCAAGCCCGCCGACGCCTGGATCACGTCGCGGGCTTCGTGGCTGCGACAAAATTGAATCGATCTCCGATCTGACCTAAGTTCGCGCGACCTACGATCGGACCGATGGGATGCTGCTGACCAATCTCGAACTCGCCTTTCGCGCCGCCAGCGTCGCGCTGCTGCTGGTGCTGGCGGCGTCGCTGCTCTCCGATTTTCGCAACGTGCTGGCAGGACGGCTCGGCGCGGCCTTCGTGCTGAGCTCGGTCGCGCATGCTGTGAGCTATTCGTTGGATGTCACGTCGCGGATCCCGCTCTGGCATGCACCGCTGATCGCGTTGTCGACCGGCACCATCGTGGTGTTCTGGCTGTTCACGCGCGCCCTGTTCGACGACGAGTTTCGCCTTCGCTGGTGGCACGGTTTGATCTGGGCGCTGGTGGCGGCGTTCAGCTTCGCAGGCTGCGTCTGGATTGCACCCAGCGGCCATGTGCGGTTCTCGGTGACCTTGGTCAATCTGATCGTGCTCGTTTTCATCGCGCTTGCGGTCGGGCAGATGATCGCCTCCTGGCAGGCCGACCTGGTCGAGCGTCGCCGGCGCGTTCGTGTCTTCATCGTCTGCGCGATCGCGCTTTATGGCGGGGTGAACGCGGTGCTCCAGATCGCCGTCGCCGGCCACCACGTCGGCGACATCGCCGAAACCATCAATACCGGCGTACTCGCCTGCATCGTTGCGTCGATCGTCTATGCCATGATGCGCGTCGATGGAGCGGATCTGTTTCCGGCCGCAGCGGAGCCCGCACCACCGATTGTTTTCAGTCAGCCTGCGGCCGATGACGCCGCCGATCAAAAGCTCATCGACGCCCTGATGCGACTGATGGCGGACGAGCGGGTCTATCGCCAGGAGAACATCACCATCGGCGCACTGGCAGGCCGGCTGAAAATTCCGGAATACCGGCTGCGCCGCCTGATCAACCAGCGGCTCGGTTATCGCAACTTCAATGTGTTCCTGAACAACCACCGGATCGAGGAAGCCAAGGCCGCGCTGGCCGATCCTGCCCAGGCCGAAGTCCCCGTCATTACCATCGCCATGGATGCCGGGTTCCAGTCGCTCGGCCCCTTCAACCGCGCCTTCAAGGCGATCACGGGCGTGACGCCGACGGAGTACCGGCGGCTCAAGGCAGATGCAGCCTAGATTTTAGACCTTTGAAATCACGTAAGAATTCCGAAATCGACTAGTCCCGATCAGTTTCGACAAGGTCGCTTTTCAAATCCGGCGAGCGGATATCGCCCGCATCCGGCCAGCTCTCCCGCACTCGCCCCGCAGCCGGAGAAAGCCCGTGACCCGTCGCCATAAGATCGTCCTCCTGACCACCGCCATCGCCTGCGCCGGCCTCGCGCTCGGTGTGGCGCGGGCGCGTGACGTGCCCAAGGTTGCCACCGGCTTCATCGCCGACACGCTCTGCTCGGAGACGTTCGTCTCCCGCCTGGATCCCCAGCGCGACCTCGCCGAGACCACAGACGCGATGCCGGGCACCGGCCTCCTGACCTGGGCGATGAATTTGCAGATCGATCGTACGCGCAGGGATGTCACCGTGACGCTGTTCGGCATCGGCCGCAGCCATGCCGTCTATCGCGAGGGTCTCGGCTGCACGCTCGAGCACGGCGAGGGGATCGCCGCCGTCGCGTTGCCGACGGACGACAAGCAGCCCGCCTTGCTGCCCGAAATCGCCGGCGAGGGGATTGTGCCGCCGCAAAGTGAGGAACTGTCAGCCGCGCTCGATCGCGCCTTCGCCGAGCCCGCGCAGCCGCCTTACCGCCGCACCCGCGCCATCGTCGTCATGAAGTCGGGCCGCATCATCGCCGAGCGCTACGCCGACGGCGTCGGGCCGGAGACGCAGTTGCTCGGCTTCTCCATGACGAAGTCGGTGATGTCTGCGCTGACAGGCATCCTCGTGCGCCAGGGCAAGTTGAAGCTCGACGGGCCTGCGCCGATTGCCGCCTGGCAAAATCCTGATGATCCGCGCCATGCCATCACCGTCGACCAGTTGCTGCGTCACACCGCTGGCATTGCGCTCGGGAGCTCGTTGCAGGCCTCGCTCGGCTCCGTGCTCGAACCGGTCAACACCATGAAATATGCCGAGGACGATATGGCCAGTTTTGCCGAGCGCGCGCCGCTTGCAACCGCGCCGGGCACGGCATGGAACTATCACGACGGCAACTTCCTCATCCTCGCGCATTTGCTGCGCGATGCCGCCGGCGGCAAGCCGGCGGATGCGCTTGCCTTCGCGCGCCGCGAATTGTTTGCGCCGCTCGGCATGCACCACGTCACGCTCCAGCTTGATGGTGCCGGCACGATCGAGGGCTCCGGCGCGATGATGGCATCGCCGCGCGACTGGGCGCGCTTCGGCCAGCTCTATCTCAATGACGGCGTTGCCGGCGGCAAGCGCATTCTGCCTGAAGGCTGGGTGAACTATTCGGCGACAGCCACACCAAATGCCTGGGTCGGCGTCGGCGCCGGCTTCTGGACCAACCAGGGCGACGGCTTTGGTGCGAAGTTTCGCATCAAGCACGGCTGGCCCCGCGATGCCTTCTTCGCCAAGGGCACGATCGGGCAGTACACCATCGTGATCCCGTCTGAGAAGCTGGTGATCGTGCGCTTGGGACGCTCGCCGAACGCGCCGCCGGAAGCGGATGGCGTGTTCGATCTCGTGCGCGACGTGGTGGCGGCCACGCGCGAGAGGGGGAAGGTGGCGGGGGTGAATTGAGAGGAGCGGAGCGCCGTCTCTTCTCCCTCGCCCCGCTTGCGGGGAGAGGGTTGGGGTGAGGGGGAGTCTCCGCGGTGGAGGTGAGAGTTGGATTCGTGGAGAGTCCCCCTCACCCGGAATCCAAGCTGCGCTTGAATCCCGGCCTCTCCCCCGCAAGCGGGGAGAGGCGAAGAAATCCGCTACCTCCCCAGCTCAGTCGCCTTCGCCACGCGATCAAACCGCTCCAGCGTCATGATCGCATCTGCAAACTTCTCCGCGCGTGCGTTCAGCACGGGGCGGGCCAGCGTCAGAAACTTCTGCTGCATCGCCTGCGCATCCGGGAAAGAGCTCGGCTCGCCCGAGGGATCGGCATAGAGCCGCTCATGCACGCCGTCGTCCGTCGTGATGCTGACGCGGGCGCCGAACGGATGGGTGCGGCCGACCTCGAGGCGGTCGTCCTGCACCACGTCGAACTTGTCGGCGAGCGCATCGATGGCGGCGTCGCCGAGACGGTTGTAGTCGTCCCAGCCGAACGAACCCTGGTCGAGCGCGAGCGCGCCGGTGAAGAACATCGAGAACTGGCCGCCGACGATCGACGTGGGATGCCGCTTGGTCGCGGCATCGCCGGTCAGGGTGATGCCGTTCCGATGCAGGCCGATCTCGACACGCTTGACCTGGTCGGGCGTCAGATTGTGCTCGCGCCGCATCGCGATCAGCGCGTCGATCGCGGCGTGGGTGTAGCGGCAGCTCGGATACGGCTTCACGCCGATCTTCATGGTTTCATAGGTCTTGCCGAGTTCGGCGACCGCCTTGTCCGGATGCGCATCGTCGGTGTAGCCGGCGAGCAGGCCGTGCTTGCCCTCGACCGATTCCGTCGAGCCGACGAAATCGTTGCGCGCCAGCGTCGCGGCGATCACGCCGTTCATCGCGGCGGCGCCGACCTGGTAGCGCTTGTTCCAGGCGCCGTTCATCAGGAATTGCAGCGAGCCCGCGGCCTGGCTGCCGGAGACGCCGAAGGCGGAGATGATCTGCTGCTCGGAGAGGCCGAACAGCTTTCCGGCCGCAGCGGCCGCGCCATAGGTGCCGGCGGTCGCGGTCGGGTGGAAGCCGCGCGCATAATGCGAGGTCGGGTCGAGCGCGTTGCCGAGCCGGCAGCAGACCTCATAGCCCGCAACGATTGCGGTCAGCACGTCGCGGCCCGACGCGCCGACCATCTCGCCCACGGCGAAGGCGGCCGGGACCACCGGCGCACTCGGATGCAGCGAGGAATCAGCGTGGGTGTCGTCGAAATCGAGGGAATGGCCGAGCGCACCGTTGAGCAGCGCGGCCACCGCCGGTGTCCAGGTCTTGGTGTCGCCGAACACGGTGGACTCGCCCTTGGTGTCGAGCGCGAGCGCTTCCAGCATTTTCAGCATCGACGGGGTCGATTCCGCCTCGCGCCGCGCCCGGATGGCGCTGCCGAGGAAGTCCAGCGTCAGCACCTTGGCGCGATCCAGCACTTCCGCCGGAATATCCTGGTATTTCAGATTGACGACATAGGCGGCGAGCGTTGCGGTTTCGTGGGCCATCGTGTTTCCTCGTTTTGGCGCGCAAGTTAGGCGGGCTGATTTGGCCTTTCAAGCGGCCTTGGGGCCGCGGGCACCAGCCATGCTTTTGGTGATCTGGGATCGGACCGGGATAGTCGACGATGGGATTCGCAAGACATGTGTTCGATCGGGTCCGGTCGCGGCGGACGCAGCTCGGGCTGGCGATCCGGGTCACGGTGGCCGCGACCGCGGCCTATGCGATCGCCACCGCGCTGCATCTCTTGCTGCCGCTCTGGGCGGTCCTGACCTCGCTGATCGTGACCCAGATGAGCGTCGGCCGCTCGCTGAAGGCGACGCGCGACTACGTGCTCGGCACCATCGGCGGCGCCATCTATGGCGGTGCCATCGCGATCCTGCTCCCTTATTCGACCGAGGCGGGCCTGCTGGGGTTGCTGGTGCTGGCGGTCGCGCCACTCGCCTTCGTCGCCGCGATCAACCCAAGCCTCAACGCGGCGACGGTGACCGCGATCATCGTGCTGCTGGTTCCGACCATGCATCATTCCGATCCCATGACATCGGCGATCGATCGCGTCAGCGAGGTCGGGGTCGGCGCCATCACCGGCCTGCTGGTCTCGTTCCTGGTGCTGCCCTCGCGCGCGGTGCGGCAGATCCGCGCCGCCGCGGCGCAACTGCTCGAGCTGATTGCGGACGCCTTCACCGAGTTGCTCGCGGGCCTCACGCGCGGCCGCGACAACGACGCGCTGCACCGGATCCAGGACGGCATCGGCACCGCCATGGTCGGCATGAATGCCATCGGCGCCGAAGCCGAGCGCGAGCGCGCCGCGCGGCTGTCGAGCGGGCCCGACACCGGCCCTTTGCTGCGCACCGTGCTGCGGCTGCGCCATGATGTCGTGATGATCGGCCGCGCCACCGTGGTGCCGTTGCCGGTCGAAGTGCAGATGCGGCTTGCGGCGCCCCTAACGGAAGTCTCGACCGTGATCGCGCGCTTCCTGCGCTCGGCCGCGTCCGCCTTGCGCGAGGGCGCCGGCGCGCCGCCGATCCATCCCGTCCACGTCGCGCTTCAGCATTACGCCGAGGCGGTTGCCGCCGTGCGCCAGGACGGCCTGATCCGCGGCCAGCCCGGCGACACCGCCGAGCGTTTCTTTGCGCTCGGCTTCTCGCTGGAGCAGATGCACCAGAATCTCTGCGATCTCGATCGCGTCGTCGGCGAATGGTCGGAAGCCGCGGCCGGCAAGTCCGTGCGCGTGGCGGAATAAGCCATAGCGTTTTCAAGCGAAGTGGATGCCGGTTCGCGTAAAGAAAACGCGTCAAAATAAGAGGCTACAAATCGAAGAACGCGAGCTGCGTCGCATCCCGCTGCTCGATGCCGTCGGTCAGCGCCCTCAATGCGACGTCAAAGCTCGGCTGCCTCTGCTCCAGCTCCCAGGCGCCGTCATGGTCCCACTGAAAGCACTGGCCATAGCGTTCGCCGGGCTCGACGTGGAGCAGCAGGCAGCGGCTGAGCTGCGACGGCTCGGCAACCGGCACCAGATGTTTCAGTGATACGCCGTATTCTTTCCGGAAATAGGCGCAGGCCTCTTCGAGCTCGTCCTCGGAATGGGCGATGAAGTCGAGCAGATTGCGAAGCTGTATGGCGAGCTCGTCCGGCGCATAGAAGCGAAGCTCGGAGGAGGATTCGGGCAGCCGCACCAGAAGCTCGGTCTCCCCGCGCGTCAGCAGGAATTTGCGATAGTCGTCGGGCAGGCGGACGCCGAGTGTCTGCTCGGCTGCGCTGACATTCGCTTCGCTGGCCTTTGTGCCGGGCTTCCAGCGCCAGCCTTTAGCGGACTTTCCTGTCTTGCCTCGGGACCTGCCCGCCTTGCGCCGTGCCAAATATTCCGCATAGCCGGGAAACGCCATGATGTCCTCATAGCCGCCGAACTCGGACCATTGATAGGCATCGTCGAAGGCCTCTTCCCGCCGCCCGGGAAAGAAGCCGCAGAGAAGCTCGGCGCGCTTGAGGATGCGATCATGACTCGGAGCGGTCTTGCAGAGATGCTCGATCGTCTTCAGCGCGGCGTCGGGATTGCCGGCGTCACGATAGGCATCGCTCAGGAGTTCGAGGATGCGCCCTTCGAGATCGTTCTCCAGGAGCGACCACGCATAATGCGGCTGTTTGGCGGCCCGGCGCGCGCGGATCGTATCGCGCGCCTGCTCGGCGAATAGCACCGCCTCCGCCGCATCGTCTCGGGCGCCGTAGCTGCGGCGGGCGGTGTGCCAGAGATAGAGCGGCTCGTGCACGGCCGGTGTGCCCGCGAGGGCATCGAGCTGTCTTGACTGCTCGGCACGCGGCGCGGCGAGCGCCAGGATCATCAGCTCGTCCAGGCCCTTCTGCCAGTCCGGCTTGGCTTGCGGATCGGGCGGGAGAGTGCGCAGCGTATATTGGGTGTCACTGGTCTCGACATAGCCGGCCGCGACGAGATCGACGACATGGCGGCGGAAGGCCATTGCTGCGTCGGCGATGCCGGAAAATTCCTCGCGCAGATATTCGTCCGCGTCGGGATCGCCCTTCCAGTTCATGTGGACGCCGATCACCATGGGATTGCTGCCCGGGATCAGCATCAATTCGCGGTCGTCGTCGCCGGGCGCGCGATGGAAGAATTTTGCCAGATACATGCGACCTCCGAACGCGCCGCCGCCATCGGCGGGCGCACGTTTCAGTCGCGGCTTTGGCGAAACCGGTTCACGCCGTCAGGGCTGGCGCTTCGTCAGGCCCCTGCCTTGCAGGCGCCAGAGCAGGAGGTCGATGCGATCCTGGCCGAAAAACGGCTCGTTCTCGAACACGAAGGTCGGCACGCCCCAATGGCCCGATGCGGCGTGGTCCTTTTCGTTCTCGGTGATGACCCGCTCGTAGCGATCCGGATCGGCCGTGATCGCTGCATCCATCGCCGCGAGATCGAAACCGGCCTTTTCGGCGGCGCGCGCGAGGTGATCGCCCTCGTTCCACCCCGCCACCGAGCCGTCCCACAGCACGCGCGCGATCGCGTCGGTGAATGCGAGCCCGCGGCCCTCGAGCTGCGCCATGGCACCCAGCCGGGTCAGGCGGTGGATGTAGGGCTGCTCGGCCGCAACATCGAAATTCGCCTTGTCCTGCACGATCGGATCCGGCCTGGGAAAGCGGAACGGAATGCCCTCGTGCTGCGCGACGCGCGTGCTGTCGAGCACCACATAGCGAATGAAGTTCGGGCTGGCCTTCTTGAAGAAGCCGGGCACGCGGACCGCGAGCGGATAGACCGGCCGCAAATTCACCGCGAGGTCATACTCCGCGACGAGCTTCAACGTCTTGGGGAGGGCCAGATAGCTGAAGGGACTGCGATAGGAATAGAAGAGGTCGACGGACAGTGTCATCGCACCGGCTCCACGATCCGCCCCATCATGCCGCGGGCCACGAGCTTGTGGAACGGCGTGATGAACATGAGGTAGGTCCGTCCGAGGAGATTGTTTGTCTTCACCAGAGTAGTCACGGTGACCTGGCGGCTCGCTGCATTCCCTGCCACGTCGACGACAATGCGAAAATCGAGGTGAAAATCATCGAAACCGGCGATCAGCCGGTCGGGCGTCTCGCTCAACACCGGAAACAGGCCGATCAGGCCGCCGGGCGCAGGAGCGCCTTCGCCCGATGTCTTCAGCCCGAACGGCGTCACCAGGATGTTGCGCAGGCGCACCAGCGCATCGACCCAGCGCGGCCCGTTCAAGACCATCCGCGTGCAGGCCTCGCGGGCGTTGACCGCCGCTGCGCCGATGTCGACGCGAAACGCGTCGATGAACTGCGCGCCTGACAGCACCGTGCCGGCATCGACATTGGGGACGACTTCGCGAACGGATCCGGTCATCCCGCGATCTTGCGCGTCAGTATCCCAAAGCGCAAGATCAGGAGGCCGGCATAAACGAACGATCCGATCGACAACCCGATCCAGACGCCGACCGCGCCGAGATCGGCGTGGAAGGCCAGCCACCAGGCGATCGGGAAGCCGACGCACCAATAGCCGATCGCCGCGAACACCAGCGTCATCTGGGTGTCATTGATACCGCGCAGCGCGCCGGCCATGATGGTCTGGAGCGCATCCGCGATGAAGAACGTCGCGCCGACCAGCAGAAGCGTTGCGGTCAGTTCGACCGTCGGCGCGCTGGCCTCGCTGCTGCCGAAGAACAACCGCCCCAGCTCATAACGGCCGAGGACGATGACGACGGTCAGCGCCGAGACGAGGGCGATCCCGACCACGGCTGCGACGAGGCCCGCATGCCGCACCGCGGCCGGCTCGTCGCGGCCGAAAGCTTGGCCGACCCGCACCGTTGCGGCCATGCCGATGCCGAGCGGAACCATGAATAGCACGGCCGTGACCTGCAGAGCGATCTGGTGTGCGGCAAGCGCGGTGGTCGAGATCAGGCCCATCAGGAGCGCTGCCGAGGAGAACAAGCCATATTCCAGCAGCAGGGAGAACGAGATCGGCGCGCCGATCACGATCAGCCGATGCATCAAGGCCCAGTCGATCCGCCACCAATGGCCCAGCGGATGGTAGTCCGCGAACGGCTTGCGCCAAGTGGCGATGGCGAGCGCGGCGACAAAGGTGCCGAGATTGACCAGCGTGGTCGCAAGCCCCGCGCCGAACAGGCCGAGCTTCGGCAGGCCGAACAGGCCGTGGATCAGGCAATAGACCAGCGCGGCATTGACGGGGATCGCCGCGACCGTGATCCATAGCGGCGCCTGCGGCCGGTTCACCGCGCTCATCATGCTGCGCAGCGCGATGAAGCCGAGTGCCGGCGCCATGCCCCAAGCGAGGCCATTCAGATAGTGTTGGGCGAGCGCGGCCGATTGCGGCACCTGGCCGAGCGCGAGCAGGATCTGCTCGCCATAGAGCGGCGAGGCCATCATCGGCAGCGAGATCAGCAGCGCCACCCACAGGCCGACGCGCAGCGAGCCGCGGATGCGCCCGACGTCGCCCGCGCCGAACGCCTGTGCGGCCAGCGGCGACACCGCGGACATCAAGCCGAGCCCGAAGGTGAAGCTGACAAAATAGACGGTGTGCGCCAGCGCCGCAGCGGCGACCGCATCCTCGCCGAGCCGGCCGATCAGGACGAGATCGGTCGTGATCATCGCGATCTGCCCGAGCTGCGTCAGCATCATCGGCACGGCCAGCCGCAGCGTCTCGACGAACTCCTGCGCGAGATGATTCTGCGGCACGCCGGCTTGCGGCTGCGAACGATGTTGAGTGGTGTCGAGCATGGCGGGCTCATTAGCACAGCCGAGCGACGAAAACATGGCTCTCGTGTCCCGGACGCGGTGCAGCGCGTAGCGCTGCACCGCAGAGCCGGGACCCACAAATCGCGGGCGCATCTCGGTTGGATGGGCCCCGGCTCAGCAGCGCATCACTGACGTGCTGCGCTGCGTCCGGGGCACGAGACCATTTCTGGACGTGGAAGAAGCCTCAGCTCTTCCTTTCCGGCACGCGCTTGATCTTCGCGCCAAGCGCGTTCAGCCGTTCCTCGATGCGCTCGTAGCCGCGCTCGATCTGGTCGGCGTTGTTGATCGTGGACGTGCCTTCGGCACAGACCGCGGCGAGCAGCATCGCCATGCCGGCGCGGATGTCGGGTGAGATCATCGATGCGCCGCGCAGCCGGCTGGGGCCGGCGATGATGGCGCGATGCGGATCGCACAGCACGATACGCGCGCCCATCGCGATCAGCTTGTCGACGAAGAACATCCGCGATTCGAACATCTTCTCGAACATCAGGATCACGCCCTCGCACTGCGTGGCGGTGACGATCGCGATTGACATCAGGTCGGCCGGGAAAGCGGGCCAGGGCTGGTCTTCCAGCTTCGGCACGTGGCCGCCGAAATCGTCCTGGATCTTCAGCGTCTGGTTCGAGGGCACGATGAGGTCATCGCCCTCGATGCGGCAGACGATGCCGAGCCGCTCGAACCCCATGCGGATCGAGCGCAGATGCTCGACGCCGGCGCGCACGATGCGAATCTGCGAGCGCGTCACCGCGGCAAGGCCGATCAGCGAGCCGACCTCGATATGGTCGGGCTGGATCCGGTAGGTGGTCGAGCCCAGTGTCGCCGGCCCATGCACGATCATGGTGTTGGTGCCGATGCCCTCGATCTTCGCGCCGAGCGCGACCAGGAAGTTGGCGAGGTCCTGCACATGCGGCTCGGAGGCTGCGTTGCGCAAATAGGTGGTGCCGTCGGCCGCGACGGCCGCAACCAGCGCATTCTCGGTCGCGGTGACGCTGGGCTCGTCCAGGAACACATCGGCCCCTGCGAGTTTGACCGCGCGGAATTCGAGCCGGTCGGTCGCCGTGACCTTTGCGCCAAGCTGTTCCAGCGCGAGCACATGCGTATCCAGACGGCGGCGGCCGATCACGTCACCGCCGGGCGGCGGCAGCATCACTTCGCCGCAGCGCGCGAGCAGGGGGCCGGCGAGCAGGATCGAGGCGCGGATGCGCACGCACAGCTCGGGATCGAGGTCGGCAGCGCGGATGCTCTTGGCGTGGATGTGAAGCGTGTTGCGCTCGGTCCACTCTGCGGCCGCGCCGACCGAGCGGACCAATTCGACCAGCGTCTCGGTGTCGCGGATCCGCGGCACGTTCTGAAGCGTCACCGGATGCTCGGTGAGCAGGGCGGCGGCGATGATCGGCAGTGCCGAATTCTTGTTGCCGGACGGCTCGATCGAGCCCGAGAGCCGGTGACCGCCCTCGACGATGTATTGGATGGGCGCCACTTGGATCTCTCCGTCCTGATGGGTTGGGGCGGGCTGCTTTGGAGGCGGAAACTATAGGGAATTGAGCGCGGTAGCAATTCGGGCTTGATGGTCGCCACGAAGCTGGTGCGCTCCCTCTCCCGCTTGCGGGAGAGGGTGGGGAGAGGGGTGTCTCCGCAACGGGACAATCCCCCAGAGGCGAAAGCCCCCACCCGGCGCTGTGCCATAGCCGAGGCTTTGCCTCGGCGTCGCTTGAGAACGGCCGCCGAAGGCGGCCTATGCCTCCCCCGCAAGCGGGAGAGGTTGCAGCGAGTGCGCGGCTAGAGTGCGTCCAGAACCAGCAGGCCTCAGATATCGATCGTCGCGCTGAGCGAGTGTTCCTGGATGAAGTCGCGGCGCGGCTCGACGACGTCGCCCATCAGCTTGGTGAAGATGTCGTCGGCCTCGTCGACCTCCTTGACCTTCACCTGCAGCAGCGAGCGCACGTCGGTGTCGAGGGTGGTTTCCCAGAGCTGCTCCGGGTTCATTTCGCCGAGACCTTTGTAGCGCTGCAGCGTGATGCCCTTGCGACCGGCTTCGGTCACGGCCTCAAACAGGTCGGACGGACCGTGGACCACATGCTCGCTGTCCTTGCGGCGCAGCTTGCCGGAGCGCGCGTAGACGTCCTGGAGCTTGGGTGCATACTCGTCGAGCTTGCGGGCTTCGGCCGAGCCGAGCAGCGCATCGTCGATGATAGCGGCTTCCTTGACGCCGCGCACCGTGCGCTCGAACAGGAAGCCCTGGCCCTCGACGAATTGGCCGACCCAGCCGCGCTCGACCTCCTCGGCCTGGCTGTCCAGCCGGGTCGCGATGTACTGCGCGGCGGCCGCGGCGTTCTCGGGGTTGCCGTAGACCGACTTGTTCAGCACGCCGGTGATGGCGGCCTGCTCGACCACCTTGCGGTTATAGCGGCTGTGCAGGTTGCGAAGGATGCTGCGGACCACGCGGGCATCGTCGACCAGCGCGCGCAGATCGCGGCCGGTGCGGTCACCGCCGTTGCCGGGAATGTAGACGCAATCGTCGAGGCCGGCGTCGATCAGATAATCTTCCAGCGCCCGCTCGTCCTTCAGATACTGCTCGGACTTGCCGCGGCTGACCTTATAGAGCGGCGGCTGGGCAATGTAGAGATAGCCACCGTCGATGATGTCGCGCATCTGCCGGTAGAAGAAGGTGAGCAGCAGCGTGCGGATGTGAGCGCCGTCGACGTCGGCGTCCGTCATCACGATGATCTTGTGATAGCGCAGCTTCTCGACCGAGAACTCGTCGCCGATGCTCGTTCCGAGCGCGGTGATCAGCGTGCCGATCTGCTCGCTGCCCAGCATCTTGTCGGGACGAACGCGCTCGACGTTCAAGATCTTGCCGCGCAGCGGCAAGACGGCCTGGAATTCGCGGTTGCGGCCCTGCTTGGCGCTGCCGCCTGCCGAGTCACCCTCGACGATGAAGAGTTCGGACTTGGCCGGATCCTTTTCCTGGCAGTCGGCGAGCTTGCCGGGCAGCGAGGAGACCGAGAGCGGGCTCTTGCGCGTCAGCTCGCGCGCCTTCCGCGCAGCTTCGCGGGCGGCGGCGGCCTGGATCACCTTGCCGACGATCATCTTGGCCTCGGACGGGTGCTCCTCGAACCAGGCCTGGAGCGCCTCGTTGAGGACGTTCTCGACCACGGGCCGCACTTCCGAGGACACCAGCTTGTCCTTGGTCTGCGACGAGAATTTCGGATCGGGCACCTTCACCGACAGCACGGCCGTCAAGCCTTCGCGGCAATCGTCGCCGGTCAGCGCGATCTTTTCCTTCTTCGCATTGGCCTCGGCATAGCCGTTGACCTGGCGCGTCAGCGCGCCGCGGAAGCCGGCGAGATGCGTGCCGCCGTCGCGCTGCGGGATGTTGTTGGTGAAGCACAGTACGTTCTCGTGGTAGCTGTCGTTCCACCACAACGCGGCCTCGACGCCGATGCCGTTGGCTTCCGAGCGCACCATGATCGGTGCCGGCACGATCGCCTTCTTGTTGCGGTCGAGATATTTGACGAATTCCTCGACGCCGCCGGAATAGTGCATCTCCTCGCGCTTCTCGACCGCGTGACGCATGTCGGAGAGGATGATGTTGACGCCGGAATTGAGGAAGGCGAGCTCGCGCAGGCGATGCTCGAGGGTGGCGAAATCATATTCGACGTTCTTGAAGGTCTCGGTCGAGGCGAGGAACGTCACCTCGGTGCCGCGCCGGCCCGGCGCATCGCCGACCACTTTCAGCGGTGCGACGGCATCGCCATGGGCGAACTCGATGTAGTGTTCCTTGTCGTCGCGCCAGATGCGCAGGCCGAGCTTGCTCGACAGCGCGTTGACGACGGAGACGCCGACGCCGTGCAGACCGCCGGAAACCTTGTAGGAGTTCTGGTCGAATTTTCCGCCGGCGTGCAGCTGGGTCATGATGACCTCGGCCGCCGAGATGCCTTCGCCCTTGTGGATGTCGACGGGAATGCCGCGGCCGTCGTCGCGCACGGTGACGGAATTGTCGGCATTGAGCACGACATCGACGCGCGTGGCGTGGCCTGCCAGCGCTTCGTCGATCGCGTTGTCGACGACCTCGTACACCATGTGGTGCAGGCCCGAGCCGTCATCGGTGTCGCCGATATACATGCCCGGGCGCTTGCGGACGGCATCGAGCCCCTTGAGCACGCGGATCGATTCCGCGCCGTATTCGCTCGCGGTGGAGGGCTCGTTTTCGGCAGGTGTCTGCCGAGCAGGTTCTGTCATGAGAGGCCTTCGAGATGTCGCCCGAATCAGCCGCGCAAAAGGCGCTGATTGGAAGCTATTTGTGCCACGAAAGAGGGCCTGCGCCTAGCGCAAAGTATCCTCCGGCAACCCTTTGAGCAGATAGGGTTTTTCAACCAGTTTTCAAGGCTTTTGAAGGCCGATTCGGAGGCCCGAAAAAAGCGCGATTCGAGAGGCTGTTTTGGGGCTCCGAAAGGCGTGGTTTTTGCGGGTTTGGGAGGCGTGCTCCGAGCCTTGATCCTCACTCACAGGTCGTCGTCATGCCCGGGCTTGTCCCGGGCATCCACGTTCTTCGTGCCGCAGGAAAGACGTTGATTGCCGGGACAAGCCCGGCCATGACGATGCAGAAAGACTGGAAGCGCTCAGCTCAATACATCTGCAGCGGCAGCACGTCGCCGCTCGGGCCTACCAGCAGGCCCCAGGCATCGCCGGCGGCAACAATGAGGGTGTCGGTGCGGGCGGGCTGGCCGGGCATGCGCAGCGCGTATTGGTATTTGCCCGGCGGCAGGTCGAGCATCGGGCCTTTCGGCGATTGCGGTCCGCCGGCGCCGGCCGCGATCTTCACGGTCTGATTGTTGATCGTCAGCGAGGCCTCCTTCGGCCCGATATTGCCGAGCATGACCCTTGCCTGGCCCGCCTTGGGCATGATGTCGGCCTTGATCGCGGCCTGCGGATTCCGCTGCACGAGGCTGATCGTGGTCTCGTCCTTGGCACGGGCGAGCTTGAGCGTGGCGGGCCCGTCCGGTGAGGTGAACGCCAGCTCCGCCCGTTCGGCCGTCACAACCGCGCCATCGGTCTTCTCCTGCCAGCCGCGCTTGGTGAGCTCGTTGCGATAGAAAGCGAGCACGTCCGACAGCGCGGCGGGGATGCGGGCTTCGAGCTCCTTGCGGAACGACTGGTCGCTGCCGGGGAATTTGGTGGAGCTGACGCCGCTCGAACTCCGCTGCGCCGGCACGGGTAGGGCGGAATCGGGATCGGGCGTGAGCGGCTCGGCCGCTTTGGCCTGCACCGGCTTGGCGTCTGCCGATTTGGTCTCGGCCGGCTTCGCCGCGGCCACGACCAGACCGGAGCCGGTGGCGCGGACATTCACCTTCGGACCCATCTGCATCACGGTCATCGAGATCGACTTGCCGCTCCTGGAGAATTCCATCACCGCCATGCTGGGCTGGTTGATGACGGAAGGCTGTTCTTTCCAGCCCGAATTCTTCAGGGCCGCGCGATAGAAGGTGCCGAGCGCCTTCACGCTCGAATTGGAGGAGAATTCGAGCCGGCCGTCGGCGCCTTCGAACTTCACGCCTTCGGCGTTGTCGGGCAGCGGCACCGGCGTCTTGCTGTCGGCGAGTGCATTCAGCGGGGCGTCGGACAGCGCGCTCGTCTGCACCTTGCGCCGCGCTTCGTCGGCGGCGATGACCTGCCTGGCCGCGGCTTCGGCGTCCTTGAAGAAGTTTTCGTCGGCTTCCTTCTTCGCCTTGGCGCGGGCCGCAAGCGCGGCCTCCTTCACCTGCACGTTCATGTTGACCATGGTGAAATCGTATTTGCGGCCGATCCGCAGCACGCCGGCTTCCTCGTTCGTGGAAACCTTGATCGCCACCTCGTCGCCGGGCGCGAGCGGCGCGTTGCCATCTTCCTGCCAGCCGCGCGCGGCGAGCTCGCGATGATAGAAGGCGAGGACGGCGGGCAGCTCGGCCATCACGGCGGCCGACATTTCGCGCTTGTTGGAGCTCGCGCTGCCGAGGCCCCCGGCCGATTTGGTCGGATTCGGCCGCGGCAGGCCGGCGAGATCGCTGTCTGCCTTGAGCTCGCCGGGCAGGGCGAAGGGCGCGACGCGGATGTCCACATTGGTGCGGCCGTCGTCGCGGCGCGTCAGCGTCAGCATCACCGGCTTCTGCTGGTAGAAGCCGGTCTCCCTGCTGTCGGCGTGCGCGTAATACGCACGAAAACCGTTGGGAACAGTCTCATCCAGGCTGGTGGTCCACCGTGCGGCGGTTTCCGGCGTGAGCTTCTGCCAGCCGATCGCCGCCATCTCGCGGGCATAGAAATCCGACGTCGCATCGAGCGTGCCCGCCGCAATGCAGCCGAGATAGGGCCGCGTGCCATCGAACATGATGTCGCTCGCGCCGTCGGGGAACGGCACGTTCCCGTAGATCCGGTCGTGCGAATAGTGGACCACGGACTGGTCGGGCCGGCCGAGGGCTTGCGTGAGAAAGACCGAAAGGCCCTGCCGTCCCTTCTTGAAATTCAGTGTGTTGCTCTTCTCCTCCAGCGGCCGCACATAGGGCACCCAGCCGTTGGCGCCCAGGAGCTTCTTCACCGCCGGCGCTGTCACGGCCCCCGGCGTCGGCATGCGATATTCGACGCGGTCGCTCTTTCCGAGCGAGGTATCCTCCACCGCGCCTTCGAGCTGCGGCAGGCCGTGGACATCGACGATGCCATCGTCGGCGCGCGCGGGCAGCGAAGCGCTCGCGATCAGCAGAAGGCCGCAGGCAAGCAGCCGCCGGCGTGCCGGGACTTGCGTCCCGCGCGGGATCATCGGCATCGTCAAAACTCCTGGATGTCGCGCGGGTCTTGATGCCTCGCGCAATTGCAGGCTGCGACACCGTCGGCGCGGCCTCAGACCAGAAGTCGCGGCAGCAACCCGTGAGGTTCAAATAGGCTCAATAGAGCAGGAGCGGCGACCATGCATCGCCGTCGCGCCCGACCGTGACCTCCCAGGTATCGCCGGCGGCGAAGTCGATGGTCTGCGTGGTGGCTGGATGGCCCGGCACGCTGACCTCGTAGGAATATTTGCCCGGCTTCAGATCCAGCGACACCGCGCGGGTGCCGGCGGCGCGCTTGAGGGTCCGGTCGTTGATCACGAGCGTGGCTTCGGTCTCGCTGATATTGGAGAACACCAGCATCGCCTGGCCGGGCTCGGGCATGACGTTCGCGTTGATCGCGACGGATGCGTTCTTCTGCACGAGATGGACCGAGGTGCTGCTGTCCTTGCGGTCGAGCGACAGCAGGCCGGGTCCGATCGGGGAGACGAAGGCGAGCTGAACGCGATCGGCGGAGACCATTGCGCCATCGTGCTGCTCCTTCCAGCCGAGCTTGCCGAGCTGGGTGCGGTAGAAGGCGAGCACGTTGCCGACCTCGGCGGGCACCGTGGCCTCCAGGCTGGTGCGGAGCGGCGTTTCAACGCCCTGCACGACAGTGGTGTGGATTCCGCGATAGGTGAAGCGGGTCGGCGCGGGCAGCTTGGAATCCGGATCCGGCATCAGCTCGGACGAAAACAGCGTCGACAGATGCGGCGCCCAGGCGCTGGCGCTTGCCGCGAGCATGCAGCTCGCGAGGAAGACGAGGCCGCACGCAAACGCCCGCCATCGTGCCGAGGCTTGCGCCCCGGGCCTTACCGTCCGCATCTCACTCTCCAGGAATGTCGCGCACGTGTCATCGCGCGATCGGTGACGGCTGCGACACCGTCGGCGCGGCCTCTGGCAACTAGTCGCGGCGGGAAAGGGGCCGGTTCAAGGCTGCGCTTACCGGCGGGCCGAAACCCGTCCGCTCTCGACGTCAAACACCTCGCCGCCTGCGCCAATGTCGGCGAACGCGGCCGGGTCCGCGCCGGTCAGCCACACCTGCGCGCCGAGCTTGCGCAGCTCGTCGAACAGCGCCGCGCGGCGGTTCGGGTCGAGATGGGCGACGACCTCGTCGAGCAGCAGCAGCGGCACGATGCCGGTCATCTCGGCGACCAGCGTCGCATGCGCCAGCACGAGACCGATCAGCAGCGCCTTCTGCTCGCCGGTGGACGCATCGCGCGCGGGCATGCTTTTCGGCGCGTAGATCACCTGGAGATCGGTGAGATGCGGGCCGTCGGTGGTGCGGCCGGCGATGGCATCGCGCGGGCGGTTGTCGCGCAGGATCTGGCGGTAGCGGTCCTCGACCGATGTCGCGGTCTCCGTCAGCAGCGCGTTCTCCATCCAGCCGTCGAGCGCGATCTGCGCGGACGGAAATGCGGAAGCCTGTGCGCGTGCGTTCAGCATGCCGGTCAGGCGCGCCGCGGTCTGGCCACGCGTTGCGGCGACCGCGACCGCGAGCTCGGCGGTCTCGCGCTCGATCGCGTCACACCAATGGTCGTCGTAATTGCGCGTCTCGAGCAGGCGGTTGCGCGAACGCAGCGAACGCTCCAGTGCGTTGATGCGGCTGGAATGCTCGTTGTCGATCGCGAGCACCAGGCGGTCGAAGAAGCGCCGCCGTTCCGAGCCAGCGCCCATGAACAGCCCGTCCATCGCCGGCGTCAGCCACACCATGCGGATATGGTCGCCGAAGGCCGTGGCCGAACCCACCGGTTCGCGGTCGATGCGGCAGCGCCGGCTCACCGCGGCGTCGGCGCGCGGCGGCTCGATGCCGGTGCCGAGCGTCGCAAGCCCCAGCGCGCCCTCGACCTGCGCCGACACCGCCCAGGAGCCGTCGCCCTGGTTGTCGGCGACGTCCTCCAGCGTGGCGCGCCGGAGGCCGCGGCCCGGCGACAGGAACGAGATCGCCTCGATGCAATTGGTCTTGCCCGCCCCGTTCGGCCCGACCAGTGCCACCATGTCAGCCGCCGTCTCGAGCCCCGCCGCCCGATAATTCCGAAAATGCGTCAGCGTCAGGCGATGAATGCGGGAGGGGGTCATGTGATCCGTTTTCCGTCATGCCCGGCCTTGTGCCGGGCATCCACGTTCTTGGCTCCGAAGACGTAGATGGCCGGGACATGCCCGGCCATGACGAATGTAGTGATAGGTATGGACGCCGGTAAGTCTCACACCCGCATCGGCATCAGCACGTAGAGCGCGCTCTTGTCGTCGCGGTCCTGGACCAGGGTGGGCGAGCCGGGGTCGGCGAGGCGCAGCGTTGCGACGTCGCCTTCGATCTGGGCGGCGATGTCGAGCAAATAGCGGGAGTTGAAGCCGATATCGAGGGCGTCGGAGGCGTATTCGACCTCGAGCTCTTCGGTCGCGCTGCCGGAATCCGGGTTGGTCACCGACAGCACCAGCTTGCCCGCCGACAGCGACAGTTTGACTGCGCGGCCGCGCTCGCTGGAGATGGTCGAAACGCGGTCGACCGCGTTCTCGAAATCCTTCTTGTCGACGATGAGCTCCTTGTCGTTCCCTTGCGGGATGACGCGGCCGTAGTCGGGGAAGGTGCCGTCGATCAGCTTCGAGGTCAGCACGACATTGCCGATCGTGAAGCGGATCTTGGCCTGCGACAGCTCGATCGTCATCTCGGCTTCGGTGTCCTCGATCAGGCGCTGCACCTCGCCGACCGTCTTGCGCGGCACGATGACGCCGGGCATGCCCTCGGCGCCCTTGGGCTGGACCAGGTCAAGCTGGGCGAGGCGATGGCCGTCGGTGGCGACGCCGCGCAGCGTTGCGGCCTTGGCGGAGCCTGCGGCATGCAGATAGATGCCGTTGAGGTAATAGCGCGTCTCCTCGGTGGAGATCGCGAACTGGGTGCGGTCGATCAGCCGCTTGACGTCCTTGGCGGCGAGCGAGAACGAGTGCGACATGTCGCCGGCGGCGAGATCCGGGAAGTCATTCTCCGGCAGGGTCTGCAGCGTGAAGCGCGAGCGGCCGGCGCGGATCGCCAGCACGGCGCGGTCGCCGTCGGCTTCCAGCACGATCTGCGAGCCATCAGGCAGCTTGCGCACGATGTCATAGAACATGTGGGCCGGCACGGTGGTGGATCCCGCGGTGGCGGTTTCCGCCGGCAGTGTCTCGGTCACCTCGAGGTCGAGGTCGGTCGCCTTCAGCGAGAGTTTGGTGTTCTCGGCCCGGACCAGCACGTTGCCGAGGATCGGAATCGTGTTGCGGCGCTCGACCACGCGGTGGACATGGCCCAGTGATTTCAGGAGTTGCGCGCGTTCGACCGTAACCTTCATTGCACTACCCGCCCGATCCCCAAGAAAACTCAGTTGGAAAAGCCGGGCAGCCGAACAGCGCCGCGGCACGTATGACCCGACAGGCCGGATCATCCAGCCGATATGACCAAAGCCGTCAGGGTCGCGCAAGGTGGCGCGGAAAGCCATCCGTTTCAAGGGATTGCGGGGTGGTTCCCCACGATTTACAGGCAAAAACGAGCGCCGCCGCCGGCGCAGGCGGAGGTCACAGCCCAGCCAAACGAAAGCCGCCGCCCAGGCCTGGCCGGGGCGGCGGGAGAATGGCAGGAGGCCTAGGCGTTTATTCCTGAAGCTGGCGCTTCAGCGATTCCACTTCCTCCGACAGCGCATTGTCCTTGGAGACCAGCGCCTCGATCTTGCGCACGGCGTGCAGCACCGTGGTGTGGTCGCGCCCGCCGAAGCGGCGGCCGATCTCGGGCAGCGAGCGCAGGGTCAGCGTCTTGGCGAGATACATCGCCACCTGGCGCGGACGGACCACGTTGGCGGTCCTGCGCGAGGACAAGAGGTCGGAGCGGCTGACATTATACTGCCGCGCCACCACGCGCTGGATGTCCTCGATCTTGATCCGCTTCGGCTCCTGCGGCCGGACCAGGTCGCGCACCTCGCGCTCGGCCATCTCCAGCGTCACCGGCTGGTTGTTCAGCTTGGAGTGCGCCAGCAGCCGGTTGATCGCGCCTTCGAGGTCGCGGCCGTTATGGGTGATGGTGCGCGACAGATAGTTCAGCACCTCCTCCGGCACGTCGAAGGTGGCATGATGGGTGCGGGCCGCGGCGACGCGCGACTTGAGAATGCCGAGCCGCAGCTCTTCGCCGAGCGAGCCCATCTCGACCACGAGGCCGCCGGCGAGCCGCGACCGCACGCGGTCGTCGAGGCTTTCCAGATCGGCCGGCGGACGATCGGCCGCGATCACGACCTGGCGGCCGGCGTCGATCAGCGCGTTCAGCGTGTGACAGAACTCGGCCTGCGTCGACTTGCCCTGCAGGAATTGCAGATCGTCGATGACGAGCACGTCGATGCCGCGCAGCGCCTCCTTGAAGGCCAGCGCCGTCTGCGTCTTCAGCGCGGCGACGAAGCCGTACATGAACTTCTCGGCGGTGAGATACAGCACCTTGCGCTCGTTGCCGGAATTGCCGGCCCAGGTCACGGCCTGCAGCAGATGCGTCTTGCCGAGGCCGACGCCGGCATGGATGTAGAGCGGGTTGAACATCACGGGGTCGCCGCGGCGTCCTTCGGCAACCTGGCGCGCGGCGGCATGGGCCAGCGTGTTGGAGCGGCCGACGACGAAGCTTGCGAAGGTCAGGCGCGGATCGAGCGGCGAGCCGCCGAGCGCGTCATGGTTGGCCGAGACCGGCGCGGTCGCGGTCGAGCGCAATTCCGCCGCAGGCGCGCGGCGGGCTTCGACCGGGGCGGGTGCTTCCTTCGGCTGCACCACCGGGCGCACCGCGGAGCGGACGGTGAGATCGATGCGATGCACTTCGGGCATCTCGGCCTGCCAGCACGACAGCACGCGCTCGGCATAATGGGCCTGGATCCAGCTCTTCAGGAAGCGCGTGGGAACCGAGAGCCGCACGCTCTCATCCTGCACGCCTTCCAGATCCATGCGGGCAAACCAGCTCGTATAGACGTCTTCGCCAACGCTCGAGCGCAGCCGACCCTTCACGCGTGACCAGCGATCCTGTTCCGATGTGTTCATCGTCAAAAAACTTCTCTTGAGAGATTTAGTTGCGTGGTGAGCGCCATGCAGAGTTCCTGCCAGCAGGGGGTCTGGCATGGCGCGACCTCAAGCGATCTCATCTGCAGACATAGCCCGACCGTTCGGCGCGAACGCCGCGGGTCAGATCAGCGATGTCAGAGATGAGGGGGTCGCGAGGTCAGCGCGTACTCGGCGCTCCGTCACACGCGGGAGGCTGGAGGTCGGACTGAGCTAAACCGGCATCGTTGGAGTAAGAGACCTGTTTCAATACCGCGTTGAGTCCGTAAGCCATGGTACCTCCCCGTCCTGCCGTGATTGCTCACGGCAAGGTCCTGCGTGTTCCTAAGACAGCCGCGGCGAACTCGTGTCGCGAATGCCTGCCCGTATTCCAAGTCGTCCGCTCGGCTTCGCCTACATGCGCGTCGGGTAGCTTCACGACGTCTCTCGTTTGCGCTTGGCGCGAGCGGAATGGATGAGATCCCGCTTGGAGACATTCAGGCAAAGAACTACCGTTCCCATATTGCTATGGGTCTTGAATCGACTATCGCTTGTTGATGCGTCGCCAACGTGCACATCGCCGCCGATTTGCACGCTCGCCCCGTTTCCGATACCGCGCTGGTCTCAAGATCGTGGGCGCCGCTGACGTCTTAAGGAATACACTAAGCGGAAAGACTCGCAACGAAATTGATTCACACTCGAGGCATCTAAAAACTTGACCTCGGTTAACGCCGCGCGCGAGTTGTTCACAGGCTCCGAAGCAAGTTTATGGATTCGTGCACAGATTCGAAAACGCGACGCCTCATGTGACAATTCTCCGCCACCGCCAAAAAATTTTTACAAAATCGTCACGCGAGAGACGTGCGGGCGAATTTTCCAAATGGTTGTGGTCGCTATGTCGATAAGTGATTAGCGAGACATCGTTTTTTGAGTCTCGTTTCTGAGGGTAACTCCACCGCCGGTGAAACTACGGTGTGCAGAACTCGCGCCCGCACAAATTCAACTTGAGCCCGTGCCGCAGGGGTTTTTCGCAGCGCAGTGAAAGTTTCCGCTGTTGCAAAAACACGCGCAGTAAAATTACGGAACGCATCATAGTGCGGACGATGCAGATATTCCAATTGAAGAATGGACGTCGCGTGACTGCTTCCGTGAATATGACAGCCAACAAAAAAGCCCGGCGCGATGCCGGGCTGTTTGACGTGCTGATCTGATCAACCGATCAGATGACGTCGCGAGATTGTTTCGCGACCTTACTTTGCAAAGCTTACTTGGCGAGCTTGGCGATCTGCGCGGTGAGGCGCGAGACTTTGCGGCTGGCGTTGTTCTTGTGAATGATGTTGCGCTGGGCGGCGCGCATCAGCGCGGGCTCGGCATTCGCCAGCGCCTTGACGGCGGCGGTGCGGTCGCCGGTCGCGATGGCTTCCTCGACGGTGCGTACGGCGCCACGCATCTGGGTGCGGCGCGACTTGTTGACGGCAGTGCGGCGGGCGATCTTGCGCGTCGCTTTCTTGGCGGAAGTGGTATTGGCCATGGTCTCAATATCCTTTGCGGGTACCGGTCGCGTCTTGGTCGGGTAGCGCCGGCTTGCTTGACCGCGGAATCGACGCTCGGATTTAGGGTGTTCGGTTGCTAGGCTGTCCCCGGAACATGAGGCCTGAAACGGCCTGCAACTGCTCAAAGAACAGCGGCGGCAGGATTGCGCCCGCCGCCAGTTGGCGCCCTTATAGAGAGGGTCTGCGGCACCGTCAACGCTTTCCGGGCTGGAAAACCGGCCTTTGGCGGGCTGGACGGGTGCCGTAACGCCCTGAAGAGGTTGAATTTCTGTCGCCTTGCGGCTATTGGCTGGCGGCGTTTTCTGACGTCGTCCGATCGGACGACCCGAGTAGGTGGGGCATGATCCGCGGCTTTTTCCGATTGATTGGGCTGTTGCTGCTGGCCGGCGGGTTCATCTTCATGGTCTATGACGGCGCCCGCTGGGTCGCCGACCAGACCCTCAAATTCACCCGGTTTGGCCAGTTCTGGAACGATATCAACCAGGCCAGCCAGACCGCGTTCCGGACCTGGGTCGAGGCCAAGGCGCCCTGGCTCTGGACCTCGGTGATCCGCCTCGTGCTGGACCAGCCGGTGTTCGCCGTCCTCGGCATTTTGGGCATCCTGCTGATGATCCTGTTCCGGCCGCGGAAACCCCTGATCGGCTACTCGCGAGACTGAGCGCTGCGAGGCGTGCGGCGTAACAGTGCGGCGTAACAAGGCTGCCCTCGCTGACGTAGATCCCTATATTCCCACCTGATCGCGAGCACGCCGCCTGGGCATCTGGCCCAGGCGACGTCAGCGCGTTGCGGAGACACATCATGTTGTTCATGCGCAAGACCACCGCATTGCCGAGCGCAACTGAGGCGCTGCCCGGCCGTGCGCAAGCCATCCCGACCGCGACCATCCATTTCGTCAACGGCAGCAAGCTGCAGCCGCCTTATGCCGACGGCCTCGAGCAGGCGGTGTTCGGACTCGGCTGCTTCTGGGGCGCCGAACGCAAGTTCTGGGAACTCGGCGACGGCATCGTCACGACTGCCGTCGGCTATGCGGGCGGCCACACGCCGAACCCGACCTATGAAGAAGTCTGCTCGGGCCGCACCGCCCACACCGAAGTGGTGCTGGTCGTGTACGACCCGAAGAAGATCTCCTACGAGCGTCTGCTCAAGACGTTCTGGGAGAACCACAACCCGACGCAGGGCATGCGCCAGGGCAACGACGTCGGCACGCAGTACCGAAGCGCGATCTACACTTACTCGGATGCGCAGAAGAAAGCCGCCGACGAGTCCAGGGCGCTCTATCAGAAGGCGCTTGCCGCAAAGGGCCTCGGTGCCATCACCACCGAGATCGCACCCGCCGGCGCGTTCTATTTCGCCGAGGACTATCATCAGCAATATCTGGCAAAGAATCCCGCCGGCTATTGCGGCTTAGGGGGCACCGGCGTGTCCTGCCCGATCGGCGTCGGCGTGAGCGCGTAGTCGTATTGGGCCGTCATTCCGGGGCGCGCGTCAGCGCGAATCTCGCGCCACAACATCTGGATTCCGGGTTCGTCGCTATCGCGACGCCCCGGAATGACAGCGCCACATAGTCAGGGCTAAGTTACACTAAGTCCCACTCAACGCTTTATTAACCATAACCGGTGCATCACTGGAGCCATCTCGTTTCGAGGGACAGGTCCGGTGCCGGTTGCACGCGCGTTTCGATGGTCGATCTTGGCAGCATCATTGGCCGCGTCCGCCGCGCTGCCCCTTGGCGGCTGCATGCAGACCGCCGGCCCCGTCGCCTACGTGCAGCCGCGCCCCGATCTCGACGCCATGGCCTACGGCCAGCCCTACGCCGCGCCGCCGGTCGTCGTTGCCAACAACGGCGGCGGCGCCATCGCCGCGCTCAGCAATTCCTTTGCCGCATCGCCCGCGCCGATGCCGGTCGGTTACCCCGCGCCGATGGTCGCACCCGCGCGCTACGACGCCTCCTACCATCTCGACGCCGGCGACAAGCTGCGCGTCGTGGTCTACGGCCAGGAAGGTCTCACCAACAGCTACGCCATCGACGCCGGCGGCTCCATCACCATGCCGCTGATCGGCGCGGTGCCGGCACGCGGCCGCACCACCGCGGGCCTTGCCGGCGAAATCGCCGGGCGCCTGCGCAACGGCTACATCCGCGAGCCGTCGGTCGCCGTCGAGATCGACACCTATCGTCCGTTCTTCATTCTCGGCGAAGTCTCCGCGCCCGGCCAATATCCCTACGTGCCGAACATGACCGTCGAGAGCGCGGTCGCCATCGCCGGCGGCTTCTCGCCCCGCGCCAAGCGCGACGTCGTCACAGTCACGCACACCGAAGCCGGCGGCTCCATGCGCGCCGTCGTTCCGCTCGGCACGCCGCTTGCGCCCGGCGACACCGTGTTCGTCGGCGAGCGCTGGTTTTAAGACACTCTCTCCTCGTCATTCCGGGACGCGCGTAGCGCGGGCCCGGAATCCATCGTGCGTCAGTGACGGTGGAGATATGGATTCCGGGTTCGACGCTGACGCGTCGCCCCGGAATGACGGAGGAGAGAGTCGGGCCTTATCTCAAATGCTTCGCGAAGAACTCCAGGCTGCGCGGCCAGGCGATATCCGAGCTCGCCTTGTCGTAGCTCGGCCGCTCGTCGCAATGAAAGCCGTGCTGGGCGCCGGGATAGATGAAGACCTCGACATCAGGCCGCTTCGCCTTGACGGTCTCGACGTCGGTCAGGGGAATGCCCTGGTCCTTCTCGCCGAAGTGAAGCTGCGTCGGCACTTTCGGCTTCTCGTCGGCGAAGCGCACGACGGCGCCACCGTAATAGCCGACCGCAGCCTTCAGGCCGTTCAATCGCGTCGCCGCGACGAAGGCGATGCTGCCACCGAGGCAGAAGCCGATGATGCCGACCGGGCCGACGCTTTTCACCGCATCGATTGCGGCCTGGGTGTCGCGCAGCATCGCCTCCCAATCGGGACTGGCGACGAATTTGCGGGCTTCGGCGATCTCGTCGGGCGTGTAGCCCGACTGGAAGTTCGGCGTGGTGCGGTCGAAGATCGACGGCGCGATCGCGACATAGCCTTCCCTGGCGAGGCGGTCGCAGACCGAGCGGATGTGGTGATTGACCCCAAAGATCTCCTGGATGACCACCACCGCGCCCTTCGGGCTGCCCGCGGGATCAGCGCGATAGGCGCCGAGCTGGAAATTGTCGGAAGCCGTCAGTTTGATGTCTTGTCCCACGCGGGTTGTCCTTCTTGGTTGTCGTTCCGAAATTTCAGCTCTCTCCCCTCATCCTGAGGAGCGCGTCAGCGCGTCTCGAAGGATGAAGGCCGAGGAGCAGCAGCGGGGGCCTGCATGGTTCGAGACGCGGCTTCGCCGCTCCTCACCATGAGGAGAAGCACCTCACTCCCACATCCAGTTCTCGCCGTAGTCTTCCTTCCATCCCGCCAGCCGGCCGTGGCGGAATTGCAGGAACAGGCGGTGGCGGGAGGGGATCAGTCCGCTGCCGCCGAGGTTGCGAAGCGCGAGATAGATCTCGTTGCCGGGACGTCCCCGCACATATTGCAGCGGCTGCCCGAGGGCGCGCGCGGTCTGCCCGGCGTCCATGCCGAAAGCGAGCGGGGTGTTGTTCGACAAGGTCGTGACGAAAGGCTGGCGCGGCGGCATCCCGCTGAACGGCTCGGCTTGCGCAGAAACCGATAGCAACACCGCACCCGCAGCCAACATCGCCCGCTTCATGGCCTGTGTTCCTGTCCGATCCTATTATGCCGGCAAGTTCTTCAGGAAAGGCACCACCGCGTCAACAAAAGCCTTGGGCTGGTCGATGTTGACGGCGTGTCCGGCCGCGGGGATCACGACCTTTTGTGCGCCGGGGATCTTTGCCGCCATGTAGTCGGACGCGGCGAGGAACGGCGTGTCGTCGGCGCCGACCACGATCAGGCTGGGCACCTTGATGTCGGGCAATAGCTCGATCACGCGCGCATCGCGCTGGGTCAGCATGCCCCGCGCGGCCAGCGCCAGCCCCTTGGCGTTGCGATGGCTGGCGGTGGCGCGCTCGCGCGTTGCCGATTTCAGCATGGCGAGACCTTCGCGGTCGAGCTTGTCGGCGGTGCCGAGCGCACGCGCATTCCAGGCCTCGCGCGCGTCGTCCTTCTTGAAGCCCGGGCCGGTGTCGATGATCAGCAGCGCGCGGGCGCGTTCGGGATGCGCGCGATAGAAGGCGAGCGACATGTAGCCGCCGAGCGAGAGCCCGCCGATGACGGCGCGCCCAGCCCCGACCGCATCCAGGATCGCCGCGATGTCGCCGACGGTGAGTTCTTCGCTGTAGGCCTTGGGATCGTCAGGATAGTCAGACTGGCCGTGGCCGCGCATGTCCCACAGGATCAGCTTGTGGTCCCTGGAAAGCGCGTCGACCTGGCCATGCCACATCGCGGAGGTCGAGGAATAGCCGTGCGTGAGCAACAGCGGCGGACCGTCGCCGTGAACTTCGTAATAGATCCCGACGCCGTCCCTGTTGATCTTCGGCATGTCTCCCGCCCTTTCTTTTTCACCGCAACGACGGTGCCCCTCTCTCCTTGCGGGCTATCCGATTCACACATCGGTTTGGCCCATCTGCGACTGGCGCATCAACAGATTGGCGCCGCGCTTCATGGCTTGGAACTCGAGCCAGCCCTGAAGCATGACGATGGGGCCCGGCTTGCCGTAATAGCCCGT
>NZ_DASYWN010000005.1:0-65297 GCF_035935975.1 Bradyrhizobium sp.
CATAGTCCTCAACCCGCGCTGGAAGCAGACTGAGTTGCTCTCGGCTCTCGCCGGACTTGAATGTGCGATTCGTCATGAACAGAATCGTACATCAACTCCCCGAAATGCCGAGTTCTTGCTCGGCCTCGACGGGCAAAACAGCCAGGCCGCTGTCAAGCCGGCCTGCCAAAAATATTCCACTTTACCGAAATTCGGAAATATCGTATGTGTCGCGCATCCCAGCCCACCAAAGGGGCGGTCGTACGTCGTCGCGAGCGCGGGCTGGGAGTTGCGGTGGACGCGGGCGGCGTCAAAGGCGGGTGTGGCGTGCAGGGCGAGATGAACTTCGTGAGCATGGTACGAACCGCGATCGACGGACGGCGCTCCCGCGTACGGCGAAACCGTGTGGTCCTGGCCGTCGTTGCTACGGTCAAGCCCCGGCGAAGGCGTCATCGTGCCAACCGGCGCGGTGCCGTGAATTTCGCGGGGGCGAGGGAGGCCAGAAGGAACTCGGCTCCCGGGAGAGCGCGGCATAGGCCGTCAAACCATCGCGCAGGGAAGGCCTGGTTTCGGCTGCCCTGTGTTTCCCCTGTGCACTGCGCGTGCATCCGTTCAGCACGGGGGTTTTATGGGTGCCGGCCGGCGCCCGGTCTTCCCCGCGCCCTTTCTTTCGCGAGGGTGGGACGAAAAGCACAGCTCGGGCAAACCCTGCCGCGAGGATGCGAGCGTATGCCAGCTGGAGCGGCGAATTGACGCCGCGGCGTTGCACTCTGGTCCCGATACGCGCCCTGCGTGGACTGGCCTCACCTGCAAGCATGCAGCATCGGCATCAGCGGCGGTGGTCGTTCTCCCCAAAATCTGCAACATGCGCGCCGAGACGGCGCGATGCGGCCGGTCTTGCGCCTCCGAAGCGGCTGCCGGGCCTTTGGAGAGTTTGGCAATAGCTTTTGGAGTGACGACATGAGCGGTTTGGTGATCTCTGGCGGCCGGGTGGTGGATCCCGCGAGCGGGATGGATGCCGTTGGCGATGTGGCGGTGGTGGACGGCAAGATCGCCGCCGTCGGCACCGGCCTCGGCGGCGCAGAGCGGGTGATCGACGCCACCGGCCTCGTGGTCGCGCCCGGCTTCATCGATTTGCACGCCCATGGCCAGTCGATTCCGGCCGACCGCATGCAGGCCTTCGATGGGGTGACGACGACGCTCGATCTGGAAGCCGGTGTGCTGCCCGTCGGCTCCTGGTACGAGCGCCAGGCCCGAAAGGGTCGCGTGCTGAACTACGGCGCCGCCACCAACTGGGCCTTTGCGCGCATCGGCGCGATGACCGGCTCCAACGCGGAGAGCTCGCTGGAGGCGTTCGGCAACGCCATGCGCGATCGCCGCTGGATGGACAATGTGGCAACCGATGCAGAGGTCGCCGGCGTGCTCGAGCGCCTCACCCGCGGCCTGAACGAGGGCGGCATCGGCATCGGCATTCTCAACGCCTATGCGCCGGGCGCCGGCGTGCAGGAATTGACAGCCGTGTGCCAGCTTGCGGCCGCCAAGGACGTGCCGACCTTCACCCATGTCGCCTTCATGTCGCGCATCGACCCCGAAAGCGCGGTGGAAGCCTATATCCGCCTGATCGGCTATGCCGGCGCCACCGGCGCGCACATGCACATCTGCCATTTCAACTCGTCGAGCAAGACCGACATCGAGCGCTGCCGCGTGCTGATCGCGAAGGCGCAGGCACAGGGCCTGCCGATCACGGTCGAGGCCTATCCCTACGGCACCGGCTCGACCGTGCTGGCCGCCGCCTTCTTCAGCGATCCCCAATTCGTCGAGCGCAACGGCACCGGCTACGATTCCGTGCAGCGCGTCACCGACGGCTATCGCTTCCACGACCGCGAGGAACTGCTCAAGGCGCAGGCCGAGGAGCCGTCCTCGCTGGTGCTCTGGCACATCCTCGACACCGAGCACAATGCGCATCATCGCGACCTGCTCGACTTGTCGGTGCTCTATCCCGGCGGCGCGATCGCGTCCGACGCGATGCCGTGGACGACGTCGGACGGCAAGACCTACACTGGTGATGCCTGGCCGCTGCCTGACGATGCCACCTCGCACCCGCGCTCGGCCGGGTGCTTCACGAAATTCATCCGCGAATGGGTGCGCGAGCGCAAGACCGTGTCGCTGCTGGAAGGCGTGCGCAAATGTGCGCTGATCCCGGCGGAAATCCTGTCGCAAAGCACGCCCGCGATGCGCGCCAAGGGCAGGCTCGCCAAGGATGCCGATGCCGACATCGTGGTGTTCGACTACGAAAAACTCTCGGACCGCGCGACCTTCACGGCGATGAACCGGCCGTCCGAAGGCGTGCGCCATCTCGTCGTCAGCGGCCAGCCGCTGATCAGCGACGGCATTCTTTACGTCACGGCGCGGCCCGGCAAGCCCGTGCGCCGCCCCGTGGTCGAGAACTGATCCATGCCGGTCCCCGTTCTCCTGGTCACGGGCTTTCTGGGGGCTGGCAAGACCACGATCGTCAACCATCTGCTGGCGAACGCGGAGGGACGGCGGATCGCCGCCGTCGTCAACGATTTCGGCGCCATCAACATCGATGCGGAGCTGATCGCGGGCGCGAGCGACGGCGTGGTCAGCCTTGCCAATGGCTGCATCTGCTGCTCGCTCGAAGGCGATCTGCTCCGCACGCTCTCGACGCTGCTGCGGCGTGACCCGAAGCCGGAATACATCGTCATCGAGACCAGCGGCGTTGCCGATCCCTCCGACATCGTGCGCAACCTGATGGATCCCGTGATCCTGCGCGAGGCGCCGCTGGAGACGGTGCTCTGCGTGATGGACGCGGGGACATCGCCGGCCGCTCTCGACGATGCGCTGCTGCGCTCGCAGCTTCGCGTCGCCGACATCGTGGCGCTAAGCAAGCTGGATATGGCGGATGACGGCGCAGGCGTCCGCCTGCGCGAAGCCATCCGCGCGCAGCGCGTGCCTGCTGTGGTGGTCGATGCCAGGCATGGCGAGCTTCCGTCGGCGCTGCTGTTTCCCGCGGGCGCCGATCGCACGTCGGCGCCGCGCAATCCGGGGCCGAAGCGGCCATCCGAGGAGCGTTTCGAAACGCTGAGCTGGACCTCGGATCAGCCGATCTCGCTGCCGCGCCTGCAGCAGGCCATCGGCCGCCTCGCGCCAAAGCTTGCGCGCGCAAAGGGTCTGTTCGAGACGATCGAGCAGCCCGGCCGCCAGATGGTGTTTCAGTTCGCCGGCGGCCGCGCGACGCTGGCGCCGGGCGAGCCGCCTCCGCCGGACGTGCCGCGGACCCGCATCGTCTTCATCGCCGAACTCGGCGTGCTCTCGAAGACCGAGCTCGATGAAATCATGACGACGTGTGTTGCGGGCTGAAACCTTGGCCGCCTCACGCGAATTGCGCGATCCCGTTTCCGACCGACCAGTTCTCCGCGGGTGCATCGAGCACGTTGATGAACACGTCCTCGGGGCGGATGCCCGGGTTCTCGCCGAGCAGCGCCGCGATCCGCCGGTACAGCGCCTTCTTCTGCTCGGGGGTGCGCGAGGCAAACACCGTGATCTGGATCAGCACGGCGTCGTCGCTGCGGCTCACACCATAGGCATTGCCGCAGCGGAAGTTTTCCGGCGAAAGCTCGCTAATGGTCATGAACTCGTCGCCTTCGGGGACGTTCAGCGCCTCGCGCATGGCGCGATAGAGACCGTCGAGGATCGCTTTCCGGTAGGCTTCCGGTTTTCCGGCGCGCATCGAGATGTGCAGGAGCGGCATGAGCTGGTCCCTTTGCATGGTGGATCGATCAGCCAGACTCGCATGACGAGCCTCGGCCGTTCAGCCCATTGACGTGACGGGCCATCAATCCCATTTTGTTTTTGACACGATGTCGAGAAACCATATTCTTGACATCGTGTCAAATACTTTCCCAGGGAGTCGGGATTTGAGACCGCGCGAGTTCGATCACGACGACGTCCTGCGCATCGCGTTCGACCAGTTCTGGCGCAAGGGCGTGCGCGGCACCTCGCTGTCGGACATCGCGCGCGACGCCGGTGTCCAGCGCGGCAGCCTCTACAATGCCTTCGGCAGCAAGGAAGCGCTGTTCCTGCAGGCCTATGAGCGCTATGCGGGCGATTATCTCCTCGCCCTGGAGAAGGCGCTCGGCTCGGGCTCCCTGCGAAAACGCCTCACCGCGTTCTTCGACCTGACCATCACCAATTTCCGCTCCGGCTCGCCGCCGCGCGGCTGTCCGACCACGCGCGGATTGATGGAGCTCGGCGCGGTGGAAGGCGAGGGGCTGGATGAGGACGCGCGCCAGGCTTTTGCGAGCCTCATTGCGCGCATCACCGCTCTGGTTCAGGATACGCTGTCGGCGGGCGTCGAGCGTGGCGAATTCAGCGGCAATCCGGCCGCCGCAGCGCTGCACATCATCACGGTGACGCGCGGTCTTGGGGTGCTCGAACGTGCCTTCGGTGACGAGCCGCAACTGCGCAAGATCGCGGCTCATGCCATCGATCTCGTGCTCGGCAAGAGCGGTCGCTAAGCCGTGACGCGAAACGACGACCCCAGCGGTGGTGATCCCTGGGGCCGTCTGGAGGTTTCATGGAGGGCAACGAGCACTGCGTCTCCATGGCGATATCGATACAGCAATATCCTGCAAGCTGCGAGTAGAACCCATCAAAGCGTCAGCAGCACGCCAGCGCGTTGACCGCGCGCGTCGTCGCGATTTCGCTCTCATTGCCGACGAACTGGCTAACGACGGACTCGAGTTCCCCGGGCTGCTTGCGGCGTGCGACCGCCACGAGCCGCATCAACTCGGCCTCGTCCTTGGAGAGCCGCCGGCAGGACGGCGGCATGAAGCACAGCGCGCATGGCCGGCCGCTGCGCAAGATCCTGACCAGCGCGGCAGCCCGCGCGACCAGCAGCGGACTGTCGGCAATGCCGGGCGCCTCGTCGGCGAAGCGATAGGCCGCCTCCCAGCAATCGGATGCGCCGGTCGCGTAGGCCGCTCCAATGAAGCGGAACAGCGACAGCGCGACGCGGCAGAAATCGTCATAGCCTTCGACGCTTCGCGACGACGCCAGCGCGGCCTGCAGCGGGCAAAGTCGCGTTGGGCCGGTCTCGGAGGCCGCCACGGAGCTGCAATTATCCTGCGTCATGACCGATCTCGTCAGTGCAGCGTGGGACTGCCGACAAACCAGCTCTTCATCGCCATCATCCGGTCGCGGTCGAACGACTGGACCTGTCGATCGGGCAAAATGAGGCCGGCCATGCGGAAGATCGTTGCCAGCCCGCGGACCGGCGCCAGCGCCCAATCCGCGCCGACCGGCGGCAGCCAGCATTCGAACTGCTCGCGAGCGACATCGTCGCGCTCCTTCTGCGCGGCGGCGATCGCACGCAAGATTCCATGTTCGCTCTCCGACATGCGCGGACAGGTCGGGCAGTGCACCTCGATTGCGGTATGCGCGGTGCAGGCAAAGATCTCTATGATGGAGTCCAGCGACGGCACGGCATCGCCGACGCGAAAATGGTCGTAGACCTGCTGGATGTCGGCTGCGGTCGGAACCGCGCCTCCGCTGCGTGCCTTCGCCCGGAAACCCCAGATGAACAGACGCTCGGCCGCGCATAGTGCGGGAAGGTCGAGGGTCTTGGCGGATGTCGATCGATGCATGGAGCCTCTCGCCTCTGGCAGCGCGCAACGCTCCGGCTGGCGCCGAATATCTGCGCGATCGTTCCGCCAGAGGCCCGCGCAAGTCAACGCTGCGAGGGCCGATATCGAGGTCTTCTAGATTGCGCGGCGGCGCCAATGTCGACGAATTCTAAAGTCCGCGTCACACGAACGCGACGTCGATCTTGTTGTCCGATTTGGAAATCATCCGGCAGGCGCGCGACAGGCTGTCGCTGGCTCGCGTACTTCTGCGGGATTTCGAGAACCCGGATGCTTAAAGCTTTGCTAAGGCAGTCGGGATAAAATGGCATATCAGCCCCGCCAATTCTTGCGAGCACCGATGATTTTCTCCCGCATCAGTTTCAAGCTGGTCCTGATTGTCGGCATCAGCCTTCTCGGCATGATCGCGTTGGCGCCGATCGCGCTTTCGACCCTGCGCGCGCAGATGATCGCCGATCGCCAGGCCAAGACGCAGCACATGGTGGATGTCGGCTACGGCATTCTGGCGCACTATCAGAAGCTCGAGAGCGACGGAAAACTGCCGCGCGAACAGGCGCAGGCCGCCGCTATCGCGCAGATCAAGAGCCTTCGCTACGACAAGGTCGAGTATTTCTGGCTCAACGACATGGCCGCGAAGATGATCATGCACCCGATCAAGCCCGAGCTTGACGGCAAGGATCTCTCCGACATGAAGGACCCCACCGGCAACCGGCTGTTCTCGGGTTTCGTTGATGTCGTCAACAAACAGGGCGCCGGCTTCTACAGCTACCTCTGGCCGAAGCCCGGCTTCGATCAGCCGGTCGGGAAAATCTCCTATGTGAAGGGCTTTGCGCCCTGGGGCTGGATCATCGGCACCGGCATCTATCTCGACGATGTCGACGCTGTGTTCCGCCAGGATGCGATGACCTTCGCGCTGGTGTGCCTCTCGGTGTTCGTGCTCGTGCTGGGCGCGTCCTTCGTGATCGGCCGTAGCGTCACCAAGCCGCTTGCCAAGATCACTGCGCTGACCGAACGCCTCGCCGCCGGCGACAGCGCGTTCGAGGTGCCCTACACCGATCGCAACAACGAGGTCGGCGGGCTCGCCAAGGCGCTGGCCGTGTTTAAGGACAATGCAGCCGCCGTGGGCCGGATGCATACCGAGCAGCAGGTGGCGAAGCAGCGGGCCGACGACGAGAAGCGCAGGACGATGGCCGATCTCGCCGGCAAGTTCGAGGCGAGCGTGCAGGCCGTCGTCCGCGACGTCTTCAACGAGGCGCGCGCGATGCAGCAGGCCGCCCAGGGCATGTCGGAGACCGCGAACAAGGCGACCGACCGCGCGACCTTCGTCGCCTCGGCCTGCCAGCAGGCCTCGAGCAATGTGCAGACGGTGGCCTCCGCCGCCGGCCAGCTGTCGGCCTCGATCACCGAGATCAGCCAGCGCGTCGCGCAGGCCGCGAGCGTGGCCGACAAGGCCGCTGCCGACGGCCAGCGCACCAACGACACCGTGCAGGGGCTCGCTGCCGCCGCGAACAAGATTGGCGAGGTCATCGACCTCATCAACCAGATCGCCTCGCAGACCAATCTGCTCGCGCTCAACGCCACCATCGAGGCGGCGCGTGCGGGCGAAGCCGGCAAGGGCTTTGCGGTCGTCGCGAGCGAGGTCAAATCGCTGGCGAGCCAGACCGCGAAGGCGACCGACGAGATCGGCGCGCAGATCACCGCGATCCAGGCCGAGACCAACCAGGTGGTCGGCAACATCGAGAGCATTCGCAAGACCATCATGGAGGTCAACGAGATCTCCTCGTCGATCGCCGCCGCGGTCGAAGAGCAGGGCGCTGCGACGCAGGCGATCGCCCACAGCGTGCAAGAAGCGGCCTCCGGCACCGACCAGGTTTCGCAGAACATCTCCGGCGTCACCGACGCGACCGCGGAGACTGGCCAGGCCGCGGGCCTCGTGCTGCAGTCGAGCGGCCGGCTATCGCAAAAACTGCAATCGCTCGAGAACGAGGTCAGCACCTTCGTTGCGGGCGTACGGGCGGCCTAGCGCACAGCCTCGCGGAAATGCGTCGCGATGTCGGCGCGCGTGGCGACCCAGACGCGGCCTTCCAGCCGCGCCAGCTCGGCGAGAATGGCCTTCACGGCACGGAACCGCGCCGGCCGGCCGCAGATGCGCAAATGGAAGCCGACCGACAGCATCGAGGAACGGCCGCGCCCGGCCTCCTCGACCAGCGTCGCCAGCGCGGCGCCGACATAGTTCGAAAAATCCTCCGGCTGCACAAAGCCGTTCGGGTGGAAGAATTTCATGTCGTTGGTGTCGAAGCCGTAGGGCAGGATCAGCATCGATCCCCGTGATGACCGGCTCCAATAGGGCAGATCGTCGTCGAGCGCGTTGGAATCGTAGGCGAAGCCGAGCTCGATCAGGAGGTCGCGGGTCCACGCGCTCTGGCTGCCGCGGGTCATGAAGCCGACCGGCGTGACGCCGGTCGCGCGGGTGATGACGTCGCGGGTCTTCTCGATGTCACGACGCTCAGTCTCGGCATCGCCATAGAGCACATGCGGCAGCCAGCGCCAGCCATGCACCGCCGGCTCGTGCCCGGCCTCGATGGCGGCGCGGGCAAGGTCCGGCACGCGCTCGACCGCGCGGCCGCACATCATGAAGGTCGAGCGGATATTGGCCTCAGCGAAGGCGTCGAGGAAGCGCCACAGGCCCGCGCGCATGCCGTAGTCGAACACCTGCTCCTGGACGAGATCGCGGACGCCCGGCGGCGATGTCGAGACGACCTCGCCATAGCGCTCCGTCTCGGCGTCGCCCTGCTCGACCGCGAGCTCGGCGCCTTCCTCGAAATTCACCACCAGCGACACCGCGACGCGGGCGCCGTTGGGCCAGACGATATCCGGGCGTGCTCGTCCATAACCGCGAAGGTCGCGTTCGATCGGCATGGTCAGCGGCTCCCGATCTGACGGCTGACGCCGCCGAAGAGTTCGGCGCAGACGAGCCCCGCCAGCGTCAGCAGCACGATCACGCCGGAGACGGCGGCGACGCGCACGTCGAGGCTGCCTTCGAGGATCGCCCACAGCTTGATCGGCAAGACTTCAGTGCGCGCATCGGCAAGGAACAGCGACACCGGGACGTTGTCGAACGAGGTCAGGAACGCCACGAAGCAGCTCGCGACGATGCCGCGGCGGATCAGCGGGAGCGTGATGCGGCGGAACGTGTACCAGCGGCTGGCGCCCAGGCTCAGCGAGCAGGTGACCAGCACCGGATTGAGCTGCTGCACCGAGGCGCCGACCATCCGGATCACGAAGGGCACGCAGATGATGGTGTGGCCGAGCACCAGGGTTGCCGCCGACAGGCGGATGCCGAGCAGGTTGAACACCAGCAGCAGCGACAGGCCGAACGCCATGGCCGGCAGCACCATCGGCGACATGAACAGCGCATCGAGCACGCGCGCTACTCTGAGCTTGCTGCGCGCCAGCCCAAGCGCCGCCGCGCCGCCGAGCACAGCGGAGAGAATCGTCGCGATGGCTGCGACCTTCAGGCTGGTCAGCGCCGGCTCGATGATCTCCTGCGACTGCAGCAGCTCGACATACCAGCGCAGCGACCAGCGCGGCGGCGGAAATTTCAGCGTGATGCCGCCGGTAAAGGAGATGATCAGCACGACCAGCGTCGGCGCGAGCAGGAGCAGCATCCCGAAGCCGGTGATCGCGCCGATGATCCCGGAATAGAGGCGGTCGATGAAGCTACGCTGCATCGACGCCTCGCACGTAGCGGCGAGACATTGCGCCGATGGCAAAGACGATGCCGGTGACGGCCAGCGTGAAGATCAGCGACAGCGCCGCCGAGAACGGCCAGTCCTGCACGCCGACCGCTTGCTGGTAGATATAGGACGGCATCAGGATGATGCGGCCGCCGCCGACCAGCGTCTGGGTGATGAAGGCGGTCGCGGCGGCGGCAAAGACGAGAAGCCAGCCAGCGATCGCGCCCGGCAGGGTCAGCGGCAGGATGATGGTGAGGAAGATGCGGGCGCGGCTCGCGCCCAGTCCTTCCGCCGCCCGCATCAGATTGCCGTCGAGCCGCAGCAGGCTGTTGATCACGGGCAGTGCCATCAGCGGAAGCTGGATCTGCGTCAGCGCCAGCACCATGCCCTCCCAGGTGTAGAGCAGCCGGGCAGGGGCCTGCCAGAACCCGAGCGAGAGCATCGCCGAGTTGATGATGCCGTCGCGCCCCAGGATGACGATCCAGGCAAAGGTGCGCACCACCGTGCTGGTCAGGAGCGGCAGCATGATCAGGAAGGTGATCAGGGTGCGTAAGAATTGCCCGCTCGCGACATAGACCAGCGCGAGCGGGTAGGCGAGGATCAGCGTCGCCAGCGCGACCTCCGCCCCGAGCCACAGGGTGTCGGACAACACCTTGATGCTGAACGGGTCGGAGAAGAAGCGCAGATATTGCGCCGGCGACAGCTCCGCGAATTGCGGGGTCCGGAACAGGCTGATCGCGACGAGCGCGATCAGCGGCAGCACGAAGGCGGCCAGGAACAACGCCGCCAGTGGGACCACCGGCAGCATTTGTCGTGATGCGGTCGTGCCGGCCGGATTCATCTAGATCTTCACTTCCTTGCTGAAGCGGGTGATCCATTCGCCCCGCATCGCCTGGAACTTGGTCCAGTCGAGCAGCACGTTGTTGGCGACGAGGTCGTCGACGCTCTTGGCCACGGTGAGGTTGGCACCGGTCAGCGCCACTTTGGCGTTGGTCGGCATCATCACCCAGGGCGAAGCCTCGATGCCCTTCTGCGTCTCGACCGACATCACCGTGTCGAGATAGTCCAGCACCGCCTTCGGGTCCTGGTTGTTCTTGACGATCTGCGCGCTGGTGCGGATCACGACGGCGCCGGATTTGGGCTTGGCGAAGGCGATGTCGACGCCCTTGGCGGCGAGCAGCGCGACGTTGTTCCAGAAATTGAAGGCGATATCGATCTCGCCCTGCTGGAACAGCGCCGCCAGCGCACCGGGCGAGGCCGCGATCGCGCCGACATTCGGCAGCAGCTTCTTCATGGCCTCGAATGCCGGCTCGATGTTGGTCTCGGAGCCGCCGTTCAGCTTCGCGATCTCGACCATGAAGGCAGTGCCGAGGCTGGAGCCGAGGCCGGTGATGCCGACGCGGCCCTTGTATTCCGGCTTCCAGAGATCCTCCCACGAGGTCGGCGGCGTCGTGATCTTCTTCGGATTGTAGGCGATGCCGATCAACTGACAGGTGATCACAGGCGCGTAGCCGTCGGGATGGCGGAACGCGTTCGGAATGTCGGCATAGGACTTCGACTGCTCGGCCGGGAATTTCTCCAGCACGCCGCTGGCGATCGCCGGGATCAGCGGTCCCTCGTCGAACAGCACGACGTCGAACGGCGGCGCGTTGCGCGAGGCCTGGATCTTGCCGATCTGGTCGACGCCGAGCAGCGGCGTGAAGGTGACGCCGCCGTCGCTGGTCTTCTTGAAGGCCGGCCCAACCACGGAGCGGAATGCTTCGTCGAAACTGCCGGGATAGGTCGTCGCCACGATCGAGGACGCCGCGCGCGACGATGTCGGCCATCCCAGGCTTGCGGCTGCAAGCGCGGCCGAACCTGAGGTGAGCAGCGATCTCCGGGATAGGCTCATGTCAAACACTCCTTTGCTGATGCGTTGAAAGATCGTCGACCGGCGTGCTGAAAATGCTGACGCGCGAAGTGTCGGTGATCGAGAGCCAGGCCGTCTCTCCGGCCTGCGCCTTCGCGATGCCGGCGGCGCGGGCCTGGCTGACCTTCACGGCCTCTCCGCTCGCGGCGACGCCCTCGGTGACGCTGACGGCGCCGAGCGGCACGGTGGCGCGGATCGTGACGGGGATGGCGCCGGGCCGTTCGCTCGCACCGAAGGCGACATTCTCGGGGCGGACCGAGATCGTGACCGGCGTGCCGCGCCGGCGCTGCGCCGAGCGTCCGAGGTCGATCTCGGGGCCAGCGTCGAGCCGCACGCGATCGGTCTCCGTGACGGTGCCGCGGAGCAGGTTGGTGTGGCCGATGAAGCTTGAGATGAACAGGCTCGCCGGGCGGTCGTAGAGCGCATCCGGGCTGTCGATCTGCTCGATGCGGCCCTTGTTGAGGACGACGATGCGGTCGGCCATCGACAGCGCTTCCTCCTGGTCATGCGTGACGATGATGGAGGTGACACCAAAGGTCTTCAGCAGGCTCTTGATCTCGATCTGCATGTCCAGGCGCAGATTCTTGTCGAGCGCCGAGAACGGCTCGTCGAGCAGGACGAGACCCGGATCGATCGCGAGCGCCCGCGCCAGCGCGACGCGCTGCTGCTGCCCGCCGGATAATTCTCCGGGCAGTCGGCGCGCAAATTGCGCCATCTGCGCGAGGCCGAGCATCTGCTCGACCTTGGCGGTGACCTCGGCATTCGGGCGCTTGCGCGCACGCAATCCGTAGGCGACGTTCTCGAACACGGTGAGATGCGGAAACAGCGCGTAGTTCTGGAACACCATGCCGATGCGGCGGCGGTTGGCGGGGATGTGCTCGACCCGCGCGCCGTCGAAGCGGACCTCGCCTTTGGACGGACGCAGGAAGCCCGCGATGATCTGCAGCATCGTGGTCTTGCCGCAGCCGGACGGCCCGAGCAGCGCGATCAGCTCGCCGGCCGAGACCGCCAGATCGATCTCGTCCAGCGCAACCGTCGCGCCGAAGGCGTGGCCGATGCCTTTCAGATCGAGCGAATGTCCGCGCACGTCACTCAACGCCAGCTCCATCCTTCGCGTTGTCCTGCGCGAGGGGGTTAGCAAGCGACGTGCCAGCGCGGCCCGCCCGCTAAGGCACTGCAAGTGCTGCGTCAATTTTTAGGCGCCAAAAATTGGCGCCAATCCAATGTCTATATTGTAAACAGTATGGCGGTTCGTTTGTGCAAAAAATGGGCTCCGGCAACATGGCAGAATCCTGTAAAAGCGTGACATGAAGCGAAGCCGTCCCCTCAAGCGCAAGCCGAAGCGCCCCGAGCCGAAGCGCGAGGAGCCTGAGGCCGTCGACCTCCGCAGCATCGACGACGATCCGGTCGTGCAGGGCATTTTGACCGCGATCAGCCAGAAGCGGCTCAAGCCCGGCGCCAAGCTTGGCGAGGACAAGCTCGCATCCGCGTTCGGCACCACGCGGATTCACATCCGCCAGGCGCTCGCCCATCTCGCCTCGCGCAAGGTGGTGATGCAGATCCCTAACCGCGGCGCGTTCGTGTACCGGCCGAGCTGGGAGGAAGCGCAGGACATCTTTGCGGCACGCCGCATCATCGAGGCCGCGACCGTGAGTGCGGCGATCGACCGGCTCGACAAATCCGGCAAGGCCGAGCTGAAGGCGCATATGGAGCTCGAGGCGCGCCATGACCGCAACGACCGCTGGGCCTCGCTGTCGCTTACGGCCGAATTCCACATTTTGGTCGCCAAGCTTGCCGGCAACCGCGTGCTGCTGGAGATGTCGCGCGAGCTGATGCTGCGGACGTCGCTGGCGATCGCCACCTTCGAGCAGCCGGGTGAGCCGGATTGCTCGCCGGATGCGCATCCAGACATCGGCGCGTTGATCCTGGCCCGGGACAAGGCCGGCGCGATCCACGCCATGCGCCATCACATCGAGGAGATGGAGCAGCGGATCAGGCCGCACGAGGGCGAGGACGAGGTCGACGAGCTCACCGCGATCTTCCAGGAGATCGGCGCACGGGCGCGGGCGGATGGCTGACATGGCGCCCCGCCGCATCCTCCTGATCAATCCGAACAGCAACGAGGCGACCACCGCGATGATGGTGGCGATCGCGAGTTCCGCAGCCGCGGATGGCTTCGATATCGTGGGCGCGACGGCCACGCGCGCGCCGACGATGATCGTCTCGGCGGAGGCGCTGGAAGCCGCTGCACCCGAGGTCGAACAGATCGCGCTTGCGCATCAAGATTCCTGTGACGGCTTTATCGTCTCCGCATTCGGCGATCCCGGTCTTGCCGGCATCAAGGCGGCGATGACGCTGCCTGCGGTCGGCATCGGCGAGTCCGCGATGCGGGAGGCCGCGGCGAACGGCCGCCGCTTCGGCGTGGCGACCACGACGCCGCTGCTCAAGGCGAAGATCGACGCTTTGCCAGATACGCTGGGATTGCGGTCGCGCTACACCGGCACGCGCTTTGCGGGCGGCGATCCGCAGGAGCTGATGCGCGATCCCGCGCGGCTGCGCGAGGCGCTTGCCGGCGCGGTCGAGGCCTGCATCGCGCAGGATGGCGCGGAAGCGGTGATCATCGGCGGCGGGCCGCTGGGGGAAGCCGCGCGGGAGCTTCGGCCGCTATTCACCGTGCCGGTCATCGCGCCGATCCCGTCCGCGGTGGCGCGGATCATTCGCCTCGTGACGGCGTAGTTTTTCCGCGTCGCGGCATCGGCCGTGCGGCGGAAAACTGTTTTCCTTGACATGAACTCTGCCGTGCTCGACCTGTAGCGATGTCGGGTGACGGCGCGCGCGTGCCGTCACAATAATAAGAAGCACGGGAAAGACGCCATGAGTGCAGGCCTCAATGAGAAGGACTACCTCGCCACCTTGCGCGGGTTGTGGGACAAGGCCTGGCCGAAAGGCATGCCGCGCGCGCCGAATTATCTGCACGGCGAAGTTCCCTTGACGGAATATCTGCGCGCCTGGGCGAAGCGCAGCCCGACGCGGCCTGCGGTGATCTTCTACGGTCACGTCACCACCTATGCGGAGCTCGACCAGCAGAGCGACCGCTTTGCCGCGCTGTTGCAGGCCAAGGGCGTGCGCAAGGGCGATCGCGTCGCGGTCTTCCTGCCGAACTGCCCGCAATTCCACATCGTGTTTTTCGGCATCCTGAAGCTCGGCGCGGTCCACGTTCCCGTCAGCCCGCTGTCGCGTGCGTTCGAGCTGTCCTACGAGCTCAACGACACCAAGGCCGAAGTGATCGTGGCGCTGGACCAGCTCATTCCCGTCGTCGAGCAGGTCCGGGGCGAGGCGAGCCTGCGCGAGATCATCGTCACCAGCTTTGCCGATGTCGTTCCCGCGACGCCGGCATTTCCGACGCCGGACTCGATCCGCGCGCCGCGCATCGCGATCTCCGGTGCGATCGATCTGCTGCCCGCGCTCGCAGCACTGTCCGCACCATCGCCGCTGCCGCCGCGCGGCCTCGATGAGGTCGCCGCGCTCAACTACACCGGCGGCACCACCGGCATGCCGAAGGGCTGCGTCCACACCCATCGCGACATGGTCTATACGGCCGCCGCCAATTACGGCATCTCGGTGCTGTCGGACGAGAGCAGCGTGTTCCTGTCGTTCTTTCCGGAGTTCTGGATCGCGGGCGAAAACTTCGGGCTGATCTTCCCGCTGTTCTCCGGCGGGACGCTGATCCTGCTGGCGCGCTGGGATGCCGTCGGCGCGATGGCCGCCATCGACAAGTACAAGGTCACGATCACGGCAATGCCGGTCGATGGCGCGGTCGAGCTGATGGATCATCCGCGCTGGAGCGAGTTCGACCTGTCCTCGCTGAAGCAGGTCCGCGTCGTGTCTTTCGTGAAGAAGCTCAACGCCGACTATCGCAAGCGCTGGAAGGATCTCACCGGCACGATCCTGATGGAGGCGGCCTGGGGCATGACGGAGACGCACACCTCCAACACGTTCACGGCCGGCTTCCAGGACGACGATTTCGATCTCAACAACCAGCCGATCTTCGTCGGCCTGCCGGTCCCCGGCGCCGAGTTCAAGATCACCGATTTCGAGACCGGCGCACTGCTGCCGCTCGGCGCGGAGGGCGAGATCCGCGTGCGCACGCCGTCGCTACTCAAGAGCTACTGGAACAAGCCGGAGGCGACCGCGGAGTCGCTGATCGACGGCTGGCTGCGCACCGGTGACATCGGCACCATCGACAAGGACGGTTTTCTGCACTTCCTCGGCCGCCGCAAGGAGATGCTGAAGGTCAAGGGCATGAGCGTGTTTCCGCCGGAGATCGAGGCGCTGCTCGGACAGCATCCGAAGGTGCTGGGCTCGGGCGTGGTCGGGCGCGACGATCCTGACAAGGGGCAGGTGCCGGTGGCCTATATCCAGCTCAAGCCCGAGGCGGTCGGCACCATCTCTGCCGAAGATCTGCGCGCCTGGTGCGCCGAGCGCATGGCCGTCTACAAAGTTCCGGAAGTCCGCATCATCGAGGCCCTGCCGCTGACGGCGACGGGCAAGGTGAGGAAGCAGGACCTCAATCCAGACCTTCCTGCTGCCGTTTAGTTGAGAGATACGATGTCGTTCAAGAAGCTCCTGATCGCCAATCGCGGCGAGATCGCCATCCGCATCGCGCGCGCGGCCGCCGACGCCGGCATCGCCACGGTCGCGATCCACCCCGCGGACGACGCACTGTCGCTGCATGTGCGCGTCGCCGACGAGGCCGTCGAAATCCCCGGCCGCGGCGCGCGGGCCTATCTCGACATCGAGGCCGTGGTGAAGGCGGCGAAGGGCGCCGGCTGCGACGCCGTGCATCCCGGCTATGGCTTCCTCAGCGAGAACGCGGCATTCGCCAAGGCCTGCGCCGATGCGGGCATCATTTTCGTCGGGCCAAAGCCGGCGGCACTCGAGCTGTTCGGCGACAAGGTCGCCGCACGACAACTCGCAAAGCGCTGCGGCGTACCGATCATCGCCGGCACCAGCGGGCCGTCGCGCCTCGAGGAGATCACGGCGTTCTTCACCTCGCTCGGCAGCAATGCGGCGATCGTGATCAAGGCGATGGCCGGCGGCGGCGGCCGCGGCATGCGCGTCGTGGAGAAAGCTGCCGATCTCGCGGAAGCCTATGCGCGCTGCCAGTCCGAGGCCAAGGCGGCGTTCGGCTATGACGGCGTCTATGCCGAGCGGCTGATCAGGCAGGCGCGCCATATCGAGGTGCAGATCATCGGCGACCATCACGGCGCGATCTCCCATCTCTGGGAGCGCGAATGCACCATCCAGCGCCGGCACCAGAAGTTGGTCGAGGTGGCGCCGAGCCCGTCGCTCAGCGAGCCCCTGCGCGGCCGCATCATCGAGGCGGCCAGGCAGCTCGCGACGGCTGCGTCCTACGACAATCTCGGCACGTTCGAATTTCTGGTCGACGGCACCGCCGAGGACAGCTTTGCCTTCATCGAGGCCAATCCGCGGCTCCAGGTCGAACATACCGTGACGGAGGAGGTGCTGGGCCTCGACCTCGTTCGCGCCCAGCTCGCGGTCGCCGCAGGAGCTTCGCTGGCCTCGCTTGGGCTGGCGCAAGGATCGATCCCGAAGCCGCGCGGCTATGCCATGCAGCTCCGCGTCAACATGGAGACGCTGGACGAGACCGGCGCGACGCATCCGACCGGCGGCGTGCTCGCCGTGTTCGAGCCGCCGTCAGGTCCCGGCGTCCGCGTCGATAGCTTTGGCTATGCCGGCTACAAGACCAGCGCGGCCTTCGACTCGCTGCTGGCCAAGGTGATCGTGCATACGCCCGGCGAGGCCTGGCACGACGTCGTCGCAAAAGCCTCGCGCGCCCTGCGCGAGTTCCGGATCGACGGCGTCATCACCAACATCGCTTTCCTCCAGGCGGTACTGGCGCATCCCGATTTCCGGACCAACCGCATCGCGACCGACTTCATCGATCGCAACATCGCCAAGCTGGTCGAGGCGGCGGACGGCGCCGCAAAGCCGCTTTACTTTGCCGCGGCCGAGCGGACCGGCACTCACGGCGCCGAGGCCCACGTCGCGCAAGTCGTGCCCGAGGGTGCGGTGATGGTCGCCGCGCCCCTCCAAGGCACCATCGTCACCATCCAGGTGAAGGAGGGCGAGGTCGTCCGTCCGGGCCAGCAGCTCGCCGTGATCGAATCCATGAAGATGGAGCACCTCGTCATGGCCGAGCAGGGCGGTCGCGTCATGAAGCTTGCCGCCGGCGACGGCGTCACGCTGATGCATGGCGAGCCGATCCTGTATCTGGAGCCGCTGGACGTCGCGGCCGATCACACGGCAGCGGAAGTCGACATCGATCTGGATCACATCCGTCCAGATCTCGCCGAGCTGATCGCGCGCCAGGCGAACACGCTCGATGCGAACCGCCCGGCCTCGGTCGAGCGCCGCCGCAACACCAACCAGCGCACGGCGCGTGAGAACGTCGCCCAGCTCGTCGACGAAGGCTCCTTCATGGAGTACGGCAGCCTTGCGATCGCGGCGCAGCGTCGCCGCCGCAAGCTCGACGATCTCATCAAGAACACGCCGGCCGATGGTCTCGTGATGGGCGTTGCCACCGTCAACGCCGAGAAGTTCGGCGGCGAAGCCGCGCGCTGCATCGTCGTGGCTTATGACTACACCGTGCTCGCGGGCACGCAGGGCCACATGAACCACAAGAAGATCGACCGCATGCTGACGCTTGCGGAAGACTGGCGCGTGCCGCTGGTGTTTTACGCCGAAGGCGGCGGCGGCCGGCCCGGTGACACCGACCGGCTCGGCATGACCGGCCTCGACGGCCCATCCTTCGTGCAGTTCGCAAGGCTCTCCGGCCTCGTGCCGGTCATTGGTGTCGTCTCCGGCTATTGCTTTGCCGGCAACGCCGCGATGCTCGGCTGCTGCGACGTCATCATCGCCACCAAGAACGCCTCGATCGGCATGGGCGGCCCCGCCATGATCGAGGGCGGCGGGCTCGGCGTCTATCATCCGGCCGAGGTCGGCCCTGTCTCGTTCCAGTCGCCGAACGGCGTCATCGATATCCTCGTCGAGGATGAGGAGGAAGCGACATCGGTCGCGCAAAAATACCTGTCCTATTTCCAGGGGGCGGTGACGGATTGGGAGGCCGCGGACCAGCGCCTGCTGCGCCGCGCCATCCCCGAGAACCGCCTGCGCGTCTACGACATCCGCAGCGTGATCGATCTCGTCGCCGACAAGGACAGCGTGCTGGAGCTGCGCCGCGACTACGGCGTCGGCATGATCACCGCGCTGATCCGCATCGAAGGCAAGCCGTTCGGCCTGATCGCCAACAATCCGCGCCATCTCGGCGGCGCCATCGACGCCGACGCCGGCGACAAGGCCGCGCGTTTCCTCCAGCTCTGCGACGCCTTCGACCTGCCGATCGTCTCGCTCTGCGACACGCCCGGCTTCATGGTCGGCCCGGAAGCCGAGAAGACCGCCATCGTGCGCCACGTCTCGCGCATGTTCGTGACCGGTGCGAGCCTCACCGTGCCGCTGTTCGGCATCGTGCTGCGCAAGGGCTATGGCCTCGGTGCGCAGTCGATGATCGGCGGCGGTTTCCACGCCTCGTTCTTCACCGCGGCCTGGCCGACCGGCGAGTTCGGCGGCATGGGCCTGGAAGGCTATGTCCGCCTCGGCTTCCGCAAGGAGATGGAGGCGATTGCCGATCCCGAGGAGCGTGAGACTTATTACCGCAACAAGGTCGCCGAGCTCTATGCCAACGGCAAGGCGGTCTCGATCGCCTCGGTGTTCGAGATCGACAACGTCATCGACCCCGCCGAGACGCGGTGCTGGATCATGGCCGGCGTGCGCTCGGTGCCGAAGCCGCCGGCGCGGACCGAGAAGAAGCGCCCGTGCATCGATACGTGGTGAGCGCAGTGCAGCAATCGTGATCTGACGTCATTCCGGGTTCGGCTCTTTGAGCCGCCCCGGAATGACAGCGAAACCGGTTCCCGATTGACATCCCCGCCCGTGCTGCCAGACTTTGCACAATAATACAGGGTGGAGACGTCCGCGATGGCCAGCCTTTCGGCCTCGAACCATGTCGCCCGTGTCTTGTCCGTCGCCAATCACGTGGCCGACGTCGACGCCTCTTCGCGGATTGCCAATTCGTGGCGGCGCTGCCTGATCAGCCACAAGCTCGATCCCGCCCGCCAGGGACCGCCGCAGACGCTGACCGAATCCGAGATCCGTCACGTCGCCGAGCCCCTGGCGGAGACGATCCGGCTGCTCACGCCGGAGCTCGACGATCTCGCCCGCGTGCTGCGTGACGCCGGCTACTGCGTCAATCTCGCTGATGCGAACGCGACCATGCTGTTCAGCCGCCTGCCCGGCGAGGCCGACGCGCGCATGTTCATGGACTGGAAGATCTACACCGGCTCGAACTTCGCCGAAGCCTTCGAGGGCACCAACGGGCTCGGCACCGCGCTCGCCGAGCAGAAGCCGATCCTGGTGCATCGCGACGAGCATTTTCGCGCGCAATGGCACATGTTCTCCTGCGCCGTGGCGCCGCTGTTCGACCAGGCCGGCCGGCTCGCCGGCGCCATCAACATCACCTCCTGCCGCGAGGATCTGGAGCGCGCCGCGCATCAGCTCGCGCTCGCGGTCACCATGGAAGCGACGCGGCGGATGGAGGGGGCGATCTTCCGTGGCCATTTCCGCAGCGCCTGGATCGCGACCGTGCCTGGCGATGGCGGCAGCGGCCTGCTCGCCTATGACGACGACCGCCGCATCGTCGGCGCCTGCCGCTCGGCGCGCGCCTTGCTCGGCCTCACCGACGGCCTGATTGCATCGGGCATCGACCTGTCGCGCTACATCAAGCTGGATCATTCGCGCAACGCGGACGAGATCGTCGAGCTGCGCCGGGCCGACGGCAGTCCGTTGGGCCAGGGTCATGTCGCGCCGCCGCTGCGCGCGAAGTCGCATGCGCCGCGCCGCGATGCGCCCGTCGATCGCTTCGACGCGCTGCACCGGCTGGCCGGCCGCGATCCCGGCTTGATCAAGAGCGTCAAACGGCTGCGAAGCATCGGCGATCACAATCTGCCGGTGCTGCTGCATGGCGAGACCGGCGTCGGCAAGGACGTGTTCGCGCGCGCCATTCACGCCGCCAGCAACCGCGCGCGCAACAATTACGTCGCGCTGAACTGCGCGGCGATGCCGGAGAGCCTGATCGACGCCGAGCTGTTCGGCTACGAGGCCGGCGCCTTCACCGGCGCGCGACGCGATGGCTCGAAAGGCCTGATCGTGCAGGCCGACGGCGGCACGCTGTTCCTCGACGAGATCGGCGATATGCCGATCGCGCTGCAGACGCGGCTTCTGCGCGTGCTGGAGAATCGCGAGGTCTGGCCGCTCGGCGCGCTCAAGCCGGTGCCGGTGGATATCCGCCTGATCAGCGCCACCCATCGCGATCTCGGCCGCATGGCCGAGGAGGGCGCCTTCCGCGCCGACCTCTATTTCCGTCTGCGCGGCATGGAGGTGCGGCTGCCGGCGTTGCGCGAGCGCGCCGACCGGGACGATATCATCCGCCAGATCGCGCGCGAGGAGGCGCCGAACTGCCGCCTGTCGGACGAGGCCTGGGCGCTGCTGGAGGCCTATTCCTATCCCGGCAACATGCGCCAGCTCCGCCATGTGCTGCGGCTCGCCGGCTGCACCGCGGAGGGCGGAATCATCACGGATGCGGATCTGGATCTGCCGCCGTTTGGTGGGCGGACGACGGAGCCTGATCTCGAAGCAGCCGAGCGCGCCACGATCGTCGAGGCCCTGCGCAAGCACGGCGGCCGCGTCACTGAGGCAGCCCGCGCGCTGAAGCTGAGCCGCGCCACGCTCTATCGCAAGATCAAGCTGCTGAAGATCGAGACGGCGCAGTAGCGCTCTTACGAAAAATCCGTCCAGCTCAGATGCCGCGAATCGAGGTCGCCGACTGAAACGGTCTCGCGGATTTCCTGCGGCGTGTGAAAGCTGCTGCGCAAGTACACCAGCGGCTTGGCCGTGGCCAAATGCGATGCGCTGCGGACTTCGCCGACGAAGATCGAATGCGTCTTGGTCTCGAACTCCTGCGCCAGCACGCAGTCGAACGCCGCGACGGCGTCGGTCAGCACCGGCGCGCCGGTGGCGCCGCGCGTCCATTGGCCGAACGCAAAGCGGTCGTCGCCGTTGACGCCCTTCTGGCCGCTGAAGGTCAGCGCCAGCAGGGCGTGATCCTCGTGCAGGAAGTTGATCGCGAACGCGCCTTCCTCGCGGATGCGCGCATGCGCGCTGGCGTTGCGGTTGACGCAGACGATCAGCGAGGGCGGATTGTCCGACAGCGAGCAGGCCGAGGTCACCGTGAGGCCCGTGCGCTTGCCGTGCTCGGTGCCGACGGTGACCAGCGCGACTGCACCGGCGCATTGGCGCATCGCCTGCTTGAATTCCTTCGCGTCGAGAGGATTGGCGTCGACCGTCACGCGGAAATCTCCGAGAATGGAAGCGGGTGCGGCAGGTTCGCGCCGCACCCGCATCGGGTCAAGCCGCCTTCTGCGCGGAGCCGAGATGCTTCAGGCGGGGCATCACCTCGTTGGCGAGCAGTGAGAGCGAGTGGTGCCAGGCCTCGGCCTTGTGCTTGTAGTCGAAGCCGAACACGAGCAGCACGCCGAAGCCGCCGACCTCATCGTAGATCTTCTCGATCTTCTCGGCGACGGTCGCCGGCGAGCCGACGATCCAGTTCCGCTTGGCGCAATATTCGACCGTGACGTCGCTGTCGGGGACGTCAGGGGCGTGCTTCAGATAGTCCTTGAAGCCGAAATGGCCGAGCAGCGGCAGGAAGTACTCGCTCATCATCCGGCCCATCATGTCGCCGGTCGAGAGCTTCCAGGCCTCCTCGTCGGTGTCGGCAACGAACACCTCGCGCACCAGCCGCCAGTCCTGGCGGTTCGGCTTGCGCCCCGTCTTGGCGGCGCCGATCTCGACCGAGTCCCAATGGCTGCCGACATAGGCCGGGTTGAGGTTGAGGCTCATCGGGATGAAGCCGCGCTCGCCCGCGAGCTTGAGCGTGTCCGAGTTCTTCGACAGCCCGGCCACGCCGATCGGCGGATGCGGCGCCTGCAGCGGCTTGATGTGGGGCTTGAGGAAATCGAACATCGTGTCCGGCTTGGTCACCGTCCAGAACTTGCCCTTGTAGGTCCAGGGCGCGGGATCGGTCCACATCTTGAGGATGATCTCCAGCGCCTCGCGCGTCATGTCGCGGTTCTGCCCGCTCATGCCGTCGACGTTGAACATCGCCCAGTCGCTCGGCAGGCCGGATGCGGCGACGCCGAAATTGAGCCGGCCCTCGGACAGATGGTCGAGCATCGCGACGCGGTTGGCGAGCTCGGCCGGATGGTGATAGGGCAGCAGAAAGCCGCCCGGCCCGATGCGGATCCGCTTGGTCTGCATCAGGGCCTGCGCGATCAGAAGGTCCGGCGTGGGATTGGGTTCCCAGGGCGCGGTGTGGTGCTCGCCGACCCAGGCCTCCTGATAGCCGAGCTCGTCGAGCCAGCGCATGACCTGCAGGTCCCAGTCGTTTCCTTCCTTCAGGCCGCACTCCGGCGGATGCGAAGGCATCGTGAAATAGCCGATCTCCATGGATTTCCTCTCCACAATTGACGCGTCTTGTTGCGCGGTTCACGGATGTGAGTGGAGTGGCTTCAGCAAGCGGTGTGCCAGCGCGCCCCGCACCCCTGACCCCGCGATAAAACGCTGGTTTGCGGCCGCAATCCCCGATATCCCGGGGCAGATTTGCAAGGAGCCGTCTCATTGTCGCGAGACGGGGTCTTGCCCGTGAGACGAAGGATATTCGTGACGATGACCGAACCCGCCTATGTCGCGGTGGACTGGGGCACCTCGAGTTTTCGCCTGTGGCTGACCGACCGCGCGGGTCAGGTGCTGGCCGAGCGTCGCAGCGGCGAGGGCATGCTGGCGGCGGCGAAGGCCGGCTTTGCCGGCGTGCTGCAGTCGCATCTTGCCGCGGTCGAGGCGCCCGCTGATCTGCCCGTTCTCGTCTGCGGCATGGCCGGGGCCAAGACCGGCTGGGTCGAGGCTGGCTATGTCGACACGCCGGCGCCGCTCGCCGCCGTCCTGAAGCAGGCGGTGCGCGTGCCGGGCGAGGCGCGCGACATCCGCATCCTGCCCGGCATCGCGCAGCGCGAGGTCGCTGCGCCGGACGTGATGCGCGGCGAGGAGACGCAATTGCTCGGCGCGGTCGGCCTCGATGCCGCGGGCGAAGCGCTGGTCTGCATGCCCGGCACGCATTCGAAATGGGTGCGCGTGAAAGACGGCACGGTCGCGCATTTCTCCACCTTCATGACCGGCGAGCTCTTCAGCGTCGTTTCGCGCGAGACGATTCTGTCGCTCGCGGTCGCAGGTGCCGAAGAGGCCGAGGATATCGCGAGCTTCAAGGCGGCGGTGAAATCCGCGTATGAGGCGCCGGCCTTTGCGGCCAATCTGCTGTTCACGGCGCGGTCGCGGCAGCTCCTGTTCGGCGGCACGCCGGCTGCTGCGCGCGAGACGCTGTCGGGCACGCTGATCGGCGCCGAGCTTGCCGCAGGACTCTCCGGCACGTTGCCGAAGGCCGGCATCACGCTGATTGCGTCGGGGCGGCTGGCCGCGCTGTACCGGCACGCGTTCGACGCAGTGTCGGTGACCGTGCAGCCGATCGATGCGGATGACGCAGTTCGTCGCGGCCTGTCGATGGCGGCGGCGGCGATCTGGATGAAATAGAAGGATCTTTGAGATGAGCGTTCCCTTTCCGCCGATGCAGCGCCCGCTGGTCGCGATCCTCCGTGGCGTCAAGCCGGAGGAGACCGAAGCCATCGTCAGCGTGCTGATCGAGGCCGGCATGACCGCGATCGAGATCCCCCTGAACTCGCCCGATCCGTTCCGCTCGATCGGGCTCGCGGTGAAGCAGGCGCCGGCCGGCGTGCTGATCGGCGCCGGCACGGTGCTGGCCACGGCGGATGTCGATCGTCTCAACGACGTCGGCGGCACGCTGATGGTCTCGCCGAATGTGGATACACAGGTGCTGGCGCGTGCACATCAGTACGCCATGATCACGCTGCCGGGCGTGTTCTCGCCGACCGAGGCGCTGCTCGCGGCGCGCTCCGGCGCATCGGGCCTGAAGTTCTTTCCTGCGAGCGTGCTGGGTGCATCCGGCATCGCCGCGATTCGCGCCGTGCTGCCGGCAGGCATCATGATCGCCGCGGTCGGCGGCGTCTCCGATCAGAACTTCGCCGAATACATCAAGGGCGGCGTCACCGCGTTCGGGCTCGGCTCCAGCCTCTACAAGCCCGGCATGACCGCGGCCGATGTCGCCGCGCGCGCGAAAGTGACCATCGCGGCCTATGATCGGGCGATTGTGAAAGACTGAACCGGCAATAAACAAGCCGTGATGCCGTCACGGTCGCGCATTATCCTATCTTGCCGCATCAGCGAGATCAGGAGACCGACATGGCGATCAACAACGTGGCCGATCTGTTCGTGGCAACGCTCGAACAGGCGGGCGTCAAGCGCATCTACGGCATCGTCGGCGACAGCCTGAACGCCCTTACCGAGGCGCTGCGCCGGCGCGGCACGATCGAATGGATCCATGTCCGGCACGAAGAAGTCGCGGCATTCGCGGCCGCCGGCGAAGCCGAGATGACGGGAAGCCTCGCGGTCTGCGCGGGCTCCTGCGGTCCCGGCAATCTGCATCTGATCAACGGCCTGTTCGACGCGCATCGCAGCCGCGTCCCCGTGCTGGCGATCGCGGCGCAGATTCCGACCGCCGAGATCGGCGGCGGTTATTTCCAGGAAACCCATCCGCAGAATCTCTTCCGCGAGTGCAGCCATTATTGCGAGCTGGTCTCGGATTCGAGCCAGCTTCCTTTCGTGCTGGAGAATGCGATCCGCGCCGCGGTTGGCCTGCGCGGCGTCGCCGTCGTTGCCATGCCCGGCGATGTCGCCTTTCGCGCGCCGCCCAAGCGCGCGCTGTCGACGACGCGCGGGCTCTCGCTCGCAGCGCCAAAGGTCGTGCCGCAGGCTGACGAGCTGAAGGCGCTGGCGGACCTCCTCAACGGCGCCGAGCGCATCACGCTGTTCTGTGGCCGTGGCTGCGCCGGCGCACATGCGCCGCTGATGCAACTCGCGGAAAGCCTCAAGAGCCCGATCGTGCATGCCCTCGGCGGCAAGGAGCATGTCGAATACGACAATCCCTACGACGTCGGCATGACCGGCTTCATCGGCTTCTCCTCGGGCTACGCCGCGATGCATGCCTGCGACGCGCTGGTGATGCTCGGCACCGATTTCCCCTACAAGCAGTTCTTCCCTGATGATGCGAAGGTCGCGCAGATCGATATCCGCCCGGAAAATCTGGGCCGGCGCTGCAAGATCGATCTCGGCCTCGTCGGCGACGTCAAGCTCACCATCGAGGCACTGCTGCCGCTGCTCAAGCCCAAGACGCAGCGCAAGCATCTCGACGATGCCATCGCGCATTACAAGAAGGCGCGCGAGGGTCTCGACTCCCTTGCGAAGGGTACGCCCGGCAGCAAGCCGATCCATCCGCAGTACCTTGCAAAAGTCATCAGCGACAACGCGTCCGAAGACGCCGTCTTCACCGCCGATGTCGGCACACCCACGGTGTGGGCCGCGCGCTATCTCAATATGAACGGCCGCCGCCGGCTGATCGGCTCCTTCGTGCACGGCTCGATGGCCAACGCGATGCCGCAGGCGATCGGCGCGCAGGCTGCGCAGCCCGGCCGTCAGGTCATTTCACTCTCGGGCGACGGCGGCTTCACCATGCTGATGGGCGACCTGATCACGCTGACGCAGATGAAGCTGCCGGTGAAGCTGGTGGTCTTCAACAACGGCGTGCTCGGCTTCGTCGCGCTGGAGATGAAGGCCGCTGGCTTTGTCGACACCAATGTCGATCTGGAGAATCCCGATTTCGCCGCGATGGCGCGCGCGATGGGCATCTTTGCCAAGCGCGTCGAGGATCCCGGCGAGCTTCCGGGTGCGATGAAGGAGGTGCTCGCCCATAACGGCCCGGCGCTGCTCGACGTCGTCACCGCCAAGCAGGAGCTGTCGATGCCGCCGACCATCACGGCCGAACAGGTCAAGGGCTTCAGCCTGTGGGTGTTGCGCGCGGTGATGAGCGGCCGCGGCGACGAGGTCATCGACCTCGCAAAGACCAACCTGCTATCGCGCTGAAGCACTGCGAATATTGGCTGCACCAGTGCTGACCAGGAGCGCGGTTCACCTCTCCCGCAAGCGCAGGGCTATCGCATTTGGCAGCGATTCCGCTGTGGCCATCCTTCGAGACGCCCGCCGTTGGCGGGCCCTCAGGATGAGGACGGAGTGCGCGGCCGTAGTTTTGACGAGCTCCTATGCCGCTTAGCCTCATCCTGAGGAGACCGCGAAGCGGTCGTCTCGAAGGACGAGGCGCGCGCTCAGATCGTGCAAGCGGGAGAGCACCGGCGTTGCCAGGCGTGTCTCGCTTTAGCCGCGCTTCACCGACGGCGCGGGCAGCTGCTCGTGGCGGCGCTGGAAGCGCTGCCAGTGCAGCACGATGCCGATCAGCAGGGCCGGGACGAAGCCGAGCGCGATCAGGAAATACGGCAGCTCCTTCGGCGAGATGAAGGCGATGGCGATGTCCGAGATCAGCCAAAGGGCGGCGAAGATCACCGCGAAATCCGTGCGCGGGCAGCGCAGATAATAGAAGACCGCAGTGATGACGACGGCAGGGCCGATGGCGATGGCGATCATAACCGCCGTCAGCTCCTTCGGCGTCAAGGCGTCGAGCACCATCGACGCCAGCAGCCAGATGGCGGCGAACATGGCGACGATGTCGATCGGATGCCGCAACCCAATACCTCTCGCAGGGAACGCGCTATCGTTGTGGTTCCATACCCCGGCCGTCAAGTAAAATACGCCTATTCCACGTCATTTCCAGGCGCAGGACGCAGCATGAAATGGCCGAAGGCGGTGGCGATCGGCTTGTCCGAATCATCCTGCCAGGCGCGCGCCTCGAAGGCGACGATGCGGCGGCCCTGCTTCACGATCGACACGTTGGCGAAGGTATCGAGCGCGCGCCCCGAGCGCAGATAGTTGACAGTGAGTCCGATCGGTTTGGGCAGCCCGGCGATACCGAGCTCGCGCCTGACGCCGAAAATGGCCGTGGTCTCCAGGAACGCGCCGGTCATGCCGCCATGGATCGCGGGCAGGATCGGATTGCCGATGATCTTCGGCGAGAACGGCATCGTCGTTGTGCCGTCCGCGTTGATGCGGATGCCGAGACAGCGTGCGAACGGGCTGTTCGCGAACGGACCCTCGGGATCGTCCGGCGCCTCCAGCATCGGGATGCTGCGCGTATCCATCCTGCGGTCGGCGAGCATGTTGGTGCGATTGGCGCCGATCATGAAGCAGGCGGTCGCGGTCGCGACCGGATCGTCCTCGGACTCCTGATAGGCCGTGGAGCGCACGAAGGCGATCGAGCGCGTGGTGCGGTAGCAGACCGAATGCGCCTTGATGGCGAGGCCCGGGGTTGCCGGCTTCTGATAGTCGATGCGCAAATCCAGGGTTGCGATCGCGCGCGTGCCGTCGAGCGCAAGTTGCACGGCCATGCCGCAGCTCTCGTCCAGCATCGCGGTGACGACGCCGCCATGCAGCACGCCGGTCTCGGTGTCGCCGACGAAGACGGGACGGTAGGGCAGGCTGGACCAGGCCTCGCCGGGCGCGAAGCGGTCGAGCTGGAGCCCGCTGATGTGGCCGTAATCGGAGCGGCGGCCCTTGATGGCCTCGGCGAGTTCCTCGAATGGGAGCGTGGTGGGCAACGTGGACATGACAACGTTGTAGACCAGTGTTGGGTGCCGCGCAAAACCCCGCATGCATCGCCGCACGGGCGCCCTGCACGGCCGGTTTGGCCTCGACAGGGCCGGCCGAAGCAACGATGGTGGGCGTTCGTCCAATGCCCCAAGGAGTATGCCATGGCTGACCCCGAGACACCCGCCATCAACCCGGGGCCCGTCATTATTTCCAGCTCGAGCTCGGAGCGGGCACCGATCATCTATTTCGACGGCGCTTCCTGCTTCGGCCACCACAACGGCGCGATCCAGATCGAGCTTGCCGCCAACCTGTTGATGCCGGTCGGCGCCGCCGTCAGGGTCGACGTGGTCCAGACCGCGCATCTGCGCTGTAGCGTCGCCGCCGCGCTGGCGCTGCGCGAAGCGCTCGACAAGGCGCTGGCGATGTACAAGCAGGGCCAGCAGCAGCCGGCGGAGCACATCCCGGCAGTGAAGAATTGAGATCGCAATTGACAGCTTTCTGTCTTTGCGCCACCTTCCGCAGAGGTTGATACGACCTGCCGGTTGCACCCTCTGTGGAATGGTGAACGTATCGAGCCCTCGTCGGCCTCCCCTTTGCCCGAGCGTCCGGGTCAGCAACGCAACCGCCTGATACATCTGGATCGCTCATGCAGAGGACGAACCGATGCGCGATTTTCGCGATGCCAAGGCTATGGCGCAGACCCTGCGCGAATCCCTGACCACCAAAGCCGTCACCATCAGCCACAGCGAGAGCCTCGAACTGGTGTCGAGGATGTTGGGCGTTGCCGACTGGAATACATTGTCGGCGCTGCTTCACGCCGAGCGGCGTGACCCCATCGCGCCGGCTGCGCGGCTCAAGGCGACGACGGCGCTTTATCCAGCCATTCCGCTGCGCGATCTCGTTCCGTTTCCGAACGCGACCTATCCGATGTTTGTGGGACGGGAGAAAACGATGCGCGCCTTGAACCAGGCGTTCGAAGGTGGACGGGAGGTCGTGGTGGCGATCCAGCGGGAGGCGGCCGTCGATGATCCCCGATTTTCCGATGTCTACGAGATCGGCATCCTGGCCCAGCTGCTCGAGCTCGAAACGCTCGGCGATGGCACGCTCAGGGTGTTGACGCGGGGACTTCGACGTGTCGCGCTACGCAGCTTCACTGCCGAGTCGGCCGCCTATCAGGCCGAGGTCGCTGAAGTCAGCGAGGGAGCGGCCCGCGATGCGCGAGATCTGATCCGAAGAATCTATCAGCGCTTCCAGGATTACACGGCGGCGCACGGAATTCTTGTGCCCGACATCTGGATGTTCTTCGATCAAACCCGTGATCCCGGGCAGATTGCCGACACCGTTGCGACGCGAATGAAATTGCCCATCAGGGACAAATACGAGCTGTTGGCGACGCTCGATCCCGTGACACGGCTCGAGCGGATCGAGGCGCTGCTTGACCTGTCGCAGCGTCCGATCTCGGCGAATTACGCGGCCACGAAGCGGCAGGCGCTCGATTACGCTAATCGGCGCCGGCATCAATATGCGACGCTAGAACACTTTCTGCTCGCTCTGATGGAGGATCCGGACGCGTCCGCGGTGATGCGCGCCTGCGACGCCGATCTTGGCAAGCTGAGGCAAAGCCTCGTGCAATATCTCGATAGCGAGCTCCAGCACACCGTGATCGATAGCGAGAGCGCGGAGCCCACGGCGGCGTTCAAACGCGTGGATGAGCGCGCCTCGCTCCATGCCCAGGAGGTCGGCAATGCCGCGGTGACCGGCGCCAATGCGCTTATTGCCTTGTTTGCCGAAACGCGAAGTCCGGCGGCACGCCTGCTCGCGGAGCACGGCGTCTCGCGGGGCCGCGCTATTAAGGCGATCGCGCGAGGTGCCGGCTAGCACGCACAGTCGATCCTAGCCGACATGCACCTTCGGCTTCTTGCCGCCGTTCCACTTGCCGTCGAGCGCGCGTTCGATCTGGGCGGCGAGTTGCAGCAAGAGGCCGTCATTGGCCTGCTTGGCGATCGCCTGGATGCCGAGCGGCAGGCCGTGATCCTGGCTCGCCATCGGCATCGAGATCGCCGGCATGCCGCAGAGGTTGGCGAGCGGCGTGAAGGCGAAGAAGCGCCACAGATTGCCGAACCAGTCGAGCACATCGGGGTTGTCGGAGATGGTGAGATATTCCTTGGTGCCGACCTTGGGTGTCGGCAGCGCCGTGATCGGCGTCAGGATCACGTCCCACTGCTCGAAGAAGCTGCCGAAGCCGCGCGACGTCGTGTTGAACACGCCCTGCATCCTGGCCCGGTCGGCGAAGCTGGTGTGAAGTCCGGCTTCCCAGATCCGGATGTTCATCGGCTCGATCAGGTCTTCCGGCGGCTTCTCCAGCCCGCGCGCGGCCAGCATGTTGGAGATCACGACCGAAAAGTTCGAGATGTAGCAGGTGGTCTGCGCCGCGAACGCAGCGCGGAAGTCGAGCTCGGGCAGCGCGTAGTCGACGTGATGGCCGAGACCCTCGAGGAAGCGGCCGGTCTTCTCCAACTCGGCCGCGATCTCCGGCGTCGCGGTGTAGTCGCCCCAGGTGTGGGACAGCGCGATGCGCAGCTTGCTGGGATCGCGCTTGATCATCTCGGAATAGGGCTGCGCCGTGGTCCAGAACGGCATGAACTCGCCGGGTGCGGGCCCGCGGGCGTGATCGACGAAGGCGGCGGTGTCGCGCACCGAGCGCGACTGGCAGCCCTGGATCGAGACGAGGCCGGTGAGGTCGGACATGTGGGGCGCCAGCGAGAACACGCCGCGCGACACCTTCAGGCCGATATTGCCGTTGACGCCGGCGGGAATGCGGATCGAGCCGCCGCCGTCGGTCGCATGCGCGATCGGCACCACGCCGGCGGCAACCATCGCGGCACTGCCTGCCGACGAGCCGCAGGTGGTGTAGTCGGTATTCCAGGGGTTACGGGTGACGTAGACCGCGGGATTGTCGGCCGAGCTGCACACGCCGAATTCCGGCGTCGTGGTGCGTCCGATCAAATTGAGCCCCGCCTGGCGGAATTTGCCGGTGAGAAACGTGTCGGCCGCGGCGCGATTGCCGCGCATCAGCAGCGAGCCCATCTCCTGCAGCCGGCCCTTCATGGTCGGCCCCAGATCCTTCATCAGGAAGGGCAGGCCGGCGAACGGACCGGCGAGGTTGGCGCCATCCTTGGCGGGATCGGCGATCACGTCCTCGAACAGCTCGACCACGCCCGACAGCGTCGGATTGACCCTGGCAACGGCGGCCGCAGCCTGACGCGCCAGTTCCTTCGCCGACAGCTCACCCTTGCGGACGCGTGCCGCAAGGCCAACGCCATCGTGCTGCGTCCATTCGTTCCAGCTCATCGGCAAAGTCATGAAGTCAAATCCCCTTGGGTAGCGGCGTCACCTTTTTCGCAAGGGCCCGCATGAATCAACTGAGCCGGCACGAAGGGCAGGGTTGCGCCGGGCGGAGAGGTCGGCGCGTGCGGGAGCATGATCCGGAAAAGTGTGCCGCGCTTTTCCGCAAGATCATGCTCAAAAAACGACCTGAAGCGCGATGACGATGGATCCCGATCTCATCGCGCTTTAGATCAGCCGTGCGATCACCGCAACCGGCCCGCCGCCGGCGGGGCCCTGATGCTCGGCGCCGCCGGAAATATAGACCGCGCTGGTGCCGGCAAGGCCGGCGATCAGGCCGCCGACCGCCGCGCGGGCATGGCGTGTCGAGCTGATATCGGTATCTTCCAGCATGGTGTGGCGAAAGCCGCGCACGCTGCCATCGGGCGAGGCCTCGGCCTTGGCGAAGATGTTGACGAGCTCGCGGCCCACGACGGTTTGCGGCGCGATGCCAAGGCCGACGCTCTTCAACGCCGACACCACCGCCGGGGCATCGATGGCGTCGTTCATCACGGCATGGCCGATCTCGAATTCGCTCACTGAAGATTCCGAGTTGCCGAGCACGATGACGACGTTGTGCATCAGCTCGATCCCGGACGATGTCGAGGCCACCTTCGAGAACAGATCGTAGCGCCGAAGCACGTCCTCGTCGTGGATATCGAAGGCAACTTCACCGAGCGCGACCGCAACCCCGAGCGCGGAGGCGCCGCGCGAATAGGCCATCGAGCTGTAGGAGCTGATCGTCGCGGTCTTGTTGCCGCGTGCGTTCGCGGCTTCGACACGCTCGCTGGTGAGCAGCGGGCACTTGATCTGGACGAAATGGACGTCAGCGGGATCGCCGATGCCGGCATCCGCCATGGCGGCCTGCACGGCTTTCGCCGTCTCCGTGATCTGCGCGGACCGGCCGAGCTCCTCAGGCAGGAAATCGCGGGTATGCGCCATGCCGATGCTCAGGCGCTTGCCCGACATGGAGGCCGGACGCTCGGCCTCGCGGCGTGTGAACACGGTGATATGCGGGCTGAGCACGCCTTCGGTGCCGCCGGACATCACGAAGGCGATGCGCTGCTCGACCGCCTCCGGCGACAGGCCGAGCTTCGGCGCCAGCGCCGTGCACAGCGCGGCGACGGCATACTCGCGGGTAAAATCGTTGACGCCGCCATTGCCCTCGGTCTTGCCGAGGATGGCCAGGATGGAGGACGGATCGATCGCGCCGGAGCCGATCAGGGCCATCAGGCCCGAGACGTCGCCGGGGCCCTTGGTGGCGATCTTGAACACGCCGACCGATGTGGTGCGCATGATAGTCCCTGGAGTTCAGTGGTCCGGCAGGCCCACCAGCCGTGGAACAGGGGGCGATGTCAAGGTTCGAACGGTCCGTAGCCCGGATGAGCGAAGCGATATCCGGGGCGGTGCCGATGTTGTCCCGGGTGTCGCTCCGCTCACCCGGGCTACGAGACCTTGCGTTGCCCGACGGGCAAAACACCCAATTGGCGGGTCAATCGCCACCCGCAAAATATTCGCCTTTACAGAAATTCGGCTTTATCGCATTCTCCCGCCACCTCACCCCTGTCAGAGGGGCGTATCGCGATCGTCACGAACGCGGGGTGAGCCGTGGTGGACGCAGGACCACACCGGCGCGAAGGGTTTTGCAGGGCGGGCAACCGTGAGCGAAACACCTCGCGCATACGACCGGTGGGCCCTGCGTACGGTAAAACCGTGTCGTCCTGGCGCCCGGGGTCTGTGCGCCAAGTCTTGCGGTGATGCGTCGGCCCAACCGGGTCGCGTGTCAGCCATCCGCAAGGCGACGGGGGCACTAGTGCATCGCTCCCCGGGGAGAGCCCGGCATAAGCCGTAAAACCACTGCGCAGGGAAGGCCGGTTGTCAGGCTTCACCTGTATGCCGCTGTGCAGCTTCTTGTCGCCACCTTTTGCACAGTGGACCGTGGGTGCCCGGCCGGCACCCGGTCTTCCCTGCGCCCTCTGACAAAGGAGGGTGATGTGACCAGGCAAAGCTCGGGCGAAATCAGCCGCGAGGATGCGGAGGTGCGTCTGCGAGGCCGTAGGATGGGTAGAGCACTTGCGAAACCCATCATGCCGCTGCCCGCACAAGAGATCGATGGGTTTCGCTTCGCTCTACCCATCCTACGATCTGGCTCGCAATGACGTTGAGAGATTGTCGCGTCAAACCTCAGTCTCGTGTGCCCCGGACGCAGCGGAGCGCCCTTTGGCGGTGCGCTGCAGAGCCGGGGCCCATCTCGCCGCGTCGCGTGCCGCTTTCTGGGTCCCGCCTCTGCGCAGCAGCGTTCCGGACGATGCTTCGCATCGCCGGGAACGCTGCAGCGCGTCCGGGGCACGAGCGCGCGGCCACCGATCTCCGCGGCATCCCCACGATTGTGGCGAGATCGCATCGGATCAACAAAAAAATCCTCTGTCGACGGTTGCGCGCCGCACCTTGATGAATCAACCTCGGTTGGTCCATAAGCGGCGTCCCGCGGCCGGATTTCGGTCTGCGTCGCGTGCTTGGAATTTAGAGGAAATCTCGCGTGGCAAATATCAACCAGAAAATTGCGCAGGAGCTTGGGGTACGGGCGGAGCAGGTCGAGGCGGCGGTGACGCTGCTCGACGGCGGCGCCACGGTTCCCTTCATCGCGCGCTACCGCAAGGAAGCGACCGGTGCGCTTGACGACGCGCAATTGCGGACCCTGGAGGAACGCCTGGTTTACCTGCGCGAGCTGGAAGACCGCCGCAAGGCGATCCTCGAATCAGTCCGCGAGCAGGGCAAGCTCGATGCCGCGCTCGAAGCCTCGATCATGGCTGCCGACAGCAAGGCGCGCCTCGAAGACATCTACCTGCCGTTCAAGCCGAAGCGCCGCACCAAGGCCGAGATCGCCAAGGAAGCCGGCCTCGAGCCGCTCGCCAATCAGCTCATCGCCGAGCCCGGCAACGATCCCAAGGTCGTGGCGGAAAGCTTCATCAACGCCGAGAAGGGCGTTGCCGACGCCGTCGCCGCGCTCGACGGTGCCCGCGCCATCCTGGTCGAACGCTTCGACGAGGACGCCGATTTGATCGGCGCGCTGCGCGAGGACATGTGGACCAATGCGCGCATGGCCTCCAAGGTGCGCGACGGCAAGAAGACCGAGGGCGAGAAGTTCGCCGACTATTTCGAGTTCTCCGAGCCGCTGACGAAACTCCCCTCGCACCGCATCCTCGCGATGTTCCGCGGCGAGAAGGAAGAGATCCTCGACCTGCAGATCCAGGCTGAAGCCGAGGCGCCGCCGGCCGGCGTGCCGGGCGCCTATGAGTTGAAGATCATGAAGCGCTTCGGCATCGCCGACCTCAAGCGCGCCGGTGACCGCTGGCTGATCGACACCGTGCGCTGGGCCTGGCGCACCAAGATCCAGGTGCATCTCAACATCGATCTGCGCATGCGGCTGTGGAATGCGGCCGAGACCGAGGCCGTGCGCGTGTTCGCCTCGAACCTGCGCGACTTGCTGCTCGCCGCGCCCGCCGGCACCCGCGCCACCATGGGCCTCGATCCCGGCTACCGCACCGGCGTCAAGGTCGCGGTGACCGACGCGACCGGCAAGGTGGTCGATACCGCGGTGATCTATCCGCACGAGCCGCAGCGGCAATGGAACGAGGCGCTCGCGATCCTCGGCAAGCTTGCGATCAAGCACCGCGTCGAGCTGATCGCGATCGGCAACGGCACCGCTTCGCGCGAGACCGACAAGCTCGCGGGCGAGCTGGTCAAGGGCCTCGCTGAGCTGAAGATGAACAAGATCGTGGTGTCGGAGGCCGGCGCGTCGGTCTATTCGGCCTCCGCCTTCGCTTCGGAGGAACTGCCCGGCCTCGACGTCACCCTGCGCGGTGCGGTCTCGATCGCGCGGCGGCTGCAGGATCCGCTCGCCGAGCTGGTCAAGATCGAGCCCAAGGCGATCGGCGTCGGCCAGTATCAGCACGATCTCGGCCAGGCCAAGCTGGCAAAATCGCTCGATGCCGTGGTCGAAGACTGCGTGAACGCGGTCGGCGTCGACGTCAACACCGCCTCGGCGCCGCTGCTCGCCCGCGTGTCGGGCGTCGGCTCGGGCCTTGCGCAGAGCATCGTGGCGCACCGCGACGCCAACGGCCCGTTCAAGTCGCGCAAGGCGCTCAAGGAGGTGCCGCGGCTCGGGCCGAAGGCGTTCGAGCAGTGCGCCGGCTTCCTGCGCATCCTCGGCGGCGAGGATCCGCTCGACGCCTCCGGCGTGCATCCCGAAGCCTATCCGGTGGTGCGCCGCATCCTCGAGGCGACCAAGAGCGACATCAAGGCGCTGATCGGCAGCAGCGAGATCGTCCGCACGCTGAAGCCGAAGGATTTCGTCGACGAGACCTTCGGTCTGCCGACCGTCACCGACATTCTGCGCGAGCTGGAAAAGCCTGGCCGCGATCCGCGTCCGGCGTTCAAGGCTGCGGTGTTCAAGGAAGGTGTCGAGGAGATCAAGCATCTCCAGAAGGGCATGATCCTCGAGGGCACCGTGACCAACGTCGCCGCCTTCGGCGCCTTCGTCGACATCGGCGTGCACCAGGACGGCCTCGTGCACATCTCCGCGATGTCCAGGAACTACATCAAGGATCCGCGCGAGGTGGTGAAGCCCGGCGACATCGTCAAGGTCAAGGTGCTGGACTTCGAGGTCGCCCGCAAGCGCATCTCGCTGACCCTGCGCCTCGACGACGAGGTCGGCGCCAAGAAGGACGCCCCCGGCATGCAGCGCGACAACAGCTCGCGCAATCCCGCCCGCATGACCTCCTCGGCCCCGCGCAAGCAGGAATCGTCCGGCGGCGGCGCCCTCGCCGAAGCGATGCGCCGCGCGGCCGAGAAGAACAACGGCAAGCGGGCGTGACCCCTTAACCTCTCCCCGTAAGAACGGGGAGAGGGAGCGATAGAGCGGGGGCCCTCTCCCTAACTTCCGCGTCAGAATCTGGCGCCTTTGTAAGTTGAAGCGGCCTGTCGCTTCCTTTCATCTGGTCCTCCTCGCACGGCATGAAGACTGCCGCGCTGTACGGAGGATGCTTCGATGAACAACAGGCTTCTCAAAGGCCTCACCGCGGCGGCGCTTGCCGCGATGGTGGCGGTCGCTTCACCGGTGCTGGCGCGTGGCGGCGGTGGTGGTGGCGGCGGCCACGGCGGTGGCGGCTTCGGCGGTGGCGGTCACGGCGGCTTCGGTGGCGGTGGCTTCGGTGGCGGACATTTCGGTGGCGGCGGGCATTTCGGCGGCGGAATGCACGCGGGCGGCTTCGGTGGCATGCGTGGGGGCGGCTTCGGCGGTGCCCGTTTCGCCGCTGTCGGCCCGGCCTTCGGCGGCGCCCGCTTCGCCCATGTCGGGGGCCCGGCTTTCGGCGGCGCGCGCTTCGCGCATGCGGCGATGAGGCCGGGCTTCGCGGGCGCCGGCTGGCACGGCCGTCCCTTCATCGGCCGGCATGCCTTCTTCCACCGCAATCACTTCCGTCGTTTCGCCGTCTTCGGCGCGCCGTTCTACTACGCCAATTACTACGACGATGGTTGCTGGCGCAGGGGCTGGACGTCCTATGGATGGCAATGGGTCAATGTGTGCGGAGACTATTGGTAGTCGCATCACCGTACCGCACCATTGTCGCGATCGCCATCGGGCAGTTCCGCTCAGCCCCGGAACGGGATAGTCTGATGGCGATCGTCGCGCGGAGTCTTGCATGACTGGAGGTCACCGCCGCATTCTGGTCGTCGAGGACGATCCGGAAACCGCAGGCCAGCTCGTCGAGGAGTTGACGACCTCCGGCTATGAGGTCGATCTCGCAGCCACGGGACGCGAGGCCCTGAGCCAGGGCGTTGCCCGCGATTATGCCGTGATCACCATCGACCGCATGCTGCCCGACATCGACGGCATCGCCGTGATGCGCCAGTTGCGCGACGACGGCATCGCCGCGCCCTTCCTGATCATCTCCGCGCTCGGCGAAGTCGACGACCGCGTCCGCGGCTTGCGCGCCGGCGGCGACGACTATCTCGTCAAGCCGTTTTCCTTCGTCGAGCTGCTCGCCCGTCTCGAGGCCCTGGGCCGCCGCAGCGAGACCGTCGCCAAGGAAACGGTCCTGCGGGTCGGCGATCTCGCCGTCGACCTGATCGCTCGCAGCGCCTCCCGCCACGGCCGCAAGATTCCGCTGTTGCCGCGCGAATTCCAGCTGCTCGAATATCTCGTCCGCAACGAGGGCCGTGTCGTCTCGCGCGCGATGCTGCTGCAGCATGTCTGGGACCTGCATTTCGATCCCTCCACCAACATCATCGACGTCTATGTCGGCCGTGTCCGCCGCAAGGTCGACGATGCCCAGGCCTATCCGCTGATCCATACCATCCGTGGCATCGGATATTGTCTCCGTGCTCCTGGCTAAGACGCTCCGCTCCTCGACCTTCCGTCTGGCGCTGATCGCGATCGCGACGTTCGGGCTGATCGTCGCGGCGATCATGGCCTATGTCTATTTCGGCACGCTCGCCTATGTGCGAAGCCGCGTCGGCGACGTCGGCGATCACAGCGGTTTCACTGCGATGATCGAGCTCGCGATGGTCGCAGTTGCCGTGCTGCTGGCGGTGCTCGCCGGGCTCGCGGCCGTGCTGGTGACGCGGCGTACGGTCGGCCGGATCGAGGAGATCAACGCCACCAGCCGGGCAATCATGCTGTCCGGCCTCGACCGGCGCATTCCCTTGCGCGGCAGCCACGACGAGTGGGACCGCGTCGCCGAGAATCTCAACCAGATGCTCGACCGCATCGAGACCCTGATGGGCGAGGTCAAGCAGGTCAGCGACAACGTCGCCCACGATCTGCGCACGCCGCTGACGCGGATGCGCGGCCGGCTGGAGAAGGCCTATCATGTCCAGCGCAACAGCGAAGCCGATGCCGTGCTGATCGGCGACACCATCGCCGATCTCGACGCCGTGCTCGGCATGTTCGCCTCGATCACGCGGATCTCGGAGATCGAGACCCGCGCCCGCCGCAGCGCCTTTCGCGCGCTCGATCTGGCCGAGATCGCCGGCGAGGTGGTCGAGCTCTACGATGCCGCCGCCGAGCAGGTCGAGACCCGTCTCAGCCTCGGCGGCGACCGCGAGGTCGCGATCACCGGCGACCGCGACCTGCTGTTCGACGCCGTCGCCAATCTCGTCGACAATGCGATCAAGCATGGCCGCAAGGGCGGGCAGGTGACGGTGATTTGCCGCAGCACCGATGGCGGTGCCGACATCGCGATCAGCGACGACGGTCCGGGCATTCCCAATGAGGAGCGCGATCACGTGTTCAAGCGCTTCTACCGGCTCGAGCAGAGCCGCTACACGCCGGGCAATGGCCTGGGGCTCAGCCTCGTCGCCGCGGTCGCGCGCCTTCACGGCGCCGAGATCACGCTGCACGACAATGCGCCGGGCCTCACGGTCCGGCTCAGTTTCTCCGCAACATCATAGCTCGATCACGCCGCGGCGCGCCGCATGCGCCACCGCGTCGGTGCGGCCGGTGGCATCCAGCTTGTCGAGCAGCGAGCCGACGTGGAATTTCACGGTGTGCACGGAGATGTTGAGCTGCCGCGCGATCATCTTGTTGGAGGCGCCTTCCGCCATCAACGCCAGTACATCAAGTTCGCGCTGCGTCAGCGCAATGTCCTCCGGCATGGCGCGCGGATCGCGGGCGACGATCGTCGCCGTGGCGGCCTCGCCCGGCGCGGCAAGGCGAAGCCCCGCGACACTGCCGAGCAGCGTCGCGAGGCGGCCCGCGAGAGCGGGATCGTCGATCTCGAGCGACAGCACGATCTCGTTGTCCGCGCTCACGCCTCGGGCCTCTCGCCGATCGTGACCTTGAAGCTGGCCGGCTCGCCGCCGCGGTGGACCGCGACATCCACGACCGTGCCGACGCTCGCAGGCCCCAGCGTCCGCGACAGCGCGCGTACGCCGGACAGTTTCTGGTCATTGACCGCCACGATCACGTCGCCCTGGCGGATGCCGGCGGTGGCCGCCGGACCTGCCTTGTCGACACTCATCACCATGGCGCCAATGCCGTCGTCGAGCCGGATCGGCTGGAGGCCGAGGCCGAGATAGCCGCGCGCGATGCGGCCGCGCGCTTCGAGCTGCGGCGCGACGCGCTCGATCGTCGCTGTGGGAATGACGAGGACGCGCCGCGGGCCGAGCACAGCCATGCCGAAGGCCTCGCCCGACGCATTGAGCGCAAGCGCGCCCTCCTGGCTGGGGCGCAGGCGAACGTCGAGCTCGATCCGCGCGTCGATCTCGCCGCCGCGCAGGGAGCGCCAGCCCTTGCCTGACGCCGACACCATCCCGAGCGCTGCGCTCGGCGTGTCGCGATTGGTGGCGACCACGACCGACAGCGAGCCGAGGGGAGGGACTGTCGCGGCGAGCTTGATCGGCGTGAGGTTGGCCTCGGTGCGCAGCAGCGCGATATCGGTGGTGTGGTCGCGGCCGGCGATCGTCGCAGCCACCGTGTTGCCGTCGGCAAGCACGATCTGCACGTCGCCCTCGTCGGCCAATGCCTCGTCGGCGGTGATGATCAGGCCCGGCTTCCAGACGAAACCGGTGGCGCGGGAGCGATGCGAATGCACGGAAACGACGGAGGGCGCGGTGAGCGCCACGACGTCCGCGAGCGCGGATGACAGCGAGGTGAGGGGAGTAAAGTCGGGCATGGGAAGCTCCTGTAAGCTGTCCCCAATCTGGGATGTTGCGGCCGATTGCGAAACTGGCCGGGTGGGCAGGAAAGCGGCAAGAAAAAGGTCAGGAAGCCGCTTCCCGTAGGACCACGGCCGACGAACATGTGATTGGGAGCCGCTCACGGGAACGTGTAGCAATCCGTAAAATTGCGCTGCCCGGCTTCAAATCGTTTCCGCGAGCCCCGACCGATGACCATCGACCTCACCCGCCGCACCCTGCTTCAACTCGCCGGCGCCAGCTCGCTTGCGATGGCCGCGGCGGCTGCGGCGCGTGCCGAGGGCACTCCGCAAGGCGGTGGGCCGACCTATGCCAGCCGCACCCCGATGCGGGTCGGCATGGTCACGCTGCGGGTGAAGAGCCTCGACAAGGTCGCCGACTATTACCGCGACGTGATCGGGCTAACCGTGATGGAGCGCTCGGCGACCGCCGCAAGGCTCGGCACCGCCGGCCTCACGCTGCTCGTGCTGGAGGCCCGCCCCGATGCCGCGATCGAGCAGCGCACCGCCGCCGGCCTCTATCACACCGCCTTCCTGATGCCGACCCGCAAGGATCTCGCGCGCTGGCTGGTACACGCCGCCTCGCATCGCGTGCCGCTGTCGGGCTTTGCCGATCATCTCGTCAGCGAGTCGGTCTATCTCGACGACCCCGAAGGCAACGGCATCGAGGTCTATGCCGACCGCGATCCCTCGCAATGGCAGTGGAGCGAGGGCAGCGTGAAGATGGCGACCGACGAGCTCAACATCCCCGACCTGCTGTCGCTCACCAACCCGCGCGTCCCCGACTATGCCAAGGCGCCGGACGGGATGCGCGTCGGCCACATGCATCTGCGCGTCGGCGACCTCGCCGAAGCCCAGAAATTCTATCACGGCACGATCGGTCTCGACCCGACCCGCAGCCGCAACGGTGCCGCGTTCCTGTCGTCGGGCCGCTACCACCATCATCTCGGCATGAATGTCTGGCAGAGTCAGGGCGCCGGCCAGCGCGACGATCAGGCGACCGGCCTTGCCTGGTTCTCGCTGGTGATGGCGAAGCAGGAATTGCTCGCCGCCCAGGAGGAGCGCCTGCGCAAGGGCGGGGCGAAGGTCACGGCGCTGGCGGATGGCCTGGAGGCGATCGATCCGTGGGGCACGCGGGTGCGGCTGCTCAAGGTGTGAGCCGCTTGTAGAGGCGCGGGAGATCAGCCTGCCTGGCGTTCAGGGACGGCCTCGTCATCCGACCAGGCGAAGCGGCCGCCTCCGGCGCGCTTCGCCGTGTAGAGCGCACGGTCGACGCGTTCGAGCAGTTGCGAGGCGTTGCCTGCGGCATCGACGCTGACGAGAATGCCCGCGCTGGCGCCGATGCGGACGGGAATGTCCGTCAGCAAGAACGGCATCGAGAGGTCGCGAATGGCCTGGCGCGCCAGTGCGAGCGCTTCCTCGCGGCCGTCATCGCCGGCGGCAACCTGTTTGAGCATCATGAATTCATCGCCGCCGAAGCGTGCGGCGATGCCATTGTGGCCGATGCAGAATGACAATCGCTCCGCGACCTGGCGCAACAGATCGTCGCCGGCATGATGGCCGTGACGGTCATTGACCGGCTTGAAGCCGTCGAGATCGATGGCGATGATGGCGAAGTCGTCACGCGTCTCCGCAAGAGCCTGGAAGAACGCGGCGCGGTTCGGCAATCCCGTGAGGAAGTCGTGTGTCGCCTGTCGCGCCAGGCGATGTTTCGCTTCGAGGCGTTCGACGAAGGCGGCGCTGAGATGCTTCGAGGCCTCGCGCAAGGTCAGCCAGAAGAACACCAGCATGATCGCGCCGATCTTGTAGGCGAATTCGGGCCGGAGCAGGCCGCCGACGATGGTCGGCATCAGCAGGATGGCCGCGGTGTTGAGGATGATCCACGGACGGATCGCGGCGCGCGAGACCATGCCGACGCAGAACGACATCGAGAGCCCGAAGGCGATCCAGGCACCGGGTGCGTCGTCGATCTCCAGCGCGCGGTAGGACAGCATGCCGAGCGCAAGGCCGAAAGCGGACGCGCCGGCACCGTAGAGCCGCTCCCAGCGGATCACGTCGGCATCGGAGAAGTGCGCCGCGCGCGACTTGTAGCGAAACAGGGAATAGATGCGGGCGGCGGCCGTGATGAAGATGAAGACCGAGATCACGGCGTAGCCGGCATCGCCACTCATGACGGCGAGCGACGCGGCTCCCGTCACCGATGTGACGCCGATGGCGAACACTTGCGGCAGCGACGTGTACAGGAGATCGACGAGCTCGCGCCTGATACGCGGATCGGGATGCAGATACCTGGACAACATTGTGAGAGGCATGCGGGCACCATCACCGTCACTCCCTAACAAGGCGTAGGGGATGGGCGCGACATGATGGCCGGCAGGTAACGTCCTTAAGGAGTGGTCAATGTCTCAGCGGTGGTGGCGTCGTGGTGCCGAGCGCGTTGTCCCAGCGATAGGAATAGCCGACGCCGATGATGTAATCCGGTGAGTTCCGGTTGAGGCCGAAGGCCAGATGGACATCGAGTTGCTCGGTCCGGTTGAGGAGATAGCCGCCACCGATATTGACGAGTGCAGTGCTCGCGCCGTACGCGGTGACGGACATTCCCCAGCGTGAGCTCGGCCCCCGAGCAGCGCAGCCGCGAGGAGACCGGCGCAACGCAACGAGGCCCGCCCACGCCGCGGGACAATCCCCAAAACCACAATTGCGCTCGTCGCAGGCCGCTCGCTTGCTGGCACCAATGCCCCGTGATAGCTGGATCGCACGCCTGCCGAACAAGACTCGAGCTCCCCGGAATTTATTCCCGCCATGTCCGATTTTCGCGGTGTTTTCCCCTATCTCGTCTCGCCCGTCGATGCCGACGGCACGGTGCGAACAAACGTGCTCGCAAAGCTCTGCGACGATCTGATCGGCGCCGGCGTGCACGGGCTGACGCCGCTCGGTTCGACCGGCGAGTTCGCCTATCTCAATGCCGCGCAGCGCACGGCGATCGTGCAGACGACCATCGAGGCCGCAAAGGGCCGGGTGCCGGTCGTGGCCGGCGTCGCTTCCACCTCGACGGCGGATGCGGTGGCGCAGGCGAAGGCGTATCAGAAGCTCGGGGCCAACGGCATCCTGGCGATCCTGGAGGCGTATTTCCCGCTCAGCGATGCCCAGGTCGAATCCTATTTCCGCGCCATCGCGGACGCCGTCGACATTCCCGTCGTCATCTACACCAATCCGCAATTCCAGCGCTCCGATCTCACGCTCGACGTGATCGCGCGCCTCGCCGAGCATCCGCGCATCGGCTACATCAAGGACGCCTCGACCAACACCGGCCGGCTGCTCTCGATCATGAATCGCTGCGGCGATTCCCTGCGCGTGTTCTCGGCCTCCGCCCATATCCCGGCCGCGGTGATGCTGATCGGCGGCCTCGGCTGGATGGCGGGCCCGGCCTGCATCATCCCGAGCCAGAGCGTTGCGCTCTACGACCTCGGCAAGGCCGGACGCTGGGACGAAGCCATGGCGCTGCAGCGCCGGCTGTGGCGCATCAACGAGGCCTTTGCCCGCTTCAACCTCGCCGCCTGCATCAAGGCGGGCCTCGCCATCCAGGGCTACGACGTCGGCGACCCCGTCCCGCCGCAGGCCCCGCTGACGGCCGATGCGCGCAAGGTCGTGGAAGCGGCGCTCAGGGAGCTGGCCTGATCGGTCATTCCGGGTTCGTCCTTCGGACGCCCGGAATGACGATGACCTTTGGGACATGCCGAAATCGCGGCATTTCCGCCCAAAAGCGCGGCTGGTCTCGCCTGCCTCGATCCGCTAAAAGGCGCCCGCACTTTGAGGCTTAGAGGACCCAGCGGAATGAACATCCTTCCCGGCAATTTGCGTTTCGGAGCGGGCCAGCCCGTCAAGCGTTTGGAAGACCAGCGGCTGCTCACCGGGAAGGGGCAATTCATCGACGACAAGCCGCAGGACGGCGCGCTGTGGTTGCACGTGCTGCGCTCGCCGCACGCCCACGCCAGGATCGTCTCGATCGACACCGGCGCTGCGGCATCGATGCCCGGCGTCACCGCGATCTACACCGGCGCCGATCTGATCAAGGACGACATCGGCACCATCCCGACCCTGAGCATCTTCAAGCGCCCGGACGGCAAGCCGATGACGGTGCCGCCGCGCCGCCTGCTGGCCCATGAGATCGTGCGCTACACCGGCGAGGCCGTGGCGGCGGTGGTGGCGTCCTCGCGCGCGGAAGCGCAGGCCGCGGCCGAAGCGATCGTGGTCGAATACGACGTGCAGCCCGCGGTGGTCGATCCGGTCGAGGCCGTCAAGCCCGGCGCGCCCGTGGTGTGGCCGGAGGCGCCCGACAACATCGTCGGCGCGATGAGCTATGGCGACGCCGCCAAGGTGGACGAGGCCTTCGCCAAGGCCGCGCACACCGTGGAGCTCGACCTCGTCAGCCAGCGCCTCGTCCCCTCGGCGATGGAGCCGCGCTCGACCATTGCCGAGATCGACAAGAAGACCGGCCGTCTCCTCCTGCACGTGCAGTCGCAGACCCCGGCCTCGACCCGCGACGTGCTCGCGGAAGCCGTGCTCAAGCGCCCCAAGGACAGCGTCCGCGTGCTGGTCGGCGACATCGGCGGCGGCTTTGGCCAGAAGACCAATCTCTATCCGGAAGACGGCATCGTCGCTTACGCCGCGACGAAGCTGAGCAAGAAGATCCGCTGGCGCGGCGACCGCACCGACGAGTTCGTCGGCGGCACCCATGGCCGCGATCTGACCTCGACTGCGTCCTTTGCGCTGGACGAGAAGGGCAAGGTGCTGGCCTATCGTGTCACCTCGATCGGCTGCACCGGCGCATACTCCTCAGGCGCGGCGAACATCATTCCGCTGGTGCTCGGGCCGTTCGTGCAGACCGGCGTTTACGACCTGCCGCTGGTGCATTTCGAGATCAAGTCGGTGATGACCCACACCGCGCCGGTCGGCGCCTATCGCGGCGCCGGCCGACCCGAAGCGGTGTTCATCGTCGAGCGCCTGTTCGACGCCGCCGCACGAAAGATCGGCATGGATCCGCGCGCGATCCGGAAAGCCAACTACATCAAGCCGGCGCAGCTGCCCTACACCAATGCGGCGGGCCAGGTTTACGATTCCGGCGCCTTCGCGCACATGCTCGACCGCGCCGTGAAGCTCGCGGACTGGGACGGCTTTGCCGCGCGCAAGAAGGCGGCGAAGAAGAAGGGTCTGCTCTACGGCCGCGGCCTCACCTCCTATATCGAATGGACCGGTGGTCGCGCCCACACCGAGAAGGTCAGCCTGCACGCGACTTCGCAGGGCCGCGTCATCCTGCACTCCGGCACCATGGCGATGGGGCAGGGGCTGCAGACCACCTACACCCAGATGATCTCCGATACGCTCGGCATCCCCATGGACAAGATCGACGTCGTCCAGGGCGACACCGATCTCGCCATGGGCTTCGGCAGCGTCGGCTCGCGCTCGCTGTTCGTCGGCGGCACCGCGGTCGCCGTCTCCTCCAACGATCTGATCCAGAAGGCGCGCGAGAAGGCGGCGAACGTGCTGGAGACCTCGGTCGAGGACATCGAGTACCAGGGCGGCATGCTCACCGTGGTCGGCACCGACCGCCGCATCAGCCTGTTCGACATCGCCGAGAAGGAGAGCGGCGCCCAGCTCAGCGTCGATTCCGAAGGCGAGGTCGATGGTCCGAGCTGGCCGAACGGCACGCATATCTGCGAGGTCGAGATCGATCCGGAGACCGGCGTCTCCAAGGTCGTGCGCTACACCACCGTCGACGACGTCGGCGTCGCCGTGAACCCGATGCTGGTCACCGGCCAGATCCACGGTGGCGTCGCGCAGGGCATCGGCCAGGCGCTGTATGAAGGCGTGTCCTACGATGCCGACGGCCAGCTCCTCACCGCGAGCTACCAGGACTATTGCATCCCGCGCGCGGACGACGTGCCGCCGATCGAGGTGACGCTGGACGATTCCGCACCCTGCCGCACCAATCCGCTCGGCGCCAAGGGCTGCGGCGAATCCGGCGCCATCGGCGGCCCGCCCTGCGTCACCAACGGCGTCATGGACGCACTCGCCGAGCTCGGCATCACCCAGCTCAACACGCCCCTGACGCCGCAGAAGATCTGGAAGGCGATCAAGGACGCGAAGGTGGCGAGTTAAGAGAGACGGTGCGTGGCCCGGATGGAGCACAGCGAAATCCGGGGCCGCTCGTCATTGTCGTCCCGGATTGCGCTGCGCTCCATCCGGGCTACGAATCCGTGCCTCAAATCCCCAGCATCATCTTCGCGATGATATCGCGCTGGATCTCCGACGTGCCGCCGAAAATCGTGTAGGCGCGGCCGTTGAGATATTCCGGCACCACAGTCAGCATGTCCTCCGGCAACGCCGGCTCGTGGTTGAGCTTGTAGAGCGGGCGCATCGGCTCGACGGCAAGCGCGTCGTGGCCGATCACGTCGACCCCTAACTTCGTCACGGCCTGGCGGATCTCGCTGTTGCGCAGCTTCAGGATCGACGACACTGCGCCGGGATTTTGCCCGGTCTGCAGCGCCGAGAGCACGCGCAGCTCGGTCATCTCAAGCGCGTCGATGTCGACCTCGACCTCCGAGATGCGCGTCGCGATATCGGGACTGTCGATGGCGCGGCCGGTCAGGTCGGATTCGGCAAGCTCCGCGACCGCCTTCAATCCCTCGCGCAGCTTCGCGGACGCAATGCCGGAGCCGCGCTCGAACTCGAGCAGATATTTGCCGTAGGTCCAGCCCTTGCCTTCCTCGCCGACGCGGTTGGCGACGGGCACGCGCACGTCGTCGAAAAACACCTGGTTGACCTCGTGGTCGCCGCCGATGGTCAGGATCGGGCGCGTCGTGATGCCCGGCGTCTTCATGTCGATCAGGATGAAACTGATGCCGTCCTGCTGCCGCGGGCCGTCGCTGGTGCGCACCAGCGCGAACATGCGGTTGGCGTGATGCGCATGCGTGGTCCAGATCTTGGTGCCGTTGATGATGTAGTCGTCGCCGTCGCGCACCGCGCGCGTCTTCAGTGACGAGAGATCGGAGCCCGAGCCCGGCTCGGAATAGCCCTGGCACCAGTAATCCTCGCCAGACAGAATCCGCGGCAGGTAGAAATTTTTCTGCTCCGCCGAGCCGAAACCGATGATGACCGGCCCGACCATCTTCACGCCCATCACGTTCACATTGGGCACGCCGGCCCGCGCGCTCTCGGTCTCGAAGATCCAGCGCTGCGCCGGCGTCCAGTCGGGGCCGCCATGTTCGACTGGCCAGCCCGGCGCGCCCCAGCCGCGGCTGTGCAGCGCGCGCTGCCAGGCCATGCCGATCGGAGGGTCTGAGAACACCGACGGCGTCAGCGCCGTCGCACGCTTCATCTCCTCGGTGAGATTCTTCGCGATGAAGCCGCGCACCTCGTCCTGGAAGGCGCGCTCTTCGGCATTGAACGACAGGTCCATGATGCGCTCCTCGTCAGGCGGGTTGGGTGGTGCGGCCGAGCTGGGCGTGGCGGGCATAATGATGCGCGCTGCCGCCGAACAGCGTGTCGAAGGCGACCAGCCGCTTGAAATAGGCGCCGACCTCGAGCTCCTCGGTGACGCCCATGCCGCCGTGAAGCTGGATCGACTGCTCGCCGACGAAGCGCGCGCATTTGCCGATCTTGGCTTTCGCGCCCGACGCGGCCCGCGCCCGCTCGACCGGCGGACTGTCGGCCTTCAGCGCGGCACGCAGCGCCATCGAGCGGGACTCGTCGACCTGCATCGCCATGTCGGCGAGGCGGTGGCGGATCACCTGGTTGGCCGAGAGCGGCCGGCCGAACTGCTTGCGGATCTTGGTATATTCGAGCGTGGTGTCGAGCAGTGTCTGCATGATGCCAACGGCTTCCGCCCCGAGCGCAGCCATGGCGCGATCGACGGCCCATTCGATCGCGGGCAGCGCATCGCTGCCGTCACTGAGGAGCGCGTCCTCCGGCAGTTCTACGCCCGACATCTCAATGTTGCAGGCCCGTCCACCGCCGAGGCGCTCATAGTCGCTGACGGCAACACTCGGTGTTGTCGCCGGCACCAGGAACAAGCCGATGCGGCCCGACCGCCCCTGATGATCATGGACATGCGCGGAGACGATGATCTCGTCGGCGGCGTGGCCGTCGAGCACCGCGATCTTGCTGCCGGCAAGGCGCCAGCCCTGCGCCGTCCTGTGGGCGGTGGTCGCGACCTTGGCGAGATCGAAGCGCGCCGCGCGCTCGGAATGCGCAAAGGCGAGTTTCAGCGTTCCATCGGCGACCTTCGGCAGCCGCGCCTGCTTCTGCGCCGTGCTGCCGCATCTCTCGATCAGCGCAGCCCCGAGCACCACGGTCGCGAGATACGGCTCGGACACCAGCCCGCGGCCGAACGCTTCCATCAAGATGCCGATCTCGACTGCACCGCCGCCGAGCCCGTCGAACTCTTCCGCGATCGGCAGCGCCAGCCAGCCGAGCTCGGCGAACTGCTTCCACACCGCAGGGCTGAAGCCGAGCGGGTCGTTCGCCATCTTGCGGCGGTGATCGGCATCGTAGCTTTCGGCCACGAAGCGTTCCGCGCTCTCGCGCAGCAGCCGTTGCTCGTCACTGAGATTGAGGTCCATGTTTTACTCCGCGGCCGCCGGCGGCTTGCGCACGGAGGGATGCAGGCCCGATGGGTCAACCACCATGCCGAATTCCTGAAGGTTGTGGGCATGGCAAAGCTGGTGCAGCGCAAAGGCCTGGTCGATCGCGGCGGGCTGGCCCATCACGTCGACCGAGCGGTTCACGGCCTCCTTGGTCAGCTTCAGCGCGAAGGAGGGCTTCGATGCGATCCGGCGCGCCAGCTCCAGCACGCGCGATGACAGCTCCGCGCGCGGCACCACCTGGTTGACCATGCCGAGCTGATGCGCCTCCTGCGCGCTCCAGCTATCGGCGGTGAACAGAAATTCCTTGGCCTTGCGCGGGCCGAGCTCCCAGGGATGGACGAACCATTCGACGCCGCAGACGCCCATCGTCACCACGGGGTCGCAGAACTGCGCGTCGTCGCTGGCGACGATGAGGTCGCAGGCCCAGGCCAGCATCAGTCCGCCGGCGATGCACTTGCCGTGTACCTCGGCAATCGTGGGCTTGGCGAGATTGCGCCAGCGCCGCGTGATCTGGAGATAAATTTCCTGCTCGCGAGCGAAGCGGCCGTGCGCATTCGGCTCGGCAAATCCGCCCCAATTTCCTATCGGCGGAAAATCCGTGCCTGCGGCATTTTTGCCGCCGGGGCGCAGGTCATGGCCCGATGAGAAGTGCGGCCCGTTGCCGGCAAGGATGACGACCTTGACCGCGTCGTCCTGCACCGCTTCGTCGAAGGCGGCGTTGAGGTCGTAGGTCATCTGCAGGTTTTGTGCGTTGCGCGCCTCGGGCCGGTTCATCACGATCCGGACGATCGTCGGCTCCGGCCGCTCCACGAGGATGGTCTCGAACGAGGACATCGCGTTCCCCCTGGCGTTTCCAATTCGTCTTGTTGTTCCGTCGAGTTGACTATGTCGGCCAGGGATAGGCAAGAGGCTTGCGTAAATCGGCTGCTTTTCGCGCCCAATCTGATAGGTTGCTTCCGATTCCACCGGGAGAAATTTGATGCGCAAGATCCTGACCGTGCTGGCGGCGCTGGCGTCGCTCAGCCTGACTAATTGCGGATACAACGCGATCCAGAGCGAGGACGAGCAGATCAAGTCGAACTGGTCCGAGGTGGTGAACCAGTATCAGCGCCGCGCCGATCTCGTGCCCAACCTCGTCAATTCGGTGAAGGGCTTTGCGCAGCAGGAGAAGGACGTGCTGCTCGGCGTCACCAATGCGCGCGCCAAGGTCGGCAGCATCCAGGCGACACCGGAGGTGCTGAATGATCCCGCGGCCTTCCAGAAATTCCAGGCCGCCCAGGGCGAGCTGTCCAGCGCGCTCTCGCGCCTGCTTGTGGTCACGGAAAACTACCCGCAGCTCAAGTCGGATGCGCTGTTCAAGGATCTGATGTCGCAGCTCGAGGGCACTGAGAATCGCATCACGGTAGCGCGCAACCGCTACATCAAGGCGGTGCAGGACTATAACGTCACCGTCCGCTCGTTCCCGAGCAATCTCACCGCGATGGTGTTCGGCTACAAGGAGAAGCCGAATTTCACGGTCGAGAACGAGAAGGAGATCTCGACCGCGCCGAAGGTCGATTTCAACCCGGCGCCCGCGCCGTCGAAGTAAGCGCGCGTTGTTTTGCGCATGGGCTTCACCCCACCCACCGCTGTCATTCCCCGCGACCCGGCTACGCCAAGGCTTCGCCGAGGTTTCGGTCTTGGGCGCGCCGAAGCTTTAGCGCAGGCGGCAAGCGGGGAATCCAGTACGCCGCGGCCTTTCCGTAGGCCACGAACGTCTCTGGAATACTGGATCGCCCGGTCGAGCCGGGCGATGACAGCGAGGTTGTCGCGGGCGCTTGTTGTATTCGCATTCCTCCTCACCTTCGTCGCCCCCGCCTTCGCCGATGTCGCAGTCCCACAGCTCACCGGCCGCGTCGTCGACCAGACCGGCACGCTGTCCAGCGGCGACATCGCCGCGCTGTCGCAAAAGCTGCGCGATTTCGAGACGCGCAAGGGTAGCCAAATTGCTGTCCTGATCGTGCCGACCACGCAGCCGGAGACGATCGAGCAGTTCTCGATCCGTGTTGGAGAGGCCTGGAAGATCGGCCGGAAGAAGGTCGACGACGGCGCGATCCTCGTCGTCGCCAAGAACGACCGGCATCTGCGCATCGAGGTCGGCTATGGTCTCGAAGGCGCGCTCACCGACGTCACCTCGCGGCGGATCATCGACGAGATCATCACGCCGAAATTCAGGACGGGCGATTTTGCCGGCGGTATCTCGGACGGCGTCGACCGCATGATCCGCGTCATCGACGGCGAGCCGCTGCCGGTTCCTTCACCCACCGTGAATTTCGGCAATCTGGACGATCTCGCGCCGCTCTTCATCGTCACGCTGTTCGCCGCCATCGGCGTCGGCGGATTCTTCCGCGCCATGCTGGGGCGGCTGGTCGGATCATTGGCGACCGGCGGCATCATCGCGGTGCTGAGCTGGATCATTCTCGGCTCGTTCGCGCTGGCGCTGGCCCTCGGCGCCGTCGGCTTCATCATCGGGTTCGTCGCGGATCTGTTTGCAGCGATGACGCCAAGCACGGGATCGTCGCGCCGCGGCTCGTGGTCGAGCGGCTCGTCGGGCGGCGGCTGGAGCAGCGGATCGTCGAGCGACAGCGGCGGCTTCAGCGGCGGCGGTGGCAGTTTCGGCGGCGGCGGCGCCTCGGGGAGCTGGTAGCGGTCATGAGCATCAAGCGCATTGCCAGACATCTCGTGCAGCATCATTGGCGGGCGAAACAGATCTTTCCGCCGGCGGTGCTCGGCCGTATCGAACAGGCGATCAGGCAGGGTGAGAGCACCCATTCCGGTCAAGTGCGTTTCGTCGTCGAAGGTGCGCTCGACGGCCGTCCGCTGTTCAGCAACCAGCCGGCGCGCGCGCGGGCGCTCGACGTGTTCTCGCACTTACGGATCTGGGACACCGCGCACAACAACGGCGTCCTGATCTATCTCCTGCTTGCCGATCGCGACGTCGAGATCATCGCCGACCGCGGCATCGACGCCAAGGTGGGGCCTGCGGGCTGGGAAACCATCTGCCGCGCCATGGAAGCCGAGTTCAGGTCGGGCCGGTTCGAGCATGGCGTCACCAGCGGCATCGCCGCGGTGTCGCGCGAGCTGGCACGCCACTTCCCGCCAAGCGGCCCGCAACCGAACGAGCTGCCGGATGCGCCGGTGGTGATGTAGTCCTCCATTCTAGCCGCCGTCATTGCGAGCGGCTTGTCCGCCATAGCTCGAAGAGCGACGGCGGAAGCGAAGCAATCCAGAATCTCTCCGTGGAAGTAGTCTGGATTGCTTCGTCGCTTCGCTCCTCGCAATGACGATGGAGATGCGCGCCGGCCTGGCCGTTGCGCCGCCGTTCATCTTCGCAGTGACAAATTGTTTCACGCCCGCCACACCGGTTCCACTTTCCCGGCCAAATTCGGCCCCGGATAACTTCCTAAAATTTCGGTAAGCGGGTCCCGAGGTAAGGATTTCGCAAGCAATGAAAGTTACCAAAAGGTCAATCCAGCGTGGAGTATTTGAACTGTGAGCGAACCAATGGCTGAGCAGGCTGCCCAGGATAACAGCGTCGACGCCGCCGCGACCGCGCCGCAGGCTGTCGAGGCTGCCGGCATCGAGGCTCCCTCGATTGCCCCCGACCACGAGACGCTGCCCAAGGCCGATCCGGTGAAGGCCGAGGTCCCCAAGGTCGAAGCTCCCAAGATCGAGCCACCGCGGATCGAGGTGCCGAAGTTCGAAGCCAAGGTTGAGCCGAAAGCCGAGATCAAGGCCGAGACCAAGCCCGAGCCGAAGCCCGGCAAGCTCATCGTCATGGCGCCCTCGGAGCGCTCCTGGGATCGCGAAGAGTTTGCCCCGCATGTGAAGGCGGACGAAGTGCGCGAGACCGGCAGCAAGCGCCGCCTGTCGGCAATGGCCGCGGTGGTGGCGATCGCCGCCGGCGTCGGTGCGATCAGCGGCGCGCTCGCGACCGCCGGCATGATGCATTTCGCCGCGCCGGCCGCCGCGCCGGCGCAGGTCGCCGACACCAGCGCGCTGGAATCCTCGGTGGCCCGGATCGATGCCGACGTCGTCGCGCTCAAGGCGAATGTCGAGCACACCTCCAAGACCGGCCTCAGCCAGTTCAACCGCGCAAACGACCGCCTCGACAAGCTCGAGAAGGCGCAGGCCGAGCCGATGGCCAAGATCGCAAAGCTGTCGGAGACCGTCGACAAGCTCCGCGCCACGCCGCCCGCCGCCCCGGCACAGGCCGCCGCTGCTGCGTCCAAGGAAGCCACCGGCTCGATCGCGCCGACCCAGGTTGCGACCGCTGCCGCCGCACCGGTATCCGCCGCGCCCAAGACCGAGGTCGGCCGCCTGCCGACGATCGAAGGCTGGAGGCTGCGCGACGTCTCCAATGGCGGCGCACTGATCGAGGGCCGCGACGGCCTCTATGAGGTCTATGCCGGCGATCCCATCCCCGGCGTCGGCCGCGTCGACGCGATCCGCCGCCAGGACGGCCGCTGGGTGGTCGTCACCAGCAAGGGCCTGATCACGGCGCGCTGAGCATGATCCGGAAAAGTGCGAAGCGGTTTTCCGAAAAGATCATGCTCAAACAGTAGCCTGAGCGGCTCACATCCGATCTTCAAGGAGGCGCTTCACCACCATGTGAAGCGCCTTTTTGCTTGAATAGGCGCGCGCGTGCGGTGTTACTGAAGGCATGAGCCGCGCGTTGCGAATTCTAATTGCTGCCGCCGTCTTGCTGGGCGGCACCGTCTCGCTGTTCGCAGCGGAGAGCGTGCCGCTGACGCGCGGCACCGCGATCACCGATCCCGATCTGCTGCGCAAGCTCGACCAGAACGACACGCTCACGATCTCGCGCCTGCTATGGCCGGAGCGCAGCGCGAACACTCCGCTGACGACCGATCTGCTGTTCGCATCCCTGCCGCAACTCAAGGAGATCCAGCCCGCGATCGATGCGGAGTTCGACCGTTACGTTGCCCGTCAGAAGGCGGCCTATCCGACCGAGACCATCGGCGTCGGTGAAGGCTTTGACGTGCAGCTGTTCGACCGCGCCAACTTGAAATCCCCCGACACGCGCTTCGTGCTTGCCGGCATCGTCAACCGCATGGACCGCGCCTATGTCTCGGAAGAGCCCTGCGGCGAGATCCGGCTGATCTACCGTCTCGCGCGTTTCGAGAACAGGCCGGACGGCGGCAAGACCGCAGCGCGCCTGCCGATGACGTTCAATCTGGTGATGAAGGCGCGGGATGCACGCCAGACCGATGCAAACGGCAAGCCGGTCACCTGCGCCGAGGTCGCACGGCGCTGGCTCGACAATGGCGACTGGCAGGGCCTGATCGGCAGCAGCTCCGATGCGATGCTCGACCGCATCGAGACCAACATCCAGATCTCGATCGCGCCGAAATCGGCGCTGCACGATTTCCGCTCCGACTATCTGCTCAAGGTGTTCAAGTACAATGCCGCGACGAAGACCTTTGAGGAATCGACGCTGGAGAACCAGATCGATCGTGACCGCATTGTCGCGGACGACGCGCTCCGGCGCGATTTCAAGGCCTGGCTGCTTGCGCCGGACAATCTGCGCGCGTTCGATCGCGGCACCGTGCTGATCCCCGAGAAATTCCTGGCCAAAGCCGCCTTGGTGCCGACCCCCGCCGGTCTCGATGCGTCGGCGATGCAGCCGGAATTCGGCATGATGCAAGGAGAAGCAAAGGGCGAGCCGGTGTTCTCCGACGACGACGTGGTCGGCGCGCTGAAGCAGGCCGCCGCGCGTGGGGACTTGCAGAACATCCGTTCGGTCGCGGGTTTCCAGCGCCGTCTCAACGACGTCACCTGCGCCGGCTGCCACCAGACCCGCGGCATCGGCGGCTTCCATTTCCCCGGTGTCGACTGGCTGGCGGACAAGCCGTCCAATTCCACCATCGTGCCGGCCTCGCCGCATTTCTTCGGCGACCAGGTCCGCCGCCGCGACATCCTGACCGCGTTCGCCGCAGGCAAACGTCCTGATTTCTCGCGCGGATTCGCCAGCCGGCCCCAGACCCGCGGCAGCCAGGAGCTCGCCGGCACCGAATATCAGGACGGCTGGGGCGCGCATTGTTCCCTGCAAATTGCGGGATCGGGAACGCCCGACAGGAGTTTTACGTCATGGAGCTGTGCTAAGGGTTTGACCTGTCAGGCTGCCGCGGCCTCGAGCCGCATCGGCATGTGCTTCATCAAGACGCGTTAGGCCCGCCCTCAACAGGTTCGGATGACCCATGACGGACACGAGCGAAGCCAACAAGGAGCGCAATCGCGAGATCGCGCGCAATGAGGAAGCCAAGCAGGTCGCCGGCAGCATCCGCGTCAGCACCTGGGCGGTCGCGGTGGTCGTCATCGTCGGCGGCATCCTGTTCACGCTCGGCTGGCTGGCGCTGAGGTAGCCCTCACTTCGCGTAATTCGTCATCCGCTTGCCGGGCAACAGCTCGTAGGCCGGCTTCCAGCCGGGCAGCGCGGCCATGCGGCGGAGCCAGGCGTGGATCGCGGGATGGCTCGCGGCGAAATCAAAACCGTGCTCGTCGCTCGGATAGTGCAGATAGGCCATCATCGAGATATCGGCGACGGTTGGCTTGCTGCCGATCGCAAAAGTGTTGTGCTGGAGATGGCCGTCGAGAATGCCGAGGAAGTCGTCGAGCCGCCGGCGAAAATGTTTTAGCACCTGCGGGTCGTTTTTCTCGGTGAAGGCCCGCATGAAACGATAGGTCGCCATATAGCCGGTGAGCTTCTGGTTGTCCCAGAACAGCCAGCGCAGCAGCTCGAATTTTTCGGCCTCCGTCTCGGCGCCGAAGCGGCCGTATTGCTCGGCAAGCTTGAGCAGCAGCGGCGCCGTCTGTGTCATCTTCACGCCGTCGACCTCGAGCACGGGGATCTCGCCCATCTCGTTCACGGCCTTGCGCCACTCCGCCGTGCGCGTGACGCCGCCGCCGAAATCGGTCCACACCGGCTCGAACGTCTCGCCGCACAGCGTGAGCATCAGCGCCAGCTTGTAGCTGTTACCGGATTCCGGGAAGTAGTGCAGGCGATAGCTGGGCATGGGGATCTCGCGGCATTTGGTGTTTGCCGATTGTTATAACGAGATGGTCCCTCCCCGTCATTGCGAGCGCAGCGAAGCAATCCAGCAATGCATCCGCGGATACAGTCTGGATTGCTTCGCTGCGCTCGCAATGACGGAGGTTGGGGCGGCTCTACCTTACCCCACAGCCCCCGACGACCGCAGCTGCTTGATCGCCTTCTCGTCGTATCCCGCCAAGCGCAAAATCTCGTCACTGTGCTCGCCGACGGCGGGCGGCTTGCGCGGCTGGACTTTCCTGGCGCCGTCGATCCAGATCGGGCTGGAGATGGTGAGCATGGTGTCGTTCTCGAACGGCACCAGCACCTCGTTGTCGAGCATCTGCTTGTCGTTGGGGATGTCGTCGAGGATGCCGACGATGCCGAACACGAGGCCGTTGCCGTCGAGAATCTTGCGCCATTCGGCGAGGTCCCTGGTGGCAAACGTCTCGTCGAAGATCTTGATCAGCTCCACCGAGCGGGCGTGGCGGTCGGCCTTGGTGGCGAAGCGCGGATCGGTGATGAGGTCCTCGCGTCCCAGGCACTTGGCCAGCGTCGGGAACTGCTTCTCCTCGCTCAGCAGCGACAGGATCAGCCAGCGGCCATCCTTGCACTGATAGTGGTTGGCGACGGCGTTGAGCGCGCGCTCGCGGGGCCGTCTCTCGGCGAATTTGGCGCCACAGAGCTTGGCCTGGGCCAGCACGCTCGCCGCCCACACTCCGTTCGCCATCAGATTGGAGGCGACATGGGAGCCCTTGCCGGTCTTCTCGCGCTGATAGAGCGCGGTGACGATCGCGCCGTAGAATGCCATGGCGCAGGGATGGTCGCCCATGCCGGCGACCGAACGGGCCGGCGTCGTGTGGGTGTCGGCGCGGACGAGGTCCATCAGGCCGGAGCGCGCCCAATAGGCATTGCTGTCGAAGCCGGGCTTGTTGGCTTCCTCGCCCTTCTCGCCGTAGCCGGTGAAGGAGGCGTAGATCAGCCGGTCGTTGAGATGGGCGAGGTGGTCATAGGTGATGCCGAGCTTGGTGCGCACCGGCAGCGGCATGTTGGTGATGAAGACGTCGGCCTCCTCCACCAGCTTGTAGAGCACCGCCTGCGCCTCGGGCTTTGAGAGGTCGAGCGCGATGCTCTTCTTGTTGCGGGCCTCCAGCAGCCACGCGTAATTGTGCTCGCTGCCCGGATAGCCTGGAATGTTGGGCAGATTGCGGTAGGGATCGCCGGCCCCGGGCGGCTCGATCTTGATCACGTCGGCGCCGAAATCCGACAGCACGGTGGCAGCCGCGGGCGCTGCGATGAAGCTCGCGCAGTCCAGAACCTTGAGCCCTGCAAAAATGCCCTTTTCCATCGCGGCGTTGCTCCCTCGCTCTTGTTGTTTCCCGCGCGCTGGAATTGGCGCGGGCCAAGTCATGGGAGCCATTAGACCGATGTTTTGCCGGGATGCAACGGCGCCGGGCGCAGGGCCTCACTCCTCCCCCGCAAGCAGAGCAGCGTTGCCGCCGGCTGCCGCGGTGTTGATCGTCACGGTCTGCTCGGTCGCAAAGCGCGCCAGGTAATGCGGGCCGCCGGCCTTGGGGCCGGTTCCGGACAGGCCGTTGCCGCCGAACGGCTGTACGCCGACCACGGCGCCGATCATGTTGCGGTTGACGTAGATGTTGCCGACCTGGACGCGGTCGATGATGGCCTCGATCGTATCGTCGATGCGGGAATGGACGCCGAGCGTGAGTCCGTAGCCGGTGCGGTCGATCGCCTGCAGGACGCGCTCGAGGCTTTCGGCGCGGTAGCGCACGACGTGGAGGATCGGGCCGAACACCTCCTCGGTGAGCTGGCCGGCGTCCCTGAGCTCGAAGATGTGCGGGGCCACGAAGCAGCCTTCCGGCGCGGTGCCGGCAAAGTGCAGCCGTGCTTCCGTCTTCATCCGCGCGATATGCGCATCGAGCCGCTGCTTGGCCTCCTGGTCGATCACCGGCCCGACATGGGTCGCGACATCCGAGGGATCGCCGATCTTCAACTCGCGCGCCGCGCCCGCGATCATCTCGATCATGCGGTCGGCGACGTCCTCCTGCACGAACAGCAGCCGCAGCGCCGAGCAGCGCTGGCCGGCGGAGCGGAACGCCGAGGTCACGACGTCGTCGGCGACCTGCTCGGGCAGCGCGGTGGCATCGGCGATCATGGCGTTGATGCCGCCGGTCTCGGCGATCAGCGGCACGATCGGCCCATCCTTGGCGGCGAGCGTCCGGTTGATCGCCCGCGCGACCTCGGTCGAGCCGGTGAAGACGACGCCGGCGATGTCGGCATGCGCGGTCAGCACCGCGCCGATGCGGCCGTCGCCGGTGACGAGATGCAGTGCGCTTCTGGGGATGCCGGCCTCGTGCAGCAGGGCGACCGCTTCGCGCGCGATGCGCGGGGTCTGCTCGGCGGGCTTTGCCACCACGCTGTTGCCGGCCATCAGCGCCGCCGCGACCTGGCCGAGGAAGATCGCCAGCGGAAAATTCCACGGCGAGATCGCCACGAACACGCCGCGCCCGCGCATCGCGAGCGCGTTGCTTTCGCCGGTCGGGCCCGGCATGGCGGCCTCAGCGCCGAACTGCTTGCGCCCTTGCGCCGCGTAGTAGCGGCAGAAATCGGCGGCTTCGCGCAGCTCCGACAGCGCGTCGTCGAGCGTCTTGCCGCCCTCGCTTTGCAGCAGCGCGAGGAACTGCGCGCCGCGGCTCTCGAGCAGGTGCGCGGCCTGCTCCAGCGCCGCCGCGCGCACGGCCGCCGGCGTTCGGCTCCAGGCGGCAAAGCCGGCGCGCGCGGACGTCACGGCCGCATTGGCCTGATCAGGCGTTGCATCGGCGATGGGCTTGAGGCCGGATGTTCCGGCCTTGACGTCCGCCAGCAACTGATCGAGCGCGGCACGCGCGCCGAACTCGACGCCACGCGAATTGCGTCGCTCCGGTCCGAACAGATCGGCCGGCAATGGAATTTTGGGATGCGCCGCCGCTTGCGGGCGGACGATGGCGTCCGCCGGACGCTGCAGCAGCGCCGGGACCGGCACGCGATAATCGGCGGCCTGCGCTACGAATGACGAATTGGCGCCGTTCTCCAACAGCCGCCGCACCAGATAAGCGAGCAGGTCGCGATGGCTGCCGACCGGTGCATAGGTGCGGTAGGCAATATCAGGGTGATCCTTGGCAAGTTGCTCGTAGAGCGCTTCGCCCATGCCGTGCAGGCGCTGGAATTCGAAGCCGCCGCTGCCGTGCGCAAGCTCCAGCACGGTCGCGACCGTCAGCGCATTGTGGGTGGCGAATTGCGGGAAGATGCGCGGCCGCAGGCTCAGAAGCTTCGACGCGCAGGCGACGTAGTTCAGATCCGTCATCGCCTTGCGCGTGAACACGGGATAGCCGTCGAGCCCGCGCTCCTGTGCGCGCTTGATCTCGGTGTCCCAATAGGCGCCCTTGACCAGCCGCACCATCAGCTTGCGGTCATGCGCGCGGGCGAGTGCGTCGACATAGTCGATCACCGCTGAGGCGCGCTTCTGGTAGGCCTGGATCGCCAGGCCGAATCCGTCCCAGCCTGCCAGCGAGGGATCGGCGAGCGTTGCCGCGATCACGTCGAGCGACAGCTCCAGCCGGTCGGCCTCCTCGGCATCGACGGTGAAGTTCAGATCATGCGCCTTGGCGCGCTGCGCGAGGTCCAGCAGCAGCGGTACCAGCTCGGCCATCACGCGATCGCGGCTGATCGCCTCGAAGCGCGGATGCAGCGCCGAGAGCTTGACGGAGATGCCGGGCCGGTCGGGCAGGGGATGCGGGCCTGCCGCCTTGCCGATGGTCTCGATCGCGCTGGCATAGGCGTCGAAATAGCGCCTGGCGTCGGCCGCCGTGCGCGCGCCTTCGCCGAGCATGTCGAAGGAATAACGCGGCTTCTGGCCGGAGCGCGGCTTGCCCCGCTCCAGCGCCTGCTCGATGGTCTCGCCCAGCACGAAATGATTGCCCATCAGCCGCATCGCCTGGCGCGTGGCGGTGCGCACCGCGGGTGCGCCGAGCCGCTTCACCAGGCGGCCGATGGTGCCGTCGGGCGTCTCGCCGGGCTGGATCACCCGCGCCGACAGGCCGAGCGCCCAGGCCGAGGCGTTGACCAGGAACGCCGTGGACTTGGTCTCGTGATGGATGAAGTCGCCCTCGCCGAGCTTGTCCTCGATGAACTGGTCGGCGGTGCGTGCGTCCGGCACCCGCAGCAGCGCCTCGGCCAGCACCATCAAGGCCAGACCTTCCTTGGTCGAGAGCGCGAACTCCCGCAGCATGTCCTCGACCCCGCCGAGCCGGTCGTCGCGCTTGCGGATCGCCTCGATCAGCCGCGTCGCGGTGCGGTCGATCCGCGCCTCCTGCGGCGGGGCCAGATGCGACGCCGGCAACAGAAGCGCGGCAATCTCGGCATCATCGGGGGCGTAGGGGGCGGTGAAGGGCGGCGGGATGTCTGGCATGGCGTGTCCTGTGACTGACATCCAGGATAAGGCCCGCATGACCGCAGTTCGATAGACAAGTTAGCCAGTTTGCCTTAGAAAATGAAGCTAGATATCAATTTAGCCAGATAAAATATGGAACTCGATCGCATCGACCGGAAAATCCTCGCGATTTTGCAGGAAGATGGCCGAATCGCCAATGTCGAGCTCGCCGAACGCATCGGCCTGTCGCCGACCTCGATCGGCGAGCGGCTGAAGCGCCTGCAGCGGGAGGGCTTCGTCGAAGGCTACGGCGCGCGGCTCAATCCGCACCGGCTTGGCCTCGGTCTCTTGGTGTTCGTCGAGGTGCTGCTCGACAAGACCACGCCCGACAATTTCGAGCGCTTCGCACGCGCGGTAAAACTCGCGCCCGAAGTGCTCGAGTGTCACATGGTTGCAGGCGGTTTCGATTATCTGGTGAAGGCGCGGCTTGCGGACATGACCGCCTATCGACGCTTCCTCGGCGAGACCCTGCTGTCGATGCCGGGTGTGCGCGAGACGCGGACCTATGCGGTGATGGAAGAGATCAAGCGCGACGCACCGTTGCCGGTCGGCTAGGGAAGTGCGATCGCGATTGTCATTGCTGGTGGCGTTGAATCAGCGGCCTTCACGGGAAAAATAGCTATCCTTGTGCAAACGCAACGCCTGTCGTCGAATGCACTGGCCGTCTTCTAAATTTTCTTGGCCTCGCTCCCGGAGCTGATCCGGGAGGCAGCGAAACGCTGGCGGGCTTATACTTTGAGGTTTTCTGCGGAGGTCTTGCCCCGGTTTGCGATCTCTTCGTACTCAACCGTCTGTCCCTCGTTGAGGGTCGACAGACCGGCCTTCTGCACCGCTGAGATATGCACGAACACATCCTTGCCGCCCGACGCAGGCTGGATAAATCCATAACCCTTCGTCGGGTTGAACCACTTGACCGTACCTTTAGCCATCACGACTTCTCCGCGGGTCTTCCTCCAACATCTCGAACCGCCAGTCCCCGCCAACCGGCCGGTTCGGTCCTACAGGATACGCGGAATGTGGCAGGCTTGGTAGCTCAAACCACATCAGCCTTTCGCCGAATTCCGCTCAACTTCGCGGCGTTTTTGCCGGTTTTGCCCGTTTCGCGGTCAAATGACCGGCACGCCGCGCGCCCTCCGTCAATACGTCGCGGCCAGATAATCGACGATCTTGCCGACATCGGCATCGTCGATCGGTGCGCCATAGACCTTGATCATCTTGGTCACCTCGGCCTGCCAGAAGCCTTTCCTGTCCTTCATCAACGGCTGCGTGGCGATGTAGTCGGACGAGTGGCAGGCGGTGCAATTGCCTTGCACGACCTCGAGATTGGGCCCTGGCTTGAACGCTGCGACCTCATCGGGGATCTTGTAATTGACCGGCGCTGCAAGGGCCGAACCCACCAGGGCGGCGAGCGTGAGCGAAGCGGCGAGGAGAACGGTGCGCTGCATGATCATTCTCCTTCAGGCCACGCTGACGCGGACGGTTTCGACGACGTTGCGCAAATAACCCGCCGGGTTCCAGCGCGGCGTATCCGGCTGCGTCTCGCCGCCATTGCCGGTGGCGCGAACCTTCAGCTCGACTTGGCCCGCCGCGAGTTTCACCGGCAGCTTCCATTCGCGGAATGCGTATTTGCCGAGATCCTTGCCGAGATTGGCATTGGTCCAGGTCTTGCCGCCGTCGGTGGAGACCTGCACCTCCTTGATGCCCTTGCCGCCGTCGAAGGCGATGCCGCGCAGCGTCGTGCGGCCCGCCTTCAGCTTGGCGCCGTCGGCGACGCTGGTGATGAAGGAGCGGATGGTGAAGCGGTTGATCGGGATCGTCGCCTTCGGCGTCGTGCCTGGCTCGATCGAATTGTTCGGCGTATCGGGGATGCGATAGGCCGACTTCATCCAGAAGCCGTCATAGACGCTGTCGATGACGGTGATCTCGTTGAGATGCTTGAGCCAGTAGGTGCCGTAATAGCCGGGCACGATCAGGCGCAGCGGGAAGCCGTTGAGGAACGGCAGATCCTCGCCGTTCATGCCATAGGCCAGCATCACCTCGCCGTCGGTGGCGTGATCGAGATCGAGCGCCTTGACGAAGTCGGGCGTCTTGTCGCTGACCGGGCCGTCCATGCCGCCGAACGTCACCTGCTTGGCGCCGGCCTGCACGCCTGCCATCTCGAGCACGGCCTTCAGCGGCACGCCGCGCCAGCGCGCGCAGCCCATGGCGCCGTTGGCGAGCTGGCCGCCGGCAACGCGCGGCTCCGAGAAGCCACGGCTGTTGCCGGAGCATTGGTTGACGGCGACGATCTCGGTCGCCTTCATCTTCCGGATGTCCTTCAGCGACAGTTTGAGCGGCTTGTCGACCTTGCCCTTGACCTCGAGCGTGAACTTGTCGGGGTCGAGATTGTAGGGCAGGTCGGACAGGTGATAGCGCACGAAGAACGCGTTGTTCGGCGTGATCGGGCCGTCGTTGAACACCGCGAACGGCGTCTCCAGCTGCGGCGGCCGGCTGGTGAGGCCGATCATCGGCCGCTTCTGCGGATATTTCACCAGCGGCCGTTCGCCATTGGCGAAGGGCAGCGTGACGGTGTCGAGGGCCAGCGCCCTGGTGGAATTCAATGTGGCCGCCATGGCGGCAAGCCCCGCTCCTTTGAGCAGGTCGCGTCGATCGAACATAGGGTCTCCTCCCGGAGCTTTTCGTTGAATCAACGGTCATCACCGCGATCCCGCGTCCATCTGTCTCAACCATTTGGATGAAGTCAATTCGTGCTTTCGCAGCAAGCCCATGCCGCTGCGTTGCAGCAAGCCGGTGTTACGTCTGTAACGATTGAGCCGAGCTGCAGCCGCGAGCTCGCTGCACCTCTCCCGCGAACGGGAGAGGGAGCGCACCTCTCGCGTAATTCGGCTTACGCCGCGACGAGCGCGCCGCGATCGACGAGGGCCGACAGCTTCCTCGCGTCCGCAACCACACGCACGGCCATCGGCTCGTCGCGGCCACGGATCGCGACCTCCTGCTGCGGCAGCGCATCGTCGGCAAGGCCGGCGGTGTTGCGGACTTCCTCCGAGACGATGGCTTCGCAAGCCAGCGTCTTGGTCATGTCCTGGAGGCGGGCGGCGACGTTCACGGCATCGCCGAGCGCGGTAAAGACGATGTGATCGCGATAGCCGATGTCGCCGATGATGACTTCGCCGCCGTGGATGCCGATGCCGAAGCGGATCGGCTCGCGCAGATCATGACTGAGGAGCTGGTTGAGCTCGTCGATATGGGTGGCGATGCTGCTCGCAGCCTTCAGCGCCTGCCGGCAGGCGGTCTGCGGATCGGCTGACAGCCCGAACAGCGCCAGCATGCCGTCGCCGACGAACTGGTTCGGCTGGCCGCCATGCTCGATCACGGCCTGCGAGACCGCGCCGAGGAAGCGGTTGACGATGAAGACGGTGTCGAACGGCAGCCGCTTCTCGGCGAGCTGCGTCGAGCCGCGCATGTCCACGAACAGGCTGACCAGATAGCGCTCCTGGCCGATCCTGGTGGACGTCGAGGTCTGCCCGTCGGCCGAATGCGTGTGAGGCGTGAAGAGCTGGAAGAAGGAGAGGTCGCAGTCCGGCCGCAACTGGCACGCCAGCCGGATCGAGGGATCCGCGGTGCCGACGCGGGCGAGCACGAACGCCTCGCGCTGTGACGGCTCGGGCAGGGCGCCATGATCGCCGATGATGCGGATGCGGCAGGTCGAGCAGCGGGCGCGGCCGCCGCACACGCTGGCATGCGGAAGGTTGTGGCGCAGGCTCGCTTCCAGCACGGACAGACCCTTGGGCACGCGCACCGTCTTGCCGTTGCCGTAGGACAGCGCGATCATGCCGCCGCGCCGCTCGCGCAAGGCGCGCACGCCGCGTGCTGCGAGCGCCAATCCCAGCAGTCCGAAATAGCCGATGGTGAGAGCGCCGGTGATGCGGTCGAGCGTCTCGGCCTCGGCGGCCGTGCCGAGCTGGCGGCGGGTGAGATTGTGCGTGCGCCACTCACCGTCGTCGGCCTCGACCATGACGCTGCGGCCGCCCTGGTAGACGCCGAGCAGCGCAAGCGTCGGTGTCAGCACCGCGGCTGCGAGCAGATAGGGCGCCGCGCGCGCGAAGAACGGTTTCAGGCGAAGCCAGAAATAGATCCCGATGCAGCCGTGGATCCAGGCGATGATCAGCAAAGTCGTCATCGTCCAGATGCGGTTCGACGAGAAGAACAGATAGAGTTCCTGCGGATAGAGCTTCTGGTGTCCGTACAGCGTCTGGCCGAGCCGCACGCCGATCACATGCGCCATCACGAGCGCGGGGATGCTCAAGCCCAGCACGAGCTGGAGCGGTTCGATCGTCTTCCAGCGAAACTGCCGGCGCTGAAACAGCGCGTAGATGCCGAGCCCCATATGGGTCAGCGCGGCCGTGTAGAACACGATCGCGACGGGGAGGAACTGCCAGAATGCGGTGTGGTAGTAGACCCCGACCTCCATGGCATCGACCGAGATATTGCCGAGCGCGTGGTTGAGGAGATGGCTGACCACGTAGGAGAACAGGATGATTCCGCAGACCAGCCGCACCTGCCGCACGCTGGTGGCGCGGACGAGTTCGGGCACGTGTGCAGGAGCGCTAGCCATGATTCGCTTGTATCAGTTCATGAAGGAGAACAGCCAGCCTGGCGTTTAATTCCGGGGGCGGACAGGTTTGGGGATCACATGCGCGGCAAGGTTACGAAACTGTAAGTATCGTAGATTCCATGGGGCGGTGAGCGTGGCCTTTCCGGTAGGTTTGGGTTTCCACACTCGAACCCACGGAGGGTCAGATGCAAGCATCGACTGTAGGCACGCTCACCAGCGACCATAATGGCACAATTTTCCTTGCG
>NZ_DASYWN010000006.1:0-226314 GCF_035935975.1 Bradyrhizobium sp.
GAGCGTCGCGCGCAGACACTGTCAAGGATGCCATCGGCACCGGCGCAGCCGGCGCGAAGCGTCCTCGACAGCGGCGAGCACGGCGCTACTCTCGACCATCAAGGACAAACACCCCTTGACCACGGGTAGGAGGTCCTACGACTTGCTAGCTCGCCTCCGCGAGCCTCACCGTCTCGGTGCTGCGGTAGATCGCAAGGTCCCGCGAGCCGACGAAGATCGCGCGCGGCTTCAACCCGTAGAAGCGACGGATCGAATGGCTGAAATGGGTGCTGTCGGGATAGCCGATGTCCTGCGCGAGATGGGCGAGGTTGAGGTCCTGGTTGGCGAAATGCAGCAGATGCCGCGCGCGCTTCCAGGCACGGAAGGAGCGGAACGAGATGCCGGTCTCCTCCTTGAACAGGTGCAGGAAGCGCGAGGCGGAGAGGCCCGCCTCCGTTGCGCAGGTGTCGGCCGTTACGGGCTCGCCCGAGAAGCGCTCGATGCGAGCGACGGCGCGGGTCACGCGCGGGTCGAGCACGCGGCGCGGCAGTGCCTCGCCAAAACACATCTCGTCGAACTCGGCCGTGGTGATGTCGCCATAGCGGCGCTGGCGCAACAGCGCGTAGGCGGCGAGGATCTTGCGGGCATAAAGAGCGCGGTCCGGTCCCATCAGTCGCTGGGCCAGGGCTTCCAGCACGCCATCCGGCATGCTCTCCGGCTCGAGCGTCACGCTGATGGCGGTACGGTAGTCGCTGGCAATGGAATGCCGCTGGTTCGGCAGCGTGACGAACAGCTCGGCCGTGGCGAGGACGTCGTCGATGGTCAGGTGCAGGCTGCCCTTCACCGCCACATAGACATGGCAACAACCCGGGGTCCGCTTGCGGGGCCGTCCGAGCAGGCCGGCATAGAACACCCGCTCCGGCGTGATCAGCATCAGATGGTCGGATTCGCGACCGTTATCTTCCATTGGGATCCTCCTCGCGCGGCTCTCTGGCCGCTGCGGACGGAGGTCACCTTAGCGGAAATTTGGGCGCTGTCACGACGGGATAGCGCTGTCATGACGCGCAAAGCGTTGGCATTCCAGGACGGCGATGTGCCAGTCTGGAACCGTCATGAGACTGCAGTCCCAATCCTCGCAGGTTACGCCCTCACACGCGGCGCAACATTCTGCTCGGCACCGGCCTTCTGCTCCGCAGCAACCGCGCGCTTGAAGCCCTCGCGCTGCTGCAGCCGCGCCCAATAGGCTGCGACATTTGGCCCGAAATCCTTGGCAAGCCCGATGTTGCTGGCGAGCCGGAGCGCGTAGCCGATGACAATGTCAGCGGCGGTGAAGCGACCCGCGCACAATGTTTCGGCATTCGCGGTCGCTGCCTCGACAGCGCGCAGCCGCCCCAGGAACCATTTTGCATAGTCGGTGGCGACCTGCGGATTGCGGCGCTCCTCAGGTTCGAGCTGGGTGTAGCGGAGCACCAGCGTCTGCGGGAAGGTTAACGTGGCATCGCTGAAATACATCCAGTTCAGGAAGGCGCCATAGGCGGGATCGGTGACGTCCACCATCAGCGGCGTCGGGGCGTATTTGGTGCCGAGGTAATGACAGATGCCGGATGATTCCGTCATCTTGGTCTCGCCGTCGACCATGAAGGGAATGGTGCCCAGCGGATTGAGCGCGAGATATTCCTTGGCGAACACCCGCGGCGGGAACGGCAGCATCTTCAGCTCATACGGCAGCCCCATCTCCTCCAGCATCCAGAGCGGGCGGAACGAGCGCGCGGCGTCGCAGTGATAGAGCGTGATCATGATGTCTTCCCTTTGCTGCCGGGCAGCGTGCCCATCATCTTGCACAGGACCATCAGCATGACCTCGTCGGCGCCGCCGCCGATCGAGGTCAGGCGGCTGTCGCGATAGGCGCGGCTGACCGGCGTTTCGTTGGTAAAGCCCATACCGCCCCAATATTGCAAGCAGGCGTCGGTGAGCTCGCGGCCGAGCCGGCCGGCCTTCAGCTTGGCCATGGTCGCAAGTTTTGTGACGTCCTCGCCGGCGACGAGCTGTTCGGCGGCGCGATAGATCAACGCACGCAGCAGCTCGACCTCTGTCTGCATTTCCGCAAGCTTGAAGTGCACGACCTGGTTGTCGAGGATGCTCTGGCCGAAGGCCTTGCGGTTGCGGGTGTATTCGATGGTCTGATCGATGATGTACTCGTGCGCCTTCAGGCAGGCGGCCGCACCCCAGAGCCGTTCCTCCTGGAACTGGATCATCTGGTAGGTAAAACCCTTGCCTTCCTCGCCGATCCGGTTGCGCTTGGGGACGCGGACATTGTCGAAGAAGATCTGCGCAGTATCCGACGAGCGCATGCCCATCTTGTCGAGCTTGCGGGCGACCGTCACGCCCTTGCTCTTCATGGGCACGCAGATCAGCGACTTGTTGCGGTGAACGGGACCATCGCCGGTGTTGGCGAGCAGGCAGATCCAGTCGGCCTGGGTGCCGTTGGTGATCCACATCTTGCCGCCGGTGATGACGTAGTCGTCGCCATCCGAGCGCGCGCTGGTCTTGATCGAGGCGACGTCGGAGCCTGCGCCGGGCTCGGAGACGCCAATGCAGGCGACATAATCGCCCGCAATCGACGGCGCCAGAAATTCGCGCCGCACCTCGTCCGAGCCGAACCGCGCCAGCGCCGGCGTCGCCATATCGGTCTGCACCCCGATCGCCATCGGCACGCCGCCACAGGTGATGGCGCCGAGTTCCTCCGCCATCATCAGCGCGTAGGAATAATCGAGGCCCGAGCCGCCGAACTCGACGGGCTTGTTTAGCCCCAGGAAGCCGAGGCTGCCCATCTTCTTGAACAGTTCGCGCGCCGGGAAGATGTCGGCCTTCTCCCATTCATCGACATGAGGATTGATCTCGTTGGCGATGAACTTTTGCAGGGAGCGGCGGATGTCGTCGTGGTCGGCGGTGAATAGCATTTTGTCCTCTTCGTCATTCCGGGGCGCGCGTAGCGCGAACCCGGAATCCAGAGATGAGTCCTAAGATATCGAGATTCCGGGTTCGACGCTTCGCGTCGCCCCGGAATGACGGTAAGGTCACAGCCCCATCTGCCGGCTGGCCAGATCCTTCATGATCTCCTCGGTGCCGCCGCCGATGGCGTTGACCTTGACCTCGCGGTAGATGCGTTCGGCCTTGATGCCGCGCATGAAGCCGGCGCCGCCAAAGATCTGCACGGCTTCTGAAGCGCAGAACGCCATGGTCTGCGTTGCCTGGTTCTTCATCATGCAGATCTCGGCGACCGGGCTCTCGCCCTGCTCCAGCCGCCAGGCCAGCAGCTCCAGCATCGCTTGCGAGGCCGCGACCTTCTGCGCCATGTCCACGATCTTGTGCCGGATCACCTGATGCTGAGCGAGGGGTTTGCCAAAGGTCTTGCGCTCCTTGGCGTAGGCGATGGCCTCGTCGAGGCAGACGCGGGCAAAGGCCGTGCAGCTCGCCGCCATGCCCATGCGCTCGCTGTTGAAGTTCTGCATGATGATCTTGAAACCCTGGCCTTCCTCGCCGATCAGGTTCTCGGCCGGCACGCGGCATTCGTCGAAATGCAGCGTTGCGGTGTCGGAGGCCCACCAGCCCATCTTCTTCAGTTTTGTGCGCGACAGGCCGGGCGTATCACCCTCGATCAGGAGCAGGCTGACGCCGCCGGCGCCCTCGCCGCCAGTACGCACCGCAACGGTCAGATAGTCGGCGCGCACGCCCGAGGTGATGAAGGTTTTTTCGCCGCTCACGACGTAGTGATTGCCGTCGCGCCGCGCCCGGGTACGGAGCCCCGCGACGTCCGAGCCACCGCCCGGCTCGGTGATCGCGAGCGCGGAAATCTTCCCGCCCGACAGCACCTGCGGCAGCACGCGCGCCTTGACCTCGGGCCGCGCGGCGCGTGCGATCGGCGGCGAGCCGATGGTGTGGCTCATCAGGCTGGCGCTGACGCCGCCGGCCCCGGCGCGCGCCAGTTCCTGGCTCGCGACGATCTTCATGAACTGGTCGGCGGCGATCCCGCCATATTCCTCGGGAAATCCGAGCCCCAGCAGGCCGATCTCGGCCGCCTTGCGATAGAGCGCGCGAGGGAATTCGCCGGCCTCGTCCCATTCATGGGCGAACGGCGCGATCTCCTTGTCCACGAAGCGGCGCATCACGTCGCGGAAGGCGTCATGCTCGGCGGTATAGAACGGGCTCTTCATCTCGGTCTCGCCCTGTTGGCGGATTCGTCGCAGTCACCATGGCTGGAACCCCGGCGGCTCACTTGCGCGGAGTGGCTGACCGCAGACAGCACCCAGCGGCGGTCCGGACCTAGCAACTCAACGCAAGACGATTTTCGCCCCTCGCAGGCCAACTCCCGGTCAAAAAAAGACGTGGTGCACAAACTCCGGCTGGCCCCAGGGCCATGCCGGGCATAGTGCACGGCAAATGGGACGAGAGGCGGCACAAGACCGCCGAGGGAGGGATTTTTGGCCGTTCGTTACTACGACTGGATCGCCCATCATGGCCGCCGCACGCCCGGCAAGGTCGCCGTCATCGACCTCGCGAGCGAGCGCCGCTTCACCTATGCGCAACTCGACGCCCGCGTCGCGCGGCTGGCCGGCTTCCTCCGTGACACGCTGAAAGTCTCGCGCGGCGACCGCGTCGCGGTGCTGGCGCTGAACACGACCGATACGCTGGAGGTGCAGTTCGCCTGCGGCCGGCTAGGTGCGATCTTCGTGCCGCTCAACACCCGCCTCACCATTCCCGAGCTTCAGTTCATCACCGGCGATTGCGCCCCAAAGGTGATGATCCACGACGCCGACCTCGCCGAAACGGCGCTCAGCGTCGCAAAGCTCTGCGGCATCGCAACCAGCCTGCTGCTTGGTCCCGGCGGCGCCTATGAGGCGGGCATCGCCGCGGCAAAACCGCTCGACCGTGCCGAAGAGGTCACGCTCGATGACGTCTCGACCATCATGTACACGTCGGGCACCACGGGTCACCCGAAGGGTGCGACCATCACCCATGGCATGACCTTCTGGAACTGCGTCAATCTCGGCGGCCCCGCCTGCATCGGGCCGGCCTCGGTGCTGCTCACCGTGCTGCCGCTGTTCCACACCGGCGGGCTGAATTGCTACACCAATCCGGTGCTGCACGCCGGCGGCACCGTGATGATCATGCGCGCGTTCGATCCCGGCACGGCGCTCGGCCTGATCAACGATCCCGCCCAGGGCATCAACGTGTTCTTCGGCGTGCCCGCGATCTATCAGTTCATGGCACAGCATCCGGCGTTCGCGACCACCGACCTCACTCGCCTGATCGTCGGCGGTGTCGGCGGTGCGCCGATGCCGGTGCCGCTGCTGAAAGTGTGGGAGGCGCGCGGCGTCGCGCTGCAGCAGGGCTACGGCATGACCGAGACCTCGCCCGCCGTGCTGGTGCTCGACCGCGAGGACGCGGCGCGGAAAGCAGGCTCCGCCGGCAAGCCGGTGCTGCACACGGAGGTGCGCATCGTGCGGCCCGACGGCAGCGATGCCGATACCGGCGAGCTCGGTGAGCTCTGGGTCAAGGGACCGAACATCACGCCCGGCTACTGGAACAGGCCGGAGGCGAACAAGACCTCGTTCACCGACGGCTGGCTGCACACCGGCGATGCCACGCGCATGGACGAAGAGGGCTTCTACTACATCGTCGACCGCTGGAAAGACATGTACATCTCCGGCGGCGAGAACGTCTATCCGGCCGAGGTCGAGAACGTCCTGCACCAGCTCGGCGCGATCGCGGAAGCCGCGGTGATCGGCATTCCCGATCCGCAATGGGGCGAGGTGGGCCTTGCCATCGTCGCGGCCAAGCCAGGCCAGCGGCTGACCGAGGCGGATGTTTTCGCGCACTGTGCGGCCAACCTCGCGCGCTTCAAATGTCCGCGGCAGGTCCGCTTTGTCGATGCGCTGCCACGCAATGCTACCGGCAAGATCCACAAGCCGACCTTGCGGAAAGAATTCTCGGTCGCGTCCGAAGTCGACAAGAAAGCCGCCAACGCCTGATCAAAGCGCCCCTCGCGGGCGCTTTTTGTTTTCGACGTGCCTGCTCCACCCCAGAAGAAACCCAAAAGAAAACCCCAAGGAATTTTCATGAACAGGAAGCTCTCCCTGCTTGCCGCAGCAACAGCAATGGCGCTGCTTGCAACCCAATCCGCTTATGCGCAGAAGGCGTACGACACCGGCGTCACCGACACCGAGATCAAGATCGGCAATGTCGAGGCCTATTCCGGTCCCGCCTCCGCCTACGGCATCATCGGCAAGACCGAGGAAGCCTATTTCAAGATGATCAACGACCAGGGCGGCATCAACGGCCGCAAGATCACCTGGATCTCCTATGACGACGGCTATTCGCCGCCGAAGACGGTGGAGCAGATCCGCAAGCTGATCGAGAGCGACGAGGTCTTCCTGGTCTTCAACGCGCTGGGCACGCCGACCCAGACCGCCGTGCAGAAATATCACAACGCCAAGAAGGTGCCGCAGCTCTTCCTCGCCACCGGCGCCAGCAAGTGGAACGACCCGAAGAACTTCCCGTGGACCATGGGCTTCCAGCCCAGCTACCGGGTCGAGGCCCAGATCTTCGCCAAGTACATCCTGAAGGAGAAGCCGGACGCCAAGGTCGCGATCTTCTATGCCAACGACGATTTCGGCAAAGACTACGTCGCCGGCATCAAGGACATCTTCGGCGACAAGGCCTCGAAGCTGATCGTAGCCGAAGAGAGCTACGAGACCTCGGAGCCGTCGATTGATGCCCATATCGTCAAGCTCAAGGGCACCGGCGCCGATGTCTTCGTCAACATCTCGACTCCTAAATTCGCGGCTCAGGCCATCAAGAAGATCGCGGAACTGGAGTGGAAGCCGATGCACCTGATGACCGACGTCTCGGTGTCGATCGGCGCGGTGATGAAGCCGGCCGGCCTCGAGGCCTCCGAAGGCGTGCTGTCGGCCGGTTACCTGAAGGATGCGTCGGACCCGCAATGGAAGGACGACGAGGGCATGAAGAAGTTCATGACCTTCATCGACAAATACATGCCGGGCGCGAACATCTCGGATGCCAATCTGGTTTACGCCTATGCCGCGGCCCAGACGATGGTGCAGGTGCTGAAGCAGTCGGGCGACAACCTGACCCGTGAGAACGTGATGAAGCAGGCCGCCAGCCTGAAGGACTTCGTCCCCGACACGCTGATCCCGGGGATCAAGATCAACACCTCCGCCACCGACTTCGCACCGATCGAGCAGCTCAAGATGTGGCGGTTCAAGAAGGGCCAATGGGAGCTGTTCGGCGACATCATCAGCGCCGAAACCGGCGGCTAGCCACGCATCGCGGCAACGGGCGGAGACGTGCAGCTGACGTCTTCGCCCGCACTGACGTCGACCAGTGCGCTAACTATCCGGGCAGGAACAGCGCGAAAGGTTCCTCCACCGTGCGGCGCAGGTGACTGCGATACAACGCGTGGTTGGCATCATCCGGACCGACCCGTCCGAGCGACGGCTTCGGAACATTCCTGAGCGGCACATAGGCGATCGGCGCTGCGATCGGCGTCAGTTGCGAGCCGGGGCCCGCGCGGAGCGTCGAGATGATGCCGTACATCTCGCCGCTCACCGTCGGCCGCGACACCGTGATCACGCGATGCTGGCCGTGCTTGATGATGACGAGGTAGATGAAGCCCGACTGGTGCGGCACGGCGACCTCGCCGGTGTGCTCATAGGCCGCATCGGTCCGCTCGCCCTCGCGGAACACCAGTGACGAGACTTTCGGCTCCCAGACGATCTCGGTGCGATAGGCGAAGATCGCGTCCTTGGCGCCGAACGACGGCCGCAGCGTGATGTAGACGTCCTCGAGCCAGGTCACGGCGCGATGCGCATAGGAGCCAAGGCTGTCGGGCGCGACGTCGTTTGCGGCCGGAGGCGCCGCCACGACGACGCTTTTGCGCAAGGAGACGCCCAGCGCCTGCTCCAGCCGGACCGTCGTCGCCAGCGTGAACGGCCGGCGCCCGCCGAGCACCTTCTCCAGCGTCGACAGGCTGAGCTTGGCCTGCTCGGCCAGCGCCTGCCGGGAGATCCGGCGCCTGGCGAGCTCCTCGCGAATGGTCTCCGCGATCTCGCGGCTCTGCTCGTCCGAAAGCTGCTTGTCGCCCTGCGTCTGCATCATCAACCCTGCCTTGGCAGCGCCACTCTAGCAGGGCGGACAAACCAGCACAAAACCGCACATGGCCGCCAAGGAGGCCGCCCGCCCCGGCCGGCTGCGGCGGAACATTGCCGATCATTCTGCTCGCGACATCAGGCCCTCCCGACGGATGCTGAGGGCCAGCAAACATGCTTCGGGAGCAGGCCAAATGGATACCTACGACACAGCCGACAGCGACGAGCACCCCATGCTGGGCCGGCTGATCAAGCTGGGATTGTTTCTTCTGGTGCAGGGCATCGCAGTGATTGTGGTCGCCTTCGTCGCCCTGCTGGTGAGTTTCGAGCCGGGATGGTCGGCCACGACCGAGCAGGCCAGCCTGCTCCAGCCCCGCGATGCCAAATCCGGCAGCCTCCTCCTGAAGGAGGACGGCGCCTATACCGAAGCGATCCGCCTCGCGACCGATGTCGACGTCACGGTCTCGGGCCCGACGCTGCGCGCCCGCGTCACCCAGATTTTCCGCAACCCGACCAACGATTGGGTCGAGGCCACCTATGTCTATCCGCTCGCAACCGATGGCGCCGTCGACACGCTGAAGATGCTGGTCGGCGACCGCGTCATCGTCGGCGACATCAAGGAGCGGCAGCAGGCCCGCGTGATCTACGAGCAGGCGCGCGCCGCCGGCCAGAAGGCCGCGCTCACCGAGCAGGAGCGGCCGAACATCTTCACCAACTCGGTCGCCAATATCGGCCCCGGCGAAACCGTGCTGGTGCAGATCGAATATCAGGAGCCGGTGCACCAGGCCGGCAACGAATATTCGTTGCGCCTGCCGCTGGTGGTCGCTCCGCGCTACAATCCGGCGCCGATCGTGCAGAGCGTCGACTTCCGCAACGACGGCTCCGGCTGGGGCGCGACGACATCGGATCCGGTGCCGGACCGCGACCGCATCTCGCCGCAGGTGCTGGACCCGGCCAAGAACGCGCCGGTCAATCCGGTCAGCATCACAGTGCGTCTGAAGGCCGGCTTTGCACTCGGCGAGGTCAAGAGCCACCATCATAACGTCAAGACGGAAAGCCCTGACAGCACGACGCGCGTCGTCACGCTCGCCGACGGTGCCGTTGCCGCCGACCGCGACTTCGAGCTGACCTGGAAGCCGGTTGCCGAGAAGGCGCCGTCGGTCGGGCTGTTTCGCGAGCGCGTCGGCGATGCCGATTACCTGCTCGCCTTCGTCACTCCGCCCAGCGCCGAGCAGGCGACGCAGAAGCCGCTGGCGCGCGAAGTGGTGTTCGTGATCGACAATTCCGGCTCGATGGGCGGCACCTCCATCGTTCAAGCCAAGGCGAGCCTGCTCTATGCCCTCGGCCGCCTCCAGCCCAATGACCGCTTCAACGTCATCCGTTTCGACGACACCATGGACGTGCTGTTTCCGACCTCCGTGCAGGCCGATGCCGCGCATGTCAGGGACGCAACCGCGTTCGTCGACGCGTTGCAGGCGCGTGGCGGCACCGAGATGGTGCCGGCGATGCGCGCCGCGCTGACCGACAAGCTCGGCGACACCGGCATGGTTCGCCAGGTCGTGTTCCTGACCGACGGTGCGATCGGCAACGAGCAGCAATTGTTCGAAACCATCACGGCGATGCGCGGCCGCTCGCGCGTCTTCATGGTCGGCATCGGTTCCGCGCCCAACACCTATCTGATGACGCGCGCCTCCGAGCTCGGCCGCGGCGCCTTCACTCATATCGGCTCGGTCGAGCAGGTCGAGGAGCGCATGCGCGGCCTGTTCGCCAAGCTGGAGAACCCGGCGGTGACCGGCCTCACCGCAAAATTCTCCGACGCGAAAGCCGACGTGACGCCGGCGATCATCCCCGACGTCTATCGCGATGAACCGCTGGTGCTGGCCGCAAAGCTCGACAAGCTCGCGGGCTCGCTCGAGATCAAGGGCCGCGTCGGCGACCGTCCGTGGTCGGTGACGCTGCCGCTGCAAAACGCAGCCGAAGGCAAGGGCCTGTCCAAGCTCTGGGCCAAGCGCAAGATCGGCGATGCCGAGGTCGCGCGCACCATGCGCGAGATGACGCCGGACGACTCCGACAAGGCGATCCTGGCACTGGCGCTCGACCATCAGATCGTCACGCGGCTGACCAGCCTCGTCGCGGTCGACAAGACGCCGAGCCGTCCCGAGGGCACGCCGCTCAAGCTCAGCGAATTGCCGATCAATCTTCCGGCCGGCTGGGATTTCGAGAAGGTCTTCGGCGACCGGCCGCAGCAGATCCCGACGCAGCTCCGCGAACGTCATGCCGACGCGCGCAACCAGCCGTCCGCAAGGCGGCCGACCCCCGCCGCGCCCGATGCGATCCGCCTGCCCAAGACTGCGACCTCGGCCGAGCTGAAGATGATCGCAGGCCTGATCCTGATCGTGCTCGCCCTGGTCCTGTTCGTGTTCAACCGGCGTCGACCCTTGCTCACCGACGCCGCTTGAGAGAGGAGCCCCCCGAACTCCTCTGTTAGCGCGCGCGGCTGCCCGTCCCACACCAACGGCCGCGCGCGCCTTTTTCTTGCTGTCATTGCGAGGAGCGAAGCGACGAAGCAATCCAGACTGCCCCCGCGGAGACACTCTGGATTGCTTCGCTTCGCTCGCAATGACGATGGTGGAACCAATGCCCCGCCTCATCTCTCCCCTGGTCCTCGCGCTGATCGGCACCATCCTGTTCGGCGACGGTGCCTACATCCACGCCAAGGCCTGGCTGGCGCAACTGCTGCTGGAGCGCGCATTCGACAAGAGCATCGCGACCGGCCAGCCGGTCAAGCCGTGGTCGTGGGCCGACACCTGGCCGGTCGCGCGGATCGAGGTGAAGCGGATCGGCGCCAGCGCAATCGTTCTGGAGGGCACGAGCGGCCAGGCGCTCGCTTTCGGACCCGGCCACATCCACCAAACGGTTGATGCCGGCGAGCGTGGTGTTGCCGTATATGCAGCGCATCGAGACACACATTTCCGCTTCCTGCGGAATGTTGCCATGGGTGACGTAATCGATGTCACACGCAGTGACGGCAAACACTTTCGCTATCGGGCGGATTCCTCCGCTGTCGTTCGTTTCGACGAGTCCGGCATCGATCGCGCAACGCAGGATGCCGAACTCGTGCTCGCGACCTGCTGGCCGTTCGACGCTGTCACGTCCGGCCCCGATCGCTACGTCCTGCATGCCACCTTGACTGAAGCCCATGAATAGCGGCTCGCAATCGCTCCGTTGCGGTCGAGCGATACCGCGCCTGAGGGAACCGCTGAACTGGCGCCCTCGTCCGTAGACCTATAAGAATGACCGATTGATCTTTTGACGCTGCAATTTTCAAGGTAACCGGTGATGGACGATGAGCACACGCAGGCCGTGACCACCGGCGTTTGATCACCCGCTCATTCCATCGCACGGCATACTTCGCAAGGTTGCCACTCCGAAGAACTCGCCATACAACTGCGTGACGCGCCACCAAGAACAACAACAGCTGAGGTCACGCCATGGAAGCCCAGGTACGTGCTGCGTCGGATTCTCCACGCCCCTGGTCTCCAGCGCCTGACGCGAGTAACATCGTCAAAGGCATCCACGCCATGCTGCACCCGCACAACATCGTGCTGGTGGGCGCGACCGACAAGCCCGGCAATTATGCCGAGCGCATCTGGAACAATCTGGTCAAATACGGCTACGAAGGCGGGCTCTATCCGGTCAACGCCAAGCGCGAGACCATCTGGGGCGTTCCCTGCTTCAAGGATTTTGCCAGCCTGCCGGAAAAGCCCGACCACGTGCTGGTGCTGGTGCCGGCCCGCTTCGCGGTGCAGGTGATCCGAGATGCCGCCGCAGCCGGCGCGCGGTCGGCCACCATCGTCACCTCGGGCTTCAGCGAGTTGCAGGACACGGAAAGCCAGCGGCTCGCCGCCGAATTGCAGGCCGCGATCCGCGAGACAGGGCTCGCCGTCACGGGACCGAACTGCCTCGGCAATTTGAGTGCCGGCGAAAAGCTCTTCACCAATATCGACGACCGCATCGTCACCATGGAGCAGGGTCCGGTGGCGATCGCCGGGCAATCCGGCGCCATCGTGATGGCGATCCGCCAGGCGCTGGAGGATCGCGGCGTCGGCGTCGGCTACATGGTGACGATAGGCAACGAGGCCGGACTCGAGACGCCGGACCTGATGCGCTATTTCGCCGAGGATCCGAGCATCAAGGTAATCGTCGTCTACCTCGAAGGCGTCCGTAATACCAAGGCGTTCCGCGATGCCTGCAAGGCCGCGCGCGCGGCGAGCAAGCCGGTGATCGCGCTCAAGCTCGGCGCATCCGAAGGCGGGCGTGCGGCGGCGATGGCGCACACCGGCGCGCTGGCGGGCTCGATCGAGACCTTCGACGCCATTGCGACGCGCGAAGGCGTGATCCGCGTGGCCGGCCTCGACGAACTGATCGAGACCACCGAATGCTTCGTCCACTCGGCCGTCCCCAACGGCGACCGGCTCGCCGCGGTCACGCTGTCCGGCGGCAAGCGCGGCATGCTGATCGACGCCTTTTATGCCGAAGGCCTGAATTTCGCGCCGCTCAGCCCGCATGTGAGCGCGGAGCTGGCAAAGATGCTGGGACCAGGCTCGATCGTCGGCAATCCGCTCGATGCCGGCTTTGCCGCGGTGGTCGATCCCTCCGTCTACATGAAGTCGATCAAGCTGATGATCGACGACCCCGATATCGACATCGTCATCGTCGATGCCGAGTTTCCAAAAGCGCCGCACGAGATGCGCGAGCGCAATCTGCGGATCGTCAACGAGATGGCGAGCCAGGCCGCAAAGCCGGTGATCTACATCAGCGCGATGTCGATCGGCTTCACCGAATTCACCAAGGGCTTGCGCAAGTCGCTGCCGCATCTGGCGGTGATGCAGGGCATGGACCGCGCGGTGACCGCGATCAAGTCGCTGCTCGCCTATGCCAGGCTGCGCAAGGAGGTGCCCGACATCGTCTCCAGTTCGAAACCGGCCGCACGCGCGGTGCTGGAGAAGGCGCTCAAAGCGGCGAACGGCACCGCGCTCGACGAAGTCGCCTCGAAGAAGCTGCTGAAGGCCTATGGCATCCCGATCTCGAAGGAGGCGATCGCGCAGACCGCGGCGGAGGCCGCGAAGATCGCCAAGCAGATCGGCTTTCCGGTCGTGGCAAAAGTCGTCAGCGCCGAGATCCTGCATAAATCCGACATCGGCGGCGTGGTGTTGAACCTCAACAGCGCCACCGAGGTGAAGAAGGCATTTGCCGACATCACCGCGCGGGTGGCAAAGCTGAAAGGCAAGCCGAAGCTCGACGGCATTTTGATCGCGCAGCAAGTCAAGGCCGATCTCGAGCTCGTGGTCGGCGCCTCGCTCGACGCCGAGATGGGGCCGGTCGTGCTGTTCGGCACCGGCGGCATCGACATCGAGCTGATGAAGGACGTCGCGCTCGCGGGCGCACCGCTCGACGAGGCCGAGGCGCAGGCCCTGATCGGCCGCACCAAGGCCGGCATCAAGATGCGCGGCTATCGCGGCAAGCCCGCCTTGCACGAGGCCTCCGCCGTGAAGGCGCTGGTCGGCCTGTCCAATTTGATCGCGGATGCCGGCGACCGGATCGCATCGATCGACATCAACCCGTTCCTGATCAACGCCCGAACGGGCGTGGCGGTCGATGCCCTGATCGTGCTGAACAATGCAGCCGCCAAACGCGCGGCTGGGCATTGACGTCGCGTAGGGCGGATCAGCCGGCGGCTGCGCGCAGCGCAGTCGTCAGCGTAATCCACCGCCTCTCCACCCGGTGAAGCAGGCGTTGGCGGGTTACGCTTCGCTAACCTGCCTTACGTACCATTGCGCTCCTTCCAACTTCCCCGCTTTGGTCGTAAAATCACACTGTATGGCACGCGCGAGCAATCTTGTGATCGGAACGGCGACGCTGGCGGTGATCGCCGTGGCGTTCGGCGGCGTGCTCGGCGTGCAGAAATGGCGCACCATCCAGAGCCGCAGCCAGTTGCGCGTGGTGTTCGAGGGCGGTTCCGCCAGCGGCTTGCGCCGTGGCGGGCCGGTCAATTTCGACGGCGTGCCGGCGGGCCAGATCCTGTCGATCAAGCTGGACAATCCGCGCAAGATCGTGGTGCTGGTGATGCTCGACAACAGCGCGCCGATCCGCAAGGACACCGCCGCAGGCATCGAGTTCCAGGGGCTCACCGGCGTCGCCGCGATCTCGCTGATCGGCGGCGCACCCTCGGCCCCGCCGGTGCCGCTGGACACCGACGGCATCCCCGTGCTGACCGCCGATCTCAGCGACGCCGAATCCATCGTCGACACCCTGCACAACGTCGACCGCACGATCGTGAGCAACGCCCCTGCGATCAAGGAAGGCCTGCGCACCTTCGAGGACTACACCGCCGATCTCAGGACCAAGGGTAGCGAAATCGATTCCGTCATGGCCAAGGTCGACACCGCCTTTGCGGGCTTCGACAAGGCGGTCACCAAGATCGAGAGCGTGGTGCCCGGCTTCGTCGACGGCAAGGCCGACGAGCTGTTCGAGAAGATCAAGGCATTGCACGAGCACGCCGACACCATGAAGAAGAAATCGGCAAGCTTCCTCGAGGACACCCGCCGCAGCCTGCTCGACGTCAGCGAGGCCGCCAACAAGATGGCCGGCACGCCCGCGCCTGCCGCTGCCGCCCCGCGCCCACCGCGCAAGCCTCCGCAGAAGAAGCAGTGATGCGCTTCCTTATCCGCCCCTGAGGCGGAGGGTCGCCCGCCTCACCACGTGTAGCGGACGACGCCCTTGCCAGCGTAGGAGCGGGTGACGTTCGAGAACTCGCCCTCGAAGGTCGCGGAGGCGGACCAGCCGTTCATCCAGTTCACCTGCACCGCCGCCGTCGTCAGCGCGGAATCTCGCGCCTGCGCGGCGCCGTTCACGACGAAAGCCGCGCCCGGCAGCGTCTGGAACACGGCACCGACGGTGCGATCCGGATTGAAGTCATGCGCCCAGGCGAGACGACCTCGCAGGGTCATCAGGCCGCCGGCCGCGGCGAACGACTTGTCCGCACGCAGACCGAGCTCGGTGCGGGTGCTGGTGACGTCCTTGGCGGCATAGTTGAGCGCGAAGGCGTTGCTCCCGACCACCGCGAACTCCGAATAGTTCGGCAGGCTGAACAGCGTGGCCTGGGCCGCGGCATAGGGCGTCAGCCCGATCCATTGCGTCGCATAGCGGTAACCGCCCTCGACGCGGCCCGAGAACGCGTTGGCGTTGAACTGCGCGCGGAGCTGATCGGTCCCGGCAACCGTGACGATGCGGTTGGTGGTGACATCCTGCCAGCCATAGGCGAGCGCAGCCGTGATGTAGGCAGGTCCCGCCGCGTGACGCACGAAGGCGCCGGCCTGGAACAGGTCCGAACGGCCCCAGCCGAGACCGTTGACGTTGAAACCGGTGCCGCCGCCGGCGAGCGCGAAGCCGGCGATCGTCGACGGCGAGAAGCGATAGTCGAGACCCACGGCAGTCCCATAGACGCTGCTGGTGGTGTTGTTCGAGCCGAGCACGGCATTGCCGTCGGTGGCCTGCGAGCCGCCATAGCCGGCGGCCCAGACATCCCAGCGCTGCTCGAATGTCGGTGGCGGCGCCTTGCGATAGATCGAGGCGAAGGCACTGCGCGCGCTTTTGTCCTGCGCGTTCTGGCCCGTTGCGGCATAAGCACTCGCGCCGGCGTCATCGGCATAATGCGTCGCACCGGCCCCGCCGCTCCGCCCCGAGCCGAACACATCGGTCAACATGCTGACGAACAGATTCATCGCGTTGAAGGTCGTTTGTTGCGACCCTGTTCCCGATTCGCCGGAGGCCTGCGTGAGGCCGGCCGGCGAGAGCCCGGCGAAGGTACTGTTGATGCCGCCGTTGGCATTGAAGAAATTGACCAGCGTATTGGCGACGTTCGCCTGGTTGACGTTGAGTGCCGATTTCGCACCATAGTCGAGCGCGAAGTTCAGGTAGGCATTCCCCGCATCATAGCTGAGGCTCGCGGTGTAACTGGACCCGCCGGGCGTAGCGACGCCGCTGAAGCTGCCAATGCGCCCGCCCGCTGCGGTCAGGATGGTATATTGCTTCGCGAGGATAGAGCCGGGTGCCACGCTCACGCCGACGGATCCGGACAGCGTCGCGGTCCCGGTCACGTTGGCAAGGCTCGATGTCGTGCCGTTGACGCTCACGAGATAGAGCGCGCCGGACTGGAAGGTGAGATTACCGGACACTGTCATCGCCGTGCCCGGCGTACCGTTGCCTGGCAGGAAAATGCCGCCATTGGCGATCATGGTATTGCCGACGGTGCCGACGCCCGTCAGCGCACCGCCGGCATTCACCGTGGTCAGGACCGACGACGCGATCGAGCCATCGACCTGCAGGATGCCGCCATTGACGGTCGTGCTGCCGGTATAGGTGTTGACGCCGGACAGGGCCAGCGTGCCCGCTCCGACCTTCTCGAGACTGCCCGGGCCGGGCCCACCGCAACCGCACGGATTGGTATCCGCGACCTCGCCGCTCACCACGGTCGACAGATTGTTGCCGCCGACCACCAGCGTGTTGCCGGCGCCGATGTAATAGGACCCCGAGCCCGCAATCGAGCCCACGGGGATGCGGCCGTCGCCGTTCGGCCCGAGGCTGCCGGAGAAATCGACAAAGCCGGTGCCATTGGTGATGAACTGCGCGCCGCCGCCGGTCGAGTTGTCGAAGAAGTAGACCGCACCGCCGGCATTGGTGGTGATGACTGCGCTGCCCGCGGTGGCGAAGGCGTTGAAGTCGGTTTCGCCGCCATTGTTGTTCATGATGACGGCATTGCCGGCGGTCGGCGCGTCCGTGCCGAACGGCTGGCCGAACGAGGTATTTCCGCCCGTGGCGTTGGTGATTTGCGCGCCCGATGCCGACGATTGGTCGGTGAATATGGTTGCGCCGCCATTACGGTTGGTGATGGTGGCGTCACCGGCATTGGTCGACGCGGCAAAGATCGTGCCCGCCCCATTGTTGTCGATATTGGCATTTCCGGCGGTCGCGGTGTCGGTGCCGCCGCTGCTGCCGAACAGCGTGACGCTGCCGCCCCGGTTCCTGATCGTGGCGTTGCCGGCGCTGCTCGCATCGAAGAACACGACTGCACCGACATTCTTGTTGACGATGGTCATCGCGCTCGCGCTCGTCGTGCCCGTGAACGTCGTGAAGCCGCCATCATTTGTCAGCGTCGTGATGCCCGAATTGTTGGTATTCACGAAGGTCAGAAGTCCTTGATTGGCGATCTGGCCGATGATCGAGGCGGTGTGGGTGGCATCGCCGAGCACCAGGCTGGCGCAGAAGCAAATGTCCGTGCCGCCGGTGTAGGTGTTGTTGCCGAGCAGCTTGACGACGCCAATGCCAAAGCTGCTGTCAAGAATCGTCAGCTTGCCGGGACCGTTGCCGTCGCTGATGTTGCCGGCGATCGTCAGCGCGACGCCGTTGGCGTCGATCGCGCCGCCGGCCAGCGTGTTGTTGATCTTGAAATGGTTGGCGATGGTCAGGTCGGTGGTACCGTCGGCCTGAAACAAGCCGCCGTCCAGCGTCACCGCACCGGTGCCGACGGCGCTGTTATTGCCAACCTGCAAGATGCCGTCGGAGATCGTGGTGCCGCCCGCATAGGTGTTGGCGGCGGTCAGCGTCAGCGTGCCCGTGCCGATCTTGACCAGCGAGCCGCCGGTAGCATAGGTGCCGTCGGAAATGATGCCGTCAACCGTCGTCGAAAGGTTGTTGCTGCCGACGGTCAGCTGATTCTGGCCGAGCGTGAATGTGCCGCTGCCGGCGATCGAGCCCACGGTCAGCTTGTGATCATGGCCGGGCCCGGACGTGAACTCGAAATGGACGTTCGCAAGCGGCGCTACATTCGTGATCGCGGCATTGGCAGGGGAGCTGTTGTTGAAGAATTCAACCGAGCCGTTATTGGTTATGTCGGCACTTCCGGCGTTGCTCGTGTTGTAGAACAAGACTGAAAAATTGTTGGTGATGCTGGCCGCACCCGCGGTGCTCGCGTTATTGAACTGCAGGCCCCCGCCGTTGATGATGGTGGCGCTGCCGCCGTCGACCGTGATGCCCGCGCCATTGAAAAAGAGCGCGCCGACGATATTCGACGTAAAAGTATAGTTTGACGCCCCCGCGCTGAAGGTCCAGCCATCGAGGCTGGCGACCGTCGAGAGTGAAATATTGGTATTCGCGGACGCGCCAAAGGTTGCGGTGCCGGTCGGCACCGTACCCGGGGTCCAGTTGGACGCCGCAGAATAGTTGCTGTTCGCCGCGCTGGGTGTGCCGCCGACCCAGGTGGCGTCCTGCGCCGACACTGGCCGGACCGCGATCACCAGGAGCGCCGCCGATACGGCCGCCGCAGATATCGTGCCCAGCCGAACCCGGCCAGGTCTGGTCAATCGGAAACGCACGCCCCAACCCCATTCCCATGAGCGCTCTGCGGCGCTACCGGGCGATGGTTACCACGTCGTGTTCCGTAGCTTTGCGGTTATGTTTCCGAATCTTGCAGCGCTGCCCGGAAAACGGGAACTTTCAGGCGTGGTGTTGTACCCGCGCAACGCTTCCTCGGCCGTCGCCCGCAACCAGAGCACGATTCCACCCGCCCGGGGCGGGACGGATGTCGCCGTGCGATCCGTGCCTCAGTAATTGCTGGCCGCCGCCTCGTTCGGGATGCCGTCGATCGGGCACTCGTCGGTCCCCGGCGTCGAACGGGTCATGGCCTCGACCATGTCGCGCGTGCCCTCGGGGTCCTTGATCCAGTTCTTGTAGAAATCATAGGGGCACGCGGCGACGCCGCGCGGGCTGTCGCCGGAATTGATCATGCCGGTGTAGCCGCGGTGGACCAGCTTGTAGAGGTGGTTCTGCGACTGGCCGTTGCGGCGGGCATCGCGGATCAGATGCTTCGAGAGCTGGGCGTATTGGATGCCGTAATCCTCCTCGCCGCACTCGCCGAGCGTGCGGCCATCGAAGCCGATGATCGCGGAGTGGCCGAAATAAGAGTAGACGCCGTCGAAGCCGGCAGCATTGGCGACCGCGACATAGACGTTGTTGGCCCAAGCCATGGCCTTGGAGATCATGACCTGCTGCTCCTTGGCCGGATACATGTAGCCCTGGCAGCGCACGATCAATTCCGCGCCCTTCATGGCGCAATCACGCCAGATCTCGGGATAGTTGCCGTCGTCGCAGATGATCAGGCTGACCTTGAGGCCCTTCGGGCCCTCGGAGACATAGGTGCAATTGCCGGGATACCAGCCTTCGATCGGCACCCAGGGCATGATCTTGCGATATTTCTGGACGATCTCGCCCTTGTCGTTCATCAGGATCAGGGTGTTGTAGGGCGCCTTGTGCGGATGCTCCTCGTGGCGCTCACCGGTCAGCGAGAACACGCCCCAGACCTTGGCCTTGCGGCATGCCTCGGCGAAGATCGCGGTTTCTTCGCCCGGCACCATGGATGCGGTCTCGTACATCTCCTTGGAGTCGTACATGATCCCTTGCGTCGAATATTCGGGGAAGATCACGAGGTCCATGCCGGGCAGGCCGATCTTCATGCCGACGATCATGTCCGCGATCTTGCGGGCGTTCTCGAGCACCTCGGCCTTGGTGTGCAGGCGGGGCATCTTGTAGTTCACCACCGCGACGCCGACCGTATCGTTGCTGCTGGAAATGTCACCGTGAAGCATGTTGAGCGCTCCTGTCGTTTATTCGTTTGAGGTCATCGCGTGCGTTATTCGCGCATGATCTTGCCGGAAACCCGCTGCGCACTTTTCCGGATCATGCGTCAGTGACTGATCATCCAGGGGCGCGCGGTGGGAAAGCCCTTGGCGCCGCTGTTGGTCTTGGTCATCAGCCGCGCCGGCTTTTTCTTGTCCGTCGCGCTCTTGTCCTTCGCGGTCTTGCCAGATGAGCAGCAGCCGCAACCGGGGCCGTGCGAAGCCTTGTATTGTGCGAGCGTCTGCGGCGCGTGTGAGCTGCGCTCATTGACGGCGTGCGCCTTGCGCTTGTCCGCCGGCATGCAGAAGAAATTCGGCGCGGTCAGGATGACGCGCGGCGCCATCGTCTCGCAGTGCGGGCAGCTTTGCGGATCGTCGCATTCCGCCATCGGGCGCAGGTCCTTGAACGGACCGCAATCGTCACAGAGATATTCATAGACCGGCATCGTTGATCCCTACGCATTTGGTAACCGCGTGTGCGGAGACAGCCCCTCACCCCGACCCTCTCCCCGTCAGGACGGGGAGAGGGAGCGCGGCCTCATTTGTCCGGCGAGATCGGCATCTGGATATCGCCGGTGATGTGCTTGATGGGCCCGGCCGCCGACGGCATCACGTCGAAGTCGAAGATCTCCGTCGGCAACCACAGCGTGGCGCAGGCGTTGGGCACGTCGACCACGCCCGAGATATGGCCCTGGCACGGCGCCGTGCCGAGGATCGAATAGGCCTGGGCGCCGGAATAGCCGAACTTCTTCAGGTACTCGATCGCGTTCAAACACGCCTGGCGATAGGCGATGTGGACGTCGAGATAATGCTGCTTGCCGGCCTCATCGACCGAGATGCCCTCGAAGATCAGGTAGTCCTTGTAGTTCGGCGTGATCGGCGACGGCTTGAAGATTGGGTTCTTGATGCCGTATTTCGACATGCCGTCCTTGATCACCTCGACCTTCAGATGCAGCCAGCCGGCCATCTCGATCGCGCCGCAGAAGGTGATCTCGCCATCGCCCTGGCTGAAGTGCAGATCGCCCATCGAGAGACCGGCGCCGGGCACATAGACCGGGAAGTAGATCTTCGAGCCGCGCGAGAGATCCTTGATGTCGCAATTGCCGCCATGCTCGCGCGGCGGCACGGTGCGCGCGCCCTCGGCGCCGATCTTGGCCTTGACGTCGCCCTTGGCGCGGCCGCCATGGGCGGTCGCCGCGAACGGCGGATTGGCGAGGCCAGGCACGCGAGTCGGGTTGGTCGAGATCAGCTCGGCCTCGCGCTTGTTCCAGGTCTCCAGCATCTTCGGATCGGGCAGACAGCCGATCAGGCCGGGATGGATCAAGCCAGCGAAGTTGACGCCGGGCACGTGGCGCGACGAGGTATAGAGACCCTTGATGTCCCAGATCGACTTCTGCGCCAACGGAAAATGGTCGGTGAGGAAGCCGCCGCCATTCTGCTTGGAGAAGAAGCCGTTGAAGCCCCAGAGGCTTTCCTTCATTGGGCCGACGTCGAGCAGATCGACCACGAGGAGGTCGCCGGGCTCCGCCCCCTTGACGCCGATCGGGCCGGACAGGAAGTGCACGATCGACAGATCGATGTCGCGCACGTCGTCGGCGGAATCGTTGTTCTTGATGAAGCCGCCGGTCCAGTCATAGGTCTCGATGATGAAATCGTCGCCGGGATTGACCCAGGCCACGATCGGGATGTCGGGGTGCCAGCGGTTATGCACCATGTCATTTTCGTAAGCCGACTTGGTGAGATCGACCTTGATCAGTGTCTCTGGCATCGAGATGCTCCCCTTTTACTACGGTTGGTTAGACGGACAGATATTTCGAGACCTGCGCGGCATCGACGGCGTCGCGCGGATCGTCGCGCACGATCTCGCCGTTCTCGATCACCAGCACGCGGTCGGCGATGTCGAGCGCGAAGCTCAGGACCTGCTCCGAGACGACGATCGAGAGACCCTTTTCATCGCGGATGCGCTTCAGCGTGCGCGCCATCTCCTTGATGATCGACGGCTGGATGCCTTCGGTCGGCTCGTCCAGGAGCAGCACCTTCGGCTTGGTCGCGAGCGCGCGGGCGATCGCCAATTGTTGTTGTTGCCCGCCGGAGAGATTGCCGCCACGGCGGCCCTTCATCTCCAGCAGCACGGGAAAGAGCTCATAGATATCGCCGGGCACCTCGGCGCCGCCGGAGACGACGAGACCGGTCTCGATGTTCTCCTTCACCGTCATGGTGGAGAAGATCATGCGGCCCTGCGGCACATAGGCGAGGCCCTTGGCGACGCGCTCATAGCTCTTGAGGCTGCCGAGCTCGGCGCCGTCCATGGTCACCGAACCGCTCTTCGCCGGCAGGATGCCCATCAGCGACTTCATCAGCGTGGTCTTGCCCATGCCGTTGCGGCCCATGATCGCAACGATCTCGTTGGGCGCGACCTTGACGTTGAGCCCGTGCAGCACCTCGCTCTGGCCGTAGGCGACGTGGAGATCCGAAATAGCCAGCATCGTCACGTTCCTTATTTCTTGCGCATGATCTTGTCCGGAAACCGGACGCCACTTTCCGGGATCATGCGCTAATGGCCCAGATAGACTTCAACGACCTTGGGGTCGTTCTTGACCTTCTCCATGGTGCCCTCCGAGAGGATTTGGCCCTGGTGAAGCACGGTGACCTTGTGCGCGATGTCCTCGACGAATTTCATGTCGTGCTCGATCACCAGCACAGACCGGTTCTTGATGATGCGGTTGAGCAGCTCGGCGGTCTTGGCGCGCTCGGACACGCTCATGCCGGCGACGGGCTCATCGAGCATCAGGAGGTCGGGGTCCTGGATCAGCAGCATGCCGATCTCGAGCCACTGCTTCTGGCCGTGGCTGAGCAGATCGGCGTTCATGTTCAGCCGGTCTTTCAGGAAGATCATTTCGGCGACCTCGTGCACCCGGTCGCGCACAGCGGCGTCGCGGGTGAAGGTCAGCGCGCCGAACACGGAGCGGCCGCGCGGATACGAGATCTCCAGATTCTCGAACACGGTGAGATCGTCGTAGATCGACGGATTCTGGAATTTGCGCCCCACCCCGGTCTTGACGATCTCGTTCTCCCGCATCCGCGTCAGCTCCTTGCCGCGGAACTGGATCGAGCCTGATGTGGCTTTGGTCTTGCCGCAGATCAGGTCGAGCACGGTGGTCTTGCCGGCACCGTTGGGACCGATGATGACGCGGATCTCATTCTCGTCGACGTAGAAGGAGAGATCATTGACGGCCTTGAACCCGTCGAACGAGACGGTCAGCGCTTCGACCGCGAGCAGGAATTCCTTGGGCTGATGACCGACGAGCATGACCTATCTCCTCACTGCCAGCGTGGCATCGGCATCGTGATGACCGACGAGCATGATCTATCTCCTCACTCCGCAGGGGCGCCGTCGGCGACCGAGTTGTCGGTCCAGCCTTCGGGCTTCGGTTTGCGCGACGAGATCAGGCGATCGATGCGCGGCTGCACATAATCGCCCCAGATCCCGGCAAGGCCGTTCGGGAAGGCCAGGACCACGGCGATGAAGAGGCCGCCGAGGCCGAACAGCCACAATTCGGGAAAGGTCTCCGAGAGGCTGGTCTTGGCGAAATTGACCAGCAGCGTGCCGTAGATCGCGCCGAGGATGGACAAGCGTCCGCCGACCGCGGTGTAGATCACCATCTCGATCGACGGCACGATGCCGACGAAGGACGGCGACATGAAGCCGACGTTGAGCGCGAACATGGCGCCGCCGATCGCAGCGAAGACGGCGGCGATGCAGAAGGCGAAGATCTTGAAATTCGCGACGCTGTAGCCGGAGAAGCGGACCCGGTCCTCCTTCTCCCGCATCGCGACCAGGATGCGTCCGAGCTTGGAGTGCCGGACGAACTGCGCGATCATGATGCAGACGAACAGGCAGCCGACCTCGAAGAAGTACAGCACGACCTTGGCGTGGTCGGGCCTGATGTCCCATCCCTTCAGGGTGCGCAGGTCGGTCATGCCGTTGATGCCGCCGGTGTAGCCCTGCTGGCCCACGATCAGGATGGTCAGGATGGCGGCGACGGCCTGGGTGATGATGGCGAAGTAGGTGCCGCCGACCCGGCGCTTGAACATCGCGGTGCCGATGATGAGAGCGAAGATGCCGGGGACGAGAATGATGGCGGCAATGGTGAAGGTGAGGCTGTTGAACGGCTTCCAGAAGAACGGCAGCGCCGTGATCTGATTCCAGTCCATGAAATCCGGAATGCCGGGCGTGGACTGGATCTTGGTGTTCTCGACGCTCGATGCCTCGAGCTTGAGGAACATCGCCATGCAGTAGCCGCCGAGGCCGAAGAACACGCCCTGGCCGAGGCTCAGGATGCCGCCATAGCCCCAGCAGATCACCAGTCCCAGCGCGACGAAGGCATAGGTCAGATATTTTGCGACCAGGTTGAGCCTGAAGACATCCAGCGTGAGCGGCAGCACCACCACGAGGAAGACCGCGAGCACCAGAATTCCGATCAGTTCCGATCGATTGAAGAACCGGTTGTCGGTCATAACATCAGCCCCACTTTCTCACTTGCGGACCTTGAGGGCGAACAGCCCCTGCGGCCGCAGCATCAGGATTCCGACAACGGCGAGCAGCGTCAGCACCTTGGCCATCGAGCCCGACATGAAGAACTCGAGGGTCGATTGCGTCTGCGAGATCGAGAAGGCCGAGGCGATGGTGCCGAGCAGGCTCGCGGCGCCGCCGAACACGACCACCAGGAAGGTGTCGACGATGTAGAGCTGGCCCGAGGTCGGCCCGGTCGAGCCGATCATTGTGAAGGCGCTGCCGGCGACACCGGCGATGCCGCAGCCGAGGCCGAAGGTGTATCGATCGACCTTCTCGGTGTTGATGCCGACGGCGCCGGCCATGATGCGGTTCTGCACGACGGCGCGGACCTGGCGGCCCCAGCGCGACTTGTACATCACATAGGCGACCGAGATCGTGATCAGCACGGTGAGGCACATCACGAAGACGCCGTTGATCGGGACTTCGATGCTGTCGGTGACATGCAGCGATCCGAGCATCCATTGCGGCAGGTCGACGCCGACCTCGCGCGCGCCGAACACGGAGCGATAGGCCTGCTGGAGCATCAGGCTGAGGCCCCATGTCGCGAGCAGCGTATCGAGCGGGCGCTTGTAGAGGTGCCGGATCAGCGCCCATTCCACCAGCATTCCGAGCGCACCTGAGGCGACGAAGGCCAATATCATCGCGAGGAAGAAATAGCCGCCGAACAGGCTCGGCATGTGGGTCTGGAACAGATTGGAGGTCATCCAGGTGACGTAGGCACCGAGGATCATGAACTCGCCGTGGGCCATGTTGATGACGCCCATCTGGCCGAAGATGATGGCAAGCCCGAGCGCCATCAGGACGTAGACCGAGAACAGGATCAGTCCTGCAAAACCCTGCATGACGAAGATCGAGCCAAGATCACCAAGCGAGTAGTCGCCGAACATCGATGTCCTCCGTCGGGGAAAGGGTCCCGCGTCGCGATGCAGACTCGCGACGCGGGGGTCTTGGGCGTGGATTTGCGGTCCACGCCAGGGAGAGGCTGAGCTTTTGAGGGAAGCCGCGACTGACGCGACGTCTCTTACTGGTAGCCCTTGGGGAACGGATCGGGCTCGACGAGATCGGCGGTCTCGTAGATCAGCTCGAACTGGCCATCGAGCTTGGCGCGGCCCACCCGGGTCTTCGACCAGAGGTGATGGTTCTCGTGGATGCGCACATAGCCTTCCGGCGCGCCCTTGAACTCGACGCCGGGCGAGGCCGCCGCGATCTTGTCGACGTCGAAGGAGCCGGCCTTCTCGACCGTCAACTTCCACAGCCACGGGCCGAGATAGGCAGCCTGGGTGACGTCTCCGATCACGGTCTTCTCGCCCCAGGCCTTCTTGAACGCCGGCACGAACGTCTTGTTGTTGGGATTGTCGAGCGATTGGAAGTACTTCATGCAGGCATAGGCGCCCGCGATGTTCTCGCCGCCGATACCGTCGATTTCGTCCTCGGTCACCGAGATCGTCAACAGCGGCTGCTTGGCGAGGTCGATGCCGGCGGCCTTGAGCTGCTTGTAGAACGCGACGTTCGAGCCGCCGACGACGTCGGTGAAGATCACGTCGGGCTTGGTCAGCTTGATCTTGTTGATGACCGAGTTGAACTGGGTCGAGCCGAGCGCGTAGTACTCTTCGCCGACGACCTTGCCCTTCAGCACGTTCTCGACGTGCTTGCGCGCGATCTTGTTCGAGGTGCGCGGCCAGATGTAGTCGGAGCCGATGAAGAAGAACGATTTTGCGCCCTTCTCCTTGGCGATCCAGTTCAGGCCGGCGAGGATCTGCTGGGTCGCTTCCTGGCCGGTGTAGATGACGTTCTTGGACTGCTCGAGGCCTTCGTAGAAGGTCGGATAATAGAGCATGCCGTTATACTGCTCGACGACCGGGAGCACCGCCTTGCGCGAGGCCGAGGTCCAGCAGCCCATGATCGCCGCGACCTTGTCGTTGACCAGCAGCTTCTTGGCCTTCTCGGCGAAGGTCGGCCAATCGCTGGCGCCGTCTTCCTGGATGAACTTGATCTTGCGGCCAAGGACGCCGCCGGCGGCGTTGATCTGCTCGATGGCGAGCTTTTCGGCCTCGATCGAGCCGGTTTCGGAGATGGCCATGGTGCCGGTCGCCGAGTGCAGGATGCCGACCGTGACCTCGGTGTCGGTGACCGCAAGGCCCGTGGTGTTGACCGCCGAGGTCGCAGGGGCCTGCGCAAAAGATGCGCGCGGCAGCATCGTCATGGCCGGCACGGCGGCCATTCCCATCAATAGTTTACGCCGGAGCGGCGACAACAGGCCCTTGTTTGCTTCGTCTGACATGAGCACCCCACTGTTTGTTCGAGGACACGCGATTGGTGCCGTGAGGATGGCTCGAATTTGTGCAGCGCAAGCATACGCAAGATCGCGTATACTGCACCGCAAAATACCGACGTAGGCTTTTGGTACGGGATTTGCGAGGGCTCCGGGTCCGTATCGGGAGTGGGGTAAAGCGTGGCAGGGCGGCAGCGAATAGACCGCGTCAGGCGCCAGTACAACCAATGGGTCGCCAACCAGACGCTGGAAGACTACGCGCTGCGCTTCACCGCCAAGAGCGCGCGACGCTGGTCCGCCGCCCGCGTCGCCAATACCGCGCTCGGCGCCATCTCCTTCCTGGTGCTGGAGGCGATCGGCGGCACCATCACCCTCAATTACGGCGTCACCAACGCCACCGCGGCGATCCTCGTCGTCTCCACCATCATCTTCTGCTGCGGCGTGCCGATTGCCTATTATGCCGCGAAATGCGGCATCGACATCGACCTGCTGACCCGCGGCGCCGGCTTCGGCTATATCGGCTCGACCGTGACGTCGCTGATCTACGCCTCCTTCACCTTCATCTTCTTCGCGGTCGAGGCGGTGATCCTGGCGACCGCGCTGGAGATGTGCCTGGGGATTCCGCGCCCGATCGGCTATCTCATCAGCGCGGTGGCGATCATCCCGCTCGTGACCTACGGCATCACGCTGATCAGCCGCTTCCAGCTCTGGACGCAGCCGCTCTGGGTCGTCCTGCACATCCTGCCCTTCATCGCGATCGCCTGGGCCAGCCCGCACTCCTTCACGGAATGGCACAAATTCTCCGGCGAGCACGGCGACCTCAACGGCCATTTCGATCTCTTGCTGTTCGGTGTGGCCTCGTCGGTGGTGTTCTCGCTGGTGGCCCAGATCGGCGAGCAGGTCGACTTCCTCAGGTTTCTGCCGCGCGACCGCCGCGCCTCGAAGGCGTCGTGGTGGATCGCGCTGATGAGCGCGGGACCAGGCTGGATCGTGCTTGGCGCGCTGAAGCTGCTGGCCGGCTCGTTCCTCGCCTTCTTTGCGCTGAGCCATGGCGTTCCGCCCGAGGAGGCGGCCGAGCCCGCGCATATGTATCTCGTGGCATTTCGCTACGTGCTGTCGGAGCCGGACCTCGCGCTGGCGCTGACCGGCATCTTCGTGGTCCTGTCGCAGCTCAAGATCAACGTCACCAACGCCTATGCCGGCTCGATCGCCTGGTCGAATTTCTTCTCGCGCCTGACCCATAGCCATCCCGGACGCGTCGTCTGGCTGGTGTTCAACGTCATGGTGGCGCTGCTGCTGATGGAGATCGGCGTCTACAAGGCGCTTGAACAGACGCTCGCGCTCTATTCCAACGTTGCGATTGCCTGGGTCGGCGCGCTGGTCTCCGACCTCGTGATCAACAAGCCGCTCGGCCTGCGTCCGCCGCAAATGGAGTTCAAGCGCGCGCATCTCTACGACATCAACCCGGTCGGCGTCGGCGCGATGACACTGGCGATCATCGTCTCGATCGCGGCATTCTACGGCCTGTTCGGCCCGACCATGAAGGCGCTCGCCGCCTTCGTCGCGCTGACGGTCGCCTTCGTCACGGCGCCTGTCATCGCCTGGCTGACGGACGGAAAATTCTACATCGCCCGCAAGCCTAAGAAGAGCTGGGCCAATATCGAGGCGATCCAGTGCTGTATCTGCGAGCACAGTTTCGAGCCCGAGGACACCACATCATGCCCGGCCTATGCCGGCCCGATCTGCTCGCTGTGCTGCTCGCTCGATGCCCGCTGCCACGACCTCTGCAAGCCGCACGGGCGCGCGCAGGTGCAATTCTCCGAGGCGCTCAGCAGGATCCTGCCGCAGCCGATCTATCAGCGGATCAACTCGCAGTTCGGCCATTACGTCGGCGTGTTCGTGGTCTCCGCAGGCCTCGTCGCGCTGGTGTTGGGGCTGATCTACCTCCAGACCTCGGCGAGCGTGCATGGCGAGAACATGCTGGTCTCCAACGTGCTGTGGAAGGTGTTCTTCTCGCTCAGCATCATCATCGGCGTGGTGGCCTGGCTGTTCGTGCTGGCGCAGCAAAGCCGCCGCGCCGCCGAGGCGGAGACCCGGCGGCAGACCGCGCTGCTGATCCAGGAGATCGACGCGCACAAGCGCACCGACGCCGAGCTCCAGCGCGCCAAGGAGGTCGCCGAATCCGCCAACCTCGCCAAGAGCCGCTATGTCGTGGGCCTCAGCCATGAGCTGCGCTCGCCGCTGAACGCCATCAGCGGCTATGCGCAGCTACTGGAGCAGGATTCGACGCTTCTCACCAAGCCGCGCGACCAGGTCCGCGTCGTGCGCCGCAGCGCCGACCACCTCTCCGGCCTGATCGACGGCATCCTCGATATTTCCAAGATCGAGGCAGGACGACTGTATCTGTCGCGCGACGAGGTGCGCCTCATCGACTTCCTCGACCAGCTCGTCGGCATGTTCCGCCTGCAGGCCGCCGCCAAGGGCATCGATTTCGTGTTCAGACGGCCACCGCATTTGCCGCTCGTGGTCTATGCCGACGAGAAACGGCTGCGCCAGGTGCTGATCAACCTGCTCTCCAACGCGATCAAGTTCACCCAGACCGGCAGCGTGCAGTTCGTCGTGCACTATCGCAGCCCCGTTGCCGAGTTCGAGGTGACCGACACCGGCCCCGGCATCCAGGGCGACGATCTCGAGCGCATCTTCGCGCCGTTCGAGCGCGGCGCGCTCGGCGTCTCGCAGCCGCAGACCGGCACCGGGCTCGGCCTCACCATCAGCCGGCTGCTCGCCGGCGTCATGGGCGGCGACATCAAGGTGACGAGCAGGGTCGGTACCGGCAGCACGTTCAAGGTCAAGATCCTGCTGTCGGAGGTCATCAACCCGCAGCGCATCGCGCCGGTGGAGGCGCCGGTGTCCGGCTATCACGGCGCGCGCAAGACCATCCTCATCACCGACGACGATCCCGTGCATCGCGATCTCTTGCGCGAGGTGCTGGCGCCGCTGGGCTTCATCCTGCTCAGCGCCCCCGACGGCGCGGGCTGCCTCGCGCTGGCGCAGCATTGCCGGCCCGACCTGTTCCTGCTCGATATCTCCATGCCCGCCATGGACGGCTGGGCGGTCGCAGAGGCCTTGCGCGCGAGCGGCCACCACCAGGCCCGGATCCTGATGGTGTCGGCGAGCGCACTGGAGGCTCACGGCACGCCGCTGGCGCAGCCCTTCCACGACGGCTATCTGATGAAGCCGATCGACATCCCGCGGCTGCTGGAAACGATCCGGCAGCTCCTCAAGCTCGAATGGCAATACGGCTCGGACGAGATCGCGGTGCCGTTCTGGCGGCCGGAGAGCGGATCGAAGCCGCCGCTGCGCCATATCGAGGCGCTGATCGGGCTCGGCCAGATCGGCTACGTCAAGGGCATCCAGCTGAAGCTCGACGAGATCGGCAGCGAGCATCCCGAACACGCCGATTTCGTCGCGCAGATGCGCTCCCTCGTCGATCGCTTCGATCTCGACCAGTACATGGCCACATTGAAGACGTTGCATGCTTATGAGCATTGAGCCGAAAAAGCGCGACGTCGCGCTCGTTGTCGATGACTCTCCCGAGACGCTGCGGCTGCTCACCGACGCGCTCGACGGCGCCGGCATGACGGTGATGGTGGCGCTCGACGGCGCGGCTGCGATGCGCATCGTCGACCAGATCACGCCCGACATCGTGCTGCTGGATGCCGTGATGCCCGGGATGGACGGGTTCGAGACCTGCCGCCGCCTCAAGCGCGACGCGGGGCTTGCCAATGTCCCCGTGATCTTCATGACGGGCCTTGCCGAAACCGAGCACATCGTCCGCGGGCTGGACGCCGGCGGCGTCGACTACGTGACCAAGCCGATCGTGATCGAGGAGATGCTGGCGCGCATCCGCGTCCATCTCGGCAATGCCCGCCTGACCCAGAGCGCCCGCACCGCGCTCGACGTCTCCGGCCGCTTCCTGTTCGCGGTCAACCGGCAAGGCAACATCCTCTGGGCGACCCCGCAGGCCCAGAAATTACTCTCCGATCATCATGGTGCGCAGGCCGACGACTTCGTGCTGCCGCCGCCGCTGCTGCAATGGCTGGAGCAGGCGAAGGACAAAGGGAGCTCGAAGTCGCAAGCCGCCTTCCTGCCGGACAATCCGCAGCTCCGGTTCTATTACATGGGAGAAACCGCGCCGAACGAATTCCTGCTACGGCTGTCCAAGGAAGCCGGCACGGCGCTGCCGCCGGAGTTCACCAGCGAGCTCGGCCTCACCACCCGCGAGGGCGAGGTGCTGGCCTGGCTCAGCAAGGGCAAGACCAATCGCGACATCGCCCAGATCCTGGGATTGAGCCCGCGCACGGTCGACAAGCATCTGGAGCAGATCTACGCCAAGCTCGGCGTGGAGAACCGGACCGCGGCCGCGGCAATTGCCACCAATGCGACGCGGAGGAATTCTTAAGCCCGCGGGCCGGAGGCCTTACGCCTCGCGGACGACGGTCTTCAGATAATTATACGCCTTGATGATCTCGATCAGGCGATCTTCGGTCGAACGGTCACCGCCATTGGCGTCGGGGTGGTGTTGCTTCACCAGCGCCTTGTACTTGGATTTGACGTCGGCGAGCGTGGCGTCCGGGCCAAGGCCCATGACCTGAAGGGCCTTGCGCTCGGCGTTCATCACCTTGCGCGTCTCGGCCTTGGGCTGGGCATCCGGGCCCTTCCGCCAATTGGCGCGGCCGTTGATCTCACTGAACATGCTGAACGGATCGGACGCCATATCGATCTCGGCTTCCGCACCCTTCTTGCCGCCATTGGCGCCCATCTTCCAGGTCGGGCGGTGGCCGGTCAGCGCATCCTTCTGGTAGCGCGCGACAGCGTCAGCATTCATGCCGGAGAAGAAATTGTAGTTCTGGTTGTACTCGCGCACGTGGTCGAGGCAGAAGTGCCAGTATTCGCGCTGGTTCTCACGCCCCTTCGGTGCGCGGTGCGCGCCCTTGTTCTGGCATCCGGCCCACTCGCAACCCACCACGGTGTCGCGCGGCTTTACTTCCGGCTGCTTGCCTCGCGGCTTCACGCGGATGGAGTCGAAGAACTTTGATGAATCGATCGGCATGGCAGACTTTGACTACGCAATGCAAAAACCTTCAAGTCTTGACATTGCAATTAGCGTGACACCCCGGGGATTGACGGGGTGCGATGACGCGCCTTAATGGCAATCATGGTTATGAAAGACACTATCAGCAACAAGTTGCAGGAAGCTTTCACGCCGGAAAGCCTGCAGGTCGTCGACGAGTCACATTTGCATGAGGGCCATACCGGCCATCGGCCGAGCGGCGAGACGCACTTCCGGGTTTATATCGTGTCTCAAGCCTTCAAAGGGAAGACCCGGGTCGACCGCCATCGCATGATAAATTCGGCGCTGGCCGCGGAACTTTCCGGCAGCGTGCACGCGCTCGCGATCCATGCGCAGGCGCCGGGGGAAGGCTGAGGCGCGACAAGTCGTCTCGTCATGCCCCGCCTGGTGCGCAATTGCGCATGGGGGGCGGGGAATCCAGTAAACACTGCTGTCGAGATTCAATCGATGGGCCGCGGCGTACCGGATCGCCGCCCCAGCGCGCACAAGGCGGGCCGATGACAGCGGTGGAGGTCGCTAGAACGACGTCCCGGCCCGTCTCGGCTTCGCCTCTTCCATCTCCGCCTCGCGCGGCACCGGCGAAATACGGAGCGCGGTGATACGGTTGCGTTCGCGGCGGAGGACGCGGAAGCGGAAGCCGTGGAACGTAAAACTCTGGCCGCGATCGGGGATCGAGCGGGCCTCGTGAATGACGAGGCCGGCCACCGTGGTCGCCTCCTCGTCGGGCAGATGCCAGTCCATGGCACGGTTGAGATCGCGGATCGGCACCGAGCCGTCGACCACCACCGAGCCGTCCGGCTGGGCGCGTACGCCCGCGACCACGACGTCGTGCTCGTCGGAGATGTCGCCGACGATCTCCTCCAGAATGTCTTCCAGCGTCACAAGACCTTCAACTTCGCCATACTCGTCGACGACGAGCGCGAAATGGGTTTTTCGCCGACGGAATGCCTTGAGCTGCTCGGAAACCGGGCGCATCTCCGGCACGAACCAGGGCGGCAGTGCGATGGTGGAGACGTCAATGCGCGAAGTGTCGCCGTCGGAGGCGCGGATCGCGCGCAAGAGGTCCTTGGCGTGAAGCACGCCGATGATGTTTTCCGGCTTCTCGCGCCAGAGCGGGATGCGGGTATATTCGGTCGCCAGCACCTCGCGCACCAGCTCCTCCGCCGGCAGATCGGCGTTGATCATCATCATCTCGGTGCGATGGATCATGACGTCGGAGACCTGGAGCTCGCGCAGGTCCAGAAGGCCGCCGAGCATGTCGCGATCCTGCTTCTCGACCTTGCCCTCGTGATGCAGCAGGTCGACCGCGCCGCGCAGGCGCTCGGTCGGCGACAGGATCGCCTGGTGCTCGCCGGCGAGGCCGAACAGGCGCATCAGCAGGCGGACGATGACCTCGACGATCCGCAGCAGCGGCCCCAGGACGTACATCGTCAGCCGCATCGGGCGCGCGACCGCGAGCGCCATGCGGTCGGGCGCGTTGATCGCGATGGTCTTGGGCAGCACCTCGGCGAAGATCACGACCAGGGCGGTCATCACACCGGTGGCGTAAAGCACGCCGACGTCGCCGAACCAGGACGTGAAGATGGCGGTCGCGAGCGCGGAGGCGCCGATATTGGCGATGTTGTTGCCGAGCAGCAGCGCGCCGATCAGGCGCTCGCGCATGTCGAGCAGGTCCGAGACGACGTCGGCGTCGCGATTACCCTGCTTGGAGAGCCGCAGCATGCTGGCGCGCGAGGCGCCGGTCAGCGCGGTCTCGCTCGCGGCGAAGAACGCCGAGACCAAAAGGCAGAGGACGACGATGGTGAATCCGAGCCAGTCCATGCACCACTCAACAGAGCCGCGTATCACGCCTTGAGGGCGAGCTTGTCCTTCAGGAAATCGCGCACCGGGGTCGGCTCGACGTCCTTGGCGATGACGGCGCGCCCGACCGCTTCCAGCAGGATGAAGGTGAGCTTGCCGCGCTTGACCTTCTTGTCCTGCGCCATCAGCGCCATCAGCACGTCGGCATCGGCAAGGCCTTCCTGTGCAAAGCCCGCGATATCCTGCAAGCGCGTCGGCAGGCCAGCCTCGATCAGATGCCGCTCGACGCGCGCCGCCTCGGCCTCACCGATCATGCCGAGCTGCGCGGAAAACTGCGCCGCCAAGGTCATGCCGATCGACACGCCCTCGCCGTGGAACAGACGGTCGGAGAAGCCGGTCGCCGCTTCCAGCGCGTGACCGAAGGTGTGGCCGAGGTTGAGCAGCGCGCGCTCGCCGGTCTCGCGCTCATCGCGCGAGACGACGCCGGCCTTGGCGCGACAGGAGGTCGCGATCGCGTGCTCGCGCGCCGAGCCGCCCTTGAAGATGTCGGAATGGTTCTTTTCCAGCCAGGTGAAGAAGGCCTCGTCGCCGAGCACGCCGTATTTGGCGACCTCGGCATAGCCGGCGCGGAACTGCCGCGGCGACAGCGTGTCGAGCACGGCGGTGTCGGCAATGACGAGCACCGGCTGGTGGAAGGCGCCGAGCAAATTCTTGCCCTGCGGCGAGTTGATGCCGGTCTTGCCGCCGACGCTGGAATCGACCTGCGCCAGCAGCGAGGTCGGTACCTGCACGAAATCGACGCCGCGGCGCAGGATCGCGGCCGCAAAGCCGGCGAGGTCGCCGACAACGCCGCCGCCGAGCGCGACGACGAGATCGTTGCGTTCGATCTTCGCGGCAATCAGGGCCTCGCTGACCTTTTCCAGGCCCGCATAGGTTTTCGAGATCTCGCCTTCCTCGACGACGATGCGCGAGGTCGGAATGCCGCTGGCTGCAAGCGCCGCTTCCGTCGGCTCGAGCCAGTATTTTGCGACGGTGCGATCCGTCACGATCGCGGTGCGCACGCCGGGGCGCAGAGCGGCGACCCGTTCGCCGAGCGAAGCCAGCACGCCGCGGCCGATGACGATGTCATAGGCGCGATCGCCGAGCGCGACATCGACGTTGACGGGATCGGAATGTTTCAGGGGCGCAGTCATCGTACGGCACTCGCGGCGTCGGCAGGTGGTTGGGGTGCGGCCTGCTCGCCGCAGAGATGGGCGTGCAGCGTCTCGATGCACTCCTCGACGATCTTGTCATGCGGCACGTCGCGTGAGGCGATGGTGAGGTCAGCCTTGCCATAGACCGGCTCGCGCTCGGTCAGCAGGCGCGTCACGGTTCCCTCGGGATCTGGCGTCTGGAGCAGCGGACGGTCGGCACGGCGGCGGACGCGGCGCATGATGACGTCGTGATCCGCCCTCAGCCAGATCGAGATCGCCTTGGCGGCGATGCGGGTCCGCGTTTCCTCGCGCATGAACGCGCCGCCGCCGGTCGCCAGCACCACCGGGCCACCGTCGAGCAGGCGCGCGATCACGCGGGCCTCGCCGTCGCGGAAATGCGCCTCGCCATGGCGTTCGAAAATCTCCGGTATGGTCATGCCGGCCGCCGCCTCGATCTCGGTGTCGGCGTCGACGAAGGGCAGCTTGAGGCGGGCGGCCAGGCGGCGGCCGATGGTGGATTTGCCCACCCCCATCATGCCGACGAGCACGATCGAGCGCGCCCCGAGCGCCGACAGGATGTCGGCCTCAGGGGAAGCTGGTATCGGCAAGGCGGCGTCGGACATTATTTCGCTCGATTGGATCTCGCTCAATCTGCCGCCAAAGGCGGCATCCGGGCCACCTATACGACCCCGCAGGGGGCCTCGCCAGAGGACTCTTGCCACGAAACGGCGAACATGTTGGATGATTTCATTGGTTAATTTGGACGCCTGAGACCCTTCCCGATGCCCAGCCTGTTCCGCTTCCTGACGGTCGTCGCCGTGATCGCCGGCATCGTCTATGGTGTGGTGTTCGCGCTGGCGAATTTCGTGAGCCCCAAGTCACGGGAAATGACGGTGACGATCCCGCCGGATAAGTTTCTCAAGAAATAGGAGCTAGCCTCAGGGGCATGCGCGCAAAGCCCTCAGATGCCAAGCTCACCGGCCTGTTCCTCGACATGCTCGCGGCGGAACAGGGCGCCGGCCCCAACACGCTCGATGCCTACCGCCGCGACCTCACCGATTTCTCGGAATTTTTGGGCCGCGTCGGCCATACGTTTGCGGACGCCGAGACGCAGACGCTGCGCGACTATCTTGCCGATCTCGATACCCGCGGCTTCAAATCCACCAGCGTCGCGCGGCGGCTGTCGGCGATGCGCCATCTCTACCGCTTCCTCCTGAACGAGCGCATCCGGGGCGATGATCCCGCGGCGATCCTGTCCGGCCCCAAGCGCGGCCGCGGCCTGCCGAAGGTGCTGTCGATCGCGGACGTCGACCGCATGCTCCGCCGCGCCAAGGAATTGAGCGATGCGGAAGACGCCTCAACCTCGAAGCGGCTGCGCGCCTTGCGGCTCTATTGCCTGCTCGAGGTGCTCTACGCCACGGGCCTGCGCGTCTCCGAGCTGGTGGCCTTGCCGCGCTCGGCGGCCAAGCGCGACGCCCGCATGATCGTGGTGCGCGGCAAGGGCAACAAGGAACGGCTGGTGCCGCTGAACGAAGCCTCGCGGCAGGCGATGGCGGATTATCTCAGCGCGACGGAAGCCGCGAAGACGGAGAAGAAGAAGAAAGACAGTCTCGCCGCCGGGAAGTGGCTGTTTCCCTCCTTCGGTGAGAGCGGACATCTGACGCGGCAGCATTTTGCCCGCGATCTGAAGGAGCTCGCGGTCGCCTCGGGGCTGCAGGCCCGGCTCGTCTCCCCGCACGTGCTGCGCCATGCCTTCGCCAGCCACCTCCTGCACAATGGTGCGGATTTGCGTATCGTGCAGACCCTGCTCGGCCATACCGATATCTCGACCACCCAGATCTACACTCATGTGGTCGAGGAGCGGCTGAAGAGCCTGGTGCGCGACCTGCACCCGCTGGCGGAGAAATAGTTGCCTGCGGGTAGCCCGGATGGAGCGCAGCGTAATCCGGGGGTCTCACCTCGTGGATGGACCTTCCCGGATTGCGCTTCGCTCCATCCGGGCTACGGGTAACGGTTGAAACCGCCTTGACTTCGGCCACATCTCCGCAGAAAGAGCCGTGGCCTTTCGAATGATTTGGCGGGCTCCCGGGAGCGCACAGGCCAACTCATTGAAGACGCTAGACTTCTTTCCGCGACCTCAACCTCGCTTCGCTCTCTCGCCCCGTCCCCCTATATTGAGTTGATGCCAGATCAGATGCGCAGCTATCTCGACTTCGAAAAGCCCGTCGCCGAGCTCGACTCCAAGGTCGACGAGCTCAGGACGCTCGCGGCCTCCGGCACCGACATCGCCGAGGAGATCGGACGGATCGAGGACAAGGCGGCGCAGGCGCTGGCCGACCTCTATCTGAACCTGACGCCGTGGCAGAAGACGCTGGTCGCGCGGCATCCGCAGCGGCCGCATTTCAACGACTTCATCAAGGGCCTGATCACCGAATTCACCCCGCTCGCCGGCGACCGCAAATTCGGTGAGGACGAGGCGCTGGTCGCAGGCTTCGGCCGCTTCCGCGGCGAGCCGATCTGCGTGATGGGCCAGGAGAAGGGCGATTCCACCGAAAGCCGCATCCGGCACAATTTCGGCATGGCGCGGCCCGAGGGCTATCGCAAATGCGTGCGGCTGATGGAAATGGCCGAGCGGTTCGGCCTGCCGGTGCTGTCGCTCGCCGATTCCGCCGGCGCCTATCCCGGCATCGGCGCCGAGGAGCGCGGCCAGGCCGAGGCGATCGCGCGCTCGACCGATGCCTGCATGGCGCTGACCGTGCCGAACGTCGCCATCATCACCGGCGAGGGCATGTCGGGCGGCGCCATCGCCATCACCACCGCCAACAAAGTGCTGATGCTGGAGCACGCGATCTACAGCGTGATCTCGCCGGAAGCCGCCTCCTCGATCCTCTGGCGCGACGGCTCCAAGGCGCAGGAAGCCGCCAACAACATGAAGATCACCGCCCAGGACATGCTCCGCTTCGGGGTGATCGACCAGATCCTCAAGGAGCCGGTCGGTGGCGCCCACCGCGACCCCGCCGCCATGATCGCCACCACGGGCGACGCCATCGCCAAGGCCTTTGACGAGCTCAGGGGCCTCGACGGCGAGGCCATCCGCAAGCAGCGGCGGCAGAAATTCCTCGATATCGGCCGGAAGCTGGGCTGATTCGCCTTGGTTTCGGTGTCCCGGACGCGCTGCGGCACGCAGTGACGCTCCGCAGAGCCGGGACCCATCTCCGAGACTGGGCCCCGGCTCTGCGTCGCACCGCTGACGCGCTGCGCCGCGTCCGGGGCACGAGGGACCGGCTCAAACCTCCCCAGTAACCCCCCGTTAACCCTTTTTTTGCCCAAATCAGCGATCTGAGTCCCGTTCGGGCCGAAAAGCCCAAGTAAGGCCCAAAGTCGCGTCCATTTAGTGTCTGTTGACCATGCCACTGGGCCAACGGGCTCGTGATCCCCGCTCGGGTTGCGACCACATGACCCAGAGGTTAGAATTTTAATCAATGGCTTCAGGGCATAAGCGCTGGAGCATGGTTGCGAAAAACCCGCCATGGCGGGCCCGGTTGTCCGGTCGGATCATGCTCTAACGAATTGGGGTTCGCGCTCTCTGCCCGGCACGATGTGGGGTCCATCTTGATTTCTCGTTCGCTTGCTCGCGCGCTCTTGGCTTCGGTTGCGCTGATGACGGCCGGCGTCCTGCTGACCGGCTGCGACACCGATCAGGTTTCGCTCGCGACCAACGCCAAGGCCAACCAGCCGGTGCCGCCAAAGCTTCTCGCCGCGATGGTCGAGAAGGACATGGATCTGCAATCGCCGATCCTGGTCCGCCTGTTCAAGCAGGAGGCCGAGCTCGAGGTCTGGAAGCAGGCCCGCAACGGCCAGTTCGCGCTGCTCAAGACCTATCCGATCTGCCGCTGGTCCGGCGACCTCGGCCCGAAGGTGCGCGAAGGCGATCGCCAGGCGCCGGAAGGATTCTACTCGATCAATCCGAGCCAGATGAATCCGCAGTCGGCCTATTACCTGTCCTTCAACACAGGCTATCCGAACGCGTTCGACAAAGCGCTCGGCCGTACCGGTTCGCAGCTGATGGTGCATGGCGATTGCTCCTCGCGCGGCTGCTACGCGATGACGGACGAGCAGATCGCCGAGATCTATTCGCTCGGCCGCGAGTCTTTCTTCGGCGGCCAGAAGGCGTTCCAGCTGCAGGCCTATCCGTTCAAGATGACGCCGGTGAACATGGCCAAGCACCGGAACAATCCGAACATGGCGTTCTGGAAGATGATCAAGGAAGGCTATGATCATTTCGAAGTAACGCGGCAGGAGCCGAAGGTCGATTTCTGCGAAAAGAAGTACGTCTTCGACGCGGCGAAGACGCCCGACGCCAAGCGCGATCCGGTGTTCGACGCCTCGGCCAAGTGCCCGGCCTATGTGATCCCCGAGGACATCGCCAGCGCCGTGCGCGAGAGGCAGCAGCAGGACGATGCCGCCTACGCCAAGCTCGTCGCCAAGGGCACGCCGATGGCGCGCATGAACACCGGCATCGACGGCGGCATGAACAAGATCTTCGCCTCCAAGATTCCTGAGGGATCGACCGGCCTGTCCGAGAGTGCCGAGGGCTCGACCCTTGAGATGCTGGCGATGGCGAAGGCACCGGGTACGATCCCCGGCCACGTCAATCCGCCCAAGCCGAATCTCGAGGCGGTCGCGGCCGCACCGACCCAGGAGCCGGTCGTCGCCGTCAGCGCGCCCGCCGCCAACACCCGTGTCGCCGCAGCCGCGCCCGCCGAGAAGTCCCAAGGTGGCGGCTTCTTCTCCAATATCGGCCGCAAGATGGGCCTCGGCACCGCCGACACCACGGCGACCACGCCTCCGCCGCAAGCGGCCGCGTCCGCAGCACCGGCTACGACGACCGCAGCGCCGCCGACCGCGGCGTCCAGATTGAAGGCCGCCGTGACGCGGTTCGTGCCGGGCCACGACAAGTCCAAGGACGCCGCAAAGGACGCGCCGAAGCCGGCCGTTGCCGCCGCAAGGCCCGCCGAGCCGCCGAAGCCGCAGCAGCCCGACACCCGCCTCGCCGCGACGCGTCCGGCGCTGAAGCCGTCAATGAGCGACGGCGCCGGTGACAGCGGCCAGATGGCGGGCGCAGCACCGGTGGTCTCGTCGAACTCGTTCGACAGCCGGTTTGGCGCGGTGAAGTAAACACTGCGACTTTCGCTCTCTCCTTACACTCAACTGTCATCGCCCGACTTGCCGCCTTCGCTGAAGCTTCGACGTGCCGAGCGCCCGTGTGAGCCTCGGCGTAGCCGGGATCGGCCGCCCAGTATTCCAGAGACAGCAGTAATTGAACCGTGACGCCGCGGCATACTGGATGCCCCGCCTTCGCGGGGCATGACAGTTGAGTTCGGAGTGAGAGCGCCGCGCTTCACCTGCTCGGCGTTCCTACGGCGCCAGATACCGCATCAGTTCCGGATTGCTCCTCACCTCGCCCGCCTGCCCTTGCAGCGCGACCCGGCCGCGATCGAGCACATAAGCATAGTCGGCAACGCGCAGCGCGAGGTCGAGGTGCTGCTCGACGATGATCACGGCGATGTCTTTCGCGAGTTCGATCAGGCGCTCGGTGATCTCCTCGATGACGCCGATCCAGACGCCTTCGGTCGGCTCGTCGAGCAGCAGCAATTTTGGATCGCCCAGCATTGCGCGGCCGATCGCGAGCATCTTGCGCTCGCCGCCGGAGAGCGTGCCGGCGGGCTGGTCGAGGCGTTGGCCGAGTTTTGGAAAGATCGTCAGCACGCGGTCGACGGCGGAGGCATCCTTGGCTGCGAGCGATCCGACCGCGAGATTGTCGCGCACCGACAGGCGCGCGAACACCGAATGCTCCTGCGGGACATAGCCGATGCCGGCGCGCACGCGCTCTTGGGTAGCGCGCCGGCTGATGTCGCGGCCGTCGAAGGCAACCTCGCCCTTCCACGCCGGCAGCTCCCCGACGATGGTCTTCATCAGCGTGGTCTTGCCGGCGCCGTTGCGGCCGAGCACGGCGACGCCGCCACGCCAGGGGATGCCGAGGGTAACGTCGAACAAGACCTGGCTGCGGCCATAGCCGGTGTCGAGATGCTTGATGTCCAAAAATTCAGGCACGGCGCAGATAGATCTCCTGGACGGATTTGTTGGCCTGGATCTCGGACACGGTGCCTGACGCCAGCACCTTGCCCTGGTCGAGCACGGTCAACCGATCGCAGATGTCGCGGATGAAATCGAGGTCGTGCTCGACGATGACGAGCGAACAGTGTTGCTTGATCGGCTGGAGCAGCTCGCCGGTCACGCGGCGCTCCTCCAGGCTCATGCCGCCGGTCGGCTCGTCGAGCAGCAGCAGCTTCGGCTTGCCCGCCAGCGCCATCGCGATCTCCAGCCATTGCTGCTGGCCGTGTGACAGCGCGGCCGCAGCGTCGAAAGCGCGATCGGCGAGGCGAAACTGCGTCAGCATGGTCATGACCTGATCGTGCAGCGCACCGCGGGTGCGCGAGAACACGAGATCGAACAGCGGGGATTGCGCCTGCAGCGCGAGCAGGATGTTATCGTAAAGCGTCAGCGAGGGCAGCACGCTCGTGATCTGGAATTTCAGGCTCATGCCCGCACGGGCGCGCTCGGTCGGCGTGAACGCGGTGATATCGGTGTTGATGAAGGAGACTTTTCCCTGCGTCGGCACTTCGGCGCCAGCGATGCACTTCATCAGCGTGCTCTTGCCGGAACCGTTCGGGCCAATCAGGCCGTGAAACTCGTTCTCCCCGACGGTGAGTGCGGCACCGTCGAGCGCGGTGAGCTTGCCAAAGACCTTTTTGATGCCGGCGGCTTCAAGGAGCATTGCGCTTCCCCTTTACGCTCGCCTTGGGCTTGGCGCCGAAGCTGCCGACCCGCTCGCGCTCACCGAGCACGAAACTGATGAGACCGAGCGGCCGGAACAGGATCACGAGCAGCAGCAGAAGCCCCAAGATGATCGGCCAGATGTCGCGATAATTGTCCGACAGCCAGAAGCTGACGCCCTCGACGATGACCGTGCCGATGACGGCGCCGATCAGCGTGCCGGAGCCGCCGAACAGGACGTAGAGCACCACTTGCGTCGAGACGACGACGCCGACCATGTTGGGCCAGACAAACCCTTCGTGGAAGGCATAGAGGCTGCCGGCGAGGCCTGCGATGGCGCCGCCGATCGCAAATATGATGGCCTTCAGGTGTTGCGCCTTGTAGCCGAAGAAAGCGATGCGCTGCTCGTTCTCGCGCAGGCCGGCGAGCGCGAGACCAAACTGCGAGCGCACCAGGAAGCGGCAGAGCAGGTAGACCACGACGAGGATGCCGAGCACGAGATAATAGAAGGCCGGCCCTTCCGTGAACTCGTAGCCACCGAGCGACATCGGCGCGATCGAAGGGATGCCGTTCTGGCCGCCGAGATAGTACCAGCCGCGCGCGAGGCGATCGGCGGCATAGGAGCCGGTAAGCGTACCCAGCGAAACGAAGATCACGCTGGAGGGATGCCGTCCCAGCAGCAGGAAGCCGCCGAGCAGCAGCGCGGCGGTGAGGCCGATCAACGTGCCCGCCGGCAACACCAGAAAGATGTTGGTGATGTCGAGGTCGCGCGCGAGCAGCGCCACGCCATAGCCCGCCGAGCCGAAGAACAGGGCCTGGCCAAAGCTCATGATGCCGGCATAGCCCCAGACCAGGTCGAACGACAGCGCGAACAGCGCGAGGATGATCACACGCGTCGCGAACACGGTGAGATAATCCTGCAGCACCAGCGGCGCGAGCAGCGCCGCGACAAGCACGACGCCCTCCACGATCGGCAGGATCTTTCGTCCCGCAGCGGCTTTCGCCGCCGTTCCACCGCCAGCCATGGCGTCCGCCTCCCCGCCGATCTCGGCGGGGATCGCCTGCTTCACTGCGCCCATCGACTTCGGCATTCTACCTTAGCATTCCTTGGGATCGACGAGCCCGTTGCTGCGCGCAACGATCTCATAGTTCCCGCCCTTGGCGACCGCCGTGTACATCTTCATCTTGCAGTGCCGCTTGCCCGGCACCATCTCGGCCGGTCCGCCCGGACCTTCCGCGATCTTGGCATGATCGAGCGCCGCGGCGACCGAGTCACGGTCGACCTTGCCGGCTTCCTTGACCGCCGCTTCCCACAGCTTGAGGCCGCGATAGGTGCCGGTGGCCGCGCTACCGGCCGCGAACAGGAAGTTACCCGGGAAATCCTTCTCGTAGGCTGCCTGGATCTTGGCGTCGAACGGGTTCTCCTTGGTCAAGACCTTGAAGTAATCGAGGCAGCTCGCAAGCCCCTCGATCTCGGCGGCCTGATTGATGTTGAGCGTATTCTCGTCATAGTAGACGCAGGCGAGACGCCCACCATTCTTGAGGAAGCCGGCTTCATAGAGCTGCTTGAAGAAGGGACCGACACCCGGCGGAATGACGGTGTTGAAGACGACATCGACCTTGTTGGAGATGATGCGGTTGACGGTCGCGGAGAAGTCAACCTGGTCGAGCGGATAATACTCCTCGAACACGACCTCGCCGCCGTTCGATTCGATCACCTTGCGGGCATAGACGTTGAGCGTGTGCGGCCAGACGTAATTGGCGCTCGGCAGCGCGAACTTCTTGCCGCCGTTCTTGATCAGCCAGGGGATGAACTCGTCGCATTGCTGCGCCGGCGTCGGGCCGGTGCAGAACAGATAAGGCGTGCACTCCTTGCCTTCGTAGAGCTGCGGATAGATGTAGAGCGTCTTGCCGCGCGCCACGATCGGATCCTTGATCGCGTTGCGCATCGACGAGGTGATGCCGCCCAGCACCATGTCGACCTTGTCGCGCTGGATCAGTTTGCGGACGTTGCCGACGGCGACGGATTCGTTCGACGCCGTGTCTTCAATGTAGAGCTCGAGCGGGCGGCCGAGCAGGCCGCCGGCGGCGTTGATCTCCTTGATCACCATCTTTGCGACGTTGGCGTCGGCATTGCCCGCGTAGGCGATCGGGCCGGTGAGATCGGTCGCGATGCCGACCTTGATCGGGGTTTCGGCGGCATTGGCCCAGGGCGCCGGGATCACCCAGCTGCCGACACCGGTTGCGACCGCGCCGGATGCAAACGCGAAATTGGAGAGAAAGCGGCGGCGTGAAAGCTGAGTGCGATCGAACATGTGACTAAACCCCTTTTCCAGCGATGAGGCCCTGTGGCCGGAATTTGATGAAGACAATGGCGAGAACGAAGACGAGGACGTCGGCGACGACGGGCGCCATGATCCATGGCAGGGCGGCACTGAGCGTGCCGATGACGCCGGCACCCGCGACCGGCCCGATGAAGGAGCCGACGCCGCCGACCATCACCGCGACAAAACCCTGGATCAGGAAGCGCAGGCCGAGATCGGCATAGAGACTGAACACCGGCACGATCAGCGCACCGGCAAGGCCGGCGAGCGCGGAGCCGAAGGCAAACGTGGCGCCGTACATCAGCGGCGTGGAAATGCCGGAGGCCCGCGCCAGCGCCGGATTTTCCAGCGTGGCGCGCATGCGCAGGCCAAAACTGGTGCGCGACAGCAGCAGATAGCAGCCCGCCATCACCAGCAGCGTGATGACGATGATGGTGAAGCGCCAGGCCGAGATGTGAATCGTGCCGAAATCGATGGAGCCGCCGATCGGCTCGGGCACGGTGAGATAGAAGCCGCCGATCAGGCCGCGCACGGCCTCGCGGATGATGAGACCGAGGGCGTAGGTGCCGAGCATCGCCACGATCGGCGCGGCGTAGAAGCGGCGGATGATCAGCGCCTCCAGCACGAAGCCGAGAGCCCCGACCACGAACGGCGCCGCGACCATGCCGGCCCAGATCGGCATGCCCTTGGCGTAGGCGAGATAGGTGATGTAGGCCCCGAGCAGGACGAACTCGCCCTGCGCGAAGTTGAAAATACCCATCATGCTGGCGATGATCCCGAGCCCCAGCACGATCAGGACGATGATCGCACCAAAGCTCAGGATTTCGAACGCCGCGACGAACGCGTTAGCCATGCGACAGATTCTTGTTTTGACGCGTTTTCTTGACGCGAACCGGTGTCCACTTCGCTCGAAAACGCTTCGGTGCTCCGTCCGTCTGCATGAGTTCCCCTCTCACATCTTCTTCCAGTCGCCGATCTGCTCGAAGGCGTGCGCGGCGCGGTAGATGGTGGATTCTTCGAACATGCGACCAACCAGCATCAGACCGACGGGCAGGCCGTCGACCATGCCGCAGGGCAGCGACATCGCGGGATGATGAGTGATGTCGAACGGCGCGGTGTTGGCGATCATCTCCAGCGCGCGGGCAACGTAATCCTCGCGGCTCGCGGTCGGCTCCGGCAGCTTCGTCGCCTTCATCGGCGTGGTCGGCAGCAGGAGGAGATCGTAGTCTTTGAACGCCTTGTCGTAGGCCGCGGTGAGGCGCCGCGAGATGTTGAGCGCCTTGCCGTAGTAGCGCGGGCCAAAGGTGTTGTTGATGTAGGTGCCGAGCAACAGGAACAGCTTCGTCGTCTCGGACAGCGAGTCCGCCTGCCGGCGCCAGCCGCGATGGAAGTCCATCAGCGAGGTCGAGTAGAGATCGGCACGGCTAAGGCCATAGCCGTCGCCATACATCATGGTCTGGGTCATGCCCTCGGTGCCGATCGGGGTCCAGATCGCGGGGCCGACGAGATGCATCGGGATCGAGACGGTCTCGACGGTCGCGCCGAGGTCCTTGAAGCGCTTTGCGGCCTCGCGAACGCTCTCGTTGACGGCGGCTTCCGCGGTCGGCTGCTCAAAGCCTTCCTTCAGAATGCCGATCTTCATGCCCTTGACGCCCTGGCCGAGCGCCTTGGTGTAGTCCTCGACCTTCGGAGCCTTGATGCGCGGATCGTAGCCGTCGTCGCCGGCGAGCACTTCGAGCAGCAGCGCGTTGTCGGCGACCGTCGCCGTCATCGGGCCGGTGTGATCGACGAAGATCTCGATCGGCATGATACCGGTGTAGGGCACGAGGCCCCAGGTCGGCTTCATGCCGTAGGTGCCGCAGAACGAGGACGGCATGCGGATCGAGCCGCCCTGGTCACCGCCGATCGCCATGTCGACCTCGCCAAGCGAAACGACGACGCCGCTGCCCGAGGACGAGCCGCCGGCCGAATAGCCCATCTTATGCGGATTATGCACCGGACCGACCGCGCCGGTGTGGCTGCCGCCCGACATGCAGAAAGATTCGCAGTGCACCTTGCCGGCGATCTCCGCGCCGGCATCGAGCATGCGCGTGACGATGGTGGCGTCGAAGTCTGGGACATAACCTTCCAGCGTGGCCGAGCCGTTCATCATGGGAACGCCGGCGAGCATGATGTTGTCCTTCAGCGCGACGGTCTTGCCCTTGAGCTTGCCGCTGGCGGCGCCCTTCACTGTGGACTTGCGATACCAGGCATTGCGCGGGTTCTCCTCCGGCGAGGGGCGATAGCCCGGCGTGCGCGGATATTTCACTTCCGGCACCTCGTCCGGCATCGCGCCGACGAGGTTATAGGCTTCGATCGAGCCCTGCATCAGGCCGCGAAATGAGGCGACGTCGTCGTCGGTGAGCGAAAGGCCGCACTGCTCGGCGACACTGCGAAGCTGGGCTGGCGTGGGAAGGACAACTGTCACGGCGCTCTCCTGAAGTTTCTTGGGACCATTGGGCGTGGCCGCCCCGGTGCGACGCACGCACCACCGGCCTCGCTGAAACATTCAAATCGGAAATATTTTCCTTTTCAAGTATTATTTTGCGACGACGCGTGCACGGATTGCCGCGCCTCTCAGACCGGCTTGATCAGCTTGAAGTCGAGACCGTCGGCCTCGGCGAGATACATCTGCATCCGGGCGTGCCCATTGCGAACGGTGACCGGCCCCCGCGCGCCGCCATAGACGATGTTGCGGCCGGCCGCGAGCATCGGCGCCATCGCCAGCGAACCAGCCTTGTTCGCGACGGCTTCAAGGAAGCGCAGGCCCTCATAGCTGGACTGGCCGAGCGAGCCGATCGGCGGAGCATTCGGTCCGAACATCGCGCGATAACGGATCTGGAAGTCGTCATTGGCGCGCGAGCCGATCCAGGAGAAATAGCCGGAGGCGCAGAACATGTTCTCGCTGTTGTCAGCGCCGATGCCGAGCAGCACGGTCTCATCCATCGCGCCGGCGAGCCGCAGCGTCGTGGCGCCGAGGCCGCATTCACCGAAAGCGCGATTGAAGGTGACGCTGTCGGTGCCGATCAGGGAGATCAGCACCACGTCGGGCCGCGCGGCGCGGATGCGCGCCAGATGCGGCTCGTGATTGTCCTCGCCGAGGGGCACGAACTCCTCGCCGACGACATGGCCGCCGGTTTCCTTGATGTAGTTCTTCACCGCGCGATGCGATTGCCAGGGCCAGACATAGTCGCTGCCGATCAGATACCAGCGCGACGCTTTCTTGACGTCGGCAAGCCAGTGGATCGACGGCCGGCTCTGCCAGCGCGGCGTCTCGCCAATCGCCATCACGCCGGGCGTGCGCTCGCCGCCCTCGTAAACCGGGGTGTAGATGTAGGGGATGCGATGACGCGTGGTGACGTCGCGAAGGCCAACGCGGACCGCACTGGTGTGCAAGCCCACGATCAGATCGACCTCGTCGAACGCGATCGCCTGCTCGGCCCGGTTCAGAACCTCGTCGAGCGGCCCGCCGGCGTCATAGATCGACAACTCAAGCTCGCGGCCGAGGATGCCGCCGCGCTTGTTGATTTCGGCGACGGCGAGCTGCGCGCTGTTGGTCGCGCAGGGCCCCCAGACTCCGGGCGAGCCGGTGCAGCAGATGAAGCCGCCGATGCGCAGCTTGTTGGCGCCGCGCCGCCTGAAGAGTGCATGATCGCTCGGCGACAACGCACCATCAGCCGCCGATGACGACAGATTCCTGAACAGCAAGGACGGCGGCAACGCCGGACCGCCGTGAGCCGGGAAGTTTACCGTCGCGCGCACGCCAACTCCTGTCTGGTGCCAGACTTGAAAGCCTCTTGAGCAGGCGGCCGCGGCTTCCGCCCTTTTGTTGGGCAATCATCCTATTTTGAAAATATTGAATATTCAACAATTGAAGTGCATATAGAAGCAGCATTGATTGCAAGACATTCACTCATTTGGGTCAAGACGAAGTCTTAGCCGTGGCAAAATCGAACGCTCCAATCACCGAACACCTCGCTTATCTGCTCGCGCAAGCCAATCGGGAGATCAACCGGCAGCTGGAACTGCGGTTGAGCAAGGAGGGTGTTCCCGTCGAGCAGTGGCGCATCCTGAAAGTGCTGTCGGACGGCGACGGCCATTCGATGGGTGAACTCGCGGATGCGGTGCTGCTCAATCATCCGACGCTGACCAAGATGATCGATCGCATGGTCTCCGACACGCTGGTCTATCGCGTGCAGGATCCGAACGACCGCCGCAAGGTTTTGATGTTCATCTCCGACCGCGGCAAGGTGCTGTGCAAGAAGCTCAACTCGCTCGCGGTGGACCAGGAGGAGCACATCCTGGAGAGCTACGGCGACAAGTCGACGAGCGAACTCAAGCGGCTGCTGGAGAGCTTGATCGACAGCTCGAATTGAGAGGATGTGCTGTCGCGCGCCTCGCTCCACATAGTCAACTGTCATCGCCCGATTTAATCGGGCGATCCAGTATTCCAGAGACTGATGTGATTGAGCCGAGAGGCTGCGGCGTACTGGGTCGCCCGGTCAAGCCGGGCGACGACAGTCGAGATTGAGGCGCCGACGTCGCGGCCTCACGCGGACGCAACTAGCTGCTACGCGTACCGTCCGTGGCAGTGCTTGTACTTCTTGCCCGAGCCGCACGGGCAGTCCTCGTTGCGGCCGACCTTGCCCCAGCTTGCCGGGTTCTTCGGGTCGCGCAGCGCTGCGTCGGTCGCCTGCGGGGCCAGGGTGACGCTGGCCAGGGCCATTTCGTCTTCGCCGGTGTTCGGGTCGAATTTGTGCGCTTCCATCTGCGGCAGGACGGGCGCTTCCTGCTCCGGCGGGACGATCTCGACGCGCATCAGCTGCGCCGTGACGGCCTCGCGCAGATGCGCGCTCATCTCCTGGAAGAGATTGAAGGCTTCGGTCTTGTACTCCTGCAGCGGATCGCGCTGGCCGTAACCGCGCAGGCCGATGACCTGGCGCAGATGGTCGAGCATGATCAGGTGCTCGCGCCAGAGATGGTCGAGCGTCTGGAGCAGAATGGTCTTCTCGACGTAACGCATCACGTCGGGACCCCATTGCCCGACCTTGGCCGCCATGTGCTCGTCGGCCTTGGTCTCGATGCGGTTGAGCAGCTCCTCGTCGGCGATGCCCTCTTCCTTGGCCCAGTCGTCGACCGGCAGGTCGAGATCGAGCACGCGCTTGAGCTCGTCCTTCAGGCCGGCGACGTCCCACTGCTCGGCATAGGCATGCTCGGGCACGTGCTTGGCGACGAGGTCGTCGATGAAGGCGTGGCGCATGTCGGTGACGGTCTCGGCGACGCTGTCGTCCTTCATCAGGTCGACGCGCTGGTCGAAGATCACCTTGCGCTGGTCGTTCTGGACGTTGTCGAACTTGAGCAGGTTCTTGCGGATGTCGAAGTTGCGCGCCTCGACCTTCTGCTGCGCCTTCTCGAGCGCCTTGTTGATCCAGGGATGGATGATCGCCTCGCCCTCCTGCAGGCCGAGACGCTGCAGCATGCTGTCGAGACGATCCGAGCCGAAGATGCGCATCAGATCGTCTTCCAGCGACAGGAAGAACTTCGAGCGGCCAGGATCGCCCTGACGGCCGGAACGGCCGCGCAGCTGGTTGTCGATGCGGCGGGATTCGTGACGCTCGGAGCCGATGATGTAGAGGCCGCCGGGCTTCTTCACGGTCTTGGCGGGCTTACTGCCCTTCGCCGGCTCGATCTCGACGGTCTCCTCGGCCTTCAGCACGATATCGCGGAAGTGCTCGATATCGGCCTTGATCTGCTCGATCTTCCTGGCCTTCTCGGCCTCGTCCTCGATGCCCGCAGTCTCCTGCTGGATGCGCATTTCGAGCGAGCCGCCGAGCTTGATGTCGGTACCACGGCCGGCCATGTTGGTCGCGATCGTGATCGCGCCGGGAACGCCTGCCTCGGCGACGATGTAGGCTTCCTGCTCGTGGAAGCGCGCGTTCAGCACCGCAAACAGCTTTGCCGGCTTGCCGGCGCGCGCCGCGGCGTACAACTTCTGCATCGAATTCTCGTTGCCGAAATCGATCTGCCGGTAGCCGTGCTTCTTGAGATATTCGGCAATCACTTCCGACTTTTCGATCGAAGCGGTGCCGACCAGCACCGGCTGCAGCCGTGCATTGGCGCGCTCGATCTCGGCCAGGATCGCGGCGTACTTCTCGTTCTGGGTGCGATAGACCTCGTCGTCCTCGTCCAGGCGGGCGACCGACAGATTGGTCGGGATCTCCACGACCTCGAGCTTGTAGATGTCGAACAACTCGTCGGCTTCCGTCAGCGCCGTGCCGGTCATGCCGGCGAGTTTTTCGTACATCCGGAAATAGTTCTGGAAGGTGATCGAGGCGAGCGTCTGGTTCTCGGGCTGGACCTGAACGTGCTCCTTGGCTTCCAGCGCCTGGTGCAGACCTTCGGAATAGCGGCGGCCCTGCATCATGCGGCCGGTGAACTCGTCGATGATCACGACCTCGTCGTCGCGGACGATGTAATCCTTGTCGCGGGTGAACAGCGTGTGGGCGCGCAGGGCCTGGTTGATGTGGTGCACGACCGAGACGTTCTCGACGTCGTAGAGCGACTCGCCCTTGAGCTGCCCGGCGTCGCGCAGCAGCCCCTCGATCTTCTCCATGCCGCCTTCGGTGAGCGTCACCGTGCGCTGCTTCTCGTCGACGTCGTAGTCGCTCTTGTCGAGCTTGGGCAGGAACGAGTCGATGGTGTTGTAGAAGTCGGAACGGTCGTCGAGCGGGCCGGAGATGATCAGCGGCGTGCGCGCCTCGTCGATCAGGATCGAGTCGACCTCGTCGACGATGGCGTAGAAGTGCGGCCGCTGGACCATGTCCTCGAGCCGGTACTTCATGTTGTCGCGCAGATAGTCGAAGCCGTATTCGTTGTTGGTGCCGTAGGTGATGTCGCAGGCATAGGCCGCCTTGCGCTCGGCATCGTCCAGGCCATGGACGATGACGCCGGTGGTCAGACCGAGGAAGCCGTAGATCTGGCCCATCCAGCCGGAGTCGCGGCGGGCGAGGTAGTCGTTGACGGTGACGACGTGGACGCCTTTGCCGGCGAGCGCGTTGAGGTAGACCGCGAGCGTCGCGACCAGCGTCTTGCCTTCGCCGGTCTTCATCTCGGCGATGTCGCCCTCGTGCAGCACTATGCCGCCGATCAGTTGGACGTCGAAATGGCGTTGACCGAGCGTCCGCTTGGCGGCCTCACGCACGGTGGCGAAGGCGGGGACCAGCAGGTCGTCCAGCGTCTTGCCCTCGGCAAGCTGCTTCTTGAACTCGGCCGTGCGGGCCTTGAGCGCCTCGTCGGAGAGTTTCGAGACCTCGGGCTCCAGCGCGTTGATCGCGTTGACTCGGGACTGATATCCCTTCACCCGCCGGTCGTTGGCGGAGCCGAAAAACTTGCGGGCGAGCGCGCCGATCATGCCTAGTTCCTGTGTTCGCGATTCAACCGCGTTGCAGCCAAGAAGTTGTCGCCCGCCTGCCTATCAACTCACCGTGACGCCTGATGGCGCCAGAGCCCGGACTGCGGGGGTCTTCCGCCATATGGGTGGGAATTGGGCAAGCCTGGGTTCAACGGCCAAAAACGCAGCAAAATAAACGCCATCGCCATGGACGCGACCGGGCAGAGATATGGCCCGGTCAGGGCCTTGTCAACGGCGCCCGCATTGCGGCTAATTCATCAAATTGACAAGCTTTTCGCGTTGCCAAGCCCCCCTGAATTGGGCGAGTGTCCGCCCCGCTCGAGCAGCCCCCTGCTTCAACAAAAGGATTTTCCATGACCACCTCGTTCCCGGTAACCACCGGCCAGCGTTTCCGCCACGCGTCGGCCCTGGCTGGCAGCCTCGCCCTGGCGCTGACCCTGGCGTTCGCGGGCCCGCTCCGGGCCGCCGACGATCCGGTGCTGGCGAAGGTCAATGGCGCGGAAATCAAGAAGAGCGACGTCGCCATGGCCGAGGAGGAACTCGGACCGAGCCTCGCCCAGATGGACCCGGCGACCAAGGACGAGAACGTCCTGTCCTTCCTGATCGACATGAAGATCGTCAGCAAGGCTGCCGAAGACAAGAAGGTCGCCGACAGCGAGGAGTTCAAGAAGCGCCTGGCTTTCGCCCGCAACCGCCTTCTGATGGACAGCCTGCTCGCCCAGGAGGGGAAGGCCGCCACCACCCCCGACTCCATGAAGAAGGTCTACGAGGAAGCCTCCAAGCAGATCACCGGCGAGCAGGAAGTGCGCGCCCGCCACATCCTGGTCGAGACCGAGGACGAGGCCAAGGCGGTGAAGGCCGAGCTCGACAAGGGCGCCGATTTCGCCGAGCTGGCCAAGAAGAAGTCCAAGGACCCCGGCTCGGCCGATGGCGGCGATCTCGGCTTCTTCACCAAGGAGCAGATGGTTCCGGAATTCTCGGCCGTGGCATTCGCGATGGAGCCCGGCAAGATCTCCGACCCCGTGAAGTCTCAGTTCGGCTGGCACATCATCAAGGTCGAGGAAAAGCGCAACCGCAAGGCGCCGGACTTCGAGCAGGTCAAGGCGCAGATCGAGAACTACGTCACTCGCAAGGCCCAGGCCGACTACGTCGCCAAGCTGCGCACGGAAGCCAAGGTCGAGCGGCTGGACCAGCCGGCGGCGGACGCCAAGCCGGCCGATGCGGCGAAGCCCTCCGACAGCAAGATGGCTCCGCCCGCAAAGAAGTAAGACCGCGAAGACGTAAGAATTCGCTGTCACTTCACGGACGCCAATAGTATCTAACGTCGCAATGGCCGGGCAGAAAGTGCGAAGTACGTCTTCGCGCTGGATGTCCCGGCCATCTGCATATCCAGACCTCATCAAGGCGCGCCCAACGATGTCCTCAGCCGTCTCTCCCCTCGCCCCGAAGAACGTTCCTGACATGCCCACCATCGCGGGCGTCCGTCTCGCGACGGCCGAGGCCGGCATCCGCTACAAGAACCGCACCGACGTGCTGCTGGCGATCATGGACAAGGGCACTGCGGTGGCCGGCGTGTTCACCAAGTCGAAATGCCCGTCGGCACCGGTCGAATGGTGCCGCGCAAAGCTGAAGGGTGGCAAAGCCCGCGCGCTGGTCGTCAATTCCGGCAACGCCAATGCCTTCACCGGCAAGACCGGCCGTGGCTCCACGGCGCTGACCGCGAAGATCGCGGCCAAGGCCGTCGGGTGCAGCGAAGGTGAAATCTTCCTGGCCTCGACCGGCGTGATCGGCGAGCCGCTGGACGCCACCAAGTTCGACGGCGTGCTCGGCCGTCTCGCCGAGACCGCCGAGCCAGGCGACTATCTCGCCGCGGCCAAGGCAATCATGACCACCGACACCTTCCCGAAGGTCGCGACCGCAACCGTCAAGCTCGGCAAGGCCAAGGTCACCATCAATGGTATGGCCAAGGGCGCCGGCATGATCGCGCCCGACATGGCGACGATGCTGTCCTTCATCTTCACCGACGCCCCGATCGCGCCTGCCGCGCTGCAGGCCCTGCTCAAGGCTGGCGTCGAGGATACCTTCAACGCGGTGACGATCGACGGCGACACCTCGACCTCGGACACGCTGCTCGCGTTCGCGACCGGCGCTGCCGCCGAGCACGGCGCACCGAAGATCAGCCGCGCCAGCGATCCGCGCCTGAAGGCCTTCGTCAAGGCTTTCAATCAGATCCTCGCCAACCTCTCCGAACAGGTTGCCCGCGACGGCGAAGGTGCGCGCAAGCTGGTCGAGATCACCGTCGAGGGCGCCAAGACCAAAACCTCCGCACGCAAGATCGCGATGTCGATTGCCAACTCGCCGCTGGTCAAGACTGCGATCGCCGGCGAGGACGCCAATTGGGGCCGCGTGGTGATGGCCGTCGGCAAGGCCGGCGAGCCGGCCGATCGCGACAAGCTGTCGATTTCCTTCAACGGCATCCGCGTCGCCAAGAGCGGCGCGCGCGATCCGTCCTATGACGAGGCCCAGGTGTCGGAAGCGATGAAGGCACCGGAGATCGCGATCAAGGTCTCGCTCGGTCTCGGCAAGGGCCGCGACCGTGTCCTGACCTGCGACCTCACGAAGGAATATGTGGCGATCAACGGGGATTACAGGTCGTAAGGCCTCAAGCCTCACCCCGAGATCCGCGCGTCCGCGACTGCCTTCCTGAACAGCGCGGCCATCGCATCCGAAATGCCTTGCGTCGGGCTCACCTCGAAATAGAGGCCCGGCGAAGCGCAGCTCTGCATGTTCTTGGCGATCTCGCTGTTGGGCGACGGGCCGAACGGTCCCTTGTTGAAGGGATCGATGTACGTCATGTACCAGGTGTTGGTCGGCAACTGCAGATAGGTGGTGTAGAGAACCGCGATCTTGATGCCCCGGTTCTTGATGGTGGTGCAGAGTGAGACGTCGATCGGCGACTGGCAGCGTCCGCCACTCACGGTCGGCTTGGAGCAGCCTGTATTGTATTCATCGGCGACGCCGTCCGAGACGAAGAACAGATATTTCATCGGCGACGCCGACGTACCGGTGCCTGGCGCTGTGATCACGTTGTTGATCGCGGGAAGGACCGTGCTGAACTGCGTATCCTTGTCGGCGGTGTAGGAATCGTTGTTGCCGTAGACACCCATCAGGTCGATGCCGCCGGCGGCGGTCTTGGCGCTCGACAGGCTGGCCGACAGCGAATACAGCGCGCGCAGGCCGATCGTCTTCGACGACGCTCCGAAATCGTAGATCGCCATGCGGAACTGGTTCGAATAGGTTTCGGTGGTGCCGGCCGTGTCCATCAGCGACTGGGTCGCGCTGCGCAGCACGTCGATCCGCGTCGTCACGCCGAGCGTCTTGGCGAGGTTGTAATAGTTGTTGGCGTCATTGTAGTCGTGGCAGGCGAAGGCGCATTTGTCGGGCGTATTGTTGACCATCTTGGTGACGTCCGCCGGCGTTGCGGCAACGCCCATCGACGGCGAATTGTCCAGCAGCAGGTAGAAGTCGACATAGAGCGGCATGGTGGCCGTCGCCGTCGACGTCCCGCTCATGCCCAGCGCGGTCTTGCCGATCACGCTAAGGAACATGGTGTTGATGGTGGCGCTGAACGTCACGGTCGAAGTGACGGTCGACCCGCTCTTGACCACGGTCGGCGTGATGCTGCTCAGCGTGTAGCCGGTCAGATTGGAGACGTTGGCATTGAAGATGTTGGTGGCGTCAGTGACGCCGGCAGGGATCGCACCGTCCGAGGTCATCGAGCCGGCGGCAGCAAAGGCCGGCGACGCCTTGGCGACCGAGCCGACGCTCGCCGCATCGGCCGCAGCCTGGAGCTTGGACCGGAGCTGGGTCGCGCGGGCGTAATCGACCGCGCAGCCCACCATCGTGATCAGGGGGACGCAGCAGAGCGCGAAGATCACTGCAATATTGCCGCGCTGGTCGCAGGCAAATCGGCGCGAGAAGATGCTAAGCGCGGCACGCATTGGGATTGGAACCTGGGGTGGTGATGCGGTTCCACTCTAGGAACCGTCGATTAAATATGACTTATGGAGACCGTAGAAACGCGGGCCGCAACAGGGTTAACGAACCGTTGCGGTTCAACTTCAGCGAGCGACATCACTTATGGCCGATCTCAAACTGACACTGGTGGTGGCCTGCGCGCTGGTCGACGCCGACAAACGCGTCCTGATCGCGCAGCGCCCGGCAGGCAAGACGCTCGCCGGCCTCTGGGAATTTCCGGGAGGCAAGCTCGAGCCCGGCGAACGGCCGGAGCAAAGCCTGATCCGCGAACTCCACGAGGAGCTCGGCATCACCGTCGCCGAACCGTGCCTGGCGCCGCTGACGTTTGCGAGCTACGGCTACGAGACGTTTCACCTCCTGATGCCGCTTTACATCTGCCGGCGCTGGGAAGGACAGGTCGCGCCACGCGAAGGCCAGACCCTGGCCTGGGTCCGCGCCAACAAGCTGCGCGACTATCCGATGCCGCCCGCGGACATCCCGCTGATCCCGCATTTGATCGACTTGCTGATGTGAGGCCGGACCTCATCCTGAGGAGACCGCGAAGCGGTCGTCTCGAAGGATGGCCACAGGGTGAGAGCGGGGGCCTGCATGGTTCGAGACGGCGCTAAAGCGCCTCCTCACCATGAGGATCACTCCTTTCCCGCCTTCTTCACCGCCTCCGCAAGGCTCGCTTTCGCCGAGCCCGGTTTCAGCGGCTGCTGCTGGCTTGCATGCGGGGCCCAGCCGGACAGCCAGATGATGTCGAAGGTCGCGCGGATGCGGCCGTCGGCATCGGCAAAGCGCTCGGCATAGATCTCGGCCATGCGCAGCAGCGTCGCGCGCCGGCTCGGTGTGCGGCGCCGCTCGATCAGCACATTGGCCCCGCCCATACATCGCAGGTCCTGCATCAGGGCAAACGCATTGGCGTAGCGCACCACGACCCGGTCAACATCGGTGACCGGAAGCGCGAAGCCCGCGCGCTGCAACAGTGCGCCGATGTCGCGCAGATCGGCGAACGGCGCCACCCGCGGCGACACGCCGCCCTCGCATTCGGCCTCCGCCGCGGCAAAGGCCTGGCGCAGCTCGGTCAGGCTGTCGCCGCCGATCATCGCGGCAAGCAGCAGGCCGTCCGGCTTCAGCGCCCGGCGAATTTGCGCGAAAACACCCGGCAGATCGTTCACGAACTGCAGTGCCAGAGCCGAGACGACGAGATCGAGGCTCTCCGGCGCGAACGGCAATTTTTCCGCGCCCGCCGCGTCGAGCGCAACCCGTTCGATCGAGGGCAACCGCGCGCGCAGCGCCGCTAGCCCCTCACCGGGCGTCCAGAGATCGGCCGGCGCGTGAAATTCGCGCATCACCGCCGCCAGCCGGTCGGACATATCCTCGGCGACCCGGTCGAGCAGAAAGGTCACCTCGCCCTGCGCCCGAGCACGCCGTTGCCGCGCATGCAGCAAGGCGCGGTCGAACAGAGCGGGCGGGGTTTGCGGGGGCTGGGCCATGGCGGCTGGTTAAGCCGAACGCGATGGCTCTGGCAATGTCTCCTCGCGTGTCCCGGACGCGGTGCGGCACGCAGTGACGCTCCGCAGAGCCGGGACCCAAGCAACTGCGGGCACGGCTCCTGGACCCCGGCTCTGCGTCGCACCGCTTCGCGCTGCGCCGCGTCCGGGGCACGAGACCGGTAGAGCCGCTTGAGACCTCGCGAGCGGAACGCTACCCTCCCCGCATGGACGCCGACACCGCCCCCTCCCGCTCCATCGCTGCACCCTTTCGTGCCGCATGGGCGGCCGGCCGACATGTCCTGACGCGGGCGGCGCGGCTTGCGCTCGACATTGCACTGCCGACGCTGTGCGTGTCCTGCCGCGAGCCGGTCGATGGTGAGGGCGTTTGCGCGTCCTGCTGGGCGCGGCTGTCGTTCATCGAACGGCCCTATTGCCCGCGGCTCGGCATCCCCTTCGTTTATGACCCCGGCCCCGACATGCTGTCGATGGAGGCGATCGCGAGCCCGCCGGCTTACCAGCGGGCGCGCGCAGCGGTGCGCTATGACGACGTCGCCCGCAGCCTGGTGCATGCGCTGAAGTACCAGGACCGCACTGATCTGGCGCCCACCATGGGCCGCTGGATGGCCCGCGCCGGCGGCGAGCTGCTGGCGGGCGCCGACATGCTGATTCCCGTTCCCCTGCATTGGCGGCGGGCCTGGCGCCGCCGCTACAACCAATCAGGGGCGCTGGCGCGCATCATCGAACGGCACAGCGGGGTGAAGGTCCGCGGCGAGGTGCTGCGCCGGGTCCGCGCCACCGAGCAGCAGATCGGCCTGTCGCGGGCGCAGCGCGCCACCAATGTGCAGGGCGCATTCCAGGTATCCCCCGACCGTGAGCCGGAGGTCCAGGGCCGACATATCGTTCTGATCGACGACGTCCTGACCTCGGGTGCGACGCTGGATGCCTGTGCGCGAGCCCTGCTACGCGCCAAGGCGGCCCAAGTGGACGTGCTGGTCTTCGCCCGGGTTGTCGAAAGCCGGTGATCTCCCATATAATTCAATGAATTCATGACATGAGAGCGCTGGACGACATGACTTCTGCTGTCGAGATCTACACGAGGCCGGGCTGCGGCTGTTGTTCCGCGGCCAAATCGCTGCTGACCCGCAAGAAGGCAACCTTCACGGAGTTCGACGTCGCCAAGGACTCGTCCTGGCGCCAGGAGATGTACGACCGCGCCGGAGAGGGCTCGACCTTCCCGCAGATCTGGATCGGCGGAACCCATATCGGCGGCTGCGACGACCTCTACGCGCTCGACCGCGAAGGCAGGCTCGACGGCATGCTGGACAGCGTGAAGGCGGTATCATGAGCGACAACAGGACCTTCACCGCCGCCATGGTGCAGATGCGCACCGGCCTGATGCCCGAGCCGAGCCTCGAGCAGGCCACCAGGCTGATCCGCCAGGCGGCAGCCAACGGCGCCAATTACGTGCAGACGCCCGAAGTCAGCAACATGATGCAGCTGAACCGCAAGGCGCTGTTCGAGCATCTGCAGAGCGAAGAGGACGACAAGTCGCTGAAGGCCTACCGGGCGCTGGCCGCCGAGCTTGGGATCCACATCCATGTCGGCTCGCTGGCGCTGCGTTTTTCGCCGGAGAAGGCGGTCAACCGCTCTTTCCTGATCGGGCCCGAGGGCAATGTGCTCGCGAGCTACGACAAGATCCACATGTTCGACATCGAGCTGCCGGACGGCGAGAGCTATCGCGAATCCGCCAATTACCAGCCGGGCGAGACCGCCGTGATCTCCGACCTGCCCTGGGGCCGCGTCGGGCTGACCATCTGCTACGACGTTCGCTTCCCGGCGCTGTACCGCGCGCTGGCCGAGAGCGGCGCGTCCTTCCTCACGGTGCCCTCGGCCTTCACCCGCAAGACCGGTGAGGCCCACTGGCATATCCTGCTCCGGGCGCGCGCGATCGAGACCGGCTGTTTCGTGTTCGCGGCGGCGCAGGCCGGCCTGCATGAAAACAAGCGCGAGACCTATGGCCACTCGCTGATCATCGATCCCTGGGGCGAGATCCTCGCCGAGGGCGATGTCGAGCCCGGCATCATCATGGCCGAGATCGACCCGGCCAAGGTCGAGACCGCCCGCCGCGCGATCCCCTCGCTCCAGCACGGCCGCCGCTTCGGCGTCGCCGATCCCAAGGCCGGGCCGGACCATCTGCACCTCGTGCGAGGATCGGCATGATCCGCTACGCGCTCCACTGCGACCAGAACCACGAGTTCGAAAGCTGGTTCCAGAGCTCTTCGGCCTACGATTCGCAGGTGAAGCGCAAGCTGGTGACCTGCCCGGTCTGCGGCTCCGCCAAGGTCGACAAGGCGATCATGGCGCCGCGCGTCATCGGCAAGAAGGGCCGCGGCCGCGCGACGCCGCCGCCTGAGCCGGCGACAACCACGACTGCCGCAGCCGAAGCTGCTGCCTCCGGATCGACCTCGCTGATGATGGCGCAGGAGCGTGAACTGCGCGCCAAGCTCAAAGAGCTGCGCGACCACATCGTCAAGAACGCCGACAATGTTGGCGAGCGCTTCGCCAACGAAGCCCGCGCGATGCATTACGGCGACAAGGAGCATCGGCCGATCTATGGCGAGGCCTCGCCTGAAGAGGCCAAGTCGCTGATCGACGAAGGCATCGAGGTGTCGCCGCTGCCGACGCTGCCGGAAGACCGGAATTGAGGCTTTCCCGTCGTTCCGGGGCGCGCAAGGCGCGAACCCGGAACCTCGAGATTCCGGGGTCGCCCTTCGGGCGCCCCGGAATGACAGTAAACTACACGCCCACCAGCACCGCTACGCCGATCACGATCAGCGCGATGCCAAGAATCTCGCGCGGCGCGATCGGCTGCTTGAACGAGTAGTAGGCGACGGCCTGTGCGAACAGCACCTCGATCAGCGCGAGGGTGCGGACATTCGCGGCGGCCGTCAGCGCGAAGGCCAGGAACCAGAACTGCGAGGCGAAGGCTCCCATGAAGCCGGCGAGCAGCGACGGCCTCCATAATCCCAGGATCGACTGCAGCACCTTCGGCGCGCGCCAGAGCAGATAGATCGTCAGGATCAGCGTCTGCACGAACAGGCCGAGCACCAGCGTGAACGATGACGCCGTCACGAACGATACGTTCGGCACGGTGATGATGGCGCCGCGGAAGCCGACCGCAGAGAGCGCGAACGCTGCGGCGGCGACGAGACCGGTGATGGTCGGCTTCAGCTCGGCAAAACTCTTCTCGCCGCCGGGCCGGAGCGCGGTGATGACGACGCCGACGGTCGCGATCAGGATCGCGAGAACCTTCAGCCAGGTCAGGTGATCGCCGAGAAAGACGAAGCCGAAGATCGCGGTCTGGATCGCCTCGGTCTTGAGATACGCCGTCGTCACCACGAAGGAGCGGTCGTTCATCGCAAGCAGCATCAAGCCGGTCGCGACGATCTGGCTGAGTGCCCCGAGCAGCAGCCACGGCCAGAACACGGTCGGCGGCATGCCGATATGATCGCCAGTCGCGACCAGCACGACGCCCAGAAACAGCAGCGAGAATGGGAAGCCGAACAGGAAGCGGATGTTGGTCGCGCCCCAGGTCCCCAGCGGCTTCGTCAACGACCGCTGCATCGCATTGCGCGCGACCTGGCCGAGCGCAGCAATGACAGTGAAGGGAATCCAGAGGCTGGTGACGGTGAACATGGGGTGAAATGGGCGGGAGGGCTTAAGACTTCGGCCAACCTGCCGCTAGCTGCGGAGCAGGTCAATCACGCCCACGTCATAGGAGCGATGCTCTCGCCTCGCTCACATCCCCTCACACCATGCCTTCCGCCACGACCATGTAGTTCACGTCCATGTCGGACGAGAGCGTCCATTTGTCCGCGAAGGGGCTATAGACGACGCCGGTCTGCTCGGTGATGACGAGGCGGTTGTCGAGGAGATACTTGGTCAGTTCGTCGGGGGTAACGAACTTGTTCCATTCGTGGGTGCCGCGCGGCAGCCAGCGCAGAACATATTCGGCGCCGACGATGGCGAGCGCAAAGCTCTTCCAATTGCGGTTCAGCGTGGAGACTACCATCAGCCCGTTCGGCTTCAGCATCGAGGCGCAGCGTTTCAGGAAGACGCCGACATCGACGACGTGTTCGACCACCTCCATCGCCAGCACGATGTCGAAGCGTTCGCGCGGGTCGATCTCTTCCACCGTGGTGCAGCGATAGTCGATCGCGAGGTGGCTCTTGTCGGCATGCAGCTTCGCCGCGGCGATGTTGCTGACGGACGGATCCACGCCGATGACCTGTGCACCCAGCCGCGACAGCGGCTCGCACAGCAGGCCGGCGCCGCAGCCGATGTCGAGCACGCGCAGGCCGCCGAGGCAGTTGAGGCTGCGCACGTTGCGCTCGAACTTGCGGCAGGCGGCGTCGCGGATATAGCCGAGCCGCAGCGGGTTGATCCGGTGCAGCGGTGCCATCTTGCCCTTGGGGTCCCACCACTCGGCCGAAAGCTTCGAGAATTTCGCGATCTCGGCGGCGTCGACGGTCGAGCCCGGCTGGACGGTGGCGGTTGCGGAAGTATTTTGCTGCATGCTCATGGTTACGCGCGGTCCTACCGCGTGGTGATCGAACTACGGAAGGCCAGCGGCGAGGCGATGGTGCTGATGGTTTCGCGACCCTCGCCGACGCCGTTGATGGTCACGTCGCCGTAGTTGAGAATACGTCCAAGAATCGTCTGGTTGACGTCGACACTCTCGACCTTGTCGAGCGCCATTTCAAAGGTGCGGCGCTTGATGAACCCGGTCTTGTGCACAACCCTGAGGTTGGTGACGTCGGTTTCGGTGGTGAAGCGGTGGAACCAGCCCTTTACGGTCCAGTACAGGGCGGCAAGGGCCACCAGACCGGAGCCGAACAAGCAGACGATCATCACGCCGTAGATATCGCTCTGGCGGGAGACCACGAACAGCGCCAAGGCCACGATCCAAGCCAGAATTGCCGGCAAATGGAAGATCCAGTGCGCATTGGTCGAATACAGCACCCGCTCGCCGGGCTGCAGGATTTCGTCAATATAGCGCGCCATAACCCCGTTTAACCCATTGCCCGGATTGGCCCCCGCAGGAACCCGCTTGCCCCCGGCGCCGCCCCTCTGTATACGCGCGGTCGGTATCCCCTGGCACCCGTCCAGCGCGGGTCACCATACTGATCCTTATGAAGGAATGCACGCGTCGTCATGAGCCGCCTCGTGATGAAATTCGGCGGCACGTCCGTCGCCAACATCGAACGTATCCGCAACGTCGCGCGCCATGTGAAGCGTGAGGTCGATGCCGGCCATGAGGTGGCCGTGGTCGTCTCGGCGATGTCCGGTAAAACCAACGAGCTGGTGGCCTGGTGCACCGAGGCCTCGCCGATGCACGACGCGCGCGAATACGACGCCGTCGTCGCCTCCGGCGAGCAGGTGACGTCGGGCCTGCTGGCGATCGTGCTGCAGAGCATGGGTATCCAGGCCCGCTCCTGGCAGGGCTGGCAAATCCCGATCAAGACCAGCGACGCCCATGCCTCGGCCCGGATCGAGGACATCGACGGCAGCGAGATCATCGCCCGTTTCAAGGATCGCAAGGAGGTGGCGGTCATCGCCGGCTTCCAGGGCATCGATCCCAAGACCAATCGCATCACCACGCTCGGCCGCGGCGGCTCGGACACCTCCGCCGTGGCGGTCGCCGCCGCCGTCAAGGCAGACCGCTGCGACATCTACACCGACGTCGACGGCGTCTACACCACCGATCCGCGAATCGTGCCGAAGGCCAAAAGGCTCGACAAGATCGCGTTCGAGGACATGCTGGAACTGGCTTCCCAGGGCGCCAAAGTGCTCCAGGTCCGCTCGGTGGAACTCGGCATGGTCCACAACATGCCGATCTTCGTCCGCTCGAGCTTCGACAAGCCCGAGGATATCGACCCGCATGCCAACCAACCGCCCGGCACCCTGATCTGCGGCGAGGAGGAGATCATGGAAAACCACGTCGTCACCGGCATCGCCTTTTCGAAGGACGAGGCCCAGATCTCGGTGCGCCAGATCGAGGACAAGCCCGGCGTTGCGGCATCGATCTTCGGCCCGCTGGCCGATGCCAACATCAACGTCGACATGATCGTTCAGAACGTTTCTGAAGACGGCAAGACCACCGACCTCACCTTCACGGTGCCGGCCGCCGACTACACCCGCGCCAAGGACACGATCACCGCCGCCAAGGCCAAGATCGGTTATGCACGGCTGGATACAGCCACCGACGTCGCCAAGATCTCGGTGATCGGCAGCGGCATGCGCAGCCATGCCGGCGTCGCCGCCCAGGCCTTCTCGGCCCTCGCCGGACGGAATATCAACATCCGGGCCATTACAACCTCCGAGATCAAGTTCTCGGTTTTGATCGACACGGCCTATACCGAACTTGCGGTGCGTACCCTGCACACGCTCTACGGTCTCGATCAGGCCTGAAGCGCGACGACCCGTCGTCGCGCTTCAGATTGTCGTTTGAGCATGTCTTTCCGGAAAACCGCTTCGCACTTTTCTGGACCAAGCCTGGACTAATTTTCTCTTAGCGGTCGCAGCAAACGCGAAGGTGTACACACCTTCGCGTTTGGCAGGCGTTTTGCTTGGCAAAACAAGCCTCAATTCGCTATACGGCGAACAGGGTGGGCTGCCGCAGACTGTGTCCCAGTTCAGGCCGCTGATTCGGTGCAAGCGAAGGTTTGCGCCTGCGCCGGACAAACAATTTGGTTGTTTTTCTGGAATTTTAGGCCAGCCGCCGGCCGATACCGCCGGGCCCGGCAGACGGAGGAGATTGACGGTTCATGCGGAGCGCGTCGGGAGGTCCCCGCGTCTTGTTGAGACGGCTCCGCGAAACCATGGCGGAGCAGGTCTCGGCCCAGGAGCGGCTGGACAAGATCGTGGTGCTGATCGCCGCCAACATGGTGGCCGAGGTGTGCTCGGTCTATGTGCTGCGCATCGACAACACGCTCGAGCTCTACGCCACCGAAGGTCTGAACCGCGAGGCAGTGCACCATACCGTGCTCAGCGCCCATGAGGGCCTGGTCGGCCTCGTCGCCAGCGAGGCGACCCCGCTCAATCTGAGCGACGCGCAGAGCCACCCGGCCTTCTCGTTCCGTCCCGAGACCGGCGAAGAAATTTACCACTCCTTCCTCGGTGTGCCGATTCTGCGCGCCGGCAACACGCTCGGCGTGCTGGTGGTGCAGAACCGCGCCAAGCGCAACTATGTCGAGGAAGAGCTCGAGGCGCTGCAGACCACCGCGATGGTGCTGGCCGAGCTGATCGCCTCGGGCGAGCTGTCCGCGCTGGCCCAGCCCGGCCTGGAGCCGGCCGCGCGCCATTCCGCGCAGAAGGTGGGCGCCATCCTGTCGGAAGGCATCGCGCTCGGCCATGTCGTGCTGCATGAGCCGCGCGTCGTCATCAAGGACTACATCGCCGAGGACCTGCCGAAGGAAATCAAGCGGCTCGACACCGCGCTCGCCAAGCTGCGCGCCGATCTCGACCGCATGCTGGAGCGCGGCGACGTCGCCGAGGGCGGCGAGCACCGCGAGGTGCTGGAAGCCTACCGCATGTTCGCCAACGACCAGGGCTGGTCGCACAAGCTGCACGAGGCGGTTGCCACCGGCCTCACCGCGGAAGCCGCCGTCGAACGCGTGCAGTCCGACACCCGCGCGCGCATGCTGCGCTCGACCGACCCCTATTTGCGCGACCGGCTGCACGACCTCGAAGATCTCGGCTACCGCCTGATGCGGCAGCTGGTCGGCCAGGACCACGCACCGTCGCGCGAGCAACTGCCTGACAACGCCATCGTCATCGCCCGCGCGATGGGCCCCGCGGCGCTGCTCGACTACGACCGCAAGCGCCTGCGCGGCATCGTGCTGGAGGAAGGCACGGCTAATTCCCACGTCTCGATCGTGGCGCGGGCGCTCGGCATTCCCGCGGTCGGCGAGGTGCCGAATGCGCCTGGCATCGCCGATCCCGGCGACGCCATCATCGTCGACGGCACGTCGGGCTCGATCTATGTCCGCCCGTCGCAGGAGATCGAGGCGGCCTTCGCCGAGCGCGTGCGCTTCCGCGCCCGGCGCCAGGCGCAATATCTGGCGCTGCGCGATCGCCCCTGCGTCACCAAGGACGGCCAGAAGGTCGAGCTGATGATCAATGCGGGTCTCGCGATCGACCTGCCGCATATCGAGGACACCGGCAGCGCCGGCATCGGCCTGTTCCGCACCGAGCTGCAATTCATGGTCGGCCAGAGCCTGCCGCGCACCAGCGACCAGCTCGCGCTGTATCGCACCGTGCTCGATGCCGCCGGCACCAAGCCGGTCACCTTCCGCACGCTCGACATCGGCGGCGACAAGGCGCTGCCCTATATGGAAGCGGTGATCGAGGAGAACCCCGCGCTCGGCTGGCGCGCGATCCGGCTCGGGCTCGATCGTCCCGGACTGCTGCGCGGCCAGATCCGCGCGCTGCTGCGCGCCGGCGGCGGCCGTGCGCTGCGCATCATGTTCCCGATGATCTCGGAGGTCGCCGAGTTCGATTCGGCGAAGGCGCTGGTCGAGCGCGAGCTGACTTATCTGCGCCAGCACGGCCACACCCTGCCGGAGCGGATCGACATCGGCACCATGGTCGAGGTGCCCGCGCTGCTCTACCAGCTCGACGAGCTCTTGAAGAAGGTCGACTTCATCTCGGTCGGCTCCAACGATCTGTTCCAGTTCCTGTTCGCGGTCGACCGCGGCAACGCCAAGGTGTCCGAGCGCTTCGACACGATGTCGGCGCCGATCCTGCGCGTCCTGCGCGAGATCGCGCGGAAATCGAACGCGGCGAAGAAATCGCTGTCGCTCTGCGGTGAGATGGCTTCCAAGCCGATCGGCGCGCTGGCGCTGATCGCGATGGGCTATCGCTCGCTGTCGCTCTCGGCGACCGCGCTCGGCCCGGTCAAGGCGATGGTGATCGACCTTGACGCGAAGAAGGCCGAAGCGATGCTCGGCCCACTGCTTGACGCGCCCTCCGGCACCGTCTCGATCCGGCAGAAGCTGACGGAATTTGCCGAGGCCGAAGGCCTGGCGTTGTAGCGGGCCTGCCGCCCGTCTTCGCCGCCTCGCCTCCCTCCGCCCTTTTGAGACCAAACCGATGTCGTCACTCCCCGAAGCCAAACTGGACGTCCTGCTCGCGCATCACGCCTCGCTCGAGGCCGAATCGCTGGGGCAGCTCGCCTCGGAGCGCTATGTGCAGATCACGCGCGAGCTCGCCGAGATCACTCCCCTGATCGAGGCGGTCAAGACCTATCGCGCCGCCGTCAAGGAGCTCGCCGACACCGAAGCTCTGATCGCCGATCCTGCGACGGATGCAGAGATGCGCAGCATGGCGGAGGCCGAGCGCGACGAGCTGACGCCCGGGATCGAGGAGCTGGTCCAGAAAATCCGCGTCGCGCTGCTGCCCAAGGACGCCATGGACGACCGCAACGTCGTGCTGGAAATCCGCGCCGGCACCGGCGGCGACGAGGCTTCGCTGTTCGCGGGCGACCTGTTCCGGATGTACGAGCGCTTCGCCGCCTTGCAGGGCTGGAAGGTCGAGGTGATCTCGGCCAGCGAAGGCACGGTCGGCGGCTACAAGGAAATCATCGCGGAAGTGCAGGGCCGCGGCGCGTTCTCGAAACTGAAATTCGAATCCGGCGTGCACCGCGTGCAGCGCGTGCCCGACACCGAGACGCAAGGGCGCATTCACACCTCGGCCGCGACGGTCGCGGTGCTGCCCGAGGTCGAGGATGTCGACGTCGAGATCAAGAATGACGATCTGCGCATCGAGACCATGCGCGCGCAGGGCGCCGGCGGCCAGCACGTCAACAAGACGGAATCGGCGATCCGCATCACCCACATCCCGACCGGCATCGTCGTGATGATGCAGGACAGCCGCTCCCAGCACAAGAACCGCGCCTCCGCCATGAACATCCTGCGCTCGCGCATCTACGACGCCGAGCGGCAGCGCGTCGACGCCGCGCGCTCGGCCGAGCGCAAGGAGAAGGTCGGCTCCGGCGACCGCTCTGAGCGCATCCGCACCTATAATTTCCCGCAAGGCCGCGTCACCGATCACCGCATCAACCTGACGCTCTACAAGCTGCCGCAGGTGATCGCGGGAGAAGCGCTCGGCGAATTGACCGACGCATTGACCACCGAGCACCAGGCCGCGCAGCTCGCGGCCCAGGGCGCTGCGGCGTGACGGGCGCGTGAAGACTTCCTTCACCGGGCAATCGATCGAGAGCGCGCGGCGCGCACTGGTCGCGCAATTGAAGGCCGCGCAGTTCGACGAAGCCGAGCTCGACGCCCGCATCCTGATCGGGGCAGCGCTCGGCCTCGATCTCACCGGCCTGATCACACAAGCAGCCCGCCCCCTCACCGAAGCCGAGGCGTCGCGCCTGGCGCAGCACGCCCAGCGCCGCATGGCCGGCGAACCGGTGGCGCGCATTCTCGGCACGCGCGAATTCTGGGGCCTGCCGTTCCGTCTGTCGGACGCGACGCTGGTCCCGCGTCCGGACACCGAGACCGTGGTCGAACGCGCGCTCGAAATGTTGCGCGAACGAGAGCTGTCTCATCCGCCGCGCATCGCCGACATCGGCACCGGATCCGGCGCGATCCTGCTCGCGCTGCTACACGAGATTCCGGATGCATTCGGCGTCGGCACCGATCTCAGCCTCACGGCACTCAATACCGCAAAGGCCAATGCAACCGCCCTCGGCCTCGCCGAACGCGCCGGCTTCGTCGCCTGCTCTTATGCTGCGGCCCTTCGCGGCCCGTTCGACCTCATCGTCTCGAATCCGCCCTACATTCCCTCAGGGGAGATTCCGAAATTGAGCATCGAGGTGCGCGAGCATGATCCGCATCTGGCGCTCGACGGCGGCAATGACGGCTACGACGCCTACCGCGCCTTGATCCCGCAGGCGGCCGAACGGCTGACACCCGGCGGGGCCCTGATCGTCGAGGCCGGGCAGGGGCAGGCCAGAGATATTGAAACCTTGATGACGGCTGCGGCGTTGACTGTGGACAGACCACCCCGGGCCGATCTGGCGGGCATCCCAAGGGCGGTTTCGGCCAGAAAAATGCCCCCATAAAAGCCGGATTGGCCCGTAAAAACCTCTTGGAATATCCCTTGGGAACGACTACGTTCCGGTCAACACATCGGTGCCGGCCCCGTAGACCTACGGGTGAAAGCCGGGCTCTCGGGCGAGAGCTTTACTGATTAAGGTTCCAAGCCGCAGGTCCTGTTGAGCGCGATGGCCAGTGAAGCTGCGCTGCTCTCGACCGCAAAGTGAACGAAAGCCTGATATTGCGCTTGAACACTTACGCAAGAAAGCTGGGCTTGTTTCGGCAAGCGAAATGAATGGGTTCGCTGGCAAATGAATGCTGGCGTGGGGAACGCGTCTTTGTTGAACGCGACGGTCGACGAACATTGGCAGGGTTCAATCCGCTCTCGCGCGCGGTGCGTGCGAGCACTGCGAACCGCTGTCATCAGGTCACTCTCTTGCAATCAGTGATGCGTGCAACCTTTAGGGCTGGAATTAAAGGCAGGACATGAGAAACGGTCAGAACAAGCAGCGGATGCGCAACCGCAACAACAACAATAACAACAACAATAACCGGCGCGGCCAGAACCCGATGACCCGGGTCTACGAATCGAACGGCCCCGACATCAAGATCCGTGGCACCGCCTCGCACATCGCCGAAAAATATCTTCAGCTGGCGCGCGACGCGCGCTCCTCCGGCGACCCGGTCGCCGCCGAGAACTACTACCAGCACGCCGAGCATTATTTCCGCCTGATCGCAGCGGCCCAGGAACAGTTCCGCCAGAACCAGCAGCCGCGCGGCGACGAGCCGATCAGCACCAGCACCGACGACAGCGAGGACGACGGCGAGAATTTCTCGAATTTCGGCCAGGAGCCGGGCTTCGTTCCGCAACCGCAGCAGCAGAATTTTGGGCGCGACGGCAATCGCGATCACCAGCAACGAGACTATCAGCAGCGCGACAACCAACAACCCTATCAGCGCGACAACCAGCAGCCGCGTGAGCATCGCGAACGCGACCATCGTCCGCAGCCGCAATATCAGCCGCAGCCGCAACCGCCGAACCAGCCGCAGCCCGTCATCGCCGATACCGGCAGCGTCGATCGCTTGCCCTCCTTCATCACCGGCGCGCAGCCGCAGGTGAATAGCGGTGCGAATGGCGCCCCGGGTGGCTTCGAGGCCGGTGGTGGCGGTGAGCGCTTCCCGCGGCGGCGCCGCCGGCCGCACGGCCCGCGCCCCGAGCGCGAGGCAGCTCCGGCCGGCTCCAGCGACGAAGTCGCACCGGGCGAGTAAGCTTCTTCTGATTTTCCGATCTGCAATCGTGATCTGCAATCGTCCTGGCCTTGCGCCGGGACGATTTGTTTTCAGGTCCGCGTCACCGTCGTCGAGGACGGCACCAGCACCGGCTTCGCCAGCGAGGGAATCAGCCGCGCCCGTTCGCGCTTGGCCGGGATCGCGCGATAGACCTGCTTGGTGGCTTCGACGATGTGCACGCCGGCAAAGGGCAGTGACAGCGCCGCCCCGGCACGCTCCCACATCTGCGCCGATTTCAGCACCCAGCCGCCGGCATAGGGCGGCATGAACAGCGCCTCGCCCCAGGCGGTGGGCGTGAACCAGGTCTGGCGCAACAGATCGGTGATCTGCGAGCGCGAATAGGGCCGGCCGTGGCCGAACGGCGTGCTGTCGGTGCGGGTCCACACGCCGCGGCGATTCGGGATCACCGCCATGACGCGGCCCGACGGCGACAGCACCCGCCACACCTCGCGCAGCAGCGCGGCCGGATCGTCCGACATCTCCAGCGCATGGACCAGCAGGATGCGGTCGACCGCGGCATCGGGAAGCGGCAGCGAGAATTCATCCACCAGCGAGGCCAGCGCGGGCCTCCCCGTCGGCCATTTCAGGACGCCCTGGGCCGCCGGCATGAAGGCGATGCAGCGCTCGGCGTCCTCGCGGAACAATCCGAGATAGGGCGTGGGATAGCCGATGCCGAGCACCCGCTGGCCCTCGGCGGTCGGCCAGCGCTCCCGGATGCCGCGATTGATCATCTGCCGCGCCACAATCCCGAGGCGGCGGGAATAGAATTCGCGAAGGTCGACGACGTCGATGCTCATGACGGCAATGTAACATGCACAAGGCGGCGGCCGCGCGCTGAATATTGCATTGCCTGCGCAACGTTAACGCCATATTTGTCTGGCGGGGCTGAGCGCGATGGAGATGTCATGGCCGCCGAAATTCGTACTTTCAGCTGTTTAAACGACAATTTCGGTTACCTGATCCACGATGTGGAAACCAAGGCGACGGCGTCGATCGACGCGCCGGAAGCCGGCCCGATCCTGAAGGCGCTGGAGCGCGAGGGCTGGCAGCTCACCGACATCCTGATCACCCATCATCACGGCGATCATGTCGGCGGGGTCGCCGAACTCAAGCAGAAATACAATTGCCGCGTCGTCGCGCCGCATGACAAGACCACGAAGATCGCCGACGTCGACCTGCGCGTCGCCAATGCCGACGTGGTCAAGATCGGCAATTTGCTGGCCCGCGTCGTGGAGACGCCCGGCCACACGCTCGACCACATCTCCTACGTGTTCGACACCGAGAAGACCGTGTTCGCCGCCGACACGCTGTTCTCGATCGGCTGCGGCCGTGTCTTCGAGGGCACCTACCCAATGATGTGGGATTCGCTTCTGAAGCTGCGTGCCTTGCCCGACGACTTCAAGCTCTATTGCGGCCACGAATACACCGCCTCCAACGTCAAGTTCGCGCTCACGGTCGATCCGGACAATGCGGCGCTGCAGGCGCGCGCGGCCGAGGTGACGAAGCTGCGGGCCGAGAACAAGCCCACGATTCCCTCACTGCTTGGTGACGAGAAGCGAGCAAACGTGTTCCTGCGGGCTGATGCGCCCGAGGTCGCAGCCAGGCTACACATGAAGGGCGCGGATGCCGCAGCCGTGTTCGGCGAGCTGCGCGAGCGCAAGAACAAGTCCTGAAGAACAAGTCCTGGCGGGGACCGATGCCGACCGCAGCCGAGATCATCGCGCGCCTGGAGCTCAGGCCGCATCCCGAAGGCGGTCACTACCGCGAGACGTTTCGCGACCAGACCACAGACGCCAACGGGCGCTCGCGCTCGACCCTGATCTATTTCCTGCTCGCGCGCGGCGAACGCTCGCACTGGCATCGCATCGATGCGGTGGAGATCTGGCACTACTATGCTGGTGGCCCGCTGACACTGCGCATCGCGCATGACGGCTGCTCGCAGCACGAGGTGCGGCTCGGCACCGATTTGCTGAACGGGGAGCGTCCGCAGGCGATCGTGCCGGCGCAGGCCTGGCAGATGGCGGAGCCCACCGGCGAGTGGACACTGGTCGGATGCACGGTGGCGCCCGCATTCGAATTCGCCAAGTTCGAGCTCGCGCCCAAGGGCTGGGAGCCCTAAGGCACACGATCAGCGCTTGCGCAGCACCATGTCTTTCGCCGCGATCAGGCCGCCGCCGGCGATCAGAATCGCGGCGATGGCGATGTTGGCGCTGGCTTTGGCAAAGCCGGCAGCGATGAGGAAGCCGGTCGAAAGCAGCGGCGTCGCGTAGGAGGCCGCGCCGAGCACGCGGATGTCGCCGCGCTTCATGCCGATGTCCCAGGCGTAGAAGGCGGCGCCGACGGGGCCGATGCCGAGCGCGGCCACGGCGAGCCATTGCAGGGTGGTTTCCGGCCACACAGTGGTTTCAAGCAGGCCATGCATGAGCGCGGCCAGCACTGCCGTTGCAAGGCAGAAGCCCGCGACCGCATCGGTTGGTACGGCTTTCAACCGGCGCGACAGCACCGAATAGGCCGCCCAGACAAACGCCGCGATGAAGGCCGCGATCAATCCCGGCACCTGACCCGGCGCGAAGCCGGACGTGCTGCCGGCAAACAGCAGCACGGTGCCGATGAGGCCGAGCACGGCGCCGATGATGTGATGTACGGCAAGCCGCTCGCCCGGCAGGAAGGACGAGAACAACACGATCAACAGCGGCCACATGTAATTCAGAAGCCCGGCTTCGGCCGGCGGAGCAAAGCGCAGCGCCAGAAAATACAGCGCGTGATAGCCGAACAGGCCGCCGACGCCGACGATCCACACCACCAGCGGCTGGCGCAGGCTTTTTGCTGCGCCACCGCGTCCGATCCAGGTCAGAAGTCCAACGACACCGCCGATCGCGAAGGTCATCGCGGCGAGCTGGAACGCCGGAATCTTTCCGGTCGCCACCGTCATCACGGAGAGCAGCGACCACATCAGGATCGCGGTCAATCCGATCAGGGTGGCTGTGCGCGGGGTCATCGATCAAGGGCTCTGAGGACGTTTATGCCCGGCACGAGGCCGGGCATTTGCGTCTTCACTATCGCCTTGTCGGGCCTGAAGCTACTGGCTTTTGGCCGAGAGGCCTGCAGCCGTGTCAGGCCTGATATTGGCCGCCATTGATGGTCATGGTCGAACCGGTGATGAAGCCGGCCTCGTCGGCTGCGAGGAACACGACCGCGCGCGCAATTTCTTCCGGCTCACCGAGCCGGCTAACCGGGATCTGCGGGATCACGTTCTTTTCCAGAACATCCTTCGGTACCGCCTGCACCATCTCGGTGTTGATGTAGCCGGGACAGATCGCGTTGACGGTGATGCCGCCCTTGGCGTTCTCGAGCGCGAGCGCCTTGGTGAAGCCGATATCGCCGGCCTTCGCCGCAGAATAATTGACCTGACCGAACTGCCCCTTCTGGCCGTTGATCGACGAGATCGAGATGATGCGGCCGAACTTGCGCGCACGCATGCCTTCGATCACCGGGCGCGTCATGTTGAACAGCGAGCCGAGATTGGTGTTGATGACGGCGTTCCACTGTTCGAGCGTCATCTTGTGGAAGGCGGTGTCGCGGGTGATGCCGGCATTGTTGACCAGCACTTCGATCGGCCCGAGCTCGGCCTCGACCTTCTTCACGCCTTCGGCGCAGGCGTCGAAATTGCTGACGTCCCATTTGTAGACGGCGATGCCGGTCTCGGCCTTGAACTTCTCCGCCGCCGCATCGTTGCCGGCATAGCTCGCCGCGACCTTGTAGCCCGCCGCCTTCAGCGCCTTGCTGATCGCAGCACCAATGCCCCGCGTGCCACCCGTGACCAGTGCAACTCGTGCCATATCAAGCTTCCTTCCCTTGGACTCTTCGGACGTTCCCGGTGATCTTTTTTTAACGGGGGATTATGCGGTTGGTTTGACGGACATCAAGAACAAAACGCCCGGCGTTGAGCCGGGCGTTTGTATTTAGTCGAGGCTTGTGTGGTTGCGAAGAATATTTGATTTGCAACCGCCGCCTTTTTAGTCGCGTGCAACGCACTCACTGATGTGTGCAGCGCACCCGTCAGCCGCGCGTCAGCAATTTCAGTCGCGCGCCAGACACATCGCGATGCCCATGCCGCCGCCGATGCACAGCGTGGCAAGGCCCTTCTTCGCGTCGCGCTTCTGCATCTCGTGCAGCAAGGTCACCAGCACGCGTGCGCCGGAAGCACCGACCGGATGGCCGATCGCGATCGCGCCACCGTTGACGTTGACCTTCGAAGTATCCCAGCCGAGGTCCTTGTTGACGGCGCAAGCCTGCGCCGCAAAAGCCTCGTTGGCCTCGACCAGGTCGAGATCACCGACATTCCAGCCGGCCTTCTTCAGCGCGGCGCGCGAGGCCGGGATCGGGCCCGAGCCCATGATCTTCGGATCGACGCCGGCCTGCGCCCAGGACACGATGCGCGCGAGCGGCTTCTTGCCTTCCTTGGCGGCCTGCTTGGCCGTCATCAGCACCACGGCGGCAGCGCCGTCATTGATGCCCGAGGCCGAGCCCGCGGTGACCGTGCCGTCCTTCTCGAAGGCGGGCTTGAGCTTGGCCATCGCATCGAGCGTGGCGCCATGACGCGGATATTCGTCGGCGCTGACGACGATGTCGCCCTTGCGGGTCTTGATGGTGACCGGGACGATCTCGTCGTTGAACTTGCCGGCCTTCTGAGCCGCTTCGGCCTTCTGCTGCGACGCGACCGCGAACTCGTCCTGCTGGGCGCGGGTGATCTGCCACTGCCGCGCGACGTTCTCGGCGGTGTTGCCCATGTGGTAGCCGTTGAAGGCATCCCACAGGCCGTCCTTGATCATGGTGTCGACCAGTTCGAGGCCGCCCATCTTGACGCCGCCGCGCAGGTGCTGGGCGTGCGGAGCCATGCTCATGGACTCCTGGCCGCCGGCGACCACGATCTCGGAATCGCCGTTGAGCAGGGCCTGGTAGCCGAGCGCGACCGTGCGCAGGCCCGAGCCGCAAAGCTGGTTGACGCCCCAGGCCGGGCTCTCCACCGGGATGCCGGCCAGGATCGAGGCCTGGCGGGCCGGGTTCTGGCCCTGGGCCGCGGTCAGGATCTGACCCATGATGACTTCCGAGACCCGGCCGGGCTCGATGCCACCGCGCTCCAGCGCCGCCTTGATGGCGATGGCGCCGAGGTCGTGGGCGGGAAGGGTCGCGAAGGCTCCGTTGAAGCTTCCGACCGGGGTGCGGGCGGCGCTGACGATGACGACATCGTCTGACATGGGCATCTCCTGGGGCTTGAGGTTCTGAAAAGGGGCAGGCGGGCGTTGGGAAATGGCCCGTCAGTCTCGTCAGGCATCCTGTTAACGTCATTGCGGCATGTCAATCGGCCGGTGACCGAATCCATGCCGCAGCGCATTCAAAATAGCGTTCTTGGCGCTTTCGCAAGCAAGATTTTGCTCTGCGATTAACCGTGCCGCACAAAACGGTAGCGTGAGCCCTTTGAAAATGCTTATTTTGTTGCGTTGCGTACTCTTCCCGCCCTGCGGCATAGCCCGGCAGGTTCCCGTTCTCAGCGTTTGCAAGTGAGAGCCCATGGCGAAATCAGACCAACCCACCACGATCAAGAAATACGCGAACCGCCGGCTCTATAACACCGGAACGAGCACCTACGTGACGCTGGAAGACCTCGCCGCCATGGTCAAGGACGGCGAAGATTTCCTGGTCTATGACGCCAAGACCGGCGACGACATCACCCGCTCCGTGCTCGCCCAGATCATCTTCGAGCAGGAGAACAAGGCGGGCCAGAATCTCCTGCCGACCACCTTCCTGCGCCAGCTGATCCGCTTCTACGGCGACAGCATGCAGATGGTGGTGCCGAAATATCTGGAGCAGTCGATCGCGACGCTGACGCAGGAGCAGGAGAAGTTCCGCAAGCAGATCGCCAACACGCTCTCCGGCACGCCCTTCGCGCCGCTGGAAGAACAGGTCCGCCGCAACATGGAGCTGTTCCAGCAGACCTTCTCGATGTTCAAGCCGTTTGCGCCGCAGGCACGCTCGACCAATTCGGAGCCGGAGCCCGACGCAAGCACCGAGGCGCCGAAGGACAGCAACATCGACGATCTGCGCCAGCAGATGAAGGAAATGCAGGAACGCCTCGAGCGGATGTCGAAAAAGGACGAGTAGGTCTTTGGCGCAGACCGGCGCGTCCGCATGCGGCGGACGCGCGAATGGCAATTGCGCGCACCGCTGCCATTTCTTCCTGAGCAGCATTAGCCCCGTTGATCCTTCGAGGCCTCCGCCTCGGCACTTCAGGATGACGGTTCGACACGCAGGACGTGCGTGATGTCCGACCGCACCACCCATTGGGACCACGTCTACGCCACCAAGGGCGAGGCCGAGGTCAGCTGGTTTCAGGACAGCCCGGCGATCTCGCTCGACATGATTCGCGCGGCCAATCCGGATCATCGCGCGGCCATCATCGATATCGGCGGCGGCGCGTCGCGGCTGGTCGATGCGCTGCTCCAGGACGGATATCGCGATATCGCGGTGCTGGATCTCTCCGCCAACGCGCTCGACGCTGCGAAGAAGCGACTAGGCCGGGCCGCATCAACGATCGACTGGATCGTGGCCGATGCCACGGCATGGCAGCCGGCCAAGACCTACGATGTCTGGCACGATCGCGCGGCGTTTCACTTCCTGACCGATCCGGGAGACAGAGCCGCTTACGTCGACCGCCTGCGGTCGGCGGTCGCGCCCGGCGGCCACATCATCATCGCGACGTTTGCGCCCGACGGTCCGGAGAAATGCAGCGGCCTGCCGGTGCAGCGGCATGACAGCGCGAGCCTTGCGGCGGAGCTTGGGCCGGAGTTCGAGCTGGTCGAGACGCGGAGCGAGACGCACCACACGCCGTGGCATTCGACGCAGGCGTTTCAGTTCAGCCGGTTTAGACGAAGCCGCTAGGAAGAAGCCGCCAGAACAGGTGTCATGCCCCGGCTTGACCGGGGCACCCAGTACGCCGCGGCCTATCGAGGAATCACAACGGCCTCTGGAATACTGGATCGCCCGATCAAGTCGGGCGATGACAGTGGAGTACTTGGCGCGAAGGTGCTCGCTATGAGAGTGATCGGCCCCTACGCCGCCAGCTTCACCGCATGCGCAAAGTCCCAATAGAGCTTTCGCGCTTTGGTGTAGAGCGGTCCCGGCTTCAGCTCACGGGTATCAATGCGAATCACCGGCGCGACTTTCGCAAAATTACCCGTTGAGAAAATCTCGTCGGCGGCGAGGAAGTCGGCATAGCGCAGCGTCTTCTCGACCACGGTGACGCCGTCGCCGCGAAGCAGGCTGATGACGCGCTGGCGCGTGATGCCGTTGAGGAAGGTGCCGTTCGGCACCGGCGTGAACACCACGCCGTCCTTGGCCATGAACACGTTGGAATTGCCGAACTCCGCGACATTGCCGAGCATGTCGAGCATCAGCGCGTTCTGGAAGCCGCGGGAGGCGGCTTCCGCCAGCGCGCGCGAATTGTTCGGATAGAGGCAGGCGGCCTTGGCCTCGACTGGCGCGCATTCGGCAGTGGGCCTGCGGAAGGGCGACAGCGTGATCGCGTTACCGACGGGTTTCGGCATCGGCGCCTCGTAGATGCACAGGCACCAATTGGTGGTCTCAGGGTCGAACAGCACGCCGCCGCCCGAACCGTTCTGCGCCCAGTACATCGGACGAATATAGAGTTCGGCATTGGCTCCAAAGCGCGCGATGCCTTCGGTTGCGAGCGTCAGCCAGGTGCCGGCATCCACCACCGGCTTCAGGCCAAAATTGATCGCGGATTGATTGGCACGGGCGACGTGACGATCGAGATCGGGCGCGACGCCTTCGAACGCCCGCGCGCCGTCGAACACGACCGAACCGAGCCAGGCCGCATGCGTGCGCGGCCCCATGATCGGTACATTGCCGTCGTGCCATTTGCCCTCGAAGAAGGTCCAGCTCGGCGAATACTCGATGGGCTTCTTGATCTCGGCCATATCAGGCCTCCCCTGTAAATATATCCGGGCACTATTGTCCCAATTTCTAAACGATTTGCTGCGGCAGCTCGACACCCTCCAAAGAGAGGCAGGACCATATTGCGTCCAAACCAGTTATACTGGGGACGTCACGGAGTTTCCCATGCCGCTCGATCCGCTCGCAAAGCGTTTGTTGACCATGATGGCTGCGGCGGCGCCGCAGGGACGGGGCCGGCCGAGCGTGGAGGCACGGCGACAATCGCTGGCCAAGCTGATGCAGTTCGCGCGCGCAGAGGCGCCCGACGTGACCGCGTCCGACGGCACCCTTCCCGGCCCTGGCGGCGAACTTCCCTATCGCCTCTACTCGCCCTCGAGTGCGGGCGAGCGCGCGCCGGGCTTCGTGTTCTTTCATGGCGGCGGGCTGGTCGCCGGCAGCATTGCGACGCACGACCGCATCGCAGCCGCTCTGGCGCATGTGACGGGATGCCGCCTCGTCTCGGTCGATTACCGCCTCGCGCCCGAGCATAAATATCCCGCCGCCGTCGAGGACGCGATCGCCGCCACTGAATGGGTGGCACGACAAGCTCTCGCCCTCGGCATCGACGCCGAACGTCTCGTGGTCGGCGGCGATTCCGCCGGCGCCACGCTGGCTGCGATCGTATGCCAGGAGGCCACGCGGAGCGCCGGCCTTTCGATCGTCGCGCAATGCCTGATCTGCCCGGTGCTGGACTTCGAGGAGACCTCGCCTTCGCGCCAGGAATTCGCCGAAGGCCACCTGATCGACCGCGTCACGATCGAGGCGGATCTCGCCGACTATCTGCCCGAAGGCCTGGACGCCGCCGATCCACGCATCTCGCCCTTGCGCGCGACCCGGCTTGGCGGCCTGCCGACCGCGATCATCCACACCGCCGAATACGATCCGATGCGCGACGAAGGCAATGCCTATGCGCGCAAGCTGCTCGCCGCGGGCGTCGCGGTCGAGCATGTCTGCCACGACGGCATGGTCCACAATTTCCACGCCATGGGCGCGATCCTGCCGCAGGCGCAGCTCGTGCTGTCGCAGATCGGCGAGCAGGTGCGGCGGGCGGTGGAGAAATAAAGCGGCGAATCAGACCCGCGCGTCGAGCACGGCCCTCGCTGCCACGACGTATTCAGGCCAATGCGCATCCGCGTAGCGCTCGGCCTGTCGCGCGCAGGTGACATCAGGCGCATGCGCCGCTGCAATCGTACGCGCAAAGCGTTCTTCCGCGACGGTCACGTCGCCGGGCTCGGCCGAAGGCACGGCGGCAGACACGCCAGTCGGAGCAACAGCGAGCCCAGCCAGACCCGTGAGCAGGACGCGGCGTGAGGTGTTCATGGCTGTTGTCCTTCCAATGTCCGGCCTGCACTCTCGCCGGCGAATGTGTCAGTGCAATCACGGCAGGGTAACCGTACCCCCCCGTACAGTCCATCGTTTACGGATCGCGCTTGACCCCACAGGCGATCACGTTCCATCTAGCCGCGGTTTCGTCACCCAATCGCCCCGCGTCGGATTGTCACGTGTCTCATCACAGCCCATCGCATCGCCAGGTTTTGCGCACTGCCGCGATGGGACTGCTGTGCCTGGCGATGTCGGCAGGGACCGCCTTCGCTGCTGACGCGGAAGAGGACGAACCGGCAAAGCCTGATGTGCCGAACATCTATCTCGATCTTCGCACGATCTATGCGGCGATTCCCGCCGGCACGCTCGGGCTCGGCTTCGGCAACACATCTTTGTCGGCCGCGTACGAAGCACTGGCGGCGCAACGGGGCGCAACGCTGCCGAATGGCTTGCCGGCGGCAAAATCCATCGTCGTCGACCTGCCGCTGACCGTCGACGTCAGCGATCGCGTCTCGCTCTATGGCGGCGTGTCGGGCTCGACCACGGATATCGGCGGCGGCTGGTCGTCCTTCGACATCACCAGCTGGAACATCGGCGTTCAGGCCGACCTCTATCAGCAGAACGGCGGAAAAATCCCGACCATCACGCTGCAATCGACCCTGACGCAGTCGGTGCCGAATGAGCCGGGCATGACGAACTCGTTCAACAATATCCTGGAATTCGACTACGCGCTCGACGAGGACGAGACGCGCGGCTGGCTGGCCGGCATGCAATATACCTACACCACAATCGCCAACCCGTTCGCCACCATCCGGCCGAACACGATCCTCTATGCCGGCGGCTATTACCAATGGCCGAGCAACTGGAAATTCACCGGACGCCTCGGCATGCAGTCCTTCGGCGGTGCCCGGCTCGCCGGCCGGACGCTGGCGGAGTCCTTCACCCAGCCGACCCTGCGGCTCGACCTCGACCGCATGGATGACAACGACAACCGCCTGTTCGGCATCACCGCGCAGATCGCATGGATGCCGAAGCCGTCCTACCAGGTGACGTTGCGCACGCCGCTCTACGCCGTGCGCAATTAATCCGGCACCGGTACGTCGAACGTGTTCAGCGTGACCGAGACCATGCAATAGACGCCGACGAGATAGGACAGCTCGGCCGCGCCGTGCTCGCCGAACTCCTTCACTGCGGCCCGATATGTCAACTCCGGCAGCACGCCGCCACTCACCAGCGCCGAGGCCATGTCGTAGGCGACCGCCTCCTGCTTGGTGAGGTCCACCGGCCGCTGGCCGGCGACGATGGTCGCGAGCTTCTCGTCGGAGAGGCCCCGTTGCTCGGCCACCAGCACATGGGCATAGAGCTCGTAGCCCGAGCGGAAATGCGAGCCTGTGACGAGGATCGCGACCTCGCGCACCGGCGCGGGCAGCAACGGGTTCGACGCGACCGCCTTGACCAGCTCCCACACCGGCCCGCCGAAGCGCGGCTCGCGGATCCATGGATTCCACGGCCCGAGCAGCGCGCCGTCCTCGCGCATGTTCACAAAGCCCTTGAAGTGGTCCTTGATGCCAGCCTGCATGTCGTCATAGAGCGGCTTCTGCTCAGCACTCAGGTCTTTCGGATCGAGAATGGGAAGGCGCACGGCAGGATCTCCTCGTTGAGAAGACGCAACCGTCACCTGCATGCGTTTGCAAGGCAAGTGAAGTTGCCGTGACGACCGTGCCATTTGGCAAATGCCGGGCAGACGTTGTCTATGACGCCTCGGCGTTTCGTGCGCCCTGCGGATTGACGACGTCGTCGAGCGCGAACGCCAATGGCTGTCCGGTCTCGATGAATGAGGACAACGCCGCCTCGACGGGCGCGGGATCGAGACCGCGCGCTGCGAGCCAAGCGGGCTCGTAATAAGTCTGCCGGTAACGCTCGCCGGAATCGCAGATCAGAGTCACCAGCGATCCCGCTGCGTTCGCCTGTCGCATCTCCGATGCGAGGCGGCACAGCGCCAGGAAGTTGGCGCCGGTGGAGCCGCCGACCGGGCGGCGCAGCCGACGCGACAGCACGTTCATCGCCGCAATCGTTGCCGCATCCGGAATCTTCATCATGCGATCGACCACGCCGGGCACGAAGGACGGCTCGCAGCGCGGCCGGCCGACGCCCTCGATCAGCGAAGGACGATCGCAAACATGGGAGCGATCCTGCGCGCGGAAGCAATCGAAGAAAGCGGAATGCTCGACATCGGCGACACACAGCCGTGTCGGATACTGGCGATAGCGCAAATAGCGTCCGATGGTGGCCGAGGTGCCGCCGGTGCCCGCGCCCATCACGATCCAGTCCGGGATCGGCCGCGGCTCGCCCGCCAATTGCGTGAAGATCGACTCGGCGATGTTGTTGTTGCCGCGCCAGTCGGTGGCGCGCTCGGCGAAGGTGAACTGGTCCATGTAGTGGCCGTTCAGCCGGGCGGCGAGCGCGGCGGCTTCCGCATAGAGCGCGCGGCCGTCGTCGATCAGATGGCAGTTGCCGCCGTAATGCTCGATCGCGGCGATCTTCTCGGCCGAGGTCGTGCGCGGCATCACGGCGTAGAAGGGCACGCCGATCATCTGCGCGAAATAGGCCTCCGACACCGCCGTCGATCCCGACGACGCCTCGACCACGGGCGTGCCTTCACTGATGTGCCCGTTGCAGAGCGCGTAGAGGAACAGCGAGCGCGCCAGCCGATGCTTCAGGCTGCCGGTCGGATGCGTGGACTCGTCCTTCAGATAGATGTCGATGCCTGACAGCGCGGGCACGATCAGCCGGATCAGATGCGTGTCGGCCGTGCGGCACTGGTCGGCCTCGATCGCGGCCACGGCCTCGTCCACCCAGCCGCGCCGATAGGCCGGCCCGGCCGGATTGGGGTGGCGGAAGGGGAATGTCTGCATCGGACGAATCTCTCATGATGCGGATCGCGCATCAAGTGTGCTGGACGCGTTTCCATGACGCGAATCGGATTCCACTTCGTTGGAAAACGCTGTGGCTCAGAACTCCAGCGGCGCGTTGTCGACGACCTCCTTCATCACGAAGAAGGTGCGGGTCTGGCGCACACCGGGCAGCGCGATGAGCTGTTCGCCATGGATGCGGTTGAAATCCTCCATGTCGCCGACGCGGATTTTCAGGAAATAGTCGAAGTCCCCGGCGACGAGGTGGCAGTCGAGCACGAATTTCAGCTTGGCGATCGCCTGCTCGAAGATGGCAAAGCTCTCTGGCGTCGAGCGGTCGAGCACCACGCCGACCATGACCAGCGTGCCCTTCGCCACCTTTTTGGGGGCGACCATGGCGCGGACGGCGGCGATAAAGCCGTCCTCGAACAGGCGCTGGGTGCGGCGGTGGCAGGTGGCGGGGCTGATGGCGACGGTTTCGGCCAGTTCGGCATTGCTGAGCCGACCGTTATTTTGCAGCAGTCTCAATATCTTAAGGTCGGTGCGGTCGAGCCGGGAGGCCATGGAAGAAACTTCCGCCAGATTGGATATATCTGGAAGAAATATTAGCTGATGGCGCTATTCACGCAATATCTCGCGCAATATGGGCGCAATATTCGAGAGCACATTTTCCTGGGGCGATGCTAGGCAGACGCCAGCACCAACGCCAATCGGGATGACCTGACCATGCTGGAAAAATTCGCGCGCTATCCGCTGACCTTCGGGCCGACGCCCATCGAGAAGCTGGATCGGCTGTCAAAGCACCTCGGCGGCAATGTCGAGATCTATGCCAAGCGCGAGGACTGCAATTCCGGCCTCGCCTATGGCGGCAACAAGCTGCGCAAGCTCGAATACATCATTCCCGATGCGATCGCCTCCAACGCCGACACCCTGGTCTCGATCGGCGGCGTGCAATCCAACCACACCCGCATGATCGCCGCGGTGGCGGCCAAGATCGGCATGAAGTGCCGCCTGGTGCAGGAAGCCTGGGTGCCGCACGAGGACGCCGTCTATGACCGCGTCGGCAACATCATGCTGTCGCGCATCATGGGCGCGGACGTGCGTCTCGTCGACGACGGTTTCGATATCGGCATCCGCAAGAGTTGGGAGCAGGCGATCGAGGAAGTGAAGGCGGCGGGCGGCAAGCCCTACGCGATCCCCGCCGGCGCGTCCGTGCACAAATATGGCGGGCTCGGCTATGTCGGCTTCGCCGAGGAAGTGCGCAAGCAGGAGAAGGAACTCGGCTTCAAGTTCGACTACATCATCGTCTGCACCGTCACCGGCTCGACCCATGCCGGCATGCTGGTCGGCTTCGCCGCCGACGGCCGCGCCCGCAAGGTGATCGGCATCGACGCCTCCTTCACGCCAGCGCAGACCAAGGCGCAGGTGCTCTCGATCGCGCAGAACACCGCAAAACTCGTCGAGCTCGGCAAGGACATCGTTGCAGACGACGTCGTGCTGATCGAGGACTACGCCTACCCCGCCTATGGCGTGCCGTCGGAAGAGACCAAGGAAGCGATCCGCCTCACCGCGCGGCTCGAAGCGATGATCACTGACCCTGTCTATGAAGGCAAATCGATGCAGGGCCTGATCGACCTGACCCAGAAGGGCCATTTCGAGAAGGGCGCAAAGATTCTCTACGCTCATCTCGGCGGCGCGCCGGCTCTCAACGGCTACGGTTACGCATTTCGGAACGGCTGAGGCATCAGGATAAGGGAGGCGGGACGGCTCTCGCCTCTCTTCGTAGCCCGGATGGAGCGCAGCGTAATCCGGGACTCACACACGATATGGAAAGACTGCCCCGGATTTCGCTGCGCTCCATCCGGGCTACGGCACCTGCGATCGCGCCTACCGCGTCCTGACGATCTGCAACAGCTCCTCGCCGTAATGCTCGAGCTTCTTGTCGCCGATACCAGGCACATTGCGCAGCTCGTCGAGCGTCGTCGGCCAGGCGCGGACGATGCCGTCGATGGTGGCATCGTGCAGCACGACATAGGCCGGCACGCCGCGTTCGCGCGCGACATCCGAGCGCCAGGAGCGCAGCCGCGCGCGCAATTCCGGATCGACGTCGCCTTGCGGCGCGCTCTCGGCCGGCGCGAGATCGCCGCGGCGGGATTTGGCGCGACTGGTGCGGACGCGCGTGCCGGGCACCTCCTCGCGCAGCCACACCTCGGTCTCCCCGCGCAACACGCCGCGCGCGGTCTCCGTCAGCTTCAGCGCGCCATAGGCTTCACTGTCGCTCTGCAGATGGCCCATCGCCACCAGCTGCCGCAGCACGGTGCGCCATTGCTTCTCGTTCAATTCGCGCCCGATACCGAACACCGAGAGCTTGTCATGGCCGAACTGCGTGACCTTCTCGGTCAGACGCCCGATCAGCACGTCGATCAGGTGCATCGCGCCAAAGCGCTGCCCGGTGCGATAGGCGCAGGACAGCAGCTTCTGCGCCAGCACCTTGCCGTCGCGCATCTTCGGCGGCGTCAGGCAATTGTCGCAATTGCCGCAATTCTCCGCCTCCACCGTCTCACCGAAATAGCCGAGCAGCCGCTTGCGGCGGCACTGCGCGGTCTCGGCAAGCCCGACCAGCGCGTCGAGCTTGCCGATCGACACGCGCTTGAAGTCATCGGAGCCGCTGGATTCGTCGATCATGCGGCGCTGCTGCACGATGTCGGACAGGCCGTAGGCCATCCAGGCCGCAGACGGCTTGCCGTCGCGGCCGGCGCGCCCGGTCTCCTGGTAATAGGCCTCGATGCTCTTGGGCAGATCGAGATGAGCAACGAAACGCACGTCGGGCTTGTCGATGCCCATGCCGAAGGCGATGGTCGCGACGATGACGATGCCATCCTCGTTGAGGAAGCGGTCCTGGTTGCGTGAGCGCACGCTGCCGTCGAGACCGGCATGATAGGGCAGCGCCGCGATACCGGCCTCGTCGAGCGCGGCGGCGACCTCCTCGACCCGGTTGCGCGACAGGCAATAGACCACGCCGGCATCGCCCGCATGGCGTTCCCGGATGAACTCCTTGAGCTGCGAGACAGCGTTGCGCTTGTCGACGATCTCGTAGCGGATGTTGGGGCGATCGAAGCTGGAGACGAATTGCGGGGAATCGGCCAGCTGCAGGCGCTCGACGATCTCCTTGCGCGTCAGCTCGTCGGCGGTCGCGGTGAGCGCGATGCGCGGCACGTCGGGAAAGCGTTCGGCGATGATGGAGAGGCCGACATATTCCGGGCGGAAGTCATGGCCCCATTGCGAGACGCAATGCGCCTCGTCGATCGCAAACAGCGCCACCTTGGCCTGCGCCAGCAGCGACAGGCAGCGCGGCGTAACCAGCCGTTCCGGCGCGACATAGAGCAGGTCGAGATCGCCCGCGATCAGGCGCCGCTCGATGTCGGAGGCTTCCTGGAACGACAGCGATGAGTTCAGCGCGGCGGCGTTGACGCCGGCTTCGATCAGGCCCGCAACCTGGTCACGCATCAACGCGATCAGCGGCGAGACCACGATACCGCAGCCTTCGCGCAGCAGCGACGGCAACTGGTAGCACAGCGATTTGCCGCCGCCGGTCGGCATCAGCACCAGGCAATTGCCGCCGCCGGTGACGTGCCGGATGATCTCGCCCTGTGCCCCACGGAAACCCGGCAGGCCGAACACCGAATGCAGCACCGACAGCGCGTCGCGGCCATCGGCCGGCGCGGGCAGCGGAGCTGTGGAAGGGGCGTTCATGGGCGAGTCGGGAGGCCGTGGGATTCGTCACAACGCCAGTCGCACGCTGGCGCTGGCGTGGCAAGACTGTTCGCGCGGCAAGCCACCGCCTTCCGCTCCAGGGAGAAGGAAGAGGGATTACGCCCCGATTCGCCGCAGCGCCTCGGCAACGGTCACAATCGGCATGTTGCGCTTGCCGGCGGCTACCAGTGCGTGGCGCATCAGGTTTGGCGTGCAGCCATAGGGGCTTGGCACATTAACGACGTCATGGCCGTAGAAGATGAGCCACCCGCCGCTCTCGACCGCCTCGTCGAAATAGCGGTCGACGCCGGCAGCGTCGATCTCGCAATCCACGAGCGGCGAGGCGCGCAGGAACTGGAGGTCGATGACGTCTCGATTGACGCCGGGCAGGATGCCACGCGCCGAACGGAACGCCTTGGTGAGCTGCGGCTTGCGCCAGAACGAAGCGATCCCATAGGGATAGGCGAAGTTCTCGAGCCTGATCGAGGAATCGATGCCGCGGAAATGGCTGCGGTTCCGCTCGATCTCGCGGGCCATGGCGGCCTCGTCGAGATTGACCGCGCTCTGGTGCGAAAAAGTGTGGCAGGCGATCTCGTGCCCGGCACGGTGAAGCCGCACGATCGCGTCGCTCGACAGGCCATGCCAGTGATCCGACGGCCGGCCGATCAGGCTGCCGGCGATGTAGTAGGTGCCGCGGCCGCCATGGGTTTCGAGCAGCGAAGCGCCCTCGCCGGCGGCGCTGTCGGGGGCGTCGTCGAAGGTGAAGCTCACCATCGGCGCATGCGCAGGCAAGCGATGCGGAGCGGCACGAAAGTGCCGGGCCAGCCGATTGCTCACGCGTCCCTGAAGTGCCGACAACACGACCACGCTTCCTGTTTGCCCCGATTCGCCCAATCAAGCATTCGTGCGCTGCTTGAGGCAAGCTTCACACTTCGTTAGTCCTAATTGGAGCCTATCGCGCCAGGACCGACGCATCGGCATCCGCGCCGAGAAACTGCAGCCAATTCCGGAATAACGCCGCTGCGGCCGTGCCGGCGGCGATATCGGAGCGCAAATTCAGCGCGGGGAGGTCGTTGCTGAGCGCCGGATGGCGCTCGTGCCGCACCCGCTTCTCGAAGCGAGCCAGCTTCTCCTCCGTCGCTGCGTCAAAATAGCTCACGGGCAGCAGCGGATAATTCTCGCGCTCGCGCGCGAGATAGCGGCCGACGTCGCGCAGATATTCGCGCTGAAGCGACAGCGCGTCATATTCCGGATGGCCCTGGAAGAACACGAAGCGGCTGGCATATTGCCGGGTGAAAACGTCGACGCCGGCCTGGGCCGAACGGGTCAGGACCTCGTAGCCGGCCGGGACGAGGTCGCTCTCGACAATCTCGTTCAGGCGTGAATGCGAGACCTTGAGCGGCGCCGGCGTGGCGTGCGTCAGCGGATCGCTCGTCACGGCTTCGCAGTCGAAGATGCCGTGACATTTGGCCGGCAGGCGCCGCCGCTCGATGCCGTCGAGATGCAGCACCGCGGCATGCGCGGCGAGGCATGACCAGATCGTCGAGCGCGTGTTGGCCTTCGCCCAGTCGATCAGGTCGGTCAGGTCGCGCCAGTACGGTTCCTGATTGAGCTCGGGCGCGACCGGCTCGGCGCCGGTCACGATCAGCCCATCGAATCGCTGACGCTTGAGATCTGCAAGATCGGAATATTCGCTCTCGACATGCCATTTCGCTTCCGGCGAGCGCTTCACCGACGGAAGTGAGAAGCAGTGGAAGCGGATGCGGCGCGGGCCCGCGGCAGCCTGGAGCAGCTTCATGAACTGCCGTTCGGTCGCCTTCAGCGCCGTATCAGGCATGTTGTTGATGAGCCCGATGGTCAACTCACCGCGGTCGCGCGCGAGGTCCCCCTCGGCCGGCACCAGTGCCGGGCTCGATATGCCTTGATCCCTGTCGACCAGGATCGTCATCGGGGACGTCGCCTACTCCGCCGCCTGGAGGCGCGACGACGGACAGGCCTTTTCCAAGGCCTGGTCGATGTCCTCGATGATGTCGGCGGAATGCTCGATCCCGATCGAGAGCCGGATCGTCTCCGGCAGCACGCCGGCGGCACGCTGCTGCTCCGCCGACATCTGGCGGTGCGTGGTCGAAGCGGGATGGCAGGCCAGCGACTTGGCATCGCCGATATTGACGAGGCGCGTGATCAGTTTCAGCGCATCGTAGAAGGTCTTGCCGGCTTCCATGCCGCCCTTGATGCCGAAGGTGAACAGCGAGGAGGCGTTGCCGTCGAGATATTTCTGGACGAGCGGATAGTAGGGGCTATCGGGGAAGCCGGTGTAATTGACCCAGGCGACGCGCGAGTCCTTGCGCAGGAATTCGGCGACCTTGCGGGCGTTCTCGACATGGCGCTCCATGCGCAGCGCCACGGTCTCGATGCCTTGGAGCAGCAGGAAGGCGTTGAACGGCGACAGCACCGAACCCATGGTGCGCTGATAGACGCTGCGGGCGCGCTCGATATAGGCGGTCCTGCCGAAACGCTCGGCATAGACGAGACCGTGATAGGAGGCATCCGGCTTGTGATAGGCCGGGAAGCGATCGGCGTGTTTGGCCCAGGGGAAGTTTCCGGAATCGACGATGGCGCCGCCGAGCGTGGTGCCGTGACCGCCCAGGAACTTGGTCAGTGAGTGCACGGCGATGTCGGCGCCGTAATCGAACGGCTTGAGCAGGATCGGCGTTGCGACCGTGTTGTCGACGATCAGCGGCACGCCATGGGCATGAGCGATTTTCGCCAGCGCCTCGATGTCGCAGACATTGCCGGCGGGATTACCGATGGTCTCGGCGAAGACGGCGCGGGTGTTCTCGTCGATCAGCTTTGCGATCGCGTCCGGCGCGTCGCTCTCGGCGAAACGGCCCGTGATGCCCTGGCGCGGCAGGATATGGGACAGCAGCGTGTGCGTGGTGCCGTAGAGCTGCGGCACGGACACGATATTGCCGCCGTGGTCGGCGACGTTGACGAAAGCGAAATGCAGCGCCGCCTGTCCGGTCGCAACCGCGAGCGCACCGACACCGCCCTCGAGCTGGGCGATGCGCTTCTCCAGCACCGCGCTGGTCGGATTGGCGATGCGGCTGTAGCGAAAACCTTCCGCCTCGAGATTGAAGAGCGCCGCGCCATGATCGGCGCTGTCGAAGGCGTAAGCCGCGGTCTGGTAGATCGGCACCGCAACCGCGTGCGTGGTGGCTTCGGGCTCGTAGCCGGCGTGAATAGCGATCGTCTCGTTGCGCATCGTGCCACCTCCGCGTGGAGCGGGCCGCACTTATTGGCCTGTATGAGGCATGTGCGTTGTCCGCCGCCCCTCTGTTAGAGGCGGGTGGTAAAGCGGACAATAATTCGCCTAGACATCGAGGAAGTAACCCTAACGGTTGTTGGTGAATTGGCTAAAATTCGAGTTAAATTGGATTAATGAAGTCCTGCGCCTTGGCGGGTCATTGCGTTTCCTAGCGCGCCGGATGGGGCAAGCTAGACGTGCGGCCCGCCTCCGCCGACAATGACCTCCACCCCGCTTCGCTTCGCGAAATGTCGTCGCGCGCAGTGGAGAAGAAGCGCCGCCATCGCAGCCACGATCTTCAACAACACGGACCATGTCGGCGTCAGGATCTTGTGGCGACGGTACCGACGTTCGGTCGATGCCCATGCGATCCGCATAAAGCCGAAGATGTTCTCGAAGAGCTGCAGCCGGTCGACATGCGGGATGGTCGAACGATCATCCTTCATATCGCCTTCCCTGACGTGAAGCTGACACGCACTTGCACAACGCGGCATCCGTGCATGTCGAGTGCACAGATACGAAAGCGCGAAGCCGCGCCCCGGAATACTACGGAGTTCGCTGAATTACGTGTGCGCAGAATCGCCTATTTTTACAGGGTTTTCTTCTCGGCAGCGACACGCTCCGCAACACTACCGACACGGATGTTCGCATCGCGATCAACTCTTGCGTAAGCTCCGCGGTGCTAGCGTCCGCGCATCGTTTTCGTTCTCAGGATGCGTTCGCTTGATCTCTGCAACCAGGAATGCTCATCGCCTGCTCTCGCACTTTGTCTCCGACCGACGCGGCAACATCGCCGTCATCTTCGCGCTGGCACTGGTGCCGTTGCTATCCTTCGTCGGCGCCGCCGTCGACTACTCCCTCGCCGCGCGAGCGAAAGCGAAGCTGGCCGCTGCGCTCGATACCGCCGTGCTCGTCGCCACCGCCAAGACCGAGATCGCGAAGAGCGCGTCGACCGCGCAGACTGATGCCAAGAACGCCTTTACGGGGCAAATGTCCGCACTCGGCCTGACAACGACCTCGATCAACATCAACGTGACCGACAGCGTCACCACGCGGACCGCCACGGGATCGGCGACGACGACCGTGACGACCTATTTTATGGGACTGGTGGGCTACAAGACCCTTGGGGTGTCGGCCAGCTCGACGGCCGCGGCCTCGCTGCCATCCTACATCGACTTCTACGTGCTACTCGACAATTCACCGTCGCAAGGGCTTGGCGCGACCACCGCCGACATGACAAAGCTGCAGAATGCCACGTCCGACAGTTGCGCATTCGCCTGCCACGACACCTACACGTCGAGCACAAAGAAAACGCTCCAGACCAACAGCTATTACTCGATCGCCAAGAAGCTCGGCATCAAGATGCGGATCGACCTCGTGCGCGATGCGACGCAGTCGCTGACGGACACGGCCACCGCGAGCCAGCTCGTCAGCAACCAGTACCGTATGGCAGTCTACACCATGGGCAGCGATTGCGCCTCGATGGGCCTGACCACGATCTCGGCGCTCACATCGAGCCTCTCTTCGGTGAAGACGGCGGTTGCCGCCGTCGACCTGATGACAATCCCCTATAACAACTACAACAACGACATGTGCACGGATTTCGACGGCACCCTGTCCTCGATGAACACCACGATTCCGACCTCCGGCGACGGCTCCTCGTCCTCGCCGCAGAAATGGCTGTTCTTCGTCTCGGACGGCGTCGCGGACTACTACTATCCCTCGACCTGCAGCAAGACCGTGATCTCCTCGTCGGGGCGGTGCCAGGAGCCGCTGACGACGACGACCTGCGACGCCATCAAGGCGCGCGGCGTCAAGATCGCGGTGCTCTACACCACCTATCTCGCGATCACCAACAACAGCTGGTACACCACCTATATTTCGCCATGGCGCAGCTCGATCGGGACCAAGATGCAGGCCTGTGCGACCTCCGGCTATTATTACGAGGTCTCGAGCGATGCCAACATCACCGACGCGCTGAACGCGCTGTTCCAAAAGGCGATCGCGGCCTCGCATCTGACCAACTGATCGGCTGCGCCGCGGCGGGCTTCGCGCGAGAGCCGCGAAGCCCTGGGGCACTGGTTCAGGCCATCGTCTCCCAGAGGCGATGGGCGAGCACGCCGGCGCGCTTCTCGATCGCCGCCGCGGCATCGAGCGCGAGATCCTCGCGGTAGCGCCCGGTGATCAACTGCACGCCGATCGGCTGGCCCTCATGCACGGACACCGGCACCACCGCGCCGGGCAGGCCCAGCACGTTGATCGCGGAGATGAAGCGCATCCCGCCCCAGAACACCTCCTGCACGCGCTCGGCGCTGACCGTGTCGTCGCGCGGACCCGGCGTCGGGCCGACCGTGGTCGGCGCCAGCACGACCGGATATTCCTCGAAGAACAGCTGCCAGGCGCGGATATGGCCGTTGCGCGCCGCCGTCGCCTGCATCCAGGCCTTGAGATCGAGCACATTGGCCTTGGTCTTCATGCCGTTCCACGCCTTGTGGAAGTCCTCCGACGTGACCTTCAGCATCCCGGACTCCTGCATCACCATGGTCTCGTTGGTGATGATGTCGCACCAGGTCTGCCAGACGCCGTTGATGTCGGGCACCTCCACCTCACTCACGCGGTAGCCGGAACGCTCGAGGTGATCGGCGGCCTGGCGTAGCGCCGCGGCGACCTGGGGATCGACGTCCATGTCGTCGGGAATCTTGGCCAGCGCAACCTTGATCGGTCCTTTCGGCTTCGGCCCGGCCAGCGGCGCCGGCACCCACCAGGGATCGCGCGGATCGCGCTGGCTCATCACCTCCAGCGCAAGGCGCACGTCGGCGACGTGGCGGGCGAGTGGCCCCTGCGCCGACATCAGATGCGCCAGCATCGGCCGCTCGGCTGTTGCGCTGCCGTTGAAGGCCGGGATGCGGCCTTGCGTCGGCTTGATGGTGGCAACGCCATTGCAATGCGCTGGCCAGCGCAGCGAACCGCCGATGTCATTGCCATGGGCGATGGTGCCGATGCCGGCGGCAACCGCCGAGCCCGCACCACCCGATGAGCCGCCGCAGGTGATGTTGGGATCCCACGGGTTCAGCGTCAGCCCGTGCAGCGGATTGTCGGTGAAGCCGCGGAAGGAGAATTCCGGCGTGTTGGTGAGCCCGATCACGATCGCGCCGGCCTTCTTCAGGTTGCGAACGACAGGCGAATCCGAAGGCGCGATATAGTCCTTGTTCGCGGGCACGCCGTTGAAGTTCGGCCGGCCCTCGTAGTCGACGTTTTCCTTGATGGTAATGGGCACGCCGTGCAGCAGGCCGAGCGCACCGCCCTTGGCGCGCTGCTTGTCGGCCGCATGCGCCGCCTTCAGCGCTTCCTCGCTGAGATCGACGACGACCGCATTCAGCTTTGGATTGACGGCGCGCATTCGCTCCAGATGCGCTTCGACGGTTTCGACGGCTGAAATTGCGCCGGAGCGGATCGCAGCCGCAGTGTCGACTGCGGACCATTGCCAGATCGGTCCCTTGGGACGGCGCGTCGCGGCCGGCTTGCGCGGTGCTGCTTTCTTCGCCGCCTTTGCAACGGCGCCCTTGCGGGGGGTGCTCATCTTGCTCGAGGTCTTCGTTACTTTCTTTGCAACACTTTTCTTTTTGCTCGCCGTCTTCTTCGCCACGTCGCATCTCCAAAACAATTGCGACGCGGAGGTTATGGAGGTCACGCGACCGTGTACAGTGCGTTTCTGCATGGCGCGTGGTCGCGACGCTCTGTCACGGTCCGAGAGGAGAGGGCTGCATGAACCTTTGCCCGCGCTCTCTTGACCCACATAATGGTTGAACAGCGGAACCGATCATCGCTGAGATTGCAGCGCAACGATCAGGCTTTTGACGCAGCTATTTCGACAGCCACGCACTGGAGCATTTGCCATGCTCGTGGAATTCGACAGCGGATACGATCAGCCCCCCTTTCGCGATCTATGCGCCGACTATCCGGGAACTGAAGCCTACGATCCCCACGATTTCCGGATCGAATGGGGCCCGATCTTCCATCGCGGCCGGCTCGACGGATCAGCGCGCGTGCTCGTCGTCGGTCAGGATCCCGCGCAGCACGAGACGATCGTGCGCAGAATTCTGGTCGGCACCGCGGGACGCCGGACGCAAGGTTTCCTGGCAAAACTCGGCATCACGCAGAGCTACGTGATGGTGAACACCTTCCTGTACAGCGTTTACGGGCAGAGCGGCGGCTCGAAGCACAAGAACGACCCCGGTATCGTTGCGTATCGCAACAAATGGCTCAAGGCCTTGCTCGCAACCGGCAATATCGAGGCCGTCGTCTCGCTCGGCGGCCTTGCGGACGAGGCCTGGAAGGCCTGGCTGAAGACCGCCGATGGTGCGGCCTACAAGACCCTCGCCTATCAGCACATCACGCATCCGACCTGGCCGGAAAGCTCCGCCCATGATGCCGCGACGCAGGCAGCGAACACCAAGATCATGCTGACCAAATGGAATGCCGCGCTCGCGGCGCTTGCGCCTGCGGTCCAGCATCCCGACGTCCCGACGACGCTCGTGCCGTATGGCGATGCCTTCAAGCCATCCGAACTCGTCGACATCATCGCGAGAGATCTTCCGGCCGGCCTGCCGGCCTGGATGCGAGGAGATACGCCATGGGCCGTGCGCCAGGGGGCCGACGCGGCCACCAAGCGGCGCACGATCACGATTACCATTCCCGACGGAGTGATCCCATGAGCCCGGCCACCAGTCCGAAGCGATGGGCCCTGAACGGGCGGATCGTGACGATGGCCGCCGAAGGCGACGTCATCAACAGCGGGACGGTCTTCATCGAGGACAATCGCATCGCCGCGATTCTACCCAAGGGCCAGCCGGCCCCCGCGGGCTTCGAGGCCGTCGCGCCGGTCGCAACGGGCGGCACCATCTATCCCGGCCTGATCGAGCTGCATAATCACCTCAGCTACAACGTCCTGCCGCTCTGGCGCGTGCCGCAGCTCTATGGCAATCGCGACCAGTGGCAGAACGCCAAATCGTACAAGACGTCGGTGACAGGCCCCATGAGCGCAATCGCGCTCGCCGACGACGGCTCACTGCTGCCGGCCCTGGTCCGCTACGTCGAAGCCAAGTGCATGGTCGCAGGAACGACGACGAGTCAGGGGATCACACTCTCCAACTGGAGCGGCACGATCCACAAATACTACAAGGGCGCGTTGCGCGCCGCCGAGATCGGCAGCCCGCCCGATCTTCCGCGCGCCCATTCGAAGATTCCTGATATCGACGCCGAGGACTGGGCGAAGTTCGATCAAGAGCTCAAATCGTCGTCGTGTTTCCTGCTGCACCTGAGCGAGGGCATCGACACCAAGGCACACAGCCACTTCCTGGCCCTGCGCAATTCCTCCGGCGATTGGGCGATCGAGCCGTCGCTGGCCGGCATTCACTGCACGGCGCTCGACGCGACCGACTTTGGAACGATGGCCGAAAATCATGCCAAGGTGGTCTGGTCCCCCCTGAGCAATCTGCTGCTGTACGGCAAGACGACCAACGTCGTTGCCGCTCGCACGGCAGGTCTCACCATCGCGCTCGGCTCGGACTGGTCGCCGTCCGGCAGCAAAAACCTCCTTGGCGAGCTGAAGGCGGCGAAGGTCGTGTCCGCCCATTTCAACCTCGGCTTCAGCGACTACGACATCGTCTCGATGGCGACGCGCAATCCGGCCGCGATCCTCAAATGGGATGCGAAACTGGGAACGATCACCAAGGGCAAGCTCGCCGATCTTCTCGTCGTGAAAGGCGTGACGGGTGATCCCTACAGCCATCTGATCAAATCGCGCGAGCAGGATATCGTCCTGGTCACGATCGGGGGCCGGCCGCGCTATGGAACGAAGGGCGCCATGCAAAAAGCGGGCGGAAGCGGCGAGGCCCTCAACATCCGCAGCAGCGCACGGGTGATCGACTTCTCCTCGCCCGATCAGGACCCGGAAATCGAGAAGGTCACGCTGGCGGAAGCGAAGAGCCGCCTGCGCGCCGCGCTCGGCAATCTCGGTACGATGCAGCCGCATAGCATCGCCATGTCCGCCGCCATCGCCAGCGGAACGGTGTCGCGACCCGGCTGGCGTCTCGCACTGGACGAGCAGTTCGGCAACAATGTCCAATTGCGCCCCCGGCTCGAATATAACGGCGTCCGGACCGGCCCGGATCTGGAGCTCACCGCGGCAGCGGCGCCCGAGCCGCTGCATCCGATCAAACTGGATGGCCTCACGGTGGCCGACGACCCTGTGTTCATCGATACGCTCACGAGCGAGCCGAATCTTCCGCAAGGAATCGCCGCAGCGATCGCTGCCTTCTATTGATCTTCCTTACACCGGAGGCGGATTGAGTCGGGCAAAGCCTTCCTGGATCCGATAGGGATAATAAGGATAAGGCGGCATCACAGCGCTGACCTCGTCGAGGCGCTTGATCTGATCCGCGCTCAGCGACCAGCCGACGGCACCGAGATTGTCGCACAGCTGCGCTTCGTCGCGGGCACCGATGATCACGGAGGAGACGGTGGGACGCGCCAGCAGCCAGGCGATCGCAACCTGCGGCACGGTGCGACCGGTCTCCGCGGCAATCGCATCCAGCACGTCGACGATCGCGTAAAGCCGCGCCTCGTCCACGGGCGGGCCGAACTGCGCGGTCGCGTGCAGGCGGCTCCCTTGCGGCAACGGCTGACCACGCCGGATTTTTCCGGTCAGCCGACCCCAGCCGAGCGGGCTCCAGACCAGCGCGCCGACGCCCTGGTCGCGCGCGAGCGGCATCAGCTCCCACTCATAGTCGCGGCCGAGCAGCGAATAATAGACTTGGTGTGCGACATGGCGCGGCCAGCCGTTGCGGTCGGCAATGGCGAGCGACTTCATCAGCTGCCAGCCCGCGAAATTCGAGACGCCGACATAGCGCAGCTTGCCGGCGCGGACGAGCGTATCGAGCGTCGACAGCACCTCCTCGATCGGCGTAAACGCGTCGAAGGCGTGGAGCTGGAGCAGGTCGATATAATCGGTGCCGAGCCGTCGCAGCGCCGCATCGACCGAGCCGATCAGCCGATGCCGCGACGAGCCCGCATCGAGCGGACCATCGCCCATCGGCAGGCTCATCTTGGTCGAGATCAGCACCTTGTCGCGCCGGCCCTTGATGGCAGCGCCAAGAATCTCCTCGGAGGCGCCATTGGAGTAGACGTCTGCGCTGTCGAATAAATTGACGCCGGCGTCGAGACAGATGTCGACCAGCCTGCGTGCCTCCTCGGCTCCGCTGCGGCCCCAGGCCGAGAACAGCGGGCCCTGTCCGCCAAACGTGCCGGTGCCGAAGCTGAGGACGGGGACCTTGAGGCCCGAAGCGCCGAGATTGCGATATTCCATGGTCATGCTCCCTTATTCTGCCGGGCAGGCCGCAACTGCGGCCGTCGTGCGATCGAGCCGGAGGCTCCACAGCGCCAGCACGAGGCCGACCGCGGTGATGCCGGCCGCAACCAGCGGCAGCGCGGAGAGGCCGAGCCCGCGATCGATGGTGACGCCGCCGGCCCAGGCGCCGAGCGCGTTGCCGAGATTGAACGCGGCGATGTTGAGGCTGGAAGCGAGCGTGCGGCCGCTGGGCCCCGCGGCTTCCAGCACCCGAAGCTGGAGCGGCGCAACGGTCGCGAAGGCGGCGATGCCGAGCAGCAGGATCAGCGCGATGGACAGCACCTTGACCGACAGCACCGCGGCAAGACCAAGCAGCACGATGGCCAGCGCGGCAAGCGTGCCGATCAGGGCGCGTGCCAAACCACGGTCGGCGAGCTTGCCGCCGGCGACGTTGCCGATCGCAAGGCCCGCGCCGAACACCAGCAGGATCGGCGAGACTGCGGCTTCCGAAAAGCCGGTGAAGCGCGTCAGGATCGGCTGGATATAGGTGAACACGACGAACAGGCCGGCGAAGCCGAACACGGTCATGGCAAGGCCGAGCAGCACCTGCGGCCGGCCGAGCACGGCGACCTCTTCAGCGAGCGAGATCGGCTTGTCGCCGTTGCCGACATGGCCGGGCACGAACGCGGCCACCACGGCAAAGGCGACCACGCCGATCACCGTCACCGCCCAGAACGCCGCGCGCCAGCCGAGCATCAGGCCGAACCAGGCGCCGAACGGCACGCCCAGCAGCGTTGCGACCGTGAGACCGATGAACATGGTGGCGATGGCGGAGGCGCGCTTGTCCTCGGCGACCAGGCTCGTGGCGACGACCGAGCCGACGCCAAAGAACGTGCCATGCGCAAGAGAGGTCAGCACCCGCGCGGCCATCAGGAGCTCGTAGTTCGGCGCCAGCGCGCACGCCGCATTGCCCAGCGTGAAGATCGCCATCAGCGCGAGCAACACCGTTTTGCGCGGCATCCGCCGTGTCGCCAGCGTCAGGACCGGCGCGCCGACGAAGACGCCGAGCGCATAGCCGGAGATCAGCAGGCCCGCGACCGGCACTGAAACGTGCATGTCGGTGGCGACCTGAAGCAGCAGGCCCATGATGATGAATTCGGTGGTGCCGATGCCGAAGGCACCGGCGGTGAGGGCGAGGACGGCGGGAGGCATGCGTGGCTCCGATGGATGAGACGAGCCACGCAGATAGCTGCGCTGCGTCAAAACCATTAGAATGTCCGCAATCCAATCATTTGTGACGTGAATTCAACATGGCCCGTTTCGACACCAACCGCTCCGCCGAGATGGAGGTCTTCGTCCGCGTCGTCGATCTTGGCGGATTCACCCAGGCCGCGCGAAAACTGCGGTTGACGCCCTCGGGTGTCAGCAAGCTGATCTCGCGGCTGGAGACACGGCTCGGCTCGCGGCTGATCAACCGCACCACGCGCAAGCTCACATTGACCGAGGAAGGCCAGGCCTTCTACCAGCGCTCGTTGCGCATCCTCGGCGAGATGGAGGAGGCCGAGCGCGAGGCGGCCTCGGGCGCGGCGCCGCGCGGCCGGCTCACGGTCAATTGCAACATCCCTTTCGGCATGTTGCATATGATGCCCCTGATCCCGCGCTTCCTCGAACAGCATCCCGAGATCACGCTCGATCTCGTGCTGACCGATACGCTGATCGATCTGATGCAGGAGCGCGCCGACGTCGCCATCCGCGTCGGACCTTTGAAAGCTTCGCGCCTGGTCGCGCGCAAGCTGGGCACCAGCCGCATGGTGGTGGTCGGCGCGCCAGGCTATCTGGCGCGCTTTGGCACGCCGAAAACGCCGGCGAATCTCACTGAGCACCGCGGCATCGGCTGGACCTTTCCGCGCATCCGGGGCGGCTGGCCGTTCAAGCGCGGCAACCGTACCGAGGAAGCGGTGCCGCCGCCGGTCGCGCGCGCCAGCGACGGAGAGATCGCCCGCCGCCTCGCGCTCGGCGGCGTGGGGCTAGCGCGTCTCGCCCTCTTCCACATCGGCCCCGACGTCGAAGCCGGCCGCCTCATCCCGGTGCTGCAAAGCTACAATCCCGGCGACCGCGAAGACATCCACGCCGTCTATGTCGGCCACACCGCGCCGCTCCCGGCACGCGTGCGCGCGTTCATCGATTTTCTGGCGGAGCATGTGCGGGTGAGCGATCCGATGTTGAAACGCGCGGTGGACGGGAGGTGGCGGGTGGCTTGATGCGCTGTCGCGCGCCGAACGGGGCCGGCCGATGCGGTGGAGCAAGGGCCGAAAATCTCGGGATGCCCGGTGGCCAATCCCGAGTCATTAATTGCTTCTGCATTTGCGGCGTCGCTCCCTAAGATCGGTCTGCGCTTGACGAGTTCCAGCGTCCGCACGAGCACGGTCAAGTGTTTGATCCCGGAAAGAGGCGACTACGATCATGAGCAATGCCATCACTGCCACCGGAGAGAAGCCGCTGACTCCGGCCATGTTGCGCGAGTTGTCGGTGCGGTCCGATTGGCAAGGACTGATCCGTGCGGCCAGCCACTACGGCGTCATCGTCGTTGTCGGCGCGCTGATCTGGCTGGCCTCATCGCGATACGGAATCGTGTGGGCGTTGCCGCTGGTCGTCGTCCAAGGTTACTTCGTCGCATTCCTGTTCATGGTGGTACACGAGACCGCCCACAAGACGGCGTTTCGCAACCGCGCTCTCAATCTCGCCTTCGGTCATCTCTCCTCGTTCGCGGTCGGCTTGCCTTACGAATATTACTGCCTGTTCCACTGGGATCATCATCGCTACACGCAGGATCCAAAGAGAGATCCGGAACTGCTGTCGGTCCCGATCCCGACCTCGGACGCGCAACTGGTGATCGTCTACAGCGGCTTGCGGCAGGTTGCCTTCCGGGCGCGGCTGATGCTTCGCCACGCGTTGACCGGCAATGCCACGTCACCCTGGATTCCGGAAAGCAAGCGCCAAATTGTCGTAAGGGAAGCGCGCCTCTATCTGGCAGGCTACATCGCGCTGCTGCTGGCATCGGTCGCGCTGCACAGCTTGTTCCTGTTGTGGGTCTGGGTCGTCCCCGTGATCGTCGGTCAATTGTTTCTGCGTCCGTATCTCCTTGCCGAACACACCGGTTGCGATCGGACGCGCAGCGCCTTCCAGAATACCCGCACCACCTATACCGCCAGGTTCGTGCGCTGGTTTGCATGGAACATGCCCTATCATGTCGAGCACCATGCCTATCCTTCGATTCCGTTCCATGCGCTGCCGAAACTGAACGGGATCGTCGCCGATCAGATCGTCTACCGGGGCCCGGGCTACATCGCAGTGACGCGGCAGACGTGGGCCTGGTTTCGCCGCGCACGCAACGGCATCGAAAGCCCGATCGGTTCTGATTGAATCCGGATCAGGCCTGATGAAAGCCGGCAGGGTGCAGTTGCCGCAGCTACGATACGCCCAAGGTGTGGGCAACATGACGATTTTCCTGCCCCGATCACAATCGCAAGCCGGCGCTACTTGCGCAAAAACTGGGCAATAGAGCCTTGTCGATTAATTGCTTCATGGTCTTCCATCTTCAGACGATCCTATCGTCAAGGTCGATCACTCCGGTCGCCGGCATTACAGGGGTTTGGCATGCGATCAACAATTGCTCTTCGCTCCGCCGTTTTCGTACTATCTGCATTCTTCCTGTTTTCGCCGTTTGAGCGCGCGACAGCCGCGGAATTGCTGAAGGCGCGGCTCGCCCAAAATCTTGGGCCGATCTCGGGGCTGGCGATTGTCGCCAATGCGAAAGGCATTTTCGCCAAGCAGGGGCTTGACATCGCGGTCTCCAATTTCACCAGCGGGAAGCAGTGTCTCGATACGGTGCTTGGGGGCGGAGCGGATATCGCGACAACCGCTGAGGCACCGGTCACGGCGGCCGCGATGGCGCAACAGCCGATCGCGTTCGTGGCGGGGATGGAATATTCGGATCTCAAGACCATGACCGCAGCTCCTGCCGGTATCAAGACGAAGGCCGATCTGCGTGGAAAGCGAATCGCCTTTACGGCCGGAACTGGCAGCGAGGTCTACACGTCGGTTCTGTTGAAAGCGGCGGGCCTGACGTCGAAGGACGTGACGCTCGTCAACCTGCGACCTCAGGAGATGCTCCCCGCCATGGCGGCCGGCAGTATCGATGCGTTCGATACCTGGGAGCCGCACGTCGCGAATGCGAAGAAGGCCCTTGGCGAAGGCGCGGTCCCGCTTGAGACCAAAGGTCTCTACTCGGAGACCTTCAACATTGTCGTGACGCAGTCCTACCTCGCGGCCAACCCTGCGATCGTCAGCAAGTTCCTGGCGTCCCTCATCGAGGCCGAAGGCTGGCTCAAGGCGCATCCGGATGAAGCAATCGACGTCATCGCCGCAGCGACCGGAATGAAGCGCGACGAATTGGCTTCGATCTGGCCGGACTATGTCTACCATGTACGCCTCGACGACAGGATTCTCACGACTCTGAAAACCCACGCGGCCTGGCGGCTCGAGACCGGCAATCATCCCCCTGGCGCGAGCATGCCCGATTTCTCGAAAGTCCTGGTGACGGCGCCGCTGAAGGCGCTCGATCCGGCTCGCGTCACGGTGGAGGCGCGCCCGTGAGCGTCGGGGCACGCAGCCGTGCGAGCGCGAGCGGACGGCTGAGCGTACTGGTCGCCGTCCTCTCCGTGCCCGCCTTCACGGGCGTGTGGGAACTGGTCGCGCGCTCCGGCATCGTGAACGCCGTGCTGTTTCCGCCGCCATCGACCGTCGCTGTCGCCATTCTCGAATGGATTCGCAGCGGACAGTTCTTCGCCGACCTGATGGCGAGCCTCTCGCGCGTTGTCGCGGGATTTGCGATCGGGGCCGCGGGCGGGATCGTGCTCGGCGTCCTGACTGGCCGGTTCCGGCTGGTGTCCAGCCTGCTTTCACCCCTGTTTCACATCCTTCGTCCAATTCCTCCCGTCGCCTTCGTGCCGATCGTTATCCTCTGGTTTGGCCTCTCGGAGACGGGCAAGCTCTTCCTGGTCGTTTGGGGCGTGTTCTTTACGGTATGGCTTGCGACCCACATCGGGGTGCAGAAAGTCGACCGCGGACTTATCCGTGCCGCCCAGATGCTCGGCACGCCGCAACCGCAGATGCTGTGGGAGATCGTCCTTCTTGGCGCGCTGCCCTATATCACGGTCGGTCTGCGAACCGCGGTAAGCATCTCCTTCTACACGCTGGTCGCCGCCGAGTTGGCAGGAGCGTTCGCCGGCATCGTCTACCGTATCGAAATTGCGCAACAGAACATGCAAACGGGTCAGGTCATGGGCGGGCTGGCGGCTCTCGGGTTGCTTTCCTTCGTCGCCGACCGTTCCTTCGCTATCCTTGCCGAACGTGCCGTGTGGTGGCGATGACCCCGAGCCAGCTTCGTCCAGACCAGCCGCTCAGGCTCGTGGATACGTACCCGCCGTCCGCCCCGGCGCGTCAGGCGGTCATCCGGGTCGAGGATTTGAGCATCGTCTTCGATGCGCCGGGCGGACAGGTCGTCGCGGTCGATCGCGTATCCCTGGCGGTAGCCCAGGGAGAATTCGTCTCGATCGTCGGTCCATCCGGCTGCGGCAAGTCCACGCTCCTGAATGCGATGGCCGGCCTCGAGCAGCCGTTCGAAGGCCAGGTGTTCATAGCCGGCGAAGCGATGCGCGCGCCACGGCCCGAGATCGGGATGGTCTTCCAGCAGCCACATCTGTTTCCGTGGAAATCGGTGCGCCGGAACATCGCGCACGGGCCGCGCGCCCTCGGCAAGCCGAGGGTGGAGGCGCTGCGGATTGCCGACGAGCTCATCGAGATGATCGGGCTGACCAGATTTGCGTCGGCATATCCGCACACGCTATCGGGAGGCATGCAGCAGCGGGTTGCGATTGCCCGTGCGCTCGCCAATCAGCCGCGCGTGCTGTTGATGGACGAGCCGTTCGGAGCATTGGATGCGCAGACCCGGGCGGTCATGCAGGACAATCTGCTCGAGCTTCGAGAGCGGATCAACGCAACAATCGTCTTCGTCACACACGACATCGATGAAGCGATCCTCCTCTCTGACCGTGTGCTGATCATGAGCGCGGGACCAGGCCGCATCCTCAAAGACCTTCAGGTGAGCCTGCCGCGACCGCGCTCCAGCGCCATCGTTGCGGAGGCCGCCTATCTCGCCCTCAAGCGGGATTGCCTTGACCTGATCCGCTCGGAAGGCCGCAGGGCCTTCGAGCAAATGGAGATCAGGACGTAGACGCCTGACGACAGGTCTGGCATGGCTCTTGAATGGTTTTCCCTTGCGGCGGCAAGGGAGCGAGCAGATGTCAGCGGCAAGTCTCAGGAATGCGACCGGCATCATGCTGGCGGGATCGGATGCTCTGGTCGGGTCGCTGCCCAGTCTGTTGGATCCGTTGTGTGAGGCTGACCGGCGTCGTGTCCTCGCCATCGGCCGCGCGGAGGTCCTGCAGGCAGGCAAGCATGTCTGGCGTCAGGGCGATCTGCAGAACGGCATTTATCTGATCGAAGAGGGGCGTATTCGCAGCTATTACGCGGCTCCTTCCGGACGCGAGGTGACGCTGGCCTACTGGTTCGCCGGCAATTTCGTCGGCGGCCCGGATCTGTTCGGTACTGGCGCCCACGTATGGTCTTCGGTTGCCGTGGAACGGAGCCAGGTGACGTTCTTGCCCGGCCCAGCCCTGCGTGCGCTGGCGCTTCAATCGGCAAGTATCGCGGTCGCGCTGCTGGATGCGCTCGCCTTCAAGGCACGGTGCTACTCGGCGATGGCGCAAATGCTGGGGACCCGCTCGGTGACCGAGCGGTTGCATCGTCTGTTGGTCTTCCTCTCGAAGATCTACGGCTCGCAGCAGGGCCGCGAGATCGTGATCGGGATCCCGTTCACGCATGGTGATCTCGCCAATCTGATCGGCTCTACCCGCCAATGGGTGACGGTGCAGCTTTCCCGCATGCAGGCAAGGGGCGTCATCCGTTATCACCGGGGCCTGATTGTGATCCTCAATCTGCGCGCGCTCGATCTCGAGGTTGTCTAAAGCGTTATGAGATCAGGATGAATCATCATCGCGCTTCAGGACGCGGCCATCGGATATACTTTTAGATCGAACAGTCCGGCCTTCGCATCGGGCAGCCATCGCTCGGCAAGCTCGAGAAGAGTACGGTCACGCCACGCAGGCGCCAGCAAAGTGATGCCCATCGGCATGCCGTTGCCGAGCGTTGCGTTGGGAACGGCCACCGCGCACAAGTCCAAGAGATTGGCAAAATAGGAGTAGTAACCGAGGCGGCTGTTGAGCGTGATGGGATCTTCCATCATCTCCGGGATCGTGAAGGGGCGTGGCGCGGTAGGCACCACCAGGACATCGATCTCCTCGAAAAGCGATTGGATCTGGTGTCGGAGCTTCAGAAGTCGATGGTGCGCGGCGAACGCATCTGTTGCGGAAAACCGGGCAGCTGCGCTCAGCACGTTGCGGATGACGTCAAGCAGGTCTCCATCATCGATGTCCAGGAGCCTGCTGATCGCCGCATGACGTTCGGCAATCCAGGGGCCTGAAAAGAGCATTTCACCGGCTTCGGCGAAAGGCGCGAAGTCAATTTGCCTGGCTTGGCCTCCCAGTCCCGAAAGCCTTGCGCAGGCCTGCCTGTAGAGGTCATCACATTCCGGCATGCCGAATGAATTCAGATGACCGGCAGAGACCTGGCCAAACCGGAATTTGCGAGGAAATGAGGAGGACGAGGCAGTCCGTTGGCGGCTAAAAGGATCGCTGTCGTCGTATCCTTCGATCAACCCGAGCAGAATTCGACCCTCGGCAATGGAATTGCAGAAGATCGAGGGGCAATCGAGCGTCGGACAGTTCGGCACAAGCCCCCGGGATGAGACGAGGCCGACGGTTGGCTTGATCCCGATGATCCCATTGAAGCCCGCGGGAATCCGGCCCGAGCCGCCGGTATCTGTGCCGAGAGCGAAGGCAACATGGCCGGATGCTACAGCAGCAGCCGAACCGGAACTCGAACCGCCGGAAACATAGAGATCGTTGGCAGCGCTGGAACAGGCGCCGTAGGGGGAGCGGGTGCCGGACAGTCCGGTTGCGAATTGATCCAGGTTGGTTTTGCCAAGACAGATCGCACCCGCGGCGGTCAATCTCTCGACGCATCTGGCGGATTGCGCGGCCACATATTCGAATGACGGACAGGCTGCCGTCGTTGGCATGCTCTCAACATCAATATTGTCCTTGACGCCGAATGGCACGCCAAGGAGCGGCAGGACTTCACCCTCCTCCGCTCGCCGCACAAGGGCATCAGCCTCGGCCAGCGCCTCTTCCATCGGCCGCACATAGATCCAGCAGTTGCGGAGCCGGTCCCGTTCGATGCGCTCATAGGCGGTTGTGATGATGGAGGCCAACTCGGCAGGCGAACGTCGAGGTCGGCTCTGCGCGGATAGGATAGCTTGCGGCACGGAATGAACTCCTGAGGGCGTGACCGCAGGAATATGAAGCCGCTGCCCGGCAAGGAAAGCAACTAAGTGCCTCGGCCGCACCGGCAGGATTCGAACCTGCAGCCAAACCGTTATGAGCGGCAGCACATCGATCGCGCTCGCTGTTTTTGCAGCCAATCGAAATCACGCACCGATGTTGTTGGCGCCTCCCGACACGATTCGAACGTGTGGCGTTCACCTTCGAAGAGCCGACGAAGCCAGGCGGCCTGCCGACTGCGGAGATGGTCCTCAAGGAGCGCGAGTCGCGCGATACATTCACGCCGAGAATTGCGCGGATCACAAATATCCAAAATCGCAGTCTGGCGTACAAGATTGCGAAAATGGCGGAGGGAGAGAATTTAGAAAAAAACTTGCTCGACCATTGCGCCTCAGGTGCTCTCGCTAGGTTGAGAAGACCAGATCCGGAACCTTCTCCGAAAGCAAAGGCGGCGCTGGGCGCAGCACAATTCTATCCCTCAGCAGGCACTGGTCGCATACTAGGCCCGATCGGTTGGCGAGCCCCAGGGGAAAGTCAACTAGCGCACCTGTTGTTGGGCGGCGTCGCGACCACTGCAACTCAGGACCAAAGCCGGAATAGGTCGCTTTCGAGAGCCGCCGGAAACCGCACTGGATCGCCCATGAGCGACCGGCCGAGACGGCTGCAGCGATTTTGCAGTTTCTCGGGAAGCCTTGAGTCATTTCCAGTCCGCACATCAGGCGGTCGCGTTCACGAGATGGTCCGATACCGTCGAAATGAACGCGCGAAGACGCCCAAGACGCCGTAGGTCTCGGTGGTATCCCATCCAAATGTCTCGCGCCGGCGGCTGCGTCGGCAGGTCCAGTCTACGGATACCGGGGATCTGATTGCCGACCACGCAGGGCAGGACAGCGATGCCGACGCCTTCCCTGCACATGCGCCCCTGGACGTTGCGGTTGTTCGATCGCAGGACCGGTCTTGCGTTGGGGAAACTCTCGATGAGCCACGCGATGTCGGGGAAGTGGGGCGTGGATGGCGTGATCAGCCGGAAACCAGTCCCATCGCCATATTTGGGATCAGCCGCCTCCTCCGCGATGTAGACGCCGTATTCGAGCCTGAAGAGCCGCCGCTGAATGACATCGGCAGTGTCGAACGGAACGGCACGAAAAGCCACTTCGGCCTCCCGCTGGGGGAGGCTGAACCGGCGCGTGCCGGTCAGGATTTCAATGTCGACATTGGGGTATGCGCTCGAGAAATCCGCCAGGATGGGAGGCAGGACATAGGCCCCAAACCAGTCCGTTGATGAAATGCGCAGATTGCCTTTGAGATTCTGCTCCCGCCCCGCAAGCCGGCGCTCCATGGCCAGCGCGCCTTCTTCCATTTGCTCGGCCAGCGCGATGATTCCGTGGCCCTCATCGGTCAGAACAAGACCGTCCGCTGTGCGCTGGAAGAGCGTGTGACCGATTGCCTGCTCGAGTGCGCGAAGGCGCCTGCCGACGGTCGGATGGCTTGTCCGAAGCGAACGCGCGGCACCGCCGAGCGTGCCGGATCGCACAACAGCAAGAAAGATTCTGACGTCACTCCATTCCATCTCGCCCGCCCACACAAAACTGAACGCCAAGAGTACAGTTTTGTCACTCCAAGAACAAATCTAAGCACCTAGGTTCCTGCCCATCGCCTGGCAGCCATGCCGTTGCCGGACCTCATTCGAACAACAGGAGATAGAACATGCAGATCGGATTCCTTGGTCTCGGCAGTATGGGCTCGGCAATGGCCCAGAACCTGGTCAAGGCAGGCCATGACGTTCGGGCCTGGAACCGTAGCAAGGTCGCCAAGGAAAGCGTCCCCGGGGTGACGCTTGTCGAACTCGCGGCGGATGCTTTCCAGGCTGACGCAGTCTTCACGATGCTATCCGACGACCCTGCCATTCGGGAGGTGATCCTCGATGCTGGCCTGATCGCAAGTGCGCAACCAGGGCTGACCCATGTCGTCACATCGACGATCTCGGTCGCTTTCGCGCGAGAACTGGAGCAACTGCACGAAGAGGCGGGCCTTGGCTATGTGTCTGCACCGGTCCTCGGTCGACCGAACGTAGCGGCGAGTGGCCAGCTCAACATCCTGGCGGCTGGGAAGGCCGATGCAGTTGCAGCGGTCGAGCCGCTGCTCGCTTCCCTCAGCAAGAAGGTCTGGAAGTTGGGGGAGAACCCCGCTCGGGCGAATGCGGCGAAGCTCGCCTGCAACATGATGATCGCCATGGCCATTGAGGCGATGGCTGAGAGTGTCGTGCTGACCGAGAGCGTTGGCCTCGACCGTGGGGAATTCTTTGAACTCATCCTCGGCACCCTGTTTTCAGGCCGCGCCTATGAGAGCTACAGCGCACAAATCGCGGAACGATCATTCGAGCCGGGTTTCAAAGCCAAGCTCGCTCTCAAGGATATGCGCCTCGCGATCGAGGCCAGCACCGAGATCGGACGCGCGCTGCCAATGCTTGAAGCTGTCCGCGAGGGGCTCAGCAAAGCTGTCGCGGCGGGCCTCGGGGAGAAGGACTGGTCGATCATGGCCGACATGACAGTTCGAGGCGCTGATAGCTTGGCTATCCTCTAAAAACAATTCGGAGAAGAAATAATGAAAACTTGGTTCATCACAGGCTGCTCGAGCGGCTTCGGCCACCGGCTAGCGCTCGCTGCAGCAAAGCGCGGCGATCGGGTCATCGCGACCGCTCGTAACGTCAAAACGATCGAGGAAATGGCCCAGCCTTTCGGCGGCCGAATGATCACTTTGCCACTCGACGTGACCGATCCAGCGGCAGCCAAGGCAGCGGTCGCAAAGGCGGTCGAGACCTTCGGCGGGTTCGAGGTGCTTGTGAACAACGCCGGCTACCGACTGTTCGGCGCGATCGAAGAAGGCACCCCCGAGGAATATCGGCCGATGTTCGAGGTGAACGTCTTCGGTCTGATCGAAACCACCAGAGCCGCCCTGCCCGTCCTGCGACGTTCGGCCGGAACGATCGTCAACATGTCGTCCGGCGCGGGCATCGCCGGCGGCGGCGGCGGAGGTTATTACAACGCCGCCAAGTTTGCCGTGGAAGGGATTTCCGAAGCGCTCGCCGGCGAGCTGGAGCCGTTTGGCATTCGCGTGCTGATCGTCGAACCCGGGCCGTTTCGCACCGATTTCCTTGGCCGTTCGATCACGATGGCGGCCAACGAGATGCCGGAATACGCCGCGAGCTCGCGCAAGCACTATTGCGAAGCCAACAACGGCAATCAGGCGGGCGATCCCGACAAGGCGATCGCGGTGATCCTGCAGGCAGTCGACGCTGATGACGCCCCGCTTCATCTGCCGCTCGGCCCAATCGCGCACGCGATCGCCGAGCGTAAGCTGGCTGCCTTTCGCAAAGATATCGACGCCTGGCGCGACATCACGATCAACACTGATTACCAACCCTCAGCTGGCAACGAGCTTTGCTTGTACGTCAACATCTGACTGGAAAGCGATCATGATCGCCACCTTGAAGGGATTTGCCCAGCAGCTGGTACCGGTGAATGGCATCAAGATCAACGCCGTCACGGGAGGCTCGGGCCCACCGATCCTTCTGCTTCACGGCTGGCCGGAAACATGGTGGGAATGGCACAAGGTGATGCCGCTGCTGGCAGCGCAATTCAGCGTGGTGGCCATGGATCTGCGCGGCGCGGGCTTTTCCGACTGCCCGCTCGACGGCTATGACAAGGCGACGATGGCGCGCGACGCGCATGAAGTGATGGTTGCCCTTGGGCATGAACGCTACGCCGTGTGTGGACATGACATCGGCGGAATGGTCGCCTTGCCGCAGGCCGCCATGTATCGGGAGGCTGTTACTCACCTGGCCGTCCTCGACGTTCCGCTTCCCGGCTGGACCGGATGGGAGGCGACGACCGCGAGGCTCTGGCACTTCAGCTTCCATATGAACCGGGACCTACCCGAGCGCCTGATTCATGGCCGTGAGTACGACTATGTTTCGACCTTCATGGCAGAGCGGTTCTACGATCACAGCACCTTCAATCCAGCGGACATCGAGATCTACGCCAAGGCGATGGCGCTTCCTGGCCGCACGCGTGGCGGCATGGAATGGTACCGCACCCTCGCGGCCGATCATGCGACTGCGCTCGAGTACAAGAAGCAACCGCTCGAGATACCGGTGCTTGGCTTGGGTGGGGACCAGCGGTTCGGTGCGCAGATGGTGCCGATGCTCAAGGAGTTCGCCACCAATGTGACGGGCGGCTCGGTCGCGCGGTGCAGCCACTATGTCGCGGACGAGCGGCCGGATGAAGTCGCAGCCGCTCTGATCGAGTTCCTCAAGGCCAATTGAAACTCGGCGTCCGCGCCTCGTGGGCCGGGCGGATCGCGAGGCTGCGGGCGAATTGCGCCTGCAGCGATCGCGATGGATCGAAAAAATACCAAAGGAGACCTTCATGACCGCACCCGTCATTCGCGGCGTCAATCATATCGGCATCACGGTGCCCGACATCGAAGCCGCAAAATCGTTCCTGGTGGAAGCTTTCGGCGGCCAGGTGATCTACCAATCCTTCGGACCGCAGGATCCGCCGCGGCAGGGACCCGACTTCGAGCGGGCCGTCGGCGCTTTTCCCGGAACGGTCGTGCGCGGGCAGGCGATGGTCAAGATCGGAACGGGACCCGATATCGAGCTGTTCGAAATGCACGGTCCCGAGCAAGCCAAGCCGATCCGGGCGAGCGACTTCGGCATCACGCACTTTGCTCTCTACACCGACGACATCGATGCATCGGTCGAGCGATTCGAGAAGGCAGGAGGCACACCCCTGACCGCGCCACGCGCTATTCCCTATGCAACCGAGAAAGGTCCTAGAAACAAGGTCTGCTACTGCCGCATGCCGTGGGGCACGACGATGGAATTCATCACCACGCCAGACCGCATGGCGTATCATGACCAGACGGATCTGCGCAGGTGGCAGGACGAGGACTGAGTAGGGGCGAAAAAGGGACCCGCCCCCTTCGCGCCCATCTGCGAACGTTCGCCGTGTCCGACGGAGGACCGCTCATCAAGCCCAGAGCGTACCAAATGGACGACGTCGGCCTATTTCCGCCCCCACTAGCCTAGCTTGAATTGCTCGGTAGCGTGTTTTGTTTTTCTGGCGCATAAAGGCGCATGCCAGAATCTCATCATCGATCTTGTCAATGCGGCGCTGTTTACAGCCGCACCGAGTCGATGGCCCCCTCGCGGGAAATCGCCAGGTTCGACTGCTCGGTTTGCGGCGTAACCATGGAATCGTGGAACACCGCTTGGGTGCCCACATATCGCTTGATAGCTGGCCCCGTTCGACTGTCCCCAACCACCAACTAGCGGCACCCCTGCCGCATTAGTCAGCGATGGCGGAGTCCTTCGGCAATTCGTTCACTCTCGTTGAGGTGGCCTCAGACGAGGCGCCGCCGACGAAACAGATGTGGGTAGCTCTAGCCAAGCCCAAGCAGGCGTTGACGCTGGTCCTTGCCGCCGTTCCCGAGGGCTGGACGGCGGAAGTTGTCCCAGCGGTCCTTACCGAAAAGCAGCAAAGGCTATTCGAGGAACTAGACCTCAGTCCAGGCGACGTCTACAGGATCGATACAGAGTAAGGCTGCCTCAGTTGGCGGCCTCTTTCATTTTCAGCTCACGGTGACTTCCGCTGCTGGCCCATCGGCGAAGTTGCGCCTCGGCGGTCGGTAGTCGCCCTGCTGGCCCGACGGCGATGTTCGATGCGCTGCTAGGAAGGTCGGCTTGTCAGGGTGGACCGGAAGCCGCGATCTCGCGCAGCAAGGGCTCCCGAAGTGGACATCTGCGCCAGTTAGCAACCAGCTCGATTTCCGGCAGCCTCCAGCTCTTGTCCAAAATCACTTTCTCCGGGCCATGCAAGCCCACCGCGATGCTAATGTCATCCAACGCAGCCACTAAATGCAGTACACTTTAGACCCGACCGAACTTAAACCGGGCAAAACCGTCGTCGCGATTGCCCCGAACGCGACATCGGTCTCTTCCGCCAATCCGCCGATGAGAATAAGCCATACGCCTGACCGCGGGGCCGGCAACGACACGGCGCGGGTTCATCACGTTTGTCGGAGCGGCTGCGAAGTTAACTTATTGGAGGCAATTTGAGCACCTGCGTCTACAACGACTATCTGTCCTGGATTTCGATAACGTCGGAGAGCAGGTCGGCTGTCGTCCGCAAGCTGTTTCGTACTTCCTCAAGCCTTCGATTCGACGGAAGGGCCGGCCTCCGGGATAACTTCAGGACAAACTCGAATACCCGATCCGAATTACGCATGAGCTGCAACAGATGCTCGCCGCTCGGACCGTTTGTGCCCGACAGCCAATTTTTCGCTGTTCTTTCGTTCGCCCCTGTCCACCGCATCAACGTCTTGTGCGCTTGATGACTGTTTCCAAGCTCAGACTTGAGAATGTCAGCGATCAAGCTCGCGTAACTGAATGATGTCGGCCCGCCTCCGTCTGGAAACCTTTTGCCCGTTTTCGGAAACATGTTTCCCCCCGAGCTAAGTTATAGTTTCAAAGAGTTGATCATGCATTCTTGACGCTAGTGGGGCGACGATGTTGCAGGACACGTCTCATTCAGGCTCTGAACTAGAAACCCAGGGCGGCAAACCCGCCGCGGAATACGTGCGGATGTCGACGGATCACCAACAATATTCGACAGCGAACCAATCTCAGGCTATTCGCGAGTACGCTACTCGTCACGGCTTCAAAATTGAGAAGACCTACGAAGATAGCGGCAAGAGCGGCCTCAATCTTGATGATCGGCAGGCTCTCAAACAACTCATTGAGGATGTTCAAACCGGCGCGGCCGAGTTCTCGACGATTCTCGTTTACGATGTAAGTCGATGGGGTCGGTTCCAAGATGCGGATGAAAGTGCCTATTACGAATATATCTGCAAGCGCGCCGGCATTTCCGTCCGGTATTGCGCCGAGCAATTCGAGAATGATGGCAGCCCGGTCTCGACAATCGTCAAAGGCGTCAAACGCGCGATGGCCGGCGAGTACAGCCGGGAACTTTCGGTCAAGGTGTTTGCCGGGCAGCGGCGACTGATCGAGCTCGGCTATCGGCAAGGTGGGCCGGCCGGATACGGATTGCGGCGGCAACTCATTGACCAAAATGGCTTGGCCAAAGCAGAGCTTTCCCGTGGCGAGCACAAGAGCATCCAAACCGATCGCATCGTACTGATTCCCGGGCCTGACGAAGAGATCGAAACGATCCGCTTCATCTACGAAGCCTTTGTCTCCCAAGGCAAAAGCGAACGAGAGATCGCTGACCTGCTCAACGGCAAAGGCCTCCGTACAGACCTTTCGCGAACCTGGACGAGGGCCACCGTCCATCAGATCCTCATCAACGAGAAATACGTAGGTAACAATGTCTGGAACAGATGCTCCTGCAAGCTGAAGGGGCGCCGGGTCCATAATCCGCCTGAGCGCTGGATCCGACACGATCAGGCTTTTGAGCCGATAGTTGACGAAGATGCTTTCAGATCGGCCCAGACAATCATTTCTGATCGGTGCAAGCGTTATTCTGATGAAGAGCTGCTGGATGTGCTTCGCGGGCTCCTGGAGCAGCACGGCTATCTTTCGGGCGTGATCATCGATGAGCTGGAAGTCGGACCGTCCAGCAGCGCTTATCGCACGCGTTTCGGCAGTTTGGTCCGCGCTTATGAACTCATCGGCTTCAACCCGGACCGGGACTACCGCTACATCGAGATCAATCGTGCGTTGCGGCGGATGTATCCGGACTTCATTGCATCGACGATTCGCGGGATTGAAGAAATCGGGGGCCAGGTTCGGCAGGACAGCGAGACCGACCTCCTGTCGGTCAACGATGAATTCACCGCCTCGCCCTGTCTGGTCCGCGCGCAGGAGACGTCGGCAGGCTCGTATCGCTGGAAGGTGCGCTTCGATGCCGGACTACGGCCGGACATCACCGTGGCGATCCGGATGAACCAGATGAACAGCGCTGTGCTCGACTACTATTTGCTACCACGGTTCGAGATGGAAGCTGATCAAGTTGCGCTTGCCGAACACAATGGGCTGGCGCTCGACGCCTATCGCTTTGACACCCTCGAGATGCTGTTTGAACTCGCGGCTCGCTCACAACTGATGGAGGTCAGCTATGGGATCGGCTCAGTGCATTGAGATCATTCCGATAGGAGCCATTGACGTCGTCAATCCCCGTGTTCGCAACCGCCGGATCTTCAATGAGATCGTCACCAGCGTGGCCGAACTCGGGTTGAAGCGTCCGATCACCGTTAAGCGAAAGCTGGGAGATGGCGAGCCACATTACGATCTTGTCTGTGGGCAGGGCCGGTTGGAGGCTTACCAAACCCTCGGACAGCGCGAGATTCCCGCCGTGGTAATCGACGCGACCAACGAAGACAGCGCGATTATGAGCCTGGTCGAAAACTGCGCCCGGCGCCAGCACCGAGCCATCGACCTGCTGCACGACATCGATGGGATGCGACAGCGCGGCTATGAGTTCGACGACATCGCACGCAAGACCGGTCTTAGCCTTGAATATGTCAAGGGCGTGAGCAGCCTCCTTGAAAGCGGCGAGCATCGGCTGCTCAGGGCCGTCGAGGCCGGACAGATGCCCGTCAGCATTGCCGTCATGATATCACAGGCCCAGGACAGCGATATCCAGTCCGTGCTGCAGCAAGCCTATGAAGAGAGGCTGTTGCGAGGCCAGCGGTTGTTAGCAGCCAAGAAGCTGATCGAGCAGCGCCGACGTCGGGGCAAGGGCTATAAGACCGGTCCACGGCGGACCGATGGTGCGCCGATGAGTTCGAACGCGCTCTTGCGCGCCTACCGCCAAGACGTCGATCGCAAGCGGGTCCTGATTCGCAAATCCAACAGCACCAGGGCTCGCCTGACCTTCATCCTCGAGGCCTTGCGCAAGCTCCTGGTCGAGCCGGAGTTTCTCGCAATTTTGGAGGACGAAAGGCTGGACACATTGCCCAAAAATATCGCGCTTCGCTTGCACGGGCAGGCCTAAACCATGGCAAGACGGCCCCATATCTCCGTTCGCATGAGCTTTGAGGAGCGGACGGCCGTGATTAGACTGGCCGATATTCAGCCCCTCAAGCTGGTGTCCGAAGAGGTGAAGCGGTCGCCCAAATATCGACAGATCGCTGCTTCGGTTGGCGAGATCGGGTTGGTCGAGCCGCCGGTCGTAGCCCGAAGCCGTGATGGCCAGGGCAAATTCCTGTTGCTGGATGGCCATTTACGGCTTGAGGTCCTGCGAGACCGCGGTTTGTTGGAGATCGAATGTCTGGTCTCGACTGAAGATGAGGCTTTCACCTACAACAAGCGCGTCAATCGGATCGCGATCATTCAGGAGCACCGGATGATCCTGAAAGCGGTCGAGAACGGCGTCTCGGAAGCGCGGATCGCCAAGGCGCTGAATGTCGACGTTGCCAGCATTCGCCGACGTCGAAAACTCTTGGACGGCATCTGCGCCGAGGCGGTCGATTTACTCAAAGAGAAGCACCTGACGCTCAATTCCTTCTCAGAGCTGCGCAAGCTTGCACCAATTCGGCAGATTGAGGCAGCAGAGCTGATGATCGCGATGAACAATTTCTCCAACAGCTATGTGCGTTCGCTGGTGGCGGCGACGCCGCGCAATCAGCTGGCGGCCGGCTACACCCCGCGCACCCCGAAAGGCCTGTCAGATGAGCAATTGTCGCTGATGGAACGGGAGTCAGCCTCGCTCGCACGCGAGTTCAAGGTGGCCGAGCAGACCTATGGCACGGATCATCTCGATCTGGTGCTGGCGGTCGGTTACCTCTCCAAGCTCTTACGCAACGGCCGGGTGGTCGGCTATCTTGCCAAGCATTTCCAGGAACTACTGTTTGAATTCCAGCGCATCACCGAATCCGAGGCCAGCCCGGCTTGAGCCGCTCGATGACAATTTGAATCGAGCTGGCGACATTCGCGTATGCCTTGTTATGGAAAAGCTCGGCCAGCAAGCCGATGCGTCCATTACAGACCTGCATCCTAGGATTTACCTAAGCGCTGACTACATTCGCAGAAAGAGTCACCACCGCCCGGTCAGATCCGGGGGCGGCACACGAAAGCCTCTCGATATACGCTCATGCATTACGCAGCCGCCGACTTCTTACGTTGTTGATTAAGCTATTTTCCCTGAGCTTGGCAGCCGCGATGCAAGCATCGAGCTTTGCAGCACCAGATGTTACGGATTCCCAACTCTCCCACAGCGCGTATCCAGATACGATGTTATCGTGCAGCCGACCGGGAACCGTAACTTTACCGCCGCTCACTGGCGCCGTTGGTAACCTAACTCCAATCAGAGCATGGTTCATTTCCAAGCTGGCATCGATTTCCCAGTCGACGTATTTGCGCCCCCACGTCTGCGCACCGACCAATACGATAGTGCAGGAGGTTCCTTTGATAAAGTCTTCCCGGATGCGTCGCCTTACATACTCAGCGTTATCGCTATCGATGGCACGTTCCAACGAATTGTCATAGATCGTTTCATAAGCGTCATGGAATACACTCGAGAACTTATCATAAAAAGCTTGGTCACCTCCGTGATGGTAGCTGACGAAAACCCTATGCTTAACAGCGAAGAGCGCTCCAATTTGACTATAGGTCATTGTCCATCCCGATGCCGAAATAGCAACTGCTGAGAACGCCGCGACGAGAGCTCAACACCCTAGGCGACACAAGATTCCGACTTAAAACCCTGCAATCGTGGCGGCCTCCTATCCCCTACACCGGCAGGGCCGGGGTTCCGAGCCTTGGCAGCCGATTGCGGAACGCCACGGCAAGCCCAAAATCGTGTCGGATCCATGTGTTTCTCACCTCACGGCAATGGCTCGAGCATGCTCTTCCCGATTTCAACAAACCATTGTTCTAGTTCGACACTATTCGCCGTCGCGATAGCAGGTCCCACAATTGCCGGAAGAAACATTTTGTCCCCTATATGCTCGCCCAGGCTTCGATAAGCCTCGAACTGTGCCTCCGTAAAGAATTGATCTGCTGTGGAATGATGCGGGAAGGCCGGCTCGTCGATTCTATAGCGGCGGATGAATTCCCCTTCATTGCCAGTGAGCGATAGCTTCAGATAGATCAAATAGCCGAAGTTCTCCGGACCGTCGCGCGAACCGGACGGATACCGTATGCGGCAAAACGCAAAGTGCGAGTTGCTCAAGCCCTCATCGTTCAGTCGCAGAGGATCAAGACCGATGTCGAGCGTGACACCAAGGTCAATGAAGGCCAAGCGCTGCAAAGTTGTTAAACCTTGGAAAGTCATCTTGGAATCCTGCTCTCCGTCAATGGCAACGATGAATTTGCAACGACGGCGTAGCAATTCGTAGATTCCTAGATTCTCGATATGTCCTCCATCTGAAATGTTCACATAAGTTCGCTTCTCGTTCGCCCAACCAAACATCTCCTGCAAAAGATAAAAGAGACCAGGCGGCGTTTCGCGCGCACGACGTCGGAGAGCTGCGGGATTTCGAATCCAATATCCAAGACGAACATTGAATATGGCCAGCCAGAAGCTCAGATTTCTGATCGTCCCTAGCCCCATCTGCGGAGCGGCAGCCGCTCCGGAGACCGTCATCGCCGTCCCGAGATCGAGAGCATGGTTCGCGGCTTCCCAAGAGCTTGTTGGCGAATAATCCAAGAGAGGACTACCGGAGAAGTAGGGACTGAAAAGGAAGAAGTCCGTCAGTCGACCTTGCATGGCTGGATTTTGTGAGGCGGGAACATTAAGCGCACAATTGATGAGATGATAGGGAACTCGCCCTCCTTGGGCACACTCTGACACTCGCAGCGATACGCTGCTGACTAAACTGGCATTGGGATCGCTCGGATTGAGCTGCAAGAGATACGCCTCACTGAGTTTGCGCTTGTAGTACCGATTTGGAGAAGTGAAATTGATGTCAAAGAAAAAGTAGAACAGAACTGGCCCACCAAATGTCGCAGCAATCACTCCGAAGATGACCCAAGGAGAAGCTAAGCCGTATCCCGAGGCGACGAAATCGTAGACATACTGCTCAAGTCCGAAAAACAAGACGGGAGCAGCGAGCGCCGACAACCCTATCAAGACAGGCCGAATCAGAGGAAATCGACGTCCGACTAGAACTAGCAACCCCGACGACACCAAGGGCACCGCAGCAGCGCACGCTATCACTAGTCCGTTCGAACTACCGATGAAGTGCAAATAGCTGAGCCCCTTCCAAAATAGCAGGCCAACCAGGCCGATACTGGCGATTGTCATTACGGCGTCTGCCAGACTCTGCGCGCTTGGCGACTTTTCGGCCACCATCGACGTCAAGAATGCCGCTGCTGCAGTTGTCGCAACTGTTAGACAGGCGGACTTCCATAAGCTGTCGATCGGCAAAGCTTGACGAAGACCATGTTCCGCGACTGCAGCGACGAGAGCCAGATACGCAAACCCGAGACCGTTGAGGGCCATTCCGTAAACTTGAGTGAACGCCATCTGCAGACGCTCCCATAACCGTCCAGTTACCAGATATTTGCTGTGATGACGGACATAGCGGAGCGCTGCAGCCTCTCCGTCTTGGCGACGAAATGGCAGATCATTTCGAAGCAATCCGACCTGAGGCTGCTCATCGCCCTCTTCGTCTCCTATTTTCGAGCTCGGTCCGTTAAGGAACGTGGTCAGAAACGTCCCGAGGTATCCACCGCCGGAGACAGTCGACAGATAATCAAACTGAAAAAGAAGATTGCGCCGAGCCAAGGCAACAAGCACTCCAAGCGCGAATGTGGCCGAGCGAATGCCGCCGCCGGAAATGGCCAACGCCGTTGCATGTGGCCGATTTACCCAAGCCGCAGAATGCCCCCCCGCCCCCTCGGCCTTAGGATTGCCTGTAACGGCCGCGCCGCTCAAGGTGATCCCGCCATCAGTCGCGTGCGTCGATTGTTCGAGACGCCACTGATAGTAGCGACGTCTTTCTTTAATGGCCTCCATTTCTTTAGCATTTATCTGCTCCGCTGATCCGCGAGAAAGACCTCCTAGCTTAGGGTCGATCCCCCACCCTAACGATTGCCCCATCTCTTCGGTGATGCGCTTGTCACGATCGCTCTCGATGTTCTCCTTAAACGATTGAGTAGGCGGTATCCCATCGCGAATCTCGACCAGTAGAGCGTCAAAGCGTATCAGCAACCTCTGAAGCGCTAGTAGCTCATCTCGAAACACGTCCGATGCATCGGTCGCAGAAAGCCCACCGCGCTCGCTTTGTCGATGCCATCTAGCGGTGAAAGGCCTGACATGTGTGTTGATGACGTACCAACTAACCGCATCCGTTAAACGCGATCTTGGATGCGCTTGAAATATCTCACGTGCCGCACCAAAAAGCTCGTACACGCTTTTGAGCGCGGCAGCCTCCACTCCATCGGAATAATACAGACGTTGAGTAGTTATTCGCGACACCAGTTGCATGTGCAGCTTCGCAGCGGAAACTGTGTCATCGGCACTTTTTGGATCGTCATGGAGGGGCCATGTCTGGTTTCCCCAATGATCGAAAAATGCTTCGTCGAACAGCGCATAGCGAGCAAGATGATCTCGCCATGTAGACTGACTGCCCAATTGCGCCTCCGATTTTATGCCATTTCAAGATTGAGCTCGCGTGCGCGTAATCAGCAACTTATTGGGCCAAACTCAGCCTTGGCAAGCCTAGGAGCCAGCACGTCGTTGCCATCGGATCGGGTCGCTACTGGCAGCGCGCTGGTCTACGGATTCGAACCCAACATATCCTTACGGAAGCTTGATAACGCCGCTCGGGCCCTCGAACGGCTATCGGCCGAACACGCCGAACGAAGCACCTACCCCTCCAGACCGCTGCACAGCGCTCGGGCAGGCATTCCGGCTCGCTCGCCTGATCAGGAAGAGCTCCCGCGGGAGCCGCGGGAATTGGCTGCCAAACGATTAAAGCGACTGACATCGGAGCCGTTATGCGGCGACACCTCTGTAGGCAGAGGTATCATTTCGATAGCTAGAAAAGCGGAATTTCTCCAACCATCTGCGTGCGCGCAATCCAGGGGGTTTGGTCGCCATGCGTTTCTGCAACTATTGCCGATTTTAACGCCGCATACAACTCAGACTGCTCTATCGTCCCATTCGCATTAGTATCCGTCTTATCACGATTCAGAACGGCCTGCATAAGTCGTACAGTGAAGGCGCCTCCGCCGCCATCCCATTCTTGCCCCTCATTACTGAATTGGCGTCCTTTTGAGGCCGCCAAGACTGTGAGGGCAGCACGACCGGCTATCAGATGACGAACGGCATCGTCGTTGGTCGCCGCCCCCTCAATTGAGCCCGAATGACACGCATCTATGAAAACGAGAACCCGCGCCTTAGAACCATCGATCTCGCGCACGATGTCGTCCCATGATGCCGCGGTGTCTGCCAGGCGGCCTAGAGATGTTTCTCGCGTGGCGAGGTAGAATTTTCCGGCTCGATCCAACAAGCCATGGCCAGCAGCAAAGAGCATGATTGTGTCGTGCTCGTTGGCGGCGGCCACCAGTCGATGCAGAGCCTGCGGAAGCACATGGCGGAGGTCGGCTTGGTCCAGAATTCCCTGGGACTCGACACGTGAGTAGTAGATGCCCCGAGCGGCCTCAGCTGCTCTAATGAATCTCTGAGCGTCTGCCTTGGCATAATCAAGCGCAGCAAAACGAGGATCTGTGTAGGTGTCGGTTCCTACCGCTAGGACAAACAAACGTCCTTGCGGGTGCGCTGGAGCGGACCTGTCGGTCGGTATTGGGATCGTTTGAACCGCGCTCTCCGTGCCCGACCTGTCGATAGCGACAGCCGAGATCCAACGCGTTTCCGGCTTGACGGTCACGGCAATTGATTGCCGCACGACTTGACTCGTGAACGCGCGCTCCAAAACTTGCCGCCCATCGCTATAAATGCGGACCCCGGTCACATTGTTTTGCGAGTGAGATTCCACCATCAGCTCAAGATCGATACTCTGGTCGGATCTTGCCTTGACCCTACCGCCAAGCGCCAGAGAAGGAGGGAGTTTAATGGGCAGATCTTTGTAAGGAGCCACCTCGCCTCTTAGTAAGGCGGCTATTATGTCCGGTCGATGCAGCGACTTGGCGAACTGTTGAAAGGAATGAAAGCCGGCCAGCCCTGGAAATCTGAGAAACAGGTGCTGCGCGGCTTCCGGAGTGGCATCATAGCGCCAATGCTCATCGTAAAGAACGATTTCGTCATCGACAAAGTAACCGGCCAGGATGTGAGCTTGGCTCGCCAGATCGTAAATATGGAATTGCCCGTCAGAATTAAGCTGCACGATACGCTTAGCGTCGGTAGTGAGAAACACTTTGTCCGTCAAATATCCGCTTCGAGAGTTCTCTATTACAGACGCCACCTTTGATGCGACTAGATCATACACGACGAGAGACGGATTACGACCATTTGAGGCGATTAGGACGTATCGATCGTGCGACAGAGTCAAACGCAACGGCGACGGATCATACGTAGAGAGATAATAGGACAGTTTCTTGCCTCTCCACAGCTGCTCCGTAAGCCAAATCCATGATCCACTCTTCGCGCCAGGCGTCTGGCGCAATATAATTAGATGCCCGTAAGCATCCTGCGCACTCCCATTGGTACATTGGTTCTGTAGAGCAACAAGCTTTGCCCGCGAAACTTTCCAAGACCACAGTGAATGCACATTGCCGGGATACAGATGTCCTACGCTCTCCATACATCCCGTAAGGAAGCCTGATCCAATCTTGCGCGTATCAAAGAGCGTCGACGAGCCATTTATCTCGCTTTCCACGCGGATCTGCACCGCTCTACCAAAACGGTCGGCTGCGGATACATAGTCGCCACTATAATCGCGGGTCTCGCTGGGGGCGTGCATGACTTCGCCAACCGAGCCGGGCTGCAAGTATACTCTAAACGGCTCGAGCCGGCGGCGAAATCGCTCCGGGAGACTTAAGGGTGCGGTATCCGGGCGTCCGTCATCATAAGCTCTCGTGGCTCGAACAGCGCGCAGCTCCCCGCTTGAAGCAAGCGTCGATGCAAGGGCATCATCGAGCTTGACCGGCTTCGGGGAGTGCCTCTCGATATGAACGCCCTGATCAGGATAGTAGCTGTGACTGAAAGGCTTTTCATTTGCGGTAAGCCAATGATTGCCATCACGGCCGTCCATTGGGTAAGAGGGTATCACAGCCTCGGCGTCAAAGAACTGCTCGTAAGCGGTGTTATATTGAGCAGCCAGACCAGTGAGAGGTTTGTCGGCCTTCTGCGCTTCCTTCGGCTTCACCATAACCAAGCTAGCACTTGTCCAAAGGTCCCAAGGGGTGAACCCTCCATCGGGAGCCTCGCTCTCCCTAGTGAGCGATTCGCGGTGGTCCAGCATGGCGGTGGCCCACGATCCCGCTGGTCCGGATCTAGTCGTCAGGACAGCCAAATTATCAGGATCGAGGGCGACATTTTGTTGCGGCGCACCGCATGCATGACACGCGTCGCTCGAAATCTCGCTTGGTTCTCTGGCGATCAAAGTCGGTCGCACCTGTATGTTTCCATACACGTTGTATCCAAGTATCACGGCGGAATCGTTTAAGGCCCAAGCAATTGCGCCGAAACGATAGTCGCGAGCTTCATAACCCTCTTCTCCGAAGGAGCGCCGGATCGAAGAGACAATTTCTCCGGTGTATAGATCTACAATCTCAACAGATGCAGTGTCCGCCTCGGTTCGCGAACCTCCAAACGCAGCAATAAATCGCCCGGTAGGAGAGAAATTGGGCTCCTGGCCGGGACGTTCTACGATAAGGGCGCCCGTATGAGCATCAATGACGCGATAGTACCCTGAGAAGTCGCGTAAGATGTACTCTCCCGTCCTGGAATAGGTGACACGGGTAGGAGCATCGACACTGAAGCGGTCTTGCACGAAGAGTACTGGCTCTCGAGCTCGAACCTCTTGCACAGCTCTCCAAGACTCGTTCGTCAAAACGACAGCTTTGTCACCCGAGAAGTCGGCAGCATTTTTCGATTCCGGTCGAAATTTTGGAACTTCGATCAACGCCCACCTAATATCCATGGCACCGATGTCGTAAGCGCGAACAATCAAGCTGCCATTAAGGAGGGCCGCACTCTGATGGAGCGGCACGATGACGCGTGTCCGATCCTTCCAATGCGATATGCCAAATGGCGCGCGTGCCTCTGGTGTCAGTGCTGCAAATCCATTTCCCTCGAATCTTACGCGAGCGGGAAACGAAACAACGAGATAGAGCGGCGAATGACAACCCGCAGCGGGAGGCCGAGTAGTTCGCCAGCTCACACTAATTGGCGTTCCAGCTGGAATAGCGCCCTTTGTCGCAACCCGCACTTCAACAGCGGGAACTTTGGCATCACCACCCGTCAAATGGCACGCGCGTGCCAACCCGCCACCACCAGGGAGAACCTCTACTGCAGATACGCGAGTTCTTTCTTTGGATACCGACCGCCATTCGTCCACCGCTTGGGCGCCGTCAGATCCGCCTGCAACTACCTTCGCGTAAAGCGAAGTTGTATCGCCAATATCCACAGTCTCGGACACTTTGGCGAGGACAGCTGCGACGTATGGATTCCCGTTATCCGCGATTGACTGCCACAGTGACCGATGCGCCGCGGGAAGATTTCGCCATATTTCCGCGCCAGCTTCGAGAATCGACCGAAACTTTCGATACTCGAGTGTAAAGAGCTTATCTAGCTTACCATCGTTTTCCAGAAAAACGGACCATGGACCATAATTGACTTCAGCTTGCCAAAGACCTGCTTCAAGCGGAAAGGAATTCGCCGAGAAAGCTTTCAGCACCGACGAGCGTTCAGCGCCGTTAATCCGTCCCTCGAGCAGGGCCGCGTACAGATAGTATTGAGCCCACCACCGGATGCCGTCGTCCTTCGTTGACGCTATTGCTTCGAGATAGTTGGTTACGAAACTTTCATCCGCGGCCCGCGCTCTTGCTCCATACACATCGATCAGCCGCGCCAGTCCGTACGATGTGTCTGCAAGTCCCGATGTGCGCGCGGCCTTCAGATAGGCGTAGGCCTGCCGCACTCCTTCGTCATCCGACGCGTCCATGGCGAGATGCCACGCTCCCAGAAGATGAGCGTTCTCATATCCTCGTCGCCCGAGTTCGATGACGACGTCCGAAAATGTTTGGTCGGGGTTCTTCTTGAAAAGATCTCTCGGATTGAAGACAATATCTAGCGCTGCCAATCCATTATTATTTCCACTCTTCTCAAAATACTTTAGTAGCCAGTCGGCCGCATCAGTTACTTGCTTAGGTCCGCCCTTCCCTTTTTCCTCACGCTTGGCAAGCTCCAGCATGGCCTCTTTCAGGCCCTTACTGGCAGCCCGACGATAATATTCAGTGGCAAGGGTTTCATTCTTGGGCTGATCCGCGCGTCCAGAATCCAGTATTGTGGCTATGCTAACGTAACTTTCGACATCGCCCGCATTTGCTGCCTGCTCATACAACGATATTCCACGACCGACGTTCGTCGGAAGTCTGCCGCCGGCTACGAACTCATCCGCGAGCTCCGTCATGGCTTTTATCTGCCCCATGCCCGCCGCACGTTCGAAGAATTGCACCGCGATCTCGGTGTTACGCTTGACATCTTGACCCTCGAGAAATTTCTCAGCAGCCGCGAGAACGGCGGCAGGATCACTGCTTTGGCCCGCCTGACGGAACATTGAAACCGCCCCTGTCTCAGACTCAACGATTCCATCTCCCTTCGCGTAAGCTTCGCCAAGCTTGATGGCCGCCTGCCCATCTCCAATCTTTGCGGCAATCTGCAATAGATCAGCAGCATGAGCTTTGGACACGTCCACCACTTTAGCTTTCCCCGTCGCATAAACTGCAGCTAGTTGCACAAGCGCGGGAGTTGGTGGCCGATTAGCTTGCCGCTCGATCGCAGCCGCTTGCTCCAGGAGCTTCAAGCCTAGCAATGGGTCCTTATGCGTCTCTCCCGATTCGAAGTAAAATTTCGCAAGCTCGGTCATCGCACCGGAGTTTTGCGTTTGCGCAGCTAAACTTAGTACGGTGAGTTGAGCGTCTTTGTTGTCAATTTCCTTGAGGGCGCTGGCGGCCGGCTTTGATTGAGATACGGGGCGAGCCGCTAAGCTACGATAAAGCTCACGTGCCTTGGGAAGATCGCGCCCCCCCAGCCGACCACTTGCCAACATGGAAGCATAAATCAGAATTGAATCTGGGTCGCCATATCCAGCCCCTCGATCGAGATACTTTCGAGCCGCCTCGGGATCGCTATTTGGCAGCCTCTTATCGATGTGGAATTTTGCCATCAAGGCCAGCGCCGGTCCGAAGCCCGCGTCCGCCGCCTTAGAGACCAGAACAACGCCCTGGCTAAACTCTTTTTGATTGCGAGTTAACGACTGCCCAACTGCGTATTGAGCTGGCGGAAAACCTCTATCGGCAGCTTGGGCGTAAAGCTTGTTGCCCTCATTTTCGTCCTTGTCGACGCCCTGCCCTTGAATGAAGAGATTGCCAAGACGCATCAATCCTTCTGAATCACCAGATGCGCTCGAACGCCGCGCGAGATCCACAGCTTCCTTCAGATCGACTTCAGCGCCACTCTTTTGCAGAGCACGAGCCAGATATGCTTGGAGTGACGGGTTATTGGAGTGATCGCCGAGAGCTTTGCGGCATACAGCTATAGCACTTGCGGCGCTGATCTCTTCGAATGATATACCTTTGCCGGCTATCGGATAAGCGGCAACGTCACGGCAAGCCGCGACATCGGTCGCGGTCTCCGCATGAACTATTCCGAAACTCGCAAGCACGATTCCGACTGCGATAACAACACTTCGAAGCGCTCCAAGTAAAATGACGACTAGACGCATGACTAGCCTCAGCCTCGGGATGAAAATCTGAAAACAGCAATTCTGCTATGATGGCAAGAAAGAAGCTTGGACGCAACTACAAGCTGCTTCTCGCGGTCTAACGCGATGGGGAATTACTTCCTAGGCGCTGTTTCCGTTCCGGTCGATCGAACCGTGAAGCCCTCAGGTTCTCGACAGTCACACTTTCCGCATGGACCAAGTACCTCGCAGGCCTGCCCGCGAATACGCCGTTTCATAGCCGCGCCCGGCGAACCTGTCGAAGACTGAGTAGCATCTTGAGGCTCTTCAGTTCGGCTAGTCGACGATATCGACGAGTCTTGGCCCCTTGCTGAACCACCGATCGTGACAATCACGATTAGACCTACGAATAGGAGCGATCGCATATCCGCTTTTACCTCACATCTCGGCAGCGAGGTTGCCAGGTAGGCGGACGTGGATTCTGATTCGGCTTATAGCCAAGTTGTAACATGAGCGCACGCGCACCGGCAGTGTCCAACTCGCACGCTAGCTCGCGCCTGAGCTCAGAGGTCCCTCCGTCAGCGACAACCAGCTTAGCGCGCATTGTTACCTTCATGCGGGCCGCGTCGATCAGCACGGCATCGATCAGTTCTTTCCACTTCACCGGCGTGTTGGACACAGGCAAGTACATCGTCTCACGTGTCTCCGCTATCTCTCCCGGCCTCAGATTTTGCGACTTAACGCTGCTACGCTGGCATAACCAATCCGAGCACCTGCCATCAGACAGGGAAGCACCGCCGATTTCCACAATGTAAGCCCACCTATAATTTTCCTTTCTATCGCCGATCTCTAAATCCAAATCCTCTTCTATAATCTGAACTGATGGCGATCTCGTGTTTCGACTACTATAAGCGATTGGGAGAGTTATCGTTACGGGAGATGAAATCCAGAATGCATCCGAGCCGGCCTTCCCAAAATCCGACGGCGGGCGCTCTCGTGGCCGAAAATGGACGTAGTCAGGCCGAACGATCGACACGTCGGAATCAGAAAAGGGAGTTGGATTCGCAATGCCGCGGAGAAGAGCTGCTAGCCCTATCAAAAGCCCTGCTGAAATTGCCAAACAAGACCAACAAGCCAATTTGATCTTGCCAGCGCGTTCGAACATTGCAACGATTTCGGCCGGCGCGCTGCCCGACACAACTGCTGGAGCCACGCTGGAAAGATACGCAGGCAACATTTCAGGCGCCAGGTCTGGGTCAACGATAACTGATATCACCCGTCCTACCGGAGACGGCCACGCCTGTCTGGCAAGGTCTATCTCAGTTAGGGTATACTTTCCCGGCTGGATGGCCGCACGACTTGCCAGAAACAGAAAGCGATCTGAAGATCGGATCTTGGCTCTGATGCGGTCATTATAATCGCTCGCAGCTTCTAGACTGTGCCTGTCGAAGAAGACTTCGTGACCACGATTCACTAGCGCCTGGCAGACTCGCTCAGCGAGCGCATGCTGTTCCGACGAATAACTTAGAAATATACGCAACCTTGAGCAGTAACTCGGCAACAATCTCTTCAGCATGGGCGCGCCAGCGAACTTCTATTCTTTAGTGTAACCAGTCTGCCAATAGTTGCCAATGGAGCCTTTACCACAAAGTCCTGCGTAGCGTTCGCAAGCAGGCGGCTGCGGCTAGCTGATCGGCTGGATATGCCGAACGCCTCGCAAAGATGCTCGACTAAGGGCAAATCTGGCATGGATGGCTTTTGTTCCACCTCAAGGAGTTCGGCGTCTCCTCCGTTTGAACACAACCCGACGTCAGCATGACTGCGTCTTTGACTCGCAAAACAAACGTTATGGAAATACTCGGCCAGCGGCCGCCTCTGTTGCGGTCGAGTCCCTCCAAGCATACGGTTGAGCGAAAGACTTGGATTCCCTCAGCGCTCCTGGAGAGACCAATTGAGTAAGGATCGGCGAAGCCGATCTAGTCTACATTTCGTCAAAGACGAAGCCCGCATCGCCTTCAGGCGCGAAGCCAACGAAATAGGCTTGGCCTTGATAAAGATATCCGACGTGGCCCAATTCGTTCACGAAGATCTTGCTAATTTGTTTTCCGCTCCGATAAACCTCTGACAGGACTCTTTGAATCCCTTCTAATCGCTCTCGCTTTTCTGGGTCCGGCTCTAGCTCCGCTGGTCTAACAAATCGAATTTGCCCCCTTTGCTTTATAGCAATGAGCCTTCTGTCCCTTTGCAGAACAGAAAATGTTTTCCCGTGAGCCAACTTGGATGGATAAGCTTCCCCAGGAAGAAGATTGTCGAGCGTCGCAGCATTTGATGATGTCTCGGCGGAGGGAAAGGCGTTTAGACGCCCCAAATAGATTGGGGCAGACTGCGCAGCGAGCCTAAGAACGTAAAACCGATTGGGAGTCACAATAAAGCGTCCTCCGGACGGAAGCTCCAATAAGTAGCTCTCGAGAAGCTGATCGGGTTTGATCAGCTTCTTATCCGCATCAAAGATCGTCCCGGTAGTATCTACCGAATAGATCCTGCCCTCAACTCTCCCCGGATATTCGCTACCTCGCGATAATTGATAATCGCTAATCTCCGAATCAGATGGGATGTAAGCTCTCGGAGGCGACAATTGCTTCTCCGGTCGCTCATTCAAAACGTCCTTCCATCGGAAGTACTCATTCCGCTCGGCACCAACGAAGGCATGCCAATCAGCCTTCTCATAGATTAGTTCATCGACAGTGTTTGCAGCAAACAAGACGACCAGCCTTGCTCTCTTCGTTTCACCCGCACCGCGACGCAAAAGACGTCCAAGGGTCTGTATCCGCTGACGCACTGACGAAGACGCAGCCACGACTATGCCCATGTCGGCCGTCGGCACGTTGAAGCCTTCGATCAAAGATTTTGCTGATACTATTATCTGAGCCGTCCCCTCCCGAAACAGTGAGATTGCTTCCGCTCTGAGACGATCCGGAAACTCGCTGTGCTCAGCAACAACGGCATAACCGCGCAGCCGTAGCTGAGCAAATAGCGTCATAACCTCCGCAATGCTTTCGTGAAAGATAATGATCCTGCTATTTTGATCGACGGCAGTGGCCTCAGATATCAGGCGATCGACGGCTCGAAACCGCTCTTGAGCTCGGTAAAGCAACTGCTTCCTGTCGCTAATTAGCGCTATAAGACGCCTCGCGCTTGGATTCTTTGAGCCACCCGCAGAGCGGCACCAGCGAATAAGAGCGAGGCCACGCCTCGAGCCGGTCTCAAGCTCCCTTCTTAGATCTGTGATCTCCTGAGAAAGCGCGGAATACTTGGTTTGCTCGGGCCCACTCAATGAAAGCGCATAGTGCTCGATGATAAAGGGCGCAAGAATGCCCCCATTTATCGCTTCTGCGTAAGTCATCTCGTAGATGACAGGACCTATCTCTCGTTCCAGGACAGTCTGATCTGGATTGCGTCCCATCGTATCATCAGAATCATTCTCATCATCCGTGTCATCCTCCCGTTCTGGCGTAGCGGACAGCCCCACCGTATACGCACGCGGAGCATCAAAGAGCTTCCGCATTTCGGCTGCGCCTGCACGATGGCACTCATCCACTACCAAGAGCAGCCGCTCACCGAGCGACAAACGACGGACTTCAAAGGGGAGCTTTCGCGAAGCCGAATTGAGAACGCAGATAAGAATGCGCCGCTCATCATCGAATTCGTCATTTTCGCCTGCACCCAATACACCGATCGCGGAGCGAGGCAGGTTCGATCTAGCTAAAATTTCTTGTCGCCATTGCTCAAGCAGGACGACTGTGGGAACTACGATTGCAACGCGAAGATCGCGATCAGTTCTCTGAAGGCGTTCAGCGATAGCTAGCGCGAGTAGCGTCTTCCCCGCACCGGTAACAACCTTGATGATGCCCCGCTTGCCCGCGGCAAACCATTGCTGCACTGCAGCTTCTTGCCAGTCGTAAAGCTTGATGTCGCGCAGCAACGCCCAATCAGTGGGCAGCTCTTCGACTTTTTGCGACTTACGATCGGAGCTAACCTCATCCTCTGGCTTGGGCTGTCGGGACGACCAAGAACTTAGCTGCTCCAATTGCAGGAGCTGCAGCTGCTCTGGCTCGCTAAGACTAAAGTTGCTGTCGTCCCGTGCTACAACCATATTGTAAAAATTCCGAATGCTACAAGTAGTTGACCTTCAGGAGATTGACATGACTGTTTTTATAAGTCGCGAAGTAAAATCAGCGTGGGGGCTTCCGTGCAATCAAAATGCGGAAGGCGAACTGTGGGCCGGGAAGGGATACCAGAAGCGTCTGGCCGGCCAATTTGGGAAGAAAGTAGAATCCGAGATACTAGCCGCTCTTACTTCCGGCCGCGGCGACCGCAACGGGCGCTTTTGGGTGGACCTTGAAGAACGAATCGTCACGATGATGGTAGGCGAGGCGGCCGATAATAAGTACAAGAAAGTTGCGTTCTAGGCGTTCGGGCTTTCAGCAGCATTCTCTTCTAATCTCGGCTGCTATCGATTTTACCTCCGGGGATCTCTGATGAAAATGAATAAGCGTCCGCTTCCGCTTGCGACCATTTGCAGCTACGAAAAACGCATCGATCCGACACCGGACTATCAACGCCCTCCAGCATGGTCCCGCAAGCAGAAACAGTTGCTGCTGGACACCATCCTACGAGAGTACGACATCCCAAAAATGTATTGGCGTGCTGTTAAGCGGCCTGACGGCATTGAATACGAGGTTGTCGACGGGCAACAAAGACTTCGAACAATTTGGGAGTTTAGAAAAGGCCAGTTCGGATTGGCGAGGGATATGGATGACATTAACGGGTATAAGGTCGCCGGGATGAAATATGACGATCTTCCCCTCGATATCCGAACAATTTTCGATGCTTATCCGGTCGATGTCGTCGTCGTAGAAGATGCGACGCAAACAGAACAAGAAGATGAAGTACGTGACATGTTCCTCCGCCTCCAAAACGGGACCATTCTGAAGGCGCAAGAGAAGCGAAACGCAATGACGGGAGCCATGCGCGATTTCGTCAAAGACATTGCGCAGCACGCCTTTTTCCAGAATTGCAGATTCTCAAACTCGCGCTTTGCTTTTGACCACCTTGCAGCCCAGACCGTTCTCTTAGAGATCGAAGGGGGGCCGACCAGCGTACGTGACAGCGACCTGAATCAACTCTACGAAGAGCACCGGCAATTTGCCACTGATGGCAAGATCGCTAAGAAAGTCCGCCGCGTGTTTGATTTTCTGCTCCGCGCGTTTCCCGAAAAGACGCCGGAGCTCGAGCGCTACAACGTGATTACACTGTATTGTCTCGTGTCCATTCTAATCGACGGATATGTATGCGATGGCCTAGAAGTCCGACTCAAGGACTGGTTTATCGACCTTGAAGCCGAGCGGAAGGAGGACGAAGCCAAAAGTGATGAAGGGAAGGACATACAACTAGTCGAATACCGACGGCTGATCAGCCAATCGACCGATAGCCAAGAGAGCATTGCCGCTCGATTGGATTTCTTCGAGAAACGGTTTTTTGCTGCCGTTCCGGATATTGAGCCGAAGGATTTACAGAGGGGCTTTTCTCACGAGCAACGCCTAGCGATTTTCCGTCGAGACGGCGGCGTTTGTCAGCTTAAGTTACGCTGCGATGGCATCAAGGTCGCTTGGGATCATTGGCATGCAGACCACAAGGTGCCTCACTCTAAGGGCGGCAAAACCATCGTAGCGAATGGCCAGGTCGCTTGTCCCGATTGCAACTTCGCTAAAGGCGCAACAGCATCTCTTGTTAGTGCCGCTGAGTGAGGCGGGGAATCTGACGAGACACCTATTTCAGGTAGACTGCTGGCGCGTCCCAGGAGAGCTTTGAGGGCAATGATTGCGACTGCATGTCCGATCTGGCTACTGATGCCAGCCTTCTGGCGAGAAGACGGCTGACCGCGACGACTATGGCTCGCCACGAGCTGGGGAGGCGGTACAACATACCCAGAACGATTCGCAAATGAGATGTTATGGAAGAAGTCGACCAACGGCCCGGCGTGATCAAGCTTCCTTGAGATCTCCATCCGACTTTTTCGGCTCGAGTTTGATCTTCTTCCGCCTAGGTCGCACCCAGCTCACATTCATAGTACCCTTGCGCGGGGCCGAGTACGGCATGTTCCTCAATCGGACTAAAAGTTCACTATCGCGCGACTTGAAAGTGGTGCGCAAATAACCGGCAACATCGGCGATGGTGAAGACAATGCGTGGCTTCTTTAAACCATAACCTTTCTGTCGTGCAGTAATATCGCCCCGGTCCAGCATGCGACGTAACGTTTTCCGGTCCATGTTCAAGAGCGCAGCGGTTTTGCGTAGCGAAAGCAAACTGCAATTTGCAAACGACACACGAACTGGTTCAGGAAGATCTTCGTAGGGAGAGTTTTCCCGCACGGCTGAAACTCCAAGGGAACATCGGCTCGCATATTCATCGACCAGACGCTCGCGCCTCTACGAACGAGCGTTTCGATTCCCGTCGAATTAGGCACGGGCTCGCGTTGAGCGCAATTTTCCATTTGTTTAGTTGGCGAGGGCACCGATCGCTCGGCACGTCGGAGACGATCAACGCGGTCGGGCGGAATTTTTCTCGTTCTCCGGCAATGAATTACCCGATAATGGAAAGCCCTTCGGTTGCACTCCCTATCTTCCGGTTTAGCCCTAGCAGCCAGCTAAAGATAAACCTGCTGTTTAAATGGAGCACCAAACCAAGCTACAGAGGTCGCGTTTCCTCAGACTGCAATCCTTCTACGTTGAGCCTCGCATGCAGATCATGAGCGCGACGAACCTTTCCAGGAGATTGTGAGCCCTACGGCGGCATTCAATTTCACAGTCAGACTAAACCGGCATGCCACGATCTTATTCGACGCTGACAAAGGCCAAATGCACGAAGTCAGCTCGGGAATTAAATAGCTAGATTTAGCCGCGCCGCTGTCGATCGGCGGCGAGTTGTCGAGTTAAGTGAATGATAAGCGCCTGCCGGATCAAGCCTTTTTTTTGCCGACGCACATTGTCCGGGTTCTTACAGCCGTCGAACCGCGCTCTCAAAACACGCGCGACCGGGAAAAAGATCCGCGAATGGGAGTGGGGCCGGTCCTCGGGCTGGGATGTCCAGAGGAATCAACCTACCCCCCACCAATCTATCCGAGCGACTAACCCTAGCTGCCAGCTAGGGCCAATTACATTACAATTGCCAAATCCAGGTGCTGAAGTGCTCAACTATTCGTCTTTTGCCAACGTTTTGGCTCGGCTCGTGGGAGCGCCAACCAGAACTGGTCGTTCTTGACCCTAGCTGGTGGCGAGGGTCAGAAGAAGGCGGACCGGTACGGTGGTGAATGCGACTGCCGCGCACGATACGCTCCGCAGACGCCCGAACTTGCGCGGATCCGGATGGCTTTTTGTATTTAATTCCCCAATTTTGCGGGTGAACCAGGGAGACCGGTCCGGAAGATCTGCTTCCAGACTTTTGACTACCCCCCATCAGAGCCTCCCAACTCATCGCGCAAAGCGCGCGCGTAGCACCGCCTGTCTCAGCGTCTCATCATCAAGCTGGTGACGACCCTCCAACGCTGTTAGCCGTTCTCGCTCCGCATTGCTGAGCTCACCCAACAACAGCCAACCCTCCGGTCCCAGTCTGCGAGCCATGCGGTTCTGAGTGACCTCCGTTGGTTCTTGGTTAGCCTGAAAAGCCCGCAGTCTCGCCTCGGCATCGGTCCACATCGACGTGCCTGAAGGTTCTGTTGAAGGTTCTATTGAAGGTTTAGGCCGCATAGCTGTGCGGCCTGGTCGGCGTTCTTGATGCGGTCTGGCCAAGCCGCAATTCGGGTTGGTCTGAGGTGAGCGAAACGAGCCGTGCCGGCGTAGCGCGTCTTGGGATCTAGCCTCGCGGGGACGCATGCCCAGTTGATAAACGAACGTTTGCCATTGGCCGCGACGTTTAGGTGGGCGCGTGATAGATAGAAATCCTCCGTCTTTAAGCCTCTTTGTATGACGCTGAACTGTATCGAGCGACATACCCGTGTCTTCGGCTAACGTCCCCTGAGACGGCCAACAGATCCCATGCTTATCGGCATAGGTCGCGATCACAAGGAGCAAAAGCTTTCGTGCCGGTGGTTCAACCTTCTGGCGCACGGCCCAGGCTGTCGCTTGCCAACTCATCGGCGCTCATCCGCTGCGGCATAGATGGCATGAACAGCTTGCTTCTGCTTGCGGAATGTTCCGAGAGTTCGATCGTCACGGTCGAAAGCCAGGAACTCCTGCTCTCCAGAGCGGATGAATCGCCCGAGCCGCTCGCGACCGAAATAAACGGAATAATTGAGCGGCTCTTCAGCGTAACAATCATGCCTCTTGTCAGATCGCCCCTTCTTCACGGACGACACTCCGAGAGGCGACAACACGTGTTTGCGTCGATCCAGGCGATGAGATCGCGCCGGCGGTACCGAACAGCGCGGCCGACCTGCACGAAGGGTGGTCCGGCTTGTCGGGGACGCCATGATTGCAGCGTGCGGATCGAAATACTCAGAATTTCGGCTGCTATATCCTCCGTCAACAGCGCATCTGGATCTGCGGTCGGAATCAACTTCATTTGCGTTTGTCCTGCATCCACTACGATGCAGTCGAACGTGGTCGACTCGTCCCGATCAGAATACTGAGCGAACTAGATAGGATCTGGTACCATTATTTACGGTACGATTTCTTGGGTGCGCCCGCACGGCTCCAGGCGTCAGCTGCGTCTGGTACGGCCCGCTTCGCCGCTTCCCAGGCCGCACAAAAGATGTCCCAACCCAGATTTTCGCCGCAAGCCACTTTCGCGTCGCGAAAGATCAGCTGTTTCCTTTTTGGCCGAAGGTGTGGGGTGGCCCTCATAAGCCGACAAAGAAAGTCGAGGCACCCTTCATATCTTTCTTCGAATTTGTTCTTTTGCTGAGTCGACTTGGACGGCTTTCCAGTTTGGCTTGAGTTGTGAACTGGCGGGGACCGAAGCAAAACAGCCCGCCAGCGCAACTGGTAATTTTCGCGACCGTCAGACATTGGCGTGGTCTCGAACGGTTGGTCTCCCCAATCTCGGTCTTGCAGCAGGTCTCCGGTTCGCCGATCGAAGTAGTATCCTGGGCCGCCCCAAATTGTGGTAAGAATCTCCTGCTTGTCGCTCGACCGGACAGGATCTCCGACGGCAAGTAGGAGCCCTGTCTGTAGCGCATTGATCATAGCCTTATAGCGCTTTCGTAGTAGCGCTTGAGCTCGATCAGTTGCAGGTGTGTGCACGCGGCCTGTGATATATGGCTGAATTGGGTCGAACTCACCAATGTCTGTGACTTCATCTGGATCCAGCGGCCATAGCCAGTACGTAGATCGATCGACATCTCGGTAAAGCGAGCGAAGCTCAGGCCAGTCGACTATCGCAAGCTCCGCAGTAAGCTGGACTTCGGGATCACCGATCACAAATCTGTTGAACGCATCCTTTAGGGGCAGATGCCCAAGGTAGCTAGCCAGGTTCGGAGCCTCGAGCACCGGGAAAATTCGGAGATCGAAAACTGGCCGCCCATCCGAGAGCATTCCCTCAATCTGACCCTTCTTTCTAGTCCGTAAGCTGCCATCGAGCCAACGAGAGGCATCAATGTAGGAGGCGTCGGCGTCAGTATCGCCTACACGACCCCAAGCCACTAGATCTCCATAGCGAAGATGCATCGCAGCGTTCGGCACCCGGACAAGGGCCTCGCTAACGGTCCACCCATTGCCGTCGGAACCAAAGTCAACCATCCACCGCCACCCGAATCACAGGCGCAGTTTTCCGAAAACTCGGGCCTATCGGAAGCGCTTCAGCCGCTTTGATCCACAGAACCCTAGCGCCTTGACTACGCCTGAGTGCGACAGGGTTCGAGCTCTTACCGTTTCATATGAAACCGTTGGACCAGCGAGACGTCTCCGCCGAGTAACGGCGTATGACCACTGAACACGATGACACACTACCCGAACTTGCCGCCCTCTTGGCCGCAGGCCTCCTGCGTCTTTTGGAGCGGAAGTCCAGTCGAAAATTGTGCGGTGAAGCAAAATCTCTGCTCGACTGTGGCGAGCCGTCTGGGGGTGATGTCACCTGCAAAGCCCAGGAAGTTAGACCGTGAAAGAGAGCGTTTTGTCGCAATTGGCGGCCCTGAAGGGCGCCTCCGCCCCCGTTCTGAAGGCCCGTTGGCGCGAACTTTTCGACACTGAGCCGCCCGCCTACAACCGCCGTTTCTTAGAGAGCCGGCTTGCCTACCGCATACAGGAGCTGGCCTATGGCGGCCTGAGCCGGGAAACCACCGAACGGCTCAAAGCCATGGCCAAGCAGTACGCCGACCAGAAGCCCGCGGACCGCAAGGTCCGACCGCTTCTGCGCCCACTCGCCGGGACGAAACTGATTCGCGAATGGGAGGGCGTGGAGCACTGCGTCACCGTTCGCCACGACGACTTCGAATACCTCGGCCGTCCCTACAAATCCCTGTCCTCGGTCGCCCGCCAGATCACGGGCACCAAATGGAATGGGTGGGTCTTCTTCGGCCTCAAAAACTCGCTCGGCAAATGACCTCCCGAGCATCGCAAAAACGGCGAGCCAGTCCATTTGCCAGCTCTTTTGAGCGGGCAGATCCCGGCCGCCCCGCAATCCGTAAAGTTCGGTGTGCAGTGTATACCCGCAAGTCGAGCGAAGAAGGCCTCGACATGGACTTCAACTCGCTAGATGCCCAGCGAGAGTCTTCTGAGGCTTACATCGTGAGCCAGCGAGCGGAGGGTTGGATCGCCGTTTCTGATCGCTACGATGATGGCGGCTTCTCGGGCGGCACGTTGGAACGACCGGCCCTGAAACGGCTCATCGCCGCAGTCCAAGCCGGCAAGCTCGATGTGATCGTCGTCTACAAGATCGACCGACTTTCACGGTCAATGCTCGACTTCCTCAACCTTGTCGAATTGTTTGAACGGCACGGCGTGACATTCGTCTCCGTCACCCAATCTTTCAACACCAAGGATGCCATGGGCCGCATGGCTCTGAACATCCTGGTGACATTCGCCCAATTCGAGCGCGAGCTGATCGGCGAGCGGATCCGTGACAAAGTCGCGGCCTCGCGCAAGCGTGGCAAATGGATGGGCGGCTGGACGCCTCTCGGCTATGAAGTACGCAATCGCAAATTGCTAGTTTACCCGGCCGATGCGGACCGGGTGCGGGCGATTTTCCAACGCTTCGTGCAGCTCAAGTCTGCAACCCTGCTGGCTCGAGAGCTTATCGCCGCCAACGAACGCACCCGGTATGGTCACCTCGTAGATAAGACGCTGCTGTATCGGATTCTTCGTAATCGGGTCTATCTCGGAGAGGCAGTTCACAAAGGCACCGCTTACCCTGGGGAGCATGAGGCGATCATCGACCGCAAGCTCTGGGATCAGGCGCACGGCATTCTGAAGGAAAGCCCCCGCAAGCGGGCGAACAACAGCCGGGCTCAGACACCAGCCTTGTTGAAAGGTTTGTTATTTGGTCCGGACGGCGCGGCCATGTCGCCAACGCACACCCGGAAGTCGGGCCGCCTCTATCGCTACTACATCAGCCAGACCGCCATGAAGCAGGGCAGATCGGATTGCCCGGTCAAGCTGGTGCCCGCGGCTGAGCTAGAGCGCATCATCATCGAGCAGGTCCGTCGGCTCCTGCAGGCTCCTGAAATCATCGTTCAAACCTGGCGCGCTCTACGCAAGCAGGCCGCTGAGGTCAGCGAAGCTGAAGTGCGCAATGCGCTGCTCGGCTTTGACGAACTCTGGGACGAATTGTTTCCGGCCGAACAGGCCCGCATCGTTCAGCTACTCGTCGAACGCATCGACATGCACGCGGAGCGAATGGACATCACTTTGAAGATCCAAGGCCTGACCTCGCTCTCTTCGGAGTTGCAACCACAGCCCTTCCAGCAGGCCGCCGAATGAATAGGCCGACCACCCTCACCCTCGGTCCCATTGGTCGACCGAAGCTCGGGCGCGACGGACGAACAATGGTCGTGAGTATCCCGATCTCATTCCGCCGGCAGGGCGGTCGTAAACGCGTCGTCACCCCCGCAACTGCCGAGGCTTGGTCACCCCCGAAGCCGCAGGTCGACAACACATTGGTCAAGGCCGTGGTGCGGGCCCATCGCTGGCGCGCTATGCTGGAAACGAACCTGTTTAGCTCGGTGCGAGACCTCGCCAAGGCCGAGAAGATCAACGAGTCCTATCTCTGCCGAGTGCTTCGGCTCACCCTGCTCTCGCCGACCATCACCGAAGCCATCCTGAACGGGCTGCAGCCAGACGGGCTCGAACTGGCGCAGCTGTTGAAATCCATCCCAGCCGAGTGGGACCAGCAGCAAGCTCTGTTCAGTCGCTCCACTCGGAATGCCGGAAGCCGCTAAAACCCCTTTCAAAATGGAAGGTTTTGGGGGCGCGGATTCGCACATCGAACATTATGGAACATCTTTTATCCCGCCTCTGATGCATCCGCGGGATACAGAGAAGCTGAACCACAGGGCAGCGCGGAGGTCCTTTAATCCAGCGAAGCCGGTGTTATGGATGATGCTGCCAAATCTGGGGCCTCCGCGTCGCCCCTATCAGGTACACTCTGAAAAGGCGAACGAAGCTTCTTGTAGGCCTCTGACGATAGCCACTCCGTCACAACCTTCTGGAAAGATCTATCATTCATGAACCGCACGAAAATCTCTTCGTTCTGGTCCATGCGTTCGACAAAGAGAGCCTCAAGCAGGTTCTTGAAGACCAGCTCGAACTTGTCGCCGGGATTGACGGCCGCGGCCTGTTTCAACGCAGCATCGGAGATCGCCGCCTCCACGATCTGATCGAAGAACAGTTGATCCGCCTGATTGAAGTCGGTGCCGAACCGGTCATTGACGACATCGATCAGCCGCGAAAGCGGAACGTTTTCCTCGTGGAGCACGCCGGATCCGACCTCAGACGGGCCGTCAAGCCGGTTGGCCTGGCCGTCGCGCAGGCTAATGGAACCTTCACTGATCTTCTGCAAGCGGTAGTATTCGAGGCGCACTTCGTCATCGAACTGATAAGAAGACCCGGCGCCGCGCTTCGGCAGCTTAGTCGCGAGGTGTCTAAGGAAAACGTACAGACGTTCGAGATCCGTGTCCTGATAGGGAATGATCTGGCTGAGGAAGCCATACAAGCTGCAAAAGGCCATCACCTTGCCGTGCCATAGCTCGGCCTCGTCGGTCTTTTCCTGGTGAAGTTCTTTGAACCGGGCCACACAAGGATCAAGCGCCGCATTCATCAACTGATGATCGTTCGGGCTCTGGCGTTGGCGCGGCTTAAAATACACGGCGCTGAAGCGTTCTACGTCCGCGACGACATAAATGCCATCGGCGTCAAGTTCGCTCTTGATCTCATACATTCGGGCCGGGTCGACGTCCTCGCCGACCTCCGCGCCCTCGAAATAGGTCTTGAACGCCTCGCGGATTTCGTTTCGTTCGTTGACGAAATCGAGGACGAAGGTGTCCTCCTTCAGCGGATGTATACGGTTCAGGCGGGATAGCGTCTGCACCGCCTGAATGCCCGCAAGCCGCCGGTCGACATACATCGTGTGCAATAAGGGCTGATCGAAGCCTGTCTGGTACTTCTCGGCGACGAGTAGCACTTGATACTCCTGGGCGGCGAAGACCTCCGGCAGTTCTTTTTCACGCACGCCGAGATTCATGCCCTCCTCGGTGTAGGTGACATCCTTCAGCTTGTCGTCCGTGACAGCGCCGGAGAAGGCCACCAGCGACTTGATGGCATAGCCCTTCTCCTCGATGTAGCGATCGAAGCTCTGCTTGTAGCGAACCGCTTCGAGCCGCGATCCCGTAATCACCATGGCCTTGGCCCGCCCGCCAATCTTATGCTGGGTCACGGCGTGGAAATGCTCGATCATCACCTCGGTTTTCTGGGCGATGTTGTGTGGATGCAGCTTGAGGAACCGCGCCAGCGCGCGTGCCGCCTTCTTCCGCTCGACATTCGGATCGCCCTCGCTCGCTTTGAGAAGCTGGAAATAGGTGGCGTAGGTCGTGTAGTGCTTCAGCACGTCGAGGATGAAACCTTCCTCGATCGCCTGCCGCATCGTGTAGCGATGCGCCGGCTTATCCTCACGCCCGAATACTTTGAGGGTCTTGTGCTTCGGCGTTGCGGTAAAGGCGAAGAAACTCAAATTCGCCTGCCGCCCGCGCTTCGCCATTGAGCGATAGAGTTCTTCGACATCCTCGTTGTCGTTCTCGGCCATGTATTTCGCGGCTTCCTCGCGAAGCCCCTGACCGCCGAGAACTTCCTTGAGGTCCGTCGCCGTTTCGCCGCCCTGCGAGCTGTGCGCCTCGTCTATGATCACGGCGCAGCGCAGCGCCTTCAGGACGCCACCACCGGCCTCGCCCCGCTCTTCGGCCATTTTGGCGAGCTGGCGCGAGACGAAGGGGAATTTCTGCAAGGTAGTGATGATGATCGGCACGGCGCTTTCGAGCGCTTCGGCAAGCTGACGCGAACTTTCGTCGATCTTCTGCACCACACCGTGCTTGTGTTCGAACTGGTAGATGGTGTCCTGTAACTGCTTGTCCAGCACCACGCGATCGGTGATCACAATTACGCTATCGAACACGCGCACGTTTTTGTCGTCATGGAGCGACGCCAGCCGGTGCGTCAGCCAGCCGATGGTGTTGCTCTTGCCGCTGCCGGCCGAATGCTCGATCAGATAGTTGTTACCCACACCCTCCCGCTGCGCCTGGTCCACCAGCGAGCGCACCGCTTCGAGCTGGTGATAGCGCGGAAAGATCATCGTCTCCTTTTTGACCTTCCGGCCCTGATCGTCGCGCTTTTCCTCGATCTGCAGGTGGATGAAGCGCGCGAGCAGATCGAGCAGGCTGTCCCGCTGCAACACCTCTTCCCAGAGATAGGCCGTGCGATAGCTGCGCCCTTTCGGGTCGGGCGCATTACCCGCGCCGCCGTTGTTGCCCTTGTTGAAGGGCAGGAAGTGGGTGGCTTGTCCGGCCAGCCGCGTTGTCATGAACACTGTGTCGGTGTCGGCCGCGAAGTGGACCAGCATGCGCCGCTTGAACTCGAAGATCGGCTCGCGCGGATCGCGATCGTTACGGTACTGCCGCAAGGCATGCTCGACCGTCTGCCCGGTCATCGGGTTCTTCAGTTCGACCGAGGCGACCGGGATCCCGTTGATGCTGATCGCCGCGTCCAGCGACTTCTCCGACGCCTTGGAGAAATGCAGCTGCCGCGTGATGCCGACGCGGTTGGCCGCGTAGCGCGCCTCAAGCTCAGGGTTGAGCCCATGCGCCGCCTTGAAAAAGGCCACACGCAGGGTTTTGCCAAAGCACTTGAAGCCATGGCGCAGGGTGGCGAGCGAGCCTTCCCGATCCATCCATTTGGTGAGGTCGGTCAGGATCTGCGTGCCGGTTTTTTCCCCATGCAGCGCTTCCAGCGCCTTCCATTCCTTGGGCTGGGTGGCGCGGATGAAATCAAGCACGGTCTCCGGAAAGACCGCTCGCTCGCGGTTGAACCCCGCCGCAGGCTCCGGCACGGCGCCATTGGCCAGCATTGTCGCTTCAATGACGGTCTCGAAAGCGCCTTCCGAATGCCGGGCGTGGTTCATGTCGCTGCGCCTCCCAGTTTCCGCCGAAGGAACCAGACCGCAACCGGACTGAATGGCTGGTGCTCCGCCGCGTTCGTGCGGTGATCAATTTGTTGCTGAACTCGTTGGCGCGCATTCGGTGTCGAACGCCACCAACTCAACACGGTATCCAAAACCGCCTTTCGGCTATTCTTTAAGTAACTCAGATTTAAACCCAGAACGTCATTTATTTGCGTATTGAACTCATCATCGGTGCTTTTAACCGTTCCATCGGCAAGATAACGCAGTCTGCTTTCGATGGCATGGGCTATATTCGCCGGATTCCACTTGAGATCGCGGTTAGCCTTCCTGGTATCGCAGTGTTGTTCGGTCGGAGAACTTCCTTCGCCGCCCAGACATGCGCCGAGCAGATTTCCATAAACAAGTTGCTGTTGAGGATATGTCGCCTGGCATTGCCAGTGCTCGATCTTCATCGCGTTTGACACCGCACGAATGCGTCCGGTGCAATAGGAGCAAAGGCCCTTCTGCTCGCCGACTAGAGCAGCGCGCAGCTCGTCCTTCTGCGCGTAGTTGTTGTAGTCGCTGTGCGCCTGCGCCCTATGGTGCGCGAGACTATTCGGCTCGACTCCCTTGGAGATCATCCTCACGCATCCCCCTCCATGAAATCGAGAAGAGTTCTGGCGCGGGTGATTTCGGGATCATCCTCTCCGATCTTGTCGGACAACGTATTGATTTCCGCCTTGGCTTCGTCGGCTTTGCCGTCGTCAATGAGTCTGGCGATTCTGCTGATTACGTCCTCGACGCCGGCGTTTCGTGACTTAGTGTCCATCACCTCTTCAAGGACACGGCTTGAATCAATGCCGAAGGAGCGCGCGGGCGAATAGACCTTGCCGTCCTTAATCATCTGAATCTTGTCGTGCGGCACTTCGCCAATCACCTGCGGTGAATGGGTGGTGGCGATGAACTGGCAATTCGGGAACGTCTCTTCCAGATTCCGGACAACACGCCGCTGCCATTGGGGATGCAGGTGCAGATCGATCTCATCGATCAGCACCACGCCAACGCCATCGCGCACTGGGTCATCGAGGCCGGGATGGGCCTGCGAGAGCCGCCTGGCTAGGTCGAGTACGAGAGCCAGCAAGCTGCGTTCCCCGTCGGAGAGCTGCCGCACATCGAGCGTGCGGCCCTGCTTTTCGATCAGCAAACGCGGGCCGTCCTCCATCTCGGCGCGCAAGCCGTCGCAATCCGGCAGGAAGCGCCGGGCGGCGGTGCGCATGGTGGCCAAATGCAGCCCGGCACGCGGCAGTTCACGAGACAGCGCGTCCTGCGCGTGCATCCAGGTGGCAAGTTCGGCAAGGCGCAGCGGGCGGGCGACAAGCGCATCAGCGAAGGCGGCGGCTTGCCCGCCCCTTGCTTTGCCGGATTTCGGCTGCTCGTCGGAAACGAGAGAGCGGCGCGTGGCGAAATAGGCGGCTACGGGCTGCGTTTTCGCCGTCTTTAGCGCTTTCGCCGCCTTGCCGAAATCGGGCGAGAGAGTTTCGCGGTCCGGCGTGGCAAGGGTCTGCTCACGTACGACGCCGTCCTTGTGCGGCACGTTCTGCTCCCGCTGTCTGTGGATCAGCAGATGGTAGGCTTCGCCATGGATCGTCAGGTCGAGATCGACGGTCAGAGCAGATGCGCCCACTTGGATGTCATCAAGGCCGAAGGCGTCCGGGCGGCTTCGGCTGGCGGTGAATTTAGGCAGCAGGCGCGAGACGCAAATGCGTAGCGCTTCCAGCACCGTTGTTTTGCCAACGCCGTTGACGCCGACCAGCAGCGTGAAGCCGGGATCGAAATCGAAGGACGCCTGCTCGAAGGCGCGCAGATTGGCGACGCTGAGCCGTGTGATCTTCATGCCGCCTCCCGGATGTCGATTTGGCCGTTGACGGCGGCGGCGATCAGCGCGCCTCGGCGTTCCTTCAGCAGCGTGATGGAATGCTCGGTGGCGGCGCGGAGGCGGTCGATCTTGGCGGCTTCAACTTGAGCGACTTCAACGATTGCATCCTGTTCGGCTAAGGGCGGAAGCGGCATAAAGATATCGCGGAAGCCATCCCAATACAGGCGCAGCCTGTCCCAGGTTATGCCCTGAGAGTTCCGGCCGGATTCCGCGCTAAATGAATCGGTCCTGAAGAGCAGACCCGCATACTCCGGGCGGAGACAAGAAGCGGCCTCGGCCACCGTATAGTCCGGACTGACGAGACCATCGACCGGCGCGACACCAACGGCGCCCTGCCACATGCGCATCTTGTTGAAAGCGATATCGCCACATCGCGCGACTTTGTACGTGTTGAAGTCTGATGCCGTGCCTTCGATTTTGTCATTCGAGAACTCGCGAACAATCACGCCGGAACTGATAGATACTTCAAGCAACGGCAGTTCCGGCTGACTCCGTTCGTCTCGCTGCGTGAAAAGCGTCGCAACGCGACGAACGTCCCAATGCGCGGGGATTTCGCCGAGCCAGTCGACGCCGGAGGGGCGCAATTGGGCGGTGGGATCAAGGCCGCGCATGACAGCCTCGGCGACAACCGCCCGCCGCTTCTCGGCCAGCAGGTCGAGCAAACGCTGCTTGGCGGCAATCAGGGCGTCGATGTGATCGAACTCCGCTTCAATGAAGTCGGCAATCACTCCTTGCTCTGGCAACGGCGGATACGGGATTGCGATGTCACCGACTTCGGATGCATTGATGGCCGGATAGCTGATGCCCGTTGATCGCATCTCTACTTCAGCAAGGAAGATCGGTTCGCGAAGAACGTAGCGGCAAAATTTCGCATCTAGCGCGCCGGGGCGCGGCCTGATGACGGCGAACCCCGTCGAAACGATCAGATTGTCCGGTGGTGAAGAAATCGAAGCAATGGCTTGAAGGTATGTTCGAACGGTCGAGATGATGACGTCGCCATCCCTGACAATACGCCGTGCCCGGCTTGGTGCAACCTCGAAACGATAGGTAGCGATTTCATGGACCGCCCCTGACGAGTCCACGTTGCCGATGTCGATGTACTGAATCTCGAAATCGGGATCGACATCCTCGGCAAGTGCTTCGTCATTGATCGTTGCCGCGAACTTGAGGCGTTGTCGCGGGTATTTTGATTTGCCGCTCATTCCGTCACCTCCCGCAGCAGCCTGAGGATTTCATCTTCCGCTTTCTTCAGGTCCGCATCGATCTCGGCCAGTTTGCGCGGTGGGGTGAACTTGTAGAAGTAGCGGTTGAAGTTGATTTCGTAGCCGACCTTATCCTTGGTGCGGTCCATCCAGGCATCAGGCACATGCGGCAGCACCTCGCGCTTGAAATAGGTGTCGATATCATCCTTCAGCGGCACGTTCTCGAAATCGCGAAGTTCGGCATCGGCCTCAAAGCCAGACCCCTTCTTCACCGCAGCGCCCTTCGCGTCCTTCACGGTGAAGACGGTGCGGAACAGCTTTTCCTCCGGCCCTTTCCAGCGCGAGCCCGACTTCTTGAGCTGCTTCTCGATGCTGGCCCAGACTACATTCCAATCGAGATGTGGTTCGCGGCCAAGCGCCGTGTCGATCGCCTGAATGTCATCCAGCAAATGCGGCGCGGCATCGAGGAAGCGCGCCTTGTCCTCCACGCTCATCTGGTAGCGCAGCTTCAAGGGCCGCTCGACCGTGATGCGGGTGTAGCCGAAGTCTTCATTGTCGAAGAGCTTGGACTGTTCATTCACCTGGAATCGTCCATAGAGCCGGACGATTGCCGCGATCTGGTCGGGCTCGTCGGCACGGTCGTCACCTTCCAGCGCCGGGCCTTCGCCGATCTTGCGGCGCTTGTCGCCCTGGCTGCGGCGCATGGGAATCCACGTCTCGCGTGCATCGACGAGCTGGATTTTTCCCTCGCGCCGTTTCGCCTTCCTGTTGGTGACGATCCAGATATAGGTTCCGATGCCTGTATTATAGAACATTTGCTCTGGCAGGGCGACGATGGCTTCCAGCATGTCCCGTTCGATAATCCAGCGACGGATTTCGCTCTCGCCGCCGCCCGCGCCGCCGGTGAACAGCGGCGACCCCGAAAACACGATGGCCGCGCGCGAGCCGAACTTCAGCGCCTTGTGGTCAACCGGTTCGAATTTTGAGATCATGTGCTGGAGAAAAAGCAACGAACCGTCATTGACGCGCGGAAGCCCGGCACTCCATGCACTTTCCTTCGCTGCTTTCTCGTGCCGGCGAACAATCTCTGTCTGCTGTTTTTTCCAATCGACGCCGAAAGGTGGGTTCGCGATAAAGTAGTCAAAACTCTGCCCCTCAAACTTATCGTCGAGAAAGCTGTCACCGAATTGCACGTTCTCGCCGCCACCGTTATGGTCGACCTCTTTCATGAGCATGTCGGAGGCAGCGGTGGCAAAGGCGCGCTTGTTATAATCCTGCCCGTAGACGTAGAGCTTCGCCTCCCTGTGATGTTCGCGCATGTATTTCTGCGCTCCAGCCAGCATTCCGCCGGTGCCACACGCGGGATCGAGCATACGCATGGCGACGCGCGGCCGGCTCAGCAGCTCATCCGCATCGAGGAACAACAAATCGATCATCAGCGTGATAACCTCACGCGGCGTGAAATGATCGCCAGCCGTTTCGTTCGCGAGTTCGTTGAAGCGGCGGATTAGGTTCTCGAACACCAGGCCCATGTCCTGGTTAGTCACTTTGCGCGGATGCAGGTCGACGTCGCAAAATTCCTTGATGACCAGGTAGAGGATGTTCGCCTCTTGCATCCTTTCGATTTCATTTTCGAACTCGAAATACTCGAAAATACGCTGGACGTTGGCGGAAAAACCCTTGATGTAGCTTACAAGGTGCTTGTTTAGGTTGTCGGGATCGCCCTTCAGCTTTTGGAAATCTAGGGCCGATCTGTTGTGAAAGCGATGACCTGAGGCCTTGTTCAAGATGCTGTCGAGCGCATCTCCGTCAAGCCTGCCACCTTTGCGGCGCTCGAACTCCGATAGCACCTTCTGCTTAGTGTCGGCGAGAACGCAGTCGAACCGGCGCAGCACAACGAGGGGCAGCATTACGCGTTCATACTGCGGCGGCCGATAAGGCCCTCGCAAAAGGTCAGCAATTTGCCAGATCAGGTTCGCGAGATCGGAATGACTTGCCATGCTATACTAGCCTCAGCGCCGGGTTGCCGGGCCTCTTGTTCTGCTCAATCACTTGTTCTTTCCAGGACGTTTGGCAGGGCTGGGCTGGCACGTTGTTTTTCTGTCTCGTCCGCACACTCGTCTTTGGTAAACCGGAACCCGACGACAGACCTGCCTTGTTTTCGGCGGCAACCCACTTCACCTCGCCAGATCGATTGGCGGCCGCCTCTGGGCGTCGGCTAGCAACGGCAGACAAAGTGATTCCCCTCTTGATTGAGCCACCTTAGCTGTCGCTTACAGGATGAAAAAGAGACGCTTTGCGCAGCGCTGGTGAAAGCGGAGGCGGTTGGGGCGAAACTTCTGAATTGGAATGGTAAACACATCGCTTGAGCGAGAGAGATTCAAACCGCGCCCCAAAAGAAGCCCCTGGTTTTCCCGAGAAAACCGTACTGGACCGATTTTGCATGTTCTAAGATTCGGAGAAAATTCGGTTCTCCAGACCTATCTGGCACCAATTTGGACGGGTGAGCGGTCGTCTCCGTCGGCAAAAAAGCGGGAAAACGGCCGCATTTCTGACCTCCCTCCAGATCGAAGTACGAGATCATTTCGATGGGATGGCGGAGAGAGTGGGATTCGAACCCACGGTACGGTTTCCCGCACACACGCTTTCCAAGCGTGCGCCTTAAGCCACTCGGCCATCTCTCCGGAGCGCCCTCTCTTGAAGGGGCGCGGGTGATTTTGCAAGGGATCGCGGGGAGATCGGGTGAATTTTCCGTAAGATATTGTATTTAAACAACAATATCTGACGTCAACGGACGCCCGGGAACCGCCCGAAGGCTGAACCTGAGGCGGGTTTGGCGCGACGATTCACTTGAGACCGCCAAACCGACCGGGGACGCCATGACCATCGGCAAGACCATCGTCGCACTCGGCCTGATTTCCGCCCTTGGCTCCGCCTTGTCCGTGCCCGCATTGGCGCAGGTCTGCACCCGGCAGGGTGTCGATGTGAGCTGCGATGACGGGCGGCGCGGGGTGCTTTCCGGCGACGCCATCCTCTGGCCCGACGGGACGCGTTCGAGCGCGACGCCGCATCAGAGCGTGATCATCGGCAACAAGAGCTCGGTGCATATCGGGCCCGGCGTGTTCGTCGGCCAGGGCAAGGGCATGGTGCCGCTGGACGATCCGAACGCGCCGAACAAGCGGCAATGCGCGATTCTGGAGGGCGTGTCGTATTGTTATTGAGATCGAGCGATGCTCTCGAAGACCGCCGTCATGCCCGGGCTTGTCCCGGACATCGACCTTCTAAGAGCTGAGAGGTTAGACGTGGATGGCCGGGACAAGCCCGGCCATGACGTTGCATCCTAAATCAATCGTACGCCTGAGATCGCCGACTTCAGCCAGCGCAAGGCTTGCGGCGGCTGGGCTGCCAGCGGGGCGACAGCGGCCTTCTCCGTCCGGCACTTCTCCAACTCGGCGACGAAGTCTGCCGACCATTGCTGAATAGTGTGGCCGCGCAGCTTCTTCATCATCGCATCCCAGCGCATCTTGCGCTCGGTGAGCGGCATCGCGGCGGCAACCGCAATCGCGCGGGCCATGCCGTCGATGTCGTGCGGATTGACCAAGAGCGCGGTGTCGAGCTCGTTGGCGGCGCCCGCGAATTTCGACAGCACCAGCACGCCGGGATCGGCCGGGTTTTGGGCCGCGACATATTCCTTGGCGACGAGGTTCATGCCGTCATGCAGCGGCGTCACCACGCCGATCTGCGCGGTACGATAGAGGCCCGCGAGCACGGCCTGGCTGAAGCCCTTGTTGAGATAGCGGATCGGCGTCCAGTCCACTTCGCCGTGACGTCCATTGACGTCGGTGACGAGACGCGCGACCTCGTTCTGGAGATTGCCATAGGCCTCGATGCCGCCACGCGATGGGTTCGCGATCTGCAGCAGCGAGATGCTGCGCGCAAACTGCGGCTGATCGGTCCAGAGCCGGTCGAACGCGCTGATGCGGTTGACGAGACCCTTGGAATAGTCGAGCCGGTCGACGCCGATCGCGAGACGCTCGCCATTGAGGCTGCGGCGGAGGCGCGACACATCAGGGTGCGAGGCCGACTTCGCAGCATAGGCCGCGAATTTTTCCGCATCGATGCCGATGGGAAAGACTTCACAGCGTGTGCGGCCGTGCTGCGACAGCACGATACCGTCCTCGATGGTGAGGCCAAGCTCGCTGCCGGCATACCTGAGAAAATTCTGGCGATCTTCTTCCGTCTGGAAGCCGAGCAGATCGTAAGCGAGCATCGCCGTAATCAGCTCGCGATGATTGGGCACGCCCTGCATCACCGCAGCCACCGGCCAGGGCGTATGCAGGAAGAAGCCGATCGGATCATCGACACCGAGATCGCGCAGCTCCGCGCCGAGCGCGAGGAAATGATAATCCTGCACCCAGAACCCGGTCTTGGCTTTGCGGAAGCGCATCAGGGCGCGCGCCATGAACGCGTTGACCTCGCGATAGCTGACATAATCTTCGCGCGAGACGCGGATCAGGTCGCTGCGCGAATGCAGCGCCGGCCACAGCGCCGAATTGGCGAAGCCTTCATAATAGCCGCCGTAATGCGCAGCCGGCAGATCCAGCGTCGCAATCGCGCCGGAGCCCAGCGCCTCGATCTCGGCGAACGGTTCCTTCTGATGGCCGTCGCGCACGCGGCCGGAGGAACCCACCCAGATCGCACCTGAATGCTCCACGACGGGAAGCAACGCCGCTGCGAGGCCGCCCGTCATGGGCTCGTTGGGTTTACCGCGCGCAACTCGATTTGAAACGACGACTAAGTTCACAGGTCGTCCCCTCCTGTTCATTCCACCCCGTTTAACTGCCGTTCATCAATATGGTTCCTGTCATCATTTCTACGAAATGAAACCAAAGTCAGGCATGCGCGTTGGAACCAGTTTCCTTGCGGGAACCGGGGGGATTCCTATTGAGAAAGAGAGTTTTGGCGGCTGTGTTGCGCAGCGTGAATTGCGCGTGCGATGGAGCATTGCGCGCGACAATGTGGCCCCGAGATGACGTGCCTTATTCCAACCTTGTATCGTCGAGCAGGCGCGCAAGGAACGCGCGCACATCGTTCGGCGCGTCGAAGTGACCGTTGACGCCGATGGCGCGGCGGCCGACGGAGAAAGAAAGTCCGTTCATGTCGGGCATGATCGCGAAGACGGTTTCATCGGTGACGTCATCGCCGATGAAGATCGGCCGGCGCCCCCTGAACGGTTCATGCTTCATCAGTTCGCGCACGCCGGTCGCCTTGGTGAAACCGGAATGCTTGATCTCGAAGACGAACTTGCCGGGCAATACCTCGATCGGTGCATTGGGCAGGTCGGCGCGGATCAGCGAGACAGCCTCATAGATCGCCTTCTCCGCATGCGGCGCGAGACGGTAGTGCAGTGCCAGCGAATAGCCCTTGTCCTCGAGCAGAATGCCGGGGCTGAGCTTCGCGATCGCGGCGAGGCGCCGCTTCAGCTCCTTGTCCATCGGCGGCGCATGCACGTCGTCGGCCTCGTTGTCCACCGACAGCCGCATCTCCGCACCGTGTCCGGCGACCGCACGAAACACATCGGGCGCGAAGATCAGGTCGATGTCGTTGAGCGAACGGCCGCTGACCATCGCCAGCGCGCCGGACGTGCGCTCCGTCAGCCGGTTGAGCGTCTCCGACAGGCCCGGCGGCACCCACACTTCGCGCGGCGTCGGCATCAGGTCGAGCAGCGTCCCGTCGATGTCGAGCAGGATCGCTGTCTCATTGAGATGCGGGACGAGCGCATGGGGCACAGGCACCGCGTCGGGCGCTTCATCTTCCAGCATGGGACGCTTCCGATCCAGTTCAGCAAGTTCCGATTTCATAGTCTACTCCATGGAAGCAAGCGGCCGCGCGATTTGTTCGAGCGATTTTCGTTCCGCCGAGACAGCATAGCGCCACGCCACGATCGCGGCCGCGATCATCAGGAAGGACCCCAGCAGATAGCCGGCGAACACGCTGGTGCGCGATCCCGTGTCGATCAGTGCGCCGAACAGGGCTGGCCCGATCACGCCGCCAATACCGGTGCCAATCGCGTAGAACACGGCGATCGCCAGCGCGCGGACTTCCAGCGGAAACGTCTCGCTGACGGTGAGATAGGCCGCGCTGGCCGCCGGCGAAGCAAAGAAGAAGATCACCATCCAGGCAATGGTCTGTCCCTGCGCGCTCAGCGCACCGATCGAGAACAGGTAACCCGACAACGCCAGCAGCAGGCCGGAGACGCCGTAGGTGAACATGATCATGACGCGTCGGCCGAGCGTGTCGAACAGGCGGCCGAGCAGCAGCGGACCGAGGAAATTGCCGGCGGCGAACGGCAGCAGATACCAGCCGACATGGTCGGCGCTGATGCCATAGAAATCCGTCAGCACCAGCGCGAAGGTGAAGAAGATCGCGTTGTAGAAGAAGGCCTGCGCGCTCATCAGCACGAGGCCGACCAGCGCGCGCTGGCGATAGAGCGAGAACAGCGTGTGCACGACCTCGCGGATCGGCGTGTGGTCGCGCATCTTCAGGCGCATCTTGGGGAAGCGCCTGTCGCTCGCATGCTGATCGTGTCCGATCACAGAGCGCTCGATCTCGTCGACGATGGCGTGCGCCTGATCGGGCCGGCCATGGATCATCAGCCAGCGTGGACTTTCCGGGATCCACATTCGCATCAGGAGCACGACGAGGCCGATGGTGGCGCCGATGAGATAGGCAAGGCGCCAGCCGAGATCGGGGCTGATCACGGCGGGATCGAGCAGCACGATGGCCGCCACCGCGCCCATCGCGGCGCCGAGCCAGAAGCTGCCGTTGATGACAAGATCCGTCCAGCCGCGATAGCGCGCCGGCACCAGCTCCTGGATGGTCGAATTGATCGCGGTGTATTCGCCGCCGATGCCGGCACCGGTGAGGAAGCGAAACAGCGCGTAACTCGCGACATTCCATGACAGCGCGGTCGCGGCGGTCGCCGACAGATAAAGCGCCAGCGTGATGAAGAACAGCTTCTTGCGGCCGATGCGGTCGGTGAGCCAGCCGAAGCCGAGCGCGCCGAGCACGGCGCCGGCAAGATAGGCCGAGTTGGCGACGCCGAGATCAAGATTGGAGAAATGCAGCGTCGGGCTCTGCTTCAGCGCGCCCGACAGTGCGCCGGCCAGCGTCACCTCGAGCCCGTCGAGAATCCAGGTGATGCCGAGCGCCAGCACGACGCGGGTGTGAAAGCCGCTCCACGGCAACGCATCGAGCCGCGCGGGAATGCTGGTCTCGACGATGCGGTCGGTCGCGGCCGCCGAGATCGCAGATCCATAGTCCAGCGCTGGGCTTTGCTGCAATTCCATCGCGTTGTTGCGTTTGACCAATGGAATCGGCCCCGGTTCACATCAGGTGGACAGGGGGCGATCCGATCATGGGGGTGCGGCATTCCGCCTGCCACCTGCGACAACGTCTGCGGCAGGGGTGAGTTCCCATAGGAACGGCCCCGAATGCGGCCCGTTTCCGATGGAGCTGCAAGGAGTTGGCGCATGGCTGATGTCAGAAAGACGACACATTCGCGGAAGAGCCGCGCGGGCAAGACGAGCGGCGCAAGGCGCAGCACCACGCGCAAGATCACGAGGCACGCCGCGCCAAGACGCTGGTCGCAGCACGTGGAGTGAGGTTGTAGGGTGGGTTAGGCGAAGCCGTAACCCACCGCTTGACTCGCGGTGGTGAAATCGAGGCGGTGGACTACGCTTCGCTAGTCCACCGTACGAGTTATTCCAGCGGTCTCTACGCCGCCCGAATATTCCCCATGAACCGGTCGAGCTCGGCACGCAGGCGCGTGCTTTCGCTGGAGAGCGATTTTGCCGAGTTCAGCACCTCTTCCGAGGCCGCGCCGGTTTCGGCGGCGCCGCGGTTGACCTGGCCGATGTCGGTGGCCGCGGTCTGGGTGCCCTGCGCAACCGTCTGGACGCTGCGGGCGATCTCCTGCGTCGCGGCGCCCTGCTGCTCGACGGCGCTCGCGATCGAGGTCGAGATCGACGAGATCTGGCCGATGGTCGCGCCGATCTCCTTGATCGCGGCAACCGACTCGGCGGTGGCGCCCTGCATGCCCGCAATGTGCGAGGAAATCTCGTCCGTCGCCCTCGCCGTCTGGCTCGCCAAGGACTTCACTTCGCTGGCAACCACCGCGAAGCCGCGGCCGGCCTCGCCGGCGCGTGCCGCCTCGATGGTGGCGTTGAGCGCGAGAAGGTTGGTCTGCTCGGCAATCGCCGTGATCAGTTTCACGACCTCGCCGATCTGCTGGGCGGCATGCGACAGCTTGCCGATCCGGCCGTCGGTTTCCTTGGCCTGCACCACGGCGGCCTCGGCAATACGGTTGGAATCGCGCACCTGGCGACCGATCTCCTCGACCGAGGCCGAGAGCTCTTCGGTCGCGGTCGCGACCGACTGCATGTTGCTGGAGGCCTGCTCGGAGACACCCGCAACCTGGCTCGACAGGCTCTGCGTGGTCTCGGCCGTACGCGTCAGCGTGGACGCTGCCGATTCGAGCTGCACGGCGGAGGCCGAGACGTTGGAGACGATGGCGCCGACGGCGCTCTCGAAATCGTCGGCAAAGCGGATCAGCTCGGAACGGCGTGCGGCAGCCTGCTCACGGTTCTGGACTTCGCTGGCGGCGGCGTCGCGCTCGGCCTTGGCGACCGCCTGAACCTTGAACTCCTCGACCGCGCCGGCCATCTCGCCGATCTCATCCTTGCGGCCGAGACCCGGCAGCACGACATCGAAGTTGCCCGAAGCGAGCTCGCGCATCGCCTTGCACATCGCGATCATCGGCCGCGAGATGCCGTTGCCGAGCATCAGGGCGAGGACAGCGCCGACGGCAAGGCCGCCCAGCGCCATCATCAGCATCAGCCGCTCGGTCTCGCCGATGGTCGCATTGGCGCTTGCCTCGATGCGCTGCTGATCGGTGGTCAGGTCCGAACGCAGGTCGGCCGAGAGCTTGAGGATGGACGCAGCCGTCTTGGTCATCTCGCCATTCGACTTGACGATGATTTTCACGTTCTCGGTCAGCTTCGAGAACGAGGTGCGGTACTGCTTCAGCAGGTTGCCGATCTCGGTGACGCGGTCGGTGATCTTCTGGTCGTTGGCATAGATCGAGACCAGCAGGGTCTCCAGGAACTTGATGCGGGCGATCACGCCGTCGGCGGTCTTCGGCTCGGGCTTGGCGACGAAGGCGCTCACCGAGGTGGAGACCGCGAGATATTGCGAGGTCACGTCCTTGGCCGTGGTCTGGACCGAAGCGAGCCCGGCGAGCGCGGCGGTATCGGAAAGGTCGTCGAACTTGAAGCGGATCTTGTTGCCGACACTGTTGAGCTCATCGGCCGCAATCTTGTTGTTCTCGCGCGTCAGGGTGATGATTTCGCCGAAAATTTTCGCAAATCGCTGGAACTCGGCCTCGAGCTTGCCGACCTGCTCGCGGCGCGCCGCGCCGGTCGTGGCTGCCATGGACTTGGCGATGGCGCCCCTCAGATTCTCTTCGGCCGCCTTGGCCGCGGTCTCGTCATCGGCCGCGCCGGTCAGCGTGTAGGCCCGCGCCAGCCCCTGATAGGCGATCAGCTCGCGGTCGACGGTCCGCGCCAAATCCGCTTCCGACACGCTGGTCCGGTAGGCCGCCACGGCGCCTGCGATTCGCTCGAAGCCGAAATAGGCGAAAGCCATGCTGACGGCGAGGATGGCCAGCACCGCCACGAAGCCGAGGATGATTTTTGCGCGAAAACGCAAGGTGAACAGCTTCGATGAGCTTGCTTTCGACTTGGCGGACATTTCCCCCACCCCATTCCATTCGCGGAAAACCAGGCGCAGCCCGGGAGCAGCCCGCTCCCCGACTCGCATGCACGGTAAGGGGCAAAGGATAAGCCACGGTAAATTTGTGGCGCCGCAACTTGCGGTTAGGTGACGCGGAGAATTGTTAAGGCGCACTTTCTGGCGCCTCTAAAATTGAGGCCGGCGCCGCGTCCGGGCGTTTGCCAGGGCGACGGCGCAGGACGCGATGCGGCGCGAACCTTACGCCGCCCGGATATTCGCCATGAAACGGTCGAGCTCGGCGCGGAGGCGGGTGCTCTCGCTGGAGAGGGTCTTGGCCGAGTGCAGGACCTCCTCCGAGGCGGAGCCGGTTTCGGCGGCGCCACGGTTGACCTGGCCGATGTCGGTGGCGGCGGTGTGGGTGCCCTGCGCGACCGTCTGGACGCTACGGGCGATCTCCTGCGTCGCGGCACCCTGTTCTTCCACCGCGCTGGCGATGGAGGTCGAGATCGACGAGATCTGGCCGATGGTCGCACCAATCTCCTTGATGGCGGCAACCGATTCGGCGGTGGCGCCCTGCATGCCTGCGATATGCGACGAAATCTCGTCCGTCGCCTTCGCGGTCTGGCTCGCCAGCGACTTCACTTCGCTCGCGACGACCGCAAAGCCGCGGCCGGCTTCACCGGCGCGGGCGGCCTCGATGGTGGCGTTCAGCGCCAGCAGGTTGGTCTGTTCAGCGATGGCGGTGATCAGTTTCACCACCTCGCCGATCTGCTGGGCGGCATGCGACAGCTTGCCGATCCGGCCGTCGGTCTCCTTGGCCTGCACCACGGCGGCCTCGGCAATACGGTTGGAATCGCGCACCTGACGGCCGATCTCCTCGACCGAGGCCGAGAGCTCTTCTGTCGCGGTCGCGACCGATTGCATGTTGCTGGAGGCCTGCTCGGAGACGCCGGCGACCTGGCTCGACAGGGTCTGCGTGGTCTCGGCGGTGCGGGTCAGCGTGGACGCCGCCGATTCGAGCTGCACGGCGGAGGCCGAGACGTTGGAGACGATGGCGCCGACGGCGCTCTCGAAATCGTCGGCAAAGCGGATCAGCTCGGAGCGGCGCGCGGTGGCCAGTTCCTTATTCTGGGCTTCGCCGGCGGCGGCATCGCGTTCGGCCTTGGCGACCGCCTGAACCTTGAATTCCTCGACCGCGCCCGCCATCTCGCCGATCTCGTCCTTGCGGCCGAGACCCGGCAGCACGACGTCGAAATTGCCCGAGGCCAGCTCACGCATCGCCCTGCACATCGCGATCATCGGCCGCGAGATGCCGGTGCCGAGCAGGAAGGCGAGGACCGCACCGAGCAGCGTGCCGCCGACGGCCAGCATCAGCACCAGCTGCTCGGTCTTGCCGATGGTGGCTTCCGATTCGGCATCCAGCCGCTGCTGTTCGGCGACGAGGTCCGCCTTCATGGCGGTCGCGCCCTGCAGGATCGCGCCGGCCGAGCCGCTCATCTCGGTGACGAGCTCGTCGACCATCTTGGCGTTGGCGATCAGCTTCTCCAGCGCTTCGCGATAGGCGACGAGGATGGTCTTGGCATCCTTGAGGCCCGCAACGATCTTGTCGTCCATGGAATAGACCGCGCCGAGCGAGTTCTCGACGAATTTCAGCCGTGCCAGCGCACTGGTCGCGATCGCCTGGTCGGACGTCAGCACGAAATTGGTCGCGGCCGCGCTTGCAGTCTGGAACTGGGCGTTGACCTGCTTGGTGCCGAACTCGATCGACTGTGCCTCAGAATCGGAGGCATTGTTGCCGATATCGTCGAGCTTGTACTTCAGCAGATTGGCCTGGCGTGTGAGCTGGTTCTGCACCAGCAACGTGCTGTCACGCTTGGCCTGGAGCACCTTGGCGAAGGTCGACGAGAAATTCGAGAACTCCTTGGCGAGCTTGTTGAGGCTCTCCAGCCGCGCCGGTTTCTTGGCGCTCTTGACGGCCTGGTCGATGGCGCTCCTCAGGCTGGCCTCGGCGTCGAGGGCCGCCTTGGCGTCGTCCTCCTTGCCGGTGGCGACGAAATATTTGACGGCCGAACGATAGGCCAGCAGCTCGCGGTCGATGTTGCGGGCAAGGTCGGCCTCGGAGACGCTGGTGCGGTAGGACCCGACCCCGGCCGAGACCCGCTCGAAGCCGAAATAGGAGAAGGCCATGCTGCCGGCGGAAATCACCAGCACCGCCGCGAAGCCCAGGATGATCTTGGCGCGGAACCTGAGGGTCGGAAATATTGTGCGCTTAGACGGCGACGCGACACGCCCGGACATTCCCAACCCCCATTTTTCATTTCAGCCGTGATCCGGAAGCGCCCCGCCTCCAGACCCGGATGCGCAAAACTAGGGCACAATGGATAAGGGGCGGTAAATTCGGCAGGCCCGCGCGATCTCAGGCCTCATCGGCCAACGGCCGATCGGGATGGCGGCGATTGCTGGCATCCCAAGCCGGCCCGACGGCTCCACCCAGGGGGCGGCCAGCCACCCGCAAATCATTGCAGGCGCGTCTGGATCAATGACTTTTCCATGACCAGGGCGACCAAAATCCTAGTTGCAAAGTTCCGGGTCGCTGTCTCTAATTAGAAACAATCAAAATCAATCCCGGGAGGATGACACCGTGTCTACAGTCAAACTGACAGTGAACGGCAGGGCCGTTGCTGTCGACGTCGAGGACCGCACGCTGCTGGTCCATCTGCTGCGCGATCACCTCAACCTGACCGGAACGCATGTCGGCTGCGATACCAGCCAGTGCGGCGCCTGCGTCGTGCATATGGACGGCAAGGCGGTGAAATCCTGCACCATGCTGGCGGGCCAGGCCGACGGCGCCAACGTCACCACCATCGAAGGCATCGCCAAGGGCGACGAACTGCACCCGATGCAGGCCGCCTTTCGCGACAATCACGGCCTGCAGTGCGGCTATTGCACCCCGGGCATGATCATGTCGGCGATCGACATCGTGCACCGCCATGGTGGCGAGCTCGACGAGACCACGGTCCGCCAAGAGCTCGAAGGCAATATCTGCCGCTGCACCGGCTACCACAACATCGTCAAGGCCGTGCTGGATGCAGCCGGACGCATGAAGGTCTCGCAGGCGGCCGAGTAAAGCGGCCCGCCTCGAAAAAAGAACCACCGCTGCTGCTTTCGAGGGAAAGCGCAGTCAAAGAAATTTCCGGTCGGGAGGACCAGACATGGGTGTTGAAGGCATCGGCGCGCGCGTCGTGCGCAAGGAAGACAAGCGTTTCATTACCGGCAAGGGCCGGTACGTTGACGACATCAAATTGCAGGGCATGACCCATGCCCATTTCATCCGCAGCCCGCACGCGCACGCCAAGGTCAAGAAGATCGATGCGTCCGCCGCGCTGAACATGCCGGGCGTGGTCGCGGTGCTCACCGGACAGCAGCTCGTCGACGACAAGGTCGGCAACCTCATCTGCGGCTGGGCCATCACCTCCAAGGACGGCAGCCCGATGAAGATGGGCGCATGGCCGGCGATGGCGCCGGAGACGGTGCGCTTCGTCGGTCAGGCGGTCGCGGTCGTGATCGCCGACAGCAAGAATCTGGCGCGCGACGCGGCGGAAGCTGTCGTCGTCGATTACGAGGAGCTGCCCGCCGTTGCCGACATGCAGTCGGCCATCAAGGCCGGCGCGCCGCAGCTTCACCCCGAAGCTCCCGGAAACCAGGTCTATGACTGGGTGATCGGCGACGAGGGCGCGACCGATGCCGCCTTCGCCAAGGCCGCCAATGTCGTCAAGCTCGACGTCACCAACAACCGCCTCGCGCCGAACGCGATGGAGCCGCGCGCGGCGATCGCCGACTACGATGCGGCGGAAGAGCACTTCACTCTATACACAACGTCACAGAACCCGCACGTCGCCCGCCTCGTGCTGTCGGCGTTCTACAACATTGCCCCCGAGCACAAGCTGCGCGTCATCGCCCCCGATGTCGGCGGCGGTTTCGGCTCGAAGATCTTCATCTATCCCGAAGAGATGGTGGCGCTCTGGGCCTCGAAGAAGGTCGGCCGTCCCGTGAAGTGGACCGGCGACCGCACCGAGGCCTTCCTCACCGACGCGCATGGCCGTGACCACGTCACCCACGCCGAGATGGCGTTCGACGCCAGCAACAAGATCACCGGCTTGAAGGTGAAGACCTACGCCAATTTCGGCGCCTACATGTCGCTGTTCTCGTCGTCAGTGCCGACCTATCTCTACGCGACGCTGCTGTCTGGCCAGTACAACATCCCGGCGATCCATGCCGAGGTGGTTGGTGTCTACACCAACACCACGCCGGTGGACGCCTATCGCGGCGCCGGCCGTCCTGAAGCGAGCTATCTGATCGAACGTCTGATGGAAACGGCGGCACGGCAGCTCAAGGTCGATCCGGCCCAGCTGCGCCGGACCAACTTCATCACCCAGTTCCCGCACCAGACGCCCGTGATCATGGCCTATGACACCGGCGACTTTAACGCCTCGCTCGACGCGGCGATGAAGGCGATCGACTATGCCGGCTTCGCGGCCCGCAAGGCGCAGGCGAAGTCGCAGGGCAAGCTGCGCGGCATCGGCGTGTCCTGCTACATCGAGGCCTGCGGCATCGCGCCGTCTAAGGCCGTCGGCAGCCTGGGCGCCGGCGTCGGCCTGTGGGAATCGGCCGAGGTGCGCGTCAACCCGGTCGGCACCATCGAGATCCTGACCGGCTCGCACAGCCACGGCCAGGGTCACGAGACCACCTTCTGCCAGCTTGTTGCGGATCGCCTCGGCGTTCCCATCAGCCAGGTCTCGATCGTCCATGGCGACACCGACAAGGTGCAGTTCGGCATGGGCACCTACGGCTCGCGCTCGGCGGCCGTTGGTCTCACCGCGATCCTGAAGGCCATGGAGAAGATGGAGTCCAAGGCCAAGAAGATCGCGGCGCATGCGCTCGAGGCGTCGGAAGCCGACATCGTCATCGAGAACGGCGAGTTCAAGGTGACCGGTACCGACAAGGCGATCGCCTTCCCGATGGTCGCCCTCGCGGCCTACACCGCGCACAATTTGCCTGATGGAATGGAGCCGGGGTTGAAGGAAAGCGCCTTCTACGATCCCACCAACTTCACCTTCCCGGCCGGCACGTATATCTGCGAGCTTGAGGTCGATCCCGGCACCGGCAAGACCTCCTTCGTCAACTTCGTCGCCGCCGACGATTTCGGCCGGCTGATCAATCCGATGATCGTGGAGGGCCAGGTCCATGGCGGCCTTGTCCAAGGCATCGGACAGGCGCTGCTCGAGCACGCGATCTACGATGCCAACGGCCAGCCGGTCACGGCCTCGTTCATGGACTACGCCATGCCGCGCGCCGACGATGTTCCCTCGTTCAACCTCTCCCACACCACGACGCTGTGCCCGGGCAATCCGCTCGGCATCAAGGGTTGCGGTGAGGCCGGCGCGATCGGCGCCTCCGCGGCCGTGATCAACGCGATCACGGATGCGATCGGCAAGAACAACCTGGAAATGCCCGCAACCCCGGACCGGGTGTGGCGCACGATCCACGCGGCTTAAGAGGGAGGAACGAAGATGTACCAGACCACCTACCATCGCGCTTCCTCGGTCGACGAAGCCGCCAGCCTGTTCGGCAAGAGCAGCGAGGCGAAATTCCTGTCCGGCGGCCAGACGCTGCTGCCGGTCATGAAGCAGCGCCTCGCCGGGCCTTCCGATGTCATCGATCTCGGCAAGATCAAGGACCTGATTGGTGTCGAAGCCTCCGGCGACACGCTGACCATCAAGGCCGCCACGCCGCATTATGATGTGGCGACCAGCGATGCCGCGAAGAAGGCGATCCCCGCGCTCGCCTATCTGGCATCACAGATCGGCGATCCCGCCGTGCGCTATCGCGGCACGATCGGTGGCTCGATCGCCAACAACGATCCTGCCGCGGACTATCCGGCCGCGCTGCTCGCACTCGGCGCCACCGTGAAGACCAACAAGCGGTCGCTCTCGGCCGAGGACTTCTTCAAGGGCCTGTTCACGACCGCGCTTGAAGACGGCGAGATCATCACCGCGGTGTCGTTCCCGGTACCGGCGAAAGCCGGTTACGCCAAGATGCGGCATCCGGCCTCGCGCTTCGCGCTGACCGCCGTCTTCGTCGCGCAGACGAAGTCCGGCGAGATCCGCGTCGCCGCGACCGGCGCGTCGCAGAGCGGAGTGATGCGGGTTGGCGCCATCGAGGCCGCGCTGAAGGCGAACTGGTCGCCGTCGGCAATCGATAGCGTCAACATTCCAGCGAGCGGACTTCTGGCCGACATCCACGGCACCGCCGAATACCGTGCCAATCTCATCAAGGTGATGGCGCAGCGCGCAGTCACTGCTGCGGGCTGACAATCGCGGCTAGCGACTGAACGCAAATTTTCCGCGGCGCGCAGAAATGCGCGCCGCTTTTATTATGCGTCCATGCGCGAAAAGCGCTTGCCTCGCTGGCGTGAAGGCGGGAAAAGTTAATCAGCCAATTAACTCGCCCCAGAGAGGAATGTCCTGGAACGATTGCCGGATCACCGGCACGCGCCCGCGACCCGAGGAAACAACAACGTGCTCGACAAACCAGCCCCCTCGCCTTCCGTCCGCACCTCCGGCCCGCTCTCGGGCTTCCGCATCGTCGAATTCGCGGGCATCGGACCCGGCCCGTTCGCCTGCATGATGCTGGCCGACATGGGCGCCGATGTCGTCACGCTCGACCGCGTCGGCGCGAAGAAGAGCATGAAGTCGGTGGCGGGCCGCGGCCGCAAGGTGATCGAGCTCGATCTCAAGGACAAGGCAGCGATCGCGCAGGTGCTCGACCTGCTCGCCAGCGCCGATGCGCTGGTCGAAGGTTTTCGTCCGGGCGTGATGGAGCGGCTCGGGCTCGGCCCCGATGTCGTCCTCGCGCGCAATCCAAAACTGGTCTACGGCCGCATGACCGGCTGGGGCCAGGAAGGCCCGCTCGCCAACGCCGCCGGCCATGACATCAATTACATCTCGATCACCGGTGCGCTGGCCGCGATCGGAACCAAGGAAGCGCCGGTGCCACCCCTCAACCTGGTCGGCGATTTCGGCGGCGGCGCGCTCTATCTCGTCGTCGGCGTGCTCGCAGCACTCCTGGAAGCGCAGAAGTCCGGCAAGGGCCAGGTCGTGGACGCCGCGATGTGCGACGGCGCGGCGTCGCTGATGTCGTTCTTCTTCGACATGACCACGCTCGGCCGCTGGACCGAAGGCCGCAACCAGAACTTCCTCGACGGCGGCGCGCACTTCTACGGCGTCTATGAATGCGCCTGCGGGCACTTCGTTTCGATCGGCTCGATCGAGCCGCAATTCTACGCGCTGCTGCGCGAGCATGCCGGCCTGCTAGATGCCGATTTCGATGCGCAGATGAACCCGAAGGCCTGGCCGGCGCTGAAGGAAAAGCTGAAGGCCGTGTTCAAGAGCAAGACGCGCGAGGACTGGTGCAAGATCATGGAAGGCACCGACATCTGCTTCGCGCCGGTGCTGACCATGTCGGAGGCGACGGAACATCCGCACATGGTCGCCCGCAACGTGTTCCTCGAGCGCCACGGCGTGAAGCAGCCCGCGCCCGCGCCGCGTTTCTCGCGCACGCCCTCGACGGTGCGTGAACCGGAGGGTGCGGAGATCTCGGCAGTGACGGCTGCCTGGAAGCGGCAGATCTAGCCTCGGGAAAGATCCCGTAGCCCGGATGGAGCGCAGCGCAATCCGGGGTTCTTCGATACGGCTGATGCTGTCCCGGACTTCGCGGAGCCTGTCATCGGGCGGCGCTTCGCGCCGACCCGGTGGCTCCATCCGGGCTACGGAACTACAGCTCCAACCTACGCCGCGTTGTCCACCTTCAACACCCCGCGCCGGATCTGATCCTCTTCGATCGACTCGAACAAGGCCTTGAAATTGCCCTCGCCGAAACCGTCGTCGCCCTTGCGCTGGATGAACTCGAAGAAGATCGGGCCGATCGCGTTGGCCGAGAAGATCTGCAGCAGCACCTTGGTCTGGCCGCCGTCGACCACGCCTTCGCCGTCGATCAGGATTCCGTTCTTCTGGAGACGTGCGACGTCCTCACCGTGCTTGGGCAGGCGGGCGTCGACCTTCTCGAAATAGGTATCGGGCGGCGACGGCATGAAAGGCAGGCCAGCCGCGCGCAGGCCCTCGATCGTGCCGTGGATTTCGCGGCAGCCGCAGGCGATGTGCTGGATGCCCTCGCCGCGATAGGTCTTCAGATATTCCTCGATCTGGCCGGAATCGCCGGCGTCCTCGTTGATCGGAATCCGGATCTTGCCGTCCGGGCTGGTCAGCGCGCGCGAGAACAGGCCGGAGGCGCGGCCCTCGATGTCGAAGAAGCGAATCTGGCGGAAGTTGAACAGCTTCTCGTAGAAGCCGGTCCAGACATCCATGCGACCGCGATGGACGTTGTGGGTGAGATGGTCGAGATAGAACAGGCCGGCACCGACCGGCCGCGGATCGCGCGCCTCCAACCATTCGAACTCGGCATCATAGGCCGAGCCCTTGGCGCCGTAGCGATCGACGAAATAGAGCAGGCTGCCGCCGATGCCCTTGATCGCGGGCACGTCGAGCGTCGTCTGCGCGGATGACACGTCGGCAGGCTCCGCACCGAGCGCAACCGCCCGGTCATAAGCGGCTTTCGCATCGACCACGCGGAACGCCATCGACGGCGCGCAGGGGCCGTGCGCGGCGACAAACTCGTAGCCGTGGGTGCCCGGCTCCTCGTTGACGAGATAGTTGATGTCGCCCTGGCGATAGACCGTGATTGTCTTGGTCTTGTGGCGCGCGACGGGGGCATAGCCCATCAGCTTGAACAGCGCGTGCAGCTCTTCCGGATTGGGATGCGCATATTCAACGAACTCGAACCCGTCGGTGCCCATCGGATTGTCGGCGCTGACAGTGGCCGGCGGTGCATCGTGCGGAAACGGACCCATGGTATTCTCCCAGATTGCTGCTGGGGATGAACTATCCTTCACGGCGTGTGCAAAGAGCGTGCAAACGGGGCGCGTTTTGGCTACGATATGCACGATCCGTGCATGAAATGGACAAAAGACGCATGATTTCTGTGGACGCCTTCGACCTCAAGATCCTGGGCGCGCTCCAGGATGACGGCCGCCTCACCAACCAGGAGCTCGCCGATCTCGCAGGCCTCTCGGCCTCGCAATGCTCGCGCCGGCGGATGCGGCTGGAGGAGGAGAAGGTGATCGCGGGCTATCACGCCGACCTCTCCAGCGAAGCGCTCGGCTTCGGTGTGATCGCCTTCATCCAGGTGGGGCTCGCAACCCACTCGCCTGACAATTCAAAACGCTTCCGCGCTCTGGTGAATCGGATCGACGAGATCCAGGAGGCCTATTCGCTGACGGGCGATGCCGACTACGTGCTCAAGGCCGTTCTGCGCGACCTCAAGGGCCTCTCCAACCTCGTCAACGACGTGCTGATGCCGCACCAGAGCGTGGCGCATGTGCGCTCCTCGATCGTGCTCGACCGGCTGAAGGAAAGCTCAAAGCTGCCGCTGAAGGAGATCAAGCCCGGCTGAAATCGAGGGAACTACGTCATTCGCGCTCGCTGTGCGATCTGCGATGATCGCGTCAACTGACGGAGATTGCGCCATGGCCCTCCAGCTTCGACCGAACTGCGAATATTGCGATCGCGACCTGCCGCCAAGTGCAACGGATGCGCGGATCTGCTCCTATGAATGCACGTTCTGTGCGGATTGCGTCGAGACAAAACTCTCCAACGTCTGCCCGAACTGCGGCGGCGGCTTTGCCCCGCGCCCGATCCGGCCGACGCAGGAATGGCGGCCGGGCGTGTGCACGACCAAGCAGGCGCCATCCGACAAGCGGGTGCATTTGAAGTACAGCGTGGAGGACGTCGCAGCGCATTGTGCGCGGGTAAGGGACGTGCCGCCGGAGAAGCGGTAAGCTGCATCCGCACCGTCATTGCGAGCCACCGGGTCCGCGCAAAGCGCGGCCCGATGACAGGCTCCGCGAAGCAATCCAGAATCCCTCAACGAAGGGACTCTGGATTGCTTCGTTGCGGAGCCTGTCATCCGGCCCGCCGAAGGCGGGACCGGGTGGCTCCTCGCAATGACGGAGGTTGTTGCGGCGGTGGAAGCTACTCCGCCGGCAAAATCGTCCCTTCAACCTCGCCAAAGCCAACGCGATAGCCGTTGGCCTGGCACCAGCCGCGCATCACGAGGCTGTCGCCATCTTCCAAGAACGAGCGCTTGGCTCCACCAGGCAGTTCGACCGGTTCGGTGCCGTTCCAGCTGATCTCCAACAGGCTGCCGCGCTGGTTCTTCTCCGGGCCCGAGATGGTGCCGCTGCCCAAGAGGTCGCCGACATTCATGGCGCAGCCGGAGGAGGCGTGGTGCATCAATTGCTGCACCGAGGACCAGTACATGTATTTGAAATTGGTGCGGCTGATGCTCGCTGGCGCATTGGCGCCGGCGGTGCGCAAGGTCACGTCGAGCTCGACATCGTAGTTCTGCGGCTTGCCCTGCTTGAGATAATCCAGCGGCACCGGCTCCTGCGCCGGGCCGTTCAGGCGGAACGGTTCCAGCGCTTCGCGCGTCACCACCCACGGACTGATCGAGGTCGCAAACGCTTTCGCCAGAAATGGCCCGAGCGGCACATATTCCCATTGCTGGATGTCGCGCGCGCTCCAGTCGTTGAGCAGCACGAAGCCGAAGATCATCTCCTCGGCCTGTTGCTCCGTCAGCATACCGCCCATGGCTGAGGGCTGGCCGATCACGACGCCCATCTCCAGCTCGAAATCGAGCCGCTTGCATGGGCCGAAGCTCGGCACCTCGACATTCGGCGGCTTCAACTGTCCGCGCGGGCGTTTCACCTTGGTGCCGGAGACCACGACGGTGGAGGCCCGGCCGTTATAAGCGATCGGCATATGCAGCCAGTTCGGCTGCAGCGCATTGTCCTTGCCGCGGAACATCACGCCGACATTGGTGGCGTGCTCCTTCGACGAATAGAAATCGGTGTAGCCGGAGACGGCGAACGGCAGATGCAGCCTTGCATCGCGCATCGGCACCAGTACCTGCTTGCGCAGCTCCTCGTTGTCGCGCAGTTCCGGATGATCGTGGCGCAACAGCTCGCTGATCCGCGCCCGCGTCCTGGTCCAGACCTTTGGCCCGAGCGCCATGAACGGATTGAGCGAGGGCCCGGAGAACACGCCGAGCGGGCCGACATCGAGCCGCGAATCCTGCTCGAGCTCCCAGAGATCGAGCACATGGCTGCCGATCGCGACGCCGACCCGCGGCGTCGGATTGGCCGCGGTCGAGAACACGCCATAGGGCAGGTTCTGGATTGGGAAGTCGGAAGAAGGGTCGATGTCGATGAAGGAGCGGAGGCCGGGGTCGTTGGGATAGGTTGTCACTTGCGGCTCGATTCTTTCTTCCTTCTCCCCTTGTGGGAGAAGGTGGCGCGAAGCGCCGGATGAGGGGTCTCTATCCGCGTTTCCAAAAGCGAGAGGTTCACTCGCCGAGACAGACCCCTCACCCGTCTCGTCGCTTCGCCATAGCCGATGCAGAGCATCGGCGTTTTTAGAGACGGCGGCCGAAGGCCGCCTATGCCACCCTCTCCCACAAGGGGAGAGGGTAAGAACGTCACGGCCTGTTCGGATCGAACCGCTTTTCAAGTCCCTTCCAGCAATCCGCGTAATCATCCTGCAGCGTCGACGCATTCGCGGCGTGCGACGTGACACGCTGCGGATAGCGGGTCTCGAACATGAAGGCCATGGTGCCCGTGAGCTTCACCGGCTTCAGCTCGCCGTTGCTGGCATGCTCGAAGGCGTCGCGGTCGGGGCCGTGCGGCAGCATGCAATTATGCAGGCTGATGCCGCCGGGGACGAAGCCTTGCGGCTTGGCATCATAGACGCCGTAGATCAGCCCCATGAACTCGCTCATGATGTTCATGTGGTACCACGGCGGGCGGAAGGTGTTGTCGGCAACCATCCAGCGCTCGGGGAAGATGACGAAGTCGATGTTCGCGGTGCCTGCCGTCTCCGACGGCGAGGTCAGCACCGTGAAGATCGAGGGATCGGGATGGTCGAAGCCGATCGCACCGACCGGCGAGAAGGTGCGCAGATCGTATTTGTAGGGCGCATAATTGCCGTGCCAGGCGACGACGTCGATCGGCGAATGCGGGAGCGTGGTCTTGAACAGCGAGCCGCCCCATTTCACGAACAGCTCGGTCGGCGTATCCTTGTCCTCGTAGTTCGCGACCGGCGTCAGGAAGTCGCGCGCATTGGCGAGGCAGTTGGCGCCGATCGGGCCGCGCTCCGGCAGCGTGAAGGCGCCGCCGTAGTTCTCGCAGAGATAGCCGCGCGCCGGTCCGTTCGGAATCTCGACGCGGAATTTCACGCCGCGCGGGATCACCACGATCTCGCCAGGCTCGGCATCGATCCGGCCGAACTCGGTGACGAGGCGCAAGACGCCCTGCTGAAGCACGAACATCAGCTCGCCATCGGCATTGTAGAAATGCTGGTCCACCATCGACTTGGTAATGAGATAGACATGCGCGGCCATGCCGGCCTGGGTGTTCACGTCACCCGCGGTCGTCATCGTCTGCACGCCCTGGACGAAGGTGACGTCCTCCTTCGGCAGCGGCGTCGGGTCCCAGCGCAGCTGCGCGATCGGCAGGTCATATTCATGACATGGCGCCGAGCGCCACAGGCCGGCATCGACCTTCTCGAAGCGGCCGGAGTGCTTCACCGACGGGCGGATACGATAGAGCCAGGAGCGCTCGTTGGTGCCGCGCGGGGCGGTGAAGGGCGAGCCCGAAAGCTGCTCGGCATAAAGCCCGTAGGCGCAGCGCTGCGGCGAATTGCGACCGATCGGCAGCGCGCCGGGCAGCGCCTCGGTCTCAAAGCTGTTGCCGAAGCCGGACATGTAGCCCGGCGTCACCTGGGCCGAGCTGCGGATGATCTGATCAGGCGAGGTATTGATGTTCATGACTATCCTCCTCCTTGCAGGGCGGCCCACATTTCCTGGTCGCGCTTGTCGGTCCAGATCACGGGATCGTCGATGCCCGACGCCTCGTCATAGGCCCGCGAGACGTTGAACGGCAGGCAGTGCTCGTAGATGGCGAAGCTGTGGAATTTCGGGTCCATCACCTCGCGCGTCGCCGCCATCGATTCCTTCAGCGTGCGGCCCTTGGCGACCGAGATCTCGGCCGCGCCATAGAGCGAGGTGACGAAATCGCGCGTCATCGCGATGGCTTCGCGCACGGTGCCAACGCCCTTCAACGCATCGCCGCGGCCCGGCGCGATCGCCTTGGGATTGAAGTTGCGGATCTCGTTCAGCGTCAGCGGCCATTCGCGCAAATGGGCATCACCGCAATAGCAGGCCGAGTGATATTCGATGAGATCTCCGGAGAACATGACCTCGGCATCCGGCACCCAGGCGACGATGTCGCCGGAGGTGTGCCCCGCGCCGAGCTGCATCAGGCGCACCTCGCGTTTTCCCAGATAGATCGACATCTCGCCTTCGAAGGTCAGCGTCGGCCAGGTCAGGCCGGGGATGCTCTCCGCATCCTGGAACAGGCGCGGGAAGCGGCCGTATTCGGAATCCCAATCCTGCTTGCCGCGCTCCTCGATGAGACGATAAGTCTCCTGCGAGGCGACGATGCCCTGCGCCTTGTAGGCGGAGGCACCAAGCACACGCACCGCGTGATAATGCGACAGCACGACATATTTGATCGGCTTGTCGGTGACCGCTTTGACGCGCTCGATCACCTTGCCCGCCATCGCCGGCGTCGCCTGCGCGTCGAACACGAGGCAGCCGTCGTCGCCGACGATGATGGCGGTGTTCGGGTCGCCCTCGGCGGTGAAGGCGTAGAGGTCGGTGCCGATCTCGGAGAAGGTGATCTTTTTCTCGGAGAGATCGCCGGTAGATGCGAAGTTCTTCGCCATCAGTTCATCCTTAGGTCAGTGGCTATTGTTGTTGCTGTTGTTGCTGCTGGCCGTCGATCATGCGGCGCTTCGCCAGCACGAGCGCGTCCCGCAGCACGTCGATGTCGCCGATATGGTTGGCGAGGATCAGCACCAGCGCCGCGTCGAAATCGGCGCTCTGCTCCTCGGTGAGACCGCGATGCGCCTCGACGATGGCGCGAAAGGCGTCGTCGGGCCGCGCGAAGTTGGAGCTGGTCGAAAGCGGCATGCGAAACCTCAATTCAAGCCTGCGGCACGCGACAGCGCCGCCGCGATCGCTTCACGCGTCGGATGACGGAAGCGCGCCGCGACGTAGCCGTCGGGCCTGAGCAGATAGGCCACACCCGGCTCGGCGTCGTAACGTCTAGCGACAAGCCCCTGGGGATCGGCAAGCCCGCCCTCGCCACCGATGCGAATATCCTTCACGCCATCGGGCGCATCGATCGCCGCGCCATTGCTGAACGACAGCAGCGTAAAATCCGTTCCCCCCTTGCGGAACGCATCGGTCAGATAGGCCTGCTCGCCCGCGCGCGTCGCAACCGGCGCGTCGAGCATGGAACAGCCCGGCGACGGTCCACCACGCCACGCATCCGCATCGCGCGAGGACAGCGGCGAGTCGTAGCTGCAAGGCACGGAGAGCCGGCCGCCATTGACCATGCGCTTGCCGAACTCGGTTTCCTTGGCGAGCGACAGCACCGCCTTGCGCAGCCGCGCTTCCTGGTGCGAGTTCGGCGCCATGAAATCGGTCGAGCGGGTGGACTCGCGGATGTTCTCGTCGGCCGCGAGGCTTCGCTCGACGTGATAGGTCTCGAGCAGGCTCGCGGGCGAGGTGCCGCGCAGCACGCGGTCGAGCTTCCAGGACAGGTTTTCAGCGTCCTCGAGTCCCGAATTCGCGCCGCGCGCGCCGAACGGCGAAACCTGATGCGCGGAATCGCCGGCAAAGATCACGCGGCCATGGATGAATCGGTCCATCCGCCGGCACTGAAACTTGTAGAGCGAGATCCACTCGAACTCGAACTTGTCGTGGCCGAGCATCCGCGCGATCCGCGGCCGCACGTTCTCCGGCTTCTTCTCGACCACGGGATCGGCGTAACGATTCAATTGGAGATCGATGCGCCAGACATCGTCGGGCTGGCGGTGCAGCAGCGCCGAGCGTCCCGCATGAAACGGCGGATCGAACCAGAACCAGCGCTCGGTCGGGAATTCCGCCGTCATCTTGACGTCGGCGATCAGGAACTGGTCCTCGAACACTTGCCCCGCGAACTCGGCGCCCACCATCTGCCGCAGCGACGAGCGCGCGCCATCGCAGGCGACGACATATTGCGCGTGCAGGCGATAGTCGCCATCAGGCGTTTCGATCGTCAGCGCGACGGAATCGTTGCGCTGCTCGACCGCCGTCACCTTGTTGCGCCAGCGCAGGTCGATCGCAGGCAGATCCCCGATGCGATCGACCAGATAGGCCTCGGCGTAATATTGCTGGAGGTTGATGAAGGCGGGCCGCTTGTGGCCGTCCTCGGGCAACAGGTTGAATTGATAGAGCTGCGACTCGCCGTGAAAGATCCGGCCGACGCTCCACACCACGCCCTTGTCGACCATGCGGTCGGCGACGCCGAGCCGATCCCAATATTCCAGCGACCGCTTCGAGAAGCAGATCGCGCGCGAGCCCTCGCCGATACGGTCGGCATCGTCCAGAAGGACGACGCGCTGGCCGCGCTGGGCGAGATCAATCGCCAGCGACAGCCCAACGGGCCCTGCGCCGACGACCACGACCGGATGCTCGGCCGGACTTTGGCCGGGGCGATCCTGGTCTGCGTGGCGGCGATAGCCGAACTGGGTTTTGGCCTGATGCGTATTGGCGGGCGCCATACACTAACCTCGGCTCTGGTCAGGAGAGGACTGATCTGCTAGATAGTCTCACGTGCAACTATTTTGGACCGGAGCCGGCCGGCCGTCAACTGGAATTCGGAGCGCTCCCCTTGGCGAGGACATCCAGCGACATCGCGCTGAAGACACGGCAGGCCGATGAGGCTTCGCCGCGGCCAAAGTCACGGCTCGATCTGTTCAAGTTCGTGCCGTTCCGGCTCAACCGGCTTGCCGCGGAGGTGAGTTCCGCGCTCGCGGTCGAATATCAGGAGCGTCACGGCCTCGACATTCCGGCCTGGCGCGTGATCGCGACGCTCGGTTTCCGCAACGACGCCTGCAGCGCGCAGTACATCGCGCAATGCACCCGCACGCACAAATCCACCATCAGCCGCGCAGTGACCACGCTGCTGCATGATGAGCTGATCGAGCGGGTCGAGAACGAAGCCGATCGCCGCGAATTCCGCCTGCAACTGACCAAGAAGGGCCGCACGCTCTACGAGGAGCTGTTTCCGCAATTGCTGCGGCGGGAGGACGAGATTTTGGCCTGCCTCTCCGCACAGGAGCGCAAGCAGCTCTCGGCCCTGCTCGGCAAGATCGAGCAGAGCCTCGATCTGATCCAGACCAGCGAAGAGGCCGACGCCAAGCAGGCGTATTAGGGCGTGGACTCATGGTTTAGCAAAGATGCGCCTCGACCGGTTGAGAAAGCTTGGCAGGCCCGTGACGGCACTGGCTTACATGGCAGCGCTGCTTGTGGCGTCTACCGCAACTCGCGCATACGCCGCCGACATCGGTTTTCTGGCTCCCCCCGGGGTCGCTGCAAACGAGTTTCCCGCACCGCAGCGGCCTGTTGCACGGATCGTCAGCCCGCAGCGCGCCGCCGAAGAGCGCCGCGACGCCCTCAATGAGGCCGGCCAAATCGCACGTGCTCTTGAACTGAAACCAGGCATGACAGTCGGCGACATTGGAGCAGGCAGCGGCTACCACACGGTCAGGCTCTCGCATCTCGTCGGCCCCGCCGGCTCTGTCGTTGCCGAGGACGTCACGCGGGATTACCTCATCGAACTCGCCAAACGAACCGAACGTCTGAAGTTGACGAACGTGCAATTCGCGCTCGGCGAACCACACGACCCGCGCCTGCCCGCTTCATCGCTGGATGCCGCAATCCTCGTGCACATGTATCACGAGATAGCCCAGCCCTATGGCCTCCTCTACAATCTCGCGCCCGCTTTGAAGCGAGGTGCGCGGGTCGGAATTGTCGACATCGAGCTTCCGACGTCGAAGCATGGCACGCCAATCGAGTTCTTGCGCTGCGAATTGACCGCCGTCGGCTATAGCGAGATCGCCGCATATCAGCTCGCGGGGGACCGCGCCTATCTAGCGATATTCTCCCCACCGGAGCTAGCGGCGCGAAAATCTCCTCGCGATATCGTTGCTTGCCGCGATCCTGCCGGCACTCGGTGACAACCGGCCGGCCGCCCATCGCGAAGGCTGAACACATCCGGAGAAGAGGTCAGACCGGAAGTTGTCGGCTGAGACTAAAACTGGAGATTTTGGCCCGAACGCGCTCGGCTCTGCTTGGCAAGATCGAAGCGAGCCTCGACCTGGTCCAGACCAATAGAGGCGGTGCGAAGCAGGCATATTAATTGAGTCGCCCGCGCGTAGTGCCGGCCCCGTCATCCTGAGGTGCGAGGCGCGCGATGCGAAGCATCGTGCGGGGAGCCTCGAAGGATCAGCGGTCTCGATGCAGCCGGGCCGTCGCCCTTCGAGGCTCGCCGAAGAGGCGAGCACCTTAGGGTGACGGTGATGGAGTCGCGACCGCTTTCTCTACCGCGTCATTTCGCAAACGACCGCGACGGCGGCAGGTGAAGCGCCCAGGCATCGACCTTGTCGCTGGCGCGCGGATAGATCTCGGTCACGATCGGATCGTGGCCGGGGATGAATCGATCGGGGTGGCCTGCAAGGCGCTCGATCGTCTCCCAGCCCTGCGCCATGTCGCCGACATTGTAGACGATCGGGAACGGGCTCTTGCGCTGGAGATTGGCGTAATAGTGCGCGGCATCGGACGCCAGCACCACCGGCCCGCGCGCGGTCTCGACCTTGACCACCTGCAGGCCGTCGGAATGGCCGCCGACCCGGTGCACGGTGACACCCGGCGCGATCTCGCCGTCGCCGGAATAGAAGGTGACGCGCTCGCCATAGACATGGCGCACCATCAGCGTGACGTGCTCGACCGAGAACGGATGTCGCAGCAGTCCGTTGCACATGCAGCGGCCCGTCGCATAAGCCATCTCGCGCTCCTGGAGATGGAAGCGCGCGTTCGGGAAGCGGTCGAGATTGCCGGCATGGTCGTAATGCAGATGCGTCACGATGATGTCGCGGATATCAGGCGCGGCGACGCCGAAGCGCTCCAGCGCATCGACCGGATTGAGCGTCAGCTTGCGCGCCCGCGCACTCGCCTCCTCGGCATTGAAGCCGGTATCGACCAGGATATCGCGGCCCCGCCCTCGGATCAGCCAAACGAAGTAGTCGAGGTCCTGCGCCGCGCTGTCATGCGGGTCGGGCGCCAAAAAATTCATGCTGGGGGTGCGCGGCGACATCGTCGCGTAACGCAGTGCGTAGATTTCGTAGACGTTTCCCATGGTTTTGCTTTTCTGATTGGATCTTCGGGGACGATCGAGCGCACCAAGCCATTGTCCGCCGAAAAGGTCAAACGCCCCGCATGACAGCGGAGACCAGCGCCAATGTGAGACCAATCACATTTTGGTCGCCATCCCTGTCCTAGCATGGCTGCCACAATGCCCAACCGGATCGCGTCGAGCAAAATCATGACAGCCCGTTCATTCTCGTCGCGACGCGCCCCTGCGTTGCGGTCAATCGTCGCGATAACGCCGAATCTCCAAGCGGTTGACGCCCCCCTTCCCCGGTTTGATAATGCCTAGAGCGTAAGTTAAGGTCGCCGCGGCGCAAGCTGGGATCGGCGCCTTTTTGGCTGGACCGCGCTGATTATGAAAATTCGCTTCCTTTTCCTTCTCTCATTGATCGTTTCGCTCGTCCCGACCGCGCCGACGCTTGCGGCCGGCGATCGCTTTGCGCTGATCATCGGCAACGCGAAATACCCGGATGCGGACGCCCCGCTGAAGGAACCGATCAACGATGCGCGCGACATCGCCGACGAGCTCAAGCGCGACGGCTTTTCCGTCGAGATCGGCGAGAACCTGACCGGCGACGGCATGCGCCGCGCCTTCGACAAGCTCTACGGCAAGATCAAGCCGGGCTCGGTGGCGCTGGTGTTCTTCAGCGGGTTCGGCATCCAGTCGGCGCGCCAGAGCTACATGCTGCCGATCGACGCGCAGATCTGGACCGAATCCGACGTGCGCCGCGATGGCTTCAGTCTCGAGTTGGTGCTCGGCGAGCTCAATACCCGGGGCGCCGGCGTCAAGATCGCGCTGATCGACGCCTCGAGGCGCAATCCGTTCGAGCGCCGGTTCCGCAGCTTTTCGGCCGGACTGACTCCGGTCATCGCACCGAACGGCACGCTGGTAATGTATTCGGCGGCGCTGGCCTCGGTGGTCTCGGATGCCGGCGGCGAGCACAGCCTGTTCGTCCAGGAGCTGCTGAAGGAGATCCGCGTTCCCGACCTGATGGCGGAAGAAACGCTGAACCGCACCAAGATGGGCGTCACCCGCGCCTCGCGCGGCGAGCAGGTGCCGTGGATATCCTCCTCCCTGGCCGAGGACTTCTCGTTCATTCCAGGGGCGGCGGGATCGCGCCCGACAGCAAACACGCCGCCTCCGCCTCCCGCGCCGCCGGTCGTCGCGAACAACCCGCCTCCGGCACCACCCGCGCCACCGGCTCCGCCTCCGGCGACGAAGCCCGCCGAGACGGTTGCAGCGCCGGCACCTCCCCCTGCGCCCGCACCGGCCCCGTCGCCGAAGCCGCAGGTCGAGGCCGCCCTGCCGCCCCCGCCCCCGCCGGTGAAACCGGCCGATCCCGCCCCCGCCCCGAGCGTGGATAGTGGGCCGAGCGCGGCTGTGCTTGCGGAGGATCCCACCATCAAGGGCCTGACCGCCAAGATCGCGGCCAATCCTGACGACGTGAACGCGCTGTACCGGCGCGGCCAGGTCTATGCCAGCAAGGGCGCCTACAACCTTGCCATCAAGGATTTCGACGACACGCTGCGGATCAATTCGAAGGACGTCGAGGCGCTCAACAATCGCTGCTGGACCCGCACCGTGGTCGGCGACCTCCAGGCCGCGCTGAAGGATTGCAACGAGGCGCTGCGGCTGCGGCCGAACTTCGTCGATGCGCTGGATAGCCGGGGCCTCGTCAACCTGAAGTCCGGCGCGGTGAAGAACGCCATCGCCGATTTCGACGCGGCCCTGCGGATCAATCCGCGCCTGACCTCCTCGCTCTACGGACGAGGTCTCGCCAAGCAGCGCAACGGCTCCGCCCAGGAAGGCGCACTCGACATCGCCAATGCCAAGGCGATGGACCCGAACATCGTTCAGGAGTTCGCAAGCTACGGAGTACGCTAGTATTTTTTTGAGTTGAGGCCACGTACGCCTCGAACCCTCGGCGGCCCGGAACAGACTAACGAACGGATGCCGCAGGCGGCCTTTCCCGGGGGGCTTCTCGCAAGAATTTTGGAACCGCGCAGGCTCGCTGCGCAGGAGGGACTGGCAATGAGATTGGCTGCAAAGGGATTTTCCGCGACCCTGTCCATTATCGCCGTCGGCGCCGCTCTGTCGCTGACGACCCCGCTCGCATTCGCCGGCGACGACGGCAACAGCAAGAACGTTACCGAGGACGAGATCGTCCGTGCGCTGGCGCCGCCGCCGAAGAAGCCGCTGACCCGCGGTCTCTCGATCGCCCCGCAGACCGATCCCGTGCCGAACGCGGCCGAGACCAAGCTGATCCAGTCCGTGCGCGGCCGCTCGACGCGTTCGCTGTCGTCGACCGAACGCGAAGAGATCGCGTCAGCAGCCAAGGACAAGCCGAACATCGATCTCGAAATCACCTTCGACTACAACTCGGCCAATATCAGCGCCAAGTCGATGCCCTCGGTGCAGGCGCTCGGCCGCGCGCTGACCAGCCCGGACCTGAAGGGATCGACCTTCGTGGTGGCGGGCCACACCGACGCCGCCGGCGGCGAGTCCTACAACCAGGACCTCTCGGAGCGCCGCGCGGATTCGATCAAGCGCTACCTCGTCGAGAAATACAGCATCTCGGCGACCGACCTCGTCACCGTCGGCTACGGCAAGAGCAAGCTGAAGGACCCGGCCCAGCCGATGGCCGAGGTCAATCGCCGCGTGCAGGTCGTCAACATGGAAAACAAGACCACCGCATCGAAGTAGACACGACGCAATCCTTTGAAGTGACCGGTCGCGATGTGGTGTAAAGTGATGTTGCCAGAGCGCGTCCCGCAGCCTTGCGGGACGCTGCTTTATTTCAGGGAAATGCTCTCAGCGGGCCTCGTACGGACGGCCGTGAGCCAGGCCAGGATGATCCGGCGATGAACCTCTCCGAATATCTCAAGCCGGCCGGAACCGTGCTCTTCGTCGTGGCCCTCGGCGTCGGCTATTATCTGTTCGAACATCGACGCCGTCCCGAGGTGAAGGAGACGCCGAGCGAGGCGCTCGTCATCGTCACGAAGTCGACCAACGCCTGCTTCTCGGACCTCGTCCGGGTGACCGGCTTCTTCGTGCCGCGCCGCGAAGCGGTGGTCGTCGCCGACCAGGAAGGTTCCAGGGTCACCGACCTCTTCGTCACCGAAGGCACCATGGTCACCGAAAATCAGGAGCTGGCGCGCCTGACGGCGCCGCCGCAGATTCCGGGCCAGCCGCAGCGGCCCGGTCCGCAAGGCCCGATCTCGCTGAAGGCGCCTGCCCCCGGCCTCGTCACCGAAGTCCGCACCATCGTCGGCGCACCTGCCTCGCCGCAGGCAGGCCCGATGTTCCGCATCGCGGTCAACAACGAGATCGAGCTCGACGCGCAGGTTCCGGCGGTCCACATGCCCAAGCTCAGCGCCGGCGCCACCGTACGCATCAGCCGCGACGACGCGCCCGATCTGATCGGCCGGGTTCGGCTGGTCGCACCCGAAATCGACCGCACCACGCAGCTCGGCCGCGTCCGCATCAGCGTCACCAATAATCCCTCGCTGAAGGTCGGCGTATTCGCTCGTGCGTCCATCGACGCCAAGCGAAGCTGCGGCGTCGCGGTTCCCAAGACCGCGATCGACCATCTCACCGTGCAGGTCGTCAAAGGCAACATTGTCGAGACGCGCAAGGTGCGGGTCGGACTGTCGTCCGACACCGCGACGGAAATCCTGGAAGGCCTCGACGTCGGCGAAATCGTCGTGGCCGACGCCGGCTCTTCGCTCCATGACGGCGACCAGATCAAGACCATGTTCGCCGATGAACTCGATCGCACGCGGGTACGCTGATGGCTCTCAATATTTCGGCATGGTCGATACGTCATCCGCTGCCGTCGGTCGTCTTTTCGATCATCCTTCTGGTCCTCGGCTGGACCTCCTTCGTGAAGCTCGCGGTGACGCGGCTGCCGTCGGCCGACATTCCCGTGATCTCGGTCGCGGTGTCGCAGTTCGGCGCGGCCCCCGCCGAGCTTGAATCCCAGGTCACCAAGACGGTTGAAGACGCCGTCTCCGGCGTCGAGGGCGTGCGGCACATCACCTCGTCCATCACCGACGGTCTGTCAGTGACCACCATCCAGTTCGCACTGGAGACCAACACCGACCGCGCGCTCAACGACGTCAAGGACGCGGTGACGCGCGTGCGCTCGAACTTGCCGCAGAACGTCACCGAGCCGCTGATCCAGCGCGTCGACGTGATCGGCCTGCCGATCGTCACCTATGCCGCGATCTCGCCCGGCAAGACGCCGGAGCAGCTCTCTTATTTCGTCGACGACGTGGTCAAGCGCGCGCTGCAGGGCGTGCGCGGCGTCGCCCAGGTCGAGCGCATCGGCGGTGTCGAGCGCGAGATCCTGGTCTCGCTGGATCCCGACCGCCTGCAGGCAATGGGCCTCACCGCCGTCAATGTCAGCCAGAGCCTGCGCGGCACCAATGTGGACGTCGCCGGCGGCCGCGCCGAGATCGGCAAGAACGACCAGGCGATCCGTACGCTGGCCGGCGCCAAGACGCTGAGCGACCTCGCCGGCACCATGGTCCCGCTGTTCGGCGGCGGCGAGGTGCGGCTCGACGACCTCGGCACCGTCACCGACACCATCGCCGACCGCCGTACCTTCGCCCGTTTCAACGGCGAGCCGGTGGTTGCGCTCGGCATCAAGCGCTCCAAGGGCGCGAGCGACGTGAAGGTCGCCGACGCCGTGCAGAAGCGCATCAATGCGCTCAAGGCCGCCTATCCCGACGTCGACCTCAAGCTGATCGATACCTCGGTCGAATACACCAACGGCAATTACGAAGCGGCGATTTCGACCCTGTTCGAAGGCGCGATCCTCGCCGTCGTCATCGTGCTGCTGTTCCTGCGCGATCTGCGCGCCACCATCATCGCCGCGATCTCGCTCCCATTGTCGATCTTCCCGGCGTTCTGGGCGATGGACCTGCTCGGCTTCTCGCTGAACCTCGTCAGCTTCCTCGCCATCACGCTGTCGACAGGTATTCTCGTCGACGACGCCATCGTCGAGATCGAGAACATCGTCCGGCACATGAACATGGGCAAATCGCCCTACCGTGCCGCGCTGGAAGCCGCCGACGAGATCGGCCTCGCGGTGATCGCGATCTCGCTCACCATCATCGCGATCTTCGCACCCGCGAGCTTCATGTCGGGCATCGCCGGACAGTTCTTCAAGCAATTCGGCATCACCGTCTCGGTGCAGGTGTTCTTCTCGCTGCTCGCGGCGCGCTTCGTCACGCCGGTGCTCGCCGCCTACTTCCTCAAGCATGGCAATCACGAAGAGCCGCCGCCCGGGCGCGTGCTGCGGTCCTATAACCGCATCGTGGCCTGGTCGGTGAAGCACTATTTCATCACGGTACTGATCGGCTTCGGCATCTTCGCCGCCTCGATCTGGAGCATCACGCTGCTGCCGCAGGGCTTCCTGCCGGCGCAGGACAGCGCGCGCTCGCTGCTGGCCCTCGAGCTGCCGCCGGGCACCCAGCTCGCCTACACCGAAAAGGTCACCGAGGACATCGTCGCCCGCCTGCGCAAGCGGCCCGAGGTGAAGAGCATCTTCGTCGACGGCGGGCGCGTTCCGCCGGGCACACAGGAAGTCCGGCGCGCCGCCCTGATCATCAACTACAAGCCGAAGGCCGACCGCGACATCACCCAGCGCGAGCTGGAGTTCTCGATCAGCCAGGAGCTGGAGAACATTCCGGATATCCGCTTCTGGTTCCTCGACGAGAACGGCCTGCGCGCCATCTCACTGGTCGTGACCGGCGTCGACGCGAACATCGTCAACAACGTCGCCAGCGAGCTCGCGACGCAGATGAAGCGGATTCCGACCATCTCCAACGTGATCTCGGAAACCACGCTGGAGCGGCCCGAACTGCGCGTCGAGCCGCGCGCCGATCTCGCCGCGCGCCTCGGCGTCTCCACCGAGAGTCTTTCGCAGACCATCCGCGTCGCCACCATCGGCGACGTCGGCCCCGCGCTCGCCAAGTTCGACGTCGGCGACCGCCTGGTGCCGGTCCGCGTCCAGCTCGAGGATGCCGCGCGCGGCAATCTGAAGACACTCGAACAGTTGCGCGTGCCGCTCGGCGAGCACGGCGAGAAGGGCGGCGTGCCGCTCTCGGTCATCGCCGACGTCAAGCTCGACCAGGGCCCGACCAGCATCAACCGCTACGACCGCGAGCGGCAGGCCACCGTTGCCGCCGACCTCGTCGGCTCCGCCGCGCTGGGCGATGCCACCAAGAAGATCTACGACCTGCCGGTGATGAAGACCTTGCCGAAGAGCGTGAAGGTCTCCCCCTCCGGCGACGCCGAAAGCCTGAACGAACTGTCCGACGGCTTCGCCACCGCGATCACGGCGGGCCTGATGATGGTCTACGCGGTGCTGGTGCTGCTGTTCGGCACCTTCCTGCAGCCGATCACCATCCTGTTCTCGCTGCCGCTCTCGATCGGCGGCGCGATCGCGGCCCTGCTCGTCACCGGCAAGCAGCTCACCACGCCGGTGTGGATCGGCATCCTGATGCTGATGGGCATCGTCACCAAGAACGCGATCATGCTGGTGGAGTTCGCCATCGAAGCCATTCACGCCGGCAAGCCGCGCGACGAAGCCATGATCGACGCCGGCATGAAGCGCGCCCGCCCGATCGTGATGACCACGATCGCGATGGCCGCCGGCATGATGCCGAGCGCGCTCGCGGTGGGCGCCGGCGGCGAGTTTCGCTCGCCGATGGCGCTCGCGGTGATCGGCGGCCTGATCTTCTCGACCATCCTTTCGCTCGTGTTCGTGCCGGCGATGTTCATGGTGATGGACGATCTCGGCGCCCTGATCTGGCGCTTCGGCAAGCGGCTGATCGTCCACAGCGAGGATACCGAGACGGCCAGCCACCACGAAGCGGCGGATGCGCCAGCACCGACGCCGAAGAACATGGTGCACCCCGCGGCGGAGTAAGCTTTGGGGCGAACCGGCTTAGAGGCATACGCTGGCGCATGTCGTCCGCACGCGCTAGCTTATGCCATGGCCTTTGTGCGTATCACGATGGACCCCGCCGTCTGCACTGGCAGAGCCTGCATTCGCGGGTTGCGGTTTCCAGTCGCGCGATTACTCAGTCTGCTGGCAGCCGGCGAGACGCGCGAATCCATCCTCAACGACTACCCGTATCTCGAGCGCGAAGACATTGACGAAGCGTTGGGATACGCGGCCCTCCTTGCAGAGGATACTGTCGTCGAACTGCCTTCCATCGTCCAAGCGAAATGAATTCGCTCGCCCTACTCGTTCCGCGCGATCGCGGTCAGCTTCGTCATGTTCCTCAGCAGGATCCGCCCGCGCTGGAGATCCAGGATCGCTTCCTTGCGCCAGGCCTGAAGCTGGCGATTGACGCTCTCGCGGGCGGCGCCGACGAAGATGCCGAGCTGCTCCTGCGAGATGTGCACCTCGGAACCGAAATCGGCCGCGAGTGCGCAGAGCCGGCGCGCCAGGCGCACCGGCAGCGGCTGCAGCATGGATTCTTCCATGCGCTCGCTCTGCCAGCGGATGCGCTGACACAGCAGCGCGATGATCTTGATCGCGACCTTCGGCTCGCGCTCGAGAAAGCCGAGGAAATCTTCGCGCCGCAGCACGAACAGCTCGCTGGCTTCGCCCGCGGTCGCATCCGCCGTGCGGCTCTGGCCGTCCAGCACCGCAACCTCGCCGAACAGGTCGCCCGGACCCATGAAATTGAGCGTCAGCCGGCTGCCATCGGAAGCGCCGGTCTCGATGCGGACCTGGCCGCGCCGCACGCCGAACAGCGCGTCCCCGGCATCGCCCTTCTGGAACAGCACCTCGCCATTCCCCAGATGCTGGGTGTGGCAGAGATTGGACAGCCGCTGGAGCTCGTCCGCGCCGAGATCGGCGAACATCGGGTTCATCTTCAGGATGACCGCAAATTCGGCCTGTTTGCTCATTTCAACGTCCTTATGAACTTTCCTGTCAATTTCGGCGGCAAATCGTTTGGAACCATCAGCGTCAGAATCGCGTAAAACCGCGCCAGAGAAGTGTGTCATAAGTCACATAACTTTGCAGCACCCCCCGACTATTTTTGACCGGCTGGAGCGGCTTGCCGTCCCGGGATAAACTCACGCACAACAAGCGGGCGTGCGGCCGGGTTCGGCGCGGTTTGTCCGTCGTTGGAAAGTCGAGATGAGAGCAGTGAAATTCGCCGGCGCCGCGTTCGCCGCCGTCATCGTCGTGATCGCGCTTCTGCTCGTGGTCGGGATCCCGTCGGGCTTCCTGACCTCGACGATTGCCTCGCGCGTCGAGAGCGCGACCGGCTATCGCCTGTCGATCGACGGCACCACCAAGATCAGCCTGTGGCCGACGCTGAACGTCACGCTGAACGATCTCATCCTTGCCGACCCCAAGGACCGCAGCGGCATCACGCGCCTCACGATCGACAGCATGCAGGCCGACATGTCTCTCTCGAGCGTGTGGTCGGGCAACCCGAAGATCAGCGAGCTCGTCGTCACCCATCCCGTGCTCTACCAGCCGCTGCTGCGTGAGCGCCTGCCGAATGCCGGCACCTCGTCGAAGCCGCTCGCGCTCGATGCGGGCGGCGCGACCATCGACCGCGTCAAGATCACCGACGGCGAGGTCGCCTTCTCGCGCCTGCGCGATCGCGTCGAGGGCCGCATCAGCGCCATCAACGCCGATGCCGTCGTCGGCCGCGACCGCAAGGTCAACATCACCGGCACCGCGCGCGTCGGCGAGCACCCGACCAAGTTCGACATCAAGGCAACGACGCCGGCGCCGCCGACCGATCGACCGACGATCCCGGTTGATTTCGCCATCGACATGCCCGACGTGCTGAAGTCCCAGCTCGCGGGTCACGCCGAGATGCGGCTCAACGGCGATCTCGTGATGATCAACGGCGTGAACGGCACGCTCGGCGATGGCGCCTTCAACGGCTGGGCCTCGGTCGACATCGCGAGCAAGCCTCTGGTCAAGGTCGATCTCGACTTCCAGCGCCTCACGCTCCCCTTGGCGAAATCGCCGCAGGGTGCGACCGGACAGCCCTGGAGCGATGCGCCGATCGACGTCTCCGGACTCAATTACGTCGATGCGCAAGTCAGGATCTCCGCGAACGAGGCCGTGATCGGCGATGCGCGCCTTGCGCCGCTCGCGCTCGATGCAAAACTCGCCGGCGGCGTGCTGAAGGCCGGCACCGCCAATCTCGGCGCCTATGGCGGCCAGGTTTCGGGCGAGGTGATCCTGGATGCGACCTCGGGCGCGCCGAGCTTTGCGATGCATTCCGACCTCGTCAATGTGCGCGCGCTGCCGCTGCTGCAGGGCCTTGCCGAATTCGACCGCATCGACGGCAAGCTGCAGGCCAAGCTCGCGCTGCGCAGCGCCGGCACCAGCCAGCGCGCACTGATGGCGAACATGCAGGGCACGGCCTTCGTTAATTTCCAGGACGGCGCCATCCGCGGCATCAACGTCGCGCAGATGATCCGCTCGCTGACCTCGGGCACGCTGTCCGGCTGGCAGGAGAGCCAGGAGCAGAGCACCGATCTGTCGCAGCTCTCGGCCTCGTTCCGCATCGACAAGGGACAGGCGGTGACGACCGATCTCAATCTGATCGGTCCGCTGGTGCGCGTGACTGGCGCGGGCACAATCGCGCTCGACACCAAGATGATGGGCTTTCGCGTCGAGCCGAAGCTGGTGATGACGACCGAGGGCCAGGGCCGCACCTCCGATCCGGTCGGCTTCGGCATCCCCGTGATGATCCAGGGCAGCTGGTCGCAGCCGCGGATCTACCCTGATATGGCCGGCATGCTCGACAACCCCGATGCCGCCTACGCCAAGCTGCGCGAGATGGGCAAGGGCCTGTTCGGACCTGACGGCGCCGGGCTTGGCAACATTTTGGGCAGCCTCGGTAACCTCGGGCTCGGCGGCGCAACCGCGCCGGGCGGCAATGCGACCGGCAACGCCAATCCGCAAGGCCAGCAGCCGGGGCAGAACAATCCGCTCGGCGGACAGCTGGGCGAGGCGATCGGCAATCTGATCCAGCAGGGGCTTTCGAACGGCGCAGCGACCGGCACGGGCACCAGCCGCAGCCGCAGCCTGCCGGCCGCGCCATCGACACCGGCGCCGCAGGCCTCGCCCGCGCCCCCGGCCCAACCGGACCCGCCGATGGCGCAGCAAGACAGTCAGCCAATGAACGACGTGCTGCGGCAGCTTTTCAATCGATGATGGGCGGACCAACGCTCTGGACTCCACGCCAATCCCTTACATCGGCCGTCCCGCCCGCGGCTTCCTCCGAACGGATGAGGCTGCGACGATTCAGCCCCCTGCCGCCCCGGACGTGACGCCGACGGCGGGTAACCACGCCGCCGGTCCTCCGGCCCAAATTATGTTAGAAGGACGGCTGGGCCCGGACGGCCCGTAGCGCCGGCGTCGATGGCGGCGCAAGAGGATCGGGATGGCAGGAGCGAACGACAAGACACGGTTTCTGCGCGAGGGCCTGTTCGCCAAATACGTCGTCTCCCTCGTCGGCCTCGTCGTGTTCGTGCTCGCCGTCAACGGCGCGATGGAGACCTGGATCTCCTATCGCGCCACCAAGACATCGCTGACCGGCGGGCTCGAGGACAAGGCGCAGGCCGCGGCCCGGCGGATGGAGCAGTCGATCTCCGAGCTCGAACGCCAGATCTCCTGGGTGACGCGGGCGAGCCAGGACACCCTCGAGAAGCGTCGCGCCGACTACGCCCAGCTCCTGCACCAGGTCTCGGTCGTCAATCAGCTGTTCCAGCTCAACGGCGACGGCCGCGAGGTACTACGCGTCTCGCGCCAGTCGACCACCACAGGCAGCAATGCTGACCTCTCGCGCGACGCGCGCTTCACCGACACCGTCGCCCGCGGCGTCAGCTACGCGCCGGCGTGGTTCGTCGACCGCACGCCGTTCATGTCGATCTCGGTGGCGCATTCCGGCTTCAATGCCGGCGTCACGGTCGCCGAGCTCGATCTCAGCTTCCTCTCCGACTTCCTCTCCGACACCCAGGTCGGCAAGGCGGCCTTCGCCTATGTGGTCGACCCGCGCGGCCGCGTGCTGGCGACGTCGTCGAAGGGCCCCGATGTCGGCAAGGATCTGTCGAAGCTGCCGCAGGTGGCCGCCGTGATTTCGCCCGGCCGCGAGCCCGACACCTCAGGCACCGACTTCAACGGCCATTCGGTGCTGACGGCCGCGAGCACCGTGCCGAAGCTCGGCTGGAGCGTGCTGTTCGAGCAGCCGACCACGCAGGCGCTGACGCCGATCCGCGACCAGCTCGTGCGCATCGCGCTGCTGATCGGCATGGGCCTGCTGGTCGCGATCCTCGCCGGCACGCTGCTCGCCCGCCGCATGATCATTCCGATCACGGCGCTGCGCGACGGCGCGCACAAGCTCGGCGAAGGCGATTTCGACCACCGCATCGACGTCCACACCTCCGACGAGCTGGAGGATCTCGCCGGCCAGTTCAACCGCATGGCCGACCAGCTCCAGGAGACCTATTCCAATCTCGAGACCAAGGTGGATGAACGCACCCGCGACCTCGCGCAATCGATCAACGAATTGAAGGTGCTCGAAGAGGTCGGCCGCGCCGTCGCCTCCTCGCTCGATCTCAACGCCGTGCTGCCGACCATCGCCGCGCGCGCGATCGAGATCACTCATGCCGATGCGGTATTGATCTACGGCTACGACGCCGAGGCGCGCCGCTTCAACCTGGTCGAATCCAATGGCATCGACAAATCGGCCGAAGGCGCGCATGTCACGATCGGCGAAGGCGAGAACATTTTGAGCGATGCCGCCGACAGCGGCGAGCCGATCGCGATTGCCGACCTCGACCATGCCAATGAGCAGCCGCTGCGCGATGTCGCGGTCAATGCCGGATTCCATTCGGTGCTGGTGGTGCCGCTGGTCGACCAGCAGGGCACGCTGGGCTCGCTCGTGGTGCTGCGCCGCGCCAGCGGCGAATTCGCAGGCAGCCTCATCGGGTTGATGCGCACCTTCGCCAACCAGGCGGTGCTGGCGATGCGCAATGCGCGGCTGTTCACCGAGGTCGATCACAAGAGCCACGCGCTGGAAGCGGCGAACGAGACCGTGCGCGCCCAGGCCGACAAGCTGCGCGAGCAGACCGAGCAGCTCAAGGACTGGAACAAGTCGCTGGAGGAGCGCGTCGCGACCCAGCTCGGCGAGATCGAGCGCATCCGCAAGCTCGAGCGCTTCCTGGCGCCGCAGGTGGCGCAGCTGATCGCCTCCTCCGACAGCCCCGAGGGACTGCTCACCAGCCAGCGCCGCGAGGTGACCGTGGTGTTCTGCGATTTGCGCGGCTTCACCGCATTCACGGAAGCGACCGAGCCGGAAGAGGCGATGAACGTGCTGCGCGAATATCACGCCGCGCTCGGCAAGCTGATCTTCAAATACGAAGGCACGCTCGACAAATATGCCGGCGACGGCGTGATGATCCTGTTCAACGCGCCGATCCAGTTCGAGGACCACACCCAGCGCGCCGTGAAGATGGCGGTGGAGATGCGCGACACCATCGGCCCGCTGACCGAGCGCTGGCGCAACCGCGGCCACAGCCTCGGCTTCGGCATCGGCATCGCGCTCGGCTATGCCACGCTCGGCCAGGTCGGCTTCGAGCAGCGGCTGGAATATGCCGCGATCGGCAGCGTCACCAACCTCGCCTCCCGCCTCTGCAGCGAAGCCAAGCCCAACCAGATCGTGGCGAGCCGCCGCGTCTACGGCATCGTCGAGCCCTTCGTCGAAGCCCGCACCCTCGACGATCTCCAGCTCAAGGGCTTCAATCATCCCGTGCTGGCGATGGAGATCCTGCGCTGGCACGACGAAGCGGAGAGCGTGGTGGATGCGGCCGCGGCACGGCGGCTGGGGTAGCCGCCACTCGCCACGCAGTCATGGCGAACTTGTAGCCTGGATGGAGCGAAGCGTAATCCAGGGTTCTGCCGACGTGGCGAGACCGCCCCGGATTGCGCTTCGCTCCATCCGGGCTACGAGACCAACAAAAAATGCGAAAACAACCCCATGCACAGTAGACGGGGTGTGTGGAATCAATGACTTGCGCGGATGCTGTCGTGGTTTGACACGTCGGGCAAAACACCGGCAGAATAGCATGATCCCCAGCCCTCTCGGTACGAACCACATCCGTCCTCGTTGCGACTAACCATCGCCTCAATGGCGAGGCTCGAATTCGGATGGGAGAGTCCTGTGGCGTTTGCCTTGCCTTCGCGCGCGTATGATTTGCAGATGCTGGACCGTCCCGCAGACCGTGAGCGTGACCAGGGCTGGGTCTATGGTCTGCCGCCGGGCATCAGCAGCGAGCAATGGCCGCTCGATCCCATCACCGGCTTTCCGCTGATGCACGGCTTCACGCTGAAGCTGCCGGAGGATTATCGCGTGCATGGCGAGGACATCGTCGCGGTGTCGTTCTTCGCTACCGCGCCCGACCACAATGACGGCGGCGCGCCCGATGACCCCGAGATCCGCGAGGCGGTGATGGCGCGCGCCTCGCATCCGCGGCTCTCGCGCATGACCGATATCCTCGATTACGAATATGCCGCGCTGCTGCTGACCAGCCGCGAATACGAAGGCGCCTTCGCAACGCCGCCGGCGCCGCTTGCGCTGGCGACAGCCGACCGGCCGCGCTGGCTCGATGTCGGCGGCGCCAGTGCGTTCTTCGAGGCCGCCGCGCCTTACGCCAAGAAGAAGTTCGCGGCACCACCGCGCAACGATCTCAGCGAGACCCGCGCGATCGCGCTGACACCGCGCGCGAGCGATCCCAATGCCGGAAAGGGCCCGCAGGACGAGTACACGCGGCGGAATCCGCCGACCGGGTATCAGCCCTATTACTACTATGTCGGCGGCGTGCCGAGCCGCGACAATTTCCGCCTGCACGAGTGGGGCAAGGACCACGCCCAAAACCATCTCGGCGGCACCATGCGGCCCTGCCAGGCCGTGCCGGAGATGAGCCCGTTCTACGTCGAGTTCGAGGAATATTTTGGCGGCTACAATTTCGGCGGCGGCAACGCGCAACTCGACTTCAGGGATATGAAGTTCGACTGGGCGTGCGGTTGAGGCCACAGGGCCTCGCTCGACATCTGCGGCAGATAGCGGGATCCCCCGGCAATCGTACTCGGCCCCACCTGGCGGTAAGCGTCGGTCGAATAGGCGGATATCCGATAATTCTTTCGAAGACGCTCACGGCCCGTTGGCATGGTCGCGGTCGAACTTGTAGTCTTCAGGCAGCGGAAACTGGAATTGCTCGACCTGCCTCAGAAATTCCGCTCGCGTGTCGATCTTCTCCGCTGCGAGCTGGCCCTCCGAGGCTTCCTCCACATTGAGATTGTCGCGCGGAGAAAGATTCAGCATCTCAACAAGCGCCTTGGACAGACGAACGGCCAAGCTGTGCCCCCATTTGAAAACATTCACGGGGAGCCTCCATGATATTCAGAACTACTTATAGGGTCGGATGGATACCACCACGCTTCAAGAGCGGAAGCGGCTTTCAACGGTGGATTCGAGAAATAGATGGCTTGCGCCGGGCAGCATCGGCGGGATCGGCCAGTACGAAAACTCTAGGCTTAGCTTCACGCCCCCCGCTTCGGGCCCATCGCCTCGAAGCCGGCCTTCTGCTCGTCGCTCAAATCCGCCTCGAAATCGTCGAGCGCGTCGCTGACGCCCTTGACCGCTTGCAACATCGTTTCCAGGCGCGCCTTCACCGCGGTGAGACGCGCCTGCGGTGTCGCGGCAGCTTTCGTGGGGCAGGCGCTCAAGGTCTCCATCGTGCGCAGCGTGGTGTCCTGAAGCACCTCGAGGCGGGCGCGGGCGGTGTCGTCGAGCTTGAGCGTGGATGCGATGTCGGCGGGCCATTGCTGCTGAATGAGCTGCTCGTATTGGCGCTGCGCCTGCACATCGTAGCGGGGATCGTAGCCGGCCTCGCAGGCGGCCGGCGTCTGCGCGTCCTTGGGCTGGCCCGCTGCAAGCGCGGCACGGCGCTCCTTGGCGAGCCCGTCAAGTCTTGCCTTCTGGTTGTCGTCGAGCAGGCCCTCGAATTTTGCGAGCGGCGGCGCGATGGCGTCGGTTGCCTTGATCATGGCCTCGAGGCGGGCCTGCATCAGGCCGAGGCGTTGCGCTGCGGTGGCGGGCACCTCTGCCGGGCAGGCCGCGCGAATGCTGTCCTGGGCAGCCGTCCAGGCGGTGACGAGTTCGTCGAGCGCGGTTCGCTGCAGCTCGTTCGGCTGCACGGCGGCAGTGATGCGATCGGCGGGGAAGCCGGCGGGGTCGCTGGCATCGCAGATGTTCTGCGCCGACGGAATTTTGCGCGCGCGCCTGCCTTGCGGCGCGGTGTAGGCGGCGAGCTCGGTCGCCGCATAGGGCGCGAAGATCGCGGCGTAGATATCGCCATAGCCATAGAGCGAGAGGCTGGTCGTATCGGCGAAGATGACGGCATTGGTGAGATCGTCCTGTGCGAACGGCCAGAACACCGGGCCGGCCCAGCCATAGCTGCCGTCGGGATGGCGCCACCAGCCCTGCGGACTGCGGCCGCCACGCCAGCCCGACAGCGCCGCCTGCGCCGTGAGCGCCGCGCGAAGGATGTAGGGATTGGATGGCTGCTCGCGGGCGACGCCGCGGGGATCCTGCGATCGCAACGCGGCCGAGCGGTAGCGGCCGCCCCGTACCGCCATGCGGGCATGACGCAATCGCGACATCCCGATCACGTGGCCGACGGCAAACCGCGCAACGCCGAGCGGCCCGCCGCGAATCCCGAATTGCGCCTCGGCTTTGTCAGGCAACAGCACTGCCGCAATCACGAGAGCCGCGCCGGCAAGCGCCAGTCCCATGCGTCCCGGAATGACCGCTGACCTCACCACCTTGGCCCTCCTCCAGCGCCAAGCGCGCATTACCTCGCATCACGAAGACGCGCGGAGGAACCAAATGTTCCCTGGGAACACAGGCAAAGCGTCACAACCCGCAGGCCGGCATGGCCGGCGCGATGTCACGGCGCCTTCTGCGGCAGCACGAAGGTCTGGCCGGGATAGATCAGGTTCGGGTTGTGGATCTTGTCGCGGTTGGCGTTGAAGATCACCGCGTAGCGATTGCCGTCGCCGTAGGCGAGGCGGCTGAGAGCCCAGAGGCTGTCGCCGCGGGAGATCACCCGGCTTCCGCCCGCCCCAGCCGGCGCCATGGTGAGTGCGTCGGCCGGGGAGGCCGATGCGACCGTGGTGGCGGCGGGCGCACGCGCCATGACGCTTGGCATGCCCCTCGGCTTCGGCGCGCCCATCATTCTCGACCGTGACCCTGACCTTTCAGGCACCGAAGCCAGGCGCGGCGTCGGCAAGGACGCCACGACATCCGACTTCTCATCCGGCTTCTCGGCCTGCTTCGACTCCTGCTTGGCGACGGGTGTTGCAACGCGCGCGGGGGGCGGCGCGGCTTCGGCGATCGTCACCGGCATGGTGCGGCTCGACTGCGTGACGGTGCCGTCCGGCGCCTTCGCGCGCAGCATCAATTCATAGGAGCCCGGGGGGAGCTGCGGCGGGGTCATGACGAACTGGCCCGACGCGTCGGCCACGACGCTGTCCAACGGCTTGCCGTCACGCAGCAGCTCGACCTTCGAACCCGGCACAGCCCGGCCCGCGATCACGGCCGCCTCGCCATGATCGTCGACGCGGGCGACGTCGAAACGCGGACCGGTGTCCGCAACTGACGGCTCCGGCTTGGCCGGCGCGATATCGGCGAGCGCTGCGACCTGCTTCTGGGTCTCGGCCAGGGCGCCCGCCTTCGGCGCGTCGGCCGGCGCCGGCGAGGCAGACGGCGCGGGTGGTGCAACCGCGGCGAGCTTCGGTTCTTCAGCCTTCGGCTCTGCTTTGGGTTCGACCTTCGATTGGGCTTTAGGCTCGGCCTTCACTTCAGGCTTTGCTTCAGGCTTGGCGACGCCCGCGACCTCGGTGCCCGCCCCGCCCGGCAGCAGACGGCGCAACTCGGTGGGACCAATCACCAGCACGGTGCCGACCAGAGCCAGCACACAGAACGCAATGAAGGCCTTGGTCGCGGTGATCATCCGAAACGAATCCTAAGTCGCAAATCAACCTTGGTAAATTGCGCCGTTTTGCCTACGGCAGCAAGACGGCCGTTGGGATGATCACCCCTCTTTGCCGCCGCGCGCCGCGGATGAACCGTCGAGGCCCCGTCCGCGTCAAATGATCGAAGCTGCAAGCCAGCGCACGTTTTCCTGTCCTTATTTTTAGGATTTTTTCCCGTGATCGCCTTTTCCCGCACCGCGCCATGGCTGGCGCTCGCCTTGACCTTCGCCTCCCCCGCGCTCGCCGCCTCCGGGCCGCCGCCGGGCTTCGTCCTCACCGACAATGCCGACCTCGCCTTCACCTCCCCCGACGGCGCCACCAGGCTCGAGCAGTATATGAAGGACAGCGACGATCTTTTCGGCGTCAAATGGCAGGTCTGGGCGCGGCGCGGCGACCAGATGACGGAGCTGAAGCCCGAGCAGGGCTATGGCGCCGGCTTCCGTTTCACCAGCGACTCGCAATGGCTGGTGCGGATGCAGAAGACCGGCTCGGGCTCGCAGGACCTCTTTCTCTATCATGTCGAGAACGGCGCCTTCACGAACGCGACCAAGAAGTCACTCAGCGATCTCGCCTGGGCCTATTTCCACGGCCGGCCCGACACGAAGAGGATGAAGCTCGACTACCACATCTCGGCCAATCTGATGAAGGGCACCGAGGATGCCTATCGCTGGCTCGGCGTCGACTGGCCCAACAACCGCTACCTCGTGATCTCGCTGTCGGGCGCGATGGACAAGCATCCCAAGAACGTCGCGGTGAAGGGATTGGCGGACTGGAAATGTCGCTATGACCTCAAGACCGGCAAGTTCGACGTGCCGGAGATGTTCGCCAAGGGCAATGCGGAGGCGTTGGAATGGGAGATCAAGCGGTAGGGGTTTCGAGGGTGGGTTAGCCGAAAGCGTAACCCATCATGCCTCCGTGCTTGGCGAACGAAGTTGGTGGATTACGCTTCGCTAAATCCACCCCACGGAACCAACTCCCTGATTCCGCTCCGATTCATATTTTCCTAACCCTTGCTGGTAACGGGCTCTTGTCGGTTTTGCTGCATCTTGCATCCCACGGGAGGGCTGTATGGGCGCATCGATCCGATGGACCGCGCGACTGCGCGCGTTGCTTCGCCGTTGGCGCGGGGCACCGCTGACATGGCTGATCGTCGGCGGCTTCGTGCTGATGGCCGCGACCGCCATCGGCACCGCACTCACCGTCGATCGCTTCCGCCAGAATGCAATCGAAAGCGGCCGCGACAGCCTTGAAAGCGCCGTCCGCCTGCTGGCCCGTCATTTCGACCGCGAGTTCGAGGACTTCGCGGTTCTGCAGAAGAGCGTCATCGCGGAACTCGAAAGCCACGGCATCACCTCCGCCGACGTATTCCGTAGCGAGATGGGCACCCTTGCGATGCACGAGGTGCTGCGCGCAAAGGCCAGCGGCTGGTCCGATGTCGCCGGCGCCAACGTGTTCGATTCCAACGGCACGCTGATCAATTCGTCGCGGCGCTGGCCGGTCGCCGACATCTCGGTCGCCGACCGTGGCTATTTCGGCCGCCTCCGGGACGATCCGGCTTCGCAGGAGGAGATCGAGGTCGTGCCGGGCCGGCTCGGCAACGGCTCCGCCATCGTGTTCGCGCGGCGCATCTCCGGCCCGCACGGCGAATTCCTCGGCATGGTCTCGCGCGCCATCGCGCCCGAACAGCTCGAATCCTTCTTTGCCTCGACCGGGCTCGGCGAGGAATCCTCGATCGCGATGCACCACCAGAACGGCCAGCTGCTCGCGCGCATCCCGCATGTCGACGAGATGATCGGGCGCAACTACCGCACCGGCTCGCCCGAGCAGGTCGCCGTGTTCGAGCGCACCTTTGTCACGACCAAGCTCGCGAGCCCGATCGACGGCAAGGACCGCATCGTCGCCTCGCGCCTTCTGACCGGCGCGCCGCTGGTCGTGGTCGCGACCCGCTCGCTGGACGCGACGCTCGCCACCTGGCGCACGCAGACGAAATTCTTCGTCACCGTCGCCGTGCTGTCGATCGGCCTTCTGGTGCTGACGCTGTTCCTGATCTTCCGCCAGATGACGCACCGGCTCTCGGTGGAGAAGCAGCGGCTCAACACCGCGATGAACACCATGACGCAGGGCCTCCTGATGTTCGACCAGGACGAGCGTCTGATCGTCTGCAATCGCCGCTACATCGAGATGTACCGCCTGTCCGGCGACATCGTGAAACCCGGCGCCTATTTCCGCGACGTGATCCAGCATCGTTACGACGCCGGCTCGTTCGAGGGCGATGTCGACGCCTATTGCGACGGCATCCTCGCCAGCGTCGACCAGACCCACAGCGCGATCGTCGAGACCGCCGACGGCCGCCTGATCGAGATCAAGAACCAGCCTGCCACCGCCGGCGGCTGGCTCGCCACCCATGACGACGTCACCGCGCGCATTCGTGCCGACGAGCGCATCGCGCATATGGCGCATTACGACGCGCTGACCGACCTGCCCAACCGCGTGCTGATGCGCAGCCATCTGGAGCGCCGCGTCACCGAGCTCGCCGAGGGCAAGCCGTTCGCCATCCTCTATATCGACGTCGACGAATTCAAGGGCGTCAACGATTCGCTCGGCCACGAGGTCGGCGACGAGCTGCTGCGACAGGTTGCCAATCGCCTGCGCGCCTGCGTCAGCGGCAACGATCTGGTTGCGCGGCTCGGCGGCGACGAATTCGCCATCATCAAGGCGGGCGCATGCGACCAGGCCGAGCTCGCGGCACTGGCGGACAACATCCTCAAGGCCCTGCGCACGCCCGTGAACTGCAAGGGCCAGGAAATCCCGACCGATGCCAGCATCGGCATCGCGATCGCGCCCGATCACGGCGACAATCTCGACGATCTGCTCAAGCGGGCGGATCTGGCAATGTACGCCGCGAAATCGGAAGGGCGCGGCACCTTCCGCATCTTCGTGCCCGAATACGACGCCAAGGCGCGGCAGCGCCGCCAGCTCGAGCTCGATCTGCGCCAGGCGCTCGCGCGCGGCGAGTTCGAGGTGCACTACCAGCCGCTGGTCGATCTCGCGGCCGACGTCGTCAACGGCTGCGAGGCGCTGCTGCGCTGGCGTCATCCGGAGCGCGGCATGGTCTCGCCCGCCGACTTCATTCCGGTCGCGGAAGACACCGGCCTGATCGGCGAGATCGGCGAATGGGTGCTGAAGCAAGCCTGTCACGAGGCCGCTTCCTGGCCGGGCAATATCCACATCGCCGTCAACGTCTCGCCGGTGCAGTTCCGGTCGCGGTCGCTGGCCCTGAAGGTGGCCGCCGCGCTCGCCGAGTCAGGCCTCGCCCCCGGGCGGCTCGAGCTCGAGATCACCGAGACCGTCCTGATCCGCGACGACGAGGAAGCGCTGACGATCCTCCAGCAGCTCCGCGACCTCGGCGTACGTATCGCGCTCGACGATTTCGGCACCGGCTATTCGTCGCTGAGCTATCTGCACCGCTTCCCGTTCGACAAGATCAAGATCGACCGCAGCTTCATCAGCGACATCGGCCAGTCCGAAGACTCTTCGCCGATCGTGCAGGCCGTGGTGCACATGGCCGCCGCCCGCCACATGGCGACGACGGCGGAAGGCGTCGAGACCGAAGCCCAGCGCGAAGTGCTGCGGCAGCTCGGATGCAGCCAGATGCAGGGCTGGCTGTTCAGCCCGGCGGTGCCGGCGGCGAAGCTGAAGCAATTGCTGTCGAAGCAGGCGGAAGCGGCTTAGCAGCGCGCGCGCTGATCGACGGGACTTGCGTCAGCGGAGATCCGGCTGCCGTCTCGATGGCGAGTATCCGGGCCCGTTCGTCAGCTCGTCGCCTTGATCAGGCGGAAGGCTTCGTCCAGAAGATGCGGCGTGTGCTTTCCGGGCGAGAGCTTGCACGCACGATCGAAATAATCCTGAAGCGCGGGCCGGAATGCTGGATGCGCCGCGTTGTTGATGATGCTTGCGGCGCGCTGCTTCGGCGACAGGCCGCGCAGGTCGGCCAGGCCGTGCTCCGTCACGATGATCTCCACGTCATGCTCGGTGTGATCGACATGGGTCACCATCGGCACGATGGCGGAGATGGAACCGCCCTTCGCGGTCGACGGCGTCATGAAGATCGAGAGATAGGCGTTGCGGGCGAAATCACCGGAACCGCCGATGCCGTTCATGATGGAGGTCCCGCGAATATGGGTGGAGTTGACGTTGCCGTAGATGTCGGCCTCGATCAGCCCGTTCATGGCGATGACGCCAAGCCGCCGGATCACCTCCGGATGGTTGGAGATTTCCTGCGTGCGCAGCACGATCTTGTTCTTGAGCCTGTCGATCTCGCTGTTGAACTGCTCCGTCGCGGCAGCGCTGAGCGACAGCGCGGTGGCGGAGGCGAGCGTCATTCGACCGGAGCGAAGCAGATTCAGCATCCCGTCCTGCAGCACCTCGGTATACGCCGTCAGCTGAGAAAATGGGCCGTCGTCGAGGCCCGCCATCACGGCATTGGCCACGTTGCCGACCCCGGACTGGATCGGCAGCAATTCCGGCGGCAGCCGGCCGCGACGAACCTCATGGCCCAGAAATTCGAGAATATGGCCGGCGATCGCCCCTGACGTCGCATCGGGTGCGGCAAAGATCGTGTCGCGGTCCGGAGCGTTGGTCTCGACCACGGCCACGACCTTTTTCGGGTCGCAGCGAAATGCGGCCTCGCCGATCCTGTCGCCGGGCGCGACGATGGGTATGGGCTTGCGGTGCGGCGGCAGCCTTGTGCCGTAATAGATGTCGTGCATGCCGTGCAGGCCCGTGCTCACCCCCGAATTGACCTCGAGAATGATGCGGTCTGCCTGATCCAGCCAGGTCTTGTTGTTGCCGACGGAGGCCGAGGGCAGCAGACTGCCGTCCGGCAGGATGGCGGCGACCTCGATCAATGCGACATCCAGATGGCCGAGAAAGCCGAACCAGGCGAACTGCGCGACATGGCTGAGATGGATGTCGATGTAATCCATCGCGCCGGAATTGATGCGCTCGCGCGTGACCGGATCGGACTGGTAGGGCAAGCGCAATTCGACGCCGTTGACCTTGGCCAGCGCACCATCCAGCTCGGGCGCGGTCGAGGCCCCGGTCCATACGCCAATCCGGAATTGTTCGTCCCGTGCATGCGCCTGCTCGATCCGGCGGGCCAACGCCCCCGGGACCGCTTTCGGATGGCCGGATCCCGTAAAGCCGCTCATCCCCACATGCGCGCCGTGCGGGACGAGCGCCGCGGCATCGTCGGCCGACATGAGTTTCGAGCGAAATGCCGGCGCGATGCGCGAACGATCAAACGACACATGAACCTCTCTGTTCGCGGAGATTCTCCACGAAATCAGCTGCCTTCGGATGATCTATATCAAACCAGATGCCGTTACGTCCCGCATCGCTTTGCATCTTGCAATCGGACGGAGCTTCCATATCTCATCGGCATGATGAAGCTCACACTCGTTCAGGACCATGCCATCCAGGCGCTCGTAGCGGGCGCCGTCGGCGCCGCAACATTCGATCGCGTCTTCGCGGGGATCCGCTTCGACGAGATCGAGGGCACGATGCTCTACGCCTTCGCCAGGAACGAGGACGTCGCATCCGACATCGAGGACAGCTACTCGCCTCTCATCGCCGCAGTCGCATCGCGGGTGCTGGGCAAGCAGGTCGACGTTGTCGTCGTGATGCCGAAGGTTTTGCAATAGGATTTGGTCTCAATAGACCGGCGTGCTGCCGCCTCACTCAGTCGGCGAATGCCGCGAGCTCCTCGGGCGCGCCCGACGGAAACGCTTCCTTGAGGCAGTCGAGGAACGCGGAGACCCGCGCGCTCAGCAACCGGCGCGATGGATAGAGCGTCCAGAGAGCGATCTCGGGCCCGTCGACATCCCCCCAATGCACAAGCCTGCCAGCCGCCAGATCGCGGCTCACCAGCGAGACCGGGAGACGCGCGGCACCGACACCCGCTCGGACGGCATCGCGAATCATGATGAGCGACGACAGTCGAAGCACTGGTTCAATCGCGATACGCTGGTGTCCGCCTGTCGTGGCCACATCCCAGCCTGACGCCACATCGCCGGCCTCGCGCACCACGGCCGGCACGGCACGATCGCCTGCATCGCGAGCGAGGGTCGGGCCTGCCACGACCACCAGCCGGTCACGCAGAAAGATTCGTCCGACCAGCGTTTCATCGGGGTCCGGATTGACGCGGATCACGAGGTCATAGCCTTCCTCGATCATATCGACGGCGCGATCTTCCGTCGTGACTTCAAGCCGGACCTGCGGATATTTCAGCGCGAACAGGGCGGCCAGCTTTCCCATGGCGGTCTGCGAGAACAGCAGCGGCACGCTGATCCGCAGCCTGCCGCGCGGCCTGTCTCCGCCGGAGGCGATGGCCGTTGCCGTCTCGTCGAGCTCGGCGAGCAGCAGCGCCGTCCGCTCGTAGAGGGCCCGCCCCTCCTGCGTCAGTTTCAGTTCGCGTGCGCCGCGCTCGAACAAGCGCAGGTCGAGGCTGCTTTCCAGCTCCGAGACCCGGCGGGACAGCGTCGCCTTCGGGCGACCGGAGGCGCGAGCGGCCCGGCCAAAGCCTCCGTGCCGGGCGACCAGATTGAAGTCAGCGAGGGCGAGCAGATCCATCTGTTCCACCGATGAGACACTAAGTCTATAATTAACGTCTATCGGCCCGAATGTGGATCACTAATTTGCGGGTGTCTTCTCATCCCAAACAGGAGTGACCCCCATGACCATCCTCGTTACCGGCGCCACCGGCCGTGTCGGCCGCCACGTTGTCCAGCAACTCGTCAAGCGCGGCGCCGACGTGCGCGTGCTGTCCCGCGATCCCGCGAAGGCCGAATTTCCGGCCGGCGTGGAGGTCGTGAAAGGCGACCTGCTCGACATCGAGCAGCTGCGCACCGCGTTCAGCGGCGTCAGTACGCTGTTCCTGCTCAATGCGGTGACGGGCGACGAATTCACCCAGGCGCTCATCACCCTGAACATCGCCCGCGAGTCGGGCGTCGATCGTCTCGTCTATCTGTCGGTGATCAACGCCGATCGATTCGTGAACGTGCCGCACTTCGCGGTGAAATCAGGCGCCGAGCGGATGATCGAGCAAATGGGCTTCAGCGCCACAATCCTGCGTCCGTCCTACTTCATCGACAATGAGCTCATGATCAAGGATGTCATCCTCAACCACGGCGTCTATCCGATGCCGATCGGCAGCAAGGGGGTCGCGATGGTCGACACGCGCGACATCGGCGAGGTCGCGGCGATCGAGTTGATCCGGCGCGAGCGCGCTCCGGGTAAGCTGCCGATAGAAACCATCAACCTGGTCGGCCCCGATACGCTGTCCGGTTCGGACGTCGCCAAGATCTGGTCGGACATCCTGAAACGTCCGGTCGCCTATGGCGGCGATGATCCCACCGGCTTCGAGCAGAATCTGGCGGGCTTCCTGCCGAAGTGGATGGCCTACGAAATGCGCCTGATGGCCGAGCGCTATGTCAGCGACGGAATGATCCCAGAGGACGGCGACGTCGCGCGCCTGACCAAGATCCTGGGCCGTGCGCCGCACTCCTACCGCAGCTTCGCGACACAGATCGTGGCGACCGCCGCGAATCCGGCCTGACGTCAGCGCCAAACACGACGATGCTTTGCGCCAACCCCGGACGTCGCCACGACGCAGCGTCCGGGGAATTCTGCGCGCGCGTGATTTCACTTGCGTCATGACGCTGCTGCAGATCGCCAGCAACGCACCGACGCGTGACCTCCCAATAAATCCACGCTACGCTCCTCCGACAAGAACAAGAGGAAGCGCCAATCGTGTACGACTACATTATCGTGGGCGGCGGCTCGGCGGGGTCCGTGCTGGCCCACCGGCTCTCCGCAAAGAGTGCCAACAAGGTCCTGCTGTGCGAAGCCGGCCAGGACACACCACCCGGCAACGAGCCGGCCGAGATCAGGGACAGCTATCCGGGCACGGCCTATTTCGATCCGCGCTTCCACTGGACCGAGCTCAAGGTCACGACGCAGGTCGTCAGCCACAACAATCCGAACGAAGCGCGTCCGCCGTTACGCAAATACGAGCAGGCGCGCGTGCTGGGCGGCGGCTCGTCGATCAACGGCCAGATGGCCAATCGCGGCGCACCGACCGATTACGACGAATGGGACGCCCGCGGCGCCGAGGGCTGGACCTGGAACGACGTGCTGCCTTTCTTCAAGAAGGTCGAACGCGATCTCGATTTCGACGGGCCGTATCACGGCAAGGACGGCAAAATTCCGGTGCGCAGAATTCCGCGCGAACATTGGACGCGGCATTCGCAGGCCTTCGCCGATGCCTTCCAGCAGGCCGGCCATCCATTCCTGCCGGACCAGAACGGCGAGTTCGTCGACGGCTTTTTTCCGGTGACGCATTCCAACCAGGCCGAGCAACGCGTCTCGGCCGCGATGGGCTATCTCGATCGCGACACGCGCAAGCGTTCGAATCTGGCGATCTCCACCGGCACGCAGGTCAGAGAGCTGCTGTTCGAAGGCACGCAATGTGTCGGCGTCAAGGCTGTCGTCGACGGGCGCGAGCAGGAATTCCGCGGGCGCGAGATCATTCTCTCGAGTGGCGCGATCCATTCGCCGGCGCATCTGCTGCGCGCCGGCATCGGCCCGGTCGGCCATCTCAAGGACATGGGCATTCCGGTCCTGATGGGATTGCCGGGCGTCGGCCAGCGGCTGATGGACCATCCCTCGATCTCGCTGTCGTCCTTTGTCCGCCGCGGCGCGCGCATGAACGAGCACACTCGGCGCCACATGCAGCTTGGTCTGCGCTATTCGTCGGGCCTGGCGGGCGTGCCGAAGGGCGACATGTTCGTCGTGCTGCTCAGCAAGTCCGCCTGGCATGCGGTCGGAGAGCAGATCGGCTCGCTGCTGACCTTCGTCAACAAGACCTATTCGGAGACCGGACAGGTCAAGCTTGCCTCGCGTGACCCCACAGCCGAGCCGATCGTCGAGTTCAACCTGCTGTCCGACCGGCGCGATCTCGAGCGCCTGATGAGCGGCTTCCGCAAGATGGCGGCGATTCAGATGAGCGACATCGTGAAGAAGGTGACGGACAAGCCGTTTCCGGCCGCCTATACCGACAAGGTCCGCAAGATCGGCGTGGTCAACACCAGGAACAGGATCCTGACCAAGATCGCCGCGACGCTGATGGACGGGCCGGCGGCGCTGCGCCACTACATGATCGACAATTTCGTCGTTGAAGGTTTCACCTTCGACCAGGTGATCAATGACGACGAGGCGCTGGAAGCCTTCGTGCGCAAGGCGACCATCGGCGTGTGGCACGCCTCCTGCTCATGCCGCATGGGCCGGGCCGACGATCCGATGGCGGTGGTGGACAACCAGGGCCGCGTCAAGGGCATCCAGGGCCTGCGCGTCGTCGACGCGTCGATCTTCCCGGTTGTGCCGTGCGCCAACACCAATTTTCCGGTGCTGATGTCGGCGGAGAAGATCGCAGCGGCGATGGTGCAGTGATTTCGTAGGCTTCGGAGGGTGGGGTTAGTACCGCGGCTGCGTGCAGCCGCGGTCTGACCGCCCCTACGAATCTCTGGCCTACGGCGCGCCAGCAAGATGCAAATTCATTTCACCTGTTTCGCCGCCTGGATCTCGACGAACTCGGCGTCGGGATGCGTGACGATGGTGGCGAACATGATGCCGCTGATGATGAGCGACCAGGCGGTGTTCCAATAAATCCAAAACACGTACCAGCCTCCGTTTCGGGCCTCCTCCGCCCGCAGGACCAAGGTAACGGCAAAGCGGGGCTGCCGTTCCCTGGCGATCCTGTGACCGGGCCCGCGATTTGAGCAGACGAAGCGTAACGCCAATCATGTTTGTCAGCGAGATCTTGCAATCGGTTTAACCGGTGTGGCGCTTTGCCACGACATCCTCATCCGATTTGCCTGTGAACGAGTTCATAGGATCGCCGTCGGTTGCAGTGCACGATGGTTGCGGCGCACCGGCGCATTCATTGGACGGACGGATCTGGCCTGATGCGGAAACGACTCGTCGCCTGGACCATTTTGACCTGCGCGGTGCTGGCCGTCGCCGTGTGGACCGTGCTCGGACCGCCGGACCACCCGGCCGGGTCGCATCTGCCCTCCCGCGACCTGACGGCGGCGCGATAAATTATTGCTTCGACACGTTTTGCAACCGATACAATTTCGGCATCGATCGATCTCAATTGGAATTTGGCGCGGTGACGCGCCTGCCGCTATCCTCTGCGACAAAATGACAATGCCGCACGGCCCAAGGACGGCCAAGGAGGAGCCCATGTTGAGACCGACACATCGCATCGCGCGCCGCGCTGCGATCACCACCACTCTCGCTTTTCTCACCCTCATTCCGGGAGTCCGCGCCGGCATGGCCGAGACCTTCGCCTATGTCGGCAATGCCGGCAGCAACGACATCAGCGTGTTCAAGCTGGCCGACAACGGCGAGATGACGCCGGTGCAGACCGCAACCTTCGCCGGCGTCGAAAAGCCCGGCGCCTCGACGCCGCTCGCGATCACGCCTGATCACCGCGTGCTGATTGCCGGCGTGCGCTCGCAGCCCTTCCTCGCCGTCAGCTTTGCGATCGACCCCAAGAGCGGCCAGCTCAGCCATATCGGCAACGGACCGCTCGCCGACAGCATGGCGAACATCGCGACCGACCGCGGCGGCAAGGTGCTGTTCAGCGCCTCCTATGGCGGTAACAAGGTCGCGCTGAATCCGCTTCAAGCCAATGGCGTCGTGGCCGAGCCGAAGCAGGTGATCCCGACCGGGCTGAACGCGCACGCCTTCCTGCCCTCGCCCGACAACCGTTTCGTGTTCGCAACCAATCTCGGCTCGGACCAAGTGCTGAGCTTTGCCTTCGATGCCGCGGCGGGCACGCTGACGCCGAGCGATCCGCCGTCGATCAAGGTGCCGGAGAAATCAGGACCGCGGCACTTCGTGTTCCACCCCAGTGGCAAGTTCGTCTATCTCATCCACGAGCTGAACGGCGACGTCGCGGCGTTCGCCTACGAAGCCAAGAGCGGCGCCTGGGACGAGATCCAGCGCACCACCGCCCTGCCCGATGGCTTCACCGGCAAACCCTGGGCCGCCGACATCCACATCACGCCGGACGGCCGCTTCCTCTATGCCTCCGAGCGCACCACCAACACGCTCACCGCCTACAAGGTCGATGCGACAAGCGGCAAGCTGACCACGATCGGCAGCGTGCCGACCGAGAAGCAGCCGCGCGGCTTCAACATCGATCCCTCCGGCCGCTACCTCGCCGCGGTCGGCGAGCTCTCCGACGGCATGACCGTCTATGCGATCGACCAGAGCAGCGGCGCGCTCGCCAAGCAGAAATCCTATCCGACCGGCAAGAAGCCGAGCTGGGTGGAGTTTTTGACCCTGCCGTGAGCTAATCCACCTCCGGAACGGTAGACTGCCGGGCGAGCCCGGCCTGCATGGTTCGAGACGCCCGCTTTGGCGGGCTCCTCACCATGAGGGTTTGATATCTCGCCGCGGATCACGACCTCATCCTGAGGGCCCGCCGAAGGCGGGCGTCTCGAAGGATGGCCGCGAGGACGGTGGGGGACGGCGAACCTTCCTCCCTCTCCCGAAGACCAATTGACCAGGCGGCATCGCGCCGCCTGCGCTGCGGCATTCTCATCCGGCCGGACCATGGCCCACCGCTAGCGCTTCTGCTATCGATGAGGCCGTCAGGGCCCCAACCGGAATGACCGATGCGTCCATTGCCTGCGCGTTCCTTTTCCCTCAAATTCGCTGCTCTCACCGGACTGCTACTGTCCGCGCCGTTCGCGCTTGCCGCCGATGACGACGCGCCCAAGGGGCCGGCGGTCACGGTGCTGAAGGTCGCAAAGTCCTGCTTCTCCGACATCGTCGAGGCCACCGGCACGATCATCGCGCGCGAGGAGACCTCGGTGCGGCCCGAACGTCCCGGTTTGAAGGTGACGGAGGTGCTGGCGGAAGCCGGCGACACCATCACGGCCGGCCAGGTGCTGGCGCGCCTTTCGCTGCCCGAAGGCGGTACGCTTCAGGTGACGGCGCCGGTCGCGGGCGTGATCGCGACGTCCACCGCGCAGATCGGCAATCTCGCCTCGGCCAAGGGCGAGGCGCTGTTCACGATCGTGGCGCGCAGCGAATACGATCTGGTCGCCCTCGTCGCCACCACCGATATGCGCAAGGTCGCGGTCGGCCAGCAGGCAACCGTGCGCATCGCCGGCGCCGGCGACATGGACGGCAAGGTGCGCCGCATCGGGCCGACGGTCGAACCGAACATCCAGCAGGGCATGGTCTATATCGGCATCTCCTCGCAGAAGCGGCTGTTGCTGAATGCGAGCGGGCGCGCGCTGATCAAGACCGGCCAGAGCTGCAACGTCGCGGTGCCGCTGACATCGGTGCAATATTCATCCGCCGGCACCGTGGTGCAGGTGATCCGTCGCAACCGCGTCGAGACCAAGCGCGTCGAGATCGGATTGATGTCGGGCGGCAATATCGAGGTCCGCGACGGCCTCAACGAAGGCGACGTCGTCGTCGCCCGCGCCGGTGCGCTATTGCGCGAAGGCGATCCGGTGCGCCCGGTGATGGCCGCGGAAGCGTCGAAGTAGCCTCTCAACAGTCATTGCGAGCGAAGCGAAGCAATCCAGAATCTCTCTGCGGAAAGATTCTGGATTGCTTCGTCGCAAGAGCTCCTCACAATGACGGTGGAGAGGCAGACGTGCCTCAGACACGTATGCCGTAGGGAGGGCAAAGCGAAGCGTGCCCACGTCGTCTATCGATATGCTCGAAAGATAAGGATCGTGGGCACGGCGCTTTGCGCCTTTGCCCACCCACCCTACAAAACCTGCGAAAGAAAAAAGCTAGCCGCCGGCCTGGTCGAACTGCACGTCCTCGAGCAGGGACGACGACACGGTCGGGACCTGGTCGCCTTCGGAGGCGCGGGAGATGGCGACGCGGGTCTTGTTGAAGACGCTTTCGGCGCTGCCCTGCGCATTGAGGTTGCCGAGCAGCTCGCTGACCAGCACGCTGTGCTCGCCCTTGCCGTCGTCGACGACCTTGCCGGGCGAGGCCGAGGAGAGGATCAGCGCATTGTCGGGCGCGCTGATCGGCGCGAGGCCGTGGCTGTAGGAACGGAAGCGGCGCTCATAGGGATTGCGGCGGGACGCGTCGACGACGACGAGCTTGGCCTTGGCGCCCTGCTCCTTCATCATGTTGAGCACGCCCTCGATGGAAATGCCCTGGCGGCGGACGTCGCTTTCCCTCCAGATCGCGGCATCGACCGGCAGCATGTAGCTCTCGCGGCCGGCCTGCACGCCGAAGCCGCCGAAGAACAGCATCACGACGGTGTCGTGCTTGATCCGCGACTTCAGGCGGTTGACGGCGCGGACCATGTCGTCCTTGGTCGCGTCTTCCACCATGTCGACGTCAAAGCCACTCTTGCGCAGGGTCGAGGACAGCGCGCGGGCGTCGTTGATCGACTGCGTCAGCGGCGCGTTGGCGTCGGGATAATGTCCATTGCCGATGACGAGGGCGAGGCGCGAGGTCTGGCCGATCGAGTCGATGACCTGGTCGGTCGAGACCGCCTTGGCGGCATCGAGCGCGCGCATGTTGAGGGCAGCGTGGGCACCGATGACGAGCGAGACCGTGCCGATGAGGGCTGCGGCCAGTGCGATCGTACGTCGGGAAATGTCGAGCTGCCTTACATTCATCTCGCTTCATTCCTGTCAGTGCCAAAGACCGGCCAAGCGCGCGCACACTGTTTGAGTAGCGCGATAGCGGCTTTAGGTTTGAGGGATTGGCCGGGGATGTGCCCCCGAATTGAGCGCAATTTGCGGCGCCGCACCAAACAAACTCTTAACCGGATATAGGCGCTCGGGCAATAGATTGCCCAAAAATTGAACTAAGTCGCTGAATATGTTGGTTAATTCTCCAAGCCCAAGATGTGGATTTTTTGCGTCCCCCGTAGCCTTCCGGGGTCTGATCATGCAGCCCTCGTGCCGGTTTTTTCCGTGACGGCCATCACATTTGTTTTTCCTGCGAATCCGGGTAGCTTTTTCAACGACTTGCAGGGGGCGGTGTGCGGAAGGGTGCGCGCTCGCCGGTCCCGGGCAAGGCCCCGCGACCAGGTATTTCATGAGCTTTCATTATTTTGCCGGCGCCGCCTGCCGGGCGCTGACGGCGCGCAAGGACGGCCCCTCGCTTTATGACGTCTGCGATCCCGTATTGTCGGGCCCCGCCAGCGGCGATCCGCATCTGGCCAAGTTCTACAAGACCGCGCTCGGCAATCCCGCATTGCGGATCCTGCTGCGCCGCGCCGGCCTGCCCGAGTTGCGCAACGAGGCGAAGCTGAGCCGGCTGCGCGCGGCACTCGCCCGCGCCCGCGACGATGCCGAGCCCGACTGGGCCGCGGTCGGCCAGCCCGTCGCCGATCTCGTCGAGAGCATCACGCTCGATCATCCAAAGCCGCCACCGGCCCTGTTCACCGGCTCCGCACCGCCGCAGGCGCAGATCGACGGCGTGATCCGCGATTGCGCGCAGCATCTGCTCGGCTCGTACCGCCGAAACGGTTTCCTGCCGACCTATGCCGCGTTCAATCTGATCGGCGATCCCGATTTTCGCGGCCGTGAGCTGATCATGGCGCTGACAGGGCTGAACGCGCGCGGCTACAAGAATTCCTCGCTGCTGTTCAACCTCGCCCGCGTCTTCATCGCGCGCTCGCCCGCGCGTGCGGTCGTCAACCCGCCCTGGCGAGGGGTTGCCGAGCCGATGTGGGAGCCTGTGCAGATCCGCCACCGCTCGGCCTATTACGATGCGTTCTTCATCGAGGCGCTGCTCAGCTTCGTCGAGACCGGGCTCGCCTCGCCGACCGACCAAATGGAGGCGGAGCGCGCGGTCGCCGACATGGTCGATTTCTGCGTCAATATCAGCCGCGAGGAGGTCGAGGGCAGCGACGGTGCGCGGTTCAACGTCATCACGGCGCTTGCGCCCGCGCCGCATCCGCGCTTCTCGCGATACTTCGCGCAGATCAAGCAGGATCTCGGCTTCGGCGTCTATGTGCCGGATTGCGACACCACGGCGTGCTCGATCTCCGCGGCGACGCAGGCCGGCTGCACCGATCCGATCATCGACCAGCCGCTGCTCGACTTCTACAGCGGCTACCAGGTGCGCGCCGGCGTCAACGAGCCGCGCGTGACCGTGCCGCTCAACGACAATATCGACTATGAGGGCGGCGTCGCGACCTGGATCGACAACCTCAAGGGCGAGCGCCCCTACGGCAACGATCTCGATCCGACCCTCAATCTCGACATTCTCGAGGTGAGCTTTCGCAATCTGGCGCGCTGGAAAATATTGGAAACACCGTCGCGGCTGGCGACCGTGCACCGGATCATCGGCTTCCAGAAGCGGCTGGCCGCCAGCGGCGCCTTCGCCAATCCGCGCTCGCACATCTATTATCTGCCGGAGCTCTACAGCGCCTATTTCGGCCGCTGCTACGCCGCCTTCCTGGCGCTGCCGCTGGCGGCGCAGGCGGTGATCGATCCCGACGGCGATTTCGATTTCATCCGCCACCGCGTGCTCTCCTACGTCAAGGGCGAGCTGATGGCCGCGGAGATGAACGCGTTCGACGCGGCGCTGGCGCTGATCGCGCTCGGCCATCTCGGCGCCGACCCGCGCGCCTTCGCGCCGGCGCTGAACGTGATTGTCGCAAGCCTTGGCGAAGGCGGCCGCCGTGGCCCGTTCCGCGCCTATGAGTGGAACAAGATGAAGACGCCGACGCGGATTCTGGTCGGCGGCCCCGAGGTGACGTCGGCCTTCGTGCTGATGGGGCTGGCGGTGGCGAAGCGGGCGATGGCCGGGCGGGGGTGAACCGGTCTCGTGGCCCGGACGCAGCGCAACGCCTCTTCGGTGGTGCGCTGCTGAGCCGGGGCCCATGTCTCCGCGAGATGTGCACGCGATTTTCTGGGTCCGGGCTCTGCGGAGCGGCGTTGCACGCCGCACCGCGTCCGGGGCACGAGCGCTGTTCGACCAATGACGGGAAGTTGAAAGCCTATCCATTAGGCATATGCTGGCCGCGAGGCCAAAAGCCGACCACAATTGCGCGCCTCTATCGATATTTCATCACACGCGGACCCGCATGTTGCGAAAATTCCTGATTGCGCTGTCACTGCTCGGCTTGTCTCAGTTCGCCTTGCCTGCACTGGCTGAAGCCGCCGACATCACCGGCACGGCCAAGGTTCGCGCCGGCGATTCCGTCGTGATCGGCAACACGCGCATCCGGCTCGGCGGCATCGACGCGCCCGCGGTCGACCAGCTCTGCCTCAACACCAAGACCGAGCGCTGGACCTGCGGCGTCGCGGCCCGCGACGAGCTCGCCAAGTATACCGAAGGCAAGAACTGGGTCTGCCATACCCGCGCGATCGACCGGCGCGGCCGCACCGTGGCGCGCTGCGAGGTCGGCGGCGAGGACATCCAGAAATGGCTGGTGCACAGCGGGTGGGCACTGGCCTACACCCGCATCTCGCGCGACTACGAGCCGGATGAGGCTGCCGCGCGCGAGGCCAAAGCCGGAATGTGGCAGGGCGCCTTCATCGCGCCCTGGGACTGGCGCGTCCGCAACAAGAAGACGCAGATCCTGGGCGCCACCAAGCCGCCGGAGGGCGCGCATGCCGTGCTGCTCGCCTCGGCCTCGGGGCCGGTCGCGCCGTCACCCGACTGCACCATCAAGGGCAACGTCAACAGCGCCGGCGAGTGCATCTATCACCAGCCGACCAGCCGCTGGTACACCCAGATCAAGATGAAGATCAGCAAGGGCACCCGCTGGTTCTGCTCGGTTGAAGAGGCAGAAGCGGCCGGATGCCGCGAGACCAAACGATAGGGGCCGTCAGGGCTGCGTTTTGGGTGCTTTTCTCGCGCCCCCGCGGCGCGTAAAAGCATGATTCAGCGACCCACCAGCCTGTCCTCCAACAACAAGGACCAACAGCAATGACCGTTCGCGCGGGCCGGGAATTTCTGGCCATCCCCGGGCCCACCACGATGCCTGACGAGGTGCTGCGGGCGATGCACCGTCCGGCGATCGACATTTACTCCCAGGAGATGCACGAGCTGACCGACACGCTGCTCGCCGACATCTCGAAACTGTTTGCCACCAAGGGCAAGTCCTACATTTACATCGCCAACGGTCATGGCGCCTGGGAAGCCGCTTTGAGCAACGTCTTGTCGCGCGGCGACAAGGTGCTGGTGCTGGAGAGCGGCCGCTTCGCGATCGGCTGGGGCAACGCGGCGGCGCTGATGGGCGCCGAGGTCGAGGTGCTCAAGGGTGACTGGCGCCGCGCCGTGCGGCCGCACGAGGTCGAGGAGCGCCTGCGCCGCGACAAGGAGCACAGCATCAAGGCCGTCGTCGTCGTCCAGGTCGACACGGCCTCCGGCGTGCAGAACGACATCGAGGCGATCGGCAAGGCGATCAAGGCGGCCGGTCACCCCGCGCTGTACATGGTCGACACCGTGGCATCGCTCGGCTGCATGCCGTTCGAGATGGACAAATGGGGCGTGGACGTTGCGATGTCCGGCTCGCAGAAGGGCCTGATGACGCCGCCCGGCCTCGGCTTCGTCTCCGCCAATGCACGCGCGCTCGAGGTGCACAAGAAGGCGGGCATGTCGACGCCCTATTGGAGCTGGAGCGAGCGCGAGGGCACCGAGAACTATCGCAAATATGCCGGCACCGCGCCGGTGCATCTGTTGTTCGCGCTGCGCAAGGCGATCGACATGCTGCACGAGGAAGGACTGGAGAATGCCTTCCGCCGCCACAGCCTGCTCGGCGAAGCCGCGCGCCGCGCGGTCTCCGCATGGTCGGAAGGCCAGGTGCTCGGCTTCAACGTCGCGGAAGCCAGCGAGCGCTCCAACACCGTGACCACGGTGACCATGAGCAACGGCCACGATCCCGCACTGCTGCAGCGCTATTGCAAGGACAAGTGCGGCGTCGTGCTCGGCACCGGCATCGGCGACCTCTCGGGCCAGGCCTTCCGGATCGCCCATATGGGTCACGTGAATGCGCCGATGCTGCTGGGTACGCTCGGCGTGATCGAGATCGCGCTGAATGCGCTGAAGATCCCGCACGGCAAGGGCGGCCTCGAGGCGGCGGTGTCGTATCTCGGTGAAGAGGTGGCGGCTTAAGAAGCCGCCGTCGTCCTCGCGAAAGTCTTGTAGCCCGGGTGAGCGAAGCGACACCCGGGACCGTTACAAGCTCCCCGCATATCGCTTCGCTTATGCGGGCTACGGCAGCGCCGAGCGTTCGACGCGATACGCTTCGACCTGCGCCTTCAGCTCATCCAGCGATGCCGTCGGCTTGCCGGGATCGACGCGATATTCCCCGCTCGCCAGCCACTGCAGCACCTTCGCATCGATCGCCGGCGAATGGTGGATGACGTCGCTGTAATTGCCGAGGTCGTGCGTCACCGCCTTGATCGCGCGGAAATCGTGCAGGCGCACGTTGGGAAGCTGCGTCAGCCGCTGCGCGATGACTGCCGTCAGATCCGCGACGATCTTCAGCGTCTCCGGCGAGGCGTCGCGCATCGCGACGAATTGCAGGATCGAATAGGGCGGGAAGTAGATGTCGAAATTCACGTCCGGGTGGCGGGTGATCAGGCCGACGGCATCCTGCTCGAAATGCCGGACCATGGCGTCATAGCCATAGCCTTCGCCAAGGAAGCGGCTGCGCGAAGGCGCGGTGATGTGGGCGAACGAAGCCAGCGTCTTCTTCGAATTGTAGTCACGGGCAACGTCGAAGTCGCGCGGCAGTGCGTAGATGTCGTCGACATCAGCCAGCGCGAACTTCACGGGCAGATAGGGCGCCGCGCGCGTCAGCGGCTCCCGCAGCGGTGGGGTGGACCGCAGCAACGCGAACAGCGACTCCTTCGCCATCGCCGCACTGAACAGATAGGACGCGATGCCTTTCGTCGTCCTGCGATAGAGATCGACGGACAGGTAGGGATCGGCCTCGATGTCCGCGGCATCGACAAAGATGAAATCGTCCATCTCCCAGATCACGCTCCTCGCGCCGCGATCGATCGCCTGCTCCAGCACGAAGGCCTGCTGGCGCGAATTGGAGCCGGTCATCGCCAGCTTGAGCGAGTGGACGCCAAGCGCGCGATCGATGTCGCTCTGGCGGAAATGGATCGCGAGCGAGGTCCCCATGAAGGCGGCGTCGAACGACCGGCTGCGAATCAATCCGGCGTTCTGCACGCGCGTGTCGTCGGAATAGTAGGCGAGGCGCGAGGGACGAAACAATTGCAGGGGATCGACGAGATAGGTGAGCAACGCTGCGCCCAGCACGCAGGCGAAGCTGGCGAGCAAGAGACGCCGGAGATGTGTGAATGCGCCGCGCATCAGAACCGGAAATAGATGAATTCGCTGTGGCTCTGGATGCCCAGAATGCCGAACGCGAGCACCAGCGACGCCGCATAAAAAACCAGCGGCCGCATGCGCCCCGCCCGCATGGCTTCGCCGACCCGGCGATTGCCGTGATCATATCCCATCAGCGCTTGCGTGTTCGGCGCCAGCCACACCAGCGCGGCGTAGATGGCAACGAGCACCATCGCTGCGATCTCCTCGCGGCCGAAGACGATGTTCGCCGGATCAGTCATGGCGTGCAGCACCCGCAGCGCCCATGTGACGCTTTCGGCGCGGAAGAACACCCAGGCGACGACAACGGCAAGGAAGGTCAGCGCGGCCCCGGCGATGCGGGCCGGGCGCGCAAGCATCAATGGGACGTCAGGCACCAGCGCGTTGAAAGCGTGATTGACGCAGAGATAGGCGCCGTGCAGCGCACCCCACACGACAAACGTCCAGGCCGCGCCGTGCCAGAGACCGCCGAGCAGCATCGTGATCAGCAAATTGACGTAGCGCAACACGCGGCCGCGCCTGTTACCCCCGAGCGGGATGTAGAGATAGTCGCGCAGGAACTGCGACAGCGTCATGTGCCAGCGGCGCCAGAAATCGACGATGCTGGTGGCCTTGTAGGGCGAGTTGAAATTGACCGGCAGGAAGATGCCGAACATCAGCGAAACCCCGATCGCCATGTCGGAATAGCCGGAGAAGTCGAAATAGAGCTGGAACGTATAGGCGAGTGCGCCGAGCCAGGCCTGGTCGAAGCTCGGCGAGCGCGCCTCGAAGGCGAGCGCGACCAGCGGCTGGATGCCGTCGGCAAGGCAGGTCTTCTTGAACAGGCCGATGGCGAAGATGATGACGCCGCACAGGATCAGATGCGGATCCGGACGCTTGGACTCCTCGTACTCGAATTGCGGGATCATGTCCTTGTGGTGGAGGATCGGCCCGGCGATCAGATGCGGGAAGTAGGTCACGAACAGCGCATAATGCGGCAGCGCATAGGCCGCGACCTGGCCGCGCCAGGCATCCACCAGGAACGCAATCTGCGTGAAGGTGTAGAAGGAGATGCCGACCGGCAGCAGGATGTGAACCGCGACATGCGTGCCGAACAGCGCGTTGATGTTCTCGGTGGCGAAGCCGGCATATTTGAAGATGCCGAGCACGAGGAGATCGCCGGCGACGCCGAACGCGAGCGCCGCCTTGCGTTGCATTGGGGCGAGTTCCGCCACGATCAGGAGGTGGCCGACGCCATAGTTGAAAGCGATCGAGAGCAGCAGCAGGGCCACGAATTGCCAGCTGCCGATCGCATAGAAGGTGATCGAGGCCAGCGCCAGCCAGATCACCGGCGTCAGATTGCTGCGCCGCCCCAGCCAGAAATAGCCGGCGAGTGTGACCGGCAGGAACAGCAGGATAAACGTATAGGAGTTGAACAGCATCAGGCTGGACCGGCGGCGGGAGTATCGCCCCTCAAAGCATAGAAGAGGCGGATCAACAACCCGGCGACTTGGCGCAGTCCTTGGCGCAGATGCGCTGGCAATTCGCAGAATCGGGACGATATAAGGTGGAACACGCAGTTGAATGAGGATCGAGTGACCCAGGCCAAGACACCTTCCCAGCCCCCCGTCGCCCCGCGCCGGCCGCATTCCTTCACGCGGCACGGGATCACCGTGACCGACGACTATGCCTGGCTGAAGGACGAGAAATGGCAGGAGGTACTGCGCGATCCCAAAGTGCTCGATCCTGACATCCGCAAATATCTGGATGAGGAGAACGTCTACACCGAGAGCCTGCTCGGCCACACTTCGGCACTGCAGAAGACGCTGGTGCGCGAGATGCGCTCCCGGATCAAGGAGGACGATTCCAGCGTGCCGTCGCCGGACGGTCCGTTCGCCTATTTCCGCCGGTTTCGCGAGGGCGGCCAGCACGAGCTGTTCGGCCGCATGCCACGCGACGGCGGCAACGAACATATCGTGCTCGACGGCGACGCGCTCGCCAAGGACCATAAGTATTTCAAGTTCGGCGGCAGCCGCCATTCGAACGATCACAAGCTGCAGGCCTGGAGCGCCGACACCAAGGGCTCCGAATATTTCTCGATCCGCGTGCGCGACTGGGCGACCGGCAAGGATCTCGACGATCTCGTCGAGGAGACCGACGGCGGCGTGGTCTGGAGCGCGGATGCCAAGTCCTTCTTCTATGTGAAGCTCGACGACAATCATCGGCCGATGCAGGTGTGGCGCCATAGGCTCGGCACCAGGCAGGCCGACGACACGCTGGTCTATGAGGAGCAGGATTCCGGCTGGTTCACCCATCTGCATGAGAGCACCAGCGGCCGCTTCTGCGTGATCGCGGGCGGCGATCACGAGACGTCGGAGCAGCGGCTGATCGACCTCGCCCATCCCGAGGCACCGCCGCGACTGGTCGCGGCGCGCGAGGAAGGCGTGCAATATTCGCTCGCCGACCGCGGCGACGAGCTGTTCATCCTCACAAATGCCGATGATGCCATCGACTTCAAGATCGTCACCGCACCGCTCAGCCAGCCCGAGCGCAAGAACTGGCGCGATTTGATCCCGTACCGTCCGGGCATCTACATCATCGACCTCGATCTCTATGCCGGCCATCTGGTGCGGCTGGAGCGCGCCAATGCGCTGCCGTCGATCGTGATCCGTGATCTGACGACGAAAGAGGAGCACGCCATCGCCTTCGACGAGGCCGCCTATTCGCTGGACACGATGGGCTCCTACGAGTTCGACACCACGAATTTGCGCTTTGCCTATTCGTCGATGACGACACCGTCGGAGGTCTATGACTACGACGTGGTCAAACGCACGCGCACCCTGCGCAAGCGCCAGGAGATTCCCTCCGGTCACAACGTCGCCGACTACGTCACCACGCGCATCATGGCGAAGGCGCATGACGGCGCCGAGGTGCCGGTCTCGATCCTCCATCGCCGCGGGCTCAAGCTCGACGGCTCGGCGCCGCTGCTGCTCTACGGTTACGGCTCCTACGGCATGGCGATGCCGGCCTCGTTCAGCGCCAACCGCCTGTCGCTGGTCGACCGCGGTTTTGTCTACGCCATCGCCCATATCCGCGGCGGCGCCGACAAGGGCTGGGGCTGGTATCTCGACGGCAAGCGCGAGAAGAAGACCAACAGCTTCGACGATTTCGCCGCCAGCGCCCGCGCGCTGATCGATGCGAAATACACCAGCGCAAAGCGCATCGTCGGCCATGGCGGCTCGGCGGGCGGCATGCTGATGGGCGCGGTCGCCAACCGCGCCGGCGAATTGTTCGCCGGGATCGTTGCCGAAGTGCCATTCGTCGACGTGCTCAACACCATGCTCGACGACACGCTGCCGCTGACGCCGCCGGAATGGCCCGAATGGGGCAATCCGATCGAGAGCGAGAAGGATTTCAAGACGATCCTGTCCTACTCGCCCTACGACAATGTCGCGACGAAGGATTATCCGGCGATTCTCGCGATGGGCGGCCTGACCGATCCGCGCGTCACCTATTGGGAGCCCGCCAAATGGATCGCACGCCTGCGCGCCACCATGAGCGGCGGCGGCCCGGTTCTGCTGCGCACCAACATGGGCGCCGGCCATGGCGGCGCATCGGGCCGGTTCGACCGGCTCGATGAAGTCGCGATCGTCTACGCGTTCGCGCTGTGGGCGGCCGGAATGGCGGAGGCGTGATTTTGTAGCCCGGATGGAGCGCAGCGAAATCCGGGGTTCGTGGAACTGGCAAGACTGTTCCCGGATTACGCTGCGCTCCATCCGGGCTACGGCCTCTCCCCGCAAGCGGTAGGGCGATCGCATATGGAAAAATGCTTGTTGCGCTCAGCACTTGCGAGGAGACTCTTTCGAGCGGCGTAGCTCGCTCTTCGCGGTTCGATTCTGTTTTGTTCTCGATCCGCTTCCGCAGCTTGTATGCGTCGCGTAGGTGCAATGCTGAACCAAGCCACGGAAGAGACTCGGGAATTTCCATATGCGATAGCCCTACCGCAAGCGGGGAGAGGCAAAGGCTCACACCGCCCCGTGCGCTTCCGGCTCGTTTCTTGACGTGATTTAGTCTCGGCCTTAACGGCCGTTCTTCTTCCGCCATTCCGCGAAATTGGTCAGCGTCTGCGGATCGGTGGCGGGATAGAGACCGAAAATGCCGCGGCCCTTCCCGACTTCCTCGGTGACGAAGTCTTCGAAGGCGGTCATCTCGAACGTCTCATTCGCAATCTCATCCGCGAGATGCGCAGGGATCACGATAACACCGTCGGCGTCTCCCAAAATGACGTCGCCGGGGAACACCGGCGCATCGCCGCAGCCGATCGGAACGTTGATCTCGATCGCCTGGTGCAGCGTAAGGTTCGTCGGCGCCGAGGGACGATGGTGATAGGCGGGAATCCCGAGCTTGGCGATCTCAGCGGAATCGCGAAAGCCGCCGTCGGTGACGACGCCGGCAACGCCGCGCTTCATCAGGCGCGTGACCAGGATCGCGCCGGCCGAGGCCGCGCGCGCGTCCTTGCGGCTGTCCATCACCAGCACGGCGCCGGGCGGGCAATCCTCGACCGCCTTGCGCTGCGGATGGGAGCGGTCCTTGAACACGTCGATGGTGTTGAGGTCCTCGCGCGCCGGCATGTAGCGCAGCGTGAAGGCCTCGCCGACCATGGTCGGCTGGTCCGCGCCGAGCGGATGCACATCCTGGATCATCTGGATGCGCAGGCCGCGCTTGAACAGCGCGGTGGCGACGGTGGCGGTGGAGACGGATTTGAGCTTGTTGCGGGTGGCTTCGCTGAGTTTTGACATTCGATCCAACTCTCTTGTCATTCCGGGGCGCGCGTAGCGCGAACCCGGAATCCATCGGGCCGCACACGCTATGGTGAAATGGGTTCCGGGTTCGATGCTTCGCATCGCCCCGGAACGACGGTCAGTAAATCGACGGCTCGCCGATCGGCGCGCCGAAATCGGTCTCGAGGAAGTCGAAGTCGCAGCCGTCATTGGCCTGCTTGATGTGCTTGGTGAACATCCAGCCATAGCCGCGCTCGAAGCGGCGCTCGGGTTGCTTCCAGGCGGCGCGGCGCTTGGCGAGCTCGGCCTCGGGGACATCGAGATTGATGGTGCGCGCGGCGACGTCGAGCGTGATGCGGTCGCCGTTCTGCACCAGCGCCAGCGGGCCGCCGATATAGGATTCCGGCGAGACGTGCAGAATGCAGGCGCCATAGCTGGTGCCGCTCATGCGCGCATCCGAGATGCGCACCATGTCACGCACGCCCTGCTTCACGAGCTTGGTCGGGATCGGCAGCATGCCCCATTCCGGCATGCCCGGCCCGCCCTGCGGCCCCGCATTGCGCAGGATGAGGATATGGTCCTCGGTGACGTCCAGATTGGGATCGTCGACCGCCTTCTTCATCGAGGGATAGTCGTCGAACACCAGCGCCGGCCCGGTGTGCTTGAGGAAGCGCGGCGCGCAGGCGGAGGGCTTGATGACGCAGCCGTCGGGCGCGAGGTTGCCCTTGAGCACGGCGAGCGCGCCTTCCTTGTAGATGGGATTGTCGATCGAACGGATCACGTCGTCATTGTGCACTTCGGCATGGGCGATGTTCTCGCCCAGCGTCTGGCCGGTGACGGTGATGCAATCGAGATGCAGATGCGGTTTGATCTGCCCCATCAGCGCCGGCAGACCGCCGGCATAGAAGAAGTCTTCCATCAGATAAGCATCGCCGCTCGGACGGACGTTGGCGATCACGGGCACCTTGCGGCTCGCCTTCTCGAAATCGTCGAGGCCGATGTCGAGGCCGGCGCGGCGGGCCTGCGCGATCAGATGGATGATGGCGTTGGTCGAGCAGCCCATCGCCATTGCGACCGCGATCGCGTTCTCGAACGCCTTGCGGGTCTGGATCGTCTTCGGCGTCAGGTCTTCCCACACCATCTCGACGATGCGACGTCCGCATTCGGAGGCCATGCGGATGTGGTTGGCATCGGCAGCGGGAATCGAGGAGGCGCCGGGCAGCGTCATGCCGATCGCTTCGGCGATCGCGGTCATGGTCGAGGCCGTGCCCATGGTCATGCAGGTGCCGTAGCTGCGGGCGATGCCGGCTTCGATGTCGAGCCAGTCCTTGTCGGAGATCTTCCCGGCGCGGCGCTCGTCCCAGTATTTCCAGCCGTCGGAGCCGGAACCTAGCGTCTTGCCCTTCCAGTTGCCGCGCAGCATCGGGCCCGCCGGCAGGTAGATCGCCGGGATGTTCATCGAGGTCGCGCCCAGCAGCAGCGCCGGCGTGGTCTTGTCGCAGCCGCCCATCAACACAACACCGTCGACGGGATGGCTGCGCAGCAGTTCCTCGGCGTCCATCGCCAGCAGGTTGCGATAGAGCATGGTGGTCGGCTTGAGCAGCGATTCCGACAGCGACAGCGCCGGCAACTCCAGCGGCAGGCCGCCGGCCATCAGGATGCCGCGCTTGACGTCCTCGACGCGCGACTTGAAGTGCATGTGGCAGGGCTGGGCGTCCGACCAGGTGTTGAGGATCGCAATGATCGGGCGGTCCTTCCACTCCTCCGGGGCGTAGCCCATCTGCATGGTGCGGGAGCGGTGGCCGAACGAGCGAAGATCGTCGGGCGCAAACCAGCGTGCGCTGCGGAGCTGGTCGGGTGTTTTCTTCTTGGTCATGATTGGGTGCCCCATTTCTGGACCGTGTTCCGCTCGATGGCGCGGAAGATCAGGTTCTCGACAAAGAGCCCGATGATAATCACCGTCAAGAGGCCTGCGAACACTGCGGGTATGTCGAGGAGGTTGCGGTTCTCGAAGATGAACCAGCCGAGTCCGCCCTGCCCCGAGGACACGCCGAACACCAGCTCGGCCGCGATCAGGGTGCGCCAGGCGAACGCCCAGCCGATCTTGAGGCCGGTCAGGATCGAGCCGAACGCCGCGGGGATCAGGATTTTCGCGACATAGGGCAGCCCGCGCAGGCCGTAATTGCGACCGACCATGCGCAGCGTGTTGGACACGCTCTTGAAGCCGGAATGGGTGTTGAGCGCGACCGGCCACAGCACCGAATGGATCAGCACGAAAACGAGACTGCCGTTGCCGAGGCCGAACCAGATCAGTGCGAGCGGCAGCAGCGCGATCGCCGGCAGCGGGTTGAACATCGCCGTCACCGTCTCCAGGAAGTCGGTGCCGATCCGGGTCGAGATCGCGAGCACGGTGAAGATCGCGGCGAGCACGATGCCGGCCGAATAGCCCATGAACAGGACCTTCAGCGACGTCCACGCCCGCATCGGGATCGTGCCGTCTTTCACGCGGTCGTACAGCGTCGCGATCGTATCGTGCAGGGTCGGAAACAGCAGGGGATTGTCGAGATAGACGCCGTAGGCTTCCCAGACCGCCGCGAGGAACAGGATGATGACGGTCTTGCGGACAAAACCGTCGTTCCAGAGCAGCTCAAGCACGCTCAGCTTGCGCTCGACCTCGCTCGCACCGGTGACGGCGACCGGCGCGTCACGCAGCAATATTCTTGCTTCGCCCATCAGCTCTTCCCTCAATGCGCCGTGGCTTCGCCGGCGAACAGGAGATCGTGGATCTCCTTCTCCAGCCGGCCGGCGCTGCCGTCGTCGTTGCCGACCTTGTCGACGTCGATCACCTCGGCCTTGACCCGGCCGGGATGCGGCGACAGCAGCAGGATGCGGTTGCCGATGCGGATCGCTTCCGCGATCGAGTGCGTCACGAACAGCACGGTGAACTTGGTCTCGCTCCAGAGCTGGAGCAGCTCGTCCTGGCAGGTCCGTCGCGTCAACGCGTCGAGTGCGGCGAACGGCTCGTCCATCAGCAGAATGTCCGGCTCCATCGCCATGCCGCGCGCGATCGCGACGCGCTGCTTCATGCCGCCGGAGAGCGTGTGCGGATAGGCGTCGACCACGCGGGTCAGGCCGACCTTCTCGATATAGGATCGCGCCCGCATCTCCGCGTCCTTACGCGACAGCTTTCGCGCGGTCAGCAGCGGAAACATCACGTTGGCGAGCACGCTCTTCCAGGGCAGGAGCTGGTCGAATTCCTGGAAGATCATCATGCGGTCGGCGCCGGCACCGTGGATCTCACGATCGCCGATGGTCATGCGTCCCTCGCTCGGCGTCATGTAGCCGCCGACGGCCTTGAGCAGGGTAGACTTGCCGCAGCCGGAAGGCCCGAGCAGCACGAAGCGGTCGGACTTGTCGACCGTAAAGCTCACCCTCTCGGTGGCGGTGACGACTGCGCTGGAGGTCTTGTAGCGCAGCGTCACGCCGTTGACGTCGAGCAGCGCCATCAGTTGCCCTTCAGGTCATGCGCGACGGGGAGATAGTAATCGGTCCAGGCCTTGGGCTGGTTCTTCAGCGTGCCGGTCTTGTAGAGATGCGCGGCGAATTTCATCGTGCCCTGCGGCTCGAGATTCCATTCCATCATGCCGGGCTCCTTGAGGAGATCGAGCAGCTCCTCCACCGAGGTCTTGTCGCCGGTAACCTCCTTGTAGATCTCGACGGCCTGCTTGGTGTCGCTGCGGATCAAATCCTGCGCTTCCTTGGTGGCATCGCGCACGGCCTGGATGATCTTGGGATTGGCGTCGGCGAATTTGGTCGTGGTGAAGAACTGCGCCTGGCTCAGCGGGCCGCCCATCACGTCGGGCGAATTCAGCACGACATGCGCGCCCGGCACGTTCTTCAATTCAAGGAATGTATAGGGCGGGATCGAGAAATGGGTGTGCACCTCGTGCTTGGAATTGGCCAGCGCCGCATAGGCGTCGGGATGGCCGAGCTGCACGGTGTTGGCATCGAGCTTCGACCATTGATCGGCGCCGAAGGCCTCGGCGGCCGCAATCTGCAGCACGATCGCCTGCGTGGACACCTTCACGGTCGGCACCGCGATCTTGTCGCTGGGGCCGAAATCCTTGATGGACTTGATGTTGGCGTCGCGGCTGATCAGCGTCATCGGCTGCGCCGAGGTCGCGACGATACCCTTCACGCCGCCGCGGGTGCGATCCCACAGCAAAAGAAGATTGCCGGTGCCGGTGTTGAGGATGTCGACGCCGCCCGCGAGCAGCGCGTCGGTCTGCGCACCGCCGCCGGAGAAGGTGACCCATTTGGTGGTGACACCGGGAACGCCGAGAGCTGCGGCATGCTTCTCGATCAGCTTCTGCTTTTCCATGATGTGGCTCGGCATGTAGAAAATGCCGGGCTGGCGCGACAGCGATATCTCGGATTTTTGCTGCGCATGTGCAGCGGATGCCGAGACGGCGGTTGCGGCGATCAGGGTGGCAGCCGCAAGCCGGCTTCGAAGATGCTTGATCATTGTTGTGTGTTTCCTCCGGGTGCGCGTCGCGCTGCGTTGACCCCGCTGATGCACTAATATATTAGTGCATCAAAGGCAAGCGGGACCCGATATGGAAGCAGCCACCTCCGCGCCACGTGCACCCGCAAGAACGGCATCACGGCTCGATCGCGCCCGGCAGGCCGCGCCGCAGGTGTTCGAGCGCCTGCGCAATGCGATCATCGCCCTGGAGCTGCCACCGGGCGCGCCGCTGTCGCGCGCCGAGCTCGCCGGCCAGTTCGGAATCAGCTCGACGCCGGTGCGCGATGCCCTGATGCGGCTGGAGGAAGAGGGCCTGGTCGACGTCTTTCCGCAGCACGCGACCGTGGTCAGCCGGATCGACATCAGCCGCGCCCAGCAGGCGCATTTCCTCCGTCAGGCGCTGGAGCTGGAGATCGTCCGGCTCCTCGCGGAACAGAACGACGAAGCCCTGATCATCCGCCTCGACCACGCCATCGCCCTGCAGCAGCAGTTCGCGAAAGCCGGCGAGTTCGAATCCTTCATGGCCGGCGACAACGACTTCCACGCCCAGCTCTACGCGGCGGCCGGCAAGCAGGAGCTTTGGGCGCTGGTGCGCAGCCGCAGCGGGCATATCGACCGGCTGCGCCGGCTGCATCTCCCCTCGCCCGGCAAGGCGCAGAACATCGTGCGCCACCACAAGCTGATCACGCGCGCGATCGAGTCCGGCGACGCCGATGCTGCACAACAGCACCTGCGCAAGCATCTGTCCGGAACCCTGAGCGAGCTGGATACGATCCGGAGCCACCACCCGGAATACCTGACCGATTAGGCCCCATCCGCTACGCGACCACGCGCCCTTATGCACGCCATCGTGCTTAACGAATGTTGCGGCGTGCCATCCGCGCGCGGCCGAAAAATGCAATCGCGTCAAACGCGAAGTGCTTGCGGGCAGGCCGGAATCCGCGCAACAATTTCATATTTCAGGCTTTGATTTGGGTCGCGGGGCTTCCCATCCGATCCGGAGGATTTTTCAATTGGCCAACATCCTGATCGTGGATGACGACCCGGCCGTGCAGATCACGATCCGGCTGGTTCTGGAGCGGGCCGGTCATCACGTCACAGTCGCCGGCGGCCGATGACGGGGCGATCCATGTTGCAGCGTAGCGGAACATTCGGGACCGCCCTTGGCGCGGCGCCAGGGCCGACATGACGCTGGCAACCCGGCTAGCCATCGCAATGATCCTGCTGGTCGCAGGTGCGGTCTCCGCCGTCGGATGGCTGAGCCATTACAGCCTAGAGCAGGCCTTCCTGCCGCGCGTGCTCGAGCGCATCGAGACCCAATCGCGGCTGCTGGCGTCCCAGCTCGAAACCCAGACCGACGGCGCGCGCGCCGACATCGTGACGTTTCGCGCCCACGCCGCCGTGCGCGGCATGATCGATGCGCATTTCAACAACGGTGTCGATCCGACCGACCATTTGTCCGAAGCGACCTGGCGCGAGCGGCTGCAGGCGTATCTCATGGCCAATGTCGGGGCCAATCCGACTTACGCAAAGTTTCGCATCATCGACGCCGACGGCCGCGAATATCTGCGCGTCGACCGATCCGGCCCGACCGGATCGGTGCGTGTCGTTCCCGACAATGTGCTGCAGGCCAAGGACGAGCGCGGCTTCTTCCAGGACGCGATCAAGCTGTCCGAAGATCAGGTCTACGTCTCGCCGGTCGATTTGAACGTCGACGACGGCGTGATCCAGATGCCCTATGTTCCGACGTTGCGCGTCGCGGCGCCGCTATTCGGATCCGATCACCGGCTGTTCGGTATCGTCGTCATCAATGTCGACATGCGCCAGGTGTTCGACCGCATCAGGATCACGAGCCGGCGCGGCGAACAGGTCTATGTCGTCGGCCGCAACGGCGATTATCTCGTGCATCCGGATCGCACCCGCGAGTTCGGCTCGCAACTGGGCACGCCGACGCGCTGGCAGGACGACTTCCCCTATTTCGCTTCGGTCACCGGATCGACCCTGGGTGCGACCCAGGTCGTGCCGGGGAGCGACGACAAGCCGAGCGGCACCGCGATCTCGCCCGCGATCCTGGCCGAGGGCCAGTGGATCGCCATCATCCGTGTCGTGCCCAATGCCGTGTTCATGGCGCCGGCCGTCGTCATCGAAAAGAACACCGTCACGATCGGCATCATCGCGGTGCTGGTCGCGGCCGTGCTTGCGGTGCTGCTGGCGCAGTCGCTGACCCGTCCGATCGGACGGCTCACCGCGGCGGTCGAGGCGATCGGACGCGGCAAGCCGGCCGACATCCCGACCGACGCGTCCGGCGAGACCGGCATGCTGGCACGGGCCTTCGCCCGCATGGTCGAGGAGACCAAGGCGAAGACATCGGCCCTCGAACGCGAGGTCGAGGAGCGCCGCCGCACCGAGGCCGCGCGCGACCAACTCGCCGTCCGCGAGCGCCTGTTCAGCGCGGCGGTCGAATCGTCCGACGATTCGATCGTCATGCAGACACTCGAGGGCATCATCATCGGGTGGAATGCGGCGGCCGAACGCCTTTATGGCTATTCCGCCGAAGAAGCGGTCGGACAACCCGCCTCCATCATCCTGCCGCCCGATCGGCGCGAAGAAGGCAAGGACTATCTTGCGCTGATTGCAAGGGGCGAGCGGATCGAACGCTTCGAGACGGTGCGGCTGCACAGGGACGGCACTCCCATCGAGATATCGGTGAGCCTCTCGCCGATCCGGGGCCCCGCGGGCGAGATCATCGGCGCCTCCGGCACGGCACGCGTGCTGACCGATGCACGACGGACCGAGCGCGCGCTGCAACAGACGCTCGAGGAGAGACGGCAGCTGTTCGATGCCTCCGAAGACCTGATCATGATCATGAATTCGCGCGGCCATATCGTCCAGATCAGCCCGAGCTGCGAGGCTGTTCTCGGCTATCGTCCGGAAGAGATGATCGGCCGCAGTGGCGTCGATTTCATCCACCCCGCCCATCTCGAGCAATCCCGCGAGGAGATGCGGGCGCTGCGGCGCGGCGGACACCCCAAGCTCGCTGATACCCGTTGCCTGCACAAGGACGGCCGCGAAGTCTGGCTGTCCTGGCTCGGCAACTGGTCGGATCAGGCCAAGCGCTTCTTCTTCGTCGGCCGCGACATGACCGAGGCGCGGCTTGCGGAGGAATCGCTTCGCGAAAGCGAGCAGCTCGCGCGCAACATCGTCGAGACCGCACTCGACGCCTTCGTCCAGACCGACGACCGCAGCATCATCCTGAACTGGAGCTCGCGGGCCGAGGAGCTGTTCGGCTGGCGACGCGACGAAGCGCTGGGCCGCAACGCCATCGACCTGATCGTGGCCGAAGCCGAGCGCGAGAGGGTCAAGGCCGGGCTCGAGCGTTTCCTCGTGTCCCAGGACGGCCAGACGCTCAACCGCCGCCGCGAGCTCATGGTCCGGTGCCGCGACGGCAAGGAGTTCAAGGCCGAGCTGAGCGTCACGGCGCTGAAGCGCCGCGAGGGCATTCTGTTCAACGTGTTCTACCGCGACCTCACCGACAAGATCGCGTCGGAGGAGCGCATCCGCCACGCCGAGAAGATGGAGGCGGTCGGACAGCTCACCGGCGGCGTAGCGCACGACTTCAACAACATCCTCACCGTCATCACCGGAACGATCGAGATCCTGGCGGAGGCGGTCGCCAAGGAGCCGGAGCTCGCGGCGATCACCAAGATGATCGACGAGGCCGCCGGGCGCGGCGCCGAGCTGACCCAGCATCTGCTCGCCTTTGCCCGCAAGCAGCCGCTGCAGCCGCGCGAGATCGACATCAACTCGCTGATCATCGACACCGCAAAGCTGCTGCGGCCGACGCTCGGCGAGCAGATCCAGATCGAATCGGTGTTCGAGGACGAGAACTGCGTCGCGATCGTCGACCCCAATCAGCTCACCACCGCGATCCTCAATCTCGCGCTCAATGCCCGCGACGCCATGCCTGGTGGCGGCAAGCTGATCGTCGAGACGGGCGCCGCCTATCTCGACGAGGTCTATGCCAGCGCCAACGATATCAGGCCGGGCCACTACGTGCTGATCGCCGTGAGCGACACCGGGACCGGCATTCCATCCAACATGCTGGCGAGGGTGTTCGACCCGTTCTTCACCTCGAAGGGACCGGGCAAGGGCACCGGCCTCGGCCTCTCCATGGTCTACGGCTTCATCAAGCAGTCCGCAGGACACATCAAGATCTACAGCGAGGAAGGCCACGGCACCACGATCAAGATGTACCTGCCGCCCGGCAAGACGGCGACGCCGGCCGGCGAGGGCGTGACGCCGGCGACGATCGAGGGCGGACACGAGACCATCCTGGTGGTCGAGGACGATCGCCTGGTGCGCGACTACGTGCTGGCGCAGCTGCATTCGCTCGGCTACGTCACCTTGCAGGCCGCGAACGCGGCGGAGGCCGTCGCCATCGTCTCAAGCGGAAAGCCGTTCGACCTGCTGTTCACCGACGTCATCATGCCCGGCAAGATGAACGGACGGCAGCTTGCCGACGAGCTGCTGAAGACGCGCCCCGATCTCAAGGTGGTCTACACGTCAGGCTATACCGAGAACGCGATCATCCATCACGGCCGGCTGGATTCGGGCGTGCTGCTGCTGGCCAAGCCCTATCGCAAATCGGATCTGGCGCGGATCATCCGCAGGGCGCTGAGCGCGTGAGGCCTCGCTCTCGTGTCCCGGACGCACTGCAGCGCGTAAGCGCTGCTGTGCAGAGCCGGGACCCAGAACTGCTGGCTGTGAAACTGGAGAGATGGGCCCCGGCTCTGCAGCGCATCACTGCGTGACGCGCTGCGTCCGGGGCACGAGACTTTTTACGACGCCCGCTGGGCCGCGGTCATCACGATGCGGATCAGGTCGGCGGCGTTGCGCGCGCCGAGCTTCTTCATGATGTTGGCGCGGTGGTCCTCGATGGTACGCGGACTGATGCCGAGGGTGCGCCCGGCTTCCTTGTTGGACGCACCGGAGGCGAACTGCTCGAGCACCTCGCGCTCCCTGCGCGTCAACGGCTCGCGGCCCGGGAAGTGCAGCGAGTTGAATTTCGGCGACGCATTCTCCGCCTGCCGGCGTGCATAGGCGCCAATCGCCTCGTCGAGCCGGCCGACGATCTCGCTGCCGCGGAACGGCTTCTCGATGAAGTCGAGCGCGCCGTTCTTGATGGCGCTCACCGCCATCGCGATGTCGCCCTGCCCGGAGATCATGAAGATCGGCGCCGGGTAATCCTCGCCGTGCAGCTCCCTCAGAATGTCGAGACCCGACTTTCCGGGAATGTGCACGTCGAGCAGGATCGCAGCCGGCGTGCGGCTTCGCGCGACGGACAGCAGTGCTGCACCGTCAGCGAAACAGATCACCTCATAACCTGCCGCCTTCAACACCATCGACAAGGTGTCGCGAACGGCGGGGTCGTCGTCGACTACGAAGATTTCACCGCGAGAGCTTTGTTCGGCCATGTGCCACATCCGGTTGGCATGAAGGACTCGCGTCCGCGCCAACTGTTATGGCGTTCGGCGCGGATTCGGCCCACCCGTATTTGTACGGGACATGGACTTAACGCACAAGTAGCGGCTGGGTGCCTTATTGCGGGGGACGGAGAATATCCATGCTAAATTACGCAGGCACGCCCCCGCTCGCTGCGATGGCTGACACCGACAGCCGTCAGTTGATTGCAGCCGAACTTCGCTCTCTGATCGCGCGCATCGAGATCAGTATGCGTCTGATCGACGCGGCCATGACCTCGGACGATCTGGAGGCGGAAGACGATAGCGCTATCTCGAGTGCCGACTTGGGTTCCACCGAGATCGTCGTGCTCGACGACATCACGCCACGTTATGCCACGGCGAGTGCCGCCCTCAACACCTGCCGGGCTGAGCTCGGACACGCCCTGCAACAATTGTCGGAACCCGGCAGCCCGGTATAGGCCGTCATCGGCGCCGCTGATCTGCCGCAGCCGATTGCATGGCTGCTCCGCGCCTCAGGTGCGGTGCCGTTCCACGATAGCGTCGGTGGCGACACCACCCCAGGTGTGGATCGCCGGCAGTCCCATCGCGGTCTTGCCGAGATTGGCGAGGCTGATGCGCAGAGCCGCGAGATCGAGCGGCTTCGGCAGGCTCTGGAGCTCGATCCCGACCGAGCGGGCGAAGCTGCGCGCGGCGCTGCGGCGCTTGCCGTCCATGCCGCTGATGACGATCACGGCACCTGCGAATTTCGCCTCCGCCATCTCGCGCAGCACGTCGATGCCGTCGCCATCCTCCAGCACGAGATCGAGCGTCACGCAGTCGAAGCGCGCGGCGCGGAGCTTCTCGATCGCTTCCGCCACCGACGGCGCCACGGTGACTTCATGGCCGGCCTGCTTGGCGGCGACCGTGATCAGGCTGCGCTGCGTCGCGTCGTCGTCGACGACCAGAAGCTGAAGCGCGCGCCGCTCGGCGACGTCGGGCAGGTTTGACGGGATGGGGGAGAGGGAACTTCTGGGCATTGCCATATCCTAGGGATTGAGACGTGCAATTGGTACACGGCTCGCGCTTAGGCGACGTAAAGCTGCGCCGGCAAATTCAGTCGGAAGTTTCAGCAAATATAAAGCAACCCGGCGAAAAGCGTGCCGTTCAGGCCGCCTCGTCGCGGCCACCGGCGGCGCCGCGCTTCTTGCGGTTCTTGCCGCGCAGGAACTGGATGTCCATCTCGGCGCCGTTGACGCGCACCAGCTCGCAGCGGCGATAGGCAAGGCCAGTGGACGACAGCAGCAGGAAGAACTCCTTCAGGTTCAAACCCTGGATCGAGCCTTCGACCGTCAGAATGGCGTCCGTATCGGAAATCGCATTGAGCGTGCAGTCGCGCCGCCACGTCCCGTCGATGGCCATGATGCAGACATCATAGCCCCGGCTGAACGTGACGCGCTCTGCGCCTTTGCCATCCTCTGCCATGCTTATCGTCCCGCCATCACCGCCATGCGCGGCAGCGCGCCGACGACACCGGCCGGCTTGGCCGCGGCTGCACGCGGATCGTTCGGCTTGTAGAGGCCGCGACGCTCCGGAATCGGGCGGAACGTATCGGTCAGACCGACCACGGTTTCGGCTGCGCCCAGCACCAGGAAGCCGTCGGGCTCGATCTGGCGCGCCAGGCGGTTGAAGATGTTGATCTTCGTGTCCTGGTCGAAATAGATCAGCACGTTGCGGCAGAAGATGACGTCGAACGTGCCGAGCTGGGCGAAATCGTGCAGCAGGTTCAGCTGGCGGTGCTGGATCATCGCCCGCAATTCGGGATTGATCTGCCAGGTCTCGCCGGTCTGCTTGAAATATTTGACCAGCATCTGGATCGGCAGGCCGCGCTGCACCTCGAACTGGCTGTAGACGCCGGCCTTGGCCTTCTCCAGCACTTCCTGCGACAGGTCGGTCGCAATGATCTCGACGCGCCAGCCGGTGAGGGCCGCGCCCATCTCCTTCAGGCACATCGCCAGCGAATAGGGCTCCTGCCCGGTCGAGCCGGCGGCGCACCAGATCCGCACGCTGCGGCGGGCGGCACGCGCCTTGATGACCTCCGGCATGATGTGGTCGCGGAAATGGTCGAACGGGACCTTGTCGCGGAAGAAGAAGGTCTCGTTGGTGGTCATGGCTTCGACCACGTCGGTGATCAGCGTGCGCGAGCCGCCTTGCAGCTTCTGCACGAGCTCGGTGATGCCGGAGAGCCCGGCCTTGCGCGCGAGCGGCAGCAGGCGGCTTTCGATCAGATATTGCTTGTCTGCGGAGAGGTCGAGACCGGAATTGTCCTTGAGAAACTTACGCAGATACTCGTACTCGGTCGGGGTCACGGAGAGCCTCTTGGGAGCTGTACTGGGAACACTCTGGCCAAACAGTTCGGCCAGACACACTCAGACCAAGGCTTGTCCGACCGGGAGCAAGCCGACTTCAGCAAATTTGTCGGCGATGATGTCTTTGTCGAAAGGCTTCATGATGTACTCGTTGGCGCCGCCGCTGAGCGCCTGAGCAATATGAGCCACGTTGTTCTCGGTGGTGCAGAACACCACCTTCGGCTGGTCGCCGCCGGGCAGGCGGCGCATGTGGCCCATGAACTCGAAACCGTCCATCACGGGCATGTTCCAGTCGAGCAGCACCGCGTCGGGCAACTGCCGCTGGCAGATCTCGAGCGCCTTGGAGCCGTCCTCGGCCTCGGTGACCTGGAATTCCAAGCCTTCCAGAATCCGGCGCGCGATCTTGCGCACGACGCTGGAATCATCGACCACCAAACATGTCTTCATTTTGGTTCTCCGGCTTCGATGTTTCGTTGGCTCACGCGGCCATTTGCACTTCAGTCTTCAATTCGAGCACGCGATCGACGTCGAGGACGACCATGAGCTGGCCGTCGAGACGGTGGACGCCGCCGGCGAGCTTGGCCATGCGGGGATCGAGGTTGACCGGGTTCTCTTCCATGCCGGCCTCGGGCAGGCGCAGCACCTCGCCGATCTGGTCGATCAGGAGGCCATAGGATTCGCCGCGCAGGTCGACGCCGACCGCCATCGGCGCCTTGCCGTCCTCGGCCTTGGGCAGGCCGAGACGGGCGCGCATGTCGATCACGGTGACGATGCGGCCGCGCAGGTTCAGCACGCCCGCGATCTCGCGCGAGGACAGCGGCACGCGGGTGACGCGCTCGGGCATGAACACGTCCTGGACGCGGGAGATCGGCAGGCCGAACAGCTGGCCGCCGATCATCGCGGTGACGTATTCGACCATGGTGCCTTCGGTGGACTGCATCTTGGTGCTCATAAGCGTATCTCCTGATCCCGCTGGTTACGCCGCTGCCCGGCTCAGCTCGGAGGCGCCGGCCGCACCCGCGGTCTGCTCCTTCAGCGCCGCGATCAGACCGGGACGGTCGAACTTGGCGACATAGTCGTGGAAGCCGGCCTGACGGCCGCGCTCGATCGCTGCCGGCGACACCAGCGCCGACAGGCCGATGATCGGCATCGAACCGAGATTGCTGTCGGAGCGGATGGTCTCGGCGAACTCGAACCCGTTCATGTCGGGCATCTCGATGTCGGTCAGGACCACGTCGAAGTTTTGCGCACGG
>NZ_DASYWN010000007.1:0-264938 GCF_035935975.1 Bradyrhizobium sp.
GCTCTTCGCGGTTCGATTCTGTTTTGTTCTCGATCCGATTCCGCAGCTTGTATGCGTCGCGTAGGTGCAATGCTGAACCAAGCCACGGAAGAGACTCGGGAATTTCCATATGCGATAGCCCTACCGCTTGCGGGGAGAGGCCGGAATTTGCGAGAGCAAGTTCCGGGTGAGGGAGAGTGGTCCCTACCTCATTCCTGCGCGCCGAAACCCTTCGAGATAATGTTCGCGATCCTCCGCCCGCAGCATCGGCAGCTCGCGGGTGAGCCAGGTCAGGGAGATGCCGGGCTGGGTGCGGAGCAGGCCTCGCAGCGCCGACGCCGCGAGCTGAGCATCGCCCGACATGCCCGCGGCGGCGGTCAGCACGCGATGCGCACCGACGAAATCAGCGCGTTGCCGCATCGACTCCCGCGCCATCTGGATCGATGCCTGGTAATTGCGGCCGATGAACTGTGCATAGGCCGCGACGCCGCAATAGATTGCCGCGAGCGGATCGCGCGGGCTCAGCCGCAGCGCGCGGCGCGCGGCGGCATCGCCGTCCTGCCATCGCCCCGCGTAGCACAGCGTGACGCCGTAGAAGGCGTGTGCCATCGCAAAGTTGGGATTGAGCCTCAAGGCCAGCTCGAACTCCGCCAATGCGTCGTCGAAGCGGCGGCGGAACAGATACGTATAGGCGAGGCCGTGATGGGCCCAGGCGTCCTCGCGATCGGCTTCCACCGCCGCATGCGCCGCGCGTTCGGCGACCGGCACAGTCGCGGCCATGTCGGCCCAGCCCATATGCGCGCCGAAGATATGGCTGGTCGCGAGCAGGCCCAGGGCCTTGCCGTAAGCGGGATCGATCGCGACCGCCTTTGCGAGCAGTTCCTGCGCCGCCGCATTGTCCTCGCGGGTGATGCGCCAGTAATGCGACAGGGCGCGCATCACGAGGTCCCAGGCGTCGAGACTGCCCGGCGGCTTCTGCTGGGCGCGAAAGCTCTCGGCGGCATAGAGCTGCGGCTCGATGGCGGCGACGATCGCCTCGGTGATCTCGTCCTGCACGGCAAAGATGTCGGCAAGCTCGCGGTCGTAACGCTCGGCCCAGAGATGACTGCCGGTCGAGACGTCGTTGAGCTGGGCCGAGATGCGCAGGCGATCGCCGCTCCGCCGCACGCTGCCTTCGAGCACGTAGCGGACACCGAGCTCGCGCGCGACCTCGTGGATATGCACGGCGCGCCCCTTGTAGATGAAGGAGGAGTTGCGCGCGACGACGAAGAACCAGCGTAGTTTCGACAGCGCGGTGATGATGTCCTCGCTGATGCCGTCGGAGAAATAGTCCTGCTCGCGGTCGCCGCTCATATTGGTGAAGGGCAGCACGGCGATCGCGGGGCGGTCGGGCAGCGCGAGCATCGTCTGCGGAACCCGTATCCCGCGGCCCGGCTCCTGCGCGATCGCGGCGAGCTTGGTCTCGACATCTCCGACGAAGCGAAAGCCTTTGCGTGCGATGGTGCGGATCAGCGTCTGGCTCGCGCCATTGTCGCCGATCGCCTTGCGCGCCGCGTTGATCCGGCTGGTCAGGGTGGATTCGGAGACGCTGCGACCGTGCCAGATCTTGTCGATCAGCTCGTCCTTGCTGACTACCCGGTCACGGTTCTCCATCAGATGGACGACGAGGTCGAACACCTGCGGTTCCACGGAAACGGGAACCTGCTCGCGGCTCAGCTCGCGCCGGTCAGTGTCGAGAAGGTGATCCCGGAACAGAAACTGCACGTCGAAAACTCAGACCTCACGGCGACATCAGGCAATGAAGAAATCAAAATGGATTCCGACTGAAGTCTGTGAGTCCGCTGAACAGGCGGGCTGGTTCACCACGTTCTCGTGATGGCAGCCATGCGGTTTTCGAAGGGGAATACAACTCGAATTAGAATGTGGCGGGCTTTGGTCGGATTGTCGCGGGCGCGATGACGTGCCCGCGACTGGGAGCAAGGATTGTAGCCCGGATGAGCGCAGCGATATCCGGGACCAGTCGTCGCGACGCCCCGGATCTCGCTGCGCTCATCCGGGCTACGAGACTACGCGATCAGAATCACTACGGGCAGGGATGGCGCCTGCCGTCGTTGCCGAGGTACATGCCGGTGTTCGGGTTGTAGGACTTGTAGCGCTGCATGCAGTACTGCAGGTCGCCTTCCGGCGGCGGTCCATAGGCGACGGGCGGTGGCGGGTAGCCCGGTCCGTAATAATAGGGCGAGCCGTAATAATAGGGTGCAGCAACCGCGCCGCCGATGATCGCGCCGGCCGCGAGGCCGCCGACGAACGCGCCGCCGCCCCAGCCCCAGCCGCGGTGCCCGTACCAGCGCACCTGTTCGACCTGGCCCGGATCAGCGCGCGTCATCGCCAATGGCTGCCCGATCGGCGCCGCCGACGCCGCTGTCAGTGTTGTCGTCGACAGGCCTGCAAGCACACAAGCGCCAGCAACGAAGCGAAACGATTTCAGCATTCTGGTCTCCTCGTCACGCGGCGGTCTCGCGCCGCGCTTCAGTGATAGGGCAACTGCGGAAGCGCACTGAATTAAAGTTTGGACAGGATGGTGGTGATGCTTGTGCGGCGCCACGTAGCCCGGATGAGCGAAGCGATATCCGAGGCAATTGGTCCCGCATGTCGCTTCGCTCATGCGGGTTACGAACGATCACGCGCACATCGAACATGTGACGAACGATGAATGTTCATTGCCGAACGCTGCGGCCTGCGTAAGCTGTCCTCCACAGAGAACGACAGCCACGAAGAAACGCTCATGCCCGCTTTTCACGCCTCGACCACCGTGCTCGACTCCATGCTGTTCCGCGACGCCTTCGGCACCCCCGCGATGCGCGCGGTGTTTTCCGATGTCGCGCTGGTCGGCCGCTACGCCGAGGTCGAGGTGGCGCTGGCGAAGGCGGAGGCAAAATGCGGCGTGATCCCGCAGGACGCTGCGGACCAGATCGCGGCGCGGACCGACGTCGCCGCGCTCGATTTCGATCTGCTGCGGCAGGAGACCGACATCGTCGGCTATCCGATCCTTCCTTTGGTGCATCAGATGGTGAAGCAATGCGGCGAGGCCGGCCGCTACGTGCACTGGGGTGCGACCACGCAGGACATCATGGACACCGCCGTGGTGCTGCAACTGCGCGCGGCGCTCGAGATCGTCGGGCGCGACATCGCCGAGTTGCGCAAGATCCTCGCCGATCTCTCGAGACGCTATCGCGATACGCCGATGGCGGGGCGCACCCATCTCCAGCAGGCGCTGCCGGTGACGTTCGGCTACAAGACCGCGATCTGGCTCGCGATGTTCGACCGCCACGCCGAGCGTCTTGAGCAGCTGAAGCCGCGCGTCCTGGTCGGCCAGTTCGCCGGCGCCGCCGGAACGCTGGCCTCGCTCGGCGACAAGGGCTTTGCGGTGCAGGAGGCCCTCTGCGCCGAGCTGAAGCTCGGCGTTCCCGCCTCGACCTGGCACGTCGCGCGCGACGGCTTTGCGGAAACCGTGAACTTCCTCGCGCTCGTCACCGGCTCGCTCGGCAAGATCGCACTCGACATTATGATCATGGCCTCGACCGAGTTCGCCGAGGTCTACGAGCCCTTCGTCAAGGGGCGCGGGGCCTCCTCGACCATGCCGCAGAAGCGCAACCCGATCTCCTCGGAACTGATGCTCGCAGCAAGCAAGGCGGTGCGCCAGCATGCCGGCCTGATGCTGGACGCCATGGTGCAGGATTTCGAGCGTGCCACCGGTCCCTGGCATGCCGAATGGATGGCCATCCCGGAGAGTTTCGTGCTGACCGCAGGCGCCCTGCACCAGGCGAAGTTCGCGCTCGCGGGCCTGATCGTGGACGAGGCGAAGATGAACGACAATCTCGCCATGAGCCGCGGCCTGATCGTGGCCGAAGCGGTCATGATGGGGCTGGCGCCGCAGATCGGGCGACAGGAGGCCCATGACGTCGTCTACGATTCCTGCCGGCTCGCCAATGAGAAGGGGTTGACGCTGGCGGATGCGCTCTCGTCCGACAGCCGCATCTCGAGCCGCATCGACCGCGCCACAATCGAGGCGCTCACCTTACCGAAAAATTACCTCGGCCTCGCGCCCGCCATGGTCGACCGGGTGCTGAAATCGGCAACGCGTTGAAAACCAAAATGCGTGAAACTGCGTATCTTTCGACAGCTCCCGGGCGCTCGCATACTTGTGTCCCGCGATGCTAGGCTTAGATTGAACCACAGACTTTCGGCAGAGGACCCGGCATGACCGATCAAGGCATCACCTCCACTCCCATCGATCCCGCGAAACTCGACCGGCTGGCCGAGGTGGCGGTGAAGGTGGGCCTGGGCTTGCGGCCGGGACAGGATCTGCTCTTGACGGCGCCGGCGATCGCACTGCCGCTGGTGCGGCGGATCGCCGTGCATGCCTACAAGGCCGGCGCCGGTATCGTCACTCCGATCCTGTCGGACGAGGAGATGACGCTGGCGCGCTACCGCCACGGCCAGGACAACAGTTTCGATCGCGCCGCGAACTGGCTCTACGAGGGCATGGCCAAGGCGTTCTCCGACAATACCGCGCGGCTCGCCATCGTCGGCGACAATCCGATGCTGCTGTCCGGCGAAGATCCTTCCAAGGTCGCGCGTGCCAGCAAGGCCAATTCGATGGCCTATCAGCCGGCGCTGGAAAAGATCGTCAATTTCGACACCAACTGGAACATCATCGCCTATCCGAGCCCGTCCTGGGCCAAGCAGGTGTTCCCCAACGATCCCGAGGACGTTGCCGTCGGCAAGCTCGCGGACGCGATCTTCGCGGCGTCCCGTGTCGATCGCGAGGACGCGATGGCCAATTGGGCGAACCACAATGCGGTGCTGCGCGAGCGCACCAACTGGCTCAACGGCCAGCGTTTCCGCGCGCTCCAGTACAATGGACCGGGGGTCGACCTCACCATTGGACTTGCCGACGGCCATGAATGGGAAGGCGGCGCCTCGCTGTCCAAGAACGGCATCAGTTGCAATGCCAACATCCCGACCGAAGAAGTCTTCACCACACCACACTGCCGGCGGGTCTATGGCCATGTCGTGAGCTCGAAGCCGCTGTCCTATCAGGGCACGCTGATCGACAACATCGCGGTGCGCTTCGAGGACGGCAAGATCGTCGACGCAAAGGCCTCGCGCGGCGCGGAGGTGCTCAACAAGGTGCTCGACACCGATGAAGGCGCGCGCCGGCTCGGCGAGGTGGCGCTGGTGCCGCATTCCTCGCCGATCTCGCAGAGCGGCCTGTTGTTCTACAACACGCTGTTCGACGAGAACGCGGCCTCGCACATCGCGCTCGGCCAGTGCTACTCGAAATGCTTCGTCAACGGTGCGCAGCTCACCCCGCAGCAGATCGCGGCGCAGGGTGGCAATCAAAGCCTGATCCATATCGACTGGATGATCGGCTCGGCCGAGACCGACATCGACGGCATTCTGGCCGACGGCAGCAAGGTGCCGGTGTTCCGCAAGGGTGAGTGGGCGAAGTAACCCTTCTCCTCACGCCGCCGCGCTGCGTAGCATCTTGTTGTTGTCGATGCTGAAGCGGTTGAACAGCGTCGTGAACGGGCTGCCATCGGTGGCCCGCACGATGGCGTCGGACGCCGCCACCGCCTCGTAAAGTTCAGCGACGGGATCGTCTGGCACGGGCAGGCCGAGCGCGCTGCGGATCTCCTCGCGAGCCTCGTTGACTTCGTCCTCATCCTCGAGCGTGGCCTCCAGCGCATCCGCCGCGCGCCGCATCTCCGCGAGATCGCCGCCGGCGGAGAATTTGAGGACGTCCAGCCAGTAGGGGTGGGCGACGACGAGCTGGATGAATGCCTCGAAATTTCCAGCGATGATGCCTGCGCGGCCCTCCGATGAGACGTAGAGCACATTCTGCGACGGCAACAGCACGAAGGCGCCGCCGGAGCCGTCGCTGCCGATCTGCCGCGGGTCGTCGATGCCGTCGATGGTGAACCAGGGCTCTTCGTCCGGCGCGAAGGAGATTTCGAAGCCGCCGAGCCAGGCGACGACTTCGCCGTTGGCTGTCAGAACCTCTGGGGTGAGGGGCATCGGCTGGTTCCTTTCCGGTATTCTCGCGCACTTTGTCGCACCCCGGAAAAGAAGGGTTCATGTGCGCGGATTCGCAGGGAAATCGGGACGTTAACCGCTTCGCACCTGCAACTTGCGGCTGATTGTCGGGGCCTGCGTAAGAAAGAATTAAAAACCGGCTACTAGCGTTCCAACATCTTTCGAAACAATCCGGGCCGAGACCCGGCCAGTCATATTATATCCCTTGGGGAAGCAGATGTCGCGCGCATTGATTGAAATCGGTAGTTGCAACGTGGATCTTGAGCTGCGGCCGATCGAGCCGTCCTGGATCATCGAGGGTAATCCGATTTCGCGCTCGCACATCCTGTCCACCAGCGACGACGGCACCGCGTCAACGATCATCTGGCACTGCACCGAAGGCCGCTTCAACTGGTACTACGACATCGACGAGACGATCATGATCATGGAAGGATCGATCGTACTCGAGAGCGATGGCATGCCGCCGAAGCGCTACGGCCCCGGCGACGTCATCTTCTTCCGCGACGGCGCGCATGCCAAATGGCATGTCGAAGGCTACGTCAAGAAGATCGCCTTCTGCCGCAAGACCAACCCCGTGATGATCGGTTTCCTGATCCGCGTCGTCAACAAGCTCAAGCGGATGTTCGTCCCCGCCGGCGAGCGTCGTCCCGCCTCGTTGCTGGGTGCGGGCTAGCTACAAAGTTTCAAGAACGCTTCCCAGCGGCCACGACGGAAGAGGGGCCGGGACCAACATCCCGGCCCCTCTTCTCGTCATGACGGCAGATCGAGCCGGTAGAACTCGGTCGCGGTCTGCGAGAACAGCGCGGTCTTCTCGGCCTCGCTCAGGGGCGTGGCGATGCGCTTGAAGGCGTTGAAGATCACCTGATAGCTGCACTGACCCTTGTCCGGCGGGAAATTGCTCTCGAACATCGCCCGCTTGGGCCCAAAGGCTTCGATGCAGGTCTCGACATAGGGCCGCCACGCTGCAGCAAGCTCCTCGGATGACGGCGGCCTGGGCCGCAGATGGAAGTCATAGCCCAGCAGGCACATCGCGAGCCCGCCGAGCTTCACGACGACGTTCTCGCATTTCGCGATCTCCAGGATCGACGCGCGCCACTGCGGAAACGCCTCTTCGCGCCGTCCGGCAAACCGGCCGACGCCGGCCGGGCCGCCGCAATGGTCGAGCACGATTCTGGTATCGGGGAAGGCGCGCGCGAGCTCGGTCAGCTCGCCGATCTGCGGATGGAACAGCCAGGCATCGAAGCTGAGGTTGAGCGGTGCAAGGCAGGCAAAGCCCTTGCGGAAGGTCGGATCCCGCAGCAATTCCTTCGGCCGGTTCGCATACATGCCGGCGACGACAGGGTCCTGGTCCCAGGCCGAGGAATGCCGGATGCCGCGGAAGCGGCCATTGCCGGCGGCGATCTCCGCCTCGAGCACCGGTTTTGCGGCATCGCCCAGCAGCAGATTGGCGTGACTGACGATGCCGGCGCAGATCGCGGCCTTGCCGTAGCCGCCGCTCGCGCTCATCGCTGCGACGCCGTTCGCGAACTCGACCTCGCCGACGGGCCGGAATGCCTCGGGCCCGTGCGCGCGATACATCGAGCGGCAGTCGACATAGACCGTGGCGATGATGTTGTGACCGGAGGCGATGTCGGCAGCCATCTCCTCGATCAGATAGCGCTGCCCGCGATTCCAGAGATGGTGATGGGGATCGACGATCGGCCGCGCGGGATCGATGATCTCCTCCTGATATTGCACGAGCCAGTCCTCGCGCGGCTCGACGAATAGCCCGCTGGTATTGGCAGGCAGACCGCTTGCAGCCATCGACGTTCGCTCCCTTGATGTTTTTTGTGATTGGGAGCCTAACACCTCGTCTCGTCACGCAGCAGCGCGCGCTGCGCAACCGCACCTGTCATTGCGAGCACAGCGGCGCTGTCGTCAACCCTTCCGCCGCTTCGCCCTCACGTCGACCACGAGCCGCCAATCGGCTGCGCCGGCTGGTTTGACTTCCCCGAGCCAGTGGAAAGAATCGCCTGTGATTTCAACGAAGCTCCAACGCGTCAGCTCGCCGGACTCCGTCGTGCCCTCCTGCACGATGTCCTCGCCGTGCGCGCGGCCAATCTGTTGCCGGAACACGCAGCGCGCGGGATCGAACCAGGAAATCCGCCACGCGGAAATGGAGGGGTCATAGACCCGCAGCGTGGTGCCGTACCAATTGCCGGCGATCGGGAAGGCCGGACTGCCGGCCGGGCGCGGAATGATCCAGACGTCCTGCACGGCGCGACCTTCCAGCACCCAGCCGAAATGGATCTCGCCGGGCGCGATGTGTTTCGTTCCGTCTGTGCCGTGGGCCGTGATCTCGGCATCCCAATCGCCGACGAAGCGGCCGTAGAGCTGGAGCGCCGCCACGTGCTCCGGGTTCGGTCCATCCGCATGCAGCAATCTCGCAAAATCGGTCATGTCGATCTCCTCTCGCGGGGAGATCAGCATGGCCGTCCGACCGCCGGCTTGGAGAAAGTTGCGCCTCAGACGCCGTCGAGGATGATCACCGTCGGTTTCGCCGGCAGCATATCACGCGACATGCGCAGGAAGCGCTCACGGCGCTGGTCGATCTCGAACTGCTGACCGATCAGGTGCATGAATTCGTCGAGCGGGGTGGCGAAGCGGTGCATCGGCAGCACCACCGAGGCGCGCAGCCGTTTGGTGATCTCGGAGACGCCGTTGAGCGACATCGTATAGGTGCCGTCGATCGGCACCATCACGATGTCCAGCCGTCCGATCTGCGCGAAATGGCTGTCGTCGAGCTTGTGATGGAGGTGGCCGAGATGGCCGATGCAGAGGCCCGCGACCTCGAAGATGAAGATGGAGTTGCCGTCGCGGATCATGTCGCTGCCGGAATCGTCGCCGAAATAGCGGCGGATGTCGGTGGTGACGTTGCGGATGAAGGTGTCGCCGATCCGTTCCGACACGATGGCCGGCTTGCCGTCCTCGCTCCAGCCATGCAGCACATGGGGAATGCGCTTGTCGGGATACAAAGAATAGTGGGTGCTGTGCGCCCGGTTCATGGTGACGACGTCGGGCAGCCGTCCCACCTGATAGGCGCCGCTATAATCGGTCGCGATGCGCAAACCCCCCGGCGTGTCGATGAAATAAGTGGAATGGCCGGCATAGGTGATCTCGACCTCGTTGGCCGCCGCGGCCTGCCGGAACGCGACCGGCATCGCGCGGGGCGCGGCATTGGCCATCGCCAGGCATTCGCTGCGCTGAGGCTGCTGCTGGGCGAGGGCAGGGGTGAGGAATGCGCCGAACAGCGCCAGAGCCGCCGAAACCAGTCGCCGCATGAATCCGTTCCCGTTGACGCCCAAGGGGAAGTCTAGCGTGCAATGCAGCGTGAGGCCAACAGCTGGCAATCAACAGCGCGTCAGTGTCGCACCCTCATGCCGGCATTATTCACGTCTTCCTATTCACGCCTGGGGCTGAATTTCCAGGTGATGGCGACGAGGCCGGCTGTGATCAGGCCGCTGATGAGGCCGGCGATGGGCAGGGTCAGCACCAGCGCGGCGCTGGCGGCCCAGCCGATCGAGGAGAAGGCTTCGGCAAAGGTCGCAAGCCGCGAGGAGGTCTGGCGGCGGCGGAATTGGTTGCGCCGGGCCTGGACGCGGAACCAGAGCTGGATGGCGGTGGCGCAGGCCGCGCTGATGATGATCGCGCCGGCGCTGACCGCGGCCTGGAGCGGCGAGGCCAAGGCGAGGGCGGCGAGCAGCGGGCAGAAGATGACGACGATCGCGATCAGCACCACCTCGATCTTGGCGCGGGTGACGCTGGATGGGGTCAGCGGTGCGGTCGCGACCAGATCCGGGGCATCCTCGCCGGAGATCGTCAGCCAGGCGAGCCCGCCCGCGAGCTGTCCCGCCGCCATCACGATGACGGGCGTGATCAATGTTACCGCTGCGGAGCTGTCGGCAAAGCTGCGCCAGAGCAGGAGCGCCGGCGGCACCAGATAGAGCAACTGCATCAGGGTCTGCGAGATCAGCCAGGGATCGCGCCAGAGCAGCATGAATTCCTTGCGCCGCAACGCCTGCTGCCGCGAGCCGCCGCGGAACGGACGTTCCTTGGTGCGTTTGCTGCCTGACTTGCCGTAGGCGGCGGCATCGATCGCGGTGTCGGCGAAGCGGCCGGAGAAGATCGCCATCACGCTGCCGAGCAGCACGAGCCCGAGCGCCAGCAGGAGCAACAGCGCTTCGCTGTCGCCCATGGTCGCCCGCGCGGGCCACCACCAGATGCTGTCGACATCGGGCGCGTAGGCGGCAAGGCTTCCCGAGGTCAGGATGGTGAAGCGCGACAGCGTTCCGTAGGACATGATCGCGGCGACCTGGAGCGCGATCACGAAGCCTGCGCCGATGATCGCGGCGAGGATCTGGGCGACAAAGCGCGTACGCGCCGGCCCGATCAGGCGGAACAGGAGAATCGTGACCGCAATCGCGATTGCCGCCGCGGACAGGCCCATCGCGATGACGACGCCGAACGCTGCCAACCAGCGCGCGCCGCCGCCGAACACCAGCACGTCGATGAAGGGCGTCGAGAACAGCAGCGCCATCACGGTGACGGTGAGCGCGATCGCGGCGATGCGCACCGAGAACAGATTGGCGAGCCGCGCCGGCGAGGACATGATCAGGTCGAGATCGGCGCGGGCGTAGAACACCCGCGTCACCGATTCGATCGCCTGCGACAGCATCAGCGTCCAGGCGAGGAAGATCGTCGCAGAGATCACGATCAGCGAGGATTTGTCGAGCGGCAGTTGCAGGTCGGCGAAGCGGCCGATCACCGCCCAGGCCGGCACATGCAGCAGCGCCGCAAAGAACAGCAGGCCGATCACGGCCGCGCGCGCCCGCTTGCGCCGTCCGCCCGTCATCATGGCGAACCATTCGCGCCAGGCGAGCCGGAGCTCGTGCCGCGCAAACCAGGACAGCGCGGTCGCCGAGCTCATGCCGCTTCCTGCAGCGTCACCAGTGCGATGAAGAGATCTTCGAGGCTGGTGTCGGCATGACCGTTCTGCTGGCGCAGCTCGGTCAGCGTGCCTTCGGCCACGAGGCGGCCGGAGGCGATCACGCCGATGCGGTCGGCCATGCGTTCGGCGACCTCGAGAATGTGCGTGGTCATGATGATGGTGCAGCCGGCCTGAACGCGCTCGCTCAGCAGCCCCTTCACATGGCGGGCGGAGACGGCATCGAGGCCCGTCAGCGGTTCATCGAGAATGATGAGGCGGGGATCGTGCACCAGCGCACCGGCCAGCGCCACCTTCTGGCGCATGCCCTTGGAAAAGCCTTCGCAGCGCTCGTGCCGGTGCGGCGCGAGCCCGAGCGAGGCGAGCAGTTCCTGCGCGACCGGTTCCGAGACCGATGGCGCGATGCCCCAGAGGCCGGCGACGAATTCGAGATACTCCAGAGGGGTCAGCTTGTCATAAATCATGGGCTCGTCGGACACCCACGCCATCACCTGCTTGGCGGCAACGGGATCTTTCAGCGCATCGATGCCGAAGATCGAGACCGCTCCGGCATCGGGGCGCAACAGGCCCGCAACCATGCGCAAAGTGGTGGTCTTGCCGGCACCGTTGGGGCCAACCAGCGCATAGAATTCGCCGGCATGAATGGTGAGATCGAGGCTGTCGACCGCCAGGCGGTCAAAACGCTTCGTTAACCCTCGGACTTCCAGCGCCGAGCTGTCCGGCTTCATGACGGCCATACCATGCGGTTTTGCATCGCCCGCGACCATGACCCGAAGATGTTTCGGCACCGTGAATCGCGCTGCCGCAAATTCCGGCATGCACCTTGGACTAAAGGCAAGTCACCGTTTGTTGACAGCGCGCAGGCGTTCAGGCTGAATTGGCAACGGGACAAATGGCGCTAACGCGGCGGAATGACTGCGTAGCGACTGGACACAAGATGCGACAAGGCGGTCGAAGAACCGCCGGTTGCATCGGGAGGAAGCGCGGCGATGCTGGATTTCGTTCAGCAGCTTGTCAGCGGTGTTGCGCTCGGCTGCGTCTACGGCCTGATCGCGCTCGGCTTCGTGCTCGTCTACAAGGCCACCGAGGTCGTCAATTTCGCCCAGGGCGATTTGATGATGCTGGGCGGCTTCTTCGCCTTCACCTTCATCGGCATGATGGGACTGAACTACTGGATCGGGTTTGCCGGTGCAGTGGCCGCCATGGCGCTGTTCGGCATGCTGGCGGAGCGCGTGGTGGTGCGGCCGATCCTCGGCTATCCGCAATTCTCCATCATCATGGCCACGATCGGCCTCGGCTATTTCCTGCGCTCCGTTGCCGGCATGGTCTGGGGCACCGACGACTTCAAGATCGACACGCCGTTCAGCCAGGGCGTGCTGCGCATCGGCTCACTGGTGCTCGCCCATGACAAGCTCTCGGTGATCGCGGCAACGATCATCCTCTGCACGTTGCTCTGGCTGTTCTTCAACAAGACCACGCTCGGCACCGCGATGCGTGCGAGCTCCGAGAACATGCTGGCGGCCTATTACATGGGCATTCCCGTCAAGCGCGTGGTGTCGATCGTCTGGGCGATCAGCGCGGCGGTCGCGACCTGCGCCGGCGTGCTGCTGGCGCCGATCACCTTCATCCACTCCAATGTCGGCCTCGTGCTCGGCCTCAAGGCATTTCCCGCCGCCGTGCTTGGCGGCTTCGGTTCGATCCCCGGTGCCGTCGTCGGCGGCGTCCTGATCGGGGTGATCGAGAGTATGGCCGGCTTCTACCTCGCCGAGGGCTGGAAGGACGTCGCACCTTACCTCGTGCTGCTCGCCGTGCTCTTGCTCAAGCCCGAGGGCCTGTTCGGCCTTCACGTCCGCAAGAAGGTCTGAACGCCATGCGGTTCCTGTTCAAGACCGACTATGAGGACGACATCCGGCTCTTCCCACATTCGGGCTATTTCGTCTCCTACGGCATCCTGTTCGCGCTGCTGCTGATCGCGCCTTACGTGCTCTCCAGCTATCTGATGAGCCAGCTCGTCTTCGTCTGCATCTATGCGACGGTCGGCGTGGCGCTGATGATTTTGACGGGATTCACCGGGCAGGCGTCGCTCGGACATGCCGCATTCCTGGCGATCGGCGCCTACACCGCGGCGTATTTGCAGAAATACAACGTGCCGTTCCCGGTCTACTTCCTGGCCGCGGGTGTCCTGACCGGCTGCATCGGCGCACTGGTCGGCTTTCCTGCGCTGCGACTGCAGGGCATCTATCTCGTCATCGCCACCATCTCCTTCGCTTTCATCGTCGAGGAGATCCTGGCGCGCTGGGAGAGTGTGACCAACGGCAACGAGGGCATGCGGATCAAGGCGCTGTCACTGCTCGGCGTCACGGTCCCGCGCGACAGCCCGACCTTCTATTTTCTCTGCCTTGCCGTGCTGGTGCTGACCATCGTCGGCACGCTCAATCTGCTGCGCTCTCCGACCGGCCGCGCCTTCGTCGCGATCCGGGACAGCGAGACCGCGGCGCGCAGCATGGGCGTCAATGTCGCGCTCTACAAGGTGAAGTCGTTCGCGATCTCGGCGGCGATCACCGGCTTTGCCGGCGTGCTGTTCGCGCACAAGCTCTCCTTCATCTCGCCTGAGATGTTCACGCTGCAGCTCTCGATCGAGTTCATCATCGTGATCCTGATCGGCGGCACCTTCAGCCTGCACGGCGCGGTGCTCGGCGCGATCTTCATCGTGATGATCGATCCGTTCCTGACTTACCTGAAGGATGACATGCCCGGCATCATCGCCGGCATTGCCGCAACCTTCGGTGCCGGCCCGGCGACCGCGGGCAACGTCCAGTCCAAGGTCGCGGCCTTCGCCTCGCTCAACGGACTGAAGGGCGCCATCTACGGCATCATCATCGTGCTGTTCGTGCTGTTCGAGCCGCTCGGGCTCTACGGCCGCTGGCTGAAGATCAAGCTCTTCTTCCAGCTCTTCCCGCTCTACAAGCGCGCCACCTTCAAGCGGCAGAAGATCTACGTGAAGTCGGAGCGGAACCGATGAGCTATTTCCGCGCCGAGAACCTGTCGCTGCACTTCGGAGGCCTGAGGGCGGTCGACGCGGTGTCGTTCGCGGTCGAGCGCGGCGAAATCCTTTCGATCATCGGTCCCAACGGCGCCGGCAAGAGCTCGATCTTCAACCTGATCTCGCGGATCTACCGGCCGACCTCGGGCCGCATCTTCTTCGAGGACCAGGATATCACCGAGCAGCCGCCCTACGACATCGCAAGGCTCGGCATCGCCCGCACCTTCCAGAACATCGAGCTGTTCGAGAATGCGACCGTGCTGTCGAATCTGCTGGTCGGCCGCCACCGCCATTCGACCACCCAGCTCTGGCAGGAGTTGTTGTTCCTGCCGAGCGTGCGCGCCAACGAGAAGGTGCACCGCCGCCGGGTCGAGCAGGTCATCGAGTTCCTCGATCTCGAGCCCTATCGCGACAAGCTCATCTCCGGCCTGCCTTACGGTGTCCGCAAGGTGATCGAGCTCGCGCGTGCGCTCTGCTCGGAGCCGAAGCTGATCCTGCTCGACGAGCCGTCATCGGGACTGAATGTCGAGGAGACCGACGACATGTCGTTCTGGATCCGCGACCTCAAGAACGAGCTCGGCGTGACCGTGCTGATGGTCGAGCACGACATGTCGCTGGTCAACCGCGTCTCCGATCGTGTCATCGCGCTGAACTACGGGCGGGTGCTGGCGATGGGCTCGCCGGCGGAGGTGCAACAGCACCCCGACGTCGTCGCCGCGTATCTGGGAGCCTGATGCGATGGATACCGCGGTCACTCCAGACATCATCCTGAAACTCTCGAACATCGAGAGCTATTACGGGCCGATCATGGCGATCCGCGGCATCTCGCTGGAGGTGCCGCGCGGCCGTATCGTCACGCTGCTGGGCGCCAACGGTGCCGGCAAGACCACGGTGCTGAAGACGATCTCGGGCATTCTCGATCCGCAGAAGGGTGCGATCGAGTTCCTGGGCAAGCCGATCCAGCGCATGGAGGCGGACCGGATCGTGCGGCTCGGCCTCAGCCACGTGCCGGAGGGGCGTGAGGTGTTCCCGTTCCTCTCGGTGCGCGAGAACCTGATGATGGGCGCCTATCCGCGCAGGGATCGCGACGGCGTCGCGGAGGACCTGGAGCGCGTCTACGGCTATTTCCCGCGGCTGAAGGAGCGCATCGACCAGCCGGCCGGCCAGCTCTCGGGCGGCGAGCAGCAGATGCTCGCGATCGGCCGCGCGCTGATGAACCGCCCGCTGCTGCTGCTGCTCGACGAGCCCTCGCTCGGCCTGTCGCCGCTGCTGGTGAAGGAGATCTTCACGATCATCCGCCGCGTCAACGAGGAGCAGGGCATGTCGATCCTGCTGGTCGAGCAGAATGCCAAGGTGGCGCTGGAGACGGCGCATTATGGCTATGTGCTCGAGATCGGCCGCATCGTGATGAACGACACCTGCGAACGCTTGATGCATTCCCAGGACATCCAGGAATTCTACCTTGGCGCCAAGGAACAGGGCGCGCGAGGCGAGCGGCGCTGGAAAAAGAAGAAGACTTGGCGTTAGGGAAAGATTTCGCGGTAAAATGGGGCTACCCATCCGCAACAACAGACCGCCGGCAAGGCAGGCAGCGGAGGGAATAGGCGACAAGGAGGAGACGCGCATGGCTCGACCGGCGGTGCTGACGGTCGCTGATACGATCGCGAAGAGCTTTCTGCGCGCCGCGGAGACGCGGGGCGACAGGCCGGCGATCCGCGAGAAGAAGTTCGGCATCTGGCAGCCGACCAGCTGGCGCGAATGGCTCGCGATCTCGCAGGAGATCGCCTACGCGCTTCACGCGATCGGCTTCGCTCCGGGCGACGTCGCCTCCATCATCGCCAACGCCGTGCCCGAATGGGTCCATGCCGACATGGGCATCTTGTGCGCCGGGGGCGTCTCATCCGGCATCTATCCGACCGATTCGTCGAGCCAGGTCGAATATCTCCTCAACGATTCCCGGACGACAGTGATCTTCGCCGAGGACGAGGAGCAACTCGACAAGATCCTCGCCTGCCGCTGCCGCTGTCCTTTGTTGCGGAAGATCATCGTGTTCGACATGGAGGGCCTCAGCGGCTTCTCCGACGACATGGTGATGTCGCTCGACGAATTCCACGCGCTCGGGCGCAACCACATGGCCGGGCGTGAAGCGCTGTGGCAGGAGATGATCGACAGCCGCAGCACCGGCGATCTCGCCGTGCTCGTCTACACCTCGGGCACGACGGGCCCGCCGAAGGGCGCGATGCATGCCAATCGCAGCGTCACGCACCAGATGCGGCACGCCAACGACTTCATTCCGGCGCAGGAAGACGAGGACAGGCTGATCTTCCTGCCGCTCTGCCACGTCGCCGAGCGTATCGGCGGCTACTACATCTCGGTCGCGCTTGGCTCGGTGATGAATTTTGCCGAGAGCCCGGAGACGGTGCCGGACAATCTGCGCGAGGTGCAGCCGACCATCTTCCTCGCGGTCCCCCGCATCTGGGAAAAGTTCTATTCCGCCATCACCATCGCGCTGAAGGATGCAACCCCGCTCCAGCAATGGGTCTATCGCCGCGCCATCGACATCGGTTATCGCATGGTCGATTGCCGGATCGAGGGCCGGGCGCCGTCACTGTCGCTGCGCATCGCCAACTCCATCGCCTATCGACTCGCGTTCCGCAACATCCGCCGCATGATCGGGCTCGACCGCTGCCGCATCGCCTTCACCGGCGCCGCGCCGATCGCGCCGGAATTGATCCGCTGGTATCTCGCGCTCGGCATCGACATGCACGAGGTCTACGGCCAGACCGAGAATTGCGGCGTCGCGACCATGATGCCGGCGGAGCGCATCAAGCTCGGCTCGGTAGGCACCGCCGTGTCCTGGGGCGAGGTCGCGCTGTCGCCGGACGGCGAGATCCTGATCAGGGGCGACTTCCTGTTCATGGGCTATCTGAACCAGCCGGAGAAGACCGCCGAGACCATCGACCCTTGGGGCTGGCTGCACACCGGCGACGTCGGCACCATCGACAACGAGGGCTTTGTCCGCATCACCGACCGGATGAAGGACATCATCATCACCTCAGGCGGCAAGAACGTGACGCCGTCGGAGATCGAGAACCAGCTCAAATTCTCGCCCTACATTTCCGATGCCGTCGTGATCGGCGACAAGCGGCCATACCTGACCTGCCTCGTCATGATCGACCAGGAGAATGTCGAGAAGTTCGCCCAGGACCACGACATCCCCTTCACCAATTATGCGAGCCTGTGCCGTGCAAGGGAGATCCAGGACCTGATCTGGCGCGAGATCGAAGGCGTCAATACCAATTTCGCGCGCGTCGAGACCGTCAAGCGGTTCTATCTGATCGAGCGGCAGCTCACCCCGGAGGACGAGGAGCTGACGCCGACCATGAAGCTGAAGCGCAACTTCGTGAACAAGCGCTATGCCGCCGAGATCGACGCGATGTATCGCGAGCGCGCGGTGGCGTGAATCATTTTGTTCGAAAAAGCGAAGGAGTGATGGCCCCGCCCTTCGCATCATATGGGCCCCAAGGAGAGGAGACGTCAATGTCGAGATCGTTGAGAGCGTTCGGCCTTGCTGTGAGTGCGGTGGCGCTCACCTGTCTGCCGGCCGCGGCGCAAACCAAGGTCACCAATGATGGCATCTCGGCCAGCGAGATCGTCATCGGCACCCATCAGGATCTGTCGGGACCGATCAAGGGTTGGGGCGTACCGGTTGCAAACGGCATGAAGATGGCGACCGAAGAGGTCAATGCGGCGGGCGGCATCAATGGCCGCAAGATCAAGCTGGTCGTCGAGGACAGCGGCTACGATCCGAAGAAGGCCGTGCTGGCCTCGCAGAAACTGATCGAGCGGGACAAGATCTTCGCGATGGTGGGGCCGATGGGATCGCCGACCGTGCTCGCCGCGCAGGACATCCTGTTCGACGCCGGCGTGCTTCAGCTCTTCCCGCTGACGGCGGCCGAGTTCACCTTCAAGTTCGATCCGGCCAAGCCGCAGGAGCGCTTGAAGTTCAACAATCTCCTGCCCTATGTCGAGAGCACCCGGGCGGCGCTCAAATACATGATGGAGTGGAAGAAATCCCAGAAGCCCTGCATCATGCATCAGGACGACGAGTACGGAAAGAACGTGCTCGACGGCTTCAATCAGCAGCTCACTGCGATGAAGGTGCAGCCCGCCTCGATCACGAGCTACAAGCGTGGCGCGTCGGATTTCAGCGCGCAGGTCGCCAAGATGAAGTCGGACGGCTGCGATCTCGTCGTGCTCGGCACCATCCTTCGCGAGACCATCGGCGCGATGACGGAAGCCAGGAAGCTGGGTTGGGACGTCACCTTCCTCGGCGCCTCGCCCACCAACGTGCTGGAAGTGCCGGTGTTGGGCAAGGACGCCGTCGAAGGGCTCTATGCGGCGGGCCTCTTCGAGATTCCCTACGAGGACACCGCCAAGGACAAGGTGAAGGATTGGATCGTCAGCTACAAGAAGGCGTTTGGCACTGACGCCAACACGCAGGCGATGATCGGCTACAACGCGGTGATGACGTTCGCGTTCTACGCGAACAAGGCCGGCAAGGATCTCACCGGCCAGAAGATGCTGGACTCGCTCGAGTCAGGCGAGAAATTCCTCGACATCTTCAACTCGCCGCCGACCAAGTTCTCGAGGACGGACCATCTCGCCAACACCATCACCCAGGTGCAGCAGGTCAAGGGCGGCCGCTGGGTGCTGGTGAAGGATAATCTGATGTTTTGATGGGAGGGGCGGCTCTTGCGGCGATGACGGTGCACCCTCTCTCCTTGCGGGCCCCCTGCGGGAGAGGGTGGCTTCGCGAAAGCGAAGCCGGGTGAGGGGTCTCTATCCTCACGAACAGCGTGCCGAACGGATAGAACCCCTCATCCGGCGCGCTTGCGCGCGCCACCTTCTCCCGCAAGGGGAGAAGGAAGAAAGGCTACGATCCACCGCCCGCAGTCCCTAAATTCACCGGCGCCAGCTCGTCCTCCCGGCAGCGCCAGCCATCGGCGGCTTTCACGAACGCAAAGGTCCGCTGGATTCTGAGGCGGCGCGTGACGTTGAACGCCTCGCCGGAACGCTCCTTGTTGCCGACGCCCGGCCGCGGAAGCCCCGTCCTTGGATCCCAGCAGGTGCCGGTGCACGTGCTGGCGACCTTGCTGCATGTGGTGAAAGGCGCCAGCACGACCATCTCGATCTCGCCGGTGACCTGCGCCTCCTGGTCGGTCACCTGACTGTCGATCGCGTAGACGCGGTTGATGCGCAGGAAATTGCCGCATGAATTGGCCGCGTGAATCCGCGCGGCGCAGAAGTCGACGGCGTCGGTGTCGGGCGAGCGGGCCGCGATCTGCCGGCCGAACACCTTTTTCGGATCGCCCTTGGCGGCGGCGATCTCGCTGGTCTTGTGCTTCAGATAGTCGGCGAGGCAGTCTTCCGCGGAGCCAAGCTCCTGAAACGGCACGTTCTCCTTGCCGACCAGATTGCATTTGCGATCGCGCTCTCGCGTCCACCGGCCATATTCGGCGAAGGCAAAGCGCGCCGCGGTCGGGTCCAGCTTGCCGATCAGGCCGAGCACCTGGCCGTTGAGCTCGGTTTCGGCCAGCGCCAGCGACGGGTCGGCGCAGATCAGCGCGCCCGCGGCCGTGTTGGCGGCGAGACAGTCGAAATCCGGATCGCGCAGGATCGCGACGCGTTCCTCGGTCACCTTGAGAAGGCACGCCTTCACCCGGTCGAATTCGTCGGCGCGGATCGCGGTCTGGCCGACGATGCCGCAACCGAGGTTGCGCTGGCGGCTCCAGATCGCGTTCTCCTCGATTGCGGGCAGGCGATCGGGCAGGCGCGCGAGCCGCGCCTCGTTGGCCGCGCCCAGCTTCTCGGCGGCCGCGTTAAGCTCGGGATCGCCGCAGAACAATTGATTGCCGGCATCGCGGATCTGCTGACAGTTGTTCTTGGCGAACAGCGGCAGCCTGTCGGCGATGGAGCGGTCGGTCGGGCCGGATTGCGCATAGCCCGACGCCGCCGGCAAGGCCAGCAGCGCAAGCACAGTCAGCCCGATGAACCGCATCCAGTCGCCCCCGCGTCGAAGGCGCCATGCTAGCGTCCCGGGCCGCGCGGTGGAATGGGGTTGTGATGGGTGGTTGTGTGAGGTCCGTAGCCCGGATGGAGCGAAAGCGTAATCCGGGATTCGTGCAACAAGCGACAGCGGCCCCGGATTTCGCGGAGCCTGTCATCGGGCGGCGCTTCGCGCCGACCCGTTGGCTCCATCCGGGCTACAAGATCGCAATCAATGCGCCTCGGGCGTGGCCATCGAGAACCGCACCGGCTCGTCGACATATTTCATCACGGCCGACTGGTAGAGCACGAACAGCGGCTGGTAGGTCCGCGCGACATCGTCCTCGACCATCGCCATGCGGCGGTTGTCGAGCATCAACCAGTGTCCGTCGAGCTTGGCGGCGACAACCGCATGTTCTTCGCCGGCCCTGACGTCGCGCACGACGACGATGCGGAGGTCCTCGGTGGCGACGCCGGCGAGCCGCAACGCGGCCAGCTTGGCGATCGCATAATCTTCGCAGTCGCCTTCGCCGCGCGCGAAGGTCGCAAGCGGCGAGCTCCAGACGTCGTCAGTGCCGTCATTGGCGGCGCGGATGGCGAGGTTGATGGCGCGGTTGGTCTCGCCCAGCTTCGCGCGGCCGTCGCGGCTGCGGGCCTGATCGACGATAGCGAGCAGCTTGAGGGCGGCGGGCGAGGCGCAATTGTCCCGGTCGCCGTCACACAGCGCGAGCTGCACCATGTCGTCGTCGAGCTTGTGCTTCAGCGCGGACCATTTCTGCTGCAGGCTGCCGGACGAGATGGCGAAGGCGAACACGCCGAACGGCTCGGCGGACTTGCGCACGAGGACGCCGGCTCCCGGCGACAGCAACGTGCCGGCGCGCAGGTCGGCGGTCGATCCGAGCAGGATCAATCCGCACAGCACAAGGACAGCGCGCCAGGCGCGCGAGCGAGCAGCGGTCTCCATCTGACATCCCCTTCCGGCTTCATCAGGTCCCCTCGACCTCGACGTGCCGGGCGTTGTTGCTTTCGCGGAGATAGTGCGAGACGGGCCGTTTTGTTCTGCTTAACGCGCCCGGCAGGGGTCCCAAAACCGTGGGACAGGCTGAAACGGGCCTGCCCAAATTGCGTAAAATTTTACGATTCAGGGGCTAGGTGTGGCCCGGCTGCCGCGAAATGGAATCAATTGCAGGCAGAAATTGTGGGAAGGCCGAATCTGCGTCCTATGGCTAACAGCCCGCTATTTCACGGGTTCTGTTAGTTGGGTCACAGATTCAACTCCGTATTTGCCGCAGGATGTTCCGGGGCACTGCGAAGGAAAGATGACACAAGTATCTGACGGTCGATCTGTGCCGCTGATTACTTTGGATGACTGGAAATGTGCGCAATAAGCCGAATTTGGCTGCAAAATATTCGAAAATATACCTCAGCTTATCTGTGGGTGTCGCCGTAGGCATAGTCGTTGGCGACCAAGTGATGCGAAATCACACAAGCAATAGATGGTTTCGCTAAGGACTTGGTAATGCTATGCAAGCTTAGGCGGTCGATACTTACTTAGATTTTAACCCTTTTTACGGTGCGCGGTTGAATTACGCTGGCAAATTTGACGCCGCGAACTCCCTGGATGCTGCTCAGGGTTCCCGCTTGCCTGCGTCGAGCCATGTCGATTCCTTCACGGCCAAGGCGCATGGCCATGTGCCCGATGGCGCGTTCATTGTTCCCGATCCGAACCTGATCTTTAACGGCGAATTCAAGCGCGCAGGTGTCGATCTCGTGCTGTCCCATGACGGCCACGAGTTCGTCGTTCACGATTATTTCAGGGGCGACAAGCGCGCGGCGATCGCCTCACCCGATGGCGCCCACCTCAGCGGCGACACCGTCAACGCACTCACGGGCCATGTGCAATATGCGCAGGCTGCCTCCGGCATCGCCGCAGCCCAGGTCATCGGCCACGTCACAAAGCTCGCCGGCAGCGCGACCGCGATCCGCAATGGCGTCTCGGTCATCCTGAACAACGGCGACAACGTCGAGAAGGGCGACGTCGTCTCGACCGGCGCCGACTCGACCCTCGGCATCACCTTCATCGACGGCACCGTGTTCGGCCTGTCCTCCAATGCGCGGATGGTGCTGAACGAGATGGTCTACGACCCCAACGGGTCGAGCAATTCCTCGCTGCTCAGCCTGGTCGCGGGCACCATCACCTTCGTCGCCGGCGAGACCGCCAAGCACGGCGACATGAAGATCGATACGCCGGTCGCCACCATGGGCATCCGCGGCACGGCGGTGCTGACCCAGATCAACTTCGTCGTTCCCGCCGGCGGCGGCGATCCGCAGCCGCAGGCGAGCTTCCAGGTGCTGGTCGAGCCGAACGGCACGACGGGCTCCTACATCCTGTTCGACAAGGTCACGCTGCTGCCGATCGCGACGGTCAACCAGGCCGGCCAGATGATCCAGATCAGCGGCGGCAACGTCACGATCGGCAATGCGCTGATGTCGCCGGACGTTCAGAAGCTGATCACTGACGTGTTCACGCTGAAGTTCACCGACAATACCAACACCAAGCTGACCACGAACTTCACCGACACGATCACGCCGGTCAGCGACGGCATCCTCCTCAAGACCCAGAACGGCACCACTGCGACCGCGATCTTCACGAACCTCAATCTGCAGGGGGCGGAGACGCCCGGCCATAATCCGGCGAGCAGCACCCGCATTCCCGGCCCGCCCGATTCGCGCAGCCTCGACCTGAACGGCAATGTGAAGACCGCGTTCACGCTGACCGAGCAGGCGAACGCGACCGGCGACCGCGCGGATGGGACTGGCGATGCTGTCGCCAGCGATACGGTCTCCGGCCGGATCACCTTCGTCGACCAGAACCTCGGCGACCAGCCGACGGCGAGCGTGAGCCTCGCCGACGCGCCGAACTACGTCTACAAGAATGCCGGCCAGCAGGACGTCACCGGCTCGCTCACCGACCTCCAGAAGCAGGATATCGCGGCGACGCAGATCGATATCCAGGTCGTCCCCAACCCGGCCAACAACAACAACGGCTCGGCGGTCTGGACCTACACGATCCCTGACCACGTCTTCGACTTCCTCGCCGCCGGCGAAACCTTGACGCTGACCTACAAGATCCGCGTCAACAACAATTTCGCGGTCAACCCCGAATCCTCGTTCATCGACATCACCATCACGATCACCGGCACCAACGACAAGCCGGTGATCACCACCAGCGTTCCGACCATCATCTTCGAGGGCGGCACCAGCGTGCCCGGCGGTCCGCTGACCGGCGATGTGCCGACCTCGGGCACGCTGAGCTTCGACGACGTCGATCTCACCGACACGCATACGGTATCGGTTGCGCTGACCAGCGCCACGCTGCCAGGTGGCAGCGTCCCGCCCGGCCCGCTCGCGGCGTTCCAGAAAGCGATGTCGGTTGCGATCGCGGCGGGCGCCGACAGCACCGGGGGCGGCACCGGCACCATCAACTGGTCGATGGCCGACCTGCCGGTCTATCTCGCCGACTTCATCCCGAAGGGCCAGGTGCTGACGCTGGTCTACACCGTGACGCTCACGGACTCTCAAGGCGCGACCTCGACGCAGACCATCACCGTCGAGATCACGGGCACCGACGCGCCCGCGGTGGTGTGGATCGCGACCGACAAGGCCGGCGCACCCTCCGGCGGGTTTTGGAAGGATGCGGTCAACTGGGAAACCGGGACGGTCCCGACCATCAACGACGACGTCATCGTCATCACCGATCAGCTGCACGGCCTGACGCCGTCCTACCCGGTGACGATCGACACCGCGGCCTACGCCAAGTCGATCACGATGAACGACTTTGGCGGGCCGCCGCCGAAGGTGATCAACCAGAGTTCTCTGACGATTGCCGGCGCGCTGAACATGGGCGCGGACTCGATCTTCATCAACGCCGGCTCGATGTTCGTCGGCGGCAAGGCCGAGATCCTCGACACGAGCGTGTTCAGTAATGGCGGCTATCTGACGCTGCAGGGCGGCGGCGATTTCGCCAAAGGCACCACGATCACCAATTCCGGCACGATGGAGCTGTCGGGCGGCACGCTGAAGACGCTGGCCACGATCCACAACACCGGCGGCACGCTGAAGGCCGATGCCGGCACGATGCTGATCGTCGATACCGCGACGGTCGACGGCGGCACCGTCACCATTCTGGGCACGCTGGAGCTCGACGGCACCAGCCTGATCGAAAACGGCACGCTGAACAATTCCGGCACGGTCAACGTCAAGGGTACGACCGAGTTCGCTCACGAAACCGTCCTAAACGCTCCCAGCGGCACGATCAGGGTGCTGGCCAATGGCTGGCTGACCGTCGACCAGGGCTCCAGCGTCACCAACAATGGCGCGGTGACCGTCGATGCCAGCGGCAAGCTGACCATCAACGGCGCGACGATCACTGGTGGTTGGTTCAACATCTTGCCCGGAACGACCGTGCTCGGTGCGGAGGCCAGCGACGAGTCCGGCAGTACGTTCGTTCTGACGGGCTCGTCGACGGGTGTCAGCACGGTCACCAACAACGGCGAGCTTGATCTTACCGGCAACGCGATTCTGACCAGCGGCGTCCTGAAGAACAACGCCGCGCTCAACGTCAGCGGTGCGGGCAACGCGCTGCACTACGAGACGGTCACCAATGCCGGCACTATCGAGGTGCTCGCCAACGGCGCGCTCACGATCGATCAGGGCTCGACGGTCGACAATTCGATCGGCAATGTCATCGTCGACGGCAATGCCGCGCTGGCACTGAGCCATGCGACGATCAGCGGCGGCGCCATCAACGGCGCGGGCACGATCGACGTCACGGGCGCCAGCAAGATCGACAGTGGCGCAACGGTCAGTATCAGCACGATCACTGCCGACGCCGCGCTGACGCTGGACGGTATCACCGTGTCCGGCACTGATATCACCGACAATTCCAGCATCACGCTCGCCAACACGGTCAAGCTCGAGAACGGTGTCACCATCAAGGGCGCGTCCGCCGCGTCCAAGGGAGCGATCACCAATAACGGGACGCTCGAGATCGCCGGCGCCGCGACGCTGCTCAACGACATCCTGACCAACACCGGCCATATCATCAAGATCGACGACGGCCAGACGCTGACGCTGTCCGGCACCGAGATCGCCGGCGGCACCATCAACAACTACAGCGGCGCGGGCGCCGGCACGATCGACGTCACGGGCGACAGCAAGCTCAGCGGTAACGTCACCCTGAACAAGGGCGCCGTCACGGTCGAGGACGGCGTCACCCTGACGTTCGGCGATGCGATCGTCGCAGGCACCGCGATCGGCAATTTGGGGACCGTCAAGGTCGATGCCGGCAAGAAGCTGACGATGAACGGTGCGGGCCTGACCGGCGGCACGCTCAACGTCGTCGGGACGCTCGACTCCAGCAATACGACGACGGTCACCAATGCATCCATCATCAACAGCGGCCTGATCGAGGCGATTGCCGGCCTGCTGACGCTTACCGCCACGACCTCGGTGAGCATCGCCAATGCCGGCACGCTTCAGGCGAAGAGCGGCGAGCTCGACATCGACCACCAGGCCGTCACCAACACCGGCACCCTGGCGTCGGTCAGCGACGGCACGCTGAAGCTGATCGGGATGACGGTGACCAACACCGACGGCACTGTGTCGGTCGACTCCAGCTCGAGGCTCGACCTCAACGGTGCGACCATCGACGGCGGCACGGTGACGATCGTGGGTACGCTGGAAGCGGCCGGCACAAACGCCATCGACACTGCCGACCTCACCGTTGCCAGCACCGGAACGGTCTCCGTCACCAGCGGCACGCTGACGATCGATCCCGGCACGCTTCACGCCATCACCAATCACGGCCTGATCGAGGCGGTGAGCGGTGGCACGCTGAAGCTGACGACGGCGACGATCATCAATACAGGCGGAACGATCTCGGTCGACGGCAGCTCGAAGCTCTATTTGACCGACGTCTCGATCAATGGCGGCAGCCTGACCAATGCCGGCAATCTCTACAGCGTCGGCCTCAACACGGTCTCTGGCGGTGTCACCAACACCGGCACCATCGAGGTGCAGAGCGGCACGCTGAACCTGTCAGGCGGCCTTACCGGCGCCGGCAAGCAGATCATCATCGACGACAAGGCGACGCTCGAGCTGGGCGGCGCAGACGCGCAGACCATCATCTTCGCCGGCGGCACCAACACGCTTCAGCTCGACAAGGTCGCCGGCCAGAGCTTCACCGGCACGATCACCGGCACCTCGTCGCAGGACGGCACGTTCACGATCACAGGCACGGCCGATATCTCGACCTCGGTCGGCGATGCGCTCGACTTCACCGCCTCGGGCGGAACGAGCGGCGCTGGCGGCAACATCGTGCTGACGCCGACCGGCGCGCTGACCGGCCACGACAACGGCATCGTCGTCACCCAGAACGGCATCGGCAGCATCTCGCTCACGACGGTCGGTGCCATCACGGGCCAGAACGGCGACGGCATCGTGCTGCACGACGGCGTTAACGGGGCCGGCGATATCACCGCGACCATCGGCGGCGGCGTGTCCGGCGCGGTCGGCCTCGATATCGTGTCCCATGGCAGCGGTGCAGTCACCGTCACCAACAACGGTCACATCACCGGCACGGCGTCGGTCGGCATCAATGTCGACCAGGACGATTTGGGCGCGACCGGCTCGACGCACATCACCAACGCCGGCTCGGTGGTCGGCGCGGCTGGCTTTGCGGCGATCTCCATCCAGGAGAACGGCACCGGTACAGCGCAGATCGACAATTCCGGCACGATCGGTACCGACGCTGCCATCCCGGTCAGCGCGACGACCTATGCGATCGTCGAGACCGGCGGGCCCATCACCATCAACAACACTGGCCACATCGATGGCAACATCTCGGTTGGGACCGCGACGTTCAACAACAATACAGGCGGCACCTGGACGGTCGCCGGCAGCGGCGTGTTCGGCGACGCGTCGTCGATCATCAACCACGGCGACATCGATCTGCATGGCGCCACGATCTCCGGCACCGGGCTGAGCCTCGAAAATGACGGCCGCATCGACAGCTGGGGCACGGCGTCGATTACCGGCGACATCACCAATACCGACACCGGCTCGATCGAGGTTCACACCGGGACGCTGACGCTGTTCGGTTCGCTGACGAGCTCGGCCTCGGGCTCGGTCGTCGTCGATGCCGGCGCGACGCTCGAGGTCAAGGGCACGGTATCGCAAACGATCGCGCTCACCGGCGACGGCGCCGAGCTCGAGATCGACACCAAGGATTTCGGCGGCTCGATCGCTGATCTGACCGTGAACGACAAGATCGACCTGACGACGATCAAGTGGGGGCCCGGCACCAGCGCGGTCTATGTCCCCAATGCCGGCGATCCCGCGAGCGGCGGTGTGCTGACGGTCACCGGTGACGATGGCAAGACCATCAGCCTGACCCTCGTCGGCGACTATCGCAACGCGCATTTCGCGGGCAGTGATGAGGGCGGTCACACGCTGATCACGATCCACGCGGATGATGACGCACCGACGTTCACCACCACGGACGCGGCGCAGCTGACCGCGACCTTCTCCGAGCAGGCGGACACCACCGGCGCTTCCGCCACGATCGACCCGTCGCCGGCGGCGAGCGGCTCGATCAATTTCGCCGACATCGACCTGACCGATCGTCCGACCGTGACGCAGATCGATCAGGCCGTGACCTCGCTCGCCGCCAACGGCACCACCGACCTCACGGCGTCGCTGACGCCCGCCGAGGTCGACGCGTTGAAGGCCGCGTTCACGTATCAGTTGGACGGCAAGAACAACGGCGCCGTCACCTGGCACTATTCGATCGCCGACAACGCGCTCGATTTCCTCGCCGACGGCCAGACGGTGAAGATCGTCTCCACCGTCACCCTGACGGACGAGTACGGCGGGCACGATACGGCCGACGTGACGGTTACGATCACCGGCAAGAACGACGCGCCGACCCTGGCCGCGGTGACCACGGGGCCGCTCGTGGATACGGCGATCGCCGACACCTTCTCCGACATCACGGGGACGCTGGTCGGGACCGATGCGGACCATGGTGAGACGACGACGCTGAAATATGCGGTGCTGGATGGGACGAACCATGCGGTGACGACGGTCGCGGGTCTCTACGGCTCGCTGACGGTCAATCAGGACGGCACCTACAGCTACGTCCCCGACGGCGCCGCGATCAACGCGCTGTCGGAAGGCAATTATACGGACACCTTCACGGTCCAGACCACGGACGCGCATGGCGCGACCGGCACGGCGACGTTCAAGGTGAACGTCACCGGTGCCGACGACGCGCCGGTCTTATCCAATGGCAACATCGGGAAGCTGACCGATACCGCTGGCGCAGACAGTTTCTCCGACCTCACGGGCCAGATCACCGGGACCGATGCCGACACCGGCGACACGCTGACCTATGCCTTGCTGAACGCCGATCACCACGCGGTGGCGACGGTGACGGGCCATTATGGTGCGCTGACGGTCAACGCCGACGGCAGCTACACCTACGTGCCCGACGCAGCGTCGATCAACGCGCTGCCGGAAGGTTTCTATTGCGATAGTTTCACCGTGCAGGTCACGGATGCGCATGGCGCCGCCACCACGGCGACATACACCGTGGATCTGACCGGCGCCAACGACGTCCCGACCCTGTCCGATCTCAACGTCGGCAAGCTCCTGGATACGGCTGCGGCCGACACCTTCACCAATCTTACCGGCCAGCTCGCCGGAAGCGATGCCGATAGCGGCGATACGCTGACCTATGCCGTGCTGAACGCGCATCACCACGCGGCGACGACGGTTTGCGGGCTTTACGGTTCGCTGACGGTCAATGCCGATGGCAGCTACAGCTACGTTCCGAACGCGGACGCGATCAACGCGCTGCAGGACGGAAATTATACCGATACATTCACGGTCCAGACCAAGGACTCGCATGGTGCCACCGACACCGCGACGCTCACGGTGGACGTAACCGGCGCGAACGACGCGCCTGTCATCAACACCGATCAGGTCTGTGTCGGGCAGGAAGGCGACCAGATCTTCGTCAAGGGGCTCTCGGTCACCGACGTCGATGCCGGCGCCGATGAAACCTTCACGCTGACTGCGACGGCGGATTCCGGCACTTATGTGGACCCCGCATCGGCGACGGATACCCTCGCCAACGTCAATTCGTCGCTCCAGTATCTGACCTACTCCGAGCCGGGCGAAGGTCCGGCGACGGACAAGGTCGTGGTCACCGTGGCCGATGGCCACGGTGCGACCGACACGGTCAATCTGATCTTCAACCTGACCGAAGAGCGCGCGGTGACTCTCGCCAGCACGAGCGGCAAGGACGTACTGTTCGGCACCGGTTATCAGGACCAGTTCGTGTTCGCCGCCAATTCGAACCACGACACGATCCTGAATTTCACGCCCGATGAGGATCACATCAACCTCACCGCTGTCGTGGCGACCGATATTGACGCTGCATGGATCGCCCAGCACGTGGCGGCCTCGCCGAGCAACTCGGCGGATACCCTGATCACGATCGATTCCGCCGACACCATCCTCCTGAAGGGCGTCAACGCCGCCAATCTTCACGCGAGCGACTTCATCGTCCATTCCGGATGACCATTTGGTCGCGGCCGACCGTCTGCATACCCGATCGGTGCTGCCATTGGCGGCCAATGCGTGATATTCAAGCAGCATGAAACGCCTGAAGATCCTGCGGCGGTGGTTTGCGCGGAAGTTCGGCTTTGCGCGGCTGATGTGCCTTGCGCTGCTGGTCATCTTTGCCGGCATCCGGCTCTGGGACCCGCCGCCGGTTCAGGAATTGCGGCTGCGCACCTTCGACATGTTTCAGCTGATCGATCCGCGCCACAAGGCGGTGCGGCCGGTCACCATCGTCGACATCGACGACAAGAGCCTTGCCAAGCTCGGCCAGTGGCCGTGGCCGCGTACCCGGATCGCCGATCTGATCCAGAACCTTACCAGCAACGGCGCGGTGGTGATCGGCTTCGACGTGGTGTTCTCCGAGGCCGACCGGCTCAACCCGGATCTGGTCGCAAGCCAGATGCGCTATCTGGATGACGCCACCCGCGCCAAGCTGCGCGAGCTGCCGACCAACGACCAGATCCTTGCCGAGGCGATCAAGCGCTCGCACGTGGTGCTGGGCGAGACCGGGCAGCGGGCGATTTCGTCCGAGATCGACAAGTCGCTGCCCTTCACCGGCGTCGCGACGGTCGGCGAGGAGAATGCCGAGCGCTTCCTGTTCGAATTCCCCGGCCTGCTGCGCAACGTGCCGGTCATCGAGCAGGTCGCGGCCGGCCGCGGCCTGTTCACGATCAGGACGGAGCGCGATGGCCTGATCCGGCGCGTGCCGATGATCATGCGCGCCCAGGGCAATATCATGCCCTCGCTCAGTCTCGAGATTTTGCGCGTCGTCACGGGCACGCCGACGCTGCTGGTGCGAACCGACAAGACCGGCATCAAGGCTGTGCGCCTCAAGGGCGTGGAGATCCCGACCGACAGGAACGGCCAGCTCTGGGTGCACTATGCCCGCCAGGATCCCTCGATCTACGTCTCCGCCGCGGACGTGCTCGACAACACCGTGCCGCCGGGCAAGATCGCCGGCAAGCTTGTGCTGGTCGGCACCTCCGCGGTCGGCCTGAACGACATCAAGACCACGCCGGTGTCATCGACCATGCCGGGCGTCGAGATCCATGCCCAGGTGCTGGAGAGCGTCTTGAGCCGTGCTGTGATCTCGCAGCCGAACTATGCGCTCGGCGTCGAGCTGATCGCCGCGCTCGTGATCGGCCTCCTCGTCATCATCTTCACGCCGAACCTCGGACCGGTGCGGCTGGTGATCGCGGGCGCGATGTTCGCCGCGGTCCTGGTCGGCACGTCCTGGTTCTTCTACGCGCAGAACCGCTACCTCATCGATTTCACCTATCCGCTGCTGTCGACGACTGCGATCTATTTGACGTTCATCTTCGCGAGCTTCGTGCGCGAGCAGCGCCAGCGCGTGCAGATCCGCGGCATGTTCGCGCAATACATGTCGCCGGTGCTGGTCGAGCAGCTGGCGCAGTCGCCGGAAAAGCTCGTGCTCGGCGGCGAGGAGCGCGAGATGACGATCATGTTCTCCGACGTGCGCGGCTTCACCACGATCTCGGAGAGCTACAAGCAGAATCCGCAGGGGCTGATCGCGCTGATGAACCGCTTCCTGACGCCGCTGACGGACGTCATCATCGAGCGGAAGGGCTACATCGACAAATACATGGGCGACGCCATCATGGCGTTCTGGAACGCGCCGCTCGACGATGCCGAGCACGAGGTCAACGCCTGCGAGGCCGCGATCCAGATGCTCGAGCAGATCGACGCGGTCAACAAGGAGCGCGAGCAGGAGGCCGCCGACGGCGGCCATGTCTACATTCCGCTCAATGTCGGCATCGGCCTCAACACCGGCATCGGCGTCGTCGGCAACATGGGCTCCGACCTGAAGAAGAACTATTCGGTGCTCGGCGACAGCGTGAACCTCGCCTCGCGACTGGAGGGCCAGTCGAAAGAATACGGCTTCCCGATCATCGTGGGATCCAGGACCGCGCTGGCCGCCAAGGACAAGTTCGCGATCCTCGAGCTCGACTTCATCATGGTCAAGGGCAAGACCGAGCCGGAGGTGATCTACGCCATCGCCGGACGCGAGGACGTGATGCATTCGGCCGCGTTCCAGCGCCTGCGCAACGTCACCATCGAGATGCTCGGCTGCTATCGCGGCCGCGACTGGCAGGGCGCGCTGAGTGCCATCGAACGCGGGCGCAAGAGCGAAGACGCCGATACGCTGGAAAAGCTTTTCAAGCTGTACGAAGCGCGGATCAGGGATTTCCAGCTCAATCCACCGCCGGAGGGCTGGACCGGGGCTTATGCGCTGCTGACGAAGTAGCGCGAGGCGGCGAGCGAAGTTGTTGCGCGATGCCGGCTAGCTCGCCAACACCCACTCGCCGATGATGCGGAACCTTGCCTTGGCATCATCCTGCTTGAACAACGAGAGGCGATCGATCGCCAGTGCATCGCAGCCGAGACCCGCAAACCTCTCCCGCAGCATCGCCAGGATCGGCCCGCGCCGATCCGCATCCAGGCGCCCCGTCAGGGTCATGTGGAAGCGGAATTCCTCCATCACGTACGGATATCCCCAACGGTCGAGATAATCGCGCTGTCGCTCGCTCAGCTTCTCCGGCTTGCGCCGGGCGCGGTCCTCGGCCGTCAGCTCGCTCCGGAAAGCATCGAAATCGCGAACGCAATCGGCGGCGAGCGCCTCGAGCGCGCCGACCGGCTCGGCCGGAATGACGGCGATGAAGCCGCTGATGGCATCGACAATGGGGCGGATCGTCGGGATTGACCGTGTCTTGCTAGCGAATGTCGCGCAGGCAGCCAGGAGCTCGGCTTCGCTCTTGTCAGGCGCGAGCGCCATCGGCGCCTTCAGCGTGCCGTGAAAGCCGTATTTGCGGGGATCGGCGGTGACGTCGCGCCAGTCGGGTGCGACACGCAGTGCGTCGCGCGGAAACGGCAGCTCGTCACCGGTATAGGCATCGTAGCCGAGCAGCTCGGCGCCGAAGGGGGTGAGGGCGCTGTCAGTGCCGGCAGCAAAATAGATCGCGTAGCGGGGAAAACCTGTCATCGTCCGAACATAGCCGGTTTACGCCGCAACGACAGCCTCGCGCGGCGTTGCCGCCGCGGTGAGCAGCCGTGTCGCATCGGTGAGATGCGCGAGCTTGCCTCCGGCGATCACGGCAACGAGGCGCGGTCGCAGCGGCACGGTGTCGTCCACGAGCAGGATGTCGGCCCGGCGTCCTTCGGCGAGAAGGCCGCGATCGAGCAGGCCGGTTGCGCGCGCAGGCCCGACAGAGACCAGATCCCAGGCCTTCGCCAGCGGCAGCACGCCATCGGCAGCGAGACGGAAGGCCGCGAGCAGCTGCGCGGGATAATAATAGTCCGACGCCAGCACCGAGCAGAGCCCCATGGCGATCATGTCGGATGCCTTGGTCCAGCCGGTGTGGCTGCCGCCGCGCACGACGTTGGGCGCGCCGAAGACGATGGCGTCGCCATGGCTTGCCGCCGCCTGTGCCGTCTCCAAATTGACCGGAAACTCGGCGATGTCGGCGCCGAGCTCGCGAAATTCCTGCCGCATCGACGGCGTCGCGTCGTCATGTGAGAGCATCCGCACCTCGGCGGCGCGGGCCGCGGCGGCCAGCCGCGACACCGACGCCGGCACGTCTGCGGCGCGCGAGACGACCCGGTCGACCAGCCTGTCGAAGTCCTCGCTGGACAGTCCGGTGCGCTCGACCATGCGGTTGCGCTTGCGCGGCTTGGCCATGTCGGCGACCGTGCCGTCCATGTGGTCGTTGAAGGCGAACAGGTCGACGCGGCCCTCGCCGAGCCACTCCGTGATCTCGGCCTCGGCATCGAGATTGTAGGTCTCGTGCCGCAGGTGGAAGCGGGTGTCGGCGGCGAACTGCGGGCGCTGCCGCTCGATCGCCTCCATCAGGCCGCGCGCATTGCCGGCGCTGCGCAGGCCCGGCTCCCACGAGCAGGTGGTGGCGTGAAACACCGTGGTGATGCCGTTGCTGATCGCCTGGCGGTCGCTGTCGGCAAGCGCGATATCGATCGGGAAATCGACGCCGGCGCGCGGCATCATCTGCCGCTCGAAGGCATCGCCGTGAATGTCGACGATGCCGGGCAGGACCAGGAGGTTGCGCGCGTCGATCGCGAGCCGCGCCCGGCCCCGCGAGGCATCGACCTGCGCGATGTCCGCTCCGGACACGAGAAGCGAGGTTTCGGCGAATTCGGCGCCGATCAGGACCCGGCCGCCTTCAAGGAAAATATCTGTCACGCGACCGCGCTCTTCTTGCTGGCCAGAGAACCGTTATTGGCCTGTGCTTCATATGTTGCGAGGAAATCTTCAATCCCGAGCTTGCGGAAATGGGGCAGTGCCTCACGCAATTTGTCGTGATCCCAGTCCCACCATGCCAGCTTCGCGAGCCGCCCGGCAACCTCTTCCGAGAACCGCCGCCGCACGATGCGCGCCGGATTGCCGGCGACGATGGTGTAGGCCGGCACGTCCTTGGTGACGATGGCGCCGGCCGCGATCACCGCGCCGGTGCCGATGTTGCGGCCCGGCAGCACGACCGCGCCATGGCCGATCCAGACGTCATGACCGATATGGACGTGATGCTGGCGCCGCCAGTCGAAGAACTCGTGGTCGTCGCTCTCGCCGGGGAAGTAGGCGCTGGAGCGATAGGTGAAATGCGCCTGCGTCGCACGGTCCATCGGATGATTGCCGGGATTGATCCGCGTCATCGCCGCGATCGAGCAGAACTTTCCGATCGTGGTGTAAGTGATCTGCGCGTCGTTCACGACGTAGGAGTAATCGCCCATCGCCACTTCGTGCAGGATCGTGCGGGCGCCGACCTCGGTATAGGTACCGAGCCTGGTTTCGTGCAGCCTGGCCGTGGGATCGATGGTCGGTTGGATTGAGAGCACCTTGCCGGCCATGTTGCGTCCGAACGTTCGAGGGCGGGCACTCCTCTTCGAGTTGCTTAATGACAATGTCATGACGCAACGATGACAGGGGACGAGGTGTGTAGGATCGCCGCACCGCAACGCGTGTGTCACACAAGTGTCAAGCGCCGGCGTTAGCGGTGGGCTCCAGCTACTCTCTGGAGCCCTGCATGCTGGTGGTTGAAGGTCTGACGTGCCGCTTTGGCGCAAAAGCCGCGGTGGACGACGCTTCGTTTCAAATCTCCCCCGGCGGATTCGTCGGTGTGATCGGACGGTCCGGTGCCGGCAAGTCGACCTTGCTCCGGACTATCAACCGCCTGGTGACGCCGACCGAGGGGCGCATCCTGTTCGACGGCACCGACGTGACCGCGCTGCGCGGCAAGGAGCTGCGGCAGTGGCGGGCCCGGTCCGCGATGATCTTCCAGCAGTTCAACCTGGTCGGCCGCCTCGACGTTCTCACCAACGTCCTGATGGGGCGCCTCGCGACCATTCCGGCCTGGCGTTCGCTCTCGCAGATCTGGCCTGAGCAGGACAAGGCGCTGGCCATGTCCGCGCTCGAGCAGTTCGACATCGCTTCGCTCGCGGCCCAGCGCGCCGACCAGCTTTCCGGCGGCCAGCAGCAGCGCGTCGCAATCGCCCGCGCGCTGGTGCAGCAGCCCGACATCATCCTCGCCGACGAGCCGATCGCCTCGCTCGATCCGCGCAACACCAAGATCGTCATGGATGCGCTTTTGCGCATCAACAAGCATTTCGGCATCACCGTGCTCTGCAATCTGCATTCGCTCGATCTGGCGCGCAGCTATTGCGATCGCCTGATCGGCATGGCGCAGGGCCGCGTCGTGTTCGACGGCGTGCCGTCCGAGCTGACCGATCAGGTCGCCCGTGAGCTCTACGATCTCGAAGCCGCCGACGTCATGGGCGGAATGCCTGTCCCGGCGCCCGAGGGCGTTCCGGCGCTTGGAACGGCCGCGGCGGCCTGAGCCGCGCCGCACCTGTTGAATTGCCAGTTTTCGCGTCAACCGATCCCAACCGATCAAGAGGGTATCATGATCACTCGTAGACTCATCCTTGCCGGCGCTGCCGCGCTCGCCTTCACCACCTCGGCTCTCGCGGACGACTGGAAAGCCAAATACCCCGAACTGACCTTCGCGGTCGTTCCGGCCGAGAACGCTTCCGGCGTCACCGAGCGCTGGACCCCGTTCGTCGAATATCTCTCGAAGCAGCTCGGCGTGAAGGTCACGCTGCGCATCGCCAACGACTACGCTGCCGTCATCGAAGGCCAGCGCGCCGGCAACATCCATATCGCCAGCTACGGCTCGGCCTCGTTCGCCCGCGCCCGCCTGACCGGCGTCAAGACCGATGCCTTCGCCAACGACATCAACGCCGACGGCTCGACCGGCTACTACTCGGTGTTTTTCGTCAAGGCGAACAGCCCCTACAAGAAGGTCGACGACCTCAAGGGCAAGAACCTCGGCCTCGTCGACCCGAACTCGACCTCCGGCAACAACGTGCCGCGTTTCGAGCTCGACAAGATGGGCATCGCGGATGCCGACACCTATTTCAGCAAGGTCGTCTTCACCGGCAGCCACGAGAACGCGATCCTGGCGCTGTCGCAGGGCACCGTCGACGTCGCCGCCAATCAGTGGACCAGCGACGACGATTCCACGCTTGCGCAGATGCTGACCAAGAACATGCTGAAGAACGCCGACGGCTCGGCGATGAAGAAGGACGACTTCCGCATCATCCACAAGTCGGCGCCGATCATCAACGGCCCCTATGCCTACAATTCCGACCTGCCGGAAGATGCCAAGGCCGCGATCGCCAAGGCATTCTTCGATGCGCCGGCCAAGGACAAGGCCGCGTTCGACCGCCTGTCGGACGGCCAGAAGAAGGGCTTTCATCCCGCCACCACCAAGGACTGGGATGGCACGATCGAGCTGATCAAGTTCGTCGACGCACTGCGTAAGAAGAAGGCGTCCTGAGTTCTCGGGACGACGTTACTCGAGCCGGGTCGATGGACCCGGCTCTTTCTCTTTGACCGGCCACTTGTGCTGACCAGATGACCGTCGCGGTTTCGATCCTCCCCGAGCAGCAACTGGCCGCGTTGAACGCCGCCTATCGCCAGGCGGTCGCGCGCAAGCGGCTGCGCCTCCTGCTGGGATTCGTGGTGTTTGCCGCCGCGCTGGTCCTCGCCGGCATCGGGGCAGAGGTGAATCTGCGCACGCTGTTCACCTATTTCGGCAACTTCGTCAGCTATTTCGACCGCATCCTCACGCTCGACAGCGGCCAGCGGGTCTGGACCGATATCGGCGAATGGCTCTGGGGCTGGAAAAAATGGCTGAAGATGCTGGGCGAGACGCTGCTAATCTCCTATGTCGGCACGCTGATCGGTGCGACCCTCGCGTTTGGCCTGAACTTCTTCGCCGCTGAGAATACCTCGCCGTCGCCGTGGGTGCGCTTCGTGGTGCGGCGCCTGCTCGAGTTCGCGCGCACCGTTCCGGGCATCGTCTTTGCGCTCGTCTTCGTGATCGCCTTCGGGCTCGGCCCGATGGCCGGCGTCCTGGCCATTGCCATCCATTCCACCGGCGCGCTCGGAAAGCTGTTCTCGGAGATCGTCGAGAACGCCGACATGAAGCCGGTCGAGGGCATCCGTTCGACCGGCGCGAGCTGGCTGTCCTGCATGCGCTTTGCGATTTTGCCGCAGGTCACGGCGGGTTATGCCAGCTACGCGCTGCTGCGCTTCGAGATCAACGTTCGCGAGGCCTCCGTCATGGGCTTTGTCGGCGCCGGCGGCATCGGGCAGGAGCTCGTCGTCGCCATCCGCAAGTTCTATTACTCCGACGTCAGCGCGATCCTGCTGTTGATCATCATCACCGTCTTCATCATCGACATCACCACCGGCTGGCTGCGCGGCCGCCTGTTCGGCAAGGAGGCGCGGACGTGACGCCGCAGGAGGTCGACACCGCGCAGATGCGCGCGCGTTACCCCGACGTGTTCGACCGGCCCGCCTCGGCGCGGCTGGCGACGCCGGCGACGATCGTCGCGGCCTTCGCGATCCTGGTCTACGGCCTCGTCGATCTCGATTTCTCGCCGTCGCGCTTCTTCGCAGGCCTCAGCCAGCTCGGCTGGATCAGCGTGATGATGATTCCGCCGGATCCCGGCTCCTCGCTGCCGGTCTATCTGAAGGCGCTGGGCGAGACGCTGTCGATCGCGCTGCTCGGCACGACGCTGGCCGCGGTGTTCGCGCTTCCGGTCAGCCTGCTGGCCGCGCGCAACGTCATACCCTCTCAGATCCTGCGCTTCCCCGTGCGGCGCTTCCTGGATTCGATCCGCGGCGTCGACACGCTGATCTGGGCGCTGGTCTGGATCAACGTGGTCGGGCTCGGCCCGTTCGCCGGCGTGCTCGCCATCGCGGTGTCGGATTTTGGCGCGTTCGGAAAGCTGTTCTCGGAAGCGATCGAGGGCGCCGACCAGAAACAGGTCGAGGGTATCCGCGCCTCCGGCGGCAGCCCGCTGCACGAGATCCGTTTTGGCCTGTTGCCCCAAGTGCTGCCGGTGATCGCCGGACAGGTTCTCTATTTCATCGAATCCAACACCCGCTCCGCCACCATCATCGGCATCGTCGGCGCCGGCGGCATCGGCCTCCAGCTCGCCGAGCAGATCCGCGTACTGGAATGGCAGAAGGTGTCGTTCCTGATCCTGATGATCCTGGTTGCGGTTGCCGCGATCGATTTCATCTCGGGCAAGCTGCGGTTTGCGATTATTGGGCGCAGGGCTGTGGCCTGAGCAAAGGCGCCGTAGGGCGGGCAAAGCGGCTTGTCCGCCGTAGCTCGAAGAGCGAAGGCGGAAGCGTGCCCACCACTGCCGAAAGCTTGGAAAGATCGTGGGCACGGCGCTGTCGCGCCTTTGCCCGCCCTACGGCTCTGGTTTCTTGGAGAGAGCCCTTCTACGACTCCACCAAAAACTCCACCCGCTCCGCCGCAAACCGCGAATGCTTCGTCACCAGCGGCTTGCCGTCGAGATCGTGGTCGGTCGCATCGACCACCAGGATCGGCCGTCCGAGCGGAAGATCGAGCCGCGCGGCATCGGTTGCGTCAACGATGCCGGCGGTGATCCGGGTGGCGCCGCGGCGATAGTCGCGCACGCCGTAATGTTCGAGCAGCTTCGTCATAGAGCGCGTCGCGGCGAACACCTCGCCGGCGCCCGGAAACAGGTCCGCTGACAGCCAGGTGGTGGAGACGCAGATCGGCGTGCGGTCGGCAAGCCTGATCGCCTCGATCCGCACCAGCGGCGCGCCGGTCTTCAAGCCCAGTTCCCGCGCCAGCTCGCGGGTCGCGACATCCGCGGATGCCTCGAGCAGGCGGCCGTGCGGCTCGCGGCCGTCGGCGCCGACGATCTCGGAAAAGCGCGTGCGCGAACGCAGGGGATAGGCGAGCTTCTGTGCCTCGACATAGGTTCCGCTGCCGCGCTCGGCGCGCACGATGCCGCGCTCGGCAAGCGCTGCCAGCGCGCGCCGCACGGTGTGGCGGTTCACCCGGTAGGTTTCGGCGATCTCCATCTCGCCCGGTAATTTGTCGCCGGCCGCAAAGCGGCCGTCGGCAATGCCGCGCTCGATGCCGTCGGCAACGAGGCGCCAAAGCGCGACGCCCGAGGAGGCGGTGTCCTGCATGCTCATGTCGCGGGCAACCTACTCCAGAAATCACACCTTTGTCACGAAACAGTCATGGCGCTTGCGTATCAAGTTGTCTAGTATCATAGACAACTTGGATTCGGCAAGTTCTGTCAAAAGCTCGGTGGATTTGGTGACCCAGCACAACAACCAGCAAGCCCAGCGCCAGGCCGCAATGGCCGTGCTGGCGCATGCGGAGGCGGGCGAGATCGCCGCTCGCCTCCGCAACTTCGCGCTTCCACCCCATCAGGATCTGCGCGCGCCGGAAAACGGCCTCGTCATGCTGCGCGGCCGGGTCGGCGGTGACGGCGCGCCGTTCAATCTCGGCGAGGCGACGGTGTCGCGTGCTGCGGTGCGGCTCGCGAGCGGCGAGGTCGGCTTCGGCTACACGCTCGGGCGCGACGGTGAGAAGGCGCGGTTGATCGCGTTGTGCGATGCGCTGGTGCAGTCACGGGATTTTGGTGCGGCCGTCGAGCGCGACGTGATCGCACCGTTGCGCGAGCAACTGCTCGCGGAGCGCAAGCAGGCGGCGGCCGAGACCGCCGCAACGAAGGTTGATTTCTACACCATGGTGCGCGGTGAGGGGTGAGATCATGACCACGATTGCGGAATTGCCGCCGGGGTTCGCCGACAAGGTGTTGTCGGCGCAATCGACCTTTCGCTCCGTCATGGACGCGATGGCGCGGCCGGGCTCGGTCCAGCGCATCGTGCCGATGGCTGGAACGGCCGGCCCGATGATGCGCGGCACCGCCGCGATCGCTTTGACACTGTTCGACCACGACACGCCGCTCTGGCTCGATGCGCAGCTGGCCGAAAGCACCGAATTGGTGAAGTGGCTCAAGTTCCACACCGGCGCGCCGGTCGTGCAGGACTCCTCGATCGCGGCGTTTGCGCTGATCAGCGACGGCGTCCTGCTGCCGGCGCTGGAGCGTTTCGCGCTCGGCACCAACGAATATCCGGACCGTTCGACCACGGTCATCATTCAGGTCGAGAGCCTGGATGCGGGCCGCGGCTTCGAGCTGCACGGCCCCGGCATCGACGGCGTCGCGACGCTGCAGGCCTCGATCAAGCCGTCCGACCTGTTCGAGCGCCTGCGCATGAACGAGGCGCTGTTTCCGCGCGGCATCGACGTGGTGCTGGTCGCCGATGACGCCGTGGTCGCGATCCCCCGCACCACGCGCGTCGTGAGCAAGGAAAGCTGAAGCATGTATGTCGCAGTCAAAGGCGGCGAGCGCGCCATCGAGAACGCCCATCGCCTGCTCGCCAATGCGCGGCGCGGCGACCAGAGCGTTGCGGAAGTCACCCTCGACCAGATCTCGGAGCAGCTTGGGCTCGCCGTCGACCGCGTCATGAGCGAAGGCTCGCTCTATGACCGCGAACTCGCAGCGCTGGCGATCAAGCAGGCGCGCGGCGATCTGATCGAGGCGATCTTCCTGGTCCGCGCCTTCCGCGCCACGCTGCCGCGCTTCGGCACGAGCGAGCCGGTCAACACCGGCACGATGCGCGTGCAGCGGCGGGTGTCCGCGACCTTCAAGGACATTCCCGGCGGCCAGATTCTCGGGCCGACCTTCGACTATACGCACCGCCTGCTCGATCCCTCGCTCGCGGAAGGCTTCGTGCCGGAAGCGCCGGCGACATCAGAGGCCTCGACCGCGGCGACGCCGCGCGTGACCGACATTCTCGGCCGCGATGGGCTGATCGAATCCTCGCCGCAGGCGGAAGACGGCGCCAGCGTCGGCGATCTCACCCGCGAGCCGCTGAACTTCCCGGCCGATCGCGACCTGCGCCTGCAAAACCTCGCGCGCGGAGACGAGGGCTTCCTGCTGGCGATGGGCTACTCCACCCAGCGCGGCTATGGCCGCAATCATCCCTTCGTCGGCGAGATCCGCTTCGGCGAGGTCGAGATCGAATTCTTCGCCGAGGATGTCGGCTTCGCCGTGCCGCTCGGCTCGATCGAGCTGACCGAGTGCCAGATGGTCAACCAGTTCAAGGGCTCTGCGACGGAAGCGCCGTGCTTCACCCGCGGCTACGGCCTTGCCTTCGGCCAGAGCGAGCGCAAGACCATGTCGATGGCGCTGCTGGACCGCGCGCTGCGTGCCCGCGAGCTCGGCGAAGAGGCCGTGGCCCCTGCGCAAGATGAAGAATTCGTGATGTCGCATTCGGACAACGTCCAGGCGACCGGCTTCGTCGAGCATCTGAAGCTGCCGCACTATGTCGACTTCCAGTCCGAGCTTGGCCTGCTCCGCAAGCTGCGCAAGGAGTTTGCCGAGGCCAATGCGCCCGATGCCATGAAGGAGGCCGCGGAATGAACGCGCCCGCCTACAATTTCGCTTATCTCGACGAGCAGACCAAGCGGATGATCCGCCGCGCGATCCTGAAGGCGATCGCGATCCCCGGTTATCAGGTGCCGTTCGCCAGCCGCGAAATGCCGATGCCCTATGGCTGGGGCACCGGCGGCGTGCAGGTGACCGCGGCGATCCTCGGACCGCAGGATGTGCTCAAGGTGATCGACCAGGGCTCCGACGACACCACCAACGCGATCTCGATCCGGAAATTCTTCGCCAAGACCGCGGGCGTCGCCACGACCACCGCGACGGACGAGGCGACCGTGATCCAGACCCGTCACCGCATTCCGGAGACGTCGCTGCACGCGAACCAGGTGCTGGTCTACCAGGTGCCGATCCCCGAGCCGCTGCGCTTCCTCGAGCCGCGCGAGACCGAGACGCGGCGCATGCATGCGCTCGCCGAATACGGCCTGATGCACGTCAAGCTGTACGAGGACATCGCCCGCTTCGGCCACATCGCGACCGCCTACGCCTATCCGGTGAAGGTCAACGCGCGCTACGTGATGGACCCGTCGCCGACGCCGAAATTCGACAATCCCAAGATGGACAATTGCCCGGCGCTGCAGCTGTTCGGCGCCGGTCGCGAGAAGCGCATCTATGCGATCCCGCCCTATACGCAGGTGGTGTCGCTCGATTTCGAGGATCACCCGTTCGAGCCGTACCGCTTCAACGCGCCCTGCGCGCTGTGCGGCGCCGAGAACTCGTATCTCGACGAGATCGTCACCGATGACAAGGGTGGTCGCATGTTCGTCTGCTCGGACACGGATTATTGCGAGGGCCGCCAGGCCGCCGGCCACCATGGCGCCCTCAGCGCCGCGCCGTACAAGGAGAAGGCGGGCTCCCATGGTCGATCAAATGGCTGATCAAGACATGCGCGAAAACGACCAGCCGCTGCTGGTCGCGGAGTCCCTCAGCAAGTCCTATGGCCGCATCGCCGCCTGCCGTGACGTGTCGTTCTCGCTCTATCCCGGCGAGGTGCTGGCGATCGTCGGCGAATCAGGCTCGGGCAAGTCGACGCTGCTGCAGATGCTGTCGGGCCAGCTCACGCCGAGCGGCGGCCACGTGTCCTATCGCATGCGCGACGGGATCACCCGCGACCTCACCACATTGGGCGAAGCCGAGCGACGCTTCCTGTTCCGCACCGACTGGGGCTATGTCCACCAGGATCCCGCGCAGGGCCTGCGCATGGCGGTCTCGGCCGGCGCCAATGTCGGCGAGCGATTGATGGCGGTGGGCTGGAATCACTATGGCCGCATCCGCGACACCGCCTCCGACTGGCTGACCCGTGTCGAGATCGACATCGCCCGCATCGACGACGCGCCGCGCACCTATTCCGGCGGCATGCGCCAGCGGCTCCAGATCGCGCGCAACCTCGTCACCGAGCCGCGGCTGGTGTTTATGGACGAGCCGACCGGCGGCCTCGACGTCTCCGTGCAGGCGCGCCTGCTCGACCTCGTGCGCAGCCTCGTCGCTGAGCTGCATCTCGCCGTCATCATCGTCACCCACGACCTCGCGGTCGCGCGCCTGTTGTCGCACCGCGTGATGGTGATGAAGGGCGGCCGCGTCATCGAGACCGGTCTCACCGACCAGGTGCTCGACGATCCCCGCGAGCCCTATACCCAACTCCTCGTCTCCTCGATTCTGCCGCCATGAGTTCGCCAATGACCGCCATGATCGAAATCACTGATGCGAAGAAGACCTTTACGATGCACCTGCAGGGCGGCATCGAGCTGCCTGTCGTCAGCGGCGTGACCTTTCACGTCAATCCCGGCGAATGTGTCGTGCTGTCGGGGCCGTCGGGCGCCGGCAAGTCGTCGATCCTGAAGATGATCTTCGGCAATTACCGCTGCGACTCCGGCCGCATCGGCATCCGCCATCGCGGCGCCGTGGTCGACCTCGCCACCGCCGAGCCGCGGCAGGTGCTCAACATCCGCCGCTCCACCATCGGCTATGTCAGCCAGTTCCTGCGGGCGGTGCCGCGGGTCGCGACCATCGACGTCGTCGCCGAGCCGCTGATCGTCAACGGCATGAGCCGGGCCGACGCCCAGGCACGCGCCGGAGAGCTGCTGCACCGCCTCAATATCCCTGAAAGGCTCTGGCAGCTTCCGCCCGCGACCTTCTCCGGCGGCGAGCAGCAGCGCGTCAACATCGCGCGCGGCTTCATCTCGGACCTGCCGATCCTGCTGCTGGACGAGCCGACCGCCTCGCTCGATGCCGCCAACCGCGCCGTCGTGGTCGAGCTGGTCGCCGAGAAGAAGCGCCAGGGCGTCGCCATGGTCGCCATTGTCCATGACGACGAAATCCGCCATCTGATTGCCGACCGTATCGTTGACGTCACCAGTTTTGCCGCCGCCGCCTGAAGGACAAGGGAAATGAACGCCAAGCCGAAGGAATCACTGATCGCCAACGCCAGGATCGTGCTGGCTGACCGGGTGATCGAGCAGGGCTGGCTCGCTCTTGCCGACGGACGCATCGGCGAGATCGGCGAGGGCAGGGCGCCCGCCGGCGCCGAGGATGCCGGCGGCGATCTCGTGATGCCCGGCCTGATCGAGCTCCACACCGACCATCTCGAAGCGCATTACGTGCCGCGCCCGAAAGTGTTCTGGAATCCGGTTGCTGCCGTGATCTCCTATGACGGCCAGCTCGCCACATCGGGCATCACCACCGTGTTCGATTCGCTCCGGGTCTGGCGCGAGGACGGCGCCGAGGAGGTCGATGGCCGCGCCGGTGTGCTTGCAGCAGCCATCACCACCGCGCGCGAGGCCAGCCTGCTGCGCGCCGACCACTTCCTGCACCTGCGCTGCGAGATCCCGATGCCGAGCGTGGTCGAGGAGGCCAAGGAGCTGATCGACCGTCCCGACGTCAAGCTGATGTCGCTGATGGACCACACCCCCGGCCAGCGCCAGTTCCGCGACGAGGTCAAGCTGCGCGACTATTATCGCGGCAAGGGCGGCGGCAAGACCGATGCCGAGCTCGACGAGCTGTTCGCCAAGCGCTTCGAGTACCAGAAGAAATACGCCGCGGCCAACATGCGCGAGATCGTGGCGCTGGCGCATCAGTACAAGATCCCGCTCGCGAGCCACGACGACACCACCGAGGAGAACGTCACGGACGCCGTGCGCGATCGGGTTTCGGTGGCGGAATTCCCGACCACGCTGGAGGCCGCGCGCGGCCTGCACCAGGCCGGCATCGACATCCTGATGGGCGCGCCCAACGTCGTGCGCGGCGGTTCGCATTCCGGCAACATCGCCGCGGTCGATCTCGCCCGCGAAGGCCTGCTCGACATCCTGTCGTCGGACTACATCCCGTCGAGCCTGTTGATGGCCGCGCTGCAATTGCCCGAGCACGTGCCGGCGATCAGTCTTCCGGCCGCGGTTCGCACCGTGACCAAGGCGCCTGCCGAGGCGGTTGGCCTCACCGACCGCGGCGAAGTCGCGACCGGCAAGCGCGCCGATCTGATCCGCGTGCACGTCGCCGGCAGCATTCCGGTGGTCCGCAGCGTCTGGCGCGAAGGACACCGCGTCGCATGAGCGAGACCGAGACCATGGCACAGGCCACGGCGGGCGGGATCGGACCCGGGCGGCTCGTGCTCGTGGTCGGCCCCAGCGGTGCCGGCAAGGACACGCTGCTGCGGCTCGCGCAGGCGGCCTGCGCCGACGACCAGGACGTCGTCTTCCCGCGCCGGGTCGTGACGCGCGCTTCCTCCGCCGACGAGGACAACGTCGCGGTGAGCGAGGACGAATTCCGCCGCGCCCAGGAGCATGGCGACTTCGCCGTGCATTGGGAAGCGCACGGGCATTCCTATGCGCTGCCGCTCGGCATCAATGACGATATCCGCGCCGGGCGCGCGGTCGTCGCCAATGTCTCGCGCACGGTGATCGGTGCGCTGCGCCAGACTTACGCAAACGTCGTCGTGGTCGCGATCACGGCGCCGCCGGACGTGCTGGCGCAGCGGCTTGCCGCGCGCGCGCGGCACAGCGACGGCAATCTCGCCGAACGGCTGTCGCGCAGTGTCGGCGACTCATCGGCCAATGCCGATGTCACCATCCTCAACGCGGGCAGCGCGGACTATCACGGCCGCCAGCTCGTGCGCGTGATCAGGAATGAATGCTGGCAAGAGTGATTGCCGGCACAACAAGGAGAACGGAATGTCGGTGATCGAAACGGTCGAACAGCTCGAAGCCATCTACGGCGCCACCAACGACGCCTCGACCGTAAAAGTCGCCGACCACGTCACGCCGCTCTACCGGATCTTCATCGAGAAGGCGCCCTTTGCCGCGCTCGCGACCATCGGGCCCGAAGGTATCGATTGCTCGCCGCGCGGCGATCTCCCCGGCTTTGTCCGCATCCACGACCCCAGGACGCTGATGCTGCCGGATCGCCGCGGCAACAACCGGGTCGATTCCCTGCGCAACATCGTGCGTGATCCGCGCGTGTCGCTGATGTTCCTGATCCCCGGCTCCGGCAATGCGGTCCGTGCCAATGGCCGCGCGCATCTCTCCGTCGATCCTGAGCTGTTGGCGTCGTTCAAGGTCGAAGGCAAGGCGCCGCGCAGCGTCATGGTGATGAACGTGGAAGAGATCTACTTCCAGTGCGCCCGCGCCATCGTCCGCTCCGATCTCTGGAATCCCGACAAGCGCATCGACCCTAAGACACTGCCGACGCCCGGCCAGATCCTCGCCGAGATGAGCCAGAACAAGGTCGGCGGCGCGCAGTATGACCGCATCTGGCCGGAGCGGGCTGCGGCAACGATGTGGTGAGCGGTGCTCTCTCGTCTCCCTCGCCCCGCTCTTGCGGGGAGAGGGCGGGGTGAGGGGCTCGCTCCGCAGGCGAGATCGTCGATAGGCCTGTACCCCCTCACCCGGACTGCATCTTCGATGCAATCCGACCTCTCCCCGCAAGCGGGGCGAGGTGAAGAAGCATCTCTCTCCTAATTAAACGCCATCCCGCCGCTCAGCGCCACCGTCTGCCCCGTCATATATGCATTGTCGACCAGCAGCATCACGGCTTTCGCTACCTCGTCCGCCGTACCGAAGCGGCCGAGCGGGATGCGGCTGACGAGTTGCGGCTGGCCGCTCATCATGTCGGTCTCGATCAGCGACGGCGCAACCGCGTTGACCGTGATGCCCTCCTTGACCAGCCGTGCCGCATAACCGCGCGTCAGTCCCTCCATCCCGGCCTTGGATGCGTTGTAGTGCGGGCCGATCGAACCGGCACCGCGCGCGGCACCCGAGGAGATGTTGACGATGCGGCCCCATTTCCGCGCCCGCATCGACGGCAGCACCGCCTGCGTGCAGAGGAAGACGGATTTCAGATTGACCAGAATGGTGCGGTCGAAATCCTCTTCGGTGAGATCGTCGACGCCGCGCGTGATGGCGATGCCGGCATTGTTGACCAGGATGTCGATCGGCCCGAGCCCGGCGGTGACGCGCTCGACCATTCCAGCGACAGCCTCGCGCTGCGAGACATCGGCGGCAACGACGACGGCGCGGCCGCCCTGCCTGACGATCTCGCCTGCCAGGTGCTCGGCCTGTCCGATCTGCTCGCGACAATTGATCGCCACGGCTGCGCCGGCCTCAGCCAGTGCGCGGCAGACGGCTGCCCCGATCCCGCGCGAGCCGCCCGTGACGAGCGCCGTGCGCCCCTTCAGATCATCCGCCATATCAAGACCTCCCAACATCATCGGCTTCGTTGCTACCGCGAGCCTATCATGCCGGGTGGCGCGGGCGTGTTGAACTCATCGCGAGATGAATCCGACTGTCAATGCTTGCCGCGGGAGAAGCGCCGCGGCGCGCGGCTTTCAAATATGGATAGCCATTTCATTGACCAATCGCGCCAATCGCTCGATATTCGCAGCATCGAAACTGCTCCTCGAGCCCAAAGCCGCACCATGAGAACCGATCGCCAGCGCAATCTCGACGACATGCAAGCGTGCATGACGCGGCGCTGTTTCTCGGCGGCAACGGGCGCCTGTTGTTGTTGCTGATCGCCTCCTAGCAACACCTACATCGCAACTCCCAAGACAGGAGCGCCGAACTTCGGCGAACGAGCAGCCATGTCCCAATCCCAATCCAACGCCTATATCATCGAGATCCAGGATCGCGCCGCCGGCATCATCACGAGAGATGAGCGCGGCTTCCGCTTCTTCTCCTCCGAGCGCCTGTTCGACAGCCTCGAAGGCCGCCAGTTCCGTTCGGCGCGCGAGGCCGAACGCGCCGCGCGTGCCGTGTTGTCCGAGCGGAGCCGGCGCGCGAACGCCTCCCTCTTCGCCAACTGAACCTGACGCAAAGGATCGCAACATGATTGCACGACGACATCTCCTGACCGCCGCGCTGCTGCTCGCCACAGCCTTCGCCGCGCCTGCGCGCGCCGAGGACAAGCCGGCGGAAATCCGCATCGGCACCCAGAAGGGCGGCTTCTTCCCGGCGGTGCGCCAGCGCCAGACGCTCGAAAACGCCTTCAAGCCGCTCGGCATCGAGGTCAAGTGGATCGATTTCCAGTTCGGCCCGCCGCTGCTCGAAGCCATCAATGTCGGCAGCGTCGATTTCGGCTATGTCGGCGATGCCCCGCCGATCTTTGCGCAGGCCGGCGGTGCGAAGATCCGCTATGTCGCTGCGGTGAAATCGGACGGCAACACCCAGGCCATCATTGTGCCGAAGGATTCGCCGATCAAGTCGCTGGCGGATCTCAAGGGCAAGCGCGTCGCCTTCGGCAAGGGATCGAGCGCGCACAATCTACTGGTCGCGGCGCTCGAAAAGGCCGGCCTGTCCTGGTCCGACATCACACCGGCGCCGCTCGCGCCGGCCGATGCGACGGCCGCCTTCGTCAAGGGCTCGGTCGATGCCTGGTCGATCTGGGATCCGTATCTTGCACTCGCAGAACTGAAGGAAAATGCGCGCGTCCTCGTCTTTGACAAGGACGTGCACAAGCCGAATGCGTTCTATATCGCCAACTCGGATTTCGTTGAGAAGTACCCGTCGCTGGTCGCCAGGCTCAACACGAGCTTCGCTTCCGAAGGCGTCTGGGCCAACGAGCACCACGAGAACGTCGCCAAGGCGCAGGCCGACGCGACCGGCGTCGACATCGAGGCCGTCAGGCGCTTCGTGGATCGCTCCAACTTCCGCGTCGTGCCGCTGGATGCCGAAATCGTCGCAAGCCAGCAGGCCGTTGCCGACCGCTTCGCAAAGCTCGGCCTGATCCCGAAGCCGGTCAATGTGTCCGACATCGTCTGGAAATGGACACCGGGCTCCTGAGGCTCACCCCTTCAGCGCTGCCAGCAATTCATCCGGGCGCTCAGCCATGATCATGTGGCCTGCGCCCGGCACGACGACGGTCTTTGCATTCGGGATCGCCGCGGCAAGCGCCTTGCCCGCTTTCGCGGGCGTCATCATATCGCGCTCGCCGAGGATGAGCGTCGCCGGCACCTTCACGGTCGCGGCAGCGGCGAGCGCATTCGCGTAGGCATTGCAGGCCGACAGATCCCTGAACAGCACGCCCGGCTCGCAAGCCTTCAGCACGGCCTGCGCGCCGCCATGCATCCACAGGCCCGGGGCGAGGCTGCCGCCGAGCTCGGCGTTGAAGCCGAGGCCCCAGATCGACACCATGTCGTTGGCATCCTGCGAATTGGCTTCGGCAGCCTTGAGCAGATCCGGGCCGACCGTCATGGTCGCGGCGGTGCCGATCAGGCTCAGCGCGGACACCTTGTCGGGGTGACGCGCGGCGGTCTCGAGCGAGATCAGCGATCCCATTGAATGGCCGATCAGGTGCGCCTTCGCGGCTCCAGCGGCATCGAGCAGCGCCGCGGTCCAGTCCGCCATCTCGGCGATGCTCGATAGCGAAGGGCCGGCCGAGCGGCCGTGGCCCGGCATGTCAGGCGCCAGCACGCCAAAACCGTGATGGGCGAACCAGCGCGTATGCAGCGCCCAGGTCGAATGATCGAAACCCGCGCCGTGGATGAAGACGACCGTCGGCAGGGATTTGTCGAATTCGCGGCCGCCGGTTGCGGCAAACACCTCGGCGCCGTTGACGGAAAGCTTCATGGTGTCAGACCTTTTGCGAGATGCGCAGCGCTTGGTTGAGGTCGTCGATGATGTCCGACGCGGTCTCGATGCCGACCGACAGCCGCACCAGCTCCTCGCCGATGCCGGCCGCCTTGAGCTGCTCGGCGTCCATCTGCTGATGCGTGGTCGAGGCGGGGTGGATCACCAGCGTCTTGGCGTCGCCGACATTGGCGAGATGGCTGATCATGCGCAGCGACTCGATGAATTTTCGTCCCGCGGGCCGGCCGCCCTTGATGCCGAAGGAGACGATCGAGCCCGCACCGCGCGGCAGCAATGTCTTGGCGAGCTGATAGTCGGGATGGTTTTCCAGCGAGGGATGCAGCACCCAGTCCACTGCCTTGTTGGCCTTCAGCGCCTCCAGCACCAGGTGCGTGTTCTGCATGTGCCGGTCCATGCGCACGCCGAGCGTCTCGACGCCCTGCAGGAGCTGGAACGCGTTGGTCGGCGACAGGCAGGCGCCGAAATCGCGCAGGCCTTCGGTGCGGGCGCGCATGATGAAGGCCGCCGTGCCGAACTGCTCGTCGAAGACGATGCCGTGATAGCCGCCATAGGGCTCGGTCAGCACGCCGAATTTGCCGGAGCCGCGCCAGTCGAAGCGGCCGCCGTCGACGATGGCGCCGCCGATCGCGATGCCGTGGCCGCCGATCCACTTTGTCGCCGAATGCATCACGATGTCGGCGCCGAGCTCGATCGGCCGGCTGAGATAGGGCGTCGCAAAAGTGTTGTCGATCAGCAGCGGAATCTTCGCCTCATGCGCGATCGCCGCGACCTTGGGAATGTCGAGCACTTCGAGCCCGGGATTGCCGATGGTCTCGCCGATCACGAGCTTCGTGTTCGGCTTGATCGCCGCGCGGAACGCATCGAGATCACGCGGCTTCACGAAGGTCGTGGTGATGCCGAAGCGCGGCAGCGTATGCGCCAGCAGATTGATGGTGCCGCCATAGAGCGAGCTCGATGCCACGATGTGGTCGCCGGCGTTGAGCAGCGTCGCGATGGCCAGGTGCATCGCGGCCATGCCGCTCGCGGTGCAGATCGCGCCGACGCCGCTTTCCAGCGCCGCCAGCCGTTCCTCCAGCACGCCGGTGGTCGGGTTGGAGATGCGGGTATAGATGTGGCCGGCGCGCTCCAGGTTGAATAGCGCAGCGGCATGGTCGGAATCCTGGAACACATAGGACGTGGTCTGGTAGATTGGCACCACGCGGGCGCCGGTCGCGGGATCCGGATGCTGGCCCGCATGCAGGCTCAGGGTCTCGAAGGCAGGCGGTTTCGGCGCGGGCATGCGTGGCCTCGTTGGTCGGTCGGCGAGGCGGCTCTTGTGCCACAAAACCGCGCACGAAGTCAGCCATTGACAGCGCTGCCTATGCTCCCTCGCCCCGCCTGCGGGGAGAGACGAAGTAACATCTCAACCACGCTACCCGCGGATGGCCTGCTCGATGACACCTGCCTCCCGCAGCAGGATCTCCGCGACCTCCTGCTCGCGGCGGGGGCCGAGCCTTGTCCGAACGGCGGAGACGGTCATGGCTGCGGCCGGCTGCCCGTCCGGCGTCTTGATCCAGGTCGAGATCGATTTCGTGCCCTGCACCAGGCCGATCTCCCTCAGATAATAACCTCGCTTCCGTGCCGCGGCGACCTGGCCCAATACGCTGGCGGCGTCGGTCTGGTAGGCGCCGAACCGCTTCTCGTTGGCTGCGACGATTTTTCGCGCGTCCTGCGCGGGCATCGCGGCGAGGATGGCGACGCCGGCGCTGGAGACGCCGAGCGGCCGGCGCGCGCCGATCTCGATCGACAGCACCTGGATCGGATAGATTCCGATCCTGCGGTCAACGCATAGCGTGTCGTTGCCGGTCCGCACCGTCAGGAACAGCGTGTCGCCGATCGCGGTGGAGGCGCGTTGCAGCGACGGGTTCGCGGCGACCAGCAGCCGTGACGGCCGCGGCCGTGCGAGCGCCAGCTCCGGCACCTGGTTGCCGATCGCGTAGCGGCCGCTTTTGCCGTGCCGTTCGACGATGCCTTCCTCGATCAGCACATGCACGATGCGATGCACGGTCGGACGCGTGAGGCCGGTCGCCCGCACCACCTCGGCCAATGGCACACCGTCTTCGCGGCCTGTGGCAAGAATACGCAGCACCGAGAGCGCGCGCCGGATCGCCTGCGCGCCTTGCCGCGGTTCCAGCGCATTGCGGGCGGATTTTCTGGAATCGGCTCTGTCCATAATGTGGACAAGAACGCCATAATTCGCTCGACAGGTAAAGCGCGCATCTGGAGATTGCGCGGCGATCGAGCGCCCTGCGCAACGTCAAGGCGTTCGAAGCAATTGGAAGCGCCGCTGGGAGGTTAACATGAGATTAATCGCGATTGCCATAGCTGCCGTCACCGCGATTCTGGCAGGGCCCGCATCGGCCCAGCAATGGCCGGCCCGCAGCGTCAAGCTGATCGTGCCCTATCCGGCCGGCGGCAATGTCGACAGCGCCGCGCGCATCATCGCCGACAAGCTTCAGGAAAAGCTCGGCCAGCCTTTCATCATCGAGAACAAGGCCGGCGCCGGCGGCATGATCGCGGGCGAGGCGTTCGCGAAGTCGGCACCCGATGGCTACACGCTGTTCGTCGGCGCCAACGGTCCGGTGCTGTTCGCGACCGAGATCAACAAGCGCGAAGCCTATAACTGGAAGAAGGACTTCCTGCCGATCTCGACCATCTCGATGACGCCGCTGGTGCTCGAAGTGCATCCGTCGGTGCAGGCCAACAATTTCAAGGAATTCATCGACCTCGCCAAGCGCGAGCCCGGCAAGCTGACCATGGCCTCGCCCGGTCCCGGCACCACCAACCATCTGCTCAGCGAGCTGATGCAGTCGAACCTCGACCTGCAATGGGTCACCGCGCATTACCGCGGCAACGCGCCGGCGATCAACGATCTCCTCGGCGGCCAGGTGCAGTTCGCGTTCGACCAGCTCACGGTCAGCCTGCAGCACATCAAGGCCGGCTTGTTCCGCGCGCTCGCGGTCACCAGCCCGCATCGCCTGAAGTCGCTGCCCGACGTGCCGACCTTCGCCGAGCTCGGTTACAAGGACTTTGATGGCCAGACTTTCACCGGCCTGTTCGCGCCCGCCGGTACGCCGGCGCCGATCGTCGACAAGCTGCACGAGACGCTGGTCGCGATCCTGAAGGACCCCGGCGTGGTCGACAAGTTCGAGAAGCTCGGCGGCGAAGCGACGCCGATGACGCCGGACGAGTTCAAGGCCTATCTCGGGCGCGAGGACGCCAAGTGGATTCCGGTCGTGCGCAAGGCCAACATCAAGGCGGACTGATCGATGCGGATCGACCCTACCGAGCTTGGTGCGGAGCGCATCTACCGGCTGATGACCGGCATCGTGGTGCCGCGCCCGATCGCGTGGGTCACGAGCCTGTCGAGCAAGGGCGTGCTCAACCTCGCGCCGTTCAGCGCCTTCACCTTCGTCTCGCAGAAGCCGCCGATGCTGGCCATCAGCGTCGGTCGCAAGGGCGCCAACTACAAGGACACCGCGCACAACATCCTCGATACCGAGGAATATGTGATCCACATCGCCGATACCCCGCTGATGTCCGCGGTGCACGACAGCTCAATCGAGCATCCGCCTGAAATCAGCGAGGTCGCGGAGCTTGGCCTCGAGACGATCGCGAGCGAGCGCATCAAGGTGCCGCGGCTTGCGGCGGCACCGGTCGCGATGGAGTGCCGCTTCCGGCAATGCCTTGAATTCGGCGACGCGAAGAGCCGGCTCATCGTCGGCGAGGTCGTGATGTTCCATTTGCGCGACGGCCTCGTCAATGACGGCAAGGTCGAGACCAAGGCGCTCGACCCGATCGCGCGCATCGGCGGTCCGCGCTACGCCACGCTCGGCGAAATCGTGACGCTGAACACGGTCTTCCAGACGCCCAAATCGAAAGACTGAGTGCGCGGGCCCCGGCCGCGCCTCAAGACACTTCTTAAGATATTTGGAGAACGACAATGCGACTGGTGAGCTATCTGGTGGACGGAGAGCCGCGCTATGGCGCTGCCATCGAAGGGGGCGTGGTCGATCTGACCAAACGAATCGGCCGCGACTTCTCCGACGTGAAGGCGCTGATCGCGGCCAATGCGCTCGCCGACGCGCAGGAGGCGGTGGCCGGACAAAAGCCCGACTACGCGCTGGACAAGCTCGTGTTGCTGCCGCCCGTGCTGGCGCCGGAAAAACTGTGGTGCATCGGCGTCAACTACGCCGAGCGCAACGCCGAATACAAAGACAATTCGGACCTGCCCAAATATCCGAGCCTGTTCGTGCGCAGCATGTCGTCGATGACCGGCTCCGGCCAGACGCTCGAGAAGCCCAAGGTGTCGGAGCAGCTCGATTACGAGGGCGAACTGGTCATCGTGATCGGGCAGGGCGGCCGCCACATTCCGCGCGAGAAGGCGTGGTCGCACATCTTCGGCATGACGCTGTGCAACGAGGGCACGATCCGCGACTGGCTGCGCCACGGCAAGTTCAACGTCACGCAGGGCAAGAACTTCGACCGCTCCGGCAGCATCGGCCCCTGGGTCGTCACCGCGGACGAACTCGACCCGCGCGGACCGCATGACATCATCACCCGCGTCAACGGCGAGGTGCGGCAGCAGGACACGACCGAGCGGCTGATGTTCCCGTTCGATTATCTGATCTCCTATCTCTCCACCTTCGCCACGCTGAAGCCGGGCGACATGATCGTGACGGGCACGCCGACCGGGGCGGGCGTTCGCTTCGACCCGCCGCGCTGGCTCAAGGTCGGCGACGTCGTCGAGGTCGAGTCCAGCCGCATCGGCGTGCTGCGCAACACCGTGGCCGCGGAGCAATAAGTCATGCTGGATGCCGCCACGATCGAACGCCTTGCCGCGCGCCTCGATGAGGCCGAGCGCACCAAGGCGCTGATCCCGATGTTCACGAAGGAGTATCCCGAGTTCAGCATCGAGGACGCCTACGCCGTCCAGCGCGTCTGGACCAGGCTGCAGCTCGGCCGCGGCCGCGTCATCAAGGGCCACAAGATCGGCCTGACCTCGAAGGCGATGCAGAACGCGGTCGGCATCAACGAGCCCGATTACGGCGTGCTGTTCGCCGACATGTTCTATGCCGACGCCACGCCGATCCCGTTCGACCGCTTTCACGCGCCGCGCATCGAGGTCGAGCTCGCTTTCGTGCTGAAGGCGCCGCTGCGCGGGCCGGATTGCACCATCTTCGACGTGCTCAACGCCACCGACTACGTCACGCCGGCGCTGGAGATTTTGGAGACGCGCATGCATCGCGTCGACCCCGAGACGGGCAAGACCCGCAAGGTCATGGACACGATCTCGGACAACGCGGCCAATGCCGCGCTGGTGCTCGGAGGCCGGCCGATCCGCCCGATGGATGCCGATCTGCGCTGGATCGGCGCGCTGCTGTTCCGCAACGGCGAGGTCGAGGAGACCGGGCTTGCTGCCGGCGTGCTCAATCACCCCGCCAACGGCATCGCCTGGCTCGCCAACCGCCTTGCGCCGCATGACGAGCATCTCGCCGCCGGCGAGGTCGTGCTGGCGGGATCGTTCACGCGGCCGGTCGACATCCGTCGCGGCGACACGTTCCATGCCGACTATGGCCCGTTCGGCTCGGTGTCCTGCCAGTTCGTCTGAACCAATACATAAGAGGGAGCGCACCATGACCGGTCAAACACGGCGCAAGAGCATCCATATCGGCGGCTTCAAGCACGCCAACCCGATTCCGAACGCCTGCCGCATCGGTAATCTCGTGATGTCAGGCGTCATCCTCGGTCGCGATGCGGCCGGCGTGATGCCCGAGAGCCTGGACGCGCAATGCGCCAACATGTTCGCGCATATGAAGGCGACGGTGGAAGCCGCCGGCGGCACCACCGATGACATCATCAAGATGACGGTGTGGCTGAAGGATCGCACGCAGCGCGCACCCGTCAATGTCGAATGGCTCAAGATGTTTCCGGACGAGCATTCGCGCCCGGCGCGCCACGCGCTGCCGATGGACAACATGGACGGCGGCGCGCTGGTGCAGTGCGACTTCACCGCCGTGATCGACTGAAGGAGCGTTTGCATGCCGACCTATATGCCGTTCGATCCGAATCCGCGCCGCCCGATCAAGGCACCGCCGCCGAAGACCGTCGACAGCCAGTTTCACGTGCTGGGTCCGCTGGAGAAATATCCGGAGCGCCCCGGCGCGGCCTATCGGATGCCGACCGCGACCTGGGAAGCGGCGCTACGCGTGCACAAGACGCTCGGCATCGAGCGCGGCATCATCGTGCAGACTACGACTTACGGCGCCGACCATTCCGTCGTGCTCGACGGCCTCGCGGCGATGGGTCCGAACTACCGCGGCTGCGCCAACGCGCTGGTGTTCGCGGAGGCGAGCGATTCCTATCTGTCCACGCTGCATGACGCCGGCGTCCGCGGAGCGCGCTTCAGCTTCCGCCAGGAGCTTGGCGCCGTGCTGTCCGATGCCGATTTCGCCCGGGCGATTGCGCGGATCCGTGAGCTCGGCTGGTATGTGAAAATCCAGCCCGAGAAGGACGGCATCGTCTCCAGTGTCGCGAAGTACGAAAATCTCGACGTGCCGGTGCTGATCGACCACATGGCGCGGCCCGTGCCCTCGAACGGCAAGGACGATCCCAACCTGCGCAAGATGCTGGAGCTGCTCAAGAAGGGCAATTTCTGGGTCATGCTCTCGCTCGGCGAGAAGACCTCGCAGGCAGGTCCTCCTTACGACGACGTGATCCCGATCGCGCGCACCTATATCGAGGCGGCGATCGACCGCTGCGTCTGGGCCAGCGACTGGCCGCATCCGGTCTCGGTGAAGCAGCCGCCGAACGATGCCGACCTGCTCGAACTGATGTTCCGCTTCGCGCACGACCAGGCCGAGTTGGAGAAGATTTTGGTGCACAATCCGGCAAAGCTGTTCGGCTTTCCGGACTAGCGCCAGACCCTCCGCGTCATTGCGAGGAGCCCGCGACAAAATTGCGAAGCAATTTTGCGCTGGCGACGAAGCAATCCAGACTGTGTCTGCGGAGGCAGCCTGGATTGCTTCGCGGAGCCTGTCATCGGGCCGCGCTACGCGCGGACCCGTTGGCTCGCAATGACGAGCGTGGTCTCCGCGCTCACACCGCCGGCTGCTTCGCCAGCCGGTCCCGCACCCCGGCCGCGATCTCGAACGAGCGCAGCCGGGCGGCGTGATCGTAGATCTGCCCGGTCGTCATCAGCTCGTCCGCGCCGGTCTCAGCGATCAGTGCCTTCAGCTTCTCCTCGACAACATCGGGCGTGCCGACCGCGGAGCAGGACAGCGACTGGCCGACGCCGGCCTTCTCGGCCGGCGACCACAGCGCGTCCATGTCGTCGACCGGCGGCGGCAGCGGGCCGGGCGTGCCGCGGCGCAGGTTGATGAACTGCTGCTGCAGCGAGGAGAACATGCGCTGCGCCTCGACATTGCTGTCGGCGGCGAACACGTTGACGCCGACCATCGCGTAGGGCTTGTCGAGCTGCGCCGAGGGCTCGAAGCGCGCGCGATATTCGCGTAGTGCCGGCATCATCATCTGCGGTGCGAAATGCGACGCGAAGGCGAATGGCAGGCCGAGCATCGCCGCAAGCTGCGCGCCGAACGTGCTCGATCCCAAAATCCACAGCGGCACCTTCGTCCCCATGCCGGGCACGGCACGGATCGCCTGGTTCGGCTGCAAATCGCCGAGCAGCGCCTGCAATTCCAGCACGTCGTGCGGAAAATTCTCGGCAGCGGTCGCAAGGTCCCGCCGCAGCGCCCGCGCGGTGAACTGGTCGGTGCCCGGCGCCCGCCCGAGCCCGAGATCGATCCGCCCGGGATAGAGCGACTCCAGCGTGCCGAACTGCTCGGCGATGACGAGCGGCGAATGGTTCGGCAGCATGATCCCGCCGGAGCCGACGCGGATCGTCTTCGTCCCGCCCGCGACATGCCCGATCACCACCGACGTCGCTGCGCTGGCGATGCCCGTCATGTTGTGGTGCTCGGCGAGCCAGAACCGCTTGAAACCCCACTTCTCCGCATGCTGGGCAAGGTCGAGCGAATTGCGGAACGCCTGCGAGGCGTCGGAGCCCTGCTTGATAGGCGCGAGGTCGAGCACGGAGAACGGGATCATGGGGAGGGTTACCGGAGTGGGAGATCTGCGCGTCTGAGGGGATCACATGTAATGTCACTGCGTAGGATGGGTAGAGCGCAGCGAAACCCATCATGTACTTCATCGAAAGGTCTTGATGGGTTTCGCTTTGCTCTACCCATCCTACGAGGCAGTTCGAGCGTCCCACACCCCCGTTCACAACACTGTTATTGCGGCCCATTGCGCCCTTGGTCTCAACTGGGCGTTTCTCGCCTGTTGTTGTATCCTCGAACCAGCAACTGCCCGGTCGCCCGGAGGAACTGACATGAGCATTGTCGTACTCAACCGCCGCAATCTCCTCATTGTCGGCGGCTCCGTTCTGGCAGCCGGAGCTTCCGGGCTGCTGTTGCCGGCCCGCGCGGACGGTCTCGCACCGACCGAGACGATGTCGGGCGGGGCGAACAATTACCGCAAGGGCGCGGCGATCGTGGAGCGGATCGGCAAGGGCGGCTTCTGGATGAGCGGCACCGTGCGCCGCGCCGGCGACGGCGCTCCGCTCGCAGGCCAGCGCATCCAGATCTGGGCGCACACGGTCGAGGGCCAGGAGCACGAGCCGCAGAGCCATGGCGCCACGCTCACCGACAAGGACGGAAAATTCCGGCTCGAGATGCCGCAGATCATTCCGATCTTCGGCCAGCCGCACGGCCACCTCGCCTATGACAGCGATGAGTTCAAGACCGTCTTCCTGCGGCCGGTGATGCGGAGCCCGAAGGAAACCAGCCTCGAGGCGCACTTCGTGCTGCAGCCGGCCTGAGCGAATAGCGAATGAATGGGTGGAGACTGGCCCGGGCGATCCTTATCTGGGGCGCCCTTGGTGTGGCCATCGGCGTGCCGATCGCGCTCGCAGCAACAAGCGAGCAGCTCGCATGGCGTGGCCCGGTCTACATCCTCGCCGGCTTCGCAGGCATCGTCGCACTCGGCCTCGTGCTGATTCAGCCTCTCCTGATCGGCGGATATCTGCCGGGATTTTTGGGCTATCGCGGACGGCGTGCCCACCACTGGATCGGCGGCGCGCTTGTCCTGGCGATATTGATCCATGTCGCCGGCCTCTGGATCACCAGTCCGCCCGACATGATAGACGCGCTGACCTACGCATCGCCGACGCCGTTCTCACCCTTCGGCGTCACCGCCATGTGGGCCATCTTCGCCGTTGCGCTGCTGGCCTCACTGCGCCGGCGATTGGGCCTGCGGCCGCGCACCTGGCGCTTCGTTCATATGCCGCTGGCGATCGTCATCGTCGCGGGAAGCGTAGCCCATTGTCTGCTGATCGAGGGCACGATGGAGACGATCTCGAAGGCCGCACTGTGCGCGCTCGTCCTCGCGGCAACCGTGAAGGCCATGGTCGATCTGCAGGTGTGGCGAAAGCGAAGGGCGCTCCGCGGCGAGAGTGTCGCGCGGCAGTAGTGCGTAGGATGGGTAGAGCGAAGCGAAACCCATCGTGCTTGTCTGCGCGGAAGCATGATGGGTTTCGCAAGTGCTCTACCCATCCTACGAGTTTCTTGCTGGCCGCATCATTCTAACCCGTCGTCGTCGGAGCCGATATGCACTCTGCTTGCCGCAGATGGCGACGGAGCGTATTCTCCCGCCATGGTTGTCAGTGCCCCCGACCTGAAAGCGTTCCTGCTCGCGACGCCGTTCTTCGGTGGTCTTTCGGACTCCAGTCTCGACCTCATGATCTCGATGCTGGTCGAGCGCCGCTTCGATGCCGGCGCAACCGTCGTGGCGGAAGGCGAGCCGGGGCGTTCGATGTTCATCGTCAGATCCGGCCGGCTCGCGGTGAGCAAACGGGCGCATGCGGGCAGCGTCGTCCCGATTTCCGTTCTGCAGCCCGGCGATTTCTTCGGCGAGATGACGCTGATCGAAATGCAGAACCGCTCCGCCACCGTGGTCGCCGAGAGCCCGACGGTGCTGTACGAGCTGACCGCCCAAAATCTCTACGCCTGCTACAAGGCCGACATCCACGCCTATGTGATCGTCCTGCAGAACATCAATCGCGAGCTTTGCCGGCGCCTGCGCCGCGCTGACGATCGGTTTGCCGGACACCATGTGGGGGAAGACAATTGATAGTGCGTAGGATGGGTAGAGCGCAGCGAAACCCATCATGTCGCAGCACCGAACAAGACTCGATGGGTTTCGCTTCGCTCTACCCATCCTACGAGTCCGCACGCTGATGCGGCTACAGCAACGCCAATGAGTGCAGCGAGTTTCTATGAAGGCCGAAGGCAACCAGGCCGGAGAGAAGCAGTGCAGTTCCAGTCACGATCAGGCAACACGCAATCACTATTGGAGCCTCTGGTTCGTCATCCACTGCAAAGACGATAATAGATAAAATTTTACCGACAATCGAAAGGAAGAATTAACCTTACTCGCGCGGCGCGGTGTGTAGGATGGGTAGAGCGCAGCGAAACCCATCACGTCTCGGCACCGCGTGATGCCTCGATGGGTTTCGCTTCGCTCTACCCATCCTACGAGCTGGTCGGGAACCCGGCATCGGGTCTTTCGACGGGTCGACGGTCTTGTGCTCACCGGGCACGCCAATCTGCCTGTCGGGCAAAACACCCCAACCCCCGTCAATCCTCCCTCGCAAAAATATTCCACTTTACCGAAATTCGGAATTGCGGCATTCTCTGCGCCATCCCGGCCCGCGGAGAGGGGCGATCGTACGTCGTGTCGAACGAGGGCTGGGGTGCGGTGGACGCGGCTGCGCCGGGCATGGGCGGCGGGACCAGGGCGAGATGAACCTCGTGAGGTCCTTGCCTCCTTGCGGAACGGACGGCGCCAACGCTCTCGCGAAGCCCTTCGGGGCAGAGCAGGGCGAAGCTGCGTACGGCGAAAGCGCGTGGTCCTGACCGTCGTTGCTACGGTCAAGCCTTGCGGAGATGTTCTGGGGCCCAACCGGGCCTGAAGGCATCGTCAATTCGCGAGGTGACGGAGGCCAGAAGGAACTCGGCTCCGGGGAGAGCGCGTATAAGCCGTCAGACCACCGCGCAGGGAAGGCCGGGTGTTTTCCGGCCCACCTGTTTTCCGCCTGCGCATTTGCGTGTGCAAATTCCTGACGCAGCGGACCATGGGTGCCAGCCGGCACCTGGCCTTCCCTGCGCCCTCTTCAAGGAAGAGGGCGAAAGAGCAGAGCAAAACTCGGGCGTTTCAGGCCGCGAGAACGCTGATCTGTGCGTGACCTAAGAAAATGGTGCTGCCAGACAGGATTGAACTGTCGACCTCTCCATTACCAAAAGTGTGCTTAGTTTACGCGTGAACCCGCCTGAACCCGATCAAGCCCGAAAGTGCTGGTTAATCAGAGGCTTCAATGCGACACTAGCCCGACGCAACCCGCATGAGCCCGCAAATTGGTGCTTCCGGGGTGCTTCCGGTCGATAGGGGCGAATAAAAATGCAGAACCGCGTGAATCTCACTGAGGAACGCATCAAGGCGCTGAAGCCAGAGGATGGCCGCGAGGTCGTTCTTTGGGATTCGGAGGTGCGCGGGTTCGGCGTCCGCTGTTGGCCGTCGGGTCGCAAGCTTTTCATCCTGCTTTACCGCGCTGGCGGCGGCGGGCGGAAAGCGCCGCAGCGGCGAATGACCCTTGGCGAGGTTGGCTCGGTGCGGCTGGCTGATGCGAGGACGGCCGCGCGCAAGTTCGCCGGCCAGATTGCCGGCGGTCTAGACCCCCAAAGCCAGCGCAAGGAAGCCTTGCGCCGTGATGCGGCGCGCTTGGATCGGGCCATCGATGCATACGAAGAGCATCTCAAGGGCCGGCACGTCGTCAACACGGTGCACATCGTCTCTCTTCTCCGGCGGGAGCTGCTTGGACCACTGGGAAAGGTTGACGTGCAAACGATAGACCGGCAGTCGGTTGCGAACCAGGTCGCCAAGCTCGAGGAGCGAAAGAAGCCTGGAGCCGCGCAGGATCTGCGGTCTAAGGCCGCGACGTTCCTTAATTGGTGCGTAAACCGTGGCTTGCTTCACGCAAACCCCTTGGCCGGCTGGCGCCGCGATCGCAAGACACGCGCTCAATTCACTTCCCGGACGGGAAGGGCGATCCCGGAAACAGAGCTCAAGCTGATTTGGCGCGGGTGCAGTGCGGTTTCCGCGCCCTACGGTGATTATGTGCGGATACTTTTGCTGCTAGGCCAGCGGCGGAAGGAAACGGCCTTGATGAAGCGATCCGACGTCGACTTCACGAAAGGTGTTTGGACCATTCCAGGGCCGCAAACAAAGAATGGCCGGGAGCATCGCGTTCCACTGCCGCCCTTCGCACTAGCGATTTTGCAGCGTCAGAAGAAATGGGCGAAGAGCGACTACGTATTTGCGGGCGCCGGTGGCAAGCGCATGACTGGGTGGTCCAAGCGCCAACCCGATCTTGTGAAGAAGTGCGCCGTGAAATTCCATCTCCACGACTGCCGCCGCACATTCCGTTCGGGGCTTTCCGCCGCGGGCGTGGAAGAGGAGGTCGCGGAGATGATGCTCAACCACACGCGAGAAGAGCTACTGGAAACGTACGACCGTGAACCCCGGTGGAAAGAGCGTATCGAAGCGGCGGAACGGTGGGCTAAATACGTCGCACGCGTCGTCGACGACTCTGGGGTGATTGAGCTTGCCGCGACGGCATAGCGAACGTGAGTTTTCGTTCCTCGAAGTCCCCTTGCATTTCGCGCTTTGTCTGATTTGTCGATTTTAGCGAGTTGCCACAAACCACGCGTGAGTCGCATATTTGCCGCCATATCCCACGCTTTTTGTAGGAAATGGCGACCATGGATGATGCTCCTGAGCAATTAGCAAAGACCAAAAGCCTCACGCTCGGCGAAGCGGCGAGGCTCGGCAAAGAGACTCTGTTGGACGAGAAAGAAGCGGCTTCCGCTTTGCGACGCAGTAAGCGCACTCTTGAACGTTGGCGCTCGTTAGGGCTAGGGCCCAAAGTTACGAAAATCGGGGGGCGCCGCGTCGCGTACACCGTGGGATCGATTCTCGAATTCGCTGGAATAGCCGCTTAGCCGGCGCCATGCCTGTAGATCTTCAATTCTCACATTCGAGCCGCGGCCTTCGCCCCGCCGCGCGCAAATGCTCCTGGGCAGCCAATAATGGGAGATCGGCCCCCGAAAACAACAAGCCCCGTCCTCATCGCCGCAAACGATTGAGGACAGGGCTCGAAGAAGGAATTTGTTTTGCGTATCGAAAACAATACCACGCCCCGCGTGGATTTTCCAGAGCCACAGCGTGTGTGTTCGGATCCTGAAGGCAATATCCGTGCGCCCTGGCGCGAACTATCTTCCTATCGATCTCTTCAATATTTCATCCCGCTCAACGGCGGAATAGACCCGTCGCGGGGCGAAGCCCGCTTCTACATTGCGCCTGGTGAAACGTTCTCTCGAAATGCAAGGCGGAGCTTCGAGCGACTTCGGGCTAGTCTTCCCAAAGCCGATGAATTCCCAGCTCGTATCGAGCTCGAATTCTCGTCGCCAGCTGGCGCGCCGCTATCGCAGCCTAGGGCATATAGAACGCTAGCTGTCGACTGGGCGCTATCGGTTTGCGACACAGTGCTCGTCTGCATCGACCGCTACCCGGGAAGCTTGGAAGGCGAAGCTCACCGTGTGCTCGCCCCGATGCAAGTCGTCTTCCGCAGTCGCGAGGAGGATGTAGCAGCCTGGCGCGAGTATCTCGAGCCAAGGATGAAGCCCCGACATCGATTTTATATCGTCCATCTCGTCACGGGGCGCGCTTGATGAAGATGGGCGACGTGTTGAGCAACCGCAATGCCAGCAATGGCGCACTTAAAAGCAACACAGATGAGGCAATTCGCTTTCTGCAAGCCCTCGACTCGGTAGGTCGACATAATCTCTGGGCTAAGGATCCCGAGACTAGCAAGAGTGAGGGGCGGACTTTCGGGCCGAACTCCTGGGACGCCATCCAGCGATGGATCGACGCGCGCCAAGGGCGCATGAATATCTATTTCAGCGTGAATGAGCCCAAGCCGGGCGCGCCCGATGACAAGCTTGGCAAAGAGGAAATCGGCCAGGCTCGTGCCTATCATTGCGATATCGATCCGGAGAAGGCCGAACAGCAAGATCCGCTCAATTTGAGCCGTCTGAAGGCCGCTCTTGAGGTCAAGATCAAGGCCGTTCAAAAAGATCCCCGAGCGCCCTGGATAGGCGCGATCATCGATTCTGGCGGGGGATTCAATCTGCTGTACCCCCTTGATCAGAAAATACCCATCGCTTCATCTGAAGACGTCTACGCGATCGAAGCTCAGAACCGTGGCCTCGTTGCCAAATTTGGTGGGGACCCCGGCACGTTCAATATAGACCGTGTGCTCCGCCTTCCCGGCACGATCAATTTGCCAGACTCCATCAAGCGCAAGAGAGGCCGGCAGGCTGCTGTCTCTAGGCTTGTAGATCTCTACATGGATGAGCCGACGACTCCTGCGGAGATGGAGGTCTGGGCCCCTCCAATTGCACCTGAACAAAGGCCGGACACATCCAAATCGAAGCTCGACATTGACATGGAGGCGATCCGGGCCTGCGCAATTTTCGACGACTTGCCTTCCGATCTACGAACTAAGTTCGAAGTTGCGTGCAAGGCAAACAACGCTTTGCTCCAGCTATGGGAGGGCGATCGCCGTGCGGGCCCCGGCGAGGACGACTCGGGCTCAGGCTATTCCTGGGCATTCGGCGCTCTTCTCAAGAAGGCCGGAGGCTTTTCGCCTACGGATTTCGGCCAACTACTTCGCGTGTGGGATTTCAGCTCTGCCGATAAGAGCAAAATCAATCGCCGATATGTCGAGCGAGCCTGGCTAAACAGTCCCGACCCGAAGCCTTCGGCAGGAAGCGAGTTTCATCCGCTTGCGGCTCGTTGGATCACCCGGTTCGAAGCTTCTGATTTGCCGCGGCGCGTATATGTTTTTGGTCCCTTCGCGGCTAAGCGATACGTCTCCGTTTTGGTCGCGCCTGCCGGTGTAGGAAAAACGACCTTTCTGCTGATGATGGCCGTTGCTGTCGTGACGGGGCGCAGTGATATCGCGGGATTCGACGTTCCCCGTCGCGAGCGTGTTTTCCTGTACAATCAGGAGGATGAACTCGACGAGCTTAAACGCCGCTTGTTGGCTGTTATGGCTCAATTCGACGTGTCGTGGTCCGATCTACTCATCGACGGCCAGCCCGGGCTTGTGATGGAATCTGGCGCGGAGCAAGCGCGTATTTTCGCTCGCAAGGACGGTGACCGAGTTGTGGGCACCAAGGACGCAGTCGGCATTGAAGCGTTCATAAAGGACAACGATATCGGACTCGCGATTTTCGACCCCTTCGTTGAAATGCATGCTGTAGACGAGAACAACAACGTTGAAATTGCCGCTGTCGGTCGTGTCTTCCGGCGTATGGCTGTAACCGCACCATGCAGCGTTGTTCTCGCTCACCACCCCCGCAAGCCACCGAATGCCGCCAATCGAGAGTCCTACGCCGGCGACATGGATGCGACCCGAGGTGCCGGCGCGCTCACGGGCGTCACCCGTATGGGCGCCACTCTCTACGGCGTCGATTCCGCAACCGCAAAGAAGTTCGGCATCTCTGAAGCCGAAAAGCACCGCTACATTCGCTTCGACGACGGAAAGGCCAACATGTCGCTGTTGTCTGGCGAACCACGCTTCTTCCGCCGAGAAGGCGTCGTGATCGGCGGCCCTGGTGGCGAAGAGGTTGGCGTTCTTGTCCCGGTGAAGCTCAGTCGAGTCAAAAGCGCTACGCAGTCGGGCGCGGACGAAAATGCCAACATCCGCGAGGCGGTAGCCAGTCTACTTAGAAGAGCAGACGGTCGCAGGATGACGGTAAAGTCCGTTGCCGACGAACTGATCGACACAGGCTTCGCCGAGCTCGTCTCGCCGGAAGCGCTCCGAAAGCGGTTGGCTCGGATGTTCGAGCAGCCGCAGACCTTTGAAAATGGCGACAAAGTCCGGAGTGAAAATGCCCGCGAGAAGGGCAAACAGGGCCGCGCGATGCATCTCATCATCGATATTGGGGACACCACGACATGACCGTCCGCGAACTGTCTCCGAAAGAAAGAATAGTGAGAATTCTCAACAACATGCCAAACATTGCGGACATCAGGACACGCGTTATTGCGGACATCGATGTCCGCGAACCTCAGAATCTTCAATCCTCCCAGAACGTTGGCGTTATTGCGGACACCAGGACAATTCCACCCCTTCGGGGGGATGCGTTGTCCGCAATCCCCCAGCGGGCAGAGATGTGCGCGGCGCTTCGCGCCGCACCGGGAAGGTTTTCACTTGCGCTTATTGAGGAGCGCCGCCCGCGCTTCGGGAGGATCTCTTGAACCGCTTCACCCCTGGCCGCAGCTTCAAGTCTCGAGGCCGGCAGTATCGGATCCTCGGCACCAAGGATCATTGGTGCCGAGACGGCCGCTACCTTGAACTCATCCGCTATCAGTCGATCTGTGCGGAGCCGGGCTGCAAGCGCATCTTCACGGCCTTGAGCACCAAGACTCGGGTTCGCCGGGGCCAACTCAACAAGCGCTGCGAGCTCCACCATGCCCCGGGGGTGCCAATCCCGGTTAAGAAGGTTAGGAAGCGCCTGAGGGCGCGGCCGAAGGTGCGTACGAGGAAGCCAACAGCGGCGGCATGCCAGGCGTCTCGCCGAGAGCGCGCGCTCAAGAGGGCCATCCTCGTCATGCAACGCGTCCAGCGCCCCTCGTATCTCGATTGAGCGGCCTTCTGAAGGGCGTCCTCTGCGAACGCAGGCGCGCGTGAACCCATCGATAGAGCCGTGCGGTGAGCACTCCACTGGTTGCAGTTGGCGGGCGGTCCTGCATGCTCCAGCGACGCGGAGGAGGGGCACATGAAGAAGAGGATCGCGATCGCTTGCGCCATGCTCAGCATGGTGACCGGCGCCTGGAACGGCCCGGCGGATGCAAACGAGAAGCTCGGCCTGGTCGTAAGACGGCTCGCGGATGCCTGTGTAGGAACCATCATCTCGGCTGGCGCCCTCGAGAAGGTCGTCAGGTCGAGCATGACCGCAACGGTCGTTTGCAGCTGTGCTGCGGAAATCGAAGTCGCGCGCGGAAACTTCCCGAAAGAAAGCTTCGATGCTTGGGCAGTGCAACCGCAATTCAAAGAGACGCTAGTGCGCTGCGCTGGAGCTCAATGAAATGTGACGTTCGACGCGACACCGGTTCGCAGTACCCCGCATCCGCGAACGCCTCAGGGCAAAGCATCCTCCAGCGTCAAAGTAATCCGAACAAATCGCGCAAATCGATAAAACGAAGAACCAAATATGGCCTCTGATACCTCAGCCGCCGTGATCTCGCTCCGTCAAGCTCCCAAGAAAGCCATGACCGGCGCGGAGCGGGCCAAGGCCTATCGGGATCGAAAGCGGAAAGCTAAGGCGCCGCCGGCCGAAGCGCGTCCAGAGCTCTCTGCTTCTCCGATGCCCACTAAACCGCCCCCGCCCGTCGTGCCATCTAGCGCCCCTCCGCCAAGCCCTGAAGCCGTCACGCCGCTGCCCGCCGTAACGCACGACAGCGCGGCGACCGTCACGCCTGCGCCCGTGACGCCAAGCACCCCTCCATCCGTCACGCCGTCACGGCCTTCCATCGCTTCCATGATCCTGCTTGTGGCGGCTCTCGCGCTCGCCGGCGTCGGCATTGCGATCAACGGGTGGTTCGCCCGATCGCTCGGCTCAAGCGACATCGCTGGATGGCTCTTCCTGGCCCTGGGCGTGGCCGCCGATCTCATCGCGCTTGGGATGCCGTCCTGTGCCGCCAATCTCTGGCAAAGAAGCCGCACCGGCACCGCTCTCCTTGGGTGGGCACTCTGGCTGGTGACGTTCGTCTTCACCGTCACGGCTGGCATTGGCTTTGCGTCGACCAACGTCAGCGACGTCACGCTGGCGCGGGCGTCACGGGTCACGCCGGCCGTGACGGCCGCTCAAGCTGCGCTTTCGGACGCAATGGCTGCTCGAGATCGCGAGTGCAAGGGCGGGGTGGGGAGGTTTTGCCGTGAGCGTGAGGCGGGAGTCGTGGAGCGCCGGCAAGTCCTGGATAGCGCGGTCGCGGCTGTTAAGCAGGTCGCGGATCCTCAAACGGAAGCTGCCATTAAGCTGGTCGCGTGGGCATCCTTTGGATCGCTCAGCCCGGCGCCGGAGGATTTTGCTATGCTTCGGCTGATTTTGCTCGCCTTGCTCCCGCAAGTTGGCGGTCTCTTGATGTTGGTCGCACGCCGCTCACTGGCATCGAACTGATCGGTCGCTGCGGCCGAGCGGCCGGAGCCGAAAGCGGCGTGCGAGCATCCGGGCCTCTGCTTTGCGACGAGCGGAAGGCTGCGTCAGGAGGTTCTCGCGGAGGACCCGGCTAGGAACGCACAAAGCGGCACTGCACAGATTGCAGAGGCTTGACTGATCAGCACGATCGCCAGAATGGTCCGAGTGAAAATCATGGTGACCTCCGCTGAGCGGCGGCTCGTGGCCGCCGCAGCCGCAGGGGCGCGCCGCCTGGCCGCGGCGGATCATCATCCTCATCGTCGAGCTGACGCAGCGCCGTGAGAATGTCGGCGAGCCTGACAGGGTGGCTCATGCCCGGGATCTCGCGCAGCGCCGGGCAGGAGTCGACCGCGAACATGTCGGACGCCCAAGACGACAAGATGATCCGCTTCTCCGGCGCGGAGAGTTCGTTGTCGTTCAGAACATCCTCCGGAGACGCATAGTGCGCGGCCGGATGGAAGAATGGATTGAGATTGCCGGTGTTCGTGTTGGCGTTGGTCATCGGTTGCTCCCTTTACGCTCCTTTGCAGGGGAGTTCGGGCGGCGACGACCGCCGCCCGTGATAGTCTTTACTGCGTGTTGATCGCAATTCGCTTGACGCCCGCTCGCGGGTTCTCGGACTTCGGCAGCGAGATCGTCAGAACGCCGTTCTTGAACGTCGCCTCCGCCCTGTCCTCCTGGACGTCCTCGAGCGCGATCTGCCGCTGGAACGAGCCGTAGTGGCGCTCGGTGAAGTATCTGCCTTCGTCCTTGCACTCGCTCTTCTTCTCGCCGCGAATGGTCAGCACCCCGTTCGCGATTTCGATCTGGACGTCGTTCTCCGTCATGCCGGGAAGCTCGGCCGAGATGGTCAGCGCCTTGTCGGTCTCGCTGAGCTCGATCTTGGGCCAGCCGAATTGCCCTTCCATGAACGGCGACAGGCTCGTCCCGCCGAAGCCGCGGAAGACATCGTCGAAGAGCCGGTTCATTTCGCGATGCAGCGTCATGAACGGATCGTGGGGGCCGCGCGCCGGCGCAAGCTCCTGGTTTCTGGACCGGGGAATGAGATCACGAACTGCCATGGTTCTTCTCCTTCATTGCATAGGCCAGGGAGCGCGGCCACGCTTGCGCGCGCGCCGCGTTCCGCCGTCGAACCTCGATCAGGCGTCAGGCTGCCTTCTTCTGCTCGATCTGCGACGGAGAAGCGCCATTTCCGATCTGGATCCGGCGAGGTTTCATGGCTTCCGGCACCTCGCGGACGAGATCGATGATCAGCAGTCCGTCGCCAAAGGCCGCGCCCTTCACCTGGACGTAGTCGGCGAGGTTGAACACGCGCCGGAACGGACGCGCGGCGATGCCCTGGTACAGGTACTCGCCGGCCGCCTTCTCGGGCTTCCTGCCCTCGATGGTCAGCGCGTTCTGCTCGGCCGTCACGGCGATGTCGTCCGGGCCGAAACCGGCCACGGCGAGCGAGATCCGGTAGTGGTCTTCACCGGAGCGTTCGATGTTGTAGGGGGGATAGTGGTCTTCGCTTGCCTGGCGCAACGTGCTGTCGACGAGGTCGGCCAGGTGGTCGAAGCCGATGGTGGAGCGCCACAGGGGCGCGAAGTCGAAGGTGGTCCTCATATCCAAGTCCTCCAAAGAGCAAGATGGTTACGAAGGAGCGCAAGACGGTGGTCCGAAACCTCCCGGCCGGCGCCCGTGCCGAACCCATGAAGGCGCCCGGCACACCGCTCTCGCGGCGAAAAACGACTTAGAAAAACACAAGGGAGATTCAAGAGGCCGATCGAAGAATTTTTTGCGGGGCGAATCGGATGGTCGATTAACGATCCGGCCGCAGGCTTCCGCCGATCGCACGAGACATCTTGACAGCGTCTTCACGCTGGATATTTTTTGCGCCGGGAATGGAGAGTCCCAGTTTCTCAAATCGCAAAGGACATGAAAGACCGTCAGGAGTGGCGATGATGCTCGATGAAGATCTTGCCCTTATCCGTGCGCACCGCAACAATATCCACCGTTATCGGCGGCTCACCAGGACCAAGCTGTCGGACCTCGAACGCCAGTTCGTAGATCGGCGTATTTCCGAGGAGCAGGCGGCCCTCGAGGCGCTGGCCTCCAAAACTTTCCCTGTAGCCTTTACTCTGCCCAAGGGGCCGCTCGCGCCAGCAAGCGTGAGGGCGCCGTCATGAGCGACGTCCAGGCCCTGCTGATCCGCGGCAGCGAGAAGGTCATCGCGCATTACCGCCTGCTGTTGGAAAGGGCGACGACGGAGCGGGAACGCGAGCTCTACCTTGGCCGTATCGAGAGGGAGCAGCGGCTCATCGACCAGCTTCGCGGCGACTTTTCAAAGAGGATAGCGGCGTGACTTCCCCAGACGAGGAGGATCGATTTGCGGGCTTCGATATTGTTCTGAAGCGGCGCGGACGGGGGCGATGGAAGTGGACTGTCTGCGCCGCCGGAGGCGAAGCCGTGATGTTCGGCTCGGAGTGCACGCGCGAGGGGGCCCGATACAAGGCCGAGCGCGCTCTCTTTCTCCTGCTTTGCGCAAGCGCTTCGCGGGCTGCATCCGGGGGAGAGGGGCGAGCTGCGGGCTAGCAAAATCTGGAGATTGGGCGTCAGCGATCGTTGCACCCCTTCAAGATTCCCAGCTTCGTCGCTCACAGGGCAAGCACCAGAATTGCTGCAAAGCAGATCATTACCAAGATCAGCGCCTGAGTCATTCTCGGGAGCTGCTGGCGACGCATCGTTCGTTCTGTCTTGAGCTGAATGGATTTCGTTCTCGGCAAGTTTTTGTGACGCGGAGTGCTCGCCGGGCCGCTGTATTTGACGTACAGCTCGAGCAACCTCAATTGTGACTGCAGGTCGTTTCTGCCGTCACGATCTTGTTGGGACAGCACCTCAAACTCGAGAGTTTCTTCAGAGGTGAGTTGGCCCAGAACGATTCGCCCTTCGTCGGACAATCGATAGCGCAGTTCCATTTGAGTCATACGCGAGGGCAATCTTCGGACGAGGTCACGCCGGGCCGTGTCCTCGACAAGCTTCAGGCCGTCTTCCAGGACTTCGTGTCCTATCGGTCGTCTGCCATTGAGGAGAGCCGAGGCCACTCGATAGGCTTGCAGAAGAGGCCGCGGCGCTCGATCTCTTTAAATAGCCGTTCCGCGCGTTGTCGCGCGGCGACGCCCACCAAGTGCGTTCCTGCCGCCGCGTCAGCGTGAACCTGGTGGCGAATGAATTCATACATCCGTAGAATGAAATGGTCGGAGAGGCCGTCGAAATCTTCCATTGTGAGTCACATCTATCGCTAAAATAATGAGGTTATCAGCCACCAACTGGCCCAGCCCAGCGCGCCGATCCAGGCGATCATCGCAGCGCCGGCTGCGCCCAAGAAAACGATAGGAAGAAGGTAATCGCCAAGACGCCTGCGCTCGTCGAGTGCGCCGTTTTCCCCCGTCCGGTCGAGCATGTCGATCCCTGCTTTAGGCGGAAAAATATCGGTTGTCGTGCAGAGAGACAAATCATCTGCGCAATTAACCTCACCGGTCAACCTTAACGCCGCAACGGATGCGATAATCAAGCGACTAAGGATGATCGCAGCAGATGCTCGCAAGATCGACCGGCTTGGTCTTTCGCTTCGATTGGTATCCGTCCATCCCGCCGGCCATCCAGTACCCTTTGACCGAGCGCCTTTAGCGCCAGTCCTGGTGGCATCAACGATTGCTAAAGGGCCATCTCCAATGAGATCCGGGGCGGGTTTCAGTTTCGATACTGTTTCCGCACCCGGCGCAAAGAAAGACGTGACGTATTGTCAGACCATCGTTCACCAATTGAGAACGGGACCACTGCATGTTGCTCCCGCACCCAGCGCAAACTGGAGGTCCCGTTCCGCTGAAGTGGGTTTCCGAACTTGCCATTCCTTCCAGGCCTTCCGCGGCAGAGCTATAGTTCTTTGCGATCTGTTGTAATGTTGCGCGTCTAGACTCATTGCCGATCTGATCGGCCATCTGCAAAGCTTCGGCGGCCTTATCCCGAAAGCGCTTTGCGCTTTCTAAATCTGATAGGGCCTTCTGAGAAGGCGAACTTAACCACTCACTCGTGCGCGAACCGGGCTCGGCTTGCCGAGCTTTGCGCAGAAGTTCGCGCTCGGGGCCCCGCGGGAGAGACTTCGCCTCCTCGCGCAGTTGAACGGCTTCCTGGTCAAGCCGCTCCTCGAGGGGTTGAGTCTGTTTCACTCGACGCCGCTCTGTCATGGCGCTGCTCCTTTGAAGAGTTCGGCGGAGCGCAATGGCGTACTCAAACTGACTAACGCCTCGGGCCGCTCGATGATGGAGAGAATGTGCAGCTATCAAGCAGGCGAGGCCATCGGTATAATTTCGCTCCGCACACGGAACGATCCAGGAGTTACTCAAAAGCCCCCGATTTAGCGACTGTCGCCAAATTATTAGAAAGCTCACATGGAGCACTGTCGGCGTCCGCTAAAGGGCAGAAGCGGACGGCGCGCCGAACGTCGGGTCCGTCTTTGGCACATCACAGATCCTCCCGCAGGCCCCTGCGATCTAGGCAAGAAGCTTGGGTTCCGACCCTGATGCTCTTGTGCGCGTTACGCTTGGAGTAGGGCTGCGTCTTGCGGACCAGCGGCTTCGTTTGCCAGGGGTGCGGAAACCGCGGCGCTGAGGTGCGGCCCGACTTCGAACGGGGTGATTTGCGGCGCGGCGGGCGGGCAGATCTTTACTGCAAGACTTTCGGCATAACTAAGACGATCTCGACGTGCTTCTTCAGTACCATCGATGCAACAGCGGCGATGTGTAGAGAGAATTCATCCTCGATCTCTGCTGCTTTCGCTTCGTCCTCGACGAAGGCATAGAGCATGGTGTCGTAAATTTCGTCGAAGTGGATGCCGACGAACAGATGGTCAAAGACGTCAGCGCCGACGACGCCCGCCATGCGTGCCTGGATGGCCAGATCCTGAATAGTGGTGAGTTTCATGATGCTGGACAGATATGAATCGGCCGCTCCAAAGCAAGTGCGAATCGGTATTCGAAGAGCTCAGTGCGGCGCTCAAGGCCATCCAGGTCGCATTCGACCAGTACGCGGAGGCCGCATTAGACAACCGACGGTTATTCCTAAGTAAATCGCATAGCATCGGTTGAGTGGAGTTCACAGCTGTTCGATGAGCGTTCTCGTTGACGAGAAAAATACAACCAGAATAGCGCGATTGTGGTTGTATCGCGGAACGCCGGAGAGGCCCGAAGGTTGGAGACTAAGGTAGGTAAACTTCCCGCCGTCGGCTCCAACCGATGGCGAGTGTTTCTTATGAGTTGCGTGGCGTGGCGAGACGTACCGAGATGCCGGGGTTCATTAAACCCCAGCTTGCGACCCTGAAGGACAAAGCTCCCTCAGGTGTTCAGTGGATTCACGAGATCAAATACGACGGCTATACGTCATCACGATTGCCAGCCAGAAGTTGAGATAAATGAGTAAAATGCTCATGCGCGAACTATTCTCACGTTTCTAACTTTTGTTGTCGCTCCCGATGGGCTTTGGGACCTACGGTAAATCATCACCGCGCGGTCCATGGCTTTTATCGGTGATGAGAACGCCAATTGCGCTCCCGCCCCACTTCAACAGGGAGCAGCGCCATGAAGCATCGGCGTCGTTTCAAGCAGCAAACAACACTTCAGGATCGAGTCGCGGCTTGGGCTAAAGAGGTCCAGGAGCAGGCTGCAAAACTTCCGCCTGGTCCAGAGCGGGATGCACTTCTCAAGAAGCTTCGTCAGGTAGATGTCGCCTCCCATCTCGACGACTGGATGAGATCGCCGGGGCTTCAGCCGCCGATTTAGGAACGGCGTTTCCGCAATTAACGTTGGTGAACATGACCGACGTTAAATGCAAGATTTGCCAAGGTCTCGGCTGGGTGTGTGAAAATCATCCCGACAAAGCGTGGACCGAGGGGAGGGAGGTTGTCAATGCGGCGCCGGTATGCCCTGCGAGTGCAACAGGGCGAACGGTGAAGACTTACCCGACACTGAAGCCGTTATTATAGAAATTGAAATTGACCCCAAACGTCTGAACTAACTCTCTCGCACCACTTGGACGGACGTACTCGTGGGCCACCCAAGGCCTTCGGTTTTGACCGGAGCCTCAGCGTTATCGGCGTGTGGGGCCCTTCATTCAAGGGCCGCAAATCTGCCCTGTCAAAATCGTTCGAGAGTCGACGCTGTAGGATGGATCGCCCACAGCGCCGAGCCCGTTAGTGCATGTGGCCAATCAGATAAACGCCGCCACCCAGGACGATCACGGCCGGTACGGCCCAAAGCAAAAGTACGGGCATCGAAAATCCCTCGTTAGTTCGACGTGCAGACCTTGACGGTCTTCATGCCGGTTTCAGCTTCGGCGCGGGTCTTGTAGACCGTGTCGCCGCTGACCACCGTCGTTTCCGTGGTCGTCGGCTTCGATTCAGTGATAGTGCACTTCTTCGTCTTCACGTCCTGCACGACGTAGAACGATTGCGCAAACGCAGGCGCTGCCACTGACGTCAGCATGGCGACGGCGATCATCGTCTTGATATTCATTCGGTCCTCCTCCATCAGCCCATCCAGCGGGCTCGTTTCGAAAACCCAGAAAATTGCCACTTGTTCCCGATTGAATCGAACTTCCCAGTCGGCGCTGCGTTATCGCGTTGAACAAGAGGAGACTTCGATGCTGGATGTACGGTTGGTTGCGACTTGCGTAGCGATGTCCGTCGCCTTGATGTCGGTCGCGTTGGCCGAACCGACGAAGGATCAAGCTCCATCCAGTATTCAGAGCTCGACGGAAGCTCGTCCGATACGCGTCATCCTGCCGGCTCCCTGGGAGTCCGGCAATCCGCAGCCCGAAACGCGGCTCGCAAAGTGAGGAAGGAGCGGTAAGCGGTGCTCTTTGTGCCGAGCACCCCTGATCGCATTGCTTGGAGCGGGCTGATGGATAGAAGTTCAATCTATGACGAGCTGGGTCGCGTTGAACGCGATGTGGTGCAGGGAGAGCGCCGGCTTGCAGAAGTGGAGCGGCAGATTGTTGACCTGAAGCGCGAAGGTCAGGACACGACAAGGGCTGAATTGGAGTTGGAGACGCTGCGTGAAAATCAGCGCCTGCGCGATCAGGATCGGCAGCGGCTCCTTTCGATGCTACAGCCGTGATGAGAGCGACCCACTGCGGTAGCAGCGAGCCGCTGTTCAGGTGTAGATCGATGCGACTTACTTCTTCTCGGGCACCCAGGTGGTGCTCTCCCTGTCATATTTGAAGCCCGGTGCGTTCTTAAGCGTGTCCTTTGTCTCGTTTATGGTGAGCCACCATTTGTCGTTCTTCTTGGTGGTCTTCACCGCGCTGAAGGGCACGATGATACGCTTTTCGCCAGCATCCAGGAATCCGCCGACACTGAGCACGAGGCCTGTGATCTTGCCGGATTTATCGATGAGCACGTCGTCGATGTCACCGATCTTGCTCTCCTTGGGGTCATAGACGGCTTGCGTGTAGTAGTTGGTCACCGTCCAGCTTTCCGATGGCGCCATGGTCTTTGCGGCATGAGCGGCAGTGGCGGCTGCAATCGCGAGTGCACTCGCCATAACGAGCTTCTTCATCTTGGTGTACTCCTCAACCAGTTGGTTGCGACGCAAAGAGGAAACAACGGCAAAGGTTCCTGGGCTCGTCCGCTAAGGCGGTTTGTGGAACAAATGATTCACAGCAGTTCCATATCGACGCCCCCAACGTCCCCCCGCTGGATCAGCGGTTTCGCGCCTCCGAGACCTGCAGCAACCTTGGGGATCCTTAGGCGTTCCGGAGGGATGAACCATAGGAACTATACTTTGGTCTGGCCGCTCTTATTGGCGCCTTCGCCCTGTTTTTGATCTGGCTGTCAGAGCATTCGAGGGAAGCAGCATTTCAGCGGCTTGAGCGTTACGAGTTACCGCACTCTCCTGGAAAATAGTGTTGGCTTCCAGCAAAGGCGTTGGGTCACCGGCTCATTCATTCGGTCAGCCATGTGCGGAGCCAATTCCTGTCTGATTGCTGACCCCTTCGAAAATTGCGATTGGGACGACGAACGTTGGGAAACGTTGCGCGTTTAGCGAGATGGGGCAGTGCACGGGAGAAGAAACATGCGAACCGTAACCCTCGCGATGATTGTAGTTGCCGGAAGCGCAATTGCATTCCAAGCAACGGCGCAACAGCAAAGCGCCGCGCCCAGTGAGCAAACCAAGGACGAGATGCACACTGACGTAGACAAAGGGCTCAAGACGAGCGAGCCCAACGAGCAGATGCAGCGCGACGCAGATAAAGGGGCCAAGACACGCAATTCAGGCGCGTCCGGATACGTTGCCGACCAAGACAGGCCGGGCGCCTCTGCGCATCCCCCGGGCCAACCGGGGAGTGAACAGACGACCGGTTCTGGCAGCCAGGCCGGCCCTTCGAAACAAAGCCGGTAGTAATTGCTTGGCCCGGCCTGGCGCTCACCCTTGCGCAACCGGGGGAGTGACGACAGCCGCATTACTGCAACTAGCAGCGGTTTTCATGGGAAGCGACGAAGTGGATTCTAAGTTGGGGATCCATTCCTCCGAAGTCGCATCCCAATGATGGGTGTCGTCGAAATGCTTCCAGAGCGGACGCCTTTGCTTCTTTTCGCCGTTCTGCAGGTTTGCTCGTGCGACGACAACGAGCGACACGGCCCTCACTACCCATCCGCGAGCACTATGGGAGTTCCATTTGATTGCTGAGAGCATTGGAAGCCTCCGTCACAGTAAGAACTTTTCGTCACATTTTGCACGCATCGATCGGTGGCTCTTGACGAAGGTTCATGGCGAGGGATCCCTAGTCGGCTCGAAGAACTGGTCCACCTTCCATTGCAAAGGAGCAGATCGATCCCGACAACCTGTTGGCGCGCGAGGGAGCTTCGTTTTGCTCGGCGCGGCAGCTGCAATTGTCATTTCCGGCGCAAGATGGAATGGGCCAGGAATAGAAGCAGCAATGCCCGTAACGATGGGCTCTCCCAGCGATGTTGCTCCAATCGTGATTGTCACCAAAGATGTGACCGCGATAAGCACATGGGTCACAATGCGCTTTGAAAAATGCCTCGTCATGAGTCGAGCCCTCATAACCGAACTGGGACAGTGACAACCTTAGTTCAGGCACAAATGGCGTAGCAGCGATCCAGACCTGGCCTGGACCCAAGACGCGCTACATGCTAGCGGCTCGTGAGCTCGTTAGCGCTGGCGGAGAACTCTTGATCGCTCTCCGCTCGCTTACACATTCGAGCGGCGGAATTGTGCGATCGGCTGACTTTGCTGTCGGACCAAAAAGAGCAGGCCAAGCTATTGAGATCCAATGTAGCAGCCTTCTGTTTCGGCAAGACTTCGTCAAACAACTCAAGATCGCTCCTGCGCAGATAAAAATCCAACTACAGCGCGAAAAAGCGACCACTAGCTGCGAGCATGGTTGGATGCAACTCGGACCGAGATGTCATGCAAAGGTTGGCGCCTGATAGCGAGCCCGCTCGATTGAAATTTGGCACGTAAAATTTTCGGTGCGAACTCACACAATTTGACTTGGCTCAATGCGCACCACGCCGAATTGCGGATTGTTCCACGCGAAAGCGGACAGCCGCGCTGTTGTTACAGCCTAGCGCCTCCCAATTGCCGCGCCGGGCTTGCTACTCAGTGCGCTTTCGATCGCTCGCGTGCGCCTCTGGCCCGGGAGCTCTGATGTCGGTCGATGCGGATAACCTTCAATCAACTGTGCGCTACGCCCTTTTGACGACGCGCGCTACCACCGTTTGTCCATTTCATCCGGATGTGATCATCCGCGTCGGCGACGATGGCGCCGAGACTCATGCTTATTATCGCGCCCGGAACATCATCAAAAGCGATGGCACTTGCTGGGACCATGACGATCTGATGGAAGAGATTGCAAGCCAACTTGTGCAAGCGGCCGACGGCGAGTGTCCCCGGTGTAGACAGCACCTCCGTCATCCTAACTGAAGCGCCCTGGTGTTTCGACGAACTCAGATCGGAGCCATCACGGCGCCGGCCGCGGCGCTGAACGCCACGACGACGAGAGGAGGGGCCCGCCAGGCGACCAGCAAGACGAAGCCTACCAGCGCGATTGCAAAATTCTTCCCCGTATTGACGGTCGTAGTCTAGACCGGGTCGTAAAGCGCAGCGCCTAGGACGCCAACCACAGCGGCATTGACGCCCCGCATCATCGCCTGGGGGCCGGCGCGCTTACGGAACGAGTCCCAGAGTTTCTGGGAATGGCACCCGACGTACTACGTGTGGTGGCCCCGGCGATCGTGCGGGAACGCCAAGGCACGGGCCTTTAATCTTCGCGCGAGATTCCATCATCCTCTGGAAGATGGGCGTGCACGTAATAGACCAGCCACAACCCCGCAAGAACCAGCGCTGCGATTCCGAAGGCAAAGTATAACCACATCGTTTATGTCTCTAAGCGAGGGCGCTTTGGTTTTCGCGGGGCTGTCTCTTTTTGCGCCAAGTATTGAACAAGCGATAAGAGAGCGCGCCGCGTACCCTTCGCTTTAATTCCCTTGAATGCCTCAACCAGGCGAAGGATCTCTGAATCTTTCACAGACAACGCGGCACCAAATCACTGAACGCAGATAGGATGCCAAAAATACAATTCATGCGTGAGCTCGCAACAGCGCTCCGACATTAACGTAATCAGACAAGGTTAAACGGCGGCTCTTTCCGTACAATTACGGTTCGCGGCAAGCGCACGTTTTCTGGCTCGGGCAGGGAGGCTGCTGGCCGCTCCGATCTCGATGCTCAAGCCTTCAGGACTACCATGCATGACAAGCCCGGACCAATTTTGATGCTCACAGATCCTCCCGCAGGCCCTTGAAGAACGGATGCCGCACCTTTCCCTCGGCGGACTTAGCGCGGTACTCGATCTCGGCAAGCAGCTTCGGCTGAACCCAGATGCCCTTGTGCGGGATGCGCTTGGTGTATGGTTGGGTCTTCCGCACCAACGGCTCAAGGCGGGCGCGGAGCTCGGCTGCTGATGTCTTGTCAAAGCCGTGGTCGACCTTGCCGGCATAGATCAGCTCATCGCCCCTGCGCCGACCTAGATACATGCCGTCCCATTTGCCTTCGTCGAGCGCGAAGCCGGCGATTGTGAGCGTCTCGCGCTGGGCGCAGGTCTTCTTGACCCAGTTGTTGCCGCGGCCGCTGGCATAGACGCTGTCGCGCACTTTCGACACCACGCCCTCGAGCCCGACCTTGCAGGCGTGCGCGAACATCTCGCGCCCGTCGATCTCGAAGCTTTCGCTAAATTGCACGTTGCTGCTGGCAATGATCTTCTTGAGGGCGGCTTTGCGCTCGAGCAGCGGGACTTTCCGCAGGTCGCGGCCGTCGAAGTACAGCAGATCGAATGCGACGAAGACGATCTTGCTCGAATTACCGCGCAGCTCCTTGATGAGTGCCGCATAGTCGGTGGTCCCGTCCGCAGCCGGTACCACGATCTCGCCGTCGATGATCGCCGAGCTCGCCTTGATGTGCCAGGCGTCCTCGGCAACTTTCTTGAAGCGCTTGGTCCAGTCGTGGCCGCGCCTGGTAAAGACAGTGATGGCTTCGTTGGCGAGATGCACCTGAACGCGATAGCCGTCGAACTTGATCTCATGGATCCAGCGCTCGCCCGATGGCACGCGATCGATCGACGATGCGAGGGCCGGCTCGATGAAACCAGGGACGGGCGCCTTCACGCCGAGCGCTTCCGTTTTTCGCCGTGCTGCCATGCTACACGAGCCGCAGGCAGAACTGCCGCAGATCCTGCGCAGCGTAGCGATCAACAAATTCCTGAAGATGGGACGGGACGTCGCTCAGTTGCAAATCGCAGCGGCGCTGGATTTCACGGGCGACATCCTCGGAAACGTCTTCGGACCGTCGCTCCGCTGTGTTGAAGGCAATCACCCGGATCGGCCTGCGATACTCGCCCGCGAGCAGATCCTGAATAACGCTTTCAAGGTCTGCCGTCTCCAGGTCGGCCTCGCGCCAAGCGCGTCCCGCCTTTCCAAAATCATCCGCGACCAGGTAGACCGTCGGCTCGTCGGCCGGGATGAGGGAGGGGGTCCATCGAGACTGACGCATACACGTACTCCACGCCACAGAACCGGGATTCAAACGGACATTTGCCGATTCGTTCCTGGGACTGGAACTGCCTGGGACGCCGGCGCTTTATAGCGACAGATCATCGGGTGGAGGCCACATGGCAGTCAACAAGCCGACCGGGGACAACGCACGGAAGGGTGCGGTCAAGAAGCGTTCGCAGACCAAATCAACACTAGGCGGTGCTTCGGCTTGGACCAAGCGCAACAAAGCGTCGGGCGAGTTCATGGGCGTCAAGAAGCCGGCAAAGGGCAAGAAGGCCGCCAAAAAGTTCAAGGGCGTGCGCGTGGAAAAGACAGGCGCGAAGAAGAGAAAGGCAAAGAAGGGGGCGTAGCGACCCGGTCGACCGTGACTTCAAAGAATGCGCCGCCCCAAGCACGCAGCTCCCGGTGCTCGCCGGTTGAGCGCACAGTCTCGCTGATGCGAAAGGTCATGAAGGAAACGTCAGGGAGGTGATGATAGACAACGTCACGGAAGCGGCTTGTCGCATAACGGGCCTTGTTCTCATCAAGGTGCTTGAGGATAGCATCTCGCCCGATGAGTACGAGTTCGGGCGAAACGCCATCGTGATAGCGCCAGACGAAATCCGGGCAGACAACTCTGTAAAGCGCGTCCATGTCGCGCTTGAACAATGCGCGGGCGAAATCCTCAAAGAGTATATCGCGCTCGGCAGGTACGAGGTTCATCTACGGCCGTTCGATTGGTGATTGCGCAGAAAGAATAAGCGGAAATATCACCCGTGGCGAGGCCGGATGTCGGTAGAGCCTAGCGGAAGCCCTTGAGCCCTAGCAAGTAGGCTTTTGGGTGTCGCGTTGAAAGTCCTTGATTTGGATCAAAGCCGCACTTCTCGACGGCTTCCATTCGTATGTATCCGCCGACGATCAAAGGAACTCACCGGAGGGGGCAGTGAAATCGCACGGGTTAATGTCCAGTGTCAGTCGCCGTGTTGTAGCATTAGGTCTGCCTGCAGTTGCCGCGCTCTCTTCCGTGGTAGCGCCTGTTGCAGCGCAACCGGCTTCGCAAAAACCCAATGTCGTTTTCATTCTGGCGGACAACGTCGGGTACGGTGATTTGGGTTGTTATGGTGGCGGAGAGTTACGTGGCGCACCGACGCCGCGTCTCGATCAACTGGCTCGTGAGGGAATGCGTCTCACCCAGTTTTTGGTTGAACCAGCCTGTACGCCCTCGCGGGCGGCTCTGATGACCGGCCAGTACTCAATCCGCAATGGCTTGTCCCTCATCGCCATCGAGGGATCGCCGAATACGCTTCCCGCGAGTGCCTTCACGATGGGCCAGTTGTTCAAGGGCGCAGGCTATGCCACGGCGATTTACGGCAAGTGGCATCTCGGTGGTGAACCGCAGAGCTTGCCGACCGCGCACGGCTTCGACGAGTTCTATGGCATCCCCCCGGATATTTCTTGGGACGCGGCAACCTACGTCAGCACGGTACAACTAACGCATTCAGTCGCGGCTACTCCGGCTGAGCTTCTGGCTCGTGGGCCGCAAATCGTTGAGGCGACCGCCGGGGGAGCACTGCGAACAGTAAAGCCATTTACGCCGGAAGTGCGCGCAAACATCGACTATGAATTGGTCGATAAGTCGATTGACTTCATGCGACGGCAGAAGGTGGATGGCAAGCCGTTCTTTGTCTATTTGCCGTTTTCGATGGGCCATGTGCCAAACTTGCCGTCAGCGCAATTTAAGGGCAGGTCCCGCATCGGCAATTACGGCGACAAGATCATGGAGGGGGATTATCACGTCGGCCAAATCCTCGACAGTCTGAGAGAACTTGGTCTTGACGACAACACCATTGTGGTCTTTGCGTCCGACAACGGGCCCTATGGTCAAACCGCGCGGGAGTTCGGCAATGACGGTACGCCCGACATGGGCAGTTCCGGTCCCTTCCGTGGTGAACTGGGTGAAGCCTCAGAAGGCGCAATACGGACGGCAGCAATCATCCGGTGGCCCGGAAACGTGCAGCCAAGCACCGCCTCATACGCAATGTTTTCGATCATGGATTTTATGCCGACTTTCGCCAACATAGTCGGTGCCACAATGCCGACTGATCGGCCTATCGACGGCGTAGACCAGATCGACGTGCTGCTTGGCAAAAGCGCGGCGGGACACCGCGAAAATCTCCTGAGCTTCATCGGCGCAGATCTGGTCGCCGCTCGATGGAAGCAATGGCGCATTTATTTCACCGACGTTCATCCTACCGGCGATGGCCCGCAGCGGCAGCCCGGAATTTTCTCAGCGAGCGCTCGCATGGCGGGCTATCCGAAGGTGTACAACATTGAAATGGACCCGCATGAGGACTTGATCGTCGGAGGGTTGTTCAGTTGGGTGTCAGACCCTGCGCTCAAGCAGGTCGATGAGTACCTGGAGACGGTCAAGAAATATCCCAATCCGCCTGCGCCTAACATTACGCAGTTCCATGGTGGCCGTGGTTAACTTGGGAAGCTGGGTCCATTTGTCCGTTGTTGGCCCTTCTCGGAAGTCCGACAACGACCGCTTTCGCGCCGCTATTGGGGACAAGCGGACATCGATTCACGCAGATAATTTATGAGTACACGCCTTAGATGTCTTTGCTGGCGACACCGAAGTTATCGCAGACGACGGCGAATTCATTTTTCGCCTTCGCATCTTCAAAGCAGAAGCGAGTACCGACATCGGCGCGGTCAGTCGACCAGCCTAACTGGCTTGCTTTTGCAATGCGAAAGGCCTCGCCTCGAAGCAAATCCAGTTGTTTTCCCGCTGCACGGACGATCAGGCAGTGTTCGCTAGCCATAAATTTGCTCCCTGGAAATGGGTCGGAGGAGACGCAAAGGGCCGCAGCCTGGGGGCAGGCTACGGCCCGCGCATTGTCAAAAAATCCGGGTGAAAATGTTTAAGGGAAATATGCAGCCAGCCCCGGTGAACTTAGCTTACATCAGCTCTCGAGCAGAGCAATGTTATCCAGGGCACACTTGGAAACGTATTTAACGCGCAGCCAGTGAGGGAAGGCCCGCCTAAGGGCTGGCTGTAGGCGGGCCTTCAACCTCGGAGTACGAGGACGCGTAATCCCCCACGGCCCCGTCCAAGAAAACATCATGACAGGCGGTCGCTTAACGGGTCGCTAAGAACGCGCGGTTGATGTCCGGTTGGCCTGATTAGTGACGCAGCCGCAGGAACGATGGCGCACCGAACGAATCGTTGGCAGATCTCGCAAACTGAGAACTGCGATGCGGTATTTTGCGTATGCGATCGATTTGTCCGGCGTTGCTCGGGCAGTTTACGAGATCGATAGCCCAACGGACAAAGACGCCCAAACTCGAGCTGAGAAATTCTTAGACGCTCACCCAGCTGTTGAATTGTGGGAGGGCCGCCGCCGGGTTGCTCGGCTTGTGCGCGAGATGCGACCCACGCAGCCAGAGTGAAAGCCCCGCCGCGATGGCGTTGCAACTTAGGCGGCCTTACTTCCAAACCTCTTGGCGGCAATCGTAGCACCGATAGATCGGCACCATGCGATCGTTCTTCACGTCGAGGATTGATGACACATAGCGCGATGGCCGGCTGCACGTTGGGCAGGCGGGGCCGTTCTGCGGGGGCCGGGGTGATGGCTCAGCTTCCCTGATCTCGGACACGGGTCACCTATATGAAGGCGACTCCATAAGTTCCAAGGTGGACATTTGTTCCAAGACAATCCGGCCGCTCCCAAATCAACTAGCCACCGTGCTCGGAAAACAGGCCAGCCAACAGCCGGGCCCGGCTATCCCTTCGCTCGCTTGCGCGGACCAGCGATGGGCAGCTTGGCCCTGGTCCGGATGCGAATGGCGTTGTCCGCCAAGCTCTCTCGAATGCTTTTGACTTGGCGTTTCTTCTTCGGAGGCGCGGCTTCTTTCGCCGGCGGAGCAGTTTCACGCACGGCTAGTCGCGTCTGCCACGAAGATCGGCGATGACGGCTAGCTTCTCCGCCGCTGCCTTGGCGAGCACGGCGCCTGTGGTGCGATTGAGCTGTTTGGCGATCAGCGAAAGGGGCATGGTGCCCGCGAGCAGTCTAAGCTTTGTCACTTCTTCCTCTGTCCATTCCTGCTTCCAGCGTGGCATCCCAGTTCCGGTTTTGTGCGCCCCGAATCCCCTTCCACTATGATGAAAATTGACGGCCGCTGCACCCCTTAGGGCGAGTTCATCACCGACAAGGGGCTTTCCGTTTGCGGCACACCGATTGGCACAAAGTGCACTGTCAACGGCAACAATACCATTTTAACTTTTCGATATCTGATGTCGCAGGGCTTCCCTCTGTCAGCTCCGGCGGCGAAAGAGAGCGACGGCTTCGGCGCCTTGAGAGACCCCCAGCCTCCCGCCGGTGCCGAGGCCGATCGTTCACGATGGTCAAGCGAACTCTAGGGTCTTGCCGCTGACGGATGTCCATTGATCGGATGGTGTAAAGCCACCACCCTCGCGTTTCTATCGGAAGAGTACCCATCACTGGCGAGCGCGGATGTCATCCCTGAACCGCGTTGCTGTTGCTGGCCAGTGCTGCACTCCACGCGTCTTCGAATCACCGCGCATGTCGAAGACTGCGCGACGCAAACAGCCGGAGCAACGAAACTCCAGTTTCCATGAATTTGTGACGGGGCCGGAGAGGTCCATAGGCCACGTTTTGCAGTTCGGGCAGGTTGGAAGTGCGGGCTCTGCTGGTAACGACATAGCGGATTTCGTCCCTTTAGATCAGAGAGACGGCCCCGGCTGGTGTTTAACGGGGGTATAGGGGCCGGGGCTGCTCTGCTAGCTCGAGAGGGGGTGAGCCAGCCCAAACCAACTGGGACGGAGAACTCCCGGTTCCTACTGACCCAGCAGATCCTGACCCTGCGGCATCAGCTTCAGATAGGTGCCGCTACCGCGTTCGATCGCGTAGCGGAGACCCTCGGCGTCGAGCCTAGGACCAAAAAAACGAACAACTTAAAAAATTAGAGGGCCGCTGTCCTTTCGGAAACAGCGGCCCTCATTGCACCCAGCCCATATTGCCATTATTTCCCGGTTAGGAGATCCTTGCAATAACATTAGTGAATCGATGGCGAGCTAATCGATTGCGACAGGATCGCTTGCTCTCTTTGCCCCGCGCGCGTGCCGCTTCGCCTCGCGCGTCTCTTGGTCTCTAGTAAAAGAACCACAGCGCGATGATGATGAGCGATCCCATCAGCATCACTGACACCACCGCGGTTCCGACGCAACCACTCTGGTTCAATGTAGACCCCTTGCACCCTTAGCCTGATAGGCAAACAGCTTGCCGCGTTGACAGGTCGCAACCACGAAGCTGTTGACCAGCAGCATCAGCCGCAACCTTTCGACTATCAAGACCTAGCTGGCTTTAACCTCAAGATCTCGCGGCTGCGCCGTTGAACTGGAGACAAAGAGCAAGGACCAGGGCGGCGCTTTTGCTTTCTTGGGATCTTGCGTCACACAACGAAACGGCCCCGCGCATCGCCGGGGCTGGCGCCGGATGCTGAGGCCGTTCGGCGCAGCCGAATCAGTGCGCATTGCCAGTTATTCCCGTATTCAGGGAGCGGAGCAAGACGGGCGATTGCGGGTGTCCTAAATTGGTAGGGAAGTGCGCTGTGCGAAATCGAACGGAGCAAAAGCTTCGATCTCAGTAGGCTCGCCACTGCTTGGTGCAACCGATACCAAGCACCTCAGCGGCCCCGGCCTTACACCCCTCAAAGCCCCTACAGGCCGGGGCCGTCTTCCTTCAAAAGGGATCAGACCTGTCGTCGTGACCGCCGCGGCCAAGGAAAATCGGCACCATTAGTCCGCATCCGACGAGCACAGAGAAAAACATGCCGACGCCTAGCGCGATCCAGCCGTAATTGCCGATCTGAACTCCCCTTTCATTCCATATCGAAACCGCCCCGACGCCAATCAAAACCAGGAGCACTGCCAAAACGGCGAGGGTGAGGATTTTGCCTTTTCCGAGATGTTCCATAGTTGATGCCTCCAGCTGACATTAAGCTGCGCTCAACGTCGTCCCATTGGCTTCACGATTTCCAGGACGAGAAGCTCAGCGGACGCGGGAGTGCCAACGCTTCCCGGTGGAGCCGAACCGCATTCGCGACTATCACAAAATGCTCAAATAGTCGGATAGTGCCAAAATGGCCGCTGGAATTAGCGCAAATAGGGATGGCGGGCGGCTCATTGATTCACCACCATTGCGCGTGTACTGCCAATTTTTCCCTTTATAAAACATATGTGGATCGCGCGCCGGCGGAGGGCCAACGTCATGCAAATGGACGATGACGGTGTGCCTCGCAGTGTCCAGCGTTTCGACCGAGTCGGCTAGCTCAGCGCGAGAACGTTCAGCATTGCCTTCGGATCAGTCGCGACCCGAACCCTGCTGAGGACCCCCTCCGCGCGCGCCACCGCCGCGATCAATGAGGAACTCCGAATGGTCATATTGCAGGCCGAACCGCGCAGCCGAACTCGAGGCTCGGAACGTCAGCCACTCATTTCGGTCGCCATACCGACCTTCCGCCGTCCAGACATGCTGCGCCGTGCCGTCGAAAGTGTGCTGCAACAGGACTTCTCGGATTGGGAATTGGTGATCAGCGACGACGAAGGGCCGGTCGGGGAGACTTGGCGTATCCTGTGCGAGTACGCCCGCGAGGAGCCGCGAATCCAAGTTATCGAAAACCGAAGAGGCCGTGGTCAGGTCGACAACACAAATAACGCGATGCTTGCGTGCTCCGGCCACTGGATCAAGTTGTTGCATGACGACGACTGGCTCGCGCCAGGGGCGCTCCGGAGGTTCGCTGAACTAGCGAGGGCTTATCCAGGCGCGGCATTCATAACCTCAACATGCCATCTAGTTCAGGACAAAGGCATAAGGTACCGCCGAGGAAGCGAGACCTACCTGTATTCGAGCCAGGAGTGCCTCACGGATCTTTATTTGGCGGGCAAGACACGGCTGCTCGGGATTGTCCCTTCGACATTGCTGGTCAACAGCAAAGTCGTCAGAGCCGGCTGCCAGATGCGAAACCACCGGTCGATAAGTTGGGGGGTGGACCAACTGTTCTTCGTTGATCTGGCCTGCCATGGCGATATGGTGGCGATCGACGATGGTCTTGTCTTCTACGATATCACCGACCATGCCAGCATCACCGCATCCGGATCGTTCCCTCAAATTGACCAGGAGACGTTCGATCTCAAGCGTCTGACGTGGACTCTTTTGAAAGACAAAAGAGGCCTCCCCGATCCCGAAACGTTGGTGCGCGCGCTGCGGGTTGCTCGACTGCGCGGCCGGATCGGCCGTCAGCCGATCAGTGTATCCATCCGCGATGCAATCCAAATCCTGCGTCCGTCGGTTCTACGGGCTGCCAACAAGGCCATGCAAGCATGGACGCGCGCGCCAGGGATGATCCTATGCGTGCTTTCTTTTGGAAACTCCCTGATCTGATGGTGCTTCGCGTCACGGCTCCATCTTCGGAGGGTGCGGTGAGCTAATCGATTGTGACTGGAGCTAAAGCTGCAATCCGATGATGAATCGTATGGCAAAGTAGGCACCGGCAGCAACATCAGTCGTCGCACTGATCGCAAAAACCACTCTCCAAGCTTCGTCCAATGCGTACCTCGAAAAAAAATGGCCCCAACATCGGCCGGGGGGCGGGATGATGCTGGGGCCGTGACATGGCTCGACTGAAGCCGTCACCGCAAGCACAAGCCAACCTCGGCCTGCTCGTTCCTAGGTTTCCGAATATTCCCGCGTCTGTGGCCTATTTGAAACAGTGCTCCCCTTGGAGGCTAACAAATCCTGGCCCGGGGGCATCAGCTTCAGATAAGTGCCGCTTTCGTGCATCCAGAGCCAGCCGTGCTCGATAGCGCAGCGGAGCCCATCGCCGAACTCAGGGTGACCGCGGCTGCCTTTCAGCAGAGCCACGAACTGTGCGTTGACCCGCTCGATGTAGATTCGGCCGTCCTGCACCGCCGGCGTGGCGGCAGCAATCTCCACCAGCTTGCGCGCCGCCGTTTCTGGGTCGGCGTAGGGGCGGTTGGCGGCGAAGTTCGACACGTTAACGGTCCTCTGATGGATGCACCCACTTGTAAGGCGTGATTTGGCGGGTCTCTGTCAACTTGATCATTCGAGCCTTCGGCGCATATCGGGGAGTGCGGCACGACCGGCACCTCAGAGAAGCCTCAAGCTTCCATATCGGCGTATCTTTCGGCCGGCGGATAGCGTCGAAGGGTAGGCTCGCGCGTGTCTTGCAGCGGGTGCACTCGACCTCTAACCAGCCAAGCCCGCCATTGAGGCACTGACCGATAGTCGGAGAGGGTTGGGCAGGGCCTCCGTAGCCTTCCATGCGGACGGACCAGGCTTCGGCTTCCGCTCGATCGGCCTCGCGTACGGCCTGCTCCGCGTTCTCGCGGGCTCCCTGGGCGCGGATCTTCGCGCCCATGATTCGGCCGCCCCAGATGACCTCTCGTGACTTCGTGCTCATGCGCCAAGATTCCGTCGAACGAAGCAGGAGGCAAGCCGCTAGACCTTGGAGGATGAGCGGCGGATTGCGCTCCAGGTCGGTCAAGGAGATTCTCGCAGATCTGGATATCAAGGAAGTCTGCGAGCGAGTACCAACCGAGTCGGCTTCATTCTTTTCCAGAAGAGCTGCCTGCTCCGCTGCTGTGCAGGCTTCTCGCCAGCACGCCGGATTTGGCACAAATTGCACATGCCGGAACAACAACCAAAGGTTATATTGGCTCTGTGTTCGCCACTGCCGACGAACGTTCCCCTCCAAAGGCTCCGTTCGAGCGGTGACGGACGACGGCCCCGGCGCCGTCTAACGCTCCCAGCCCCCGGCGCCGGGCCGTTCCTATCACAACGCATCGGGCCGAGAATGGATGGACATTGAACAGGAACGTCTGCGCGGTTTGGAAATGGGCCGACGCTGGGCTGAGCATGCATCCGCTCATGAGCTTGCCACGTTGGTGGCTGGATCGTTCGACGACATTGCCGAAATCTTGCCGCCCGACGTATCTGATCAGTTCGTAGGCGGCTTCCGCGAAGGTGTCTTGCACGTCTGGCGTGGAGCGTAACGATTTCCCTCACGCGGTGGACAACCACGAAAACGCCCAGCGGCGGCTTTCGTCGCGCCTAGGTTTAACTCGCAAATAATTCCGTGTACCAGCCGTGAGACACGGCGACCAGCGAAGGGCCGTCAGGGATTGGTGATGCATCCCCTTGGCGGCCCTTTTTGGAATTCATGAAGGCCCTGTTAGGCGGCCGGAGAGACTTCGGCGCCGGTGTCAACCGCGTGCGACAACTTTCACGACGTCGCATGTGTCCCCTGACCACCCCCGATCTCGTTGAAGGCGACAACCCGACCGGGATAGCTGTAGCAGCTAAGGTCCGCCTCAGGTTCGTCGGCCTATCGCCAAGCGCGACTGGTCCTAGCCCAGGCTGAGTAGATCGTTCGTATTATTTCCCGGCTATCCATGCCGCCTTAGGCTGTCTTCATTTGAGAATGCCGATTTCACAGTGGGGTAGCGTTATGTCGAGTGCAATTGAGATGATTGTGGATGGCTACACGAGACTGAATGATAGGCAGTCTCTCGAGGATCTAAGAAACCACCGCCGCCATCTGGCAGTCGATCTTAAGGCCAGGACGGGCATCGACTGCCGGTCGTCGATCGCCGAAGTCGAGCAGGACATTGCAGCGATAGAAGCGGGGCTGCAGGCGCTCTCGGGACCTGTTGGTGGATAGGTGAGAGCTTCGACCCGGCCACGCTTCCCTCTCCGAGTTCGGACCTCGCCATCGTGGTGCGCGGCTCACTGCCCAGGTGCATCGGGCGCCACGCTCAGCGGCGCTCCTCCGACTGAGATCGGGCCTGTAGGGTTCGGTGCTCGCGGCGATGGCTTCCTTTGCTTGGGGACGACGTGCGCTGTTGGCACTGGCGTCGCGTGAGCCGTCGGGACTGTCGGTGCCGCTACAGCGGGTGCCAGCGTGGGAAACGGCGCCGCCTGTGTCTGCGGCGGCGGGCTTGTCATGGTGTCGATCTTCGCGCTCAAGCTCGCAAGCTGGCTGACTATCGCTTTTAGTTGTTCTTGTTGATCGGCAATGGCCCTGTCGATGGCCGCCAAGTCGTCGGTCGTTTTTTGCTGCGCGGCGAGCAGATCCGTTAGAACTGCTTTATCGCTGGACACCGTATCAACTTCAGTTGGCGTGCGACCCGCGGTTGGAATGAACAGTCCCGGGTTCAGCCAGGCATAAGAACCACCAGCGCCTGCCAGGGAGAGCACGACGATTACAACGAGGACAAGCGGCCATCGTCGGCGAGGCGTGGGCACGAGAGCAGGCGGCTCTGCATTCGGCCAATTCAAGGATGATTCGGTATTCATGTGGTCTTGTTAGTCAGCGGCTTCACTTGACGCAACCTGACTTCGTAAAGAGATGCCCAGCCGCCTACTGATCTGAACCCAACTTGCCCGCCGAAGCGAATCAGGCGCGAGACCTTCAACGCGATACCAGACAAACCCAACAACGAACTTCTCGCTTTGAAGCGGCAGTTGATTTTCTGTCCGATGTGACTGCGACTGTCGCAATTTGACAGACAAGTCCGTCTCATGGCCGGCTCTTCTCGTAACGAGGGACCGACGATGCCCGGGCCACCGCTCTACGAAGAGCACCAGGTGCTCAAACGTCTGAAGATCAGAGCCTCAGAGCTCGGCGATCTGCAGAATATTGGAATGCTGCCACCCGTCGCTCGCAGAAGCGGTGATCCGATGTACTGCGTGGAGATGGTCGACGCGCTCGCAACCGACTATCACCACACGCGATTGGGTTGCGCCATCTGGTGGGACTTCGACCTCAAGCGGCCGACCTTCCTTCCGGAGCACATCGAATGGTCGCCGCCGGACGTCCCATTCTATCCCTTCGACGACGAAGAGCAGCAATCCTGGGCGCGGCGATACTACAAGCAGAAGAAGGCTTGTGCGCCTGGTGCGTATCCGGACCCAGCGCGCTTGGCGCGCTATCGCTCGAGGATGGAGGTTAAGGCCACCAAGGCCTTCGAGCGGAAACACGGCATCAAGCGGCCGCGTCAATTCCGCGGCATTGATGTCCGGATACGCGGTGTGCGCGTCAAAATAACCAGGGTGAAGCTCTTCAATCTTGTGTGGAGCAAGACCATGATCCGCGCAGGTGCCGATCTCGGCATCACCGAGACCGCACTGCGGGGCCTTTGCAAACGCAACATGATCCCGCTGCCGACCCGTGGCCACTTCAATTGGAAGGATCCGAAGAAGAGGCCGCCGAAGCCGGCGTTGCCGAGAACGAAGTAGGGCGCTGCCCCGATAGTTCCGGCCTATTCGAAGCGTAGGCCGAACAGCCCTCCGGTGTCCGTCGCGTCGGTCAGCTTCGTCGGCATAACATGGGAACGGATGTCGAAACCAAGCCTGAAGCCCTCGCGAGGTAGCGCGTCGGAGTTCATGGTGACTATGTATTGGAAGCCCGCCGCCTCGGCCCGTTCGGCCCCGAGTTGCAAGGCCTTCGCGACCTGTCGCTCATCTACGCCATCAAACAAATGGCTGTCATGGATCAGGAAACCGGGACCACGACCGTTCTTCAGGCTGATTTCGGTTAACATGAGATCGAAGCAGAATATCTGCATATTAGTGATGCCCTTGCTTCGCTGCCCATCGATATGAACCTCGAACTGAGGGCCGCTTCCGGTTTCAGAAATCGTCAGACTGCCGGCCTTCTCGTAAAGGGATTCCGAGAGCGACTCGAAGGCGAGAATGGCCTCGCGGATGATTTCGGCCCGTTCGTGGATGTCGTCGCGTAGCGCTTTGCTCAAGTTGGCCCGTTCGATGTCGAGTTCGGCCTTGGTGCTCTCGATCCGCTCGGCGGTGTCGAGGCGCTGGCGAAGTCCTTCGACCTCCGCCTCTGCACGACCAGCTTCCTCGCGCAGCGACGTGTAGTGCTCTAGTGCTCCGCCGGAGCGCAGCACGCCCATGATCTGTCGCCGGCGTCGGTCGCGCTCGGCAGTGCGCTGATCGCGTTCGGAGACACGAGCCTCGGCCGAGGCGATCTCGGCAGTCAGGTGCGCGCGTCGGTTCTCAATGATGGTCCGGTGGAAGCGTTCTACCTCGTCGAAACGACGCCGCACCATGTCGGGCAGGACCGCGCCGGCCTCGGCATAGAGCTTCGTGAGGTCACCCAAATCGGGCGCATCCTCGTCTGAAAGCGACGCGCGAAGCTGTCGCAGGAGATCGCCGTCGATCACGTTCTCGACGTTCATTCCATCGATCTCGCGCGTGATCTCGTTTGCTTCACGCTCGAGAGCCTTGTATTCTGGCACAACCTCGAACGCCTCAAGTTGCTGACGCATCCGCGCGGCGCGAGCCTCTGCGATAGTCAGCTTCGTTCTAAGATCGGCTGCCTTGCCGAAGAATCGGCCAAGGTCGCCGCTACGGGCGGCTTTGCGCAGCTCTTGAGCGACCTTCTCCTGCGCGCGCAGTTCCTGGAAGCGGCCAGGGATGCTCCAGTCGAGCCCGAGCAGATAGCAGATGGAGACCTGCTGATCCCATGCCTGCTGCATCCCTGAGTGCTGCATCGGTTGCTGAAAGCCGCCACTGTTCTGGCGGCGGACGAAATAGGAGAAGAGTGAGCGAAACGATGGCTGGAAGCGTTCGGCTTCGTCCCCGGCCTCAATTGGCAAACCGAACCAGAGCTTTCCGAGATTTGCCTTCCAGTTCTCATTGGACATCTCGAATAAGCCGGCGCGGCCATCCAATTGCGGTGGGATCGGCCAGTTCTCGACGGGTCCATTGAGGAGGATCCGGCTCGGCTTGGCGCCACTGCGGGCGGCCGAGACGGCCTCTCCCGCAATGTCGACAACGACGTCGAACGTCCAAGTCGTCAGCGCATCGGAACGGAAAATGCTATCCTTGCGCGCATCGGCGCCGAACAGGAAATGAACAAGTTCGATGAAGCTGGTCTTACCCGCGCCATTCCTCGATTGTCGATCGTTTGCACCTTCGCTCTTGTCGGCCAGTAGGATGTTCAGGCCGGGCTTGAAGGTCAGGGTCTTGAATGACGCGAGATCGCTGCCGAAACGGCGGATCATGACTGAACCCTCCGCACTAGGCCGCGATCGAAATCAATCGTACCGATCGTGAAGAGCAAGTCGAGCGACAAGATGAACCACTGGTAGTCGATCGGGGCGTTAGGTGCATGGAGCGAGCGGCGCCCGCGGGCCTCGTCCCATAGCCGCGACATGGTCATCGGACGGTTGAGGATATCGAGAATCTCAGCGCCGACGCCGATGAGCGCTCTATCGGGACGGACGTGCTTCGTCGGGAGGATCATGATGCTCCCACGGCAATCGGATCTTCGAAAATGTCGCAGCTATCGAAGAAATAGGTGAGGATCGCCAGCGCCGCCCCTTGACGCTTCGGCTCACCATTGAAGCCCGCATAATCTTGAAGATGCTTGAAGATCGTGTCGGCCGGAAGATCGAAGGCCTTCAATTCGGCATAGCGCAGCCGGAAAGCTTCGGCGATGCGCTCGCCGAGATCAGGGCGCGGGCTCTTGCGGAAAAAGGTATCCACCAGCGCCGATTTCCGGCGGCCAATGCGCAGGAACAGGCCTGTTTCCTCGGACAGGGCATTTTTCTCTAGCTTCTCTGCCGATGGTGGTGTCAGGGGCGGATCGCTTGGATTGGGTTCCTGCCTCTGGAGCGCTTCGATGATCGGCACCAAATCGGACATGACAAGGCGATCCACGATCGCGATGGAAGCCGCAGGACCGAAGAGGGCTTGAAGTGATGGAAGATCGAGACCCATAGCGAGCGAGAACAGTTCCGGCTCGGACCAGGTTGCGATCTGCAGCGGGTTGTGAGTCTTTCGTAGCATGTCCAGCTGTTGAACCGCATTGGGGGGCAGGCCGCGACCGTCATTGTGTACGAATACCCACTCCTGCATTGAGGTCGCCCAATGCACGCGCGCGCCGTGGAAGTCCTCCTCGACCTTTGCGATAAGAGCCGCCTCTTTCATGGCATCTGGCGCGTAGCACTGGAACACAGAGCCCGTGCTGATGCGGCGCCCATCACATTTCAGGTCGCCGTGGGGTCCGTAGGGCCGGACCTCCTCGAAATCGGGCCCAAACGCGTATCCGGCCAGTCGGACGAACCAATCCTGAAAGGTCGTGCCCTTCAATGTATGAAAGGCTACGCGGAAACGATCGACATAGATTGAGCGCTGCAATTCATCCATCATGCCGCCTAGAGCCCCACATCCTCTGCGCAGCGCGCCGCCCCTGAAAATAGACGACATTTCTTGCAGATAGCTTCTAGGCTACACTAAGTCAACGAATCCGCCGATCAAAGCGCGCATGCGCCGAAGGTTCGCTGTCCACGAGTGCATTTGTCACAAGTAAGGAGACACATCCGTCGCCCGGGACGCCAGCTCGCCCTCGACCTTGTCAATCTGCGCCTGGTTGGTTTCGATGAACGCCGCGAGCTCGTCGCGAGACATCTCCGAGAGTGACTTTCGCTGCGGCGCCAGATCTTTCCGGGTGGGCGTGATGTGGCCTGCCCGGTCGAGCACCTTCATTGAAAGATCAGCTCTCACCCGGGCGCTGACGCGTTCGTCCTGGAGAAGCGACTTCGCGACGCGATAGGCGAGGGGTGCGCCGACAGCGGCGAGGTCAAGCTGGATCGAGGCCGAGATCGCCTCGGCGACGGCCGGCAGGCGCAAGGCCCTGTAGACCGACTTCGGATGGTATCCCGCCATCACGGCCGCTTCCTCGGGCGGTCGACCTTCGACCACGATGCAACGCACGAGCTCACGCTGTTGGTCGCTCAGGTCCGATGATGCAATCAGAGCCGTCATTCGGTTGTCTCCTTCGTTATGGATCGATTACTGATCGCGCGACGCGTTTGCAGCCGCAATCAATCGCCGCAGGTCGACGTTGAACCGCGGCACATTGTAGTTCTTGACCGGCCGCTCGAGCAGATAAGCAGCCAAGTTCGGGTCGAACCACGCGGCGTTGACAATCTCGTCGACGTTTTGCCTGCCGGAGGGCAGCATTTCCATGAGCAGCTTCATTCGTTTGATTACGCCGCCGCCCTTCAGATCTCCGTAGATGTGCCGAAACGCGAGTTGCACACCGGTGGGAATAGCTATCTTTTCAGCAGTGTCACTTCCGACGGTCGCGCGCTTCTCGGCTTCCTTGAAGTACGACAGGATCTTGTGAGCCTGACGAAGGTTGTTCATCTCTTCAGGCGTGAAGACCTTAGCGAGAACCTGTTCGTTGTCCTTGAACTCCTTCGCGAGACGAGCGAACTGTACCTCGAGAGTTTCCCCGATTTGCTTGGTGCCCTGCACCTTGTCTGCTAGGACCTCCGACACCGCCGCCTTCCAGCCGCGGGTTGCCTGCTCGTCGTGACGGACCAGTGCGTTAATCTCGTCGAGTCTCTTCGAGCCGCCGTACTTGTCGTTGAGGACACTTGCCGCGGCGTCGCGCGGATCCTCGCGGATCAAAGTCCCGATCACCGAGCGGTCAACTTCGGTCTCAGTCGCATTCCGCGCTGTTCTGGCTGCCTCAAGGTCGGCTCGAGCCTGCGTAGATAGCTGCTCGCCGCGCCGCGCCTGGGCAACGATATTGTCGAACTCCCCACGGATCGCAGGGAATTGCGCCAGGATATCCGCGTGGCTGTTGGCCCAGGCCGCCGCCCGGATCGGATTGATAGTGCCGTCCGGATTCAGCGCCGACATGGCGATGCTTGAGCGGTAGTGATCGCGCAGAGCTGTCTCGGCAGCGGTCATTGCGGGCGAGCCCTGCAGAGCTCGAGGCAAGGTGACAGCGTTCTCGGCGGTGTTCAGGAACCTGCCTGCCGTGTCAGACGGCGGGGTGGCGCCGCGATTGAGCTCGCCATCGGCGTTCTGGCCACCGCGGTCGATCGCTTTCGTAAGTTTGGACATCGCGTCATTTGGCTCGGGGCGGAAGCGCTCTGCAAAGCGCTGATAGTTGGCGTTCGCGTCCGCGTAACCAGGGGCTTCCTCGATCGTGCGATTGATCGCGGAACGGAGGCGACCAAGGTTATCCGCCAGATCGAAATTGCCGGACTGCTGCGCACGCTGCTGCGCCGGGCCGATGAACTTGCGGAGGTCAGCTAGATCGCCACCGTTCGCCGTGCCAGGACCACCGACATTGACACCAGTCTCGGGATCGATCCGCGGCCGCAGCGCATCCAAGCGCCGCATGAAGTCGTTCGGCAGCGTGCCGGGCGCCAAATTGTTCGCGCCGGCTCGGATGCGATCGATTGCACCGAAGACCTCGTCTGCAGGCAGCTCGTCGTTGCGGCCAGGGGCGGTATCGAACAGCCGGTTCTTCTCCGCCCGGGCGGGAACGTAGGTTTGGTCAACCAACGCCCGGTCGAGCCTACGGGATGCGCTGGCTTTTGCCTCACTATTTGCGACGGTACTCAGCGGAAGCCCCTGATCGCGCCTGATTTGATCGAGCGAGTTAACGGCGTCCTGACGCTGCAAGACATCGTTCTCCGCGGCGTTCAACCGCTCGGCACGCGCTTCGCCCGCTCGGCGCATCACTGACGCAAGATCCGCTCCCGGATCGCGCATGGCCTCCACGCGCTCGGCGGCCGCGGCCTTGACGTTCTGGTCGCGCTTGACGAAGTCGGGCGACGACTTCAGGCGGGCGCCCTGCTCGGCTGCAATGAGGCCCGGGTCGCGCGAAAGAAGCCCCGAGGTCGGCATGGCCGAGGGCTGCAGCGGCGACCCGCCCTCCGCAGGGCTCGCCAAGGAAGCCGCGTTCTCGCGAATGTCTTGGGCCAGGGCCTTCGGAGAACCTATTGCGGCCGACTGAAGCCTAGCCGCAGCGCGATCTACGTCGGCGTTGCCGTACGGCGCCTTGGTGGCCGGATTGAGCGGGATCGGCGCCGGCGCGGTCGCAAACGCCCTGGATGCCAAGTTGCGGATCATGCCGCCTACGCCTTCAAGGCCGGCCTGCAGTGAATTCGCGGCAGAAGCCCCCGCGAGCGGCGCCAGCAAGTTGGTAACGTCCTTGAGGCCGTGCCCCACATGGTGTCCGAGGACGATCGCATCGTCAGGGACACTGTTGTCGGCTGCGTTGACCGCTACCCCAGCGCCCGCGCCACCGATCGTATCGCCAACCAGCGTACGGGCTGGAGCCTCTGCGTAGGGCCGCGCCATGTGGTCCAAGATCCGCCCAGGGAGGGTCTCGGAACGCGTTGCCGCGGCCGCGACGCTCGGAGCACGCTGCGCCAGCATGGCGCCGGTACCGACAGCTTGGGTGCCGAACCGATTGACGTCATAGGCGAGCTTCTCGCTCCGCGACATCGTGGCGGGGTCGATGAACGGAATGCCGCTGGCGTCGACGGCCTTCTCGACCAGCTTGGACGCCGGCGTAGCGTACGGGATGTTGGTTCCGAACAGCTTATTAATGCCGGTGGTCGCGGCGTTCTGCACGCCAGCCGCAAGGTCGAACGGGGCGGTGACGATGTCGGTGAGCCCCTTGCCGACGCCTTGGGTGCCGACCTGGAAGTCACGAACCGCGCCGCCGACGCTGCTCGGAAGAAGTGACGCGGGGCGATCGATGGGCTTGGGTCGCTCGGGGGTGATGTAGAGACGCCCTTGGCGCGCAGCGTTCGCCGCGCCCAATGGGGGAGCCTCGGGGGCGGCCGTTGCAGGCATGGCCGGCTGATCAACGGCTTGGAACGGCTGCGTCGGATCGAACGGCGGCTTCGCGTCGGGAAAGGCGGCAAAAGGATCATGGTCGGCAGGTCCGAGTTTGGGCTCTCGACCGGCTCCCGGCCCCGGAATGAGATCATCGAATGAAATCCTCGGTGCCGCAGACTGAGCCGCCTGTTGTCCAGCCAACTGCTGCTGCAGGATCTGCCAAGCCTGTTCAGTCGTTGCCCCCTGGGGGCCTTTGACTGTGTAGCTCTTGCCCTCTGGGGATGTGAAAACGAACGTGGGCCCCTTCGAAATGAGGTCATCGAACATCCCGGGCTTGTTCGCTGGCGGATCAAGTTTGTAGCCAGGGGGCAGTGGGGGAATTGCTGCTTGTGGCGCGGATACATCGCCGCCGATCATTGGATATCGACGATCGGAAGTTCCCACTTCAGGCAATCGCGGATCCGCCATCGAGCTCAACGCGCGCTGTATGTCCGCTTGCGTGAAATCATCAGGAAACTCGTGACGACGCCCTTCAAATTCGATGAGTTGGGGCATCGTCAGTGCGCCTTGATGATGTAGTTGATGACGAGGGTGGGCTGGACGTTGTTGTGTGCCCCGCCGCCGCCCGTCGAGACGTTGGTGATCGTGATGCCGGTGGTGTTGGAAGTGGTGTTGACTGTGGTTGTGCTGGTGTAAGCGGCCGTTCCGCCCGAAGCCGGCTTCTGCTCGCTGTTGTTCACGGCCACATACGGATGCGTGTGGCCAGGATCGGACAACGTGTTCGCGTGCGTATGCGACGGAATCTCCGACGTCGTCAGCGTGTGCCACTCCTCACCGCCGAAATCGCCTAGGCCAATACCTGTAAGCGTCGTCGTAAGTCGCCCGGCCGGCGTGCCGGTCATGCTGTCGAGGCCAGCGGGCACGCGGCCCCGCAAGTCAGGCATCGTGAAGGTCGTGGACCCGTCACCGAAACCGTAGATCGCGCCGCCGCCAAGCGCCGCAAACAGATTAGGGTACGCGGTACGTGAAACATTCTGGCCGGCACACAGAAGCCATCCGGAAGGAACAGACGCGCCGGCGTAGGGCCAAATGGCGCCCGCCGGGATGATCAAATCACGAAGTTGCGCCGGCACGTCGCTGCCCAATTTCGCGAGCAAAATCGCGTTATTGGCCACCTTGTTGGTCGTCACCGCGTTCGTGGCCAGCTTCGAGTTGGTCACAACGCCGTCGGCCAGCTTGTTTGCGGCGACGGCGCCGTCGGCCAGCTTGACTGATGCGATCGACCCGTCCGGGATCACCGCGGACGTCGTGAAATCGGCCAGAACATTCCACTTGGACGCATCGAAAACGGCCCCCGATGTGTGGGTGACGTTCGCGATGTAGAAGATCGAGCTGTGAAAAACCGTGCTGACGAAGGCGGTGTAAAGAACGCCGGTCGCCCATTGCGCCGGCGCCGCGAAACCGATGCTGACGCTGGAGTCGAACTGCTCTTTGCCGATGCTGCCGCGCTTTACGGCGCCGTCGTCGTCCTGAATCTTGGCCAGGTTCTGCTGGGTGTCGTCCATCGACAGCTTGACAGCGTTGAACTCCGCATCGAGTGATGCGCCGGACTGCTGCAAGGTCGGGTTTTCAGCGCTGAACAGCGCGAAACTGGTTTGGCGGTCGTAAGTCGTGGAGGACATATGTTTCGCCGACGGGGGTGAGAGAAAATGCGCGGGATTGCGCGGTGGGTGCCGTCGGCGAAGCGGCGTTGCGTCCGTAGTGAGAAGTGTAACTCAGACGCGGTTATTGAAAAGTGAAAAGTTGATTAGCGGCGAGTGATAACTCCATTCTGGATTGAATCGCTCGTTGAGCCGCACTACGAACTAACAACGCCACGAATCAACGGTGAGCATATGTTTCCCACTCGCTTGGCCGAAGTCTCCGCATCTCAAGTGCTTGAGGTCATTCAGAACGAAGCGGCCGAGACGCTGGATTTTGAGCTCAAGCGAACACTTCCCGTCAAAAAGGGCGTCGACCCTTGGATGACGAATGGCAAGCTTGGGGACGACGCAAAAGATGAACTCGCTGCGGAGATCATCGCGTTTGCAAACACCATCGGCGGGACACTCATTGTCGGCATCGACGAGGATACGGCAACAAAGCGCGCCAAGCCGCCAATATTCCCCATTCCGCGCTGCAAAGAAGCTGCTGCTCGCCTGCATCAGGCAATAAGCGATCGAGTAGAGCCGAAGCTTCCGGTATTCGAATGCGAAGGGGTCATTACCGAGGCCGACGGCACGAGTGGTGTTATCGTTATGCGGACGCTGGAATCTTACCTTGCTCCGCATAGGCACACGCAAAACAACCATTGCTATGTTCGCCGGAACGACCGTGCCGAGCCGATGAGCATGCTCGAAATCCAGGAGATGATCCGCCAGAAGGCGCGCTCGGCGGCGAATGCGGAGAAATCCTTTCAGGACAGCGGTGTCCGCTTCCACTCCTGGATTCCCGATGAGCACCAGCGTACTCACCCGGACGTAGGCGTCCAGGGCACCTACATCGCGCAGGGGACGACCCAAGGATGGGTCGGCATTTGGGCTGTGCGGGTTACTGCGCGCCCCCTTGCTCCTTTTGCGATTACGAACATCCCAAAGCAACCGTGGTTGAAGGGAATTGACACCCGCGCATTCAACGGTACAGGACAAATCCGACAGCTCGAATGGCGTGATCTCAGAACGACTCGCGCGTGGGCGCCTCGGCTCAGGGCGGTCGATCGCGAATTTGAGGGTACGAACAGCTTTGGACTAGATCGAATAAGCAGCGAGGGGCTTATCGAGCGTTTTGTCTGGCAGAAGCAGCCCGAAAACGGGCGGCCACGTCACGGCTTCCTTGAAATAACCGAGCTGCATTGGAACGTCGCATGTGTCGTTCATGCCGCTACAGTCATCCGAGCATTGAATTCTCGGCCAACTCAGCAATTTGCTCTTGAAGTCGAGCTCATGACTTCGGATCCGCTTCTCCTCCACGGCTACCCCCAACGGCCGACGGCGGTTATACCTGCTGGCAGCACGACATTTCCGCGCTACGAGATCGGCGAGTTGCAAACATTCGACGAGCTCATGATGACGGTGGACAAGGACGTGTGGAATTTGGGCAGCTATCATCCGTCATGGGAGCTGGGTGTGATTTGGCCGCCCGCAACTTGATCCTCCTCGTCGGGATCTTTGAATTAAACTTCGAGCTCGGCTTCCGCGCGGGATCTGATATTGTCCTTCAGCTTATCAACGAGTTCGAAAGCTTCCTCCCACAGTTCGTCGATTAGCTTCTGTTTGCCGCTTTTGTCGTTCTGATCGAGCGGAAAGGTCATATTGGATAGCAGCTGGACGAATTCCGTAGCCTTTCTGAAATCGTCTTGGCCCTGCGCTTCTAAAATTTCTAGCGCGCGTTCGGGGCCAGCCTGATCGAAAACCACTGCCTCGGCAATCGGGCCGGCAAACAGCACTTTCACGCGGCGACGCAAATAGTCCCGGACCTGATCGAAGGTTGTGATCTCCTCTTGAAGTCTAAGCTTGGCGCCGCCTTGCCCGCCAACGGCCCCGGATTGAGGATCATTCCATCAGTGTTAAACCCAAGATGTTCTGCCGCGCAAAGATGCCCGGCCTCGTGGTAAGCCATTCCTTGCGCTTGTTCGCGCTGTTCGTCCATGAAACTTGTCATCGAATTCGATTCCTGGCTGCCCTGAACTTCTCAAAAATCTGAAAATTAACCGAGCGGCTTTGCGGCCTTTGGACGCCGTGCGAGCGCCTCCCCCCTAGGGGTCGAGAGCCGGGGCCGGGGTCGGTACCGGCCGGGCCTGGCGCATTCTCATGCCGGCACGCGTCAACAGCGCAAGCCCCTCGTCAATCGTGTCGGCCAGGAGCTGCATCATTATCCGACCTTCCGCCGTCAATCGATCGCCTTGCTCTAACGCTGCCTGGCGCTCGCGCTCGAGATTCCGCTTCGCGCGCACGCCTTGCGCCGTGAGCGCTGGGCAAGTCTCGAGATCGATGATCGCCGCCAGATATTTCTCATCATCTTCGCCGGCAGCGAGGACCCGCTTATGAGCAATGACGGCAGGATCATTTGAGGGCGAAACTCGCTTCTGCTTCATGACGCGCTCCTCTGTGGCGCGTTGATTCTATCTAAGTCGCTGACGCGGCTCAAATACTCGAGTCGCAAAAGTGCCTGTGGCACAGCCATTTCTTGTATTGTTTTGCGAGTTCGAAACCCGACAAGCGAGAACCGCGCGTGAGGAAAAGCAAGCGCATTCAAGCGCTAGCTTGTCTGGTTTTACGTATTAGACTTTTATCGACAAAATATTCGTTGCCGAATTTTCAACAGGGCGCATCCTGATCGCGGGTCGAAAGCCCGAAACGTTAGCCGATAGCCAATCCGGTCAGCGGCGATCACAAATCTTGTCCAGGGGCCGCGCGCGTATGTCCAAGGCGCACGCCCAAAGGCGCGCGGGGCCGTCTAACGTCGGTCATTTCGCCCCTGGGCTTCAGCTCTTGCTCGAAAGGCAAAACGTTATGCGCTCATCCCTCGCTCTCTGCTCCAACGAATCTGCCTGCGAAACCGAGATCGGCCGCGAGCTCGCCCGCAGGAATGTGGGTGTCCTCTTGATCGTTGATGGACCCTACGCCCTGGTTCAGTGCCAGGTGAGCTCAGCTGTTGCCGCAGCAATGCTGGCCCCCCTCAAGGGTAAGGCCGCCGGCCAGTTCCGCGCCTTGGCCGGCAACTTGGTAGAGGTCGACGCCGCCGTGACGTTGCCGATGGCAACGCGAATGCTGAAGGCAAGAGACAAGATGGAAGCTCGCTTACAGCTCAACTGATCGATGTGCGCGGGTACGGCGGACGGCCCCGCGCCGCCTGCCGTGCTTCCGCGGTGCTTCCGGCGCGATTTTCCGGAAGAGCACAACGCTGCTAAGTATTTGAATTTGATGGTGCTGCCAGACAGGATTGAACTGTCGACCTCTCCATTACCAATGGAGTGCTCTACCACTGAGCTACGGCAGCATGTGCTGGGACAAGAATCGGCCGCCAAAGGGGCCTACCAAGCGGGCCGATATCTGCCACAAGCCCCCCTCCTGTGCAAGCTTGCTGGGCCGGTCAAAACGAGAAAATCGGGCCGATATCGAGGCCAAAATGCCCGTTTTCGCGCGAAACGACCGGCCTTCTACGGATTTTGGCCCCTGTTATCCCCCGCCAACTGGCCAGTTGGCCCCGGCTGCGGATTCGGTCCATTTCGAGTTTCGCACGATCGGTTCGCGCCCGCCTCTTGAGCTGCCGCATTCCTTGGGCATGCTGGCGCCGATGGCAGCGCTGGAACCGTGATGGCTGACGAGAACGACAAGCGACAGGACTCGAGGCAGGAGAAGGCATCCCGCGACGATCGCCTGAAATCGGCGCTGCGCGAAAACCTCAAGCGGCGGAAGCTGCAGGCGCGCGAACGCGCCGCAATGGGCGACCCCTCGCAGAATGACGATGCGATCCTAGATGAGGAGGCCGCCGGCAAGACCGGCGGTTGAAATCCGATCGACTGAAATTTTTGGAGTGCATGAAAGTGGCGATGGGGCAGGACGAGCAACGACGAACCGAGGCTGATGCGCAGATGGCGCGGTTCATCCGCCCTGAGCAGACCTTTCCGACGCTGACGCCGGCCGAGATCGAGCGCATCCGGGCTTTCGCGGAACCCCGCGCCTATGCCGACGGCGAATTCCTGTTCGAGACCGGCAAGCCAGGGCCGGGCATGTTCGTCGTGCTGAAGGGCCATGTCGCCATCACCCAGCGCGACGGGCTCGGTCATGTCACGCCACTGATCGACCAGGGGCCGGGACAGTTTTTGGCCGAGCTCAGCCAGCTCTCGGGCCAGCCGGCGCTGGTCGACGGCCGCGCCGAGGGCGAGGTCGAGACGCTGCTGCTGCCGCCGCACCGGCTGCGCGCGCTGCTGGTCGCCGAGGCCGAGCTCGGCGAGCGCATCATGCGCGCGCTGATCCTGCGCCGGGTCAATCTGCTCCAGGGCGGCGTCGGCGGCCTCGTGCTGATCGGTCCCTCGCATTCGGTCGGCGTCGTCCGCCTGCAGGGTTTTCTCACCCGCAATGGCCAGCCGCATCATCTGCTCGATCCCGAGCACGATCGCGACGCTGCCGAGGTGATCGCGCGCTACTCGCCCAAGCCCGAGGACTGGCCGCTGGTCGTTGCTGCCTCAGGCGAGGTGCTGCGCAATCCCAGTGAAACCGAGGTGGCGCGCGCGATCGGCATGATCGGCGGCCCGAAGGACGGGCGGATCTACGATGTCGCGGTGGTCGGCTGCGGGCCGGCGGGGCTCGCGACGGCGGTCTATGCCGCGTCCGAAGGGTTGTCGGTCGCCGTGCTCGACACCCGCGCCTTCGGCGGCCAGGCCGGCGCCAGCGCGCGCATCGAGAATTATCTCGGCTTCCCCACCGGAATCTCCGGCCAGGCGCTGACCGCGCGCGCCTTCACCCAGGCGCAGAAATTCGGCGCCGACATCATGATTCCGGTCACGGTGAAGTCGCTCGACTGCAGCCGCAAGGACGGCGCGTTCGCGGTGGCGCTCGACGGCTGCGATGCCCTGCGCTCGCGCGCGGTCGTGGTGGCGAGCGGCGCGCGTTATCGCCGGCCCGATATCGCGAACCTCGACAAGTTCGAGGGACGCGGCGTCTGGTATTGGGCCTCGCCGGTCGAGGCGCGGCTCTGCGCCGGCGAGGAGGTCGCCCTGGTCGGCGCCGGCAATTCGGCAGGGCAAGCCGCCGTGTTCCTGTCGGGCCATGCCAAGCGCGTGCTGATGATCATCCGCGGCGGCGGCCTGGGGGCCAGCATGTCGCGCTATCTCATCGAGCGCATCGAGGCGACGCCGAACATCGAGCTGATGTTCAACACCGAGATCACCGCGCTCGAAGGCGACGAGGCTTCGCTGCTGCGGCGGATCCACTGGAAGAGCCGGCTGTCCGATGACGGCGATTCCGCCGACATCCGCAATCTCTTTCTGTTCGTCGGCGCCGATCCCGCCACCAGCTGGCTCGACGGCTGCGGCGTCACGCTCGATCGCGGCGGCTTCGTCGTGACGGGCGCGCAGTCCGAGCTGAACCAGGGCAAGCTGGTGGCGCCGCTCGAGACCTCGGTGCCCGGCGTCTACGCCGTCGGCGACGTCCGCTCCGGCTCGGTCAAGCGCGTCGGCGGCGCCATCGGCGAAGGCGCACAGGTCGTGGCCTCCCTGCACGGCTATCTCGGCGACGCCGCAAAACCGGCGCTTTAGGGCACGATCCGGAAAAGTGTGAAGCGGTTTTCCGGCAAGATCGTGCTCAAAAAATAAGTCAAGGACAAGACAAGCAGATGGCAAGTCGAATGAGGCTTGCCATCTTGCCGTGTGATGCGGGACTATCGTCGCGTCGCGAGAACACTCGCGCGTGGAAAAACAAGATTCAACGGGAGGACTCAATGGCCGAACTCGTCGTGCTCTACAAGACGCCCAAGGACGCTGCCGCCTTCGACAAGCATTATGCCGAGACCCACATTCCGCTCGCCAAGAAGCTTCCCGGCCTGAAGAAATACGCCGTCAGCACCGGCGCGGTCGGCTCCCCTGCCGGACCGTCCGGAATTCACCTCGTCGCCATCCTCAGCTTCGACAGCGTCGGCGACATCCAGAAGGCCTTCGGCAGCGAAGCCGGCAAGGCAGCCGCGGGCGACGTGCCGAAGTTCGCCAGCGGCGGCGCCGACTTGCTGATCTTCGACACCAAGGAAGTGTGAGTCTCGATTCGACTTTCGTCGAAACCTGGAAGCCCGTAGCCCGGATGGAGCGAAGCGTAATCCGGGACAATGCGTCCACACGCGAAGAACCCGGATTTCGCTGCGCTCCATCCGGGCTACGCACCACAAACTGCTGTCGTTTGTGACAGCTCTGCAAAAAATTCAGCCATGCGTTTGTCGATTCGCACGATCACGCATGGCTGCACGCGCAAGTGTGACGACAGCGCAGGTGGCAATCTGATGAGGACCGTAATATCAATCTGCTGATCTCAGAGCAGAGAGGAGAGATGTCATGGTTCTTGGGTTGAGCCTGCCCGCCTTTACGTTGGTCCATGTCATCATCAGCCTGATCGCGATCGCCGCCGGTCTCGTCGTGATGTTCGGCCTGCTCGGCTCGAAGTCGATGCCGGGCCTCACCGCGATCTTCCTGCTGTTCACGATCCTCACCAGCGTCACCGGCTTCCTGTTCCCGTTCAAGGAACTGCTGCCCTCGCACATCATCGGCATCATCTCGCTGGTGCTGCTCGCGATCGCCTGCTTCGCGCTCTACGGCATGAAGCTTAGCGGAGCCTGGCGTCCGGTCTACATCGTGACCGCGATGATCTCGCTCTACTTCAACGTCTTCGTGCTGGTGATCCAGTCGTTCCTGAAGGTGCCGGCGCTCGCCGCGCTCGCGCCCGCCGTGCCGCCGGCACCGCCCTCCGGCCCTGTCTTCGCCGTGGTGCAGGGCATCGTGCTGGTGTTCTTCGTGGTCCTGACCATCGGCGCCTGGCGCCGCTACAAGCCGATGGCGTTTGCCTGATCACACGATCGTCGTCACGCCGGGGTGATGGGAGCCATCGCACTCGGCGGATCGCACACCCATCTTGCGGATCGTCGGCCTGCGCCCATGCGCGCGCCATCACGCAATGATTTCAACCGAAAGGATGCAATCCATGCCCACCATCACCACCAAAGACGGCGTCGAGATCTTCTACAAGGATTGGGGCTCGGGCCAGCCGATCGTGTTCAGCCATGGCTGGCCGCTGTCGTCCGACGACTGGGACGCGCAGATGATGTTCTTCGTCACCCGCGGCTATCGCGTCGTCGCCCATGACCGCCGCGGCCACGGCCGCTCGGCGCAGGTCGCCGACGGTCACGACATGGATCATTATGCCGACGATCTCGCGGCGGTCACCGCGCATCTCGACCTCAAGAATGCCATCCATGTCGGCCATTCCACCGGCGGCGGCGAGGTCGTGCACTACATCGCGCGCCACGGCGAGAGCCGGGTAGCGAAGGCCGCGATCCTCTCCGCAGTGCCGCCGCTGATGGTGCAGACCGCAGCCAATCCCGGCGGTCTGCCGAAGAGCGTGTTCGACGATCTCCAGAAGCAGCTCGCCGCCAGCCGCACGCAATTCTATCGCGATCTCCCCGCCGGACCTTTCTACGGCTACAACCGTCCCGGCGCAAAGCCGTCGGAAGCGGTGATCCAGAACTGGTGGCGCCAGGGCATGATGGGCGGCGCGAAAGCGCATTACGACGGCATCGTCGCGTTCTCGCAGACCGACTTCACCGAGGACTTGAAGAAGATCACCGTCCCCGTGCTGGTGATGCATGGCGACGACGACCAGATCGTGCCTTACGCCGATTCCGCCCCGCTCTCGGCCAAGCTGCTCAAGAACGGCACGCTGAAGACCTACAAGGGTTATCCGCACGGCATGCCGACCACCCACGCCGAGACCATCAACGCCGACCTGCTGGCGTTCTTCAAGGAGTGAGTTGGACGCTTACGCTCCCCTTCAGGGGGAGCGTAAGCTACCTCACTTCAAGATCGCCCTGATCGCATCGAAGGTGCGCTTCACGAAGGCCTCGGGCTTTTCGCGCGCACCTTCGCCGATCCAGCTCTCGCCGCCGACGCGCATGGCGCCGGTCGAGATCATCGCGACCAGCCGCGCCTTCAGCCGGTCGGACTTGCGGCCGGAGCGCTGGGCGAGCCCTTCGGCGAGGGCCTGCTCGAGCTTTTCGTATTTGAGCTGATCGCGGGCATGGAGCGCGGGATTGTCGCGCTTGAGCCGCGACATCGCGGCGGCCTCCGTGGGATCGATTCGCTTGAGCGCCGCGGCGATCGCGTTCTCGGCTGCCGTCAGCATGGATTCGTCCGCGGGACGTGCGAGGATCTCGGCGACCAGCGCGGCCGCGGCATCCTCCTGCCAGGCGGCGACCACGTCTTCCTTCGAGGCGAAATAATGGAAGAAGCTGCGCCGCGACATGTCCGCCGCGGCCGCGATGTCGTCGATGGTCGTGGCCTCGAAGCCGCGGTCCAGGAACAGCGCCATCGCCGCGCGCTTCAGCCGCTCGCGCGTCTGCTGCTGCTTGCGCTCGCGCAAGCCCGGCGCCGGGGATTTTCCTCCCGGCGACAAGGACTTGGCACCTTTCCTGACCGGTTTTCCGGCGGACTTCGACACCTTCAAATTATTTCACCTCTTGCAAACTTGCACTCAGTGCACATTTAGACCCGTCGCGGGCGTTTTCCAGCCCCGAACGGAGATATGCATGACCGACGGGACCACGGCAGACATCCCCTCCCTCAGTGGCAAGACGGCTGTCGTCACCGGCGCCACGGGCGGCCTCGGCTACGAGACGGCGATGGCGCTGGCGGGCGCCGGTGCCATTGTCATACTCACCGGGCGCAATGACGCAAAGGGCCTGCGGGCGATCGAGGGCATTTGCGAACGCTTTCCCAACGCGTTGATCGCCTATGAGCATCTCGACCTCGCCAGCCTTGCCTCCGTCGCCGATTTCGCAAGGCGCTTCGCCGCCAGCAACGAACAGCTCGATCTCCTGGTCAACAATGCCGGCGTGATGGCGTTGCCGACGCGGCAGCAGACCGAAGATGGTTTCGAGATGCAGCTCGGCACCAATTATCTCGGCCACTACGCGCTGACGGCGCGCCTGTTGCCGCAGCTTCGCCGCGCGAAAGCGTCTCGCATCGTCAATCTCTCCAGCCTTGCGCACCGCTCCGGCGCGATCCATTTCGACGACCTGCAAGGCAAGCGGTCCTATCGTCCGTGGCGCGCCTATTGCCAGTCCAAGCTGGCGATGCTGATGTTTTCGCTGGAGTTGCAGCGCCGCAGTCTCGCCGCCGGCTGGGGCGTGCACAGTATGGCCGCGCATCCGGGCTTTGCGCGGACCGATCTCATCTCGAACGGGCCGGGCACCAACACCCTGCAGTGGCGGGTCGGCCGGTTGCTCCAGCCCTTCATGAGCCAGTCCGCGGCCGAGGGCGCGTTGCCCACGCTGTTCGCCGCGACCTCGCCGGCTGCCGAGCCCGGCGGTTATTACGGCCCGAACGGGTTTTATGAAATGAAGGGACCGCCGGCAGCGGCGAAGATCATGCCGCGGGCGAAGGATTTTGCCGCGGCGGCCATGCTGTGGGATGTCTCTGCAACGTTGACGGGTGTATCGTTCGACGAGATCGCGGTCGCTGCATGAGCCGCGATATCGTTGGGGACCTCCCGATGCGGGTCATCATCTTCGGCGCGACCGGCATGGTCGGGCAGGGTGTTTTGCGCGAGTGCCTGATCGATCCCGCCATCGAGCGCGTGCTCGTGATCGGCCGCAGCCCGACCGGCGTGCGGAATCCGAAGCTGACCGAGATCATCCACGGCGATTTCACCGACTATTCCGCGATCGAGTCTGAGCTGACCGGCTTCGACGCCTGTTTTTTCTGCCTCGGCGTGTCCTCGATCGGCATGAACGAGGAGCGCTACCGCCATCTCACCTACGACATCACGCTCGCTGCCGCGACGACGCTCGCGCGGCTCAATCCGCAGATGACCTTCACCTATGTCACCGGGGCCGGCACCGATTCCACCGAGCAGGGCACGCGGATGTGGGCCCGGGTCAAGGGCAAGACCGAGAACGATCTGCTCAAGCTGCCGTTCAAGGGCGCCTACATGTTCCGGCCGGGCGCGATCCAGCCCTTGCACGGCATCCGCTCGAAGACCGCCTGGGTGCAGGCGGTCTACACCGCAACCTGGCCGCTCTGGTCGGTGTTGCGCCGGATTTCGCCGCGGCTCGTCACCTCGACCGAGCAGATGGGCCGGGCCATGATCCATGTCGCGCGGGTCGGCTATCCCAGCAAAATCCTGGAGATGGAGGATATCAATAGCCTCTGATCCCCGGGGCCGTTAGTTCTAAGGAAATTTCGGCGGCCGCGCGCGTTGGGCCGTATCGGCCCTCGAGGAGAAATATTGGTGATGTCTCCCCAGCTCAAACTGATCGCGCTCGATGCCGACGATCTCGCCGTGATCTCGACCCATGTCCAGGACGCCCGGGTGCAGGCCGCCGACATCATCTGGCGGCAGAGCGAGAAACGCCTGGTGGTCGGCATGAGCCGGCTGGACTGGGAGCAGACGCTGGACGGCGAGGCCGAGCCGCGCCGGCTGGTCGCCGCGCTCCGCTTCGACCGCGTGCTGGCCTGTAAATCGCGCAACATCGATCTCACCGCGCCGGACAAGGTTCTGGACCTCGTCGGCATCGAGTTTCATCCCCAGGACGGCCGCGCCGAGGAGCCCGGCGGCAGCGCCCTGCTGCTGTTCGCCCAGGGCGGCGCCATCCGCCTCGACGTCGAGTGCCTCGAATGCGAGCTGACCGATCTTGGGACGGACGAACTGGGAACGGGACTGGAGATCGAGGGGGAGGGGTGAGGTCGCCTGTATACCAGCCGGCCCGGCTCAATCCGTCGCCCAAGCGGCACCCCGCGAGGGTTGACGCAGCTTCCCCGCCGCGCCATTGAGCAGGGGGTCGGGTGAGCCAATCCGCCCCAAAGACCAGCCGGAAGCCAAGCCAAAATGCCCGTTCGTCTCGACCGCAGCAGCGCCGATTTTGACCAGCGATTCGCGGCCTTCCTCGCCGCCAAGCGCGAGGTCTCGGCCGACGTCGAGGCCGCGGCGCGCGCCATCGTGGACGACGTCGCCAAGCGCGGCGATGCCGCCCTGCTCGAAGCCACCGCGAAGTTCGACCGGCTGAAGCTGGACGCATCCGGCCTGCGCATCACCGCCGCCGAGATCGACGCCGCGGTGAAGGCCTGCGATGCCGCGACGCTGGACGCGTTGAAGCTCGCGCGCGACCGCATCGAGACCTATCACCGCCGCCAGTTGCCGAAGGACGAGCGCTTCACCGATCCGCTCGGCGTCGAGCTCGGCTGGCGCTACACCGCGATCGAATCCGCCGGCCTCTACGTGCCCGGCGGTACTGCGGCCTATCCGTCCTCGGTGCTGATGAATGCGGTGCCGGCGAAGGTCGCCGGCGTCTCGCGCCTGGTGATGGTGGTGCCGTCGCCGGACGGCAAGCTCAACCCGCTGGTGCTGGCGGCCGCGCAGCTTGGCGGCGTCACCGAGATCTACCGCGTCGGCGGCGCGCAGGCCGTGGCCGCGCTCGCGCACGGCACCGCGACGATCGCGCCGGTCGCCAAGATCGTCGGCCCCGGCAATGCCTATGTCGCCGCCGCGAAGCGGCTGGTGTTCGGCAAGGTCGGCATCGACATGATCGCCGGCCCCTCCGAGGTGCTGGTCATCGCCGATGACACCGGCAATGCCGACTGGATCGCAGCGGACCTCTTGGCGCAGGCCGAGCACGATGCCAGCGCGCAGTCGATCCTGATCACGGACTCGGCGCGGCTTGCCGCCGATGTCGAGAAGGCCGTCGAAGCGCAGTTGAAGACGCTGCCGCGCGCGGACATCGCAGGCCGCTCCTGGGCCGATTTCGGCGCCATCATCATGGTGAAGAACCTCACCGACGCCATCCCGCTCGCGGATGCGATCGCCGCCGAGCATCTCGAGATCATGACTGTCGATCCCGATGCGCTCGCCGCAAAGATCCGCAACGCCGGCGCAGTGTTCCTCGGCGCGCATACGCCCGAAGCCATCGGCGACTATGTCGGCGGCTCCAACCACGTGCTGCCGACGGCGCGCTCGGCGCGATTCTCCTCGGGCCTCGGGGTCGCCGACTTCATGAAGCGCACCTCGATCCTGAAATGCGGCCCGGACCAGCTGCGTGCGCTGGGGCCGGCCGCGATGACGCTCGGACAAGCGGAGGGGCTGGATGCCCATTCGCGCTCGATTGGATTGCGCCTCAATCTGTCATGACCCAGCCGCCCGAACAGGACGACTCGCAGAACCGCATCGTCGGCGTCACGCTCGACGAGGACTCGATCGGCCGTTCCGGGCCCGACATCGAGCATGAGCGCGCGATCGCGATCTACGACCTGATCGAGCAGAACCTGTTCGCGCCCGATGGCGCGGACGGCAAGGGGCCGTTCACGCTGCATATCGGCATCACCGGCAACCGGCTGATGTTCGACATTCGCCGCGAGGACGGCACCCCCGTGGTTGCGCATCTGCTCTCGCTGACGCCGTTCCGGCGGATCGTGAAGGACTATTTCATGATCTGCGACAGCTATTACCAGGCGATCCGCACCGCGACCCCCGACAAGATCGAGGCCATCGACATGGGCCGCCGCGGTATCCATGACGAGGGTTCGCGCACGCTGCAGGAGCGGCTGAAGGGCAAGGTGCGGGTCGACTTCGAGACCTCGCGCCGGCTGTTCACGCTCATCACTGTCCTGCACTGGAAGGGCTAGGGCATGGCCCGGAAAAGTGTGCAGCGGTTTTCCGACAAGGCCATGCCCTCTACTAAAAGGGTCTAAGTGCGATGGCGGGTCCGCCACGCGCACGCGATCCGCAATCGGTGCTGTTCGCCTGCGCGATGAACAGCGTGCGCTCGCCGATGGCCGAGAGCCTGCTGCAGCACATGTTTCCGCAAGGCCTCTACGTGAAGTCCGCCGGCGCCAGGAAGGGCGAGCTCGATCCGTTCGCGGTGTCGGTGATGGCCGAGCTCGGCCAGGACATCTCCACCCACAAGCCGCAGACCTTCGAGGAGCTGGAGGACTGGGAGGGGCTGAATTTCGACCTCATCATCACGCTCTCGCCGGAAGCGCACCACAAGGCGCTGGAGCTGACCCGCACGCTCGCCGCCGACGTCGAATACTGGCCGACGCAGGATCCCACCACCATCGAGGGCAGTCGCGACCAGAAGCTCGCCGCCTACCGCGACGTCTGCGACCAGCTCCTGATGCGGATCCGCAGGCGTTTTGCCAAGGTCGGCGCGGCGTCAGGCTGATCTCGTGCCCCGGACGCAGCGCAGCGTGCAACGATGCGCTGCAGAGCCGGGGCCCATCTCACCATAAGCGCAGGCTGCCGGGTCCCGGCTCAGCGTCGCAGCATTTCATGCCGCGCCGCGTCCCGTAACACCCGCGTCACAGACTGAGGGCACACGCATGTCGGAAACCTCGAATCAGCAAAGTCCGGGTTCCCGGGTTGTGAAATCAGCCCCCTTCCGATAGGTTCCGCGCGCAATTCACCCCCTGCCTCATCCCCCAAATCACTGATGCTCGGCCGCCCCAAATTCGTACTTGCCTCCGGTTCGCCGCGACGCCTGTCGCTGCTCAACCAGGCCGGCATCGAGCCGGACGCGCTCCGGCCGGCCGACGTCGATGAGACGCCGAGACGAGGCGAGCTGCCGCGCGCCTGCGCCAACCGCCTCGCAAGAGCCAAGGCCGATGCGGCGCTCAAATCGGTGCAGCTCGACGATGAGCTGCGCGGCGCCTTCATTCTCTCCGCCGACACGGTGGTGGCGGTCGGACGCCGCATCCTGCCCAAGGCGAACCTGGTGGACGAAGCCGCGCAGTGCCTGCGGCTGCTGTCGGGCCGCAACCACCGCGTCTACACCGCGATCTGCCTGGTCACGCCGCGCGAGGCCTTCCGCCAGCGCCTGGTTGAGACCCGCGTCCGCTTCAAGCGCCTCTCGGAGGACGACATCCAGGCCTATATCGGCTCCGGCGAATGGCGCGGCAAAGCCGGCGGCTACGCCGTGCAGGGCATCGCCGGGTCGTTCGTGGTGAAGATGGTGGGCTCCTACACCAACGTGGTCGGCCTGCCGCTCTACGAGACCACGACGCTGCTCGGCGGCGAGGGCTTCCCGATCCGCTTCGGCTGGCTCAACGCCACGGCCGTCTAGGCCAGCCTCAGCAAAAATCTCGAAAACAACCCCATGCACAGTAGAATGGGGCTCTCCGACCCGGCGGGGACCGCATGCGCGCCTGCCGGAGGAACCGCATTGCCGACAGGCTCTTGAACCCTCTCACCCCGTGCAAGCCGCCGACATCATGGACGACCAGGTCAAAAAGCCCGTCGGGCCCCTCAAAACCTGCCCGATCTGCGGCAAGCCGCAGGCGCAGGCCACCCGTCCGTTCTGCTCCTCGCGCTGCCGTGACGTCGACCTGAACCGCTGGCTGAAAGGCTCCTACGTCATCCCCGGTCGCGACGACGAGGTGGATGACGTTGAATAGTCGAGCAATATCAATTGCTTGATTTGGCGCCCGCTGCGCCGCGCGACAGCCGCGGCCAGCCCGCCCCGGCTTGTGCACAGCGAGGGGATGCCCCGCGAAGCCAAAGGCGAAGCGTGGGTGGACAGGCCGCTCCGAGCCCACTATAAACCGCCCGCTCGATGGGCTTTGGCCCCTCTCTTGGAGCACGCCCAGGTAGCTCAGTTGGTAGAGCATGCGACTGAAAATCGCAGTGTCGGTGGTTCGATTCCGCCCCTGGGCACCATTCCCGAGCAGATCTGCGAACCTGCGGCGCGGGCTGGCCCTTGGGGCCGAATGTGGATCGGATGTCGTCGCTTGAACCGACGATCCGGATTTTCTCCTCCGACACGATGATCGCGTCCATCACGCTGGACAGGTAGGTCCGACGGGCGGCCAGCTCACCCGAGGTGAGCTGCTCGCGCATCAGCCGGGCGTGCGCAGTTGCATGCTCCGACGATGCAACTTCAGCCAGTGCGTGATATCCTGATCCGGGAGGATGGAATTGACCGTCCCGCATCTGGAAGGACATGGCCATGACGTTGTCGTCACGCTTCGTTGCGCGTCCCGCTGTTGTCGTCTCTTCGATTGCGCTGCTCCTCTGCGCCCTCGGCGGCACGGCGATGTCGCAACCGACGCCCGCCGTCGACACCCAGATTCCCGGCGTCACGGTCGATGCGCCGAAGCAGGTGATGCGGCCGCACAGGCCGTCACATCATGTGACAGCCGGCAGGACCATATCGCGGACGTCGCCGGCGATCGCGACGGCTGCGCCGATGACCGATGCCGCTAGACTTGCCAAGCTCGAACGTGAAACGGGTAGCTGTGCCGGCGGTTGCCAATCGAGCTTCAGGACGGCCGACAAGCCCTGGGTCGGCTGCAACGCCTCGGGCGGTGTTTACTCGGCCACGTGCCGCAACGTCGGCAACTACAAGAGCTACGACGAGTGCAAGGAAGCCGGACGCGTCACCGGCTGGCGATCCGGCGAGACCTCGGCCTATTGCAGCAGCGTGGCACTCGCGGCGGGCTGGCGTTGAACTGGCTGCAGTTGTAATTGGCGAGGCCGGCGCCGCTCAAGTCGCCCGGATGAGCGAAGTGTCGGAGCCGGCCTCTCCTCCGATTGGACGAGGTGCGATCGTGAGCGCATCGATCGTCATCGCGTGATTGACGACACATATCATTCCGGCAGGTCGATCTAGCCTGCTGTCAGGTGGCTCGCAGTGATCCACCAGGCAAAGGAAAGACTGATGCGCAATTACATCCTCGTCGCTCTCGCAGCGATCACCTTGGCAGGCGTGGCGGCGCCCTCGAACGCGACGACCATCGTCCGCGATCATCGCGATCCGCCCATCGTGCGCGACCATCGCAATCAGACCATCGTCCGGGACCATCGCAGCCAACCCGAGGTTCGCGACCACCGCCACTAAGCGTCCCCGCAGCGGAGCCGAGCCAAGGCGCGATGAGATCAATCATCATCTCGCTTTGGGCTTTCTGCCTGGGTTGATCTTACTGGAAAGCAGTTTTGTACTTTTCCGGATTATGCCCGGACAGGGTCGGCTCCGCTTCTTTCGTTCGCGGCTCACCGAGGGCCGGTGCCGGGCAAGCCTGTGGCATCAGGCGGGGACAAGACGACGACCTCTCCTGCCTCCAGGCCACTCAGAACCTCCACGCCGGTTTCGGTCGTCGATCCCAGGACGACGCGGCGGTCGATCTCGCGGCCCGCGCCCGGCTCCCGGATTCTCAGCCTCGGTTCCGCAGGGCTGCCGCCGACGGCCTCGATGGGAACGACCAGAGCCTTCGCGTTCGCGCTCAGCGCGATAGTCATCCGGGCCGACATGCCGAGGCGCACCGTCTCGCGCCGCGCTGGGTCAATCGAGAGGGCTGCGCGGATCTCGAATGACGGAACGGAATTGCCCTGTTCGGCATTCGCTTCGGCGCTCACGCCGACGATGCGTCCTGCGATCTCGCCGGTAAAGGCGTCGCTGCTGATCGTCGCGGCCTGGCCGACACGCACGCGATTGACATCAACCTCGTCGATCTTGCCGACCACGAGCAGCGTCGAGAGATCGGCGACGGAAAACAGCGCCTGCCCGCGACTGACCCGGCTCCCGGGCTCGGTCGAGGGCAAGCCCTGAGCGCTCGGTGTGGTGGCGGGCGGGCGGACCAGGATTCCGGACGCAGGTGCGAGCACCGCGCTGCCGTCGAGCTGCTGCTTCAGATCCGTCACCCTGGCCTGCGCGTTCTTCAGGTCGAGATCCGCAAGCTGGCGATTGTCGGCGTTGCCGCGCGCGAGTGTCGTTTGCAGGTCGAGGCGGCTGCCGGCGGCGGCAATCCGTTGTGCATCCCGCTGCTGCACCAGCCCCTCGAATTCGTTGCGCGAGACGATTCCCCGGTCGAACAGGGCCCTGGTCTCGGTCACCTGGCGTTCGAGCACTGCAAGCGCGGCGTCTGCCGCTTCGACCGCGCGCCTGGCGCGCGTCACATCCGGGCTGGTGTCCCACCGGAGCAGGACGTCGAGTGCCATGCCGGCCTTGAGCAGGGCTGCTTGCGCGTCGCGAAAGCGGCTTTGCGTTTCTCCGGGGTCCATGACCAGAATGGTGTCGCCGAGGGCAACACGATCGCCGAGCACCGCCCTGCGCTCGAGGATGAGACCGTCGAACGGCGCCGCGATCGGGACGATTTTTCCAGCTTTCAAGATGCCGGTCATGGTCAGCCGCGAAACGACGGCGCCTGGCGCGACCGTGAAGGTGCGGTCCGTCGCCGGGCCGGCTGGCGTTCGCGGTGGTGCGGCGCTGTCCGGCCAGAGCCACGCCGCCAGACTCAGCGCGGCAATCGCGGGCAGGGCGACCGCGATCACGACGCGTCGCATCCGTCGCGGGGCAAATCCGCTCATGCGCGCGCGCGCCGGGCGCTTCGTCTCCTCGGCGTCGGGCGTCGCGGCGTCCACGGTCAGTCTCTTAACGCGATGCGCCATGTCTCCAGTGTCGTCCCCAATTGGATATCCAGCAGCGTGAGCGCATTGAGGTAGCCGATCATGGCGCCGAGCTGCTGGCTCTCCGCCGACCGCAGATCGTTCTCCAGCCCGCGCACCTGGAAATTGGCCGAGCGGCCGGCCTTCAATTTCTCCTTCTCGATCTCCACAGCCCTGGCGGCGAGCTGACGAGCCCGGCGCGCCACTTCGAGCTGCCGCCAGCGGATGTCCACATCCGTCACCGAACCGCGCACCTGGAGCTCGACGCCCTGACGGATGATCGCAAGCTGCAATTCCGACGTCTGCAATGTGGAAGTCGCCTGCACGAAAGGTTGCTCGCGCCGCAGATCGTTGAGCGGAACGCTGAACGCCGCGCCGACCGTCATATCGGAGATCCGTTCGGCCGCGAAAGTGCCGCCCCCCGTCGTCGTCTCGCGTCCGAACCTGCCGCTTGCGAACACCGACAGGTCCCACAGCCGCTCGTTCTGGGCGACGACGAGGCCCAATTTGTTTTGCTCGACGACGAGAACCTGCCCGAGATAGTCCGGGCGCTGCGCCAGCGCGATCTGCATCAGCCGCGACAGATTGGTCGCGATCCTCGCCGGATCGGTGCTCTCCCTGGCCACGATCGCGGCGCCGAGATCAATCGACAGCAGGTTCAGCAATTGCAGCCGTGCCGCATCCAGCGTCTTTGTCCCCTCGAGCACACGAATGCGCTGGTTCTCGAGGTCGGCCTCGGTCTGTACGATGTCGACCTCGGCCATTCGCCCCGCGGTGATGAGCGCGCGGTTGATGTCGACGAGTTCCTGCGCGCGCATCACCGATGCCTGCGCCAACTTCAGCTCCTCCTGGGCCTGGAGAAGGGAACGATAGGCGAAGATGACCTGGCCGACGGTCTCCGAGACCGTCGTCTTCAGCCGCAGCCGGTTGATCCTTTCGGTCAGGCGGGCGGCCCGCACCGGCGCCATGTTGACCTCGATGCCGCCACCGCGCAGCAAAGGCTGCGACAATGTCAGCTCCGCGATGGAGCTGCGTGTGACGATGCCGGCGGTATCGGTCATCTGATTCGCCCAGGCGAGGCCGAACGTCGCCCCTGTCGGCAGCAGGGCGGTGGCGGCCGGCGTGATCTCGGCACTCGTGGTGTTGATTCCGGCGATCTGCTGACGGGTCGCACCGCCGTTGATCGTGACGTGCGGCGTGAAGCGATCCTCCGCCACCCGCAGATCGAATTTCTGCGCGATCCTGTCGATATAGGCGCTGCGGATCGTCCTGTTGTCGCGCAGCGCAATTGCGATCGCATCGGCAACGGTGAGGGCGATGCCACCCGGCCTTGCAGCGACCGTCTCGGCCGTCGGCGGCAGCGGGGCCGACGGAGGATTGGTACGCCTGGCTTTCGCGGCCGGCTTCGAGCCGGTCTCCTGCGCGGCTGCGCCGACAAGCGGAAGCGCGCCGAGCATCATAGCGAGTGCAACTCTCAACCGGTGCTTCCGCCGCGCGCCCATCTAGTCCGACCTCAAGGCGACAATCGGATCAAGCCGGGCGGCGCGCGCCGCGGGATAGCTTCCGAAGAACAGGCCGACGACGAGTGCCATGCCGGCCCCTAGCGGCAGCGCAGCCGGCGCAGCGGCGAAGGTCCAGCCGGATGATCGGGCGAAGAGCCAGCCGGTCAGCGTCCCCAGCACCGTGCCGATCGCCGAACCGGCCGCCGACAGCAGCAGGGCTTCGATCAGGAACATCACGCGGATATCGTGGCGACGTGCACCGATCGCCAGCCTGATGCCGATCTCCCGCCGCCGCTCCATCACGCTCATCAGCATCACGTTCATCACGCCGACGCCGCCCACCACCAGCGAGACCGTCCCGATCGCCAGCAGCAGGAGGCCGTAGATGCGCATCTGCTGATCGAGGGTCGCGATCAGTTGCCGCGCGGTCTGCACGCTCACGCCGCCGCCGCCGCGCATGCGCGCGCCGAAATATTCGGAGATCTTCTCCGATACGATCGTATCATCGTTCGCGATGTCGATCCGTGCCGCGACATTGGTGATTTGAGGGGACGGGATCAGGCGGCGTGCGGCCGCATAGGGAATGACGACGGATCGGTCGAGATCGAGGCCGAGGACCATATTGGAGTAGACGCCGGCGAGGATGCCGATGACGGTCATGACCTGGCCGTCGAGTGAAATCTGGTCGCCGATCCTGACCAGCCTGCCGGTGCTCGCCGCGATGTCTTTGGCGAGAACGGCCCCGAGCACTGCGAACGGCGCAAATCCGTCGAGATCGGACGTCCGTCGTCCGGTCGCGATCTCGGCCTTGGCGAGCGAATAGATACCGTCCGTCGCGGCGACGAGGTTGGCCTGAAGCGAGGAGCGGCCGATCCTGACGGACGTGCCCGTGAGGATGAAGGGAGCCGCGGCGATTACGCCGACCCCGACAGCGGCGACATCACGAGCGGTTTCGAGGGGGATCACGGCATTTTTCATTCCGTCCGATCTCGGGGTGACGTTCACGAGGTCGATGCCGAGCACGTCGAATTGCTGCATCGTTTCCTTGCGGGCATTGTAGCCGATGTGAAGCATCGCGATCACGGCGGCTGTCCCGATCGCGATGCCGACCAGCGCAAGGACGGTGCGGCCCTTGAGGGCCTGCAAGTTCGAAGCGGCATCGAACGCGAGTTCGCGCAGAACCATGCGATCGCCGCTCATGCCGTCGCTCCGACGCAGCGGAGCTCGCCCCTGTTGTCGTCGACGACGCCGCCGTCGCGCATGATGACGCGCCGGGGGCAACGCGCCGCGAGTGAGGAATCATGAGTCACGATCACCATGGTGACCCCGGACTCGCGGTTCAGGGACAGGAACAGGCTCAGGATGTCGTCGGCGGATTGGCTGTCGAGATTGCCGGTGGGCTCGTCCGCGAGAAGCAACGCAGGCTCGCCGACGAGAGCCCGGGCTATGGCCACCCGCTGGCGCTGCCCTCCGGAGAGTTCATCGGGGCGGTGCGCCAGACGATCCGCAAGGCCGACACGATCGAGAGCGGCGGCGGCAGTCTGCCGGCGCCGCGCGCCCGCGACACCGCGATACAGCAGCGGCAACGCCACATTGTCGAGTGCGGACAGGCGCGGCAGCAGATGGAACGACTGGAAAACAAAGCCGATGTGCCGGTTGCGCAGCCGGGCCGCGTCGTCCTCGCGCAGGCTTGCAACGGATATTCCGTTCAGATGAATCTCGCCGCTGTCGGGCCGGTCGAGCAGCCCCATCAGATTCATCAACGTCGTCTTGCCCGAGCCCGACGCGCCTGTCAGCGCGCACATGTCTCCGGCGTTGATCAATAGCGAGACGTTCCTCAGGACGGGCATCCCGTCCGCAACTCCGGCGTAGCTCTTGCTCACGCGGGCAATGCTCAGCATTCCGCGCGATCTCGGTAAGGATAGGGCTGCGAACCGCGGTGAAGACCTTGGACCAATGAACGCTTTCGATCGTCTGAACGATTGAGCAGGCCGGCCAAATGATCGCGATGTTGCAGCGCCACGGGTGACCCGCGCTGCTGCAACATTGCTAGTTTGTTGGGATTGTCCGGCATGGGCGTCTCGTGCCTACGAGACACCCACAGGGGCAGCATCTCTAGTTCATAGTGGTGACGTTAAAGACGTAGGTGCACGTCTTAGGGTCCTCAGTGACAAGGGCCCATTGGCAGCTTGGACTAGTGCCAGTCCCGTTACCCTTAGAAAAGGTGATGCTCTTGCCCTCACATCCTGGCCCCGGAAATGTGCTGTTCGGTCCGTAGGCGCTAACCACGAGCTGGCACGACTTCCTCGTGAGACCGTCCATATAGTAGAACCGCGTGCTCATGGTGCGAATGTACTGGGTGCTCGCGGCGGTGTGCGTGAGCACTCCGGTCGTGCCGTTGTTGATGTCATGCGGGATAGTGCAAGTGCCGCCGTTGCAGGCGTTGTATGCCGCTGTAAAGTCACGCCCCATGCCGAAGCCGGTGTTGTTGGTCCAGTTGACGGTGATGGTGTCATTGGCATGAGCCGTTGTCGCGAAGGTCGCGACGGCGACAAGGGCGGGTAGGATGGAGCGCAGTATGTTTTTCACAGTGTCTTCTCCGCTGACAGAACTGGAGAGCTGCGAGCCGCAGCATCCGGCGGAGATCTAAAGCGATCATGCGGGTGTATCACAATCTGAGATAATAAAACTTGACACACTCGCCTTGGACATTTCGACAATTTCTATGTCGCGCGCGGGCACGCGTGGCTCTCGAAGAGAGAGCGAGCGTGCGTCGCGCGTCAGGCCTCGATGATGTCGAGGCTGACGGCTCTGGCGATCGACTGCATAAGAGTCGCACATTCGAGCTTCGAGCGCGCGCCCTGGAGATAGAGGCGGACGGCGGTCGATGACAGATGCAGGTCGGCGGCAATCTGTTTCGGGCTGAAGCCGCGCGCGGCGAGCTGAAGAGTCTCGCGTTCGCGCGCGGAAAGCAATCGTTCGAGTCCTTGTGGTCGCAAGCCTGCGAGCTGCACGGCCTGATCGTGAATGAAATGGGCGATGATCAGAAAATCGCGCATGTAGGTCATCCGCCGGTCCGACCAGATCTCGGCGGTGACGTTCGCGGCGATCGACAGGCGTGCATGCTCGCCGCCCGGTCCTCGGATCGGAATAGTCATGCCGCGAACACCCGCTTCGTGAAAGACTGCGCGCGCATCCTGCGCCTCCGGCGCGGCCTGGTCCCAGTCGTATGGCAGGAAGCCGCTTCGGCCGCTTTGAAAGACGGAGCCCATTTGAAGGCCACCGTGCTCGAGGTATTGCCTCGCCAGATCATCGTCGGATGAGAGCAGCATGAGAGGGGTGAGCGGATTGATCTCGGGGCGGTGCGCAGCCTGGTAGGCTACAAGCGTGAGGCCATAGTCTTTCGAAATCCGCGCCAGCGCGCGTTTCAGTTCATCGAGAGTCGTCGCGCCCGTGATGCTTGCGAGAGTTTCTTCGATCGGTGGAAACATTTGCGTTCCCCAGTCTTATTCCAGTCGTGAGTTCGCCGGGGCGTTGAGTATTCCCGGTTGGGTTGTGGTAGTGGCGGGAGCTGGTGCGAAGCCGTTGGTATGGCGTCGCATCGTTTTGATCGCTGTCTCGCGAGCGCGAAATCCGATCGATCCATGTCACGCGTGTTCGCTGCGCGATGGTTCGTCGCGTGCGGGATCTTCGCGGTGCGTCATTTGGACGCTTGAACAGGTCGATCCCGGAGCTCAGCCCCGCCATTTAACAGTCAATTCACCATTGGGGGCTGAGTTGCAATTTCGCAGATTGCGCGGGCTTGACTGGAACCGTTAGCCTGCGAGCACTGATTCGGCTTCGCGCCTTGAGGTTGATCAGCCGTAAGTGCGATGAGCGCGGCCGGGAGCCCTGTCTATGGCGACATGGCGTCCTTATCGATGCATCCGCTTCGGCCGGTTGAAACTGATTGACGCGCGGTTGCTGTCGTGACGACTGGCATGAGGCCAGCCCCCTGCTTGTGACCCGGCAATGATTGGCGGACGTCCAGGTAACACAGACCAGGAGGCCTAAATGGTTGCCATCAATTCCGTCGGCGCGACAGCGCTCACCGTCCTGAAAGCCGCCAACGTTCAGACGGCTGCCGAACCCGACGCAAGTCCCATCGGTGTCATCCCTCATGTTAACGCCGTGTCGTCTCGCCTGGCGCCGGGCGTGTCCGACGCGCTGCTGAAGATCGACGCGCTCATCAACGGAAAGGACGCGCTCGTTAACGCAAAGACGGCCGCGGCGAATGCAGGGAAGTCTGCTGGCAGGGTCATCGCTCGCGACGGCTATGTCGAATCGCCCATGATGAAGCTCTCCGAGCTTCCGGCGGATCAGGCTGAATACGTGAAGAGGTTCGGCGCGGATGCGGCGGTGCGCATTGATGCCGTCGCGGTGAGCGATGCGGACTTCAAGCAAATGGTTCTCCAGTACGGTATGGAGGCCTGGACCGATGAGCCGGGTTTCAACGACGCGCTCGCCAACGGAACGTTGAAGATACAGCGGGCAAGCGACGTGCCCGAAATCGGCTACGAGTCGTTTCAGTACGATCTCTATAGCGGCGGAAACTATTTCGGCGGCGTAGGCTGGAGCGGCATCAACAACAAGAAGCTCTACTTTGAGATCCAGGCGCAAGGCATTAGTCAGGCCTTCGGGTCGATCCGGGGGCAGGAGTTCTACGTGACCTGGCCGGACGCGAGCCTGGCGAAACCTTCGTAGGGGCCCCGGACCAACATCATCGCGCCCTGTCGGTTCATCAGTTTCGACCTTGTCGAAACTGATGAACGTGCGACTGCAATCGTGACGACTGGCATGAGGCCAGCCCCCTGCTTGTGACCCGGCAATGATTGGCGGACGTCCAGGTAACACAGACCAGGAGGCCTAAATGGTTGCCATCAATTCCGTCGGCGCGACAGCGCTCACCATCCTGAAAGCTGCCAACGCTCAGACGGTTGCCGAGCCCGAAGCAAGTCCCGTCAGCGTCGTCCCTCATGTCAACGCTTGAACTCTCGCCTGGCGCCGGGCGTGGCTGACGCGCTGCTGAAGATCAACGCGCTTGTCAACGGAAAGACAGCTGCGGCGAATGGAGGGGGCTCTGCTGGCGGGGTTATCGCTCGCGAAGGCTATGTCGAATCTCCCATGATGAAGCTCTCCGAGCTTCCGGCGGATGAGGCCCAATATCTGAAGGGGTTCGGCGCGGATGCGGCGGTGCGCATCGATGCCGTCGCGGTGAGCGATGCGGACTTCAAGCAAATGATCCTGCAGCACGCTCTGGAGAGCTGGACCGATCTGCCGGGCTTCAATGACGCGCTCGCCAACGGAACGTTGAAGATACAGCGGGCGAGCGACGTGCCCCAACTCGGCTACAAGTCGAATCTGTACGATCTCTATAGCGGCGGAAACCTCCTAGGCAGCGTAAGCTTCGGTAGTGATACCTTCAACAAGAAGCTCTACCTCGAGATCCAGGCGCAAGGCATTCGCCAGGCGACCGGCTCGATCAATGGTCAAGACTTTTACGTGACCTGGCCGGACGCGAGCTTGGCGAAATCTTCGTAAAGGCTCCGGACCAACGCCATCGCGCCCGTGTCGATGCGTCCGCTTCGGCCGGTCGAGCCGACGAACGCGCGACGGCTATCGTGACGACTGGCATGAGGCCAGCCCCCTGCTTGTGACCCGGCAATGATTGGCGGACGTCCAGGTAACACAGACCGGGAGGCCTAAATGGTTGCTATCAATTCCGTCGGCGCGACAGCGCTCACCATCCTGAAAGCTGCCAACGCTCAGACGGTTGCCGAGCCCGAAGCGAGTCCTATCAACGTTATCCCGCATGTTAATGCCGTGTCGTCTCGCCTGGCGCCGGGCGTGTCTGATGCGCTGTTGAAGATCGACGCGCTCATCAACGGAAAGGCTGCCGCGGCTAAGGGAGGCCACTCTGCTGGCGGAGCTATCACTCTCGCTCGCGCGCGCGAAGGCCTTGTCGAATCTTCCATGATGAAGCTCTCCGAGCTTCCGGCGGATCAGGCTGAATACGTGAAGAGGTTCGGAGCGGATGCGGTGGTGCGCATTGAGGGCGTCGAATTGAGCCGGGCGGATTTTGAGCAAACGGTCCTCCAGTTCGGCATGGAGAGCTGGAAGGATCTACCGGGCTTCAACGACGCGCTTGCCAACGGAACGTTGAAGATCCAGCGGGCAAGCGATGTGCCCGAAATCGGCTACGAGTCGTTTGCCTACGATATCTATAGCGGCGGAAACCTCCTCGGAGGCGTAGGCTGGAGCGGCATCAACAACAAGAAGCTCTACTTTGAGATCCAGGCGCAAGGCATTCGACAGGCCTTCGGGTCGATCCATGGTCAGGAGTTTTATGTGACCTGGCCGGACGCGAGCCTGGCGAAACCTTCGTAGAATTGATCTGCCCTGCGGCGTCCGCCCGGGGGGAGCGGGGACCGGCGCTGAAGCAGATCGGCAGCCGCCGGGGCGTGCCGATCTCTCCGGCGAACGCCCTTGAAACGCGACCATCGCCTGCGCATGGCGCCCAAGTCCATTCGCGATTGTGAGGCTCGAGCACGCGCCAGGGGCCCGCCGTCGTGCTATGGCTGCTCCCCGCAACGACGCGAGGCCAGCCATGCTCCCCATTCCCGCCGACATCTTCACCGAGCCCGAGGACGTCTCGCCCGACGGGCTTGCCAATCTCGGGCCGCTGCGCCGGCTTGCCGGCGTCTGGCAGGCCGACAAGGGCATCGACGTCAATCCGAAGGCGGAGGGGCCGGAGCGGCGGACCTTCATCGAGCATATCCGGATGGACCCGATCGATCCGCAGGCGAACGGGCCGCAGCTGCTCTATGGCCTGCGCTATCACATCCACATCAACACACCCGAGGAAGACATCACCTTCCACGACCAGGTCGGCTACTGGCTGTGGGAGCCTGCGACCGGGCTGATCATGCAGACGCTGGCGATTCCGCGCGGGCAGGTGCTGCTCGCCTCGGGCAAGGCCAAGCCGGATGACAAAAAGATCTCCGTCACGGCGAAGCGCGGCGACACCGCTTACGGGATCTGCTCGACCGACTTCCTGGAACAGGCCTTCCGCACCGATTCCTACCGCTGCGACATCACCTTCAACGACGACGGAAGCTGGACCTATCTGATCCAGACCGAGTTGTTCGTCCGCGGCGCGCCGTTCAATCATCACGACAGCAACACGCTCAAGCTCGTCGCGCCGCCAAAACTCAATCCGCTCGCGGTGATCGTCAACGATCGCGCCAAAAGCGGCGGCGGAACGGCGGCGTGAGCCTCGTCCGGAGATCTGCATGAAACCGTATGTCATCTGCCTGATGCATTCGAGCCTCGATGGCCGCACCCATCCCAGCCGCTGGCGCCCGAAAGGCGCGGGCACGGACTGGTTCGAGAAGATCCATGACGAGCTCGGCGGCGATGCCTGGGTGATCGGCCGCATCACCGGCTCGGAGTTCGCCAAGGGCAAGCCCTATCCCGAGACGACGGGCGAGAAGCTTCCCCGCGAAAGCTGGTTCGCGCGGCGTGATGCGAAAACCTACGGCGTGGTGCTGGACGCGCAGGGCAAGATCGGCTGGGGCCGCTCCGACATCGGCGGCGACCCGATCGTCGCCGTGTTGACCGAGAGCGTGCCGGATTCGCATCTCGCGGGGCTTCGCGGCGAGGGCGTGTCCTACATCTTTGCCGGCAAATCCGAGATCGACCTCGCGCTTGCGGTCGACATCCTCAACCGCGAGCTGGGAGTGAAGCGGCTGCTGGTGGAGGGCGGCGGCGTCGCCAATGGCGCCTTCCTGCGCGCCGGTCTCATCGACGAGTTCGACCTGATCCTGAGCCCCGCGATCGATGGCGCCAAGGGCGCACCGTTCGTGTTCGATTCGACGGAGGCGGACAGCGACAAGCGCGCGCCGCTCGCGGCAATGACGCTGGAGGGCGTGCGGGAGCTCGGCGGCGGCGTCCTGCTGCTGCGCTACCTGATCAGGAACGATCCGCAAGCCGTAGCTGGGTGACGCGCCGGCATGTCGGATACGCCTGAGCACATCGTGATCGTCGGCGCCGGCGCGGCCGGCCTGATGGCGGCGCGCGAGCTCGCGCGCGCCGGCAAGAGGGTGACCATCCTGGAAGCGCGTGACCGCTGCGGTGGGCGTATCCATCCGCTGCCGGCGGAGCAGTTCGGCTACCCCGCCGATGGCGGCGCGGAATTCGTCCATGGCGAGGCGCCGGTCACGCACGCCCTGCTGCGCGACGCTGGGCTGTCCCTTCAGGAGATCGACGGCGCTCAATGGAGCTTCGACGGCCAAACACTGTCGCGCGAAACCCGCTACGATCCGCACGAGGCGGAGCTGCATGCCGTGCTCGGTGCATTGGAGGACGACCTCACCGTCGCCGATTTCCTGCGCCGTCATTTTGCCGGGCCCGAATACGGCCGGCTGCGTTACTCGATCGAGCGCATGGTGGAGGGCTACGACGCGGCCGATCCCGAACGGGCCTCCATCCTGGCGCTGCGCGAGGAGTGGATGGATGGCGGCCGTCACACCCAGGCGCGCATCGTCGGCGGCTATGGCGCGCTGATCGATTTTCTGGCGCGCGAGTGTCGCGGCCATGGCGCGACGATCCGTTTCGGCCGCGTGGTGTCGGCCATCGCCGAAGATGGCAGCGCGATCGTCGTTCGCTGCGCCAATGGCGACGTGCTCGGCTGCGATCGCGTGATCGTCACCGTTCCGCTGCCATTGCTGCGGGACATCGCCTGGCCTGCGGTCGCGCGCGAAAAGGTCGCTGCGGCCGACGACATCGGCTTCGGCAACGCGATCAAGATCCTGCTGCGGTTTGCGCGGCCATGGTGGCGCGAGGCGAGCCACGATCTTGCGGATATGATCTTCCTGCTGTCGGACCAGACCATTCCGGTGTGGTGGACGCGCTATCCGGAGCAGTATCCCGTGCTCACCGGCTGGTTCGGCGGCCCGCGAACCGCAGCGCTGCAGGGCCTCGACCCGCAAGGGCTGATCGACGCCGGGCTCTCCTCGCTCGCCGTCATCTTCGGCCTGCCGCGCGAGCGGATCGCGCGGGATCTCGTTGCGGCCGAGGCGGCCAACTGGAGCAACGATCCCTTCGCCCGCGGCGCCTATTCCTGGGCAACACCACGCACGCGCGAGGCGCAGACGATCATGGCGCGCGCCGACGGCCCCGTGCTGTTCGCCGGCGAGGCGCTCTATCGCGGCCGCGACATGGGCACGGTCGAGGCGGCGCTGGCGAGCGGACTGGAGACGGCAGGCATGATATTGCGGCGATGAAAAAAGCCCGCGCAAGCGCGGGCCTTTCGTTCGTCCGTGCCGGCTCGCTTACCAGCGGCCGCCGCCGAAGCTGAATGTCACGCCGGGACCGCCGCCGCCGTAATAGCCGTAGGGTCCGCCGCCATAATAGCCGTGGTGCCGCGGGTAATAGCCGTAGTTGCGGTAATAATGCGGGCGATGATGGCCGTAATGGTGAGGCCGCCAATGATGTTGGCGATGACCATGATGATGGTGCCGGTGCTGCGCGCTGATGTCGGTCGGCTGGCCGCCTCGCGCGTTCTGCTTCGCGCTTGTGGTGCCGGCCGCGTTCGCCGCAGATCCGCCAGCCAGCGCCGCTGCACCGACGGCCATCGCGACAATGAGATACTTCATGTCATCACTCCAGTTGAATGTCGTGAGACAATACATGGGCGTTGCCAGCGTTCCGGCCAGTGCGGGCGTCGAAACGACGCAGCGCGCGATATTCGATCGCGCAAGAATGATTGCAGATCGTGAGATGTATTGTCGCATCAGCAACGCGCGCCGCGCTGCTGTCATCACTTCGCCGCGAATGATGCGATCACGTCGTCCGTGGTGACGATGCGCGCGAATTCGCCGTTGAGATTCGACAGCGTCATCGCATGGATCACCTCGGCGGAATGCGCATCGCCATCGGGCCCGATCCGGTCGAACGTCCAGGTCGCATCGCGCACGAGGCGCGCGTCGAAGCCGAGATTGCCGGCCATCCGCGTCGTGGTCTCGACGCAATGATTGGTCGTGGCGCCGCAGATCACGAGCGTGGTGATGTCGCCGGCGCGCAGCCGCGCCTCGAGGTCGGTGCCGATGAAGGCGCTGTTGACGCGCTTGACGATGACGGGCTCGCCGGCTCGCTCGCGCGCCTCGTCCTTGACCGCGTAGCCGGACCGCGACGGCAGGAATGTGGAGTTCGGCTTGGTGCCTTCGTGGCGGATGTGGAAGATCGGCGCGCGATGCGTCCTGAACGCGGCGAGCAGGTCGACGATGCGTGCCACCGCATCGGGATTGTTGCGACGCTTGCCTGCGGCTTCCCATTCGTCGAAGGCGCGCTGGACGTCGACGACGATGAGGGCGGGGAGGGGCGTGGGCATGATCGCGGCTTTCAGACTTGCTTGCGGTGGCGATTATGCGAGGTGACCGGAAAGGCGCACAATGCCAATCTTCCCTCGTTTTGCGACGCCGTGCAGCTCCGTGCCCCGGACGCAGCGCAGCGTCTCTTCGACGGTGCGCTGCAGAGCCGGGGCCCATGCCTCCAAGACCGCCCTTGTGACGTGGGTCCCGGCTCTGCGGAGCAGCGCTACGCGCTGCGCCGCGTCCGGGACACTGAGAGTAAGTGACGCGGACCGTACTATTCCTACGGGTGCGGATCGGGAAAGCCGTGGCGTTCGGACAGCGCGGCGAGGATCGCGTCCTTGTCGGCGATGAAGGCGCGGCCGCGATGGGTGCCGGTCTGGTGCGGCGAGGTCGCGCCGTCCGCCAGCACCAGCAAAGGCAGCCACTGATTCTCCTCGCCGACCAGCTCGATGACCGGCAGCCGTGGCCGCGGCCACGCGATGCGCTCGACGTCGAGCTTTTCGGCAAGCGCTGGAAACGAGGCCAGCACGCCCTCGATCAGCGCACAATGCCAGCAATAGAAGCGCTGGCCCGGATAGGCCGGGTCCTCGAACCCGGGCCGCAGCAGAAACAGGCGGTCGCGCGTCATGGGGGCGCTCCGAGGCATGGCCGCCTTGCTGAGGATCAAGGTGGCAAGGTCTGGCCAGACTAGTGTCGAGCCCCCAGATTCCAGGGAATCGACGATCAGGAAAGGATCGCCATGCCGGGGCCGATCAGTCAACCGCAGACGCTCGCCGACGTGACGACATTGCCGGGGCTGCTCCGCTGGCGCGTCAAGGCAACGCCGGCGGCTGAAGCCTATCGCCATTTCGATGCGGAGGCCCGCCGCTGGGTCAGCCAGTCCTGGCAGGAGATCGACGCGGAGTTCGAGCCGTGGCGGCGCGCGCTGGCCGCGGAGGGCTTTGCGCCCGGCGAGCGTGTCGCCATCCTGATGCCGAACGGCATTCCGCATATCGCGATGGATCAGGCGGCGCTGTCGCGCGGCCTCGTGCCGGTGCCGATGCATGCGGTCGACAACCCCGACAGCATCGCCTACATCCTCGCCGATTCCGGCGCGCTGCTGCTGTTCGTCGACACGCTGGAGCGCTGGCAGGCGATCGTGGCCACGGGCCAGAAGCTCGATACGCTGAAGCGTATCGTCTGTGCCGATATGGCTGGGCCGTCGCCTGCCGATGCGCACATCGTCGCGCTCGACGCCTGGCTTGCGGCCGTACCGAGTGCGACCGAACCCTTGCCCGACGTCGCCGTGGATCCCGACGATCTCGCCGCCATCGTCTACACCTCGGGAACGACCGGCCGTCCCAAGGGCGTGATGCTGTCGCACCACAACGTCGTCGCCAATGTGAAGGCGATTGCGCAGCGAATCGCGGCGGCACCCGATGACGTGTTCCTGTCCTTCCTGCCGCTCTCGCACACGTTCGAGCGCACCGGCGGCTATTACTATCCGATCGCGGCCGGGGCCTGCGTCGCCTATGCGCGCTCGGTTCCGTTGCTCTCGGAGGATCTGAAGCATGTGCGGCCGACGGTGCTGATCTCGGTGCCGCGGATCTATGAGCGCATCTACGCGCTGATCATGCAGCATCGCGCCGCGGCCGGGACCATGGAGCGGACGCTGCTCGACCTTACGATTTCTGTCGGCGGCCGGCGTTTCGATGCGCGGCAGGGACGCGGCACATTCTCGGTGCTCGACCGGCTGGCCTGGCCGCTGCTGAAGCGGCTCGTCGCCGACAAGGTGCTGGCGCAGCTCGGCGGCCGGTTGCGCGTTGCCGTCTCCGGAGGCGCGCCGATCGCCGAGCCCGTCATCAGCCTGTTTCTCGCGCTCGGGCTCGACATTCTCCAGGGCTACGGCATGACCGAGACCTCGCCGGTGGTCTCGGTCAACACCCCCGAGGACAATGATCCGCATTCGGTCGGCCACGTGCTCGACGGCGTCGAGGTCAAGCTCGGTGAGAATGACGAGCTGCTGGTGCGCGGCCCCAGCGTGATGCTCGGCTATTGGCACAAGGTGGATGAGACGCGGCGCGTGAAGGAGGCCGACGGCTGGCTGCACACCGGCGACCAGGCGCGGATCGAGAACGGCCGCATCACCATCACCGGCCGCATCAAGGACATCCTGGTGACGTCCACCGGCGAGAAGATCGCGCCGGTGGATTTGGAGACCGCGATCCTCGCCGATCCCCTGTTCGAGCAGGCACTGGTGGTCGGAGAGCAGCGCCCTTTCCTCACCGCGCTGGTCGTGCTCAACGCCAAGGCCTGGGTGCAGGAGAAGGAAAAGCTCGCGGCGAGCGGCAAGCAGGGCGGTGCGGCGGAACGAACCGCGCTGCTGGCGCGTATCGCGGCAGCAGTGAAGGCCTATCCGTCCTATGCGACCCCGCGCGCGGTGTGGTGGACCCTGGATCCCTGGACCATCGCCGCCGGCCTGCTGACGCCGACCTTGAAGAACAAGCGCCCTGCGCTCGAACACCGCTTCGCGGACGAGATCGAGCAGATCTACGCGAAGAAGCCGCGGCAATAACATCGACGTGATTCCCGCCGCGCGCCTGGCTTGATCCAGCGCAACTTTGGCCGCGCCTCGCCATGCAATGTCGCCGCGAGAATCGGAACTGCAATCGAGGCAAGTCATGAAGGCGTATTTTATCGGTGGCGGCATCGGATCGCTCGCGGGTGCGGCGTTCCTTATTCGCGATGCGAAGCTGCCGGGGCGCGACATCGTGATCTACGAGGCGCAGCCGCTGGTCGGCGGCAGCCTCGACGGCGCGCTGCTCGCGAACGGCGCCTATTCGCTGCGCGGCGGCCGCATGCTCACCACCGATCATTACGAATGCACCTGGGACCTGCTCTCGGGCATCCCCTCGCTCGGGCGTCCCGATCTCAGCGTGCGCGAGGAGACCATCGCGTTCAACCTGGAGAACCCGGCGCATTCGCAGGCGCGGCTGGTCGACCGCAACCGGCACAAGATCGACGTGTCGCATATGGGCTTCTCCGCGCGCGACCGGCTCGAGCTGTTGCGGCTGACCGAGGCCTCGGAGGAGAGGCTCGGCAACAGCCGCATCACCGACTGGCTGTCGCCGCAATTCTTCGAGTCCAATTTCTGGTTCATGTGGCAGACCACCTTTGCGTTCCAGCCCTGGCACAGCGCGGTCGAGCTGAAGCGCTATCTGCATCGCTTCATGAACGAGTTCCCGCGGATCGAGACGCTCGCCGGCGTCAAGCGCACCGTCTACAATCAGTATGACGCGATCGTGCGGCCGCTCGCCGACTGGCTGAAGCGGCAGGGCGTGCAGTTCGTGCGCGGCACCCGCGTGACCGACATGGCGCTGGAGAACGAGGGCGAACGCGTGCGGGTGCGCCAGCTCATGCTCGATCGCGACGGCCGCATCGCCAATGTCCGTCTCGAGGACGACGACCTCGTGTTCTTCCAGAACGGCTCGATGACCGATGCCTCGAGCCTCGGCACCATGACCGAGCCGGCCCCGCGCCTGACCAAGCAAGACAGCCAGGGCTGGGCGCTGTGGGACAGCATCGCGAAGGGGCGTCCCGAATTCGGTAACCCGTCCGCGTTCAACTCATCGATCCCGCAATCCTACTGGCTGTCCTTCACCGTCACCTGCCGCGATCCGCGCTTCTTCGACAAGATGGAGGCGTTCTCCGGCAACAGGGCCGGCACCGGCGGACTGGTCACCTTCAGGGACTCCAACTGGCTGATGTCGGTGGTGCTGTATCACCAGCCGCATTTCGCCGGACAGCCCAAGGATTTGCAGGTGTTCTGGGGCTACGCGCTGCATCCCGACCGCATCGGCAATTTCGTTGCCAAGCCGATGTCCGAGTGCGGCGGCGCCGACATCCTGAAGGAGCTGTGCGGGCACCTGAATTTCGATAACGAGGTGTTCGACAACGCGGTCTGCATTCCCTGCCGCATGCCCTACATCACCAGCATGTTCATGCCGCGCAACCTAACCGACCGGCCGCTGCCGGTGCCCAAGAATTCAGTCAACCTCGCCTTCGTTAGCCAGTTCGTCGAAATCCCCGACGACGTCGTGTTCACGGTCGAATATTCGGTGCGCGCGTCGCAGACGGCGGTCTATCAGCTCATGAAGATCGATCGCCCGGTGCCGCCGGTGACCCGCCACGACAAGTCGCTGGCGGTGATCCTGGCGACGCTGGAGAAGGCGTTCGCGTGAGGCGTCGTTTCGCCGAGGCTAGCCGCTGTCACCTGCGACGGCGGCTAGCGCGGCGCGGCCAGCGGCAGGCTGACGTGAAACACGGCGCCGCCTGACGGCGCGTTTTCGGCCCAGATGCGTCCGCCATGCGCTTCGACGATGGTGTGCGCGATCGAGAGGCCGATGCCCATGCCTTGCGCCTTGGTCGTGAAGAAGGGCTTGAAGATCTCGGTCACCTTTTCCGCAAGGATGCCGTCGCCCGTATCGGCGATGGAGACAACGGCCAGATTGCCCTCGGCGAGACTGGTTCGTCCGACGACGCGGCGCCGATCGTCCGGCAGATGCGCAACGGCATCCATGCCGTTGACGACGAGATTCAGGATGGCCTGCTGCAGTTGTACCTTGTCGCCTTTGACGCGGATGTCCGTGGACGACGATTCCGTCGCGAGCTCGACGTCATGGGTGAGGGCCTGCACCGAGAGGAAGCGAAACACTTCGCCGACCGTCGCATTGAGGTCGAGCTCGCGCCGTTCGGTCGGGTCTCGCTTCAGAAACGTGCGCAGCCGGCCGATGACTTCGGCGGCGCGCTGATCGTCACGGCGGATGTGGTCCAGGATGTCCCTGACCTCGCCGAGGTCGGGGGCTGGATTCTTCAGCATCTGCTGGGCCGTCTCGGCATTGATCAGGATCGCGGCGAGCGGCTGGTTCAGCTCGTGGGCGATCGAGGCAGTCATCTCGCCGGCGGTGGCGCGGCGGTTCATGTGGGCGAGTTCCGACATGCGCTGGCGTGCCTCGACCTCGGCGACGAAGCGCAAGCGGCGTTCGCGCAGCAGAATGCTGATCAGCAGCGCCTGCACCAGCACCACGCTCGCGACGATCATCGAGTGCCAGTAATATTGCTGCCAGAAGCTCAATTCCCGGAAACGTATCTCGCTACCCGCAGGCAGATTGGCTTCATCCACGTTCCAGCGCTTCAGTTCCCGCCAGTCGAAGATCGGCTTCACATTGGCGCCGTCGAAGGGCGCGATGCTCGAGGGCGCTTCGCCGTCGAGAATCCGCATCGCCACTTCGCCGGCTTGCCGTCCGATGATCTCGGGCAGCAGCAGGAAGCCACCGACGCCCGACTTCCCGAGAAACGTGTCGGACGTGATGACGATCGGGCTGTTCGCGCTCTCGGCGACGCGCGCGAGGGCCGCGGCGGGGGAATAATAGGTGCCTTCGCCGTCGGAATACATCGCCGAGGTCAGGATCGCGGAGCGGGCGGGCAGGGAGGCGACGCGCTGGCGCACCTCGCGCAGCACTGCGTCGGAGAGATCGATGACTTCGAGACCCGGCATGGCGGCCGCGAAATCCTGCTTCCAGTATCCGTAGACCAGCGGATTCCTCCAGGCGTCGCCGACGAGGACGACCGTGGAGAGGTCAGGAACGATGGCGCGTGCCGCGGTCAGGAGATGCGTCGGCCTCACCCTTGCGAAGACGGCCGTCGTGTCGGGCAGGAAGAGGGCGCGCGTCTCGGGCAGATCGGGTACGAAGCCGTACACGACGGGTGCGGCGGGCCAGATGTCCTGCTTGCGCTTCTGAAGGAATTTCGCCGATGCGACGCCGATCGAAACGATGACGTCGATCGGCCGATGCGCATATTTGGTCTTGAGGTGGCCGACCAGGCTCTCTTCGTAGTCCGGTCCCGGAAAGCGGGCGAGATCGAGGCTCTCGCCGTAGATGACCGTGTGTTCCTTTCCGTTCTGCTTCGCGGCGGCGCGGATGCCGGCAAAGATCTCCGAGTAGAACGGCGAGCGAAAATCGGCTTCTTCCAGCACCAGGATCGAACGCTGCTGCGGACCGTCAGCCGCAATGCATTCACGTGACAGGCTTGCACACGACAGGCCGGCGAACAGGCAGAGGATCAGGGCGCGTGCGAGCCCGGTGATCGTACACATTGCTGGACTCCCGGCCCCGCCTCCGGTTGCAATCGGGCCTCCTCGCCGATGACCCGAGGCGAGAGCATACAAGCCGGACCTGGAGTTTCAACGGAAGGATGCGCGCCCGGTCCTGATGTCAGCCACGGCGCGGCGAAGAGCCGCTACTTGAACGGATCCTGGATCGACGGCGACGATTGCCTGATGCGGCGCACGCTCACCGGTTTACCGTCGGAGACGAACAGCAGTTCATACCTGCGGCCCTGGCTGTCGGTGGCCGAGCAGGTGACGTCGTTCACCTTCTTGGCGGCGAAATTGCCGGTCTGGCGGCAGACACCGGTCGAGATCTGCTCGGCCGGTACCGGCAGACCGTCGACCTTCGGCCGGTCCTTGGAGTTCAGCAGCATGCGGTCGATCGGCAGTTCGTAGGAGTTGTCGTCGGCCCGCTTGCCGTTCTCGCCGGAGAACGACACGACGTGGTTGGCGTCAGTGGGGTCGTCGACGGCGACCGCGAAATTGACCCGGCCCTTATCGCCATGGGCGTAGGCCACCGTCTTGCAGGCGAAGGTGCGGCCGGCGACCTTCAGTGTCTTGCAGTGGCCGGACATCAGCGCCAGCAGGTCGATGAAGGCGCTCTGCTGCGCCGGCGGATTGTTGACGCGGATCGGCGCGGAAGATTCGGCAAAACAAGGACTTGCGAAGGCGGCGAGGGCTGCGGCGAGAACCGGTTTGCAGAGGCGCATGGTCAGGCTCGCGTGCCAGGGGGCTGCGGTCAAGTTCCGTCCAACAACCATCGAACCCGAAATTGGTTGCGATCCCGTTTGTGCTGCAATTCCAGACTGGAATACCACCGCGCCACCCATCGGCGATTCGCCCAGATCGCCCCATCCGCCCCGGCAGGCACTTGTCGCCAAGCCGATGTTTTTTTCGTGGCAGAGCTAGCCCATTGCCGCCTGCCAGCGCCTGTCGCGCAAGGAGGGGCGGCGGTGCAGACGGGTGTCGAGCAGGTTGCGGGCGCGGGGGAGATCGCCGCCGCGCATCAGGGCGACGATGAAAGTGTCCTCGATCAGCTCGCGCTGGGCGTGGCTGCCGCCGATGCGGACGACGTCGTCGAGCACAGGCGCGAGCATTTGCGCGCAAGCCGCATAATCCTCGTCGACGAAGGCGGCCAGCGCGCGGCAGATCGCCGGCACCACGGGGCCGGCCGGTAGCTTGCCCTCGGCGAGCCGCTGCTCGATCACGGCGAGCCGGGCCGTGAGCGCATCCTGATTTTGCGTTGCGGCGGCGAACAGCGCCATGTGGACGTCGGCGAACGGCAAGCCCGACTTCGGAAACAGTTTTTGCGCAGCAGCGTCGGCCTCTACCCAGAGCGGCTTCGGAACGGCGTGGCCGTAGGCCGACAAGCGCCACAGCAGCGAGGCGCTGTCGGTGATGACGTTGAGCGGCGGTGCCTGCGTGGCGGTGGGCTGGAGCACATCAGCGTAGATTTGGAACGCACGCGTCGCATCGCCGTGCTCGAGCGCGCCAAGCGCCTGGTGCCAGAGGATATGGCCGTGCAGGATTCCAGCACGGTCGTAGGTCGGAATCCATTCGTCGACGAGACGGTCCGCTGCCTCGATCGAGCCGTCCTCGAACATCGCATGCAGCACCGCGTGCGCGGCGTGGGCGTTCGCCCGGCGAAGATCGAAGCCGCGCTCGGTGACCGCGCGGCCGCGCGCGACGTCGCCATTCTCGGTCATCGCCCAGCCGGACATGGTGAGGAACCACCAGTCCTCGCCATAATGCTGTGCGACGCGTTCGCACAGCTCATGCCGGGCGCGGTCGTGATCGGCCATGCCGGAGAACGCGAACAGGCCGAACGCGCCGAGCGGCAGCGACAGCACCACGGCATCGCGCGGCCATGCCTCGATGTGCTTGCGCATCGCTGCGATCGCGTCGGGGCCGCGTCCCTCGATCGCGAGCGCCAGCGTCTCGACATGCGAACGTTCACGCTCGGTGCCGCGCTTGGCGACGAGCTCGCGCGCGGTCGTCGCCTTCTGCCGCGCGAGATCGCCCTGCTGATAGAAGGCATGCACGCGGGCGCGGGCGATATGGGCCAGCGCAAAATCCGGATCGGCCGCGATCGCGCGCTCCAGCGTCTCCGCGGTGCCAGTCCACCCCGCCAGCATGAGATCGACGCCTTCGCGATAGGCGGCCGCCGCCGTATCGGACGCAGTAGAGATCGGCAGGCCGTAGCGGTCTTCATGCGGCATCGTCGTCTCCCGCTGTTACGCCGTCCGCGCGCGGCGGCCCTCGATCGGATAGGCTGGGTCGTTGTAGCCGGGCGTTGACGGATGGCCCGGCACGACCAGCCGGTCGATCAGCGCCTCGTCGTCGGCGGTGAAGCGGTAGTCGAGCGCGCTGACATAGCCGTCCCACTGTTCCTCGGTGCGGGGACCTGCGACGATCGAGGAGACGAAGGCGGAGTTCAGCACCCAGGCGACGGCGAACTGGCCGGCGGTGATGCCTTTCCTCTCGGCGTGGCTCTTGATCTCCTGCGCGAGCTGGAGCGATTCCGGCCGCCATTCGGTCTGCATCATGCGGGTGTCGTTGCGGCCGGCGCGCGTCTCCTTGTCGGGGGCGGCATCCGGCTTGTACTTGCCGGTGAGCACGCCGCGCGCCAGCGGGCTGTAGGGCACGATGCCGAGACCATAATAGGAGCAGGCCGGAAAGTGCTCGACCTCCGGCATGCGGTTCATCGCGTTGTAATAAGGCTGGCTCACCGCGGGCCGGTCGATGCCGAGCCGGTCGCAGATGTTGCAGATCTCGGCGACGCGCCAGGCGCGATAATTGGAGACGCCGAAATAACGCACCTTGCCTGATCGGATCAGATCACCCATCGCGCGCACCGTCTCTTCCAGCGGCGTCGCGTGGTCCTCCTTGTGCAGATAGTAGATGTCGATGTGGTCGGTGCCGAGCCGCTTGAGGCTTTCGTCCGCGGCCTGCAACACCCAGCGCCGCGACAGGCCGACGCGGTTGGGATCGTCCCCCATGGGGTTGGCGAGCTTGGTGGCGAGCACCCAGGCGTGGCGATGAGCGGCGATGGCGCGGCCGACGACTTCCTCAGAGCCGCCCTTCGAATAGGCGTCCGCTGTGTCGATGAAGTTGATGCCGGCGCCGCGCGCCTTGTCGATGATCCGTTTCGATGCGGCTTCATCGGTCGGCCCGCCGAACATCATGGTGCCGAGACAGATCGGCGAGACTTTCAGGCCGGTGCGGCCGAGCTGGCGGTATTGCATGGGGCGGTCCTCAATATTTCATTGGCGTGCAGCATAGCCAGCTAGCGCCGTCATTGCGAGCGCAGCGAAGCAATCCAGAGATGCGTCCGCGGAGAGATTTCTGGATTGCTTCGCTGCGCTCGCAATGACGGGTGTGGCGCGCAGCGGTGGTCGCCTCGCTGAGCAGAGTTACGCCGGCCCCTTCAAGATCTTGAAGACGCCGTTCGCCATCACGATGCAGCGATCGTCCACGGTGACCTCGGTGCTCATGAAGATCAGGCTGCGGGTCGAGCGCACCACGCGCGGGCGGGAGATCAGGATGTCGCCGATCTGGCCGGCTTCGACGAAATGGGTGTCGAGCTGCACGGTTGCCATGAACTCCTTGCCGGAGACGTAGCGGGCGGTCATGCCGCAGGTGCGGTCGGCGAAGGTCATCATCACGCCGCCCTGGACCATGCCGCGGCGGTTGTGGTGCTTGTCTTCGGTCGCGAGCGCGAATTCGTGCTGGCCGTCGACCTTGCGCTCCCACAACGGGCCGATCAGGTGCATGAAGCCCGTGGTCTCGAGGATGCTCCAGCCCTCTGATTTCAGCCTTGTGGCGGTCTTGGTGGTCATCTCTCCGTCCATCCTTGCGGGCGCTTGATCTCCGCTCGTTTCATCAAGCGCAGTCCTGGTGTAGTCAAGCATCATGAGAACTTTCGACGATGCCACCAGACGGAATATCGCAGAGGCCTGCGCGGCATTCGCGCGGCTGCCCGACGAGGTCGAGCCATCGGCACTGAAGCGCGCCGCAGTGGTGCTGGCGCTGACCGAATCCAATGACGGCAGCGATACGGCTTTTTTGCTGACCAAGCGTGCATCGAGCCTGCGCGCGCATCGCGGCCAGTGGGCGCTGCCGGGCGGACGCTGCGACGCCGGCGAGACGCCGGTCGAGGCGGCGCTGCGCGAGCTCGATGAGGAGCTCGCGCTCAGGCTTTCGGCCGATGCGGTGCTCGGCCTGCTCGACGACTATCCGACGCGCTCCGGTTATCTGATCACACCGGTCGTGGTCTGGGCGGCCGACAGTGCTGCGATCCAGCCGAACCCGGACGAGGTTGCCTCCGTGCATCGCATCGCGCTTGCGACGATCGAGCGCGACGAGGCCTTCGATTTCACCGCGATCCCCGAAAGCACCCGCCGCGTGATCCGCTTCCATCACCAGATGAGCCTGATCCATGCGCCGACGGCGGCGTTGATCTACCAGTTCCGCGAGGTGCTGGCGGGGCGGCACACCCGCGTCACTGACCTGGAACAGCCGGTGTTCGCCTGGAAGTGACGCAAGAAAAAAATAGGTAAACGGCACGTTAACGTGACGGTTACCGGATGCCTGCTAAGAGGGCTGCATGCATCATTCGATTCGAAAATCCCTGAGGCTGGTTCCATTTGCGCTCGTGCTGCTCGCGCCCACCGCACGCGGTGGCGAGGCCGATGCGCTGCCGCCCGCCGTCCGCGACGCCAACGCCCAGCTGCTGTCGCAGTTTTTTGGGCAAGGTGGGGCGTCGCCCGCCGTGCTGGAGTATCGCCGCAAGCTGCAGGAATATCAGGCCGCACGCGCGGCCTTCGACGAGGAGGCTGGCACCTATTGGAGCCAGATCTCCGAGAAGCGAAAAGGCCGCAACGCCAAGCGGCGCAGCGGACAGCAGATCACGCTGGACGATTACGTGCTGGAGCATCCGCCGCTCTATACCGGGCCGAAGCGGCCGGTGAACCCGGAGCCGGAGGAGACGCCGTCGCGCCCCGAGCGGAAGCCCATTCCCGTCGTCTCCGATCTCCTGCGCGCGGCGCAGGAGCTCTACCAGTTCACGCCGCAGCGCCCGTCCAGCGAGGTCGAGTTCAAGCGCGCCTATGCGCGCTACGCGCTCGCCTCGGGGCTGACGCGCGAGCAGGCGGTGCGGGTCTATTCGTTCGAGACCGGCGGCACCGGCAGTTACGACGTGCAGGCCGGCATCGAGCATGGCGGCAAGCGCGCGATCTCGACCGCGATGGGCTACAACCAGCTCTTGACCACCAACAGCGTCGAGCTGCTGGCCGAGCAGGGCCATGAACTCATTCGCGCGCTGTCCGACAAGGTAGGACGGACCTCGGGCCCCGCGCGCCAGGCGCTCGAGCACAAGCTCGGCGTTCTCAAGAAAATGGTGGCGCATGCGAAGGCGGTGCCTGACACCTGGTCGGAGCACGAGAAGATCGGCAACACCGCGCAGGGTTGGGCCATGCATGCGATGGTGCTCGACATCGATATCGGCCCGATGCTGCAGACCCACAAGCTGCTGACGTCGGTGCTGTTCGCGCGCGCCAAGGGTTACACGCGCCCGCTCACCGCCGCCGAGCTCGAGATGATGAACCTCACCGGCGACGGCACCGGCCTCGACATGGTGACCATGCCGCAGGCGATGCGCGAGCAGGTGCCGACCTCGAACTTCTTCCAGCGCGGCGGCTATGAACGCAACCCGGTCGCGATCCGCCACAACACGGTGGCGAAGCTGCTCGCGGTGACGGATACGCGGATGGACAGCAACAGCAACAATGCCGGCGCGCGGGAGCTCGCGGGGGCGTTTTAGATCTCGGTTGCTGTCATGCCCCGCCTAGTGCGCAATTGCGCACGGGGGGCGGGGCATCCAGTACGCTGCGGCTTCTCCGTATCCCATCGCTGTCTCTGGAATACTGGATCGCCCGGTCCCGGCTCCGCCAAGGCTACGCCGAGGCCCACACGAGCGCTCGGCACGCCGAAGCTTCAGCGAAGGCGGCAAGCCGGGCGATGACACCGGATATGTGGGTACCTTACCGCTCCGGCCCGAACTTGAAATTGCCGTCGCCTTCCAGATACGGGCCGCTGCGCATGTAGAGCTGGCCGTTATGGCCGATGAAGAAGAGCGTGCCCTTCGGCACCTTCTTGGCGCCCTTCAGGAGCTCGCCGGCATTGCTGGTGCCCATCTTGTAGGAGAAGGTCTTGCCTTCCTTGTCATAGGCATAGCCGGTGTCGGACTTGAGCTCCCACGGCGTCGCCGCGGTTTGTGCGCGTGCGGGTGCGGCGAAAGTGCCGAGCACCATGACCAGTGCAGCCGAAACAAATGTCTTTGTTGGAAATGCCATCATCCATCCTCCCCGTCGTTGGGGTTGCCGTTTTGAACAAATCACGAACGGCATTTTCGGGTCAATTCGCAAAACGCCGCAGCGCATCACGTCTTGCCTAGCAGTTTGTGATTTTCCCTTCGTCCCCTCGCGACTATGTTCCGCTTTCCGTCTAGAACGCAATTCGACAAAAAGATTGGTAGGGGATGATTCGTATGAACCATGTCATGAAAGCCTGCTCGGCTGCCGCGTTGCTTCTGACGGCGCTGGCGCCGGCTGCCCGGGCCGATGATTACCAGCTCAGCCATAACCAGCGGATCTCGTGCAGCCGCGGCCTCGCGCCGGGAAAGCTGAACACGGCAACCTGCAAGTCCTACACCTATCTTTTCAACACCAAGACCTCGGAATATTTCCGCTGCCAGGTCTCGCTGGCGCTGACGCGGGACAACAAGGAAGTCATCAACGTCCAGACCGACGGCGGCTGCACCAAGAAGCCGCGCATCTTCGAGACCGATGGCAAGTATGATTTCGACGCCACCGAGACCGAGCCGCCGAACACCAATTCGTTCTTCGGCCCCGGCGGCTACTCGATCTGGGCTGCCGACATGACGGCGCAGAAGATCCGCGGCTGCATCACCATCTCCTCCGGCCTCGGCTCCGACATCTCCAAGTGCCTGGACATGACGTTCCAGTGAAGGTTTGCGAGTGACGTCGTGTAGCCTCCCCCGCCCGGCGGGGGGAGGCTGCGCCACCTCGCCGCACCCGCCGGTTCCCGAAAAATCCAGCCGGAACGACCATTTACCGCAGTCCTGTTTTGCCTTTTGGATGGGTTGACCCGCATCCCTCATCCGGCCAACTTCGCCGCCGGTTTGGGGAGTACAACAACCATGAAACGGACGATTTTCGGCGCGGCCGCGGCTCTTGCTCTGGCGGCGTCGGCACCTTGCGCGCATGCGCAATCCTTCATCAACGTGCTGACCGGCGGCACCTCCGGCGTCTACTATCCGCTCGGGGTCGCGATCGGGAAGATCTACGGCGACAAGATTCCGAACGTGAAGACGCAGGTGCAGGCCACCAAGGCGTCGGTCGAGAATCTGATCCTGCTGCAGCAGGGCCGCGGTGAACTCGCGTTCACGCTCGGCGATTCGCTGAAAGCCGCCTGGGAAGGCGAGGAGGAAGCCGGCTTCAAGAACAAGCTGGACAAGCTGCGCACCATCGGCGCGATCTATCCGAATTACATCCAGATCGTCGCGACGGCGGAGAGCGGCATCAAGACGCTCGCGGACCTCAAGGGCAAGAGCCTGTCGGTCGGCGCGCCGAAATCGGGCACGGAGCTGAATTCCCGCGCGATCCTGGCCGCCGCCGGCATGAGCTACAAGGACCTCGGCAAGGTCGAATACCTGCCGTTCGCCGAATCCGTCGACCTTATGAAGAACCGCCAGCTCGGCGCGACGCTTCAGTCGGCCGGTCTCGGTGTCGCCTCGCTGAAGGATCTCTCGACCTCGGCCTCGATCACGGTGGTGTCGGTGCCGAAAGAGACGGTCGACAAGATCGGCCCGCCCTTCATCTCCGCGATCATCCCGGCCAACACCTATACCGGCCAGGACAAGGACGTGCCGACGGCGGCCGTGGTCAACTACCTCGTGACCAGCTCGGCCGTGTCCGACGACCTCGCCTATCAGATGACCAAGCTGGTGTTCGAATCGCTGCCCGAGCTCGCCAACGCGCACGCGGCCGGCAAGGAGATCAAGCTCGAGGCGGCCGCCAATGGCAGCCCGGTTCCGCTGCACCCCGGCGCGATCCGCTATTACAAGGAAAAAGGGCTGATCAAGTAGGTCGGCTCCCTCCTGCGTGGTCATTCCGGGATGGTCCGAAGGACCAGACCTCAGGTGCGCAATTGCGCACCGGGGAATCTCGAGATTCCGGGTTCGATGCTTCGCATCGCCCCGGAATGACGGCGGAGAGAGTCTTCGTGGATGCCCGGGCCTTCGCCGCGCCGAAGGGGCTTCGGCCCCGCAGGCGGGACAAGCCCGGGCATGACGGCGCGGGTAGACCGTGTCGGTGCTTTGAAGTTTGCCGGTTGGACTGGGGCGATTTGAGATGCTGGAAAAGGCAGAGGGCACCGCGGCGCCCATCAAGGTTGAATTCGACAATTTCGAGCATGGCTTTCCGGAGGGCTTTGGCCCGGGCTGGTGGGGCCAGCTCGCCTACTGGATCGGCATCGCGTTCGCGACCTTCCAGCTCTATGTCGCCGCCTTCAACTACCTGCCGAGCCAGGTGGTGCGCGGCGTCCATGTCGGCTTCCTGGTCCTGCTCACCTTCGGCCTGATCGCCAATTTCACCGCGAAGAGCAATGCCGGGCGCGCGCTCGGCTGGGTGATCGGCGCCGCCGGCTTCTTCTGTGGCCTGTATCAATGGATTTTCTACGCCGACCTGATCGCGCGCGACGGCGATCCGACCCGGCTCGATCTCGCGGTCGGTACGCTGCTCGCGGTGCTGATCTTCGAGGGCACGCGGCGCCTGATGGGCGCGGCGCTGCCGCTGATGTGCGGTGCCTGCATGCTCTACTGGTTCTTCGGCCAGTACCTGCCGTCGCCGCTCAACCATCGCGGTTACGATTTCGACCAGATCGTCACGCATCTGTCGTTCGGCACCGAGGGCTTTTACGGCGTGCCGATCTACGTCTCGGCGACCTACATCTTCCTGTTCATCCTGTTCGGCTCGTTCCTGGAGCGCGCCGGCATGATCCAGCTCTTCACCGACGTTTCTCTGGGGTTATTTGGCAGGACCCGCGGCGGCCCAGCCAAGGTCGCGGTGTTCGCCTCGGGCATGATGGGCACGATCTCCGGCTCGGGCGTCGCCAACGTCGTCACGGTCGGCCAGTTCACGATCCCGCTGATGATCAGGTTCGGCTACCGCCGTGCATTCGCCGCGGGCGTCGAGGCGACGGCCTCGATGGGCGGCCAGATCATGCCGCCGGTGATGGGCGCGGTCGCTTTCATCATGGCGGAGACGCTCGGCGTCCAGTATTCGGAGGTCGTCAAGGCGGCGGCGATCCCCGCGATCCTCTATTTCGCCTCGGCATTCTGGATGGTGCATCTGGAAGCCGGCAAGCATGGCCTCACCGGCATGAAGAAGTCGGAGACGCCGAGCGCCTGGAGGGCGTTGGTGAAGGGCTGGTATCTCGTGCTGCCGCTCGCAGCCCTCGTCTACATGCTGTTCGAAGGCTTTACGCCGCTCTATGCCGGCAGCATGGGCCTTGCCCTGACGGTGGCGTTGATCCTCGGGGCCAGTATCACGGCCGGCGTCTCGTCGAATGTGATCCGGTACATCTTCTGGATCGGCCTCGCGCTCGTCGTGGCGGCGCTGTCGCGTGAGGGTCTCCAGATCGTGCCGGTCGGCTGCGTCGTCGTCGCGCTGATCCTCATCACTGCCTTCGTTCGCGGCGGAATGTCCGCACTGCGCTCCTGTCGGGACTCGCTGGCCGAAAGCGCCAAGTCGGCGATCACCGTCGGCATGGCCTGCGCCATCGTCGGTGTCATCATCGGCATGATGTCGCAGACCGGCGTCGGCACCATCTTCGGGGGCTGGGTGATCGGCCTCGGCGAGAAGAGCCTGTTCCTGGCGTTGATCATGACCATGCTGCTGTCGATCCTGCTCGGCACCGGCATTCCGACCATCCCGACCTACATCATCACCGCCGCGCTCGCAGCACCTGCGCTGGCGAAGCTCGGCGTGCCCCTGATCGCGAGCCACATGTTCGCGTTCTATTACGGCATCATGGCCGACCTCTCGCCGCCGGTGGCGCTCGCAGCGCTCGCGGCGGCGCCGATCGCGAAGGAGAATCCGGACAAGATCGGCTGGGAGGCGATGCGCATCGCGCTCGCCGGCTACGTCATCCCCTTCATCTTCGTCTATTCGCCGGCCTTGATGCTGCAGGCGGGCGATCCCATGGCGGCCAAGCTCGGCTTCTACGGCGCGGTGGCGCTGGCGGCCTTCAAGGCGCTGGTGGCGATCGCGCTGTTCGGCATGGTCGCGATCGGCTTCCTGTTCACGCGGCTGACGCTGATCGAACGCGTGGTGGCGCTGGGCGCCGCGATGTGCCTGCTGGGCGACTTCGCTTTCAGCGACACCGCGGGCTTCGTGCTCTCGGCCGCGCTCGTGCTGTGGCAGTGGCGGCAGCGTCCGCCTGCTGTCGTCGAGGCGGCGTGAGCCTCTGCCTCGCAACGGCTGGAGGCGTGAAAGCGCTCGCGCTGTCCGCCTTCACGCTGGCGTGGACGCATTCGATCGCCAAGGTCGACTGGCAGGAAGACTGGCGCGTCACGCCTGCCGGCCTCGAGCTGGTGCAGGCCCGCGTCAAGGGCACCGGCCCCGGCATGGAGCCGCCGCCGGAGGCGCGGCTGGTCGACGGCTGGTTTCAATGGCAGCCCGCGCGTGCACCGATGCCGGAAGTGGTGCTCGGTAATTCCGGCGCGGCGGGAGAGTGGCGGCTGTGCCGTGAGGGAAGCTGCCAGACGCTTTCGGAGATTGTCGGCCATCCCGTCGGTGCTAACGTCACCACGATGAAGGTCTGCAAGGATCCGTAGCCCGGATGAGCGGAGCGACATCCGGGAACGGTGGCCCCGGATGTCGCTGCGCTCATCCGGGCTACAAGTACAACAACACGGGAGACACGCGATGGATCGGCTCAAGGGCAAGGTTGCGATGGTGGTGGGAGCCGGTTCGATCGGACCCGGCTGGGGCAACGGCAAGGCGACCGCGGTCACCTTTGCGCGTGAGGGCGCGCAGGTGTTTTGCGTCGATCGCAACGGCGCGGCGGCCGAGGAGACCGCGAAGATCATCAACGGCGAAGCCGGCAAGGCGACGGCCTTCACGGCCGACGTGGCGCGACATAACGAGATCGAGGCGATGGTCGCGGCGTGCCTGAAGGCCTATGGCCGCATCGACGTGCTCGACAATAATGTCGGCATCGCCGAGATGGGCAGCGTGGTCGATGTCGCCGAGGAGAGCTGGGACCGCGTCTTCACCGTCAACCTCAAGAGTGCCTATCTCACCATGAAGCACGTCATCCCCGTGATGGTGAAGCAGGGCGGCGGCTCGATCATCAACATCTCCTCGATCGCCTCGATCCGCCATGTCGGGATTTCCTACGTCAGCTACAATGCCAGCAAGGCGGCGATGAACCAATTGACGCGCTCCACCGCGATCGAGTTCGCGAAGAACCATGTGCGGGTGAACGCGATCCTGCCCGGCCTGATGAAGACGCCGATGGTGGAGCATTCCGCCGGCCTCGCCAACAGCTACGCCAAGGGCGATGTCGAGGCGATGTGGCGCGCCCGCGATGCGCAGGTGCCGATGGGACACATGGGCGAGGCCTGGGACGTCGCGAATGCCGCGCTGTTCCTGGCGTCGGACGAGTCGAAATATGTGACGGGGATCGAGCTCGTGGTCGACGGCGGGATCACGTGCAAGGCGGGGGCTTGATTTAGCTCCAGTCTCCGCTGTCGTCCCGGGGCGCGCAAAGCTCGTCCGGGACGACAGTGGCGTGTTTGGCGACTTACTGCGCCAGCGCCAGAATTCCGCCGGCGAACGAATGCCACGCCGCCGTCTCGCTGACCGGCCAGTTCAGGAACTTCACCGCGAGCATCGCGAGCGTGCCGTAGATGTAGACCGGATGCACGCGGCCTTCGGTGCGCCAGTCGCGCACCATGGCGACGACGAGCAGGAGCGAGGCGACCACGGCAGGGGCGATCGTCACCGGGACCGGCGGCGGGCCGGGCGGTCCGGGAGGGGCGAGGAAAGTCAGGAACCAGCGGGCGATGGCGGCGTCGAGGATCGAGACCGCGGCCAGCAGCATCAGGCGCTTGTGAATCTCGGGCCTCCGCGTGTTCATGATCGCAAGCACGAACACCGATGCAAAGAACGCGATGCCGCTCATCGGCACGATCGAGAAGGCGATGCCCGCATCGGTCTGGCCGAGCGCGGCCGCGTGCTTCATCGAGGTCACCGAGGCAAGGAAGCCGAAGATTGTCATTGCGGTCGCGAGCGAGACGCCGGCGATGCCGAGGGCGCGGTGATTGACCACGCGGCCCGACGCCGCGAGCCAGGTCTGGAGCACGAAATAGAGCGTCCAGGTGAAGAACAAGAAACCGTGAAAATGAATGACCGGGCTCGCGGACAGTTTCCCGTGGGCGAGCGGCATCCAATAGGTCGGTGCGAAGCCGAGAAAGGCGGTCGCCGCGCAGGCCAGAGCCATGTGGAGATAAAAATATCGTGCAGGCGACGCATCTCGCGCGCGTACACGACGGTCGTCGATCAGGACTGTCATAAGGGATGAGTCTGTGAGGAGACCGCCCGGTTCAACGCCAGATTGCCCTGTGTGATCTGGCGCACGTTGATCAGCCGCCCGCGCTCAATTCTGCGCGATCAAGCTCCTCCTCGAGGCGATGGAATGCATCGTCGCCGATCACCTCGGTGGCGCGGAGATGGAAGATCGATTTGCGCGCGGCGGCGATGGCGCGGCGGCGCAGCGGATCGGCGGGCAGTTCGCCATTGGCGATGCCGCCGTGCGGATCGTCGTCGGCCTGCATCAGGATGGCGCGGTATTCGAGCCGCAGGATTTCCGCCTCCTCCGACGGATCGTCCTCGATCGCATCGAGCGCAGCGCGATAGCACGCGGCGCGAGCGCGCGCGACCTCGATCCCGACGGGGTCGTCGTCCTTGAGACCGAAAGCCAGGATCAGCGGCCGCAGCGTCAGGCCCTGGATGATGAGCGATCCGAGCACGACGGCGAAGGCGATGAAGACGATGAAGTCGCGATAGGGAAAGTTCTCCGGCAGCGCGAAGGCGGTGGCGAGCGTGACGAGGCCGCGCATGCCGCACCAGGAGATGATGAGGCCGCCCTTCGGCGAGGCCACCTGCTTGGGATCCTTCGGATGGTAGATGTCGTGTGCGATCAGCACGCGCAGCGTGGTGCGGTAGAACGTGATCCATGCAAGCCGCACCAGGACCACCGTGAGCAGGATCCAGGCCGCCGCCACGCAATACTCCCAGCGGATGTCCGCATCGAGCCGCGTCCAGATCGGCCGCATCTGCATGCCGATCAGCATGAAGGCGAGCACGTTGAGCACGAACACCATCGTTTCCCACACCGCATAGGACGGCACCCGCAGCCGCGCCGGCATCCGTTCGCTCGCGGTGCGCGCCATGGCGATGGCGTAGACCACGATGGTGAGGATGCCGGAGAGGCCGAGATGCTCGGCGGCGATCCACACCAGGAATGTGGTGGCGAACTGAACGATGATGGCGCTCGGTGCTTCCTTGACGCGCTCCATGATGGGCGGGATGAGACGGGCCGCGACAAGACCGGCGATGACGCTGCCGACCAGCGCCAGCGCCATCGTCGGCGCGACCTGGCTCCAGCTCAGATGCTCGGTGACGACCGCGCCGACGGCGATGCGATAGATCAGGAGCGCGCTGGCATCGTTGAGCAGGCTCTCGCCCTCCAGCACCTTCACCATGCGGTAGGGCAGCTTGACCTGGCTCAGGATCGCAACCGCGGCCGCAGCGTCCGGCGGCGCCACGATCGCGCCGAGCGCGATCGCGGCGGCCCAGGGCATGTCGGGCACCAGCCGGTGTGCGACATAGGCCACGCCGGCCGTGGTCAGGCCGACCGCGGCGACGACCAGGGTCGAGACCGGAACCCAGTTGTTGCGGAGGTCCCGCAGCGAGGTGTCGAAGGCGGCATCGAGCAGGACCGGTGCGACAAAAAGCGCCAATGCGAGGTCCGGCTCCAGCGTCCAGGTCGGGCTGTTCGGCACGAAAGCGATCAGCGCGCCGCCGATCGCCAGAAAGGTCGGGTAGGGGACCTTGATCCGCCGCGCCAGCGCCGATAATGCAACGGCGCCGAGCAGCAGCGCGATGATCCATTCGAATGTCGACACGATCGTCCCCGAAACCGGTTTTGGCGGTGCCACAGGCTAGCACCAATCCGGCCGTATGATGGATAGTGCGGCCCCAAGGCAAGAGCGAACAAGAGCGAACAAGACTTTCCGACTGCAACAAGCATGCGTTTTCAGAAACTGATTCGACTGTCCGGGGCCGTGGTGCTCTCAGCGTTTTCGCTCAACGCGGGCTTTGCTGCGACCGGCGGCGAGCCGGCCGCTGTTGCGCAGGTCGATATCGCGCCCTGCCTTGCCGCCAGCGCGGCCGACGACATGGACAAGGCCAGTTCCGCCTGCGCGGCCGTGATCGACAACGAGAAGACGGCGAAGGCGGATCTGGTCAAGGCGCTGGTTGCGCGCGGTGCGCTATACGCGCGGCATGACCAGATCGATCGCGCGATTGCCGACGACAGCCGGGCCTTGCAGCTCGACCCCACGCTCGCGGATGTCTTCAACGCGCGCGGCGAGCTCTGGCTGAAGAAGGGCGACAAGCCCAAGGCGGTGCAGGATTTCGGTGCGGCGCTCAAGATCGATCCGAACCAGGAGAAGGCCAAGGCCAATCACAAGGCGATGGCGCGCGAGCTCGAGCGGATCGGGGCGCAGATGGCGGTCGCCGGCAAGCCCAGCTTCAATTGCAAGGGCGCGACGCGTGCCGTGGAGAAGGCGATCTGCGGCAATCGCGAGCTCGCCGATCTCGACCGCGAGATCTTTGGCTCGAACGAGCGTGCGATCCGGGAGGCGCGCAACCCTGCGGAAGCCAAGGTGCTCCAGCGCGAGCAGGACGAGTTCATTGCCCGCCGCAATGCCGGTTACGGGCGGCCGGGATACGATTTGAAGAAGGCGATGCAGGAGCGGCTGCAGCGGATCAACGGCGTGGACGGGTATTGAGGTCTTCTTCGCCTCTTCCTGAGGGAGTGCAGACGCCCGTGCGCCCCTGACAGGCCCGAAATTGAACCCATCCCTTGCCTGCCGCGACAATGGTGAAAACCTGAAGTCACGGAGTCTTCCTGATGTGCGGCACGCGTTCTTCCGCGCAAATGTTCCCGTTTGCCAAACTCCCGCTTGGCGCTTTCCTGCTCAGCGCGGCCATGAGCCTTGTTCTCGCGGCTCCGGCCTCGGCTGCCGTCGATTGCGTTCCCGGCAGCAAGGCCGCTCCGGCCGAGCTGATCACGGCGTGCAGCGCTATTGTCGACCAGGCTTCGAATCCATCCTCCGACCGCGCCGCGGCGCTGTTGGTTCGCGCCGACGCCAACGCGCGGACTTCGGGCGGCCTCACGCAGGCGCTGCGGGACATCGATCGCGCCATCGCGCTCGACGGCAAGAATGCAAAGGCCTGGCGCCTGCGCGGCGACCTGCTGCGCGAAGCCGGTGGTGACCTCAACCGCGCCGCCTCCGACCTCAGCAAGGCGATCGAGCTCGATCCGCAGGATGCGGAGGCTTACGAGCTGCGTGGCGTGGTCTACACCAGCCAGCGCCGGCTCGACCGCGCGCTCGCCGATTACGACCAGGCGATCAAGCTGAAGGCTGATTATGCGCAGGCCTGGTCCGACCGCGGCGTGACCTATTATCTCGGCGGTGACAACGACAAGGCGGTCCGCGATCTCAGCGAGGCCCTGCGGCTCGATCCGAACCGGCCGCGCAGCTACACCAATCGCGGCGCGGCCTACAAGAAGCTCGGCCAGCTCGACAAGTCCGTCGCCGACGACGGCGAGGCGATCAGGCTCGATCCCAAGGTGCCGGAATATTACGACAATCGCGGCCTGTCGCTGGCCGCGATGGGCAAGTACGACGAGGCGATCGCCGATTACGGTCAGGCGCTGCGGCTGGCGCCGAGGCCGAACTTCTTCACCAACCGCGGCGATTCCTATCAGCTCAAGGGCGAGCTCGGCTCGGCCTTGAGCGACTATGAAGCCGCGCTGAAGCTCGATCCGAATTTCGCGCAGACCTACAACAACCGCGCCGTGCTCTACAAGAAGATTGGCGAGCGCAGGAAGGCGCTGGCCGATTACGAGACCGCGCTGAAGCTCGATCCCGGCAACGACAACGCCGCCAACGGAAAGCGGACCATGATCGCGGAGATCGCGAAATTCGGCGATGAGCCGCAGCGTCCGCTCGCGGCCAATTCCGGCAACGGTCCCTCCTTCGATTGCGCCACGGCGAGGCGCGAGGTCGAGAAGGTGATCTGCGCCGATCCGCAGCTTGGCGTGCTCGACCGCCAGATCGCCGAGACCTATGAGCGCAAGCTCAAGGTGGTGAGCAAGCGCTCGGCCAGCGATTTGCGCAAGACCCAACGCGATTTCCTCGCGACCCGGAACGCGAGTTTTGGAAGGCCCGGCTACGATCTCCGGAAGGTCATGCAGGATCGCTTGCAGCGGCTGAATGCGATGGAGAGCTAGCTGCTACCACGTGCACACTGTGTTCCCTCCCCCCTTGCGGGGAAGGGTTAGGGAGAGGGGTAGCCACACACTCGGAGCGGAGTTCGCGGCTACCCCTCTCTCCCGCTCTCCCCCGCAAGGGGGGAGAGGGCTCACCCTCGCGCCGGCTTTCAGTTTGCCTCAATCGCCCTTCTGACGATCATTGCTCCCCCCAAAAGGCCGATCCTTTTCAGCTTGAACCGCGCCCCGATCCCGGGAAAATACCCCTCAAACAACGCCGGTCCTTGATCCCTGTCATGGCGGGACGCTCGTCCTGTCGGTCAGGTCCGGGCCAGGCGAACAAAGGTAACGGGAGCGCGGGAATGAACGTCCAGGGGAAGAAGAGTCTCTATCACGAGGTCCATGCGCGCTCGCTGGCCGATCCGCAGGGCTTTTGGGCCGAGGCGGCCACGGAGATCGACTGGATCGAGCCGCCGAAGACGATCTTCGATGCCTCGCAGGGCGTCTACGGCCGCTGGTTCACGGGCGGCGTCGTCAACACCTGCTACAACGCGCTCGACCGCCATGTCGAACGCGGCCGCGCCGACCAGGTCGCGCTGATCCATGATTCGCCGCTGACCGGCTCGGTTACCAAATTCACCTATGCAGAGCTGCTTGCCGAGGTGCAGGCGCTCGCCGCCGTCATGCAGGATTTTGGCGTCGCCAAGGGCGACCGCGTCATCCTCTATATGCCGATGGTGCCGGAGGCCGTGGTTGCGATGCTCGCCTGCGCGCGCATCGGCGCGGTGCACTCCGTGGTGTTCGGCGGCTTTGCCGCAAAGGAACTCGCCACCCGCATCGACGATGCGCAGCCCAAACTCATTCTCTCCGCAAGCTGCGGCATCGAGCCGGGCCGCATCGTGCAATACAAGCCGCTGCTCGACGAGGCCATCAAGCTTGCTGGCAGCAAGCCCAAGGCCTGCATCGTGCTGCAGCGGCCGCAACTCACCTGCGACCTCACGCCCGGCCGCGATTATGATTGGACCAGCTTGCGCCGCAAGGCGATGAACGACGGCAAAAAGGCGCCTTGCGTGCCGGTCGCCGCCACCGATCCGCTCTACATTCTCTACACCTCGGGCACGACAGGCATCCCCAAGGGCGTCGTGCGCGACAATGGCGGCCATCTCGTCGCGGTGAAATGGTCGATGTTCAACCTCTACGGCGTCAAGCCGGGCGAGGTCTGGTGGTGCGGCTCGGACATCGGCTGGGTGGTCGGCCACAGCTACATCATCTACGGCCCGCTGCTGCATGGCGCGACCTCGATCATGTACGAGGGCAAACCGGTCGGCACGCCCGATGCCGGCGCGTTCTGGCGCGTGATCTCCGAGCACAAGGCGGTGGCGTTCTTCACCGCGCCGACCGCGTTCCGCGCCATCCGGAAGGAGGATCCGGAAGGAAAGTTCATCCGGCAATATGATCTCTCCAAGTTCCGCACGCTGTTCCTCGCCGGCGAGCGCGCCGATCCGCCGACGGTGGAATGGGCGGAGCAGCAGCTGAAGGTGCCTGTCATCGACCATTGGTGGCAGACCGAGACCGGCTGGTGCATCGCCGGCAATCCGGTTGGCCTTGGCATGCTGCCGGTGAAGCACGGCTCGCCGACCGTGCCGATGCCGGGCTATCAGGTGGACGTCGTGGACGAAGCTGCAAAGCCCGTCGGTCCCAACACCATGGGCTCGATCGTCATCAAGCTTCCGATGCCGCCAGGTTGCCTGCCGACGCTGTGGAATCAGGATGCGCGTTTCAAGGAAGCGTATTTGAGCGAATTCCCCGGCTATTACAAAACCTCCGACGCCGGCTACAAGGACGAGGACGGCTATGTCTTCGTCATGGGCCGCACCGACGACATCATCAACGTCGCCGGTCATCGGCTCTCCACCGGCGGCATGGAGGAGATTCTGGCTTCGCACCCCGATGTCGCCGAATGCGCCGTGCTCGGCGTCAAGGACGCGATCAAGGGCGAGGTGCCGTGCGGCTTCCTCGTGCTCAAGGCCGGCGTGAAGCGGGCACCAGCCGAGATCGAGAAGGAGATCATCGCACTGGTGCGCGACAAGCTCGGCCCAGTCGCCGCCTTCAAGCTCGCCATCACCGTCGGCCGCCTGCCCAAGACGCGCTCCGGAAAGATCCTGCGCGGCACCATCAAGAAGATCGCCGATGGCGAGGCCTGGACCATGCCGGCGACGATCGAGGATCCCAAGGTGCTGGACGAGATCGGGGAGGCGCTGAAGGGGCGGGTGTGAGGTTTGGGCCCGTCATTCCGGGGCGATGCGAAGCATTGGACCCGGAATGACGGTGTGCCGACTTACAATCTCCTCATTCCGCGCTAAACAGGGCCGGCCAACAGGGGACCTCCTATGCCACTCGCCGCCGCGCCGCGCCTGCTTGCAGCCGTAGCTCTCGCCATCGCCCTCTCCGCCTGCTCGGCGCGCTACCAGACGCCGGTGGCCATGGGCGGCGATGATGACGATGCGGTGTGCCAGAGCCGCGGCTATGCGCAGGGCTCGCCCGAATACGTGGCCTGTCGCAAGGACCGCGACGTCCAGCGTAACGCCGCCACCGCCCGCTCCGACCGCCGCCAGCGCGATCTCGGCGAATACATGCTGAACCATCCCGAGCGTCCCTGACACCGGCTGCGGAATTATCCTGCGCACTCCTCGCGTTTCTCGTGACACATCTGCAACGCCGCGGCCAAATCGTGTCGCGTTTGTCCTGATTTGATCGGCGTCAAATCCTTGGCCATCCCCTTTCTGCTCTGACGCACATGTCGCGCAACGAAGCGCGCCTATGGCTGAAGGGGAATGCAATGAACGGAACGATAAGAAACGTGGCGCGGCTTGCGACGTTTGGCGCGATGCTCGCGGGGACTTTTGCCTCGGCGCAGGCGGCCGATCTGCCTGTCTACAAGAAGGCGCCGCCGCCGGCCGAGAGCTTCAATCCGTGGATGGTGCGTTTGCGTGTGCTCGGCGTGTTGCCGGATGCAGGCGGCTCGACCGTCAATGTCGCGGGCGTGCCTTCGCTGTCGTCGCCGAATTCCGGGCTCTCGATCAGCGACCAGGTCGTGCCCGAGCTGGACATCAGCTATTTCTTCACGAAGAACATCGCGGCCGAATTGATCCTCGGCGTGACCAGGCATTCGATCAGCGGCACCGGCTCGCTGGCGAATTTGCCGATCGGCAAGACCACGCTGCTGCCGCCGACGCTGACGCTGCAATATCACTTCGACAATTTCGGCGCGTTCAAGCCGTATATCGGCGCCGGCGTGAACTACACCGTGTTCTTCAACAATTCGGCTGCGAATGCGCCGTCCGTCATCGCCGGCCCGCCCGCGATCGCCGCCACCACCACGGGCCTCCATGTCAGCAATGCCTGGGGCGGCGCCGTGCAGTTCGGCTTCGACTACATGCTCGACCGGCACTGGGGTCTCAACGTCGACGTCAAGAAGCTCTGGCTGCGGCCGGATTACAGCGCGACCGTCTCGGGCCTGCCCGTCACCGGCACCGCGCATATCGACCCGTGGCTGGTCGGCGGCGGTGTGACGTACAAGTTCTGAGGGCACGGCAGTAACCATACAAAACAAAAACGCGGCGGGTTTTCCCGCCGCGTTTGCATTCGGTTGCGGTTGGACGGCGGAGGATTACTCCTCTTCGTCCTGCTTCTTGCCGCCGAGCGTCTTGAGCTTGGCGAACACGGCGTCGACGTTGAGGTCGTCGCTGGACTTCTCCGCCGGCTCGTACTCGTCCTTGCGGGTGGTCTCCGAGGCCGGCAGCAGGGTGGCGCCGCCATAGGCTGCGTCGATCGGCTTTTCCTTCGCCGCGCGCTGCACCTCGAAATCGAGCTCGATCTGCGAGCAGAGGCCGAGGGTGACCGGATCGATCGGGGTCAGCTGGGACGTGTTCCAATGGGTGCGGTCACGCACGCTGGCGATGGTGCTCTTGGTGGTGCCGACCAGGCGCATGATCTGGGCGTCCTTGAGCTCCGGATGGCTGCGCAGCAGCCAGAGGATGGCGCTCGGGCGCTCGTGGCGGCGCGAGACCGGGGTGTAGCGCGGGCCCTTGCGCTTGGGCTGCGGCGGCAGCACCACCTTGCTCTCCTGGAGGCGGAGCCGGTAGTCCGGATTCTTCTCGCCCTTCTCGATCTCCTCGCGGGTCAGCTGGCCGTTGGAGAGGGGATCCATGCCCTTGATGCCCTGGGCGGCGTCGCCATCGGCGATCGCGCGCACCTCGAGGGGATGCATCTTGGTGAAATCGGCGACCTGGTCGAAGGTCAGCGCGGTGTTGTCGAGCAGCCAAACGGCGGTCGCCTTGGGCATCAGAGGTGCGTTGCTCATGGCAAATCTCCTTTGTGCTTCGCCCACCCCTCTGGAGGCGAAACCGGTGGTCATCAGCGATGACAGGGAATTCGCGCTATATAAGCCCGGAGGGGGTAGCCACGCAATGGTTCTGCTATAGATAGTGCCTTGACAGCGCCCGAAAGGGGGCCCAATTCCCTTTCAAGTCCTGTAGGCCCGTACCTAAGCCCTATTCCATCCACCGACCGCGGTCCCGCCCATTTGGCGAGGTGATTCGGTCCCGAGATTGCTCAATGTCAGCCAAACCAGACCTCAAGATCGTGCTTTGTTCTCCCCGCGGCTTCTGCGCCGGGGTGGTCCGGGCAATCGACACCGTGGAACGGGCGCTCGATAAGTACGGCGCCCCCGTCTATGTTCGCCATGAGATTGTGCACAACAAGTATGTCGTCGACGGGTTGAAGAAGAAGGGCGCCATCTTCGTCGAGGAGCTGGCCGAAATCCCCGAAAACACCACCGCACCGGTGGTTTTCTCGGCCCATGGCGTCCCCAAGTCGGTTCCCGCCGACGCCCAGTCCCGCAATTTGTTCTCGCTGGATGCGACCTGCCCGCTGGTGACCAAGGTTCACCGCGAGGCCGCGATCCACTTCAAGCGCGGTCGCGAGATCTTCCTGATCGGCCACTCCCACCACCCCGAAGTGGTCGGCACGCTCGGCCAGCTCCCGGTCGGCGCGGTCACCCTGATCGAGACCGCCGAGGACGCCAAGACCATCAATCCGAAGGATCCGAACAATCTGGCCTTCGTGACCCAGACCACATTGTCGATCGACGACACCGCCGAGATCGTGGCGCTGCTCAAGGAGCGCTTCCCGAACATCAACGGCCCGCACAAGGAAGACATCTGCTACGCCACCACCAACCGCCAGCTCGCGGTGAAGAAGGTGGCGCCGGTGGTTGACGCCTTGATCGTGGTCGGCGCCCCCAATTCGTCGAACTCGCAGCGCCTGCGCGAGGTCGCCGAGCGCGAGGGTTGTGGGATCGCGGTGCTGGCGCAGCGTGCCACCGACATCGACTGGAGCAAGTTCGGCAACATCAAGAGCCTCGGCATCACCGCGGGTGCGTCTGCGCCTGAAGTGATCGTCGAGGAGATCATGGACGCGTTCGCCGAGCGCTACACGCTGCATGTGGAGACGGTCTCGGCCGCGCAAGAGAACGAGTTCTTCCCGCTGCCGCGCCAAGTGCGCCCCGAAGCCGCCGCCGAGTAGACCTTTATGGCGGTCTATACCGACGTCGCCGCCGACGAGCTTGCGGATTTCCTCAATCAATACGATCTCGGCGAGTTGCTCTCCTACAAGGGCATCGCCGAGGGCGTCGAGAATACCAACTTCCTGCTGCACACGACCAAAGGCTCGTTCATCCTCACGCTCTATGAGAAGCGCGTGGCGAAGAACGATCTGCCGTTCTTCCTCGCGCTGATGACGCATCTGGCCGAGCACGGCGTGAGCTGCCCGCTGCCGGTGAGAGCGAAGGACGGCGAGGCGCTGCGCGAACTGTCCGGCCGCCCCGCCGCGATCATCACCTTTCTCGAAGGCGTCTGGCCGCGCAAGCCGAACGTGGCTCATTGCGCCGGCGTCGGCGAGGGGCTGGCCAGGATGCATCTGGCCGGCGAGAACTTCGCGATCAAGCGCGCCAATGCGCTTTCAGTCGCGGGCTGGCGGCCGCTGTTCAATGCGGCGGCGGACCGCGCCGACGAGGTGCAGCCGGGCCTGCGTGCGTTTCTCGCGGCCGAGCTCGATCATCTCTCGGGTGGCGTTTGGCCGACCCATCTGCCGGAAGGCGTGATTCACGCCGATCTCTTCAACGACAACGTCTTCTTCCTCGGCGACAAGCTCTCGGGGATCATCGACTTCACCTTCGCCTGCAACGACATGCTGGCTTATGACGTCGCGATCTGCCTGAATGCCTGGTGCTTCGAGCCGGATCATTCCTTCAACGTCACCAAGGCGCGCGCCTTCCTCAATGCCTATGGCCGGGTGCGAAAGCTGACCGAAGCCGAAGAGGCCGCGCTGCCGCTGCTCGCGCGTGGTGCCGCGATCCGCTTCCTGCTGACGCGGCTGGTTGACTGGCTCAACGTGCCGCCCGGAGCGCTGGTCAAGCCGAAGGATCCCTTGGAATATGTCCGCAAGCTGCGCTTCCACCAGAGCGTGACGAGCGTGCGCGATTACGGGCTGATGCCGTCAGGACTGGTCGCGTGAGCGAGCGTCCCAATGTGACGATCTATACCGACGGCGCGTGCTCGGGAAATCCCGGGCCCGGCGGCTGGGGCGCAATCCTGAAGTTCGGCGACAAGGAAAAAGAGCTGAACGGCGGCGAGCGCCACACCACCAACAACCAGATGGAATTGATGGCGGCGATCTCCGCGCTCGAAGCGCTGAAGAAGCCGTGCACCGTCGATCTCTACACCGACAGCCAGTATGTCCGGCAGGGCATCACCGGCTGGATCCACGGCTGGAAGCGCAACGGCTGGCGCACCGCCGACAAGAAGCCGGTGAAGAATGTCGAGCTATGGCAGCGCCTGGATGCGGCGCTGAAGCCGCACGAGGTCCGCTGGCACTGGGTCAAGGGCCACGCCGGGCATCCCGAGAACGAGCGCGCGGATCAGCTCGCGCGGGACGGGATCGTGAAGGCCAGGACGCAGCAGCGGATGGCGGAGTAGAGGCGCCGTCGACGTCGTCGCCGTTGCAGCCTCGTGTTCAACTGTCATCGCCCGGCTTGACCGGGCGATCCAGTATTCCAGAGACGCTTGTGATTGAGCCGAGAAGCCTCGGCGTACTGTCATCGCCCGCCTTCGCGGGCGATGACAGTTGTGCAAGTGGCGCGAGGACGTCTCGCCTTACAGCTGCCCCAGCAGCGTATCGCCGCCGGAGACCTCGACCTTGCCGGGCATCGCCTCAAGGTTCAGCTTCTTGACCACGCCGTCCTCGACCAGCATCGAATAGCGCTTGGAGCGGATGCCGAGGCCGTTGGCGGAGGCGTCGAGCTCCATGCCGATCGCCTTGGTGAAGTCGGCATTGCCGTCGGCCAGGAAGACCGCTTCGTCGCGCTGGTCGGTGTCGCGCTTCCACGCGTTCATGACGAAGGCGTCGTTGACGGAGATGATGGCGATGGTGTCGACGCCCTTGTCCTTGATGGCGTAGGCGTTGAGGAAGATGCTCGGCAGATGCATCTTGTGGCAGGTGCCGGTGTAGGCGCCGGGCACGGCGAACAGCGCCACCTTCTTGCCCTTGAAGATATCGTCGGTGGTCTTCACCTGCGGGCCTTCCGCCGTCATCACGCGGAATTTCGCCTCGGGCAGCTTCTCGCCAGTCTGGATCGCCATCGTCAGTCTCCCTGAAAATCGGTCCCGCTTTTTAGACCGTGCGGACGGACTGCACAATATTGCCGGTGGCGGAAGTGGCAGGGGCCGCGGCCCTTCACCGTGATGTCATCAGCCGGCAAAACCGCCGCCGTCGAGGAAGGCCTGCTCGTCTTCGGTGGTGTCGCGGCCGAGCAGGCGGTTGCGGTGGGGGAAACGGCCGAACCGCTGGATGATATCGGCGTGCTCCCGGGCGTATTTCTGGTTTTCGGCGTTATCGGTGTTTTCAAACAGCGCGACGCAGTGCAACTGGTCGGGCAGGTGCTCGGAATGCATGAAGGGCATGTAGAGGAATTCGAGCAGCACAGGATCGATCCTGCGATTGGTGCCTCTTTCGATGGCACGGCGGGCGACGTCGCGCGCCAGCGCATCGCTGGCGAAGGCCTGCGGCGTGCCGCGAAACATGTTGCGGGGAAATTGGTCGAGCACGATGACGAGCGCCAGCGCGCCGTCGTCGCTGGCTTCCCAGGATGCCAGCCCGCCGCCGGCCGCCTTCTGCCAGAGTGGGAGAAAGCGGCGGCGGACCTCCGCGTCGAACGCGTCGTGGTGCTTGTACCAGCGCTCGCGGCCGCCCTTGCGCCAAAAGGCGAGAATGCCTGATGGCGTGATGTTGCCGATGTCGGTCATCAACCGGAAAGGCGGCCTTATGCCGCCTGAGCCTTCTTCTCGTCGCGCAGCTCGCGGCGCAGGATCTTGCCGACATTGGTCTTGGGCAGGTCGGAGCGGAATTCGATCTGCTTGGGCACCTTGTAGCCGGTGAGCTGCTCGCGGCAGAACTTGATGACGTCCTCTGCCGTGAGGTTCGGGTCCTTCCTCACCACGAAGGCCTTCACCGCTTCGCCGGATCCGCTGTCGGGCACGCCGATCACGGCGCATTCGAGCACGCCCGGATGGCTCGCGATCACTTCCTCGACCTCGTTCGGATAGACGTTGAAGCCGGAGACCAGGATCATGTCCTTCTTGCGATCGACGATCTTGGTGAAGCCCTTCTCGTCCATCACGCCGATGTCGCCGGTGCGGAAATAGCCGTCGGCGGTCATCACCTTGGCGGTCTCTTCCGGCCTGTTCCAGTAGCCCGACATCACCTGCGGACCCTTGGCGCAGATCTCGCCGGCCTGGCCGAGCGGCAGCTCGTTGCCGTCGTCGTCGCGGATCGAGATCCAGGTCGAGGGCACGGGAATGCCGATCGATCCCGAGAATTCGGTCGTGGTCGCGGGATTGCAGGTCAGCGTCGGCGAGGTCTCGGACAGGCCGTAGCCCTCGGCGATGAAGCAGCCGGTCACCGCCTTCCACTGCTCGGCCACGGGGCGTTGCACGGCCATGCCGCCGCCGTTGGAGATCTTCAGCTTGGAGAAGTCGAGCTTCTTGAAATCAGGATGGTGCATCAACCCGTTGTAGAGCGTGTTGACGGCCGGGAAGCTGTTGACCTGGTACTTGGCCAGCTCCTTGATGAAGCCGGGGATGTCGCGCGGGTTGGGGATCAGCAAATTGCAGCCGCCGGCGCGCACCGCGAGCAGATAGCAGGCCGTCAGCGCGAAGATATGATAGAGCGGCAGCGCGCAGACGATCATGAGCTGCTCGACATGCGGCGGCGCGGCAATCGCCGGCTGGAGCCAGGCATCGTTCTGCAACACATTGGCGACGATATTGCGGTGGAGCAGCGTGGCGCCCTTGGAGACGCCGGTGGTGCCGCCGGTATATTGCAGGAAGGCGACGTCGCCGGGCGACAGCTTCGGCTTGTTGAACGTCATGCCGCGGCCGGCCGACAGCGCATCGTTGAACGACACCGAGCCCGGCAGCGACCAGGCCGGCACCATCTTCTTGACGCGGCGGACGACGAGATTGACGATCACGCCCTTGAAGCCGAGCAGGTCGCCCATGCTGGCGACGATGACGTGCTTGACCGGCGTCTTCGCGATCACCTGCTGGACGGTGTGCGCGAAATTCTCCAGCACGATGATGGCTTCGGCGCCGGAATCCTTGAGCTGATGCTCGAGCTCGCGCGGGGTATAGAGCGGGTTGACGTTGACGACGGCAAAGCCGGCGCGCAGCACCGCGGCGGTGGCGACCGGATATTGCAGCACGTTCGGCATCATGATCGCGACGCGCGCGCCGCGCTGGAGTCCACGGCTCTGCAGGTAGGCGCCGAGCGCGACCGACATCTGGTCGAGGTCGCGATAGCTGATCGACTTGTCCATGCAGATGAACGCCTTGCGGTCGGCGAACTTGGTGAAGCTCTCCTCCAGGAGGTCGACCAGCGATGCGTATTGCGTCGGCTCGATATCAGCGGGCACGCCGGGCGGATATTGCTTGAGCCAGATGCGCTCCATGGAAACTCCCCTCATTTGCCTGAGCCCGTTGTGTCTCGGGCTTGCCTCATTGCCGGCAGTATCGAGCCTGCCGGAACGGGTGGCAAGCCGTGGAGGCTTAGGACAAAGGTCCGGGAGTGGCTACTGGAATCGGCGCAAACCGCGTTGCCGCAACTGCGAAGCGCGGGCGGAGGTTTAATTCCGAGGCGGCGTTAACTGTTGTTGGCCGGCTTCGCGGCAGCAGGCTTGGTCGCGGCCTTGGGCTTGGCGGGCTTCGCCGCATGATCAGCGCTTGCCGCAGGCTTCTCAGCGGGTTTCGCCGCCGCATCAGGCTTGGCCGCGGCGTGCTTGGCGCCGGCCGGCTTGGCTGCGGTCTTGGCGTCCGACTTTGCTTCGGGCTTGGCCGCCGGCTTCGCCGCGGCAGTCTTGCTGTCCTTGGCCGTGTCCTTCGGCTTGTCGGCGGCGTCAGGCTTGGCGTCAGGTTTCTTGGCGACGCGCGACTTCTTGCCACGCGCTTTCGGCGTGGCTTGCTGGTCGGCATCGGCCGCGACCGCCGCGATCAGGGCGGTGCCGGTGCGGGTCGGGCCGGTATAGACCAGCACGGGCTCTGTCGCCGCGGGAGCGGTGGCCATCAGCTCGGAGGCCTTCATCAGAGGTGGCTGCAGGCCGGCGGTGAAGAAGGTGACCTGGGCTTCGCCGCCGGTGGCGGAGGCCGATCCTGACGTGCCGCCATTGGTGGCGATCAGCGCATCGTCGTCGTCGCTGGCCGGCCGCTTGCGGTGGCCGCCGCACATGTCCTCGCGCAGGTTCGGCGGCGAGGCGTCGACCGGCACCAGCCTGTCGACGGTACCGAGCGAGGGGCGGAGCCAGGTGAGATTGTCCTGGCTGAAGCCGCGCTCGAGCAGCTGCGCCGCCTTCACCGCACGCGCGGTGCCGGAATTGGCGCCGAGCACGACGGCGATCAGCCGGCGGCCGTTGCGCGTAGCGGAGGCCACGAGATTATAGCCGGAGGCGCAGATGAAGCCGGTCTTGAATCCGTCGGCGCCGGGATAGCGGCCGATCAGCTTGTTGAAATTGCCGGTGACGCGCTTGCCGAAGCGGATCGCCGGGATGTGCACGAAGTATTCGTATTCGGGCAGGTCGCGCAGGAACGAGCGCGCGAGAATGCCGAGGTCGCGCGCGGACGTGATCTGGCCGTCCGCGGGCAGGCCGTTCGGATTGACGTAGCTCGTCTGCGTCATGCCGAGCCGCTGCGCGGTGTCGTTCATCATCGCGGAGAAGCCGTCGATCGATCCGCCGACGCCTTCGGCGAGCACCACGGCCATGTCGTTCGCCGACTTGACCATCATCATCTTCAGCGCGTTGTCGACGGTGAGCTGCGTTCCCGGCCGGAACCCCATCTTCGACGGCGATTGCGAGGCGGCGGTCGGCGACACCGTGAGCAGCGTGTCGAGCGTAAGCCTGCCGTCCTTCACCGCCTTCAGCGTCACATAGGCGGTCATGATCTTGGTGACGGACGCGGGGTACCACGGGATCGTCGCGTTCTCCGCCTGCAACACCTTGCCGCTGTCGGCTTCGATCAGCAGCAGCGCTTCGGCATGCGCTGCGCGCGGCGCGAACAGAGCGGCGCATGCGATCGTCGCAGCGACCAGGTTGAACAGCGATTTGCGAAGCAGCGGGCGAATGGCGTGCACTATCCGATTCCGGTCCTTGGAGACCCGCCGGTTCCGGTCGGCTCTCGTGATCTGATGTTCGGTTCTTGAAATCCAGCGCCGCCGCTTGCGGCGTCGCAAACCTATACCGGCTCGTGCGTCGAGAATAGGGGCTTCGGCGGGGTATTCCGCAATGAAATAGGCCGAATTTCGACGGTCCTACGGGGACTTGCTAGGGGGATTTGGCTGCTGTCGCTGCAGCCTCGGCGGCCGTCACACTGGCCCGTGCAGTCTCGTGAACCATGAACTGGGCCTTGGCGAGCTCGGCAAAATGGCCGCCTTTGGCCACGAGTTCATCAAAGGTTCCGCTTTCGATCACGCGGCCATTCTCGAACACCAGGATTCGCGTTGCATTGCGGATGGTCGAGAGGCGGTGGGCGATCACGAAGGTGGTCCGGCCCTTCATCACTTCGTCGAGAGCGGCGTTCACCTTGGCCTCGGTGACCGCGTCGAGCGCGCTGGTGGCCTCGTCCAGGATCAGGATCGGCGGGTCCTTCAGCAGCGCGCGGGCGATCGACAGGCGCTGGCGCTCGCCGCCGGAGAGCATGCGGCCGCGTTCGCCGGCATTGGTCGCAAAGCCGCCGCTGCGCTCGATGAAGTCGAGCGCCTGCGCGCGCTCGGCGGCCTTGCGCATCTCGGCCTCGGTCGCATCAGGCTTGCCGACGCGCAAATTCTCCTCGATCGAGCGGTTGAACAGCAGCGCTTCCTGGAACACGACGCCGATGTTTCGCCGCAGCGAGGTCAGCGTCACGCCGCGCACGTCCATGCCGTCGATCTTGATGATGCCGGATTGCGGATCGAAGGCGCGATGCAACAGCGCGATCGCGGTGGACTTGCCGGCACCGGTCGGGCCGACCAGCGCGATGGTCTGGCCTGGCAGCGCGGTGAAGGTGAGGTCCTCGATCGCCGGGCGCTTGCCGTCATAGGAGAAGGTGACGTCGTTGAACTCGACGAGGCCGGACAGCCGGCCGGCATCGATCGCGTCGGGCCGGTCGTGCACCGCGGGCACGGCGTCGAGCACGTTGAAGAACTCGCGCAGGCGCGGCGCTTCCATGAACACGTTGTTGATGAAGCTCACGACCTGCTCGAGCTTCTGGATCAGCATCGTCGCGAAGCTCACGAACATCACGATCTCGCCGACCGAGGTCAGCCCCTGGTCGTGCAGGGCGATGCCGAGCGTGAAGATCGCCAGCACCGTGATGGTGGTCGAGGCGCGCGTGATGACGGTGACGAGCGCCCACCAGGACAGCACCGGCATCTGCGCGGCCAGCAGGTCGTCGGCGACGGAGCGCAGCCCCTTCACCTCGGATTCGACGCGCACGAAGCTCTGCACCAGCGCGACGTTGCCGAGCGCGTCGGAAGCGCGTGCGGAGAGTTCGCTGTAGTGCTCCTCGACCGCCATCTGCATGCCGAAGGTCTTGCGCACCACGAAGGTCGTCAGCGCGGTGAAGACGACGCAGAGCACGAACAGCAGGATCGCCAGCCGCCAGTTCAGATAGAGCGACAGCGGCAGCAGCACCACGACCGAGAGGATCGCGGCAAAGTGCTCGCGGAAGAAACCGAGCCAGAGCCGCCACAGCGCATCGGTGCCGTTGAGCATCACCTTCATCAGCCGGCCCGAATGGGTGCCGGAGTGGAAGGTCAGCGGCAGCTGCAGGATGTGCTCGAAATAATCCGTCAGCACCGCCTGGCGCTGGCGGTGGGAGAGCCGATCGGCCTGCAGCGCCACGAGCGCGCTGCAGCCGATGGTGAACAGTCCGAACGCCACCCAGGCGCCCAGGAACGGCCATGCCGAATTCGAGCCGGCGACCGCCTTGCCGGAGAGCACGTCGACGATCCGGCCGAACAGCACGGGTTCCGCGAATTGCGAGGCCGCCAGCAGCAGATTGGCGACCGCGAGCAGCCAGCCAAGCCGTGCTTCCTTGCCGAGCAGCTCGAGAACGCGGGTGTAGAGGCGTAAGATGGACATGCGGGCGAAGAACTCGGGCTCGGCGACGACGGATGAGCCCATATTCTAAGCAGGGATTGGGTGCGAGATACAGCGGAAGCTAGCGGTTTTGCTCAGTTGATCAGCCGGCTTTCGACCGGCGGCAGGAACTGGTCGTCGAAGACATCGCCCGCCACCGGACGTTTTCGGAACTTGAAGTCCTGCGCGACCTGCTCGATCGAGCGGTCGAGGCGGGCCGGGTCGATGCCGCCGAGGCCGTTGCGCTTGACCTCGTCGGTCAGGATGTTGTCGACGAGCACGGTGCGCAGGCGCTCGAGCTCGAGATCGCGGTCCCCGTCGTCGATACGGCTCGCGGCCTCGTCCGCGGCGCGCGCCGGCTCCTTGACCGTGGCGTTGATGCCGCTGATCAGCGCGCGGATAAAGCCCTTCACCGCGTCGGGCTTCGCTGCGGCGAAGGCGGGGTTGATCACCACCGCAAAACCGTAGGCCTCGCAGCCATAATCGGCATAGCGCAGCACGACGAGATCGGCGCCGGGCACACCGCGGTCGCGCAGGTTCACCGCGGAGAGATAGCTGAAGCCCGCGACCGCATCGACCTGCCCCGCGGAGAGGATCGGCTCGCGCACCGCCGCGCTGATCTTGTGGAATTTCACCCGCGAGACATTGATGCCGTTCTGCTGTGCCAGCGCCGGCCACAATCGCATCGACAGATCGCCGTCGGCGACGCCGACGGTCTTGCCGTCGAGATCGGGCAGCAAATGGATGCCGCGGCTCCTGCGCGCGACGATCGCATAGGGCGCGCGGTTGAACAGCACGAACACCGCCTTGATGGGCGCAGCGTCGTCCTTGTCGCGATAGCGGATCAGCTCGTTGATGTCGACGAGTGCGAGCTCGCTGTCGCCCTTGGCGACGCGCGTCAGCGCTTCCGGCGATCCGGCCGCATTGTTGAAGGTGACGTTGAGGCGCTCGGTGCCGAAGCTGCCGTCCTTTGCAGCCAGAAAGAACGGCGCCATGCTCGCGTCGACCGGACGATCGAACGTGAAGTGGATCGCGGTGGACGGCGCGGCGGTCTCGGCCGCGATGGCGTCGCGTGCCGTCAACGCGGCAAGCGACATTGCAGCGGCCAGCAGAGCGCGAAGAACGATTGTCTTGAATCCTGCCATCAGTCGCGCCGGTCCCGCATTGTTGTGGGTTCGTGACGCTCGCAGCGCCGGCCGATGAGGAGCGTGCGCGCGTCAACATGAACGGCGGATGAGCGGCGGTTGCGTCATGATCACGCAACCCCGTTCAGCTTGTGTTGGGGTTGGGGAACCCAACATGGGATGCGGGTGTTTGAGAGACATGAGCCTGTCGTCAGGCACCACATTCGAGGTCCCAAGGAGGGTCCAGGACATGTTCGACAGATTTTCCAGATTTGCGGGCCGCAAGGCCGTCCTTGCCACGGCCGCCGTGGTGGCGCTGACCGCAGTCGCCCCGACCGCCTCTTACGCGGGCGGCCGCCATTGGCATGGTGGTGGCGGCGCAGCGGCTGCCGCAGCGATTGCCGGCATCGTCGGCACCGGCCTTGCGATCGCCGCGACCCGCGACGCCTATGCTTACGATTACGGTCCGGGGCCGGGCTACGGCTATTATGGCGGCCCTGCGTATTACAGCGGCCCGGCCTATGGTCCCTATTACGGCCCGGGCCCGAACTACCAGTACCAACGCTACGGCGGCTCGGCCCCGTCCGAGCTCTGCGGCCAGGGCTACGTCCAGAACTGCTACTAGCCTTGGCTAGCAAGTCCTTGGCTAGCAAGTCTTGACCATAACCGGCCGTCGCGCTTGCCGCGGCGGCCGGCTTTTTGCTTTTACTGTCGAACGTTAACACGCTCGCCATTGGTTTAGAGTAGTTTTCAATACATGAGTGATTCGCTCGAGCGGCTATATCTGGCTGTGCTCGCGGCCAGAGACCTTGATCCGGCAACATCGCGCACCGCGCGCCTGTTTCAGCGCGGCCCCTCCAAAATGGCGAAGAAGCTGGCCGAAGAGGCTATCGAAGTCGTGATCGATGCGGTCAACGGCGACAGCGAAGCCGTGGTTCGTGAAAGCGCCGATCTGCTCTACAATCTCACCGTGCTCTGGGCCTCGGCCGGCGTGCGGCCCGAGGACGTCTGGCGCGAGATGTCGCGGCGGGAAGACATGCTCGGCATCGCCGAGAAGCTGCCGAAATCGCCGATGAAGCTGCCCAAAGTCGCGTCACCCCGCATATCTACGCGGCGGCCAATTGTCGCGCTGGAAGGGCGCGGGACGCGCAAGCGCCACTAGATCGTCACAAAACCACGATGGACAAATCCGTCCCATGGTGCTTCATCGCGGCGCCATGCTGAAACGTATCTACGACTGGTGCATCGACGCCGCCCACAAGCCCTATGCGCTCTGGATCATGGGCGCGGTGTCTTTTGCCGAGAGTTCCTTCTTTCCGGTCCCGCCGGATGTGATGCTGATCCCGATGTCGCTGGCGCGCCCGCAGCGCGCCTGGGTCTATGCCACGGTCTGTACGATCACCTCGGTGCTCGGCGGCCTGCTCGGCTATGCCATCGGCGCGCTGCTGTTCGACTCGGTCGGTCACTGGCTGATCCAGGTCTATGGCCTCGGCGACAAGGTCGATGCCTTCCGCGCCTCCTATGCCGAATGGGGCGCGGTGATCATCCTGCTCAAGGGGCTGACGCCGATCCCCTACAAGCTCGTCACCATCACCTCGGGCTTTGCCGGCTATAATCTTCTCCTGTTCGTGCTCTGCTCGATCGTCGCGCGCGGCGGACGCTTCTTCATCGCCGCGATCCTGCTCAACCGCTATGGCGACTGGATCCGCGAGCGGATCGAGAAGCATCTCGGCCTGTGGGTCGCGCTCGGCGCCATCGTGCTGGTGCTCGGCTTCGTGGTCGCGATCAAGCTGATCTAGAGCATGATCCGGAAAAGTGTGAAGCGGTTTTCCGACAGGATCATGCTCGCTTCATAACACGCGCTTTGCCGCCGCGCCGGGTTCGGCTACGGTTGCGGTCATGATGGTTCGATCCGGCAATCCGGTCCTGCGACTGGGGACGCTGATAGCTGCGGCGCTTTCGCTCCTGCTCACAGCCGGCGGGACCGGCTGGCCGCAATCCGCTCCCACGCTCGGCTTGCGGGAGCAGGGGCCGCAGGCTGCGCCGCCGCCCTCGACGCCAGCGCCGGCCCGCGAGGAAAATCCCGGGCTGATCAACGAAATGGGCAAGCTGTTCGACAAGCTGCCCTCGATCCTGCCGCCGATCAAAAGCCCCAGCGAGACCATGAACGATCTGTCGCGGCTGGCGAAGCCGTCGACCATGGTCTCGGGGCGCGTGGTGTGCCCGGTCTCGTCGAACGGCGCGCCGGACTGCAAGCTCGCCGCCGACCAGCTCTGCCAGAGCAAGGGCTACAAGGAAGGCAAGGGCCTCAATGCCGACTCCGCCGAGAAATGCTCGGCCAAGGTTCTCATTCCGGGCAGGCAACGCAAACCGGATGACTGCCGCACCGATACCTTCGTCACCAGCGCGCTGTGCCAGAACTAAAGGACGTCGCGCGAGCATAGGAGTGCCCATGAGCCGCACGGAGCAGGACTTCCTCGGACAGCGTGAGATCGCCGACGACATCTACTACGGCGTCCAGACCATCCGCGGGAAGGAGAACTTCCACATCACCGGCATTCCGATGAACCAGGAGCCTTACTTCGTGAAGGCGCTGGGCTACGTGAAGAAGGCCGCGGCCATGGCCAACCGCGATCTCGGTGCGATCGACGCCAAGGTGGCCGACGCGATCATCCTCGGCTGCGACCGCGTCATCGCCGGCGACATGATGGATCAGTTCGTCACCGATTTCATCCAGGGCGGCGCCGGCACCTCGACCAACATGAACGCCAATGAGGTGATCGCCAATCTCGCGCTCGAGTCGCTCGGCTTCAAGAAAGGCGACTACCAGCACGTCAGCCCGAACGATCACGTCAATTACGGCCAGTCCACCAACGACACCTATCCGACCGCGTTTCGGCTGGCACTGATCCTGCGGCTCGAGAGCTACATGACGGCGCTGCGCCAGCTCCAGGAGGCCTTCTTCGCCAAGGGGCGCGAATTCGACCGCGTGCTGAAGATGGGCCGCACCCATCTGCAGGACGCGGTGCCGATGTCGCTCGGCGCCGAATTCCGGGGATGGGGCACCACGATCGGCGAGGAGGTCGACCGCATCTCGGAGGCGCGTGCGCTGCTGCGCGAGATCAATCTCGGCGCCACCGCGATCGGCACGTCGGTCACCGCAGCCGTCGGCTATCCCAAGCTGGCCGTCAGGCACCTGAGCGCGCTGACCGGCGTCGACTTCATTCTTGCCGGCGACCTCGTCGAGGCGACCTCGGACACCGGTGCCTATGTGCAGCTCTCCGGCGTCTTGAAGCGGACCGCGAGCAAGCTGACGAAGATCTGCAACGACATCAGGCTGCTCGCTTCGGGCCCGCGCGCCGGCTTCAACGAGATCAACCTGCCGCAATTACAGCCGGGCTCCTCGATCATGCCGGGCAAGGTCAACCCTGTCATCCCCGAGGTCGTCAACCAGACCAGCTTCCTCGTCATCGGGCTCGACACCACGGTGACGCTCGCGGCATCCGCCGGCCAGCTCCAGCTCAACGTGATGGAGCCGGTGATCTCGTTCGCGCTGTTCTTCTCGATCCGCACCATGGAGCGCGCCGTCAACAGCCTGCGCGAGAACTGCATTGTCGGCATTACCGCCAACGAGGATCACACCCGCAACATGGTGCTGAACTCGCTCGGCATCGTCACCGTGCTGAAGCCGCTGCTCGGCTACAAGCAATGCGCCGAGATCGCCCGCGAGGGCTACAAGAGCGGCAAGTCGCTGCACCAGATCGTCGTGGTCGAGCGCAAGCTGCTGACGCAGGAGAAATGGGACGAGATGTTCTCGTTCGAGCGGCTGATCAATCCGGATTTGATCGGGTAGGCGGTCGTTGTCCGCAGCTCTCGCCTCGTCATTGCGAGGAGCTCTTGCGACGAAGCAATCCAGACTGTCTCCACGGAAAGAGACTGGATTGCTTCCGCCTTCGCCAAAGGCTTCGGCGGACAAGTCGCTTCGCTCGCAATGACGGAGAAGACGGGTAACGGAAGGAATTCCGCGCGTTGGAATTGCGGTAACGGCATCCGCCACGGCGTCAAAACGCAATACTTGACAGTGGAAAGATTGCCTTGTTGGTATGGCTCCCAACTTCAGTTTGACCGCCAGAAGAGGATCGTTCCGCAATGTCCATGCCTGCCTTGTTCAAGGGGCGCCTGTCGATCCCCGTGATCGGTTCGCCGCTCTTCATCATCTCGGTGCCCGATCTCGTGATCGCGCAGTGCAAGGCGGGTGTGGTCGGCTCGTTCCCGTCGCTGAACGCGCGGCCGCCGGAACTGCTCGACGAGTGGCTGGCGCGGATCACCGAGGAGCTCGCGGCCTACGACCGCGCCCATCCCGACAAGCCGTCGGCGCCGTTCGCGGTCAACCAGATCGTGCACAAGTCGAACAACCGGCTCGACCACGACATGCAGCTCTGCGCCAAGTACAAGGTGCCGATGATCATCTCCTCGCTCGGCGCGCGCGAGGAACTGAACCAGGCGGTGCACGGCTGGGGCGGCATCGTCTTCCACGACGTGATCAACCAGAAATTCGCCCACAAGGCGATCGAGAAGGGCGCCGACGGCCTGATCCTGGTCGCGGCCGGCGCCGGCGGTCATGCCGGCACGATCTCGCCGCTCGCCTTCGTTGCCGAGACACGCAAGTGGTTCGACGGTCCGATCGCGCTGTCGGGCGCCATCGGCAACGGCAAGGCGATCCGCGCCGCGCGCATCCTCGGCGCCGACTTCGCCTATATCGGCTCGGCCTTCATCGCCACCAAGGAAGCCAACGCGGTCGAGAAGTACAAGGAGATGATCGCGGGCTCGACGGCCGACGATATCGTCTATTCCAACCTCTTCACCGGCGTGCACGGCAATTACCTGAAGCCGTCGATCCTCGCCGCCGGCATGGATCCGGAGAACCTGCCGACCTCCGATCCCTCCAAGATGAATTTCGGCACCGACGCCTCCGGTGAGCGCGCCAAGCCGAAGGCCTGGAAGGAGATCTGGGGCTCGGGCCAGGGCATCGGCAGCATCGAGGGCGTCGTCCCCGCTGCCGAGCTGATTGCGCGCTTCAAGAAGGAATATGACGAGGCGATCGATCCGCCGTTGTGATCGGTCTCGTGTCCCGGACGCGCTGCAGCGTGCAACGCTGCTGCGCAGAGCCGGGACCCATCGCCGCAGCACATGGACCCCGGCTCAGCAGCGCACCGCAATAGCGTCAAAGACGCGCGTAAACGCGCTGATGGCGCTGCGCTGCGTCCGGGGAACGCCAGACGAGACATCGAGCAAGATATGACTGCCATCTACCGCGTCGACGGCAACAGCGTCGTCACCAGCCCCAATGCCGCCGGGCCATGGGATCGGCGCATGCAGCACGGCTCGGCGCCGTCGGCGCTGGTGACGTGGGCGGCGGAGCGCATTCCGACGCCGGTGCCGATGAACATCGCGCGCGTTACCATCGACCTGATGCGCCCGGTGCCCGTTGCGCCGCTCACGATCGAGACGGAGGTGCTGCGCGAGGGCCGCAAGATCCAGCTCTGCGAGGTCAGGCTGCTCGCCGACGGCGTGCAGGTCGTCGGTGCCACCGTGCTCAAGATCAAGCAGCAGGCGCAGCCTCTGCCCGATGACGTCAGGGATCTGCCGGTCACGCTGCCATCGCCCGAGGACTCGCTGGTCGAGGACGGCCACGGCGCGACCAGTCCGTTCGCGGGCATGGTCTCGATGCGCGCCGCACGCGGCCGCTTCGGCCAGGCCGGCGCCGGTGCAATCTGGTTTCGCCTCGATCATCCGCTGGTCGAAGGCGAAGCGGTTTCGCAGGCGATGCGCGCTGTGGTCGCCGCTGATTTCTCCAACGGCACCGCCTCGATGCTCGACTTCCGCACCTGGACCTACATCAACGCCGATCTCACCGTGAGCCTCGCGCGCCCGCCGGTCGGCGACTGGATTTTGCTCGACGGTGAATCCTGGATCGGACCTGATGGTGCGGGGCTCGCGATGTCGCGGCTCGCCGATCGGCAGGGCTACTTTGGCCGCGCGGTGCAGAGCCTGGTGATCGAGAAGCGGTGAGCGTGACGTCAAACGCCGTGATCGCGCATTGGGCGATTGAACGGCAGGCTTCCGCCGCCGCGGAAGGGATGCTTGGCCGTGTTCGACGTGGCATCCTGCCAGTTCATATTCCGTAGAAGATCTTGATCTCCCACAGCACCACGACGATAGCCGTGATCAGCGTGATCGCGGCGACTGCACTTTCCAGGGAAGCGACTCTCATTTCTTACTCCGCTTCCCAGCCCCGTCAGCGGGTCTAGTTGATTCCCTGATTCGCCCGCAATCGGTCGGCCGCCGTGAACGTGCACTCCGCCGCGGGTTGTGGTGCCGGAGCCACAATGGCTCCGTAAAATCCCGGGGTTTTACCCCACCATCCGGTCTCGACCGCTCCAGAAGCCCGCTCGCAATACCTTTTTGTCGACCTTGCCGACGCCGGTCATCGGCAGCTGCTTGACGAACTGGATCTGCTTGGGCGCATGGGCCGAGCCCTTCCGCGACCGCACCATGTTGATCAGCTCGTCCGGATCGGGCTTTGCGCCCTCGCGCGGCACGACGACAGCGGTGACGGCTTCGCCCCATTTCTCGTCGGGAACGCCGACGACCGCGACCATCGCGACATCGGCATGCTGCGACAGCACGTCCTCGACCTCGCGCGGAAAGATGTTGAAACCGCCGGTGACGATCATGTCCTTCTTGCGGTCGAGGATGAACATGTAGCCGCGCTCGTCCTTGCGTGCGATGTCGCCGGTGTGCACCCAGCCGTTCTTCAGCGTCTCGGCGGTGATGTCGGCCCGCTTCCAGTATTCCGCCATCACGTGCGGGGCGCGCACGCAGATCTCCCCGGCCTCGCCCGTCTTCACCTCCTGGTCGTTGTCGTCGAGAATCTTGACCTCGCAGGCCGCGATCGGGAAGCCGCAGGACAGGAACAGCTCCGGCGTCTTGGGATCGTGATCGGCCTTGCGCAGCACCGAGACCGGATAGCATTCGGTCTGGCCGTAGAGCTGCGAGAACACCGGGCCGATGCGCTCGATACCTTCGATCAGCCGGCTCGGCGACATCGCCGACGCCCCGTAGAGCACGAGCTCGAGCGAGGAGAGGTCGGTCTTGCTCAGCGCGGGATGATCGAGCAGCACGTAGATCATGGTCGGCACGAACAGCGTGAAGTTGATGCGCTCGCGCGCGATCGTCGCCAGCACGGCCTCGGGATCAAAACCCTTCAGCATGTGCACGGTGCCGCCACGCATCAGCGTCGGCAGCACCTTCGTGCCCGCGACGTGGCTGATCGGGGCCACCGTGAGATAGCGCGCGGCCTCGGGGATCTCGAAGTCGGCGAGGATCGCGGCGGCGGCCCCGGCGTTCTCGCGGTGATAGCGCAGCGCGCCCTTGGACTTGCCGGTCGTGCCGCCGGTGTAGTTCAGCGTGGAGAGATCGTCGAGGCCCGCGAGGCATAGCGGGCTGGCGTGGCCTTCGATCTCGATGGCCTGCAGCAGATCGACGCCATAATCCGCCGGTCCCATGGTGAAGACCGCCTTGAGCATGCTTGCTTTCGCCGCGAGTTCGCCACCACGCTCGCGGTACGCGGCGGCATCGACCACCAGCACTTCGGCTTCGGAGTCCTCAAGCTGAAAGAGCTGGTCGCTCTGCGATCCCAGCGGGTGCAGCCAGGTGATGCAGCACCGCGACAATTGCGCGGCGACACCGGCGCACCAGGTGTCGGCGCGGTTCGCGGTGAGGAAGGCGACGCGCGCGCCGGGCTGCAGGCCAAGCCGCATGAACACGCCCTGGATTCGTCCAATCAGGTCGATGGTGCCCTGATAGCTCAGCGATCCGCCGGGCCAGGCGAACGCGGTACGATCGGGATAGCGCGCCAGCGCCCGTAGCGTCTGCGCGCAAGTCGGGGACGATGCGTGGAGCGGATCGGACATATGTTCCCTCGCTGCTTTTTTGTCGGCGTTTTGCGTGCCAATGTTTGCCGCAACGCTAGCACAGGGAATGCGGGATGGAACGACAAAGCCCGCGCGAGGGAGGCATGCGTGAGTTCAGATCGACTGCAACGTTTCGCTGATCGTCTCGCTTTGCCGCTGATCGCTGCGCCGATGTTTCTGGTGTCGGGCGTCGAGCTCATGGTCGCTTCCTGCCGGAGCGGCGTGATCGGCAGCTTCCCCACCGCGAATTGCCGCAACACGGAACAACTCGACGAGTGGCTCACTGACATCAGCGCGCGGCTGCGGCAGCACGAGGATCAGACCGGCCGGAGGGCGGCGCCGCTCTGCCCGAACCTGATCGTGCACCGCTCCAATGCGCGGCTCCCGCAGGATCTCGCCTTGCTGCTGCGGCAGAGACCGGAGATCGTCATCACCTCGGTCGGCTCGCCCGCGCCAGTGTTGAAGCCGCTGCATGACGCTGGCGCGCTGGTGCTGGCGGACGTCGCCTCGATCCGCCACGCCGAACGCGCAGCCGAAGCAGGTGCCGATGGGCTCGTGCTGCTCACCGCGGGCGCGGGCGGGCAGACCGGCTGGCTTAACCCGTTCGCCTTCGTTCGTGCGGTGCGCGCGTTCTACGATGGCATCATCGTGCTTGCGGGTGGCATCAGCGATGGCCGTGCGCTGCGCGCCGCGGAAGTGCTCGGCTGCGATCTCGGCTACATGGGCACGAAGTTCATCGCGACGCGCGAGAGCATGGCGGATGACCACTACAAGCGGATGCTGGTCGAGAGCAGCGCCGACGACATCCTGCTGACCACCGCGTTCACCGGGCTTCAGACCAGCATGCTGAAGCCGTCGATCGTCGCTGCGGGTCTCGATCCCGATGACCTGCCGGCGCGCGGGGCGATCGACATCGCCAAGGACATCGACGTCGCCGCGCGCGAGAACCGGCCCAAGCGCTGGCGCGATATCTGGAGCGGCGGGCATTCGACATCGGGCGTGACCGACGTGATGCCGGTCGAGGATCTCGTGGCCCGGACGGCTGCCGAGTACCGCGACGCCGGCGGCGCGTTAACGTTCCGCGCTGGCCAGCACGGTTAATCCCGCATGGCTCCGACAGCCCGCATTTAACGGCAGATTAACCAAGCCCCGCCAAGAATCCCCTCACGGCCGCCAATCAGGACCGAGAGGGACAGGCGATGGACTTCGATTTTCTCAACAGCAAGACAGCCGCAACGCTGGACGAAATTCGCGTCCGCGTCGCCCACGCGCTGGCCCGCCACCCGCTGTGCCGCAATGTGCGCTTCGACATCGTCAGCGTCCCCCGTACCCGCCGGGGCGGCAACTGGACGGTCACGCTGCAATCGGTCGAGCCGCGGGCGGTCTGGGAGGCCTCCGAGATCGTCGCCGACATCCAGGACGCCTACGATCTGGCCGCAGCCGCCTGATTTCCTTGGCTTTTTCGGGGCGTGTCGCTGCAGGCACAGCGATTGTCGCAACGAAGGCACACTCAAGCCTTATTTCGCGCCCTTTTTCCGGGCAACGCTAACAAACTCGTGAAGCCGGCACTTCCGGAGAGACGTTTGTCCAGAGCCATCACCATCGTCGTCCTGACCTGCTTCCTCGTCCTCGGTGCGGCCACCACCGCCATTCTCGGCCGCGACAGCGTACCCAGCGTCAGTGCCGAGATGATCACGCAGGCTCCGCCGAAGCAGCTTTCGACCAACCGCGCCGCCAAGGCCGACCGTCTGGTTCCGACGCTGGCGCTGGCCTCGGCCGCAATCGAGCCGGTGCAGGTGTCCGCCGACAAGCTCGCGCAGGCGCCGGTCCTGACCGAGCCGTTGCGCCAGGCCTTTGCCGCCGCCACGCCGTCCGATTTCCCGATGTCCAAGGCCAACGCGCATGAGGCGCCCGCCGCCGGGGCAGTTCCTGCCGTCGAGGTCCCGGCCAAGCCGAAGGTCGTCGCCAAGCCGCAGCCGCAAAAATCCTATTCGCTGCTGTCCGACGTTCAGATCTCGGGCATCAAGGATCGCCTGAAGCTGTCGTCGTCGCAGGAATATTACTGGCCCTCGGTCGAGACCGCGCTGCGCAACGTCGCCCGCAAGATCCAGGCGAACAAGCTGTCCAATCCGAACGCGCCGCCCGGCTCGCAGATCGATCCGAATTGCGACGAGGTGCAGGAGTTGAAGTCGGCCGCGATGCCGCTGTTGTTCCAGCTGCGTGACGACCAGAAGGAAGAAGTGCGCAAGCTCGCCCGCCTGATCGGGCTCGAGAAGGTCGCGCAGCAGATCTGAGGCGCGGTTCCCGCCGACATCAGGAACATCCGGCAATCCTCACGCGTTGCCCGCCCCAAACAGGGAGTGGGCTCATGCGCGCCTCGACAGCCTATTTCGTCGGTGCCGGAACGATCGTCGCCGCCATCGCCATTGGTCTCGGCGGCGGCATCGTCGCCGGCAATATCATGAATCCGATCGCGCCCAAGCAGGGGCCGGATACAAGCAAGATGGCGCAGCGCGCTGAAACCGCTGCGACACCGGCGACGACGAATGCGCCGTCCGAGCGCGTCCAATATCTCACCGGCACGCAGGCTTTCGGCGCGGTCATTGCGGTCCCCGCGCAGGCGCAGGACGAAGCCAAAGCTGACATCAAGCCTGCGATGAAGCCCGAGACGCAGGCCACGCAGGCGAACGCTGAATCGCCGGCGCCGCCGCCGTCGCAAGCGGCGGCCGTCGAGCCGCCCAAGCCGGCATCGGCTTCGCCGCTGCAAGCCGCAAAACCTGGCGAGCAGCAGACATCGACCGAGCCGTCCGCGTCCCCCGATAACGCCTACGCCAAGGCCAGGGATTCCGACGTGAAGCGTGCTGCGTCAGAGCGGCGCCGGGTGGAGCGTCGCGAGCGCTGGGCCGATCGCCATCGTTACGATTCGCGCGAGCAACGCGGTACGCGCGACCGCACCGACTGGGACGACGTCGCCCGCAATGTTCGCGAAGATTCAGATTCACGCGATGTTGCGAACCGTCCGCGCAGCGGCTTCCCACGAATGATGCTGTTCGGTCCCGACGACGATTGACGTGCCGGCGCGCCCAGCGGCTTGCTGAGCGCGCGATCTTCTTTCCGGAAAGTATCAACCGCCGTGCGACTCGACGACCTTGCGGCAGGGATCCGAGAGCTTCGACTTGTTCTCGCGCAGGCACGCGTTCATCTGCGGCGGCTTGCCGATATGCTCGGCGCAGAGTTTGCTGGCGTCGCTGCGGCAGGCCATCTGCTCCTGCGGAGTCGGGCCGGATTGCGCCGCGGCAGGAAGGACGGCGGCGGCGAGCAGCAGCGCGGCAAGAACTGAAGTCTTCATAAAGCACCTCTCTGGAATCGTGATTGGCCCCGCTTGGGATCGGGCGGGCCGGACCATCTCGCAGAGGCCTGCGGGCGGTCCATGCCATGTTCATGGCATCGGCGTGAGCTCCCCACGGCTGCACCCCCATCTTCATGGCATGTATCGGCGCGCCGTCTTTTGCCATTCAGGCTGCACGTCGGCTGCGAAACCCGGTGATTGCACCGGGACGCCGAACGGGAAGCAGGAGAGCAAGATGTCGATGAAAGTGGGAGCGCTGAGCGCCGGGCTGACGATCATGGTGCTGGCGGGTGCGGCGATGGTGTCGCTGGGCACGAGCCCGGCGCAGGCTGTGGTTTATTGCAAGACGGTCGGCGTGCCCAAGGGCTGCGTGGTGCGGCCGACGGCGGCGGTGGTGGTTGCGCCCGGCGCGCCGGTGGCTGCAGCCGCCGTCGCCACGCCCGGCGTCGGTGCGCCCGGTGTCGGCGTTCGCGCGGGAACGCCGATGAACCGCGGCGGTCCGGTCAACCGCGTCGGTGTGCGCTGACGATCTCGTTCGATTGAGTTGATTGCATCGTTTCGGGCAAAGGAGCCGTGCGGACGACCCCCCCGTCCTCCGCAGGCAGATCATCCAGCCCGTTCCCTCTCTCCGCGCGTCCCACCCGCTCGGGGAGGGGGCTTTTCAGCCCGCAGCCGCGTCGCTGTCGAGGAAAATCCGCGGCAATTGCAGCCGCACCCGCGTGCCCGAGGCATCCGAGCTCAGATCGAGCGTCGCGCCGCAACGCGCCGCGCGGCTTCTCATGTTGCGCAGGCCTCGTGCGGTGTGCCTCGCGCCGACGGCTTCGCCGTGGCCGGGCGGTAAAAAACCGCAACCATCGTCGATCACGCTGATCACGCCGTACGGTCCCTGGCTTCCGTCGAGCGTCTCGATCGTGACGGCGATGTTGTGGGCCTGGGCGTGCTTGACTGCATTGGTCACGGCCTCGTCGAGGATGCGCACGATCTGGATCACGTGCCATGGCCGCAATTCCGGATGCAGCGGCAGGCCTTGCGGCGTCGCCACGCGCCAGTCGAGCGCGATCTCGTGCGGCCGCAATTGAGCGGTCGCGCGCTCGCGCCAGGAGCCGAGCGCGAGCATGAGGTCGCCGCCGATGTCGTCCATGGAGTCGATGACGAGGCGGAGATCCTTCAGCGCTGCGCGGGCCGCATCCGTGATGGTCGCACCCTCATGGCCGCGCTCGGACAGCGCGACGATGCTGACGAGCTGGCCGCCGAGGCCGTCATGGAGGTCGCGCATCAGCCGTGTGCGCTCGTTGGCGAGGGCTGCGGCGCGGGCGCGCTCCTCCTCGCGGGCGAAGCTCGCCTTCAGCCGCTCCTCGGCCTCGCGCACGCGGGTCACCAATTGCCCGGCAAAGCTGTCGACCTGGTTCAGCGCGCGGGCAAAGCGCCAGGTCAGCCCGGCGCCGATCGCGACCAGCATCGCCGAATAGGACAGGCGCGAGACGAAGATGCGCTCGTTGGTCACGATCTCGAACACCGACAGCATGTCGTGGACCCAGCACGTCAGCACGATGGTCACCGCGCAGCCGATCGTGAAGCTGGCGGCGTCCTGCCGCCGCACCACCGCGGTTGCGGTCACGCAGGCCATCAGGAACAGGCAGATCCCGACCGTGGGGATGCCGAGCACGAGAAACAGGATGCGCGGCAGCGGCGGGCCGGCGATCAGCCCGACCGCGAACACGATGAGGCCCGGCACGAACAGCAGCATGCCGTAACGCGGCCAGCGCCAGCCGAAGAACAGCACGCCGAAGGTGACGATCAACGCGCTCTCGGTCGGCGCAGAGGCGAGCAGCACCGCGGCGAGCCGCGATACGGTGGCCGGCGGTACCGGCGGCGGCATGAATGCCTGGACCACGCCGAGCACCATCGCCACGGCCAGCACGCCATAGACCGGCTCGCGGCGCCGCATCAGCCACATGATCGCGAGGATGACGGCGAGGATCGACTGCCAGGCGGAGAACGCCACCTGCAGCGTGACGAACAGCAGCGTGCGTGTCTCGTAGGACGGGCGCAAGGCCGCATCCGGTCCGACATAGACGGTGTCGAGAAAGCCCTTCAGCGGTCCCCACACGAACAGCCGCACCGTGATCTCGTTGCTGCCGTCATGCAGCAGCGAAGAGGAGATGACGGCGATCTGCGGCGTGTTGCGGTCGGGCCGGTTGGCATTGGCATCGCGGCGGGAGTCGAGCACGACGACGCCGTTGACGGCGACCTCCACCGCATTGCTGAAGCGCGGCAGGTAGACCGACCAGCCCGATGCCGCATCGCCGCTTCGGAAGGTGAAGGCGCCGGTATAGAGCGGCGGATCCGCCAGCGAATAGCGTGAAGAAGTGAAGTGCGGCAGCGTCACCGCGCGCGTCACGCCATCCTCGCGCAGCGAAAATCCGCTCAGCGCAAAGTCTTCGGGATCGCTGGGCTGGAGCAGCCGCAGCCCGAGGATGGTGGCGATCACGATCAGCGCTTGCAGCAGCAGATAGGGTACGAGGCGCGACACGATCAGCCGGCGCCGTGGGCGTGTGGGGGCCTTCGCCGCGATCTCGCTCACAGCTTGATCAGGCCCTGCTGCACCGCCTCGAACACCGCCTCGCTGCGCGTGTGCACCTCGAGCTTGCGATAGATGTTCTTGATGTGGCCGGGCACGGTCTGCTTCGACAGGCCAAGATGGCTCGCGATCTCGGCGTAGCTGAAGCCTTTTGCGATGCCCCAGAGGATGTCGATCTCGCGCGGGGTGAGTCTTGCGGTGTTGAGCGCGGGGCCCGGCGGCGGCTCCGCCGTGCTCTGCGCGGTCCCCTGCGTCCTGCGCACGATGAAGCGGGCGATCGAGGCCGAGATCGGCGAATGGCCGGCGACCAGGTCGCGCACAGTGGTGGCGATGTCGGTCGGGAAGGCGTCCTTGAGCAGATAGCCGGTGGCGCCGACAGTGATCGCCGAGATCACGCTCTCCTCGTCGCCGAGCGCCGAGATCACCATGATCTCTGTGTCGGGAAAGCGCTGCCTCATCTCGCGGATCAGTTCGATGCCGTGGCCGTCGGGAAGCCTGAGATCGGTGAGCAGCACGCGCGGGGCCGCCTCGCCCAGCGCCGAGCGGGCCTCTGCCAGGGTGCCGGCGCTGCGGACCTCGTAGCCCGCCTTGACCAGCGCGTCCTGGAGCCGCCAGCAGGTCGGCGCGTCGTCCTCGACGAGGAGGATGGTGATGGCCTCACCCGTCTCGCCCTGTTCGCTCATGTTCATCGTCCCGCACCGCGTGTCCCCCGCGGCGCGAGGCCAAGTTTAGCCGCAGCGCGGATGCCGTGACACCCATAATCATGGGGCTCGACAGCCCGGTGGCTCCTCTATTGGGCAGACACGGTCTGCGCCGGCTTTTCAGGCGGCTGCGACGGCACCGGAAGCCGCTGCACCTTAATCCGCGCCGTGCCGCTGTTGTTGTCGTAGAATTTTTCGGTCCGCCCCTGGAAGGGAGCGAGCCACCGCGGAATCAAACCGCTGGGCAGCACGGTCGGAAAGATCTGGACGGCGTCGTTGACGTAGAAGAACAGCTCGCCGGAATCGGGGGCGACGAACTCGGCCACCACATGGCCGGTCAGATGCTGTCCCTTCCACACCTCACCGGCGGCCGGCAGGTCTTCGGTCGGAATCGGCTGAAAATCGCCGAGCGCTTCCAGTTTCGCGCTGCGCGGATCCTTGTCACCGAGCTCTTCCTCGACGCGGACCCAATATCTGTGCTTGGAGCTCTTATCCAGATCGTCCTCGGCTGGAAGTGTCGGGTTCTTCCGGCGCGGCAGCACGTCTGCCGGCTCGACATTGACGGCCGTGAGCGGGATGTCGTTCATCCCCTTGGAACCGACCCGCACCACCGGCTCGAACCAGTCGGCGCCATAGAGCCGGCGCATCGGCAGGAAGATGTAACGCGCCAGGTCCGTCTGGAAGCCGTTCACGCCGGTCATGATGGTGCGGTCGAACCAGGGCTCGTCGATGTCGAGCCAGACGCGATATTTGCGGCCCTTCTCGACGGCGAGACCGCTCCACCAGCAGAAGTCCCGGGTTTCGAACGCGGTGCCGGCAGTCAACGGCTCGTCGAGGACCGGCTTGCCGCGTTCGGCGTGCGTGCCGCTGGCGTCCTTGATCTCAGGCGGCGCGCAGACCCTGCCGAGCGCGACGCGGCCGGTGAAGGTGCTGGTGGATGCGATCAGCAAGGCCGAGCTGAAAATGATGAACAGGAAGCCGATCGGCATGAGCCGTCTGGCGAACAGGTTGCGGGCCCCTCCGGCGTTGTGCCGCATCCAGTTGGCGAAGGAGAGCGCGCCGCTGGACGTTGCGATGTGTTTACGGCTTGCCTTGCGGCGCGGCGTGTTCCAGGCGAGCCGCGCGCGCTCCTGGATATTGTCGCGCAGTGCGGAGTTCTTGTTCCAGACCCAGAGCGTGACCAGCAGCACGGCCGATGCCAGCACCGGGTAATAGGTCGCAATGTCGAGCCACGGCGCCGCATAGGACGGCAACAGGTTTCTCAGGATATTGGTGAGCGGCGCCACGACCGCGCCGAGTAGCCAGTCGGCGTCGGTGACGAGCTTCAAGAACCAGGTGTCCCGGAGGCCGTTGTCCTCGGACGAGCCGACCAGGCCGCGGGCGATCCACGGAAAGACCGCGATCAAGGCGACCATGAACAGCAGCGAGAAATACGCCACGCGGCGCCACCACACCGTGTCGCGCGTCAGGCTCGACATAGCCGGATCGGGCGTGCTCATCGTGGTGAAGGCTTTGGCCTCCAGCATGCGTCGCGGACCCGTCGCCTTTGCCAGATAGGCGACCTTCAGCACCTCACGGAAGGCCGCTTCCTCACGCTTCTTCTCTTCCTCGTCCTCTTTTTCCGATTGCAGCGGCAGCAGCGTTCCTTCCGGCAGCACCGTTCCGTCCGGAAGCGTCGTTTCGGCCGGCAGCAGCACGAGGCAGTCTGCTGGAAGCATGATCGGCGCGTAGTCGTCGCAGCCGAACAGCATGCGCTCGATGACGGCGAAGTGCACGACAGGCCGGCCGCCGTTCTCTTCGCCGATCAAAATCGGGCGCGGCCCGTAGCGGTACAGCACCGCCGCGCCGCTGCGCGAATCGTGCCGCGGTCCGATCGCCGACTGATATTCCCTAAAATGCTCGATCTCGCCGTTCTGGAAGCGGAGCTTGTCGCCGAGCTGCTCGACCATCCAGACCAGCGGAACGAAGGACAACGTGGATTCCGGGTAGCCGCCGCCGATGTCGGAATGGACGCCCGCGAACCATACTTCCTTGACGACCTGGCCGTCGGCCAGGTGGCTCTGGTCGATCCGGAGCGGATGGAACGTCGTGCGCTCGTCATCCAGCGCGAGCGCGTGACAGGCCTGCCTGACCTTGTGCGACAGCCGGTGATTGCGGAACGAGATCGGCCAGATCGCCCAGTCGATGGCGAGGCGGAGCTCCTCGACCGGGACGCCGAACGCCTCGACGGTGTCGAACAGTCCGAGGAATTCGATCTCGACGTCCTTGCGCACGCCCATCCTGCTGCGCACGTCGGCATAGGAACGGTGTCCACAGATCCCGTGATAAATGAAGAGCAGGAGGTCGCGGATCCAGCGGGTGACCCAGATCGTCGGGAGGCTCTTGGTCCAGGGCACGGTGGCCCGGCGATATTCGCGCCAGGCCGCCTTGACGTTGCGCTCCATCTCCGCATGCGACACGGGGGTGTCGTCGATCACGGCAGGCACGAGACCCTGGCTGGAGATCATCGCCGCCAGCGTGCGCGCGGTGAAGGCGCCGCGGCTGAAGCCGAAGATGTAGATCTCGTCGCCCTCGCGCCAGTTCCAGCACAGAAAGCGGTAGAGCTTGCGGACGTTGGAGGGAACGCCGATGCCGGTGGCGCCGTCGAGCGCGGCGAGCGGCGCCCAGCCGGCGGTGCCGACGCCCTTGATGTAATGCGCGATCTGATCGGGCTCGGTATGATCGAGCGCCTCATAGAGACGCCAGACGCTGGATTCCTGGGTGGTGAACGCATTGCCCGTGCCGTCGGCGAACAGCACCAGCTTGCGCCTCGGCGCCGGTGCGCCGGGTGCATTCGTCGCGACCCCTGGATCATCGTGCGTGTGGTTCGGCCTTGCAGGACCACCGTGCAGCGCCTCATCCTGGTGCGTCATGGACCCCTCCGAAGATTCAGGTGGGATGCTTTCGTGCGGCATCCTTGAAATTCATCCGTGATCTCATCGTGAAGCAGTATTTCACAGCCGCGTCTCCCCGGCCGTCTATGAACTCCGCCACAATCGGCAAAAGAAAAGCCCGGGTAAGCCGGGCTTTGAGTCCTGTTTGCGAAGCGGCCGCTATTGCGAAGCGGCCGCCCGGGGCCCGCTGTTACCTAAAATGTTTCGACCCGCGGCGGCGGATAGCGCCGCGCCAGCGCCGACAGCGGCAGATGCCGCTCGCCCTCCGGCAGCTCCAGGAAGGCCAGCACCTGCGGCCGCTTCCAGTCACCGACGCCGAAATCCATCGCCGTCCATTTCTGTGGCTCGGGGCCTTCGAGGCCCCGGACCCAGACGAAATAGCGGGGGAAGTCGTCGGCCTCGCTGTCCGTCGTGCGTTTCCTGGCCATCAAAACTGCTCACTGGATCGATACGCGCTGCTGCATATAGGTATTGGTTCGGCGAAGTCGAACTTCCCCAGTCGCCGGTCCTGTAAGGGCTGGATCGGTTGGTTAATGCGCGGGCCTGAAGATATGAACGCAGCCACGATCGATAGCTGGGGTGACGCCTCGGACATTACGAAAAAGCTGATCGGATCGTGGTCCCTCAACCGGATCATCGAAGGTCAGGCAACGATGCTGGGTACCGCGATCTTCGTACCGCCGGACAGCCGGTGGTTGGCCTATCGCGAGCAGGGATATTTGACGCCTGCGAACGGCACCACGATGCAGGCCGAACGCGAATACCTCTTCAGCAGCAGCGACGACGGATTCAAGGTGTTCTTCGGGGAAGATCCGCCGCGGCTGTTTCACGAGATTCGATTGTCCGTATCGTCCGGAGGGGAGCTGAGCGGACATGCGCACCATCTCTGCAAGCGCGACGAGTATCGCTCGACCTACACCTTCCTGCCGGATGGAACGTTCGTCATCCGTCATGTGGCGTCAGGCCCGGGCAAGGACTACGCGATGAACACGACCTACACGCGTCTCCCCTGATCGAGCCGCCGCGATGGCCGTTGCTGCAGGATATAGGTATTGGTTCGGCGAAGTCGAACGCCTTGCGGCAGGGGCGGCCAGGATATGACCTTCAAGACAGTGACGGAATCGATCCGGATCGCCGCGGAGCCCGGACGTGTGTGGGCCGCGATCACCGATCCCCAGGCAGGCGACAGATGGCGCAACGCTCACTTCAAGACGGATTGGCGCGTCGGTGAACCTTTCGAGATCGAGGCTGTCATCGGCGCGGCGCGTTACCGCGACAAAGGCCGCGTCCTTGCGATCGAGCCACCATCCTTGCTGCGCTACGCCTATTGGTCGCGCGTCTCCGGGCTGCCGGACGTCCCTCAATCCTGGTCGACGATCACGATGACGCTCGAGGCCGAGGCCGGGGAGACGATCCTGACAGTCGAGCAGCAGGTGCCGCCGTCACCTCCGCGCTCCGGGCGGGGCTGGGAGATCGGCGAGGAGTCCGGTTGGAAGCACGCAGCCTTCTACTGGCGCAGCGCGCTCGCGATGTTGAAGCGGGCCGTGGAAGGTTAGCGCGGGCGCCGGCGAGGTCGCGCTACTGCCAGAGCCTGCTCTCTGCCACGCGATTAATGTCGGCGAGCCGGCGGTCGGCGTCGGCGCTCAGATCGATGCTCGCGACCAGCGTCAGCAGGCGATGATAGGCGCCGTCGGCGATTTCGACCGGCAGCGGAGCCTCGTCAAAGGCCTCGACATAGCTGCCGACGAGGCCGCTCAACAGGCGGCACAGGCCGCGCTGGGCGGGATCGTCCCGGCCGAGCGTCTCGAGCTTTTGCTGGAATGTCCGGAAGGTGCGCAAACCGTGGTGCTGTTCGGAAAGCCACGTATGCAGGTCGTTCATGTGAGCTCCTTCGAGTTACGGAAGAAGCTACCGGTTTATACAGGCGGGATGTGACGATTGGAAGGGGAGGAGGAGCCGGCTTTGCTGAGGCAGTCCGCCTTCGCCAAGGCTTCGGCGGGACAGCCTTCGCTGCTCTTCGCCTCGATGGTGCGAACCTTGGCTCGCCCAGCCGTAGCTGCGAAGCAGCGAAGGCTGGTGCCCCTGGCCGGAATCGAACCAGCACTCCTTGCGGAACTCGATTTTGAGTCGAGCGCGTCTACCAGTTCCGCCACAGGGGCCCTCGGTCGGCCCCCCAAAGCGGGCGTCGCGAAGCCGGCGGACTATAGCCATGGGCAAGGCGGGGTCAACCCGCGCCAAAGTGATCCCGGCCGTTCTCGACAGCCGCATGGGCCGGGGTTAGAGCCTTGGAAAGCGACCCATCGAAAAGAGGCTGCCGTGACGACCCAGAGTGCCGCAATACCTGCATTCAAACCGGCGGCCACCGGCCCGGCTCTGACCGCCTCGCTCGCGGTGACACTGATTGCGGCGGCCACGATCGCGGGCGCCTGGTTCTTCCAGCTCGTGCTGGAGATCCTGCCCTGTCCGCTCTGCCTGGAGCAGCGCTACGCCTATTACCTCGCGATCCCGCTCGGCGCGCTGACGGTGCTTGCTGCGCGGAGCGGCGCACCACGGCCGCTGCTGCTCGCGGGGCTCGCGATCCTCGCCCTGGTGACGCTCGCCAATGCCGGCCTCGGCACCTACCATTCCGGCGTCGAATGGGGGTTCTGGAAGGGACCGACCGACTGCTCCGGTCCCGTCGTCAATCTCGGCAGCGCCGCCGATCTGCTGTCGAAGCTCGATACCGTGAAGGTGGTCCGCTGCGACGAGGTGCAGTGGCGCTTCCTCGGCCTTTCGCTCGCCGGCTACAACGTGCTGATCTCGCTGCTGATGGCCGCGATCGCCGCGTGGGGATTCATGCGGACGGCGAAGCGCTAGGCACCCTACGAGAGCGGCGCTCGCCACCTAAGCAGCGCCCCGTCAATCATCCACATCGTCCTGCGTGCGCCCGAACAGGTGCACGATGCCCGGTGTCGCGATCGTCACGAACACGAAGCGCGACAGATGATGCGCGCCGACGAAGATCGGGTCGATGTGCAGCGTCAGGGCCAGCGCCAGCATCGCATCCATCGCGCCCGGTGCGAAGGCGACGACGACGTCGGAGAACTTCACCTGCGTGGTGAGCGCGACGATGCCGACGAAGATCGCGGAGACGGCGATCGCGACCGCGAACGAGCCGAGCGCCGCGTTGATGTGGCCGGCGAGCGTCTTGATCCGCATCCGCGCAAAGCGGCTGCCGATCAGCGCGCCGATGCCGATCAGCGCCACGCCGCGCACCCAGTTCGGCAGACCGCCCTCGACCCAGCCTGCGCCATGCAGCACGCTGGAGGCGATCATCGCGCCGAACATCCAGCTCGCCGGAAACTTGATCAGCCGCAGCAGCAGCGCCGCAGCCAGCGAGGCCGCGACCAGCTCGACGAGGTCGAGCGGCGAGGCGATCGCCGTCGCCAGCGTCGGCGCGGCGGACGGCGCGACGCCCGCGATGGCGAGAACCATCGGCAGGGCGGCGGTGAGGATGATCACGCGCATGGTCTGCACCACCGCGATGCCCGGCAAATCGGCGCCACGCTCGACCGCCAGGATCGTGATCTGGGACAGCGCGCCGGGACTGCCGGCGAGGAAGGCCGAGGTGCGGTCCCAGCCATGGATGCGCTGGAGGTAATAGCTCGAGCCGAAGGTCGAGCAGAAGGTGGCGAGCGCGAGCAGCCCGATGGTGAGCGGATAGGCGCCGACCTGTTGCAGCAGATGGCGCGAGACGACCGAGCCCAGCGAGATACCGAGCAGCACCAGCACGGTCTGGGTCAGGATCGGCGGGAGCGTCAACTGGCGGCCGGCGATCGCGGCGATGCCGACCGCGATCATCGAGCCGGAAATCAATCCGCCGGGAAGGCCCGCGACGAGAAACACGAGGCCGCCGGCAGTGCCGATGACGAGTGTCTCCACCGTGCTCAAGATCTTGGCACGGCTTGGCCATTCGAACGGCAGGGAGGCGGTGATTTGCTTCACGCCACCTTATCGCAAATCAGCAAGAGGCGCACAATTGCAGCCAAGTCATGCCGCAATGCGCGCGCCCCTCACGGATGAGCGTGAGCCGTATTGTGACGGATTTACTTCTTGTCGGCCGCGGGAGCAGTAGTGCCGGCCTTCGCGGTCTTGATGCATTCGGAGCGGAATTTCTTGCGCTCCTTGCCGTGCAGGCCCTTGGCGTCCGCCTGCTTGGAGCATTCGAGCGACTCGGCCGAGTGCTCCTTCGGGGCCTTCTTGTCGGCGGTGGCCGCAGCATCGGTCTTGGCGTCAGCCTTGGCGGCGGGCGCCGCGGTCTGCGCGAACGCGGTGCCGGTGGCGAGCAGGGAGGCGAGAGCGACGGCGGCGAGGCGAGAGGCGAGGATCATGGTGTTGCACTCTGTCTTGGGAGAATTTGCGAAGGGCTCGGAACGTCGGCTCGCCTTGCTGAACGCGACATGAATAATCTGAACGGCGCGATCACTATATTTTGGCGGCCGGAGCCATCGCTTCCTTGTCGCAAGCCGGCAGCACGCTAGGATAGCAATCCTCGGTTCACTTCCCCCAAGGGCAAGACCAAGGGGAAGACCAAGGAGGAGACAGGGATGACCATTCAGGCAAAATTGTTGTGTGCGGTTGCGGTGTCGGGATTGGCCGCGCTGGTGGCGAGCGCGCCGGCGCAAGCGCTGACCTCGCAGGAGTGCAGCGCGAAATACCAGGCCGCCAAGAAGGACGGCTCGCTCGGCACCATGAAGTGGAATGACTTCCGCAAGGCCCAGTGCGGTGCGGATGCAACGCCTGCCGCGGCACCGGCTGCCGCTGCTCCGGCCGCGCCCGCGGCTCCCGCCGAGCCCAAGCAGGCGAAGAAGGAAGCGGCCCCCGCCGCCGCGCCGACCCTGCCGGCCGGCCCCGCGGTCTATCCGAACGCGGTCGATCCGAAATACGCCAAGGAGACCGCCGGCAAGGCGCGCCTCCACACCTGCGTCGACCAGTACAATGCCAACAAGGCCACCAACGGCAATGGCGGCATGAAGTGGATCGAGAAGGGCGGCGGCTACTACAGCGAATGCAACAAGAAGCTGAAGGGCGCCGCCTGAGCTTCGAGATGATGCGATGGCCGGAGCAACGCTCCGGCCATTTTGCTTTAGTCCAACAGCTTCTCGGCCGACTTTGCCACGAGCTGTGATCGCTTGCGCGGGCCGCGCTCGACGAACAGCAGGCTCTGGCCGAAGATGAAGCAGTAGAACAGGAAGGCCTGCGCCTCGGCCTCCTCGGCCTCGAGGCCGGTCGCGCGATAGAGTTCGGCGACATGCTTGAGCCGTGCCGCGTCCACGCTCGCCACGGCAGCTGCCGCGCGCTCGTCCGAGCGGGCCCATTGCCGGATCGCCAGCTCGATCGCCATGCCTTCCGGATTCAGCCGCTCGGAATAAAGCTGGATGACGGCCTTGAGGCGCTCGCGCGGCTCCTGCCCGTCGAGGCTGGTCTGCTGCGCGATCGATGCCGCGCGTCCCTCGCGCCAGCGTTCCAGCATGGCCGCGAGCAGCGCGGCGCGGTCGGCGAAGCGGCGGTAGAAGCCGCCCTTGGTGACGCCGAGATTCTTGGCGAGGACCTCGACCCGCACCCCCTCGACGCCTGCGCGGGCGAGCTCGGTAAACCCTGCCTCGACCCAGACATCGCCCTTGCCGTCGCTCATGAAGGAAGCCTCACCGGTTCTTGATACGGTGCCGTATTGCTAACGCGTCTGACGCCTGATACGCTACCGTATCAAGATCAAAAGACGGGCGAGGGCAGGGAATGGCGATGGAGCAGCAGGCGACCTATCGCGGCACGGTCTATCCGTGGCAGTGCGATCACGTCGGCCACATGAACATCATGTGGTATGTCGGCAAATTCGACGAAGCCAACTGGAATCTGTTCGCCCGCCTCGGGCTGACGCCGGGCTATTTGCGCGCCTCCGGCCGCGGCATGGCCGCCGTGCAGCAGAACATCACCTATAAGCGCGAGCTGCTCGCCGGCGACATCGTCGAGGTCACGAGCCATCTGCTCGAGCTCCGCGAGAAATCGATCCGCTTCCGGCACGACATGATTAATGCCGAGACCGGCGAGCTCGCCGCGTTCTGCGAGATCACCGGCGTGCACATGGACCGCAAGCTGCGCAAGTCGGCGCCGTTCGAGGATGCGATCCGCCGGATCGGTTTGGCGCATCTCGCCGAGCCGGCCGAGGCCTGAGCCATGACTGCGTTCGAGCCGAAAAACCCGGGCTATCGCGCGGCCGCCATCTCAATGTTCGACCGCCAGCCCGCGATGCACACGCTCGGTATCGTGATCGTCCGCCTGGCGCCTGGTGAGGTCGAGCTCGCCATGCTGCATTCGCCTGCGCTCACGCAGCAGAACGGCTTTGTCCATGCCGGCATCATCACGGCCGGGCTCGACAATGCCTGTGGTGTCGCAGCTTTCACCCTGATGCCGTCCGAGGCCGATATCCTCACCGTCGAATTCAAGACCACGCTGCTCGCGCCCGCTCGCGGCGAGCGCTTTGTCTTCAAGGCGGAGGTGGTCAAGCCGGGTCGGACGCTTACCTTCTGCGAGGCGAGGGCCTTTGCCGAGCACGACGGGAAGACCACGCTGATCGCGACCATGACCGGCACGCTGATGGCGATGCTGCCACGCGAGGCGCCGCGCGCGCCAGTTGCGAACCGCGCATAGCCCGGCGATGACATCGCGCCCGTAACGCCCTATATGAGCCGTAACAATGTCCGGTTCCGATCCGTATTTTGCGGTGATGGGACCGAAACGGGACGAGATATGGCTGGATTCAGGACTAAGGCCCTTGGGCCGACGCGCCGCGCGGCGTTGACGTTGATCGGGGCGGGCGCCTTCGCGGCTGGCGGCATCAACTGGGCGCGCGCGGCCAGCAGCGATGACGAAGTGCTCACCGAGGCCAAGGTGCTGCGTGATCCCGACGTTCCCGTTGCCGGCAATCCCGACGGCAACATCAGCATCATCGAATGGTCCGACTACAATTGCCCCTATTGCCGCAAGCTCGAGCCCGAGCTGCGCCAGGTCGTCCAGGACGACGGCAAGGTCAGGCTGGTGATGAAGGACTGGCCGATCCTGGGCCCGGTGTCGGTCACGGCGGCGCGGACCGCGCTCGCAGCGAAATACCAGGACAAGTACCATCAGGCCCATGACGCCATGATGGGCGTCAGCTCGCGCCTGACCGAGCCGCGCATCAACGAACTGCTCGCGGCGGCCGGCGTCGACATGGACCGCCTCAAGAGCGACCTCACAGCGCACGGCAAGGACATCGATGCGCTCCTCAAGCGCAACAACGAGCAGGCCGAAGCCTTCGGCTTCCGCGGCACCCCGTCGTTCATCGTCGGCAAGTATCGCGTGCCGGGCGTGCTCAGCATGGCCGAGTTCGAGCAGGTCATCGCCGATGCCCGCAAGGCCAAGATGAACTGAGCCGCCATATCGATCGCGGCCAATACAAAGGCGCCGCCGCGGATCCGCGACGGCGCCTCGTTCATGTCTGGCGGGTCGAAATTACTTCGACGAGATCCGGACCCAGTCCTTGTGGGCGCGATCACGCAACGCATCCCAGTCGGCCTTGGCGACGTCCCAGTTCACGATGGTGCGATTGTTGGTCGCGACCTCGCCATTGGCGACGGATGAGGTCTGCATGGAGTCATAGACATAGACGCCGCCCGCAAGCAGCAGCGCGCCCAAAATCATTCCGAAAAAAGTCTGCATGTCGAACCTCCGGTGTCGCGCCGATAACGTCGGCACGGCGTGATGGTTCCGCGGCGATGCGGCGCATCTAAGGAGAGGTCGTTCATTCTCCGTTCAGCCACCCAAGCAGCTCCGCGTTGATTTCGCGCGGATAGGTGTGGCTGAGATCATCGATCTCGCGATAGGTGACGTTGGCGCCGGCGGCCGAAAGCGTTGCCTGCGTCTGGCGCGCAGTCTGCACCGGAAACATCCAGTCGAGCTTGCCGTGGGTGATGAAGATGGGCAGGCCGTTGAGGCGCTCGGCATCAGCCATCTCGGCCATCAGCGGATGGAAGGTCGCCGACACCGGTGCGAGATGCGTGAAGGGCGAAGCGCCGTCGAGGCCGGTGACATAGCTGAAGGTGCCGCCGTCGCTCATGCCGGTCAGCAGCATGCGCGAGGCATCGATGCTCCAGCGGTTGCGGACGGCCTCGAGGATGCGCATGAGGTTCGGCGTGTCGGCATCGTCCCCCATCAGCGCCCAGGTCGAGCCGGTCGCGGTCGGCGCTACCAGGATCGCGCCGAGACTGCGCGCATCGCGCAGCCAGCTCCACAGGAAGCCACGGCCGTTGCCGCTGCCGCCATGCAACGCCATCACCAGCGGCATGGCGCGATCGGGCCTGTAATATTCGGGGACATAGACCGAGAAGCCGCCGCGGCTTCCGGGCTCGTTGTGATCGTGGAAGATGCCGGTATCTTCGCTCGCGCCTGTCTCCAGCCGGGCCAGCAGTTCCTCGTTCTCGCGATTGGCATTGTTGAGGAAGAAGCTGCTCACCGGCGGAAACTGCACCGCCAGCGGATAAAGTGCCTCCTGTGCGCGCGGAAGGTGACGCAGTGCGCGGAAGACGGCGACGAGGTCGCCGTTGCCGCGCTCGACCTCGCGAATGCCGGCGAAGGCGGCGAGCGTCTCGTTGCAGGCCGCATCGAGCCGGCTACGCAAGCCGGCGAATTGTTCGGGCCATTCGCCGATCGCTGCCCGTGCGGCCTGAAGCGTCTCGTCCGGCGCGCCGATGGCGTTCATCACGGTGGCAAAGGCCGGCGGATGCAAATGCCGCTGGAAGTAACCGAGCGCCTCCAGCGCGCTCAGCAGCGGCGGCAGCACGGTCACGATGTCGTCAACGACGGCCTCGGTCATCGCCGCTTCCTCACTTGAATTCGGTGATGTCAGTGCAGCTTCGGCGCCTTGAGCAGCTTGAAGCGGTCGGTCGAGGTCACCGTGACGTCGAAAGTGACGCCTTCATGATGCACGGTCAGCGGCACGTCGACGCCGGCGTCGCCGAGCGCCCACATCTTCTTGTAGAAGGAGGTCTGGCTCGTCACCTTCTCGCCGTCCACCGCAAGGATGACGTCGCCGGTCTTCAGCTCCGCGCGCGCGGCCGGCCCGTTGGCGGAGATCCCGATCACGACCACGCGGTTGTCGATTTCGGTCGAGAAGAGACCGAGCCAGGGACGCGACGGCTTGTTGACGCGACCGAACTTGCGCAGATCGTCGAGGATCGGCTTCAAGAGGTCGATCGGCACGATCATGTTGACGTGCTCGGCCTTGCCGTCGCGCTCACGCTCGAGCTGCAGCGAACCGATGCCGATCAACTCGCCGTGCTCGTTCAGCAGCGCGGTGCCGCCCCAGTTCGGATGCGCAGGATAGGTGAAGATTGCCTCGTCCAGCAGATATTCCCAATAGCCGGCGAATTCCTGCTTCGCCACGATCTGGCTCGCCACCGAGCGCGTGCGGCCGCCGGCGCCGCCGACCACGACGCGGTCGCCGATCCCCGTGTCCGCCGAATTGCCGAGCGGCAGGGGCTCGATGTCGAGCTGACCGAGCGCCTGCACGAGACCGAAGCCGGTTACGGAATCGAAGCCGAGCGCATGTCCTTCGACGACGCGCCCGTCGGCAAGGTGCAGCCACACCGATTCAGCCTCGGTGATGAGATAGCCAATCGTCAGCACCAGCCCGCGGTCGATCACGACGCCGTTGCCGGCGCGTTCGGTGCCCAGCGTCTCGGCACTGAATGCGTCCGGCGGGATGATGGCGTGCAGGCCGACGACGGAGGCGAGCGCGCGGTCGAGATCGAAACCATAGTCGCTCGCACGCGGCTGATTGGCCGGCGGCACTCTCCATTCGGTCAGGGCGGGCATGGAGTTCTCCTGGCTGAGTGCATGGCTCCGCCGTGACTAGCGGAACGAGGTGCGAAGCACAGATAATTTAGGCTGGAGCAGGCCGTCTTGAAAGCCTCGTTTCCGAACTATTCGGCAGAAGGCCGTGTGAATTCTTTGAAAGGCGCAGGAACGGCACGTGCACAGATGGCAGGCGACTGCTCATTCCAGCCTCAGCCGCATGGCTGATGTCCCGCGAGGTGCTAGGCGGCCTGCAATGAAGCTGCTAACCATTGCCGCTTCGTTTGACCAAGAGATCACGGACCGAAGCAAATGGATAACCGCAGCGAAATCTGGCGTGGCGTCGACACGATCAAGGCGCGTTTCATCGACCTCAGCGACAAGGTCTGGGGCATGCCGGAGGTCTGTTACACCGAGGCGCGGTCCGCCGCCGAGCATCTCGCCGAGCTGCGTCACCAGGGCTTCCGCATCACCGAGAACGTTGCCGGCATCCCGACCGCGCTGATGGGCGAATGGGGTGAGGGCGGACCGGTCATCGCCTTCATGGGCGAATATGATGCGCTGCCGGGACTCAGCCAGGAGGCGGGGGTCGCGGAACACCGCCCGGTCGAGACCGGCGGCCATGGCCATGGCTGCGGCCACAATCTGCTCGGCTCCGCCGCACTGCTCGCCGCAACCGCGGTGAAGGACTGGCTCGCCGAGAACAAGGTGCCGGGCCGTGTGCGCTATTATGGCTGCCCGGCCGAAGAAGGCGGCGCGGCCAAAGCCTTCATGGTGCGCTCCGGCGCATTCGAGGACGCCGACATCGCCATCACCTGGCATCCGCACAGCTTCTGGGAAGTGGCGGTGACTCCGTCGCTCGCCAACACGCGCGCCGACTTCATCTTCACCGGCCGCACCTCGCATGCGGCGGCTTCGCCGCATCTCGGCCGTTCCGCGCTCGATGCGGTGGAACTGATGAATGTCGGCGTGAACTACATGCGTGAGCACATGCCGAGCGATGCGCGCGTGCACTACGCGCTGCTCGACACCGGCGGCATCGCGCCCAACGTGGTGCAGGCGCATGCGCGCGTGCGCTATTCGATCCGCGCCCGCGATCTGCCCGGCATGAACGAGCTGGTCGGGCGCGTGAGCAAGATCGCCGAGGGGGCGGCGCTGATGACCGAGACCAAGGTCGAGATGAAGATCATTTCCGCGGTCTCCAACATCCTGCCGAACACGCCGCTGGAGCAGGCGCTGCACCGCGTGATGGAAGAGCTCGGGCCGCCGCATTTCGACGAGGCGGACGAGGGCTTTGCCAGCCAGATTCGCGCGACGCTGACCGACAAGGACATCTCGTCGGTCTATTACGCGATCGGCATGGAGCCGACCGATCGGCCGCTGGCCGACTTCCTGGTGCCGCTCGACGCCAAGCGCAACCCGCTGGTCGGCTCGACCGATGTGGGCGATGTGAGCTGGGTGGTGCCGACCGTACAGGTTCACGCACCAACGGTTGCAATCGGCACCCCCTTCCACACGTGGCAGGTTGTGGCGCAGGGCAAGAGCGCACACGCTCACAAGGCGATGGTGCAGGCGGCCAAGGCGATGGCAGGGCTCGGCATCAAGGCGCTGGTCGAACCGGCGCTGATCGATGCCGCGAAGGCGGACCTGAAGAAGCGGACGACGAAGACACCTTATGTCTGCCCGCTGCCGGATCACGTCGCTCCGCCGCTGACCATGTCTGTGGCGTAAAATTCGTCTCGATACTTCGTCTGATCCGGCGAACAAATTTTCCGCAGTGCAACGTGGAATCCGGCGTGTTTTGATGCCGGATTGCCGAACGGTTGGGCTGCGGAACGTAGTTTTGCCCAACAGACAGCCAGAACACCGTTTGCATACACACGGTCGCAGTTGACGCGCGGCCTATTCGGTGTGCCATCTACCGCCAGACAAAACCCGGCGGCCGTCTTGCGGCCGCCTGCATCCATACGGGAACCAGACGGGGGACAACCATGCTGGATAAAGAACTGCGTTCGATGATCGGTGACGTGAAGGACGGGCGGATGGATCGCCGCGCCTTCATCCAGCGCCTGGCCGCTGTCGGCCTCACCGCCCCCCTGGCGAACCAGATCCTCGCGCTCGGCGGTGTTGCCATGGCGCAGAGCCCAAACCCCTATCCTCCGACCAAGCGCGGCGGCGGCGGTCCGCTCAAGCTGTTGTGGTGGCAAGGGCCGACCCTGCTCAATCCGCATTTTGCCACCGGCACCAAGGACCAGGACGGCTCGCGCCTGTTCTACGAGCCGCTCGCAAGCTGGGACGCCAACGGCAATCTCAATCCGATCCTCGCCGCCGAAATTCCGTCGATCGAAAATGGCGGTCTCACCGCCGACGGCAAGTCGGTCACCTGGAAGATCAAGCCGGGCGTCAAATGGCATGACGGCAAGCCGCTGACCGCCGACGATTTCGTGTTCACCTGGGCCTATGCCAGCGATCCCGCCACCGCCGCGGTCTCCGTCAGCACCTATGCCGACATGACGGTCGAAAAGGTCGACGATCTCACCATCCGTATCCAGTTCAAGAATCCGACGCCGTTCTGGGCCAATGCGTTCGTTGGCGCTTACGGATGCGTCATCCCGAAACATCTGTTCGCGGACTACAAGGGATCGAAATCCCGCGAGGCGCCGAACAATCTCGCCCCGGTCGGCACCGGTGCCTACAAGTTCGTCGAGTTCAAGCCGGGCGATCTGGTCCGTGGTCAGCTCAATCCCGACTACCACATGGCCAACCGTCCGCATTTCGATACCATCGAGATGAAGGGCGGCGGCGACGCGGTCTCCGCGGCGCGCGCCGTGATCCAGACCGGCGAGTTCGATTTCGCCTGGAACATGCAGGTTGAAGACGACGTGCTTCTGCGCCTCGAGAAGGGCGGCAAGGGCAAGACCGTCTATGCCACCGGCGGCGACATCGAGTTCATTGCGATCAACTTCACCGACCCGAACACCGAGGTCGACGGCGAGCGGTCCTCGATGAAGACCAAGCACCCGATCCTCTCGGATCCGAAGGTACGCAAGGCGCTGGCCCTGCTGGTCGACCGCGAGTCCGTCAAGAAGGCGATCTACGGCCGTGCCGGCCGCACCACCGCCAACTACCTCAACGGCCCCGAGAAGTTCGTCTCGAAGAACACCTCGTGGGAGTTCGACGTCGAGAAGGCCTCGAAACTGCTGGACGAGGCCGGCTGGAAGGCCGGTGCCGACGGCATCCGCGAGAAGGACGGCAAGAAGCTGAAGCTGCTGTACCAGACCTCGATCAACGGTCCGCGCCAGAAGACCCAGGCTATCGTCAAGCAGGCCTGCCAGAAGGCTGGCATCGACGTCGAGCTGAAATCGGTGGTCGCGTCGGTGTTCTTCTCGTCGGACGTCGCCAACCCCGACACCTTCCCCAAATTCTATGCCGACATCGAGATGTTCCAGATCCCGATGACGCAGCCGGATCCCGCCCTTCACATGAAGCGCTACATCTCCGCCAACGTGGCAACGAAGGAGAACAAGTGGCAGGGCCAGAACTTCCCGCGCTACGTCAACAAGGACTATGATGCGGCGATCGCCGCGGCCGAAACCGAGATCGATCCGGTCAAGCGCGCCGCGCTCTACATCAAGTGCAACGACCTGCTGTGGCAGGACACGGTGTTCATCCCGGTGATGCATCGCCTGAAGGTGGAAGCTGCGGCCAACAACCTGCGTCCGGCGCTCAGCGGCTGGGCGAACGAGACCGACAACATTCAGGACTGGTACCGGGAGGCATGATCGTACGGGCATAGACGGGATTCTTCCCTATGAGCCAATATGTCCTGCGTCGCCTGTTGATCGCCATTCCGAGCTTGCTCGGCATTTCCGCCGTGCTGTTCTTCGTCCTGGCGCTCGCGCCAGGCGATCCCTTCTCGGAACTGGCGACCAATCCGAACGTGCCACCGGAGGTGCAGGCCGCACTTCGGGCCAAGTTCGGCCTCGACGATCCGATCTATCTTCGTTACCTGCACTGGCTGACGGCCATGGCGCATGGCGATTGGGGCTTCTCCTTCGTCAGCCGGATGGACGTCGACAAGCTCATCCTCCAGCGCCTGCCGGCCACGCTCTACGTGATCGGCTCGGCGCAGGTCCTGGCTTTGCTGATCGCCATCCCCGTCGGGGTCTACGCGGCGACGAAGCCGTATTCGCTGTTCGACCAGATCGCGAACACGCTCGCCTTCGTCGGCTTTTCGCTGCCGACCTTCTTCACCGGCATCCTGTTCATCCTGATCTTCTCGGTCACGCTGGACTGGCTGCCATTCGTCTATTCCACCGACGTCAAGGGGACCGGCATCCGCTGGGTGCTCGAGATGGTCCGGCAGGCGATCATGCCGGTGGCGGTGCTCGGCCTGTTCCAGGCGGCATCGATGACGCGCTTCGTGCGCTCGGCGATGCTGGACGTCATCCGGCTCGACTACGTCACCACGGCGCGTGCGAAGGGCCTCGGCCAGGCCACGGTCATCGTCAAGCACGTGATGCGCAATGCCATGATCCCGGTCGTGACGCTGATCGCGCTGCAGATGCCGGCGGTGTTCGGCGGCGCCATCGTCACCGAGCAGATATTCCGCATTCCCGGCATCGGCTCGCTCTTGATCTCCTCCATCCTTTCCAACGACACGCCGGTGGTGATGGCCGTCACCTTCGTCTTCGCGTGCCTCGTGGTGCTGTTCAATCTCATCGCGGACGTCCTTTATGGCTGGCTTGACCCTCGCATCTCCCTCCGCTGAGCGGCGTGTTTACTCGCCGTGGCGCGAGACGTGGCGGCGTTACAGCCGCCACAAGCTCGCCGTGGTCAGTGCGTTCCTGCTGCTCATTCTGATCCTGGCGGTCGTCGTCGGCCCCTTCGTCTGGCGCATCAAGATCAACGACATCGACATCGTGGCGGGCATGCAGGGACCTTCGCTCGCGCATCCCTTCGGCACCGACGATCTCGGCCAGGACATCCTCGCCCGCATGATCTATGGCGGACGGATCTCGCTTGCGGTCGGATTGGCCGCGATGCTGGTCTCGGTCTTCATCGGCACGCTGGTCGGCTCGCTCGCCGGCATGTCGCGCGGCGCGCTCGGGCACGGCCTGATGTGGCTCACCGATCTGTTCCTGTCGCTGCCGCAATTGCCGCTGCTGTTGTTGCTGATCTATCTGTTTCGCGACGGCCTGAAGACCATGTTCGGCCCGGAGGGCGGCATCTTCATCCTGATCGTGCTGGTTATCGGCGGCCTGCGCTGGATGCCGGTCGCCCGCCTCGTACGCGCCCAGTTCCTGTCGATCCGCGAGAAGGAGTTCGTCGAGGCGGCGCGCGCGCTCGGGGCGAGCCCGGTGCGGCAGGTGGTGCGGCACATCCTGCCCAATGCCGTCGGTCCCGTGATCATCGCCGGCACCATCGACGTTGCGGCCGCCATCATCGCGGAATCGACGCTGTCCTTCCTCGGCCTCGGCTTCCCGCCGGATACGCCGACCTGGGGGCGGCTGTTGTTCGACGCCAAGGACTTTCTCGACATCGGCCCGCACTGGGCGCTGTTTCCGGGCGGTGCGATCTTCATCGCGGTGGTCGCCATCAATTTCATCGGCGACGGTCTGCGTGACGCGCTCGACGCGCGACGGGTGATCTGATGGCGCCGCTGCTCGAAATCAAAGGGCTGAAAACCCACTTCTCCACCGACGACGGCATCCTGCAGGCCGTCGACGGCGTCGACATCACCATCAACAAGGGCGAGACGCTCTGCGTCGTCGGCGAATCCGGTTGCGGCAAGACCGTGACGGCGATGTCGATCCTGAAGCTGATCGCGATGCCGCCCGGCCGCATCGCTGCCGGCCAGATCATCTTCGAAGGCCGCGATCTGGTGCCGCTGACGAGCAGTCAGCTCGACGAGATCCGCGCCAAGGAGATCGGCTTCATCTTCCAGGAGCCGATGACCTCGCTCAACCCGGTGCTCACCGTCGGCGAGCAGATCGCCGAGAGCCTGCGTCGCCATGAGGCCGTGACCAGGAAGCAGGCGATCGAGCGCACCATCGAGATGCTGAAGCTGGTGCAGATTCCCAATGCCGAAGGCCGCGTGCACAACTATCCGCACCAATTCTCCGGCGGCATGCGCCAGCGCGTGATGATCGCGATGGCGCTCGCCTGCAAGCCGAAGCTGATCATCGCCGACGAGCCCACCACTGCGCTCGACGTCACCATCCAGGCGCAGATCCTCGACCTCCTGCAGGACATGAAGGAGCGCTTCGGCATGGCGGTGATGCTGATCACCCATGCCATGGGCGTCGTCGCCGAGACCGCGCAGCGCGTCGTCGTGATGTATGCCGGCAAGGTGGTCGAGGAGGCCCTCGTCGACGACCTGTTCGGCGATCCCCGCCATCCCTATACGCAAGGCCTGATCCGCTCGATCCCGCGCATCGATCTCGACAGCGAGCACAAGACGCGGCTGGAGGCGATCGGCGGTTCGGTGCCGATCCTGATCAATCCCCCGGTCGGCTGCCGGTTTGCGCCGCGCTGCCGCCACGCCATGAGCATCTGCACGGAGAAGGAGCCGCTGCTCCGCGAGGTCTCGCCCGGTCATCGCATGGCCTGTCACCTCGGCGATACCAATCTGGGAGCCGCGTCATGAGCGAACCCTTGCTCCGCGTCAGCGGCCTGAAGAAACATTTCCCCGTGCTCGGCGGCCTGCTGTCGCGCCAGGTCGGCAGCGTCTACGCGGTCGACGGCGTGTCGTTCTCGGTCAATCGCGGCGAGACGCTCGGCCTTGTCGGTGAATCCGGCTGCGGCAAGTCCACGACCGGGCGTTGCGTGCTGCGCCTGATCGAGCCGACCGACGGCGAGGTCACCTTTGACGGCCAGGACGTCCGCCAGCTCAGCGGTAGTGACCTGCGCGCGATGCGGCGGAACATGCAGCTGGTGTTCCAGGACCCGTTCGCCTCGCTCAATCCGCGCATGACGGTCGGCGCCATCCTCGGTGAAGCCTTCACCATCCACAATCTCGCCTCGTCCGCGAAAGAGCGCGAAGAGCGCGTCGCGGGCCTGCTGGTGAAGGTCGGGCTCAAGGCGGAGCACATGCGCCGCTATCCGCATGAATTCTCCGGCGGCCAGCGCCAGCGCATCGTGATCGCGCGCGCGCTCGCGGTCGAGCCGAAGTTGATCGTTTGCGACGAGCCGGTTTCGGCGCTCGACGTGTCGATCCAGGCCCAGGTCATCAACCTCCTGGAAGACCTCCAGGCCGAGATGAACCTCACCTATCTCTTCGTCGCGCACGACCTCTCGGTGGTCGAGCACATCTCCGACCGCGTCGCGGTGATGTATCTCGGCCGCATCGTCGAGCTCGCAAAGGCCAGCGACCTCTACCGCAACCCGCAGCATCCCTACACGAGGGCGCTGCTGTCGGCGGTGCCGGTGCCCGACCCGAAACTCAAGCGTGAGCGCATCCGCCTCAAGGGCGACGTGCCGAGCCCGATGAAGCCGCCCTCGGGGTGCCACTTCCACACCCGCTGCCCGATCGCGCAGCCGCGCTGTGCGGAAAGCGCGCCGGAGTTGCGGGAAGGGGCGGGCGGCCACTTCGTGGCGTGCCATCTCGCCTGACGCCGAGCAAGGCGATGCACGCCTTCATTCGCCCTGAAGCAGGCCATGCTCCGACAGGGTCTGCCTGAAAGCCTCCACCGAATTGTAGTGATGCGCGAACAGGCCCGCCTCGCGCGCACCGGCGACATTGGCCGCGAGATCGTCGACGAACAGGACGGTTTCCGGTGCCGCCTGTAGCTCCGACAGGCAGAGGCGGTAGCAGCGCGGGTCCGGCTTCGCCGTCTTGAACTGCGCCGAGGTGTAGATTCGCGAGCCGAACAGCGGGCGCAGGTCCGGCAGCAGGGTGTCGATATGATCGGCAACCAGCGTGGTGTTGTTGGTGAGGACCGCAATATCGACGGTGTCGCGGAGGCGGCGGGCCATCTCCAGCATCGCGAGGTCGGCCTGCATCGAACGGCGCCGCGCCTCCACCCACTCGTCGAGCGAGAGCGGATAGCCGATGCGCTCGCCAAAGCCCCGAAGATAGTCCGCGGCGTCGATCGCGCCGGAATCGCCGAGCAGCTCGAAGCCGCTGTCCCAGATCGCCGCATGGACGGCTTCGCTGCTGGTCCCTGCGAGCTCGGCCAGAGATGCGACACGCTTGCCCCTGTCGTAGTCGCAGAGGACATTGTCCATGTCGAAGAGAACAAGCTTGATTTCGTCAGTCACGGCAACACTCTCGGATGGGCCGAACATCCGGCCGCGATCCCAAGTCATATCGCGCCCGAACGCGGGCGACAAATCAGACACCCGCGTCAGGTTGCTGCGTTGCGCGTGCGAGAGGCGAGCCTGTAGGTTTGCGTTCGCTGCGCTCGGTGTACGGCCTATCCTTCCAGCGTGAAGCCGACGCGCAGCGTCACCTGGTAGTGGCGTACGGTATTGTTCTCGATGTGGCCGCGCGTCTGCACCACCTCGAACCATTTCATGTCGCGGACGGTCTTGGCGGCGCGGCTGATCGCGTTCTTGATCGCATCCTCGATCGAATTCTCGGACGATCCGACCAATTCCAGGATCTTGTAGACGTGATCCTTCTCGGCGGTGGGCATGCTGTGCCTCCCTGTGTTGTGGCGGGCCCGGATATTGCTCCCGCGGTGCATATGGGAGCGCCGGGCCTCCACTCTGAACGGGCATCCTGCGCTTCGGGTTCCCTGCTCGGCGATGGCCCGCATGCGCCAGCCGAGGTGGAGCGGGCTCAACCGGCCTGCTAAGCGCTATCCATGGATTCGGCGCGGCGCGACAGGACGATCGGCTCTCTCTGCCTCTGCGTGACGGCGTTCGGCTGGGCGCTGAACTGGCCGTTGATGAAGCTGCTGCTTCAGGAGTGGCCGCCCTTGTTCGCGCGTGGGCTGGCAGGCGTCTGCGCTTCGCTCATTCTCGGGACCCTAGCACTGAGCCGGAGGGAATCGTTCGTCGTTCCGCGCGAGGCGATCCCGCGGCTGCTGTTTGCGACCCTCACCAATGTCTTTGCCTGGATGGGGCTCGGCACGGTCGCGATGAAATACGTGACCGTCAGCGAAGGCGCGCTGCTCGCCTACACCATGCCGATCTGGGCCATGCTGTTCGCCTGGCCGGTGCTGCACACGCGGCCGACCCTGCGGGACGTTTTCGGGCTTGTTCTCGGTGTGGCCGGCGTCGTGCTGCTGCTGAGCGGCAACGGCTTTGCGTTCGGCGCCGACAAGCTGCTGGGCATTGCGCTGGCGCTGTCCTGCGCCATCCTGTTCGCGCTCGGCAACGTCCTCAACCGCAAGCCGCTGCCGATGCCGCCGCTGGTGGTCGTTGCCTGGCAGGTCGGGCTCGGCTGCGCCACGATGCTGATCCTTGGTCTGCTGTTCGAGCAGCCGAACTTCTCGGCGATCACGCCGGTTGGGCTCGGCTGCTTCGTCTATATGACGCTGGTGCCGATGGGGATCTGCTACGTCACCTGGTTCGAGACCTTGCGCCGTCTGCCGCCGACCTCGGCCTCGACCGGTATGCTGATCGTCCCCGTCATCGGCGTCATCTCCGCCGCGATCATCCTGGGCGAACCGCTGGGCCTGCGTGAATGGACGGCGATGGCGCTCACGCTCGGCGGCGTGACGCTGGCGCTACAGCGATCCTAGGACGGCTGCTGCGCCGCTTCCGGTACGACCGGCGCGAGCTGCGTTCCGCGCCAAACCAGCTGCAGAAGCAGAACCAGCAACGCCATCAGCGCAAAGCCGCCGATCGCCGGTGCGAAATGCTGATCGAGATCCACCTTCTGCCCGAATTGCATGGCCAGTCGCGCCGATTGCAACAGGCCATAGGCGCCGGCGAGCAGGATCAGGCCGTAGGCCACGTCGCGCTCGCGCGGGCTCGCGATCCTGACGAGATCGGGCAGTGCCAGCGCCAGACCGACCCCGAGGATCGGCAGGTCGTAATCATAGGCATAGGGGCTGATCATCACCGACACCATCACGGTGACGCCGAGCGTGAATCTGGACGACAGGCCGCGGGCGGCGCCGACGAGGACGGCGAGCAGGGCGAGACCAGCAACAGCAACCTGTCCCCAGAAGGCGGCGCTCGCCGGAAAGCCGGCCATGTAGAGCGCGGCATAGGCCGAGATCATGCGGAAGAGCGGATAGAAGCCCTGCTCGAGATAGCTCGCCGATTCCCTGATCGACCCCAACCACGCGATCCAGATCTGCCAGCCGAACAGCAGCGTGCAGAGCAGGGCGCTCGCCAGCACGACGACCGCCGCAGTCGCGAGCGCGATCCAGCGCCGCGTCGCCAGCAGGTAGACGCCGACGGCAATGGCAAGGTGCGGCTTGATGACCATGGCGCCGAGCGTGAGGCCAGCGAGCCATTGCCGCCCGTCGACATTGAGGCAAACCAGCGCGATCAGCGCGCCGGTGAGAAAGCCATTCTGTCCGCAGCCGATGGTGATCGCGAGCGCCGGAAACAGCACCACCAGCACCTGCGCGAAATTCGCGCCCGCGATCGCGCGCAGGGCCACGAGATAAAGCGCGAGTGTCGCGGCAGTGAACAGGAGATAGCCGACGCCGACCGGCAGGAATGCGAACGGCGCCAGCAGGAGAGCGTATTGCGGCGGATAGGTCCAGGGCATGAAACTGGTCATGCCGCCGGCAGCCTCCATCTGCATCTTCAGCAGCGCCTCGAAATGATAGACTTGGTCGAGGTCGCCGCGCCAGACGCGCTGCGCGACGATGTGGAAGGCGTCGAAATCGGCGAGCTCGCGGGTTGCCCAGCTACCCCAGCGGGCGAACCAGAACGCCTTGAATGACACGATCACTGCCAGCGCGGCCAGCGCGAAACGCACATAGGTCGTCCGCTTCGACGGTGAGAGGCGAACCTGTTCCAGTGTTTCGGCGAGCATGGCGGCGGCGACCTCGAACCTGACGGATGGGCGGCCGGGCGGGTCCGCAGGTCCCCGCCAAACTGCCATCGGAGGCTTAAGGGACGGTAACGATTAGGGAGGGATTTTGGGGGCGCGCCTGTCTGGCAGACCGGGGCGCGAGGATCCGGGCCGGTTCAGGTCGATATGCCTTTTCGAAATCGCCCGCGGGCGTCGGACGGGCGCGCTTGCCCGTTCAGGGACGGCCGCGCTAACCTTTGCGGGTTTCCCGGCATGCTCGATGTGCGGTGATGATCCATCGTTGGACGAAGGGCGCTCTGGTTGCGATCGGTTTGTCGGCCGTGCCTGCGCCCATTGCCGCGCAGGACGAGCTTCATGACGCGCCGCGCAGCCTGTCGCTGCAAGTCACCACCGATCCTTCCACGATCGAGTGCCGCAGGCTTCAGACCGTCAACCCCAGCTCGCTCGTGTTCCTGCCGCTGCGCCGGACCTTCAACGACGATTTCGACGAGCATCCGCTGTCGCATGGACGCTGGGTGCCGCATTACGCCGGCGGTGCGGCGTGGCCCGAGGCGCGCTATTGGGGCGGTGACGGCTCCGACTTCAAGCGTAAGACCAGCGCCAATGGCGAACAGCAGATCTATGTCGATCCGCGCTACGCAGGCCGTGCGGGGGCGCCGCTCGGGCTTGATCCGTTCAAGGTCAAGGACGGCGTGCTGTCGATCGTCGCCAGCCGTACGCCGCCGGAATTGAAGTCGGTGTTGTTCAACAACGAGTACATCTCGGGAATCCTGACGACGCAGGGCACCTTCGCGCAGAAGCACGGGTATTTCGAAATCCGCGCCAAGGTGCCGGTCGGTCATGCGGTGTGGCCGGCATTCTGGATGCTGGCGGATGACGGCGGCTGGCCGCCGGAGGTCGACGTGCTGGAGGGCCGCGGCGAGCGACCCGGTGATCTCGTCATGACCACGCATTGGCGGATTTCCTCGACCCAGAAGATCCAGTCCTGCGGCTTCGACTTCGCGCTCGGCGATGCTTCGCGCGCATTCCACAATTACGGTGTGCTCTGGGAGGAGGACCGGCTGGTCTATTTCATCGACCGCATGCCGGTCTCCGACATCAAGGTGCCGATCGGCTTCGACGATCCCATGTACATGATCGTCAATCTCGCGATCGGATCGAAATTCTTTCCAGGCGTCAGTCAGGTCGATGCGGAATCGCCACCGAGTGTCGCATTCGAGATCGACCGGATTTCCGTCTATCAGATCGACATGGAGCAGGCCCGGAGATAGCGATGTTCGCAAAAGTCTCGCGGCGCGATTTTGCCAGGTTCGCGGGCTTGACCGCGCTTGGCGTAGCGGCCGGCGCGCGGGCCACAGAGACGCCCGCGCGAGGCGCGCCCTTCCCGAAGGATTTCCTGTGGGGCACGGCGACCTCGTCCTACCAGATCGAAGGCGCCGTCAACGAGGATGGCCGCGGCAAGTCGATCTGGGACATTTTCAGCCACACGCCCGGCAAGATCGAGGACGGCTCCACCGGCGACCGCGCCAACGAGCACTATCATCGCTACAAGGACGACGTCGCGCTGATCAAGGCGCTGGGCGTGAAGGCCTACCGTTTCTCGATCGCATGGCCGCGCATATTTCCGGACGGAACCGGCCAGCCCAATCCGAAGGGATTGGACTTCTACAATCGCCTCGTCGACGAGCTGCTCGCGAATGATATCGAGCCCTATGCGACGCTCTATCACTGGGACCTGCCGCAGGCGCTGCAAGACCGCGTCGGCGGCTGGCAGTCGAGCGACACCTCGAAAGCCTTTGCCGACTACGCCGCCTACGTCGCCGCACGCCTGACCGATCGCGTGAAGCATGTCTTCACCGTGAACGAGGTCGGGCGCTTCGTGAATTTCGGCTATGGCTGGGGCATCGACGCGCCCGGCCTCAAGCTGCCGACCGCGCAGCTCAACCAGGCCCGTCACCATGTCGCGCTCGCGCACGGACTTGCCGTGCAGGCGATCCGCGCCTCCGGGCGCGCCGGCACGCGTGTCGGCGCGGCCGAGAACATCGCGGCCTGCGTGCCGGCGATCGCCACGCCGGACAACATCCGCGCCGCCGAGATCGCGACGCGCGAGCTCAATGCCGGCTTCCTCGGCGTGGTGCTCGAGGGCAAATACACCGACGGCTTCCTCGCCTATGCCGGCGCGGACGCGCCGAAGTTCACGGCCGAGGAATTGAAGATCATCGGCACGCCGAACGATTTCGTCGGTCTCAACATCTACGCACCGCAGTTCTACGTCACGGCCTCCGACAAGGCACCGGGCTTCCACGTGCTGCCGTTCCCGAATTCGTTCCCGCATATGAATTCGGAATGGCTGCGGGTCGGCCCCGAGGTGATCTATTGGGCCCCGCGCCTTGCGGCAAAGATCTGGAACATCGACACCATCTACATCAGCGAGAACGGCACCTCGTCCGAGGACAAGATTTCCGCCGACGGCCAGGTCTACGACCTCGACCGCATCATGTTCCTGCGCAATTATTTGACCCAGATGCAGCGCGCAGTCGCCGAGGGTGTCCCGATCCGCGGCTATTTCCTCTGGAGCCTGATGGACAATTTCGAATGGATTTTCGGCTACGGCAAGCGCTTCGGGCTCTACCGGGTCGACTTCGAGACGCAGGTGCGGGTGCCGAAACTGAGCGCGGCGTTCTATCGTGATGTGATCGCGCGGAACGCGATCGGGGTGTGAGCCGGAGGCGAAGTGCTCACGGCTCGATCTTGCATTCGAACCGCGGCGCCAGAGTGGGCGCGGGATTGACATCGGAGCATGCGATCCCCGGGACGGCATGGTTGCGCCGATCAATCGGGCACCATTTGCCGTTCTGCTTGGCCCAGGCAATGCCGCGATAGTGCAGCGCGAAATAGACCGGCTCGTCATATTGCGGCTCGGCCGTCACGTGCCCAGCCGTATCGACCAACCCCCATTTGCCGTCTTTCAAGAATGTCAGGAGGCCGAAGTCGAGATTGATGCCGACGCGCACGGCGTCGGCGTCGATCCAGACCTCGCCGCCGGGAGACAGGATCACGCGTTTTCCGCCAGCCTGAGACATGATCGCGTTGTCGATATCGCACATGACGCCCGGACGAGGCTGCATGACCCAGGATTGATCCTTGATCCGGATGATCCCTGTTGCGCCGGCGCTTGAGACAAAGGCGGTGCCGTCTGGCCGAATTCGGGCGGCGTCGAATTTTGGCTCGATCAGCCACGTCCCGTCCAGTTTCATGATGCCGCGCTTGCCGGCAATGGATGCGACCAAGGGATCGGAGTTGTTCGAAAGGTAGTCGAACCTCGGCTCGATCAGCCAGCTGCCGTCGGATCTTATGCGTCCCCACTTTCCGTCGATCTTGACATCTTTGGCGTCGGGTCCGACCGGCGTGACTGCGTCGAACTGCATCGGCGCAAGAGGCCTGGAGCGTGCGTCGACCAACTGGAGCTTGTCGCCGATCTTCAATGTGTACGGCGGCGCGCGCCCGCATGTCGCATCGATCAACCGACCTCCGAGCGGTTGCAGGGGGCTTCCGTCTCCCGTGTAGTACAGCCATTCCTTGTTCATGTAGGCGACCAGTCGCCGGTCTTGGCATGCCTCGACGGGCTGATCGAACTCGGCGGCGAGCAACACGCGGCCATCGAGGTCCAGGAGGCCCCAGCGGTCCGCTTGCTTGAAGTGCCATCCGAATGGCGATTCGGAGTGCGGCTCCCGGTGCCGGGCAATCGCCAGGTGAATTTGCTGATAGCTGGTTTGAAATATCCAGGAACCGGATCGATCGATCACACCGACGCTGCCGTCGCGTTCCGCGGACGTACGTCCGATGCCGAGCCGGAACGGCCACGCCTTGTCGAAGACCGGCTCGATGGTCAATTGCCCGCTGCCATCGACGAAGCCGACCTTGCCGTCGAGAGTCACGCGGGCGAGGCCGTCGCTTAACCCCTCCGCCTTCTGATATCTCGGTTGAACGAGCCAGTTTCCGTCGGCCTGCAAAAGCCCCCAAAGTCCGTCGCTCTCGACCCAATGGACTGTTGGATTCCCTTTATCGAATTCACGCGGCGGCAGGCCCGGCGGTTGGATCCACTGACCGGACATATCGATGACGCCGCTATTCATGAAATCGAAGGGGAAGGACACGCTGACGCCATCTGCGGTGTGGGTGACCGTGATTCCGGAAAAATTCTCGCTGCCGACCTTTCCGCCGCGTCGTCGAACATCCGATACCTGGAAGCGATCGGGGCCGATCGCTTCGATGAACCCGTATGTTGGTGCGAAGATCATCTTGCCGCTGCGATCGATCAGGCCCGATCTGCCCTCGACCTCGACTTGCGCGAAGCCAAACTTGTAGTCGTCCACGAGGCTGTATTGCGGTGTGACGACCTCGTGTCCTTCGTCGTCCACCAAGCCGTAGAGCCCTCTGATGCGGACTGCGGCGCGCTTCTCCGCGAAGCTGCCGACCCAATCGTATCGCGGCGGCACTGCCACCGAACCGTCACGCCAAACCGCACCGCACAGACCGCCCGGGAAGGTGCACATGGCCGATGGAAAATCTGTTGGCTTGCCTGATCCTGAACGGTCTTTGGCCGCGACCTTGGCCTGAAGGATGGCCTTGCCGACAGGCGTGAGCTCCGACGGCAGGTCCTGTGCAACCGCGCCATTCGCGAATGAGAAAACAACCAATGCGACTTTGAACCAGCTGCATGCACCCATCGCGACCTTCCCGGTATTCCGGTTGGGTCGGATACCGATGATCCGTGGCGAGAACGTGTCCTGGACTTCCATTACAACCAAAACGATTGGCCGGTCTCACGAATGTCGAACCCGCGCGCCGTTCGGACGCAACGCTCAGGCATCCCGGCCGCTACGTTGCAATCGAAACAAAGATCCCGCGATCGGAAACATTCCCGTAGTGCGGCCCACGCAGAGAAGGGCGGTGAAGCAAATCACCAAGGGAATGAACATGAACCGTCATTTTGGGCAGCGCGCGGTCGTCATCGGAGCGGGGATGGGCGGATTGTCTGTGGCCGGGGCGCTGTCCTCCGCATTCAAGGAGGTCGTCATTCTCGAACGCGACACGCTGCCGGCCTCGGTCATGTCCCGCGCCGGCGTTCCCCAAGACCGGCATCCGCATCTTCTTCTGGCCGGTGGATTGCAGGCGCTCGACTCCCTCTTCCCCGGATACGCGCAGGATCTTGCTGCCGCCGGTGCGGTTCCCGTGAACGTCTTTGACGACGTCCAGTACGAGCGGCCGGATGTCGGCGCTCTGCCGCGGCGCGATTGCGGGACGTCACTGCTGTGTGCCTCGCGGCCGCTGATCGAGCACACCTTGCGCCGAAAGGTCGTCGCGATTCCCAATGTCGCCTTGCAATCGCAGAGCCGCGTGACGGAGATCGTGCCGGCTGCGATGCGGCCGATGGTCAAGTTCGAGAGCGATGCAGGCGTCGGTGCCGCAATCGAGGCGGATCTCGTGATCGACGCATCCGGCCGCGGCGCGCCGACGCTCGGCCTGCTCGACGTGCTCGGCTGGGAAAAGCCGCAGGAGACCGTCGTCGGCGTCGACATCAGCTACACGACCGCGGTCCTCAGGCCAACGCGGACGTCGTTCAACTGGCTTAATCTGGTCACCTTGCCCGATCCGGCCATTTCGGCGACCGCCGGGCTGATCATTCCGCTCGAAGGCGGGCGCTGGTTTGCATCGATTTCCCATCACGGCGCCACGGATCGGCCGAACACCTGGGAGGAGTTTCTCGCCGTCGCGCGCCGGCTGAACACGCCGGCGATCTACAACGCGATCTACAAGCTGTTGCCGCCCGGTGGTCTCCGGCATTTCGTGCTCGATGCGAGTCGCTGGCGGCATTTCGAACGGCTCGAGCGGCTGCCGCGCGGGATTCTCCCGGTGGCGGATTCGCTGTGCCGGTTCAATCCGGTCTACGGGCAGGGCATGACGGTCGCAGCCCGCGAGGCAAAGCTGCTGCACGACCTCCTGGGGCGCGTCGACGGGGAGGAGGATCCGATCGAGGCGCTCCAGGCCGCATTCATGTCGGAAGTGGGGGCGCTGCTGCAGGCGCCCTGGAACATGGGCGTGATCGCCGATTTCGCCTATCCGACCACGCGCGGCGAGCGTCCGGAGCGTTACGAGGAAAGCCGGCAGTTCGAAGCCGCTCTGTTCCGGGCCGCCGTGGCCGATCCGGTGGTTCAGCGGGCCTTCTCCGATGTCGTGCAGCTCATGGCGCCGTTCGACCTGCTCAACGAGCCCGATATCCGGCGGCGAATCGAGTCTCATTCCCTGGTGCAAAGTGCCTGACGCTCGATGAGACGAAGACCCGTCGGCAAGCCGGCGGGTCTTTTGCTTTTGGGCTCAGCAGAATGATCGGGCGCGCAGCGGTGGACACTGTCTCGGCCTACGGATCCAGCTCCGTATCCCAGTAGAGGTAGTCCAGCCAGCTATCGTGCAGATAGTTCGGCGGGAACAGGCGGCCGTTGCGGTGAAGCTGGTGCACGGTCGGCGCGAATGCGCTCTGGCGCGGAAACATCTTGGCCTGCGCGGGCGTGAGATTGCCCTTGCGCAGGTTACAGGGCGAGCATGCCGCGACCACGTTCTCCCAGGTGGTCTGGCCGCCTTTGCTGCGCGGGATGATGTGATCGAAGGTGAGGTCTTCGGGCGAGCCGCAATATTGGCAGGCGAAACGATCACGCAGGAAGACGTTGAACCGGGTGAAGGCCGGATGGGTGGTCGGCTTGACGAAGGATTTGAGCGAGACGACGCTCGGCAGCTGCATTTGCAGCGTGGGGCTGTGGACCGCCTGATCGTAGTGAGCGACGATGTTGACGCGATCGAGGAACACCGCCTTGATCGCGTCCTGCCACGACCACAGAGACAGTGGGTAGTAACTCAGCGGCCGGAAGTCCGCGTTGAGGACCAGCACCGGCCAACTGCCTTGCGAGACATGTGCGTTCAAGTAACGCTCCCGGCCTCCAATATACGCTGCGAAGCAGCATGTATTGACATACTACATGCAGCGTGACGGGATTGTGAAGCCCGTTGAGCGACTTATTCAGGCGCAAGCAATACGGCGGCGGGGTGGCAAACGCTCAAAAACGCCGCGATTCGGGGAGGGGTCCATGCGAGGCTGGTTGGCCGCGCTGCTCGCGGCCGTGCTCGGCGCGGCGCCGATTTGCGCCGTTGCGGCTGAGGATTATCCGACGCGCCCCGTCACCATGATCGTGCCGTTCCCGGCAGGCGGCGCCACCGACACCCTGGCGCGTTTCCTCGGTGAACGCCTGACCGCCGAGCTGAAGCAGCCGATCGTGATCGAGAATGTCGGCGGCGCGGCCGGCTCGCTCGGCGTCGGCCGCGCAGTGCGCGCCAGCCCCGACGGCTACACGCTGTCGATCGGAACCTCGACCACGCATATGCTCACCGGTGGGCTCTATGCGCTGCCGTTCGATCTGCTCCGCGATCTCGAGCCGATCATCCTGATCGGCAGCGAGCCGCTGCTGATCGTCGGCCGCAAGGATCTGCCGGCGGACGATCTCAGACAATTGATCGCGTGGCTGATGGCCAATCCGGACAAGGCGTCGGTCGGGATTGCCGGCGTCGGCGCGACCGGCCATCTCGCCGGCATCGCGCTGCAGAAGGAGACCGGCACTAAATTTCAGTTCGTGCCTTACCGCGGCAACGGCCCGGCGATGCAGGACCTCGTCGCCGGCCAGATCGACGCCATGATCGAGCCTGCCTCCAACTTCAGGGCGCTGGTCGGCGCCGGCAGCATCAAGACGTTCGCGGTGACGAGCAAGACGCGCTCGCCGTCCTGGCCGAACATTCCGACGGCCGATGAAGCCGGGCTACCAGGCTATTCCGCTTCGCTCTGGTACGGATTGTGGGCGCCGAAGGGCACGCCGAAAGACATCATCGCAAGGCTCAGCACCAGCATGGTCCAGATCCTGGCGAGCCCGCAGGTGACGCAGCGCTTTGCCGAGCTCGGCATCCAGGTCTCGCCCCCCGCGCAGCAATCGCCCGAGGCATTGCGCGCCTGGCAGAAGGAGGAGGCTGAGCGCTGGTGGCCGATCATCAAGGCGTCGAGGGTGAAGGTGGAGTAGGGCGCCGCCGCGACCGCTGTCATGCCCCGGCTTGACCGGGGCATCCAGTACGCCGCGGCCTTACGGTTTCAGCCACTGCCGTCTCTGGAATACTGGGTCGCCCGGTCGAGCCGGGCGACGACAGTTGAGTGTGTGGCGCCGCGCGCCCCGATTACTCCCGCACCCGCTCCAGCTTCTGCAAGCATCGCGTCGCGCGCACCACGGCTGGCATTTCCTCGTTCGGAAAACTCGTCGTCCAGTTGGTGACGCCGACCTCGCCGACATAGATGTCGCCCCTTGAATCCAGCGCGATGCCGTGCGGCGCCAGGAATTTGCCGCTGGCAACGCCCGGGCCCGCTTCGCCGCCGAGCCGCGCGATGCGCTTGCCCTGCGCATCGACGATCGACAGCCGCGGGCCGAGATTGGGCACGTTGCGGTTGATGTCGAGGCCGGGACCGAGCTCGCCGATGACGAAGGTCGGACTCTTGACCCCGCCGCAGCAGCACAGCGCGCAGGGGCGGTGCAGATTGTTCCACTGCGTCTCGTATTTGCCCTCGCCATTGAACACCTGCACGCGATGGTTCTCGCGGTCGGCGACATAGACCCAGCCGTCGGCATCGGTGGCGATATTGTGTACGATGTTGAACTGGCCGGGATCGGTGCCGGGCTCGCCCCAGCTTTTCATCAGCTTGCCGTCCGGTGTGTATTTGTGCACGCGCGCATTGCCGTAGCCGTCGGAAACGTAGATCTCGCCCTTCGGCGACAGCGCGGTATGGGTGCAACGGTGGAACGGCTCGCCGCTCATGAACGGCGCCGGCTTTGCCGGAATGCCGATCGTCAGCAGCACCTCGCCGTCGGTGGTGCATTTGCGCACGGTGTGGTCGCCGTCATCGGTGCAATAGAGATTGTCGTCGGCATCGATGTGCAGGCCGTGCGCACGGGAGAACAGGCCTTCGCCAAAACTCCGGAGGAAATTTCCTTCGCGGTCCAGCACCACCATCGGATGCTCGCCGCGGTTGAAGACGTAGACCCGGTCCTTGCTGTCGACCGCGACCGAGGCGACGTCGGTGAGCTGCCAGCCGTCGGGCAGCTTGGCGAAATTTTCGACGACGCGGTAGCGGTGCTCGCCGGTGCCGAGAATGGCTGGCATAGTAAACTCCCTTTAGATCGCCTCAGCTGCGCTCAATCGTCTCCACACTGTCATTGCGAGCGCAGCGAAGCAATCCAGACTGTCTCAGCGGAAAGATTCTGGATTGCTTCGCGGAGCCTGTCATCGGGCCGCGCTTCGCGCGGACCCGGTGGCTCGCAATGACGGGAGGGTTAAACGGTGCCCGCCTCGCGCCCCAAAATTCCTTCCTCGATGGCCTTGATCTGTAGAGCAAGGTATTTCGAGTTGATCCGGCACTGCGCGAGGCTGCCGGCAATGAACCACAGGCCGGGCTGCTTCGTGCGCGCATACATGTTGCGCAGCTCAAAGCCGTCGCCAAAGCCCCAGACCGGGCCGACGCGGTCGGCGACGGCATCGCCGAATAATTTCCGCACCAGATATTCCTGCGGCTTGTAGCCGGTGGAGAGCACGATGAGGTCTGCGGTGATGCTCGTGCCGTCCTTCATCTGCGCGCCGTTGGCCGTAAAGCTCGCGATGTCCTCGAACTGCCTCAGCTTGATCGCGCCCTCGACGATCAGATTGGAGCAGCCGACGTTGAAATAATAGCCGCCGCCGCGCGTGAGGTATTTGAACTGCCAGCCGGTGCCGGCCTCGCCGAAATCGAGCTTGAAGCCGACGCGGCGGAGGCCGTCGAGCAGCTCCTTGTCGAGCTCCTTCGACTGCTCGGTCAGCATCACATGGGTCTTCTTCGCCAGCGGCGTCGGCATCGAGGCCGCGATCAGATCGTTGTCCTCGAGCGTGCCTTCATTGTAGGTCGCATAGGCGAGCTGTGCCGAGGGCTCGATATTGGTGACGAGCGTGGGCGAGCGCTGCACCAGCGTCACCTCGGCGCCGCTGGAATAGAGATCCTGCGCGATGTCGTGGCCGCTGTTGCCGCTGCCAATGACGATGGCGCGCTTGCCGGTCCAGTTCTCGCCGTCCTCGTAGCGGCTCGAGTGCAGCAGAGTGCCCTTGAAATTGTTCAGTGTTGGAATCTCCGGCATGTTGGCGATGCCGCTGACCCCGGTCCCCATCACCACATGGCGCGGATGCATGGTGCGCTTGCTGCCGTCGGAGTGCCGCAGCGTCACCGTCCAGTGGCCCTTGGCCTCGTCATAGGCGCCGCCCTCGAACTCGGTGCCGGTCCAGAAGTTCAGCTCCATGGCGTCGACATAGGCTTCGAACCAGTTGGCGAGCTTGTCCTTGGGGATATAGGTCGGCCAGCTCAGTGGGAACGGCATGTAGGGCATGTGATTGACCTGCACCTGGTTGTGCAGGGTCAGCGCGTGATAGCGCTTGCGCCAATTGTCGCCGATCCGCGCCTCGCGATCGACGATCAGCGTGTCGATCCGCAACTGCTTCAGTCGCGCTGCGATCGCGAGCCCGGCCTGGCCGCCGCCGACCACCAGCACGGCCGGCTCGCGGTCGGAATAGTCGCGTGAGGCGTTGCGCAGATCGAGCCAGTTCGGCCCGCGGAAATCGCGCGAGTAGGCCTGGCCGCGCGGCTGCGACAGGCCGAGCTGTTCCTCGAACCCCTTGAGCTCGTCGAGCGCGGTGAGCAGCGTCCAGGCCTTCAGCCGGTCGCCGTCCGCGGGATCGGGCATCAGCCGCACGATGCCGCTGCCCCGGCCAAGTGACGTCTCGAAATTGAAGATCGCTTCGATGTTGTTGGTGCCGGCGCGCGTCACCCAGCGCGGTGCCGCGCGGTTCGGCGCAATCTTGAAATGGCCCGGCGCCACTTTCGGCGCGAGCGTCGCCAGATCTCGTGCGATCGCATCACGGCCGGCAAGTGTTTGCAGGTTCCAGCTTAGCGCCAGCACGTCGCGCCAAAAGCTGTCGGCGAGGAAGAGGCGGTCGAGCGCGCCGGGCTCAGGCTTGCCCAGCGCGCGCTCAAACTCATCGAGCCAGGCTTGTACGGAAGCGGAAATATCCTTGGTCCTGTCCAGCATCTGCGACCTCGTGCCGTCTTCGCGGCGTTTCCTCTTGAGATCGACGCTATACCGGTTCTACGGCCGCAAAAAGCGCTTTACCCGAGCAGCGAGAGCATGTGGCCCTGCTCAGGCGGAATGCGGCCCTTCAGCGTGTCGAGATAGACCTGCCGCACCGCGTCCGGGCCGCAGCTCTCGACCACGCTCAGGCTTCTTTCCAGCACCGGCGCAAAGCCGGACCACGCCGCGCCAAAGCGCTGCTCGATGCCGCCCGGGCCCCATTCCTTGGCGCGCTTGCGGATCTGGTCGGGGGCGAAGAACCAGCGCGGCTTTGCGCCGGGCGGTGCGCCTTCGTCGGGCTCGGTGGCGCGATGCGTCAATCCGACGCGTACCGAGCATTTCATCTGATCGCGGAAGTGCCGATGCAGCCCGGCGCGTAGCGCGCTGTTGCCGGCCATGTCGACGAAGGCGACCGGCGCGTCCGATGGCAAGGACGCGATGCGATCATAGGTGACGACCTGGTCATAGCAGCCGAGCGAGGTGACGAAGCCGGTATTGCCGGCCGACGTGAGGCCGATCACCTTGCGGCCGCGCGTGTGCAGCAGATGCGCCAGCCCAAACGCGGTCTTGCTCGATGCGCTCGACAGTAGCACGGTGCGCGCGCCGAAATCCTCGTTCTCGGCGAGGAAATCGTCGACCAGGAACGACAGCATGAACAGCGGCCGCAGCAGCGCCTGGTAGTCGCCCTGCCTGCCGGCATAGGCGGGATCGCCGCCGACGCGTGCATAGGCGTTGTAGACCGGCGCGACGCCCTGCCGGTGCGCGGCGCCGTCGCGCAAGCCGCGCTTGCTGACGTCGGTGGCTTCGATGACGAGATGCGTCGCCATCGGAAAATAGCCGAACAGGCGCTCTCCGACGGGAACGTTCGGATGCTTCGAGGCGATCACCTCGCCAAAGCCCCACACCGGAATGTTGCCGAAGCCGCCGGGTGCCGGAAACAGCTGCCAGTATTTCAGCTCGTCGCCGAGCACCGCATAGGTGATGTTGTTGGCCGTAAAGGCGAAACGGTCGACCTTCACCAATAGTGCGTCCTGCGGCAGTGCGTCCGCCGTCGGCAGCTCGGTCGAGATCGTCCTGCAATTTTCGAAATCGTCTCGTGCAACGATGAAGTCGGTGGCTGTCATGATGTCAGATCCCGGCTTGTGTCCGTGCCGGCATCTCATCGATCACGCGCGCGATATTTGCAACAGCAACATAGTTTTAAACGCTGTTCGTTCGCGACCCGCTAGGTTTGGTTTGCCCAATAAGGCTCGCGCAGCTTGCGCTTGAAGATCTTTCCGGTCGCCTCGCGCGGCAGCGCGTCGCGGAATTCGACGTCCTTTGGCACCTTGAAGTTGGCCAGTCGCTCGCGCAGGAACGCCTGGACCGCGACGGCAGAGATCGCGGCATCCGGTTCGGGCTCGACAAAGGCGCACAGCCGCTCGCCGAATTCCGCATCGGGGATGCCGAACACGGCGCAATCGCGCACGCCGGGCATGCCGATCAGCACGTTCTCGATCTCGGCGGGGTAGATGTTGACGCCGCCCGAGATCACCATGTCGCGCTTGCGGTCGCACAGGAACAGATAGCCGTCCGCGTCGAGATAGCCGACGTCGCCGACGCTGACGAGACCGTTGCGGCCGGCTTCGGCACGCGCCTCGGCCTTGCCGTGATAGTCGAAGTCGGGCACCGAGGTCTGCCGCATGTAGATCTCGCCCGGTTCATTGACGTCGCACAGGCTCCCGTCGGCGCGGAAGATCTTGACGATGCCGCCCTCGATGGCGCGGCCGACCGTACCGGGTTTCCTCAGCGCCTCGTCGGCGGAATGCCACACCGGAATTCCGGTCTCGGTCGAGCCGAAATATTCGTTGATGACCGGCCCCCACCAATCGATCATCGCTTTCTTGATGTCGGGCGGACAGGGTGCCGCGCCATGGACGACAAAGCGCAGCGAGGACAGATCGTAGCGGCGCCTGACTGCGTCGGGCAGGCGCAGCAGGCGCACGAACATCGTCGGCACCATATGCATGTGCGTGACGCGATGCCGCTCGATCAGTTGCAGCAGGTCTTCGGGATCGAATCGGGGTTCGAGCACGATGGTGCAGCCGTTGCGATAGGCCATCATGCCGTAGGAATGCGGGGCGGAATGGTACATCGGGCCGTTCATCAGAACGACCTGATCCTCATTCGGCTTGACGCCATAGGCGATCGCCCCGACGCGCTCGGAGGCCGCGATCTGTTCAGGGCGCATCGGCAGGCGCCGCACGCCCTTCGGCATCCCGGTGGTGCCTGACGTATAGAACATCGGCGCGCTGCGGCGCTGCGGCTCGGTAAGCTCCGCCTGGCTGTCCCGCCAGCTGTCCCAGCCAGTCAATCCGTCCGGGACGCCGGTGAGTCCAACCGGAATCTCGAATGCCCTGGCGATCTCCGGCGGCGTCGCGACGACCAGCAGGGTGAGGCCGTCCGGCAGGCCGCCGCGAATCTGCGGCAGCAGGTCGGCGTGGCAGACCAAGACATCGGCGCCGCTGTCGGCCAGGATATAGCGGACTTCGGCGGCCTTCAGGTGCCAGTTGATCGGCACCACCGGCCTCGCGAGCGCCGCGGATGCCGCGACCACCTCGAACAGCGCAAAATCATTACGCAGCATCATCGCGACCGGCGTGCCTTCGCGGCCACCGAGCCTGCTGAAACCGCTCGCAGCCCGCCTGATGCGGGCCTGGATTTCGTCATAGCCGATCCGGCGTTCGCCGCTGATGATCATGGCGCGTCCTTTTTGTTTCGCTTGAGCCTAGCGATCATCCAGCACGTCGCCAAATCCCACCCAGCTCTTGCCGTTGAAGCGGCGAAGCTGAAGCTGCTGGAACGGGAGATAATCATCCGGGCCGGTCGAAACAGCCATGCCCGGCAACAGTAGCGGCAACTTGATTTCCTTCAGCGAGGCCGCCTGGCGCATGATGTTGTCGCGGCTGACATCGTCCTTGCACGCCCTGAGCACCGTCATCAGCAACGTGGCATAGTGATAGCCCGCGGCATAGTTGGAGTTGGAGAGATCCGCGCTCGGCATGTACTGCTTCATGAAGGCGAGATATTCCTTCACGCCGGGATCGTCGGCCCATTGCGGGTCCATCGTGTCCTTCTGATTGCTCGACGAGATCAGGCCGACCGCGTTGTCGAGCCCGGCCGGCTCGAGGAACGAGATCGAGGAGGCCGACGTCGGCACGAAGAACAGGTCCGGCTTCCAGCCGATCTCGGCCACACCCTTGATCGCCTGCGAGGTGAACTTTCCGAGCACGACGCCGAACAGCACGTTGGCGCCCGAGGCCTTCAGGGTCGAGAGCTGCGAGCTGATCGTCGGCGCGCTGGTCTCGTAGCTCGCCTCGGCGATGATCATGCTCGCGGCTTTGGCTCCGAGCGCGCGCTTGAAGCCTGCGACATAGTCCCGGCCGAAATCGTCGTTCTGGGACAGGATCGCGATTTTCGCGTCGGGCTTGGACTGCAGGATGTACTTGGCATAGACGACGCCCTCGGATTCGTAGGCTGCCATGCCCGGCATGGTCCACGGGTTCTTCTGCGGATCGGCCCATTTGGTGGCGCCCGAGAGCACGAACAGCTGCGGCACCTTCTTGGCGTTGAGGTAGCGTTGCACGGCGCTGTTGGTGGCGGTGCCGAGCGAGCCGAACATCATCAGCACCTCGTCCTGCTCGACCAGCTTGCGGGTCTGCTCGACCGTCTTCGGCGGCGAGTAAGCATCGTCCAGCGAGATGAACTTGACCTTGCGGCCGCTGATGCCGCCCTCGGCGTTGATCTTCTCGAAGAAGGCCTCCTGGGTGCGGCCGATGGCGCCGAAGCCCGAGGCCGGACCGCTATAGGGCAAGGTCTGTCCGATCCGGATATCGTCGGCGCCGGCGGAGCCGACGACCAAAGTCAGCAATGCAACGCCAAGCAGAGCGGCTGCCCGCATCATGGTGTCCTCCTGTCGTTTGTTGTCAATCCGAGACGTCAGGCGCTGGCGCGCAGCAGGAAGTCCTGTCGCGCCTGATCGAACTCGTTCTTCATCCGGTCGACGAGCTCGGCGACCGGCGGCGCATCCAGGATCTGGCCGATGCCCTGACCCGATCCCCAGATGTCGCGCCACGCCTTGGATTTCATGTTGCCGCCGGAGCCGAAATTCATCTTCGTCTTGTCGGCGACCGGGAGATTGTCCGGATCAAGCCCGGCGGCCGCAATCGACGGGCCGAGATAATTGCCGTGCACGCCGGTGAACAAATTGGTGTAGACGATGTCGTGCGCGGCGTGCTGCGTCAAAGCCGCCTTGTAGGCTTGGTCGGCATTGGCCTCCTGCGTCGCGATGAAGCGCGTGCCCATATAGGCGAGGTCGGCGCCCAGTGTCAGCGCGGAGGCGATGCCGTAGCCGTCGCTGATCGCGCCCGACAGCAGGATCGCGCCGTCGAACCATTGCTTGACCTCGCGTACCAGCGCGAAGGGCGACAGCGTGCCGGCATGACCGCCGGCGCCGGCGCAGACCAGGATCAATCCGTCGACGCCCTGCTCGGCGGCCTTGCGCGCATGCTTGACGTTGATGACGTCGTGGAACACCAGCCCGCCATAGGAGTGTGCGGCCTCGACGATCTCCGCGGGCGGACGCAGTGAGGTGATGATGATGGGCGCCTTGTGCTTCACACAGGTCTCCATGTCCTTCATCAGCCGGTCGTTGGAGGCGTGGCAGATCTGGTTGACGGCGTAGGGCGCGACCTTCTTGCCGGGATTGAGCGACTTGTATTCGCCGAGCTCGTCCTCGATGCGGCTCAGCCATTCGTCGAGCTTCTCGACCGGACGGGCGTTGAGCGCCGGAAACGAGCCGACCACGCCGGCTTTGCACTGGGCGATCACCAGCTCCGGTCCGGAGACGATGAAGAGAGGCGAGCCGACGACGGGTAGCTCCAGATTGTTCTTGAGCAGAGCAGGCAGTGCCATCCGATCCTCCTGACAACGCACATCACGGCCTGCCGGCCGGAGGTGAGCGCTTCCATGTCGATTTTCGCGCCGGCGGAATGTCCGCCGCCTGCGCATTTGCCCCCACTATAGGGTTGGACGGCCGGGAGCGGATCGTTCAATATTGAACACGTGCATATTCAATTTTGTACGGGGCCGCCGGTGGATTGGGATCTCTGCAAGACCTTCGTCGCAGTCGCCGACACCGGCAGCTTCACCGCTGCGGCGCGGCGGCTGCACGCCAGCCATCCGACCGTCAGCCGCAAGATCGCCGCGCTGGAGGCACAGCTCGGCACCAAGCTGTTGGCGCGTGCGGCGGAGGGATTTGTGCTCACCGCCGACGGCCGGACGCTGCGCGAGCATGCCGAGGCGATGGCGGCTGCCGCGCTCCGGGCCGAGGCCGCGGTTGGCGCGGGCGGCCGCAAGGCGCGTGGCACGGTCAAGCTCTCGATCGGCGCGACGCTGGCCTCGCACTGGCTGATGCCGCGGCTGCGATCCTTTCTGGGCGCGCATGACCACATCCGGCTCGAGATCATCACCCATCCGTTTCCGGCCAGCGTGCGGCGACGGGAGGCCGACGTCGTGTTGCGCCCCGTCGACAGCGGCGAGGAAAATCTGGTCGGTCGCAAGATCGGCCGCCTCGGCACCGGCTTCTACGCCTCGCGCGACTACGCCGCCGGCCGGTCCCTGCCGGAGCGGAGCGGCGAGTGGAAGGGGCATAGCGTCATCGGTTTCGCCGATCAGGATTCCAACGCACAGCTGGCGCGCTGGAGCGATACGATCACGCGCCAGGGCACCGTGGTGATGCGCTGCTCGTCGCAGGGCGACATGCTGGCGGCGGTGCGCGCGGGAATCGGAATCTCCGCGCTGTCGTGCTTCGTCGCGGAGAGCTATCCGGACCTCGTGCGCGTCGCGCCGCAAAAGCTCGCCAGCGTCGCCGATCTCTGGCTGCTCGCCCATCCCGACCTGGTCGAGCTGTCCGCGGTGCGCGCCGTGATCGATTTCGTGGCCGAATGTGCCCGGGCCGATCGCGAGCGGTTGCGCGGCTAGTTCGATCCGGCGAGCACGCCCTCGCGCTTCTTCACCGCACGATAATAGCTCCACCACAAATGCGCGGCCGCGCCGCGCAGCGGACGCCAGGGTTCGGCGAGCGGCGCCATCTGCTTCTCCGTCGGCCGCGCCTGCAGGCCAAGGCCGATCTTGATGCCCTCCTGCACGGCGAGGTCGCCGGCCGGCCAGGCATCGCCATGGCCGAGGCAGAACAGCAGATAGACGTCCGCGGTCCACGGCCCGATGCCGGGCAGCGAGATCAGCGTGTGATGCGCGGCGTCAGCGTCCTCCTCCGCGAGCACGTCGAGGTTCAGCCGCTGCGCGGTGATCTCGCGCGCGAGATGCTTCAGCGTCTTGATCTTGGCGGCGGAAAGGCCGAGCCGCCCCAGCCGGTCGGTGCGGGCGCGGCGCACCGCGTCATGGTCGAGCGGATCGAACGCCGCCGACAGCCGCCCCCAGATCGCCGCCGCGCTCGCCGTCGAGAGCTGCTGCCCGCAGACGATGTGAGCGAGCCCCGTAAAGCCCGGCTCACGCCGCCGCAGCGCCGGCATGCCCGCGATCTCGAGCACGGGCTTGAGGCGCGGATCGCGCTTGATCAGCGCATGGACGGCCTCTTCGAGATCCGACTGGGTTTCGAGGTGGATGGTCATGATGACACCGGCTCGAGGCGATGCGGAATTCGCGTCCTGTGGACGGCTAGGGACGATAAGACTAAGACCATACTATCGCGATCCTGGAAGTGCTGGATGAGTTTGAGACATATTCCTGTGGAGATGGACGGCGAGAAAGTCGCCCTGATCGATGCCATGCTGGACCGTGTCACCATTGAGCATCGCGTCTTCCTGCCACTGGCGATTGAAAGCGGCAGCCGGGCCTGGGGCTTTGCCTCGCCCGACAGCGACTATGACTGCCGCTTCGTCTATGTGCGCCGGGCGGTGGATCACATTACGCCGTGGACAAGTCGCGATGTCATCGAACTCCCGTTCGAGGGAGATCTCGATGCCAATGGATGGGATTTGCGAAAGGCGCTGCAGCTCCTGTTGAAGGGCAATGCGGTGATCGTGGAGTGGCTGTGCTCACCTGTCGTCTACCGGGGGCACGCATGGTTTCGCGATGATTTTCTGGCATTTGCGAGAGAGGCCGCGAGCCGGGAGGCCGTCTGCCGTCACTATCTTCATCTCGGCGAGCGTCAGCGTCGGGTCTATTTCGGCGATGGGACCAGCGTTCCGCAAAAGAAGATCTTCTATGCGCTTCGGCCTGCCGCCGCCTTGCGCTGGCTGCGCTTGCATCCCGCGGAAGCCGTCGCGCCGATGAATTTCCCAACCCTCATGGCGGAGTGCGATCCGCCGGCCGAATTGAAAGCGGAGATCGCTGATCTCATGGCGCAGAAGGCCATCACGCACGAGCTTGGCTCGGCGCCGTTGCCGCGCGCGGTGGCTGGCTTCATCGATTCGGAATTCGAGCTTGCCCGCGGGCAGTTCGAGGCAGGTGCAGGAAGTGCATCGGAAGAGATGATCCTTCGGGCCGAGCAGTTTTACCGTGGCGTGGTGGAGCGGATTGAACGCGAGAACGGCGCCACAATTCCGTTCCGGCTCGGCTGATGCCACCCGTTTTCCGATTTGCGCCCAGCCCGAACGGCTTCCTGCATCTGGGCCACGCTTATTCGGCGCTGCTGAACTTCGACCGCGCGCGCGAGACCGGCGGGCGGCTGCTGCTGCGGATCGAGGACATCGACGCGACGCGCTGCCGGCCGGACTATGAGGCGGCGATCTACGAGGATCTCGCCTGGCTCGGGATTGCCTGGGAGACACCGGTGCGGCGGCAGTCGGAGCATCTCGCCGAATATCGCGCCGCGCTGGAAAAACTCTCCGCGCTCGGCCTCGTCTATCCCGCTTTCGAAAGCCGCGCCGAGATCGCAAGGCTCGTGGCCGCGCGCGAGGCCGACGGGCCGTGGTCCCGCGATCCCGACGGCGCGCCGCTCTATCCCGGTCACGCCAAATCACTGTCTGCGGACGAGCGGACCCGCCTGATCGATTCCGGTGCGCCCTACGCCTTGCGGCTCGACATGGCGGCGGCCTGTCAGCATCTCGCCGGCCTGACTTGGCAGGAACTGGGCGAGGGACCCGATGGCGAGCTCGGCATCGTCCCGGCGCGGCCCGAGGCCTGGGGCGACGTCATCCTGGCCCGCAAGGAGACGCCGACCAGCTACCATCTGTCCGTCGTCGTCGATGACGCGCTCCAGGGCGTCAGCGAGGTCGTCCGTGGCCAGGACCTGTTTCACGCCAGTTCGGTCCACCGCCTGCTGCAAACCCTGCTCGGTCTGCCGGAACCCGCCTACCGTCACCACGCCCTGATTCGGGACGAGGCGGGGCGGAAGCTGTCGAAATCGAGCGGCTCGACCGGTCTGCGGGAGTTGCGTTCCGCCGGTACCTCGCCGGCCGGTATCCGTCAGTTGGTGGGATTAGATCAAGTTTCTCTGGGGGTTAGCAAAACGCCGCCGTGACTCCGGGGGTTCCCCCGTGCGATGCTTGCCCGACGGCCCGGGGTTCGAAGGGGATACTTCGAAGGGGAGTTATGGCGGCGAAAACGCGCGCAGCGCGCACTACGCGGACGTCCAAACGGGTGGTTCGGAAGCGGTCCGGGCCGGCCGCGAAGGTGCGCAAGCGTAGCACCAGGGCGGTTACGCCCGACGTCGTCCAGGCCGCGCTCGCCGCCTTTGCCCATGAGGTCCGCACCCCCCTCACCGGAATTCTCGCCATCAGCGACCTGCTCGCGACCTCCGATCTCGGCGAGCGGGAGCGGCGCTGGGCCGACACCATCAAGGCCGGCGCCGAGCATCTGGCGAGCCTTGCCACGCTGTTTGTGGACGCGGCCCGCACCGGCACAGGCGGAAATAGTCTGCGGCAGGACCTGTTCGACCTCAGGACGCTGGCCCGCAGCGCCGGCGACTCGCTGGCCGGCCGCGCCGCGGCCAAGGGCCTGCAGGCCCAGGTCGAGATCTCCGACAAGCTGCCGGGGCTGGTGGTCGGCGATCCCGTCCGCCTGCGCGCCGCGCTGGAAAACCTGATCGACAACGCCGTGAAGTTCACCGACCAGGGCGGCGTCGCGCTCGCGGTCGCGCCCTGGCGCCCCGCCAAGGGCAGGAAGACCGACAGGGCGAAGGGCAGGGTCGGCGTCGCCTTCTCGGTCTCCGACAGCGGCATCGGCCTCGCCATGGCCGAGATCAAGCGGCTGTTCCGCCCGTTCACTCAGGCCAATGTCACCATCGCCTCGCGCTTCGGCGGCGCCGGGCTCGGGCTGTCCTCGGTGAAGCAATTGGCGCGCGCGATGGGCGGCGACATCACGGTGGCGCCGCGCCGCGGAGGCGGCGCCACGTTCACATTGACGGTGTCCGTGGACGCGACGGGCTCGGGCAAGTCCCGCAAGTCGAAGGGCCAGGCCGAGGCAGATGCCGTGGCCGCGCTCCGCGTGCTCAGCGTCGAGGACAATCCGTTCGGCCGCGTCGTGCTCAACACCATTCTGACCGAGCTCGGCCATCATGCCGAGTTCATCGGGCGCGGCGAGGATGCCGTGAACCGGCTGGAGCAGGGCGCCTTCGACGCAGTGCTGATGGACATGGTGCTGCCGGGCATCGACGGCGTCGAGGCGATCAGGCGGATCCGCACCATGGCGCCGCCGCTGGCTCAGATCCCGATCATCGGCGTCTCCGGCCGCGGCGAGGACGAGGCCGCCTCGCGCGAGGCCGGCGCCGACGCCTTCCTGGTCAAGCCTGTGTCGCCCCGGGCTTTAGCGACTGCGCTGCTTGAAGCGAAACGCCGTGAGGAAGCCGCGACTTGATGATCGCGGCGTTGAGCTCGCCGCCGTAAACGAAGATCGCGGCGATGAAATACAGAAACACCAGCGCGATGATCACCGAGGCGAGCCCCGCATACATCGTCACGTAATTATTGGCGAAGCGCGCCAGGTACTGGCCGAACACGACGCCCGAGATCAGTGAGGCCACCATCGTGAAGACGATGCCGGGCAGGATCTGGAAAAAGCTGCGCCGTCCCGCCGGCAGCCAGGCGTGCAGGATGAACAGCGCCACCACCAGTGCGGCAATGGTGATGCCGTAGCGCAACCAGGTGAGGATGCTTTCGTTGGATTCGACGAACAGCGGAATGTGCCGCCGCGCCGCCTCGATGAAGAGCGGGCCGAGCACGATCAGGAACGCCATGGCGAGCGCAGTGACGGCCGCGACCAGCGTGTAGCCGATCGATTCCAGCCGCAGCCAGTACCAGCGCCGCATCTCCACCACCGCATAGGCGCGGTTGAGCGCGACCCTGAGCGCCTCGACGCCGTTCGAAGCGAAATAGACCGACAACACTGCGCCGATCGTCAGCACGCCGGTGCGGGTGGTGGTCAGCACGTCGTGAATCTCGCCGGAGAGCGAGTCGGCGACCTGCTGTGGCCAGATCTGGAGCATCAGGCTCGCGGCCTGGTCGGCCAGTTCCTTGGAGCCGAAGAAGCCGGCGAGCGAGGTCAGCACGATCAGAAACGGGAACAGCGCCATCAGCGTCGACAGCGCGATATGGCTCGCGATCGCCCAGCCGTCATCGGCCAGGAACGTGTAGAACGCGTCCTCCACGACGACGTAGATGGTGCGGATGGCCTTCACGGCTTGCCCCGTACGGCTGCCTCTCCCCGCAGGCAGGGGGAGGCGAACAAGGCCGGAGACGGACGCAAATCGGAAATCATCTCATGAGCTTCTGATATTCTTGGCGCAAAAGCCAGATCGCCAACGCCATGGCGGACCGGCGCGCACGGTGTTATCTACCGCCGATGGCATCTATCCTGAGTACTTTCATCCTGCCGGTGGCAGCCGGCGCTGTGGCGTTGGTGCTGCTGCTCGGTCTCGTCAACATGATGCGCGGCGGCTCGCCCAACACCTCGCAGAAGCTGATGCGCTGGCGCGTGCTGCTTCAATTCGTAGCGATCGTCATCGCGATGATCGCGGTCTGGGCGATGGGGCGCTAACATGGTCGTGCTCAACCGCATTTATACGAAGACCGGTGACGACGGCACGACAGCGCTCGGCTCGGGCGAGCGCCGTCCGAAATACGATCTGCGCATAGAGGCCTATGGTACTGTGGACGAGACCAACGCCGCGATCGGCGTGGTGCGGCTGCACACCCATGACATGCCCGAATTCGACGCGATGCTCGGTCGCATCCAGAACGATCTGTTCGATCTCGGCGCCGATCTCGCGGTGCCCGAGCGCGAGGGCGAAGGAACTAAAAGGGCGGAGCGGCTGCGCGTCGTGGCGAGCCAGGTCGAGCGGCTCGAGCACGACATCGACGCACTCAACGACAAGCTGGCGCCGCTGACCTCCTTCGTGCTGCCGGGCGGCACGCCGGCCGCCGCCTACCTCCACGTCGCCCGCACGATTTGCCGCAGGGCGGAACGCGCGATGGTGGAACTGGCGGCACGCCCAGGCGAGCCCGTCGGCGCCGCTGGCATCCAGTATATGAACCGTCTGTCGGACTTCCTGTTCGTGGCCAGCCGCGCCGCTAACCATAACGGAGCCGGCGACGTGCTCTGGGTTCCGGGCCAGAATCGCTGACCCCAAGGGTCGCAGACCCATTGAGCGGCGCATTTCTAAGGTCTAAAATTTGGCCCTGTCGCGCGTTGACCGGGCCGGATCAGGCCTTTAGGTTCCGCGCCAGTTCAATAGCCCCCCTACTAAATTGAGTGAAAGAGGATCGATGAAGGTCTTAGTGCCGGTAAAGCGGGTGGTCGATTACAACGTCAAGGTCCGCGTCAAGAGCGATGGATCGGGCGTTGAACTCGCCAACGTCAAGATGTCGATGAACCCGTTCGACGAAATCGCGGTCGAGGAAGCGCTGCGCCTGAAGGAAGGCGGCAAGGCGACCGAGGTCGTGGTGGTCTCCATTGGACCTGCGCAGGCGTCGGAGACGATCCGCACTGGTCTCGCCATGGGCGCCGATCGCGGCATCCTGGTGAAGGCCGAGGGCACCGTCGAGCCGCTCGCTGTCGCCAAGATCCTGAAGAAGGTTGCTGAAGAAGAGCAGCCGGGCCTCATCATTCTCGGCAAGCAGGCGATCGACGACGACTCGAACCAGACCGGCCAGATGCTGGCCGCGCTGCTCGGCTGGTCGCAGGCAACCTTCGCCTCGAAGCTCGAAGTCGAAGGCAGCGACTTCAAGGTCACCCGCGAAGTCGACGGCGGCCTGCAGACCGTGAAGCTCAAGGGACCGGCGATCGTCACCACCGATCTGCGTCTCAACGAGCCGCGCTATGCCTCGCTGCCGAACATCATGAAGGCGAAGAAGAAGCCAATCGCGGAGAAGACCGTCGCCGATTACGGCGTCGACGTTGCCGCGCGCCTCGAGGTTCTCAAGACGACTGAACCCGCGGGCCGCAAGGCCGGCGTCAAGGTCAAGGACGTCGCCGAGCTGGTGTCGAAACTCAAGAACGAAGCCGGGGTGCTCTGATGACGACGCTGCTGATTGCCGAACACGACAATGCGTCGTTGAAGGATGCGACCAACAAGGCCCTGACCGCGGCCGCCGCGCTCGGCGCCGACGTCGAGGTGCTGGTGGCTGGTCAAAACGCCAAGGCCGCGGCGGACGCCGCTGCCAAGCTTGCCGGCGTGAAGAAGGTGCTGCTCGCCGACGGCGAGGCCTACGGGCACGATCTCGCCGAGCCGCTGGCCGCGCTGATCGTCTCGCTGGCCCCGTCCTATGACGCGATCGTCGCGCCCGCGACCTCGCGCTTCAAGAACGTGATGCCCCGCGTCGCAGCCCTGCTCGACGTCATGCAGGTCTCGGAGATCATCAAGGTGGTCGCGCCCGACACCTATGAGCGTCCGATCTATGCCGGCAACGCCATCCAGACGGTGAAGTCGAAGGACGCAAAGAAGGTCATCACGGTCCGCACCTCCACCTTCGCCGCTGCGGGCGAGGGCGGCAGCGCGCCGGTCGAGAGCGTCGCCGCTGCGGCCGATCCGGGCCTGTCGTCCTTCGTCGGCGAGGAAGTCGCCAAGAGCGACCGCCCCGAGCTGACCTCGGCGAAGATCATCGTCTCCGGTGGCCGCGCCATGCAGAGCCGCGAGAACTTCGCCAAATACATCGAGCCGCTCGCCGACAAGCTCGGCGCCGGTGTCGGTGCCTCGCGTGCGGCGGTGGACGCCGGCTATGCGCCGAACGACTGGCAGGTCGGCCAGACCGGCAAGGTCGTGGCCCCCGAGCTCTATGTCGCCGTGGGCATCTCCGGTGCGATCCAGCATCTGGCGGGCATGAAGGACTCCAAGGTGATCGTCGCGATCAACAAGGACGAGGACGCGCCGATCTTCCAGGTGGCCGATTACGGCCTGGTCGCCGACCTCTACCAGGCGGTTCCTGAGCTGACCGCCGAACTCGCCAAGCTCGGCAAGTAAAAACCGCTAAAAACGCCGGCCGGAGGTATAAACTCCGGCCGGTTTTTCTTTTTCGAGGCGTTTTCTTTGGCGTGGGGCACGCCGGGGGAGCGATCCAATCTAGGTTTCGAGCCCGGGTTCTGATTAAATCAGGCTCCTGGTCAAATCAGACCTCCCGGCTCTGGGGGTAGCAGGCGCGACATGCGCGCCGTTCCGGTGGATGACATTATGGCGGCAGTGATCAAGAAGGTCGGCGTGATCGGCGCGGGTCAGATGGGCAATGGCATCGCGCATGTTGCCGCGCTTGCCGGCTTCGACGTGGTGCTCAACGATGTCTCGGCCGACCGGCTCAAATCGGGCATGGCCACCATCAACGGCAATCTGGCGCGCCAGGTCTCCAAGAAGGCGGTGACCGAGGACGACAAGACCAAGGCGATGGCGCGCATCTCGCTGGCCGAGAAGCTCGACGACCTCGCCGACTGCGACCTCGTGATCGAGACCGCGGTCGAGAAGGAAGAGGTCAAGCGCAAGATCTTTCACGAGCTCTGCGCGGTGCTGAAGCCCGAGGCGATCGTCGCCTCCGATACGTCCTCGATCTCGATCACCCGGCTTGCCGCCGCCACCGACCGGCCCGAGCGCTTCATCGGCATTCACTTCATGAATCCGGTGCCGCTGATGGAGCTGGTCGAGCTGATTCGCGGCATCGCCACCGACGATTCGACCTTCGAGGCCTCCAAGGAATTCGTCGCCAAGCTCGGCAAGCAGGTCGCGGTCTCCGAGGATTTCCCGGCCTTCATCGTCAATCGCATCCTGCTGCCGATGATCAACGAGGCGATCTACACGCTGTATGAAGGCGTCGGCAATGTCGAGGCGATCGACGCGGCGATGAAGCTCGGTGCCCACCATCCGATGGGCCCGCTGGAGCTTGCCGATTTCATCGGCCTCGACACCTGCCTGTCGATCATGCAGGTGCTGCACGAGGGCCTTGCCGACTCCAAGTACCGCCCGTGCCCGCTGCTGGTGAAATACGTCGAGGCCGGTTGGCTCGGCCGCAAGACCCAGCGCGGCTTCTACGACTACCGCGGCGCCAAGCCGGTTCCGACACGTTAAGGCGGTCTCGTGCCCCGGACGCTGCGCAGCGCGTCAGCGATGCGCTGCAGAGCCGGGGCCTAGAAGCCGCGCGCAAGCTGAGTCCTAGCAAGCTGAGTCATGGGTCCGGGCTCTGCGGTGCGTCACCATAGTGCGTCGAAGACGCGCGTGAACGCGCTTATGGTGCCGCGCCGCGTCCGGGACACGGACAGCGCCGTTACTGTGACAATTCATGTCGCGTTAACCCATCCGCCCTAGTGTCCGGCCCGGTACGAGGGTTCGCGTAATGGACATGATGGCGATGGTCAGCACCATGCTGGCCGCTCAGCAAGGCGCGCTGCAGTCGAATATTGCGGCGACGCTGACCAAGCAGAACATGGACATGGAGAAATCCACCGTCCTGACGCTGCTGGGCGCCGGTCAGCCCTCGCTCGCCAATGTCGGCCCCGGCGTCGGCGGCAACCTCAACGTCACCGCCTGATCTCTAGAGCGATGCGGCGGCCTTGCCCGTCGCGGCCCGGATCAGCTTGAGCGCATCCTCGCTCGCCCATTCTGCCGGCCCAGCGATCGTCGCGATCTCGCATCCCTGCGGGTCGACCAGCACCGAAGTCGGCATCCCCAGCGCCCGGCCTATTGCCTTAAGATCCTGAAAAACCTTGGCTTTCTGGTCGTTGAAATAGCCGATCCGGGTCAGATTGGCCTCTTTCAGGAAGGTCTTGGGCTTCTCGGGATCGCGGGTGTCGATATTGATCGCCACCACCTCGAAATTCGGGCCCGACAGCTTGCCCTGGAGCTCGTCCAGCGCCGGCATCTCCTTGCGGCAGGGCACGCACCAGGTGGCCCAGAGGTTCACCAGCAGCGTCTTGCCGCGGAAATCGGACAGTTTCTTCGGCTTGCCGTCGGCATCCTCGAAGGTGAGGTCGGGCAGCTTCAAGGGCGCGCTCGCCATGGTCAGGGCGGCCAGCTCGCCATGGGCGAGCGGGGCGAGTTTCTGCGCCGTTGCCACCGCCGGCTTGCAGGTCGGATCGCCTGAGGGCGCCCGGCTCAGGCCCAGCCCGTACAGCGCGGCGAAGCCGGCCAGCCCTCCAACCGCCACGGTGGCGATGACGAGGGGGATCCGGCGCGTGGCGGAGGGCTTCTTGTCGAGCATATCGTTTGTCATCCGGTCGCAGATATGGCTATCAGGGGCCTCTTAATACGGCTGGCTGCGGCCAGCAAATGTGCGGCAAGGCAAGGCGCGAGCAGGGGATCATGAGCAACAAGATGTGGGGCGGCCGGTTCTCGGAACGTCCCGATGAGATCATGGAAGAGATCAACGTCTCCATCGACGTCGATCGTCACCTGTTCGCCCAGGACATTGCCGCGTCCAAGGCCCACGCCGCGATGCTGGCCAGCCAGGGCATCATCACGGCCTCTGATGCGAAAAATATCGGCAAGGGTCTAGACACGATTCTGTCAGAGATCGGGAAGGGCGGCTTCACGTTCAAGCGCGCGCTCGAGGACATCCATATGAATGTCGAGAGCCGCCTGTCGGAGCTGATCGGCCCGGCGGCCGGGCGCCTGCACACCGCGCGCTCGCGCAATGACCAGGTCGCGACCGACTTCCGCCTCTATGTTCGCGACGTTCTCGATGAGACCGACGCGGCGCTCGCCGCGTTCCAGGCCGCGCTGGTCAATCGCGCGCTGGAACATGCCGCGACCGTGATGCCCGGCTTCACGCACCTGCAGACCGCGCAGCCTGTCACCTTCGGTCACCATCTGCTCGCCTATGTCGAGATGGCCGCGCGCGACCGCGGCCGTTTCCAGGATGCGCGCAAGCGGCTCAATGAATCGCCGCTCGGCGCCGCTGCGCTTGCCGGCACCTCGTTCCCGATCGACCGCCATGCCACCGCGAAGGCGCTCGGTTTCGACCGGCCGATGGCGAATTCGCTCGATGCGGTCTCCGACCGTGACTTCGTGCTGGAGACGCTGTCTGCGGCCTCGATCTGCGCCGTGCACATGTCACGTTTTGCCGAGGAGATCGTGATCTGGACCTCGCCGCTGGTGGGGCTGGTCCGCCTCAGCGACAAGTTCACCACCGGTTCGTCGATCATGCCGCAGAAGCGCAATCCAGATGCCGCCGAGCTGGTGCGCGCCAAGACCGGCCGCGTCATCGGCGCGCTCAACGGTCTCCTGATCGTGATGAAGGGCCTGCCGCTCGCCTATCAAAAGGACATGCAGGAGGACAAGCAGGGCGCGATGGAGGGCTTTGCCGCGCTGTCGCTGGCGATCCGCGCCATGACCGGCATGGTCCGCGATCTCGTCCCCGACGAGGCCAAGATGAAGGCCGCCGCCGGCGAGGGCTACGCCACCGCGACCGACCTTGCCGACTGGCTGGTGCGGACGCTGAAGATGCCGTTCCGCGAGGCCCACCACGTTACCGGCCGCATCGTCGCCAAGGCCGCCGAGGGCGAGATGGCGCTGCACGAGCTGCCGCTGAAGGAGATGCAGGCGATCGAGCCCAAGATCACCAAGGACGTGCTCGGCGTGCTCTCGGTCGAATCGTCGGTGAAGAGCCGGACCAGCTTCGGCGGCACCGCGCCGAAGAACGTGGCCTCCCAGGCCAAGGCCTGGGCGAAGCGGCTGGAAAAAGAGCGGAAATAGGGCTGAGGGCAAAATTTCGCTTATGTTTCATGGTCATCCGGCTCTCGCCAGAGCGCGCCAATCTCTGTATGGTGCAGCCCGCGTAGTGGGGATCTCGTCGTGACGTCAAAGTTTCGCCCGGCCGGCTCGGGGTGGGCCATCATTGTCTTGAGCCTGACGGCGCTCGCGCTGGCCGGCTGCGGCCGCAAGGGCCCGCTGGATCTGCCGCCGACCGCCTCGAGCGCGTCCACGGCCAACATCGCCGCGCCCACCGACACCGAGATCGAAGCCCAGAGAACGCCGAGCGTGTTCAACCCCACCTATGGTGCGGAAGCCGGCCCCGCGGCGCCCAAGGGCAGCAAGAAATCGTTTATTCTCGACCCGCTCCTGGACGACAGACCCAGCCGGTAGGCTGGGGACAAACTGAGCCGACGCCATGAATCATTTCGACTACCGCAACGGCGTGCTGCACGCCGAGGCGGTGAACCTGTCCGAGCTGGCCGCGACCGTCGGCACGCCGTTCTACTGCTATTCGACCGCAACGCTCGAGCGGCACTACCGCGTCTTCGCCGACGCCTTTGCCGGCGAGAAGGTGCTGGTCTGCTACGCCATGAAGGCGAACTCCAACCAGTCGGTGCTGCGCACGCTGGCCAAGCTCGGCGCCGGCGCGGACGTCGTCTCCGGTGGCGAACTGAAGCGTGCGCTCGCGGCCGGCATCCCCGCAAGCAAGATCCTGTTCTCCGGCGTCGGCAAGACCGAGACCGAGCTGCGCGCGGCGCTGGCCGCCGACATTCTCTGCCTCAACGTCGAATCCGAGCCCGAGCTCGAACTGCTGTCGCGCCTCGCGACCGAGATGGGCAAGACGGCGCGCATCTCCGTGCGCGTCAATCCCGACGTCGATGCCGGCACGCATGCGAAGATCTCGACCGGCAAGTCCGAGAACAAGTTCGGCATTCCGATCGCCTATGCCCGCGAGGTCTATGCCCGCGCCGCCAAGCTGCCCGGGATCAAGGTAACAGGCACCGACGTGCATATCGGCAGCCAGATCACCGATCTCTCCAAGATGGAGACCGCGTTCCGCATCCTCTCCGAATTCGTGCAGACGCTGCGCAGCGACGGCCACGACATCAGCCACGTCGATTTCGGCGGCGGCCTCGGCATTCCCTATTACATGGACCGCGAGGCGCCACCGGCGCCCGACGCCTATGCCGCCATGGTCAAGCGCGTCAGCCACAATCTCGGCTGCACGCTGATGTTCGAGCCGGGCCGCATGATCGTCGGCAATGCCGGCATCCTCGTCGCCAAGGTGATTTACGTGAAGCACGGCGATGGCAAGAATTTCGTCATCATCGACGCCGCGATGAACGATCTGATCCGCCCGACGCTGTATGAGGCGCATCACGACATCCTGCCGGTGACGCAGCCGGCGAGGGATGCCGCCACGATCATGGCCGACGTCGTCGGCCCAGTCTGCGAGACTGGCGACTATCTCGCGCTCGACCGCACCCTGCCGACGCCGAAGCCGGGCGATCTGATCGCCATCATGACCGCCGGTGCCTATGGCGCGGTGCAGGCCGGCACCTACAACACGCGGCCGCTGGTGCCCGAGGTGCTGGTGAAGGGCGATCAATACGCGGTGGTGCGCCCGCGCATCGAGGTCGAGCAGCTCATTGCGATGGACACGCCGGCGCCGTGGCTGTGATGTCGTAGCCCGGATGGAGCGCAGCGAAATCCGGGACAGTCTCTCTGCGGCCCAAGGCCCCGGATTGCGCTTCGCTCCATCCGGGCTACGGGACCCGGTAAAACGCCGGCGAGCCTATGCTCACCGGCGTTGCTCATTTCACGGCCCGTATTTCGGCGCCGGCTTCTGGTTGAAATCGTTCTCGTCAGTGACGCAGGTGAAGTTCGCGGCAGCGCTGGTGCTGCCGCTGCCGTTGTACTTTGCGACCTTGGGGAAGACGCAGAGCGGCCGGGTCATCTGCACCGCAGGTGGTGTGTCATCGACGAATTTCGTGGCGAGGATCGTTTCCGGCGGGACCCCGGCCTCGACCCATTTAACCAGCGGTGTGAGCGCATCGAACGTGTTGGGGCCGGGTCCGCCCGAGCAGTGATACAGCCCGGGCACCATGAACAGCCGTGCGTAGCTCTGGGTCCGCTGCAGCGCCGGATTGCCATTGCCATGATCGAAGAAGCCGACCGGTTGGAGCCCCTGGGCTTCATCCCCCACCAGCGCGAGGAAATAGTTGATGCTGCTCTGTGACGGAATCAGCGGGTCGGCCCAGCCGTGATACATCAGCAGCTTGCCGCCATGCTCCCTGAATTCGCTGAGATCCGTGCTGGTCGCGTTCAGCACTGCGGCAAGCTGGTTATCGACCTTGGCGATGTCGTGGTGGAAGTCGAAATTGGCAAAGTTGGTCGCGCTTGATGGGTAGCCGAAGCTCGGCCCGAACACCCAGTAGAACAGGCCGTCGAAGGCCGGCTCGGGCAACCGTTCCTGGAACGCGAGGCCGAGTGCGAGGATGTCGTCGGTCTCGTTGCCGCGCTGGGAGCCCGGATTGATGATCTGCCCGTTCACCGGGTCGTTCGTGCCGCCGTAATAGCGCTGCATGGTCGTGACCTGCTCGGAGGTCAGGCAGGCGGGCGGCGCGTTGCCGCCGGTGCAGAGCAGGACCTTCGGATCAAAACGGCAGTCGCGCGGATCGGTCAGGAATTGATCGGTCTTGGCGCCGCCGTCCCGGCCGACGCACTGCTTGAGCACGGCCTGGTTGATCAGCGTCATCTGGCCGGCCTGGATGAAGCGGCCGGGGCTCGCATGCGCGTTCTGCCAGCCATAGAGGCCGGCCATGTGCAGGTGGGTGCGGTTGAACGCGGCTGCGCCCGCCAGGATGCCGTCATAGTCGTTGGGGAAGCGCTGCGCCTCCATCAGCGCGTTCTGGCCGCCGGTGGAGCAGCCGGCGAAATAGGCCCTTTGCGGCTGGTGCCCGTAGAACGCGTTGGCGATTTCCTTGCCGCGCACGGTCATCAGATGGATCGCGCGGTAGCCGAAATCCTTGATCCGCTCGGGATGCCCGAACAGGCCGGTCGAGGGGCTCGCGGGATCGCCGAATTGAATGGCGAGAGGATTGCCCATGTTGCCGGCCGAGCCGCAGAACAGCGGGCTGCATCCCGAAGACCCGGTGCCGAGATCGCTGTTGGTCGCGGCAAAGCCGCCCTGGATGCCGAGGGCGAGCGAGTTATAGGTGATCACGCCCTGGAAGCCGCCGCCGCCGGTGCCGAGGAATCTGCCGTTCCACGTCGTTTCGGGCAGCCAGACTTCGATCCTGATATTGGAATCCGAAGTCGGCACCAGCGTTGCGGTGACGCGGCAAAACGCCGGAAGATTGGTGATCGGGCTCGAACCAGGCGGGACGAAGGTGCCGGTCGTGTTGTCGTCCGCCGAATTGATCACCGTGTGCTGCAGTTGCAAGGATCGAAGATTGGTGCACGCCGTCGCCATTGCGGGCGAAGTACCGAGTGCGACACAGGCAAACAGGGCCATGGTCGCACCGACAAGTAAGTGTCGATGACGCTTCATTCCGTCCTCCCTGATTTTTATGCAGTCGTGTAGGGCGGACAGGATAACTTACAAAGAATACAACTCAAGGGTGAATGGAGACGTCGCGAAATTTTTGAGAAACTCGCGCGTCAGTTGCGGTGCCGTAGCCCGGATGAAGCGCAGCGTAATCCGGGACTCTTGGCATCATCCAACAATCCCGGATTATGCTTCGCTCCATCCGGGCTACGGGACTGAGCGTGCGGTTACTTCCCCCCCAATCCACCCTTGCCGCCAACCACGACGCCGGCCTTCTTCTCGATCGGCTTGATCGCAGCGGTGAAATCGGACTCGGCGCCTTCCGTGCTGATGACGGTCTCCCACAGGTGCCCGACGGCGTCGGCCACCTCCATCGAGAGGCCGAGTTGCTTCATCTCGTCCAGCGCCAGCCGGACGTCCTTCACCATCAGCCCCGTGGCGAAGCCGAAATCGAACGTGCGCGGCAGCACCGAGCGCGGAAACTTGTCGCGGCTCGCGGTGTTCATGCCCGAGCCTGAATTGATGACGTCGATCATCACGGCAGGGTCGAGCCCAGCCTTCACGCCCATCACCACGGCTTCCGACGTCGCCACGATCGCAGTCGCCGACAGGAAATTGTTGGCGAGCTTCATGGTTTGCGCCGCGCCGGGCTTCTCGCCGATGAAGAACACTTTTCCGATCACGTCGAGTGCGGGCTTGAGCAGTTCGAACTCCGCCTTCGGCCCCGAGACCATCACCGCCAGCGTGCCCTTCTCGGCGCCGCCGACGCCGCCGGAGACGGGGCAGTCGATCTGCACGATGTTGCGTTTGGCCAGGAGGCCGTGAATCTTCGCGGCCATCGCCGAGCCGACGGTGGAGAGGTCGATGAAGCGCTTGGCGCGCTTGCCCTCGATCACGCCGTTCGCCCCAGTCGCGACCTCGAGCGAAGCCTGCAGCGAGGGCAGGCTCGCCATCACGGTCTCGACCTGGTCGGCGACATCCTTTGCCGATGTCGCAGCCGTGGCGCCGCGCGCCACGAGCTTATCGACGACCTCCTTGCGTGTGTCGAACACGACGAGCTTGTGACCGGCCTCGATCAGCCGCCGCGCCATCGGGAAACCCATGTTTCCGAGGCCGATGAATCCGATGTCCATGGTTCTATTTCCTCCCGCCGTCATTGCGAGGAGCGAAGCGACGAAGCAATCCAGGCTGTCTCCGCGGAGGGTTACTGGATTGCCTCGCCTCGCTCGCAATGACGGAGCAAATGCGTTGCGTTTTGTTTGTTGGCCTCACGCCTTCCCGTCGATCTCCGCGAACACCTCGCGCGCGATCCTGAAACTGTCGACGGCGGCGGGCATGCCGCCATAGATCGCGACCTGCATCAGGATCTCGCGGATCTCGTCGCGGCTGACGCCGTTGGTGAGCGCACCCTTGAGATGCGCGCGGAACTCGTGCTGGCGGTTGAGGATCGCGATCATCGCGATGTTGAGCATGCTGCGGGTCTTGCGCGGCAGCTCCTCGCGGCCCCACACCGTGCCCCAGCAATATTCGTTGAGCATTTCCTGGAACGGACGGTTGAAATCGTCGACGTTCTTCAGGGCGTTGTTGACATAGGCTTCCCCCAGCACCGCTTTGCGGACTTCCAGGCCCTTGTCGTGCATCTTCTTGTCCATGGCGTTCCTTTTTTCCCTCAGGTGGCGGCGCGGAAATTACGGGGTTGCTGCGGACCAGTCACGTCCTCGTGTTATGCGGGAAAAGGGGGCGCTCCCGTACAGGAACGGATGCCTCAGTGCTGCCGTTGTGGTACGCTTCTCTCCACCGGGCAACCTGGAGAGCTGATTGAACGGCGTCACCCCCGACCCGTCAGACCCGATCCGCGACGGCGACGCTCTGTCGCGGCTCAAGCTGGCGCAGGCCCTCGATCGGGCCATCTATGCCATCGCGTGGGAGCGTGCCTGGCCGAATTTGGCGCGGCTGCTGACCGTGATCGGCCTATTCCTGGTGGCGTCCTGGGCTGGCCTCTGGCTGGCACTGCCGTTCCTCGCCCGCGCCATAGGCTTGGTCATTTTCGCCGGCGCTGCGATTGCCGCGTTGTTCCCGCTGGTTCGTTTCCGCTGGCCGAGCCGTGAAGAGGCTCTGGGCCGGCTCGACCGTGGCTCCGGCATCCGCCACCGCCCGGCGACAGCGCTCACGGACACGCTGACCTCGCAGGACCCCGTCGCGCAGGCGCTGTGGCAGGCGCAGCGCGAGCGCACGCTGGCCTCGCTCAAGCGCATCCGTGCCGGTCTGCCGCACCCGAGGCTCCCCTTGCATGATCCCTGGGCGTTGCGCGCGCTGGTCATGGTGATGCTGGTTGCGACCTACTTCGCGGCCGGCGACGAGCGCGCGATGCGGCTCGGGGCCGCCTTCGACTGGAACGGTGTGCTGGCCCCGACCAATGTTCGCGTCGATGCCTGGGTCACCCCGCCGATCTACACCGGCAAGCCGCCCATCATCCTGTCGGCCGCCAACAAGGAGGCCGCGGCGCTGCCCGCGAGCGGCCCGCTCGCCGTGCCGGCCGGCTCGACCCTGATCGTGCGCTCCTCCGGCGGCAGTCTCGATGTCGCCGTCTCCGGCGGCCTCAAGGAGGTCGCCCCCACGGAGGCCACGCCCAAGGGTACCAACGAAAAGCACTTCGCCATCGCCGGCGACGGCACCGCGCATGTCCGCGCGCCCTCCGGCCAGCCGCAATGGGCCTTCACGGCGACACCGGACCGCCCGCCGACGATCGCGCTCGCCAAAGATCCGGAGCGCCAAGCCTACGGCGCGCTGCAGCTCTCCTACAAGATCGAGGATGATTACGGCGTCACCGGTGCCGAGGCGCAATTCGTCCTGCGTCCCTCCGACGCTCAAGACGCCGACACCAAGAACGCCGACGCCAAGAACGCTGACACCAAGAACGCTGACACCAAGAACGCTGACACCAAGGCCGCGCGGCCGCTGTACCAGCCGCCGCAATTCGCGCTCACCTTGCCGAACGCGCGCACCCGCAACGGCGTCGGCCAGATGGTGAAGGACCTCAGCGAGGATCCCTATTCCGGCGCGGACGTCACGCTGACGCTCACGGCCAAGGACGAGGCCGGCAACGAGGCGAAAAGCGAGCCCTTCAACATGCGCCTGCCGGGGCGGCTGTTCACCAAGCCGCTCGCCCGCGCGCTGATCGAGCAGCGCCGCATCCTTGCGCTCGACGCCAACAAGAACTCCGATGTCTACGCCGCGCTGGACGCGCTGATGATCGCGCCCGAGATGTTCACGCCGGAGGCCGGGCAATATCTCGGCCTCCACAGCGTCGCGCGCCAGCTCGAGGCGGCGCGCACCGACGATTCCCTGCGCGAGGTCGTGGCCAGCCTGTGGGCGCTGGCGGTGACGATCGAGGACGGCAATATCAGCGACGTCGACAAGGCGCTGCGGGCAGCCCAGGACGCGCTCAAGCAGGCGCTTCAGCGTGGCGCCAGCGACGAAGAGCTCAAGAAGCTCATGGACAATCTGAAGACCGCTCTCGACAATTACATGCGCCAGTTCGCGCAGCAGATGCGCAACAATCCGCTGGCGCGTCCGGCCATAGGCCTCGACGACCAGATGAAGCGGATCGAGCGGCTGATCCAGCGCGGCAATCGTGACGCCGCCGCGCGCGAGCTGGATCGTCTGGCGCGTTTGCTGGAACGCCCGCCCGGCCCGCCCAGCGCCGAGCAGCGAGAGATGGACGAGATCGCGCGCGAACTGAACGATCTGCTTCGCGAGCAGAACGCACTGCGCGACGAAACCGACCGCCAAAGCAAGGACTCCAAGCGCGGTCAGCGCGGCACCAAGCCGCTGCCGCCCAAGGTCGCGGAGATCCTGCGCAAGTCGAGAGAGCTGCGGCAGAAGACCCGCGGCGCGACCACCGAACAGCTCGACGATCTGGCGAGGCAGCAGGAGTCCCTGCGTGAAGAGCTCAGGACCTGGCGTGAATCCCAGGGAGGTAGATAGCTGATGAAGCCCACCTCGATTTTGCGAAACGGAAAGGCTGCGCGGGGAGGGCTTTCGACCGCCGCTCTCGTGCTCGCGCTCTCCTGTTGGACGGCTTCGACCTGCCTCGCCCAGTCACGCGACCAGCAGAGTCTCGATGCGCTGCTCGACAGCGCCGACAAGTCGATGAAGCAGTCCGCCGACAGCCTGAAGGAAAAGAACTCGGACCAGAGCATCGGCCAGCAGTCCAAGGCGATCAGGGATATGGAGAAATATCTCTATCCCGATCCGAACGATCCTTCGGCCTCGCGCGAGGGATCGGATATCCAGGACCGGCAGGAGCAGTTGAAGAAGCGGCTCGAGGCCCTGAAGAAGAAGCTCGCCGAGATGGGCCTGCCGCAGGACGGCCAAAAGGGCCAGCGCGGTCAGAAGCAGCAGGGGCAGCAGGGACAGCAGGGACAGCAGGGCCAACAAGGTCAGCCGGGTGACGGCGATCAGGACGGCGAAGACGGTTTCGATGCCGCCGAAAACGCCATGGGCGATGCCGGCAGTCAGATCGGCGAAGGCGATGCGGATGGCGCGACGACGTCGCAGGGCAAGGCCATCGACGGCTTGCGCAAGGGCATGCAGGACCTGGCTGACTCCATGGGCGGGCAGCAGAACGGCGAAGGCTCGGAGCCCGGCGATGGCGAAGGTCCCGGCCAGGCCGTCGGCCGCCAGTCGGGCAACGGCGAACGGACCGATCCGCTCGGCCGGCCGCTCCGCGGCAAGGACTATAGCGACGATTTCACGGTCAAGATTCCCGGCGAGATCGACGCCCAGCGCGCGCGCCGCATCCTTGAAGAGCTCCGCCGGCGCCTGAGCGATCCCGCCCGTCCGCAGATCGAGCTCGACTATCTCGAGCGGCTGCTGAAGGATTTTTGACGGCACGCTCGCTGCCGACACCACATTCGGTGTCATCGCCCGCGTAGGCGGGCGATCCAGTATTCCAGAGACCGGCGTTAGAGAGCTCGCTCTCGCCATATCCGCTGCCGCGTACTGGATGCCCCGCCTTCGCGGGGCATGACGGCGGAATGTGTGGCTGCCGCTAGCCCTTCTTCGCCGCCAGCGCGTCCGCCACCGCGGTGCGGATGTCGGCGACCGAGAACGGTTTGGTCACGACGTCATGTACCAGCGCGTTCAGGTTCGACGCGCGCTCGCGCTGGTCGGCAAATCCGGTCATCAGCAGGATCGTCAGATCGGGGAAATCGCGCGCGGCGGACAGCGCCAGCGCGATGCCGTCCATCACGGGCATCTGGATGTCGGTGAGCAGGAGGTCGAACGCGCCGTCCTCGCGGGTCAGGATCTCCAGTGCCTCGGCGCCGTCCTGCGCCGTCACGGTCTCGTGGCCGTCCATGGCGATGGCGCGCGCCACCAGCTGGCGCATCGAATCCTCGTCGTCGGCGATCAGAACTTTTGGCATCAGACCAACCCTTGGGGCCAACCTCCCGCGCGGACCCTGCGCGCCTGATTATACGCTGCCACCGGCAATGTCGCGCCGGTTGAAGAAACGGACGTCGATATTGCGGCCCTCCGCCGGCGGCGAGGCCAGGCGCGAGCGGAAGAAGGCGCGCTCCCCGGGCTGCAGCACGGTCTGCTCCAGCACGGTGTTCCAGGCGTAGATCTCGGCGCCCTGCGCATCGCGCACCGCAAAGCGCAGGCGCGGGATATCGAGCGGCTTCTTGCCCTGACCCACGATCACGCCCTCGATCACCAGCACCTGTTTACCGTCCACGGACTCGCTGGAAAGCTTGACGTCCTTGAAAGCCAGTCCGCGCAAATTCACGTCGAGCCCGACCAACTTGTAGAAGGCGGCCGTCTGCGGCAGCAGGCGCACCACGTCGCCGCGCCACATGATCAGGGCCAGCACCAGCGCGGCCATGGCGGCGCAGGCGGTCGGCAGGCCGAAATAGGATTTTCGTGGCGCTACAGTGGGGACCGGACGCTTCACCCGTGCCCCGCGGCGGCTGAACAGGCCACGGAACCAGGACTGGTGCTGGGCGCCGGCGGCATCCTCCTCGGCGGCCCGGGCTGCGGCTGTCCATTCGTCCTCGATCTCCTTGGCGCCCTCGTCCGGCCAGTCGCTGGCGATCGAAGGGCTGTCGACCACAGGCGCGTCGGCGGAGTTGTCGTCCTTGGCGTAGGAGTTCCACTGATCGGCGAGGTCGGACTGGTCGTCGGCCTGGCTGGCCGCGGCCATGGCCGGAACGGAGGCCTCCTCGATGGCATCCTCGGCATAGGCGACCCAGGTCTCCTTGCAGCGGGAGCAGCGGACCGTCCGTCCGTTCGCCCCGAGGCTGGCAAGCTTGATGGCGTAGGATGTCGTACAATGGGGGCAGACGATATGCATGGACACGGGCCTTGATGCACGGACTGGTCTTGACGATGCCCCGGTCGCGGAGAGCCGGGCACCCCAAATGCTACAGGGCGACCGTTAACGAACCGGAAACCATAACGGCCGCACAACCCCTTGATCGCGTGCGGCGAAACCTCGCCGGCCGCGCGGCGCCACCTCTCGAACGGAGCTGAGCTTGGTTCGGTTCGAAAATGTCGGATTGCGTTACGGTCTGGGGCCGGAGGTCCTGCGCGACCTCAGCTTCCAGATCCCGGCGCATTCGTTCCAGTTCCTCACCGGCCCGTCCGGCGCCGGCAAGACGTCGCTGCTGCGCCTGTTGTTCCTGTCGCACCGGCCGACGCGCGGCCTCGTCAATCTGTTCGGCCACGACGTCTCGCAGCTCAGCAAGGACGAGATCGCCGACCTGCGCAAGCGCATCGGCATCGTGCTGCAGGATTTCCGCCTGCTCGACCACATGACGACCTATGAGAACGTGGCGCTGCCGTTCCGCGTCATGGGCCGCAGCGAGTCGAGCTACCGCAAGGAGGTCATCGACCTCCTGCGCTGGGTCGGGCTCGGCGACCGCATGGACGCGCTGCCGCCGATCCTGTCCGGCGGCGAGAAGCAGCGCGCCGCGATCGCGCGCGCGGTGATCTCGCGACCTCAATTGTTGCTTGCGGACGAGCCGACCGGCAGCGTCGACCCGACACTCGGCCGCCGCCTGCTGCGGCTCTTCATCGAGCTCAACAAGTCGGGCACCGCCGTCATCATCGCCACCCACGACATCGCCCTGATGGACCAGTACGAGGCGCGACGCTTCGTGCTGCATCAGGGCCGGCTGCACGTCTATGAGTAAGACCGACGAGCGCGGCGTTCTGGTCGACCTCGGACAGGAGCGTCCGCCGCTTCCTGCCAAGGCGCGCAATTTGTCGCCGATCGTGCCGCGCGCCTCGATCCACGGCCGCGCGCTGGTCGCCGTCGTCGCCATCATGACGTTCCTGGCTTCGATGACCACCGGCACGGTGCTGCTGGTGAGTGCGTCCGCCGCGGAATGGCAGTCCGACGTCGCAAGCGAAATCACCATCCAGGTTCGCCCGCAAGCGGGGCGCGATCTCGATCGCGACACCGCGGCGGTGACCGAAGCGATGCGCGCGCAGCCCGGCATCGTCGAGGTCAAGCCGTTCTCGAAGGATGAAAGCGGCAAGCTGCTCGAGCCCTGGCTCGGCACCGGCCTGTCGATGGACGACCTGCCGGTTCCGCGCATGATCATCGCGCGCGTCCAGCCCGGCACGGCGCTCGATCTCGGCGCCTTGCGCGCGCGCGTGACGCAAGTGGCGCCGGGCGCCAGCGTCGACGATCACCGCGCCTGGATCGAGCGGATGCGCTCGATGACCAACGCCACCGTGCTCGCCGGCATCGGCATCCTCGCGCTTGTCATCGTCGCGACCATCATCTCGGTCTCGTTCGCGACCCGCGGCGCGATGGCGGCGAACCGCCCGATCGTCGAGGTGCTGCATTTCGTCGGCGCCGGCGACCGCTACATCGCCAACCACTTCCTGCGCCATTTCCTCCGCCTCGGGCTCGAGGGCGGCGTGATCGGCGGCGGCGTGGCCATGCTGTTGTTCGGCTTCTCCGAGTCGATCGCCGGCTGGTTTTCGGGGACCCCGGTTGGTGATCAGTTCGCAGCTCTGCTCGGCACCTTCTCGCTGCGGCCGTCCGGCTACATCGTGCTCGCGGTGCAGGCGGTGCTGATCGGCGCCATCACCGCCGTCGCCTCGCGCCAGACGCTGTTCGCGACACTGAACGATGTGGATTGAAGTTTCTTCTCCTCTCCCCGCTTGCGGGGAGAGGCCGGAATTCGCGCTGAAAGCGCGGATTCCGGGTGAGGGGGACTCTCCGCGAGTCCAACTGCTACCGTCCTCGCGGAGACTCCCCCTCACCCCAACCCTCTCCCTGCAAGCGGGGCGAGGGAGCGCACCACCTGCGCGGACAGAGTTGTGGTTCGTTGCGTTCGTAGAGCCCGGTAAACCGGACTCCACTTCGCCTCAAAACGTCCTAAAATCATCCGGGGAAGGGATCACCGACATCACATGACCGCGCCGACCGACGATCGATCGCCGAAACTGCCGCGCGGCTGGCTGCGCGCGGTCGTGGTGTCGACGATCGCGCTGGCCTTCGTCGGCGCGGCGGCGGGCTTCATCGCGTTCCTGTCGCAATTGCGCGGTGCCGAGATCGCCCCTAGCCGCAAGGCCGATGGCATCGTGGTCCTGACCGGCGGCTCCTCGCGGGTCTCGGACGCCATGGAGTTGCTCGCCGCCGGCTACGGCAAGCGGCTGCTGATATCAGGCGTGCACCCGACCTCGACGGCGAGCGACATCTCCCGCACCCTGCCGGAGAACCAGTCCTTCATGACCTGCTGCGTCGACCTCGACCGCACCGCGCTCACGACCCGCGGCAACGCGGCGGAGGCGCGGCGCTGGGCCGAGGGGCGCGGCTTCAAGTCGCTGATCGTGGTCACTTCGAACTATCACATGCCGCGCGCGCTCGTGGAATTCTCGCATGCGATGCCGGAGACGATTCTGATCCCGTTCGCGGTGGTCGGTGACAAATGGCGCGAGGAGCCCTGGTGGACCTCGGCGTCCACCTTGCGGCTGCTCCTGTCCGAATATGTCAAGTATATCGCGGCCGAACTCAGGGTGCGGCTGGAGGATTTCGGGATTGACCTTTCGCCCGAGATGTCGGAGCAGCCTGCAGGCCTGACGCCGAAGCGGCCCGCGACGGCACAGGTCAATTGAACGGCAATTGAACGGACCGTCGATGTTTTTGATCTTCCTGCGCTCGCTCGTGTTCAACGTGCTGTTCTACACCGTGCTGGTGGTCCTCGCGATCGTGGCGCTGCCGACCTTCGCCTTGCCGCCGCGTGCCATGCTGACCGTTGCCGAATGGTGGGCGAAGGCGACGCTGTTCCTGATGCGCGTGGTCTGCAACATCAAGGTGGAATTCCGCGGCGTCGAGAAAATCCCGCAGGGACCGTTGGTGATCGTCGCAAAACACCAGTCGTTCTGGGAGACCTTTGTGCTGCCGGGCTTCTTCAATCGCCCGATCTTCATCCTCAAGCGCCAGCTCATGCAGATTCCGGTGTTCGGCCAGTTCCTGGTCAAGACCGGGATGATCGCGATCGATCGCAATGCCGGCGTGAAGGCGCTGCTGGACATGACGCGCCGCGCGCGCGAGGCGGTGCGCAGCGGAAAGCAGCTCGTGATCTTTCCGGAAGGCACGCGCCGCGCGCCGGGCGCGCCGCCGGACTACAAGACCGGCTTTGCGCAGATCTATTCGTCCTGCGGTGTGCAGTGCCTGCCGATCGCGCTCAACTCCGGCCTGTTCTGGCCGCGCCGCACCTTCATGCGCTATCCCGGCACGCTGGTGGTGGAGTTCCTCGATCCGCTGCCGCCGGGCCTGCCGAAGGACGAGTTTCTCTCCCGCGTGCAAGCCGCCATTGAGGAGGCGACCGCGCGCCTCGTCGACGCGGGCCGCAAGGAGCAGGAGCAACTGATCGGCAGCGCGCCGAGCTACGCGCCGTCGGAGAGCTAGCGGTTCTCTTGATCTTCCACGGGAGGCAGTGCGTGCGCATCACCATGCAGCATGGTCGCAAGCTGATGCAGCTGCGTGTCGCGAAATCCTTCGGCCTCGATCGCCTTCACCGTCGCCGTGACGTAGTCGCGGTTGGCGCCGGACTGGCCATGGCCCTGGATCACGTGGCGGTGCTGGTCGGCGAGCGACAGCCTCCCGGCATATTGGACATGACCGCGGTCGACGACATAGGCGAGGGCGGAGACGCGCTCGCGCGCATCGTTCTCCAGCCACACCGAGCGCATCACCTCGCGATAGACCGAGGTGACCTGTTCGCGCGCGCGCAGATAGGCGACGACGTCGGCGCGGTTCTTCTCCGTGACGCGGAAGGCGATGCCGCGACAGGCGCCGCCGCGGTCGAGCCCGAGCACCAGGCCCGGCTTCTCCGGCGTGCCCCGATGCACGAAGGAATAGACACAGAGCGCGCGATGCTCGCCGACGAGCCGCGCCGGGACGCGTTCTGCGAATTCGAAGCCCGGCCGCCACATCAGCGAGCCATAGCCGAACACCCAGAGGTCGCCCTTGGCTGTAGTGACGGAGGGGAGGGTGATTTCGGACATTTCGGGCACGGCTAGAGCATGATCCGGAAAAGTGTGAAGCGGTTTTCCGAAAAGATCATGCTCAAACAAGGAGCTAAAGCGCGAGGCGATTTTCCAAATCGCGTCGCGCTTTAGCAGAACCGGGCCCCCAAGCGAAGCGAATTCTCCGCCCTTGATGTGAGGCCGGCCTCGCTTACATTTGCCAAAATCTGGCGTCAAAGGGTCGCCGCATGTCCGATATGACCGTTGCCGCAGGCCGGCGCTCCCGTTGGGGCCTTTTCATCGCTCCCGTTCTTGTCCTGATCCTCGCCGTGGCGTGGAGCTGCTTCTGGTTCTATGCCGCTTCGCAGGCCGAGGTGGCCGCCGACGCCTGGCGCGCGCAGGAGGCCAAGTCCGGCCGCATTTACGATTGCGCCAAGCGCTCGATCGCGGGCTTCCCGTTCCGCTTCGAGGTCCAGTGTTCCGGCGCCAGCGTCGCCCTGGTGTCGCAGAACGCCAGCAAGACGCCGTTCACGGCCAAGCTCGACAACATCCTGGTCGTTGCGCAGGTCTACGATCCCAAGCTCGTCATTGCCGAATTCTCCGCGCCGGCGACGCTGATCGACGGCGTCACGCAAAACACCTTCGTGGTGAACTGGAGCAAGGGGCGCAGCAGCGTGGTCGGCCTGCCGGCCGTGCCGGACCGCGCCTCCATCGTGTTCGACGATCCCAGCCTCAACCGCCTCGACGGCAGCGTGCAGGTGCCGCTCGCGCGCGCCAAGCAGATCGAGTTGCATGGCCGCCTCGCAGAGGGATCGAAGTCCGATCATCCCGTGATCGAGACCGTGCTCCACCTCGCGCAAGGCAGCATCCAGGGCGTTCATCCCCTGCTCGCCGAGCCGTTCGAGGCCGACACGCGCGCCAAGATCACGGGTCTCTCCGACCTCACGCCAAAGCCCTGGCCGCAGCGTTTCCGCGAGATCCAGGCCGCGGGCGGTCACATCGAGATCGTGCAGTCGCGCATCCAGCAGGGCGAGATGATCGCGGTCGCGGCCGGCACGCTCGGCCTGTCGGCCAATGGCCGACTCGACGGTGAATTGCAGATGACGGTGACGGGCCTCGAGCGCGTGATCCCGGTGCTCGGCATCGAGAAGATGCTGGAGGAGGGCGTGCCGCAGGCAACGCTCGACCGCGTCGCGCCCGGCGTGAAGTCGCAGGACCTCAACAATCTCTTCGGCGCGCTCGACCGCGCCGTGCCCGGCCTCGGCAAGGTCATCAAGCAGAACGCCAATGCCGGCATTGCCGCCGGCATCAACTCGATCGGCACCGAGAGCACACTGGAAGGCAAGAAGGCGAGAAGTTTTCCGCTGAAGTTCGTCGACGGTGCCGTGCTGCTCGGGCCCGTCAAGGTCGGCCAGATCCCGCCGCTGTATTGACTCTTTCTCGTAGCCCGGATGGAGCGAAGCGAAATCCGGGGCGGCGTTAGCGGGATCCAAGAATCCCGGATTACGCTGCGCTCCATCCGGGCTACGCAGCTTTGTCCGGGCTACATCACCGCTTACGGCTTCTTGCCGAGCTGCCCATGCTGGCGGCCGAAGTCCGCGGCGGCCGAATCCTGGCCGATCTCGACGATGCCGCGGCGGATGGCGCGGGTGCGGGTGAAGTGGTCGAACAGCGCTTCGCCATCGCCGCGACGGATCGCGCGGGTGAGCTTTGCCAGATCCTCGGTGAAGGTGCCGAGCATCTCCAGTACGGCCTCCTTGTTGGCGAGGAACACGTCGCGCCACATCGTCGGATCGGACGCCGCGATGCGGGTGAAGTCGCGGAAACCGCCGGCGGAGAATTTGATGACTTCGGACTCAGTCACTTGCGCCAGCTCATCGGCGGTGCCGACGATCGTGTAGGCGATGAGATGCGGCAGATGGCTGGTGATGGCGAGCACGAGATCATGATGATCCGGCGTCATGATCTCGACCTTGGCGCCCATCGCCGCCCAGAACGCGCGCAGGCGATCGGTGGCCGCGGCATCGACGCCTTCCGGCGGCGTCAGGATGCACCAGCGGTTGATGAAGAGCTCGGCGAAGCCGGAATCGGGGCCCGAATGCTCGGTGCCCGCGACCGGATGCGCCGGCACGAAGTGGATGTTTTTCGGCAGGTGCGGCGCCATGTCCCTGACGATCGCGCCCTTCACGGAGCCGACGTCGGAAACGATCGCGCCGGGCTTGAGATGCGGCGCGATCTCCTGCGCCACCGGCCCGCAGGCGCCGACGGGAATGCAGAGGATGACGAGATCGGCGTCCTTCACCGCTTCCGCATTGGTCGCCACGACCTGGTCGACGATGCCGAGCTCGATCACGCGCGTGCGCGTCTTCTCCGAGCGGGCGGTGGTAACGATCTCGCCGGCCAGGCCCTGGAGCTTCGCAGCGCGCGCGATCGACCCGCCGATCAGGCCGAAGCCGATCAGCGCGACGCGCTGGAAGTGCGGGTTCGCGCTCATTTGCCGGCCATGAAGTCGCGCAAGCCGTCGACGACGAGGCGGTTGGCCTCCTCGGTGCCGATGGTCATGCGCAGGGCATGATGCAGGCCGTAATTCTTCAGCGCGCGCAGCACGAGGCCGCGCTTGGTGAGATAGGCGTCGGCCGCATCCGAGGTCTTGCCGGTTTCCGGGAAGTGGATCAGCACGAAGTTCGCGACGCCCGGCGTCACCTTCAGCCCGAGCTTGGTGATCTCCTCGGCCAGCCAGTTGCGCCAGGTCTCGGTGAACTGCTTCGACATCGCCTGGTGCGCGGTGTCCTCGATCGCGGCAACGGCGGCGTACATCGCCGGCGTCGACACGTTGAAGGGACCGCGGATGCGGTTGACGGCGTCGATGACGTGCTCGGGGCCGAACATCCAGCCGATGCGCAGCGCGGCGAGGCCGTGGATCTTGGAGAAGGTGTGCGTCACCACGGTATTCTCGGTGGTGGCGACCAGCTCGATCCCCATTTCATAGTCGTTGCGGGAAACGTAGTCGGAATAAGCGGCGTCGAGCACCAGCAGCACGTGCGAGGGCAGGCCGGCGCGCAGGCGCTTGACCTCGTCGAACGGGATGTAGGTGCCGGTCGGATTGTTGGGGTTGGCGAGCCAGACCAGCTTCGTCTTCGGCGTCACCGCCTTGAGGATGGCGTCGACGTTGCAGGTGAGGTTGGTCTCCTGCGCGATCACGTTCTTGGCGCCGACCGCCATGGTCGCGATCGGGTAGACCAGGAAGCCATGCGTGGTCGAGATCGCCTCGTCGCCATGGCCGAGATAGGTGTGGGCGAGCAGATTGAGGATCTCGTCCGAGCCGGCGCCGCAGATGATGCGGTTGGGGTCGAGACCGAAGCTGCGGCCGATCGCTTCGCGCAGCACGCGTGAGGTGCCTTCCGGATAGTCCTCGAGGTGGTCAGCGACCTTCTTGAACGCCTCGATCGCCTTGGGCGAGGGCCCGAACGGCGTCTCGTTGGCCGAGAGCTTGAACACCTTGCGGCCGGGCTCCGGCACCGGGGTCTTGCCGGGCGTGTAGGGCGCAATATCGAGAATGCCGGGATTCGGCATGGGGCGGGACATCTTCAACTCCGGAATAGCTTAAGCGGTACGCAATTTACGATTTCGACCCGGTCGGGGTCACCGTATAGCGCGTTGCGTGGCTGCCGACGAGGGCCGTGGAGCGCACCGAGGCCCCCGCCTCGATCAGGGCAGCCTTGATCTTGTCGATGCTGGTGTCGCTCGTGACCGAGACCAGCAGCGCGGCGCCGTCGAAGGCGGTATCGGGCACCGCCACGATCTCGGCGAGCGGCGACAGGGCGCGCGCGACCTCGGCATTCCAACCCGAGACACGCACGCTGAAGGTCTCGACCTCCGTCACCAGCGCACTGTCGGCGACGCGCGAGATCGCGAACACGGGCAGCGCGGCCGGATGGTCGGCGCGCTCCACGAAAGGCATCCGTGCGATGATCTTCGGCGCGCCGTCCGCTTCGAGCTCCAGCCACCACGGCGTGCGGCTCGAGGTCGCCGAGACCAGCGCCAGGTCGCCCTTGGATTTCGCGACCGCATCAACCGCGGCCTGCGCGCTGAAATGCGCGACATAAGGAACGGTGAAGCCGAAATGAAAGCGCACGGAATCGCGCATCGCCGGCTCGCTCACCGAGATGTCGGCGTGCACGGAGAACGGCGCCTGGACATAGGTGAAGGTCGAGATGATGACGCGCCAGATGCTCTCCACCGTGTCGAGCGGCAGGATGCCGCGATGACGCTGCACGATGTCGCGCATCATCGATGCCTCGCGCGCCGGGCGGAACGCCGAGCCGACCTCCTGGGTCTGCTTCACCTGGATCAGGCGGTCGATGATGTCGCCGCGCTGCATCAGGAGGCGATGCATGTCCGCGTCGATCGCGTCGATCTCCTTGCGCAATTCCTGGAGCGATGGTGGCGCGGGCGGGCGTTGGGACATATCTGACTTGGGCTTTTGAGAGCTTGGACTGTTGAGAGGCGTTCCAATACGGATCGGCGAGGCAAATTGGTAAGCTCGGATCCGCTGCGGTCGATGTCCTGATTAGGCAGTCGGGGCGGCGAAAGCAAAGAGAAATGACAGCCTTTTGGGCCAAGACGGCAGAGACGAATTTGGCTCATCCCGGCCACGACTTGACGAAAACCGCCCAAGACAGTAGGTTTTGCCTGTTCCGTGGTCATTTGAGCCGGCCGGCTTGCAGCCACGTTAAAAAACTCGCTAAACAGGCCGGGGACGCTTCCGATCCCGGCCGAACCTATCGTTCAGGCCGGGTTTTTCATGGCCTGATGTCAGCGGCGGTCTAGCTTCCGTCGCATACGAGGTCGATGATGGTTGGCGTCAAGTCGATTCCAAGTCCTGCGATCAGTGCCCCCGCGATCAATGCCGACGACCGGTCGCATGAGGTCGATCATCCGAGTTCGCAGGTCGCGCTGTTCGGCGCCGACCAGCCGCTGCGGCTCGATTGCGGCATCGATCTCTCCCCGTTCCAGATCGCCTATCAGACCTATGGCGAGCTGAACGCCGAGCGCTCCAACGCGGTGCTGATCTGCCATGCGCTGACGGGCGACCAGCACGTCGCCAATGTGCATCCCGTCACCGGCAAGTCCGGCTGGTGGGAGACGCTGGTCGGCCCCGGCCGACCGCTCGATCCCTCTAGGTACTTCATCATCTGCTCCAACGTGATTGGCGGCTGCATGGGCTCGACGGGGCCGGCCTCGATCAATCCCGCCACCGGCAAGGTGTGGGGCCTCGAATTCCCCGTGATCACCATTCCCGACATGGTGCGCGCGCAGGCGATGCTGATCGACCGGCTCGGCATCGACACGCTGTTCGCAGTCGTCGGCGGCTCGATGGGCGGCATGCAGGTGCTGCAATGGACCGCGGCCTATCCCAAGCGCGTCTACTCCGCGCTGGCGATCGCCTGCGCGACGCGGCACTCGGCGCAGAACATCGCCTTCCACGAGCTCGGCCGCCAGGCCGTGATGGCCGATCCCGACTGGCACAATGGCGGCTATGCCGATCACGGCATCCACCCGCATCGCGGCCTCGCGGTCGCGCGCATGGCCGCGCACATCACCTATCTCTCGGATGCCGCGCTGCACCGGAAATTCGGCCGGCGGATGCAGGACCGCGAGCTGCCGACCTTCTCGTTCGACGCCGACTTCCAGGTCGAGTCCTATCTGCGTTATCAAGGCTCGTCCTTCGTCGAGCGATTCGACGCCAACTCCTATCTCTATCTGACCCGCGCGATGGACTACTTTGACATCGCCGGCGACCATGGCGGCGTGCTGGCGAAGGCGTTCGCGGGCATCCAGACCCGCTTCTGCGTGGTCTCCTTCACCAGCGACTGGCTGTTCCCGACCTCGGAATCGCGCGCGCTGGTGCATGCGCTGAATGCGTCGAGCGCGCGGGTGTCATTCGCCGAGATCGAGACCGATCGCGGCCACGACGCCTTCCTGCTCGACGTGCCCGAATTCTTCGACATCTCCCGCGCTTTCCTGCAATCAGCGGGCAAGGCCCGCGGGCTCACCGGCAACAAGGACGGCTAGCGATGTCTGCACAGGAAGTGTTGCCGCTCGGCGACGCCGCAGCGGAGCAGCCGGCCCAGTTTCGCGCCGACCATCTGCTGGTCGCCGAGATGGTCAAGCCCGGCTCGAAGGTGCTCGACGTCGGCTGCGGCGAGGGCGATCTGCTCCAGCTGCTGGAGAGCCGTGGCATCGACGGCCGCGGCATCGAGCTGTCGCGCGAGGGCGTCAACCGCTGCGTCGCCAAGGGCCTCGCGGTGGTGCAGGGCGATGCCGACACCGACCTCGTCAATTATCCCGACGATGCCTTCGACTACGTGATCCTGTCGCAGACGCTGCAGGCGACGCGGCAGCCGAAAGTGGTGCTGGAGAATCTGCTGCGCATCGGCCGCCGCGCCATCGTTTCGTTCCCGAATTTCGGTTTCTGGCGGATGCGGCTCCAGCTCCTGATCGGCGGTCACATGCCGCGCACGGAGAACCTGCCGGCGACCTGGTACGACACCGCCAACATCCATTTCTGCACCATCAAGGATTTCGTCGAGCTCTGCGACGCGATCAACGTTAAGATGGAGCGCTCGGTGGCGCTCGATCTCTACGGCCGCCCGGTGCCGCTGAACCTGCCCTGGTGGGTCTGGAACATGTTCGGCGAGCAGGGCGTGTTTCTGCTCAGCCGGGGCGGGGGGAAGTAGGTTCTCGTCGTCGAGACGAAGCGAAGTAGTAGACCCTCACCCTGAGGAGCGCGCTCTTGCGCGCGTCTCGAAGGGCGAGGCCACCGGCGGGGCCTTCATCCTTCGAGACGCGCGTTCCGCGCTCCTCAGGATGAGGAGTTGACAGTCAATGCGCCGCCAGCGACCTCGGATCGCGCACCGGCCAGCGGCCGGCCTCCACCAGCGTCACGAACCGCTCCACGCTCGCGTTGAACAGCGCGGGCTCTTCGAGATTGAGCACGTGGCCGGACTTCGGAAACATCGCGAGGCCCGCGGCCGGCAGATGCTTCTTCAGAAACAGGCTCGCACCGATGCAGGGATCGTCCTCGTCGCCGCAGATGATCAGCGCCGGCGTCGACACCTTCCTGATCGCATCCGCCAGCGTGTAGAGCGACGGACGGCCGCCCTGGAAGCCGCGCATCGTGCTGGCGGAGCCCTTGGCGTCGTGCCGTGCCAGCGCGGCGTAGAAATCGGCGTGGCCGCGCGGGTCCTTCACCAGGAAGGGAATCCGGCTCGGCGCCTCACGCGTGACCTTTGCGACCTCGGCGGAGCCGAGCGTCTCGAACTGCTCGGCATTGGCGCGGCACTGCCTGCGCCAGGCCTCCAGGTTCTCGAGCTCCGAGCCTGAGCCGACGCCGGCCAGCGTCATCGACAGCGCGCGCTCCGGCGCATTCAGCCCGATCTGGAGCGAGGAGTAGGCGCCCATCGACAGACCAACGAGATGCGCGCGCTCGATCTTGAGATGATCGAGCACGGTGAGCGCGTCGGTGTAGAAGTGTTTGTAGGTGTAGACCTCGCCGTCGGGCACGTCGGACGGCGTGTAGCCGCGCGCCGAATAGGTGATGCAGCGGTGGCCGCGCGAGAAGTAGCGCATCTGCGGCTCCCAATTGGTGTAGTCGGCCGCGAATTCGTGAAGAAAAATAATCGGCGTTCCCTGACCCGCTTCCTCGAAATAGATGCGGACGTCGTCCCTGGTCGTGGCGTGGGGCATTAACTGTTTCCCTCTCTTCAAGCCGCAATTCGAGGATCGCAGTTAATGTTGTTGTCCGCAATGCGGCAGCATCCAACCAGCACCAACACAAAATCATCGCAGCTATTCACTGGGGCGGCGTCTTTTTCTCGCCACATCGGACCGCTTAACGGCCGGACACACGTCGGCCACCGCACGGGCCGGCCTGGAAGAGGGGGTGTGAACTAAGGATGAAGAATGGTTGAGTTGTTTGCGTCTCGCCTGTCGCGTTGTGTTGTCGCGACGGCGATCTTCTTCGCGGCGGTTGCCGCGTTCGTTTCTCCGGCCTCAGCGCGGCCGCATCATCGTCACAGCGCAGAGCGGCACGTCTACGTGCACCATGCCAGACATCATCATTATCGCCACCACGCACGCAGCTCGCGCTTCGAGCGCAGCGCGGCGCAGTTGCAGGCGAGCGGATTTGCCGACACGCAGGCCAGCTATGATCCGAACGCGAATGCGGGCGGTGTGAGCGCGGGCGGCAGCTTCGGCGGCGGATCGGGCCTCGTGTCCGAGGCGCGCCGCTATATCGGCGGCAATCCGACCGGACGCGGCAGCCTGTGGTGCGCGCGCTTCATGAACATGGTGCTGCAGCACACCGGCCATCAGGGCACCGGATCGGACATGGCGAGCTCGTTCGCGCGCTACGGCACCCGTGTCTCCGGTCCGCAGGTCGGCGCCATCGCAGTGATGTCGCGCGGCCGCCGCGGCGGTCATGTCGGCATCATCACCGGCGTCGATGCGCAGGGAAATCCGATCATGATCTCCGGCAACAACGGCAACCGCGTCCGCGAGGCCCCGGTCTCGCGCGGCCGGATTTATGCGTACGTGATGCCGAACTAAAGCGAGATCCGTAGGGTGGGTTAGCTGGCGGTCGCGCGAAGCGCGGTCGGCTGGCGTAACCCACCATGCGTCCTCGGGTGGCGAACGAAGTTGGTGGGTTACGCCTTCGGCTAACCCACCCTACGAACCGTCACACCAATCTCGGCTCTTCCACCGCAACCGCGTCACCGACGCCGATCTCGCCGTCGGCGATGACCTCGGCGTAGATGCCGCAGTCCATGTGGCCGAGATTGCGCGACAGCGTCGGCGGGATCTCGAGATCGCGCTTGGCCGTCACCGGGTCCACGTTTGTGGCCGGGCAGCGGACGATGCGCTTGACCACCTTCAGCCGCGCCTGGCCGATCGCGAGCGTCTGGCCGACGAGGTCGAGCTCGGACCAGGCCGGCCAGCCGGTCACGTAAAGATTGCCGCGGAAGCGCAAGGGATGCACGGCGGTGCCACCGAGCATGGCCTCGATTGCGCGGACGCTGTTGAGATTGATGATCGACACGACCTTGCGGGCGACGTCGGAAAAGCTGTGGTCGCGGCCGGACAGGACCTTTGGCGGGCCCTTCAGCTCCGGCTGAAAATTCTCGGTGAAGTAGCCCTCGATGGCGGCGCGCCCGGCGGAGGTCTCGAGATCGCCGCTGGCGACGATCTGGCCGTCCTTGCGGATGGTGAGCTGGTTGGTCGCGTCCTCGAACCGGCTGTCGAGGGTCGCCAGCCGCTCATTGCGCGCCAGCATCAGGAACTGGATTTTCGGCTTCCAGGCCGGTGCTTCGGGATCGAACCCGCTCGGGCCGTTCTCGATGGCGTAGCGGCGGTCGGCGGGCAGGGTCTGGCCGGTCCGCAGCGGAACCCGGGGCAGGCTCTCGGGTGTCAGGCCCTTGATCGGGTAGCGGTAAAGGCCGGTGATTTCGGCGGTCTGGCTGGCTGTCATACGACTACTTAGGGGATTCGACCCGGCTCCGCCAAGCAGGCGCATCAGCGCACGAAATTGTGAACTCGCCTCTTCCGATCAGAGGGCACGCTTCCCACATCTGGGTCAGGTCGGCGCCAGCGCCGGCTGATAACGACCGCTGCTGGTTGAGGAACGTCAACGCGGCCAGCGGAAACCCAATGAAGATGCCGTTTGGGGTGCCTTAGAGGGCCCCATGGGCAGGCCGAGGGACAGAAAAGACCATGAATATCGACAAATATACCGAACGCTCCAGGGGCTTCATCCAGTCAGCGCAGTCGCTTGCGGTGCGCGAGGGGCACCAGCAGTTTTCCACCCTGCACATGCTGAAGGTCCTGCTGGACGACAATGAAGGCTTGGCTTCCGGCCTGATCGACCGCGCCGGCGGCAATTCCCGAGCAATTCTCAAGGCGACCGAGGACGCCCTCAACAAGGTGCCGAAGGTCTCCGGCGGCGGCGCCGGCCAGATTTATCTGGCGCCCGAGCTCGCCCGCACCTTCGACGCTGCTGAAAAGGCCGGGGAGAAGGCCGGCGACAGCTTCGTCACCGTCGAGCGGCTGCTGCTCGGCCTGACGCTGGAGAAGACCAGCGAGGCCGGCGCGATCCTCGCCAAGGGTGGCGTCACCCCGCAAAATCTCAACGCTGCGATCGAGGCGCTGCGCAAGGGCCGCACCGCTGACACCGCGACGGCCGAGAACGCTTATGACGCCCTGAAAAAATATGCCCGCGACCTGACCCAGGCTGCGCGCGACGGCAAGCTCGACCCGGTCATCGGCCGCGACGAGGAGATCCGCCGCACCATCCAGGTTCTCTCGCGCCGGACCAAGAACAATCCCGTCCTGATCGGCGAGCCTGGCGTCGGCAAGACCGCCATCGCGGAAGGGCTCGCGCTGCGCATCGTCAATGGCGATGTGCCCGAGAGCCTCAAGGACAAGAAGCTGCTGTCGCTCGACCTCGGCGCGCTGATCGCGGGTGCAAAATACCGCGGCGAGTTCGAGGAGCGGCTGAAGTCCGTGCTCCAGGAAGTCACCGCCAGCGAAGGCAACTTCATCCTGTTCATCGACGAGATGCACACGCTGATCGGGGCCGGCAAGGGCGACGGCGCGATGGACGCCTCCAACCTGCTCAAGCCCGCGCTCGCGCGCGGCGAGTTGCACTGCATCGGCGCGACCACGCTCGACGAGTATCAGAAGCACGTCGAGAAGGATGCGGCGCTGGCGCGGCGTTTCCAGCCGATCTTCGTCAGCGAGCCCTCGGTCGAGGACACCATCTCGATCCTGCGCGGCCTGAAGGACAAGTATGAGCAGCACCACGGCGTGCGGATCACCGATTCCGCGCTTGTTGCCGCAACGACGCTGTCCAACCGCTACATCACTGACCGCTTCCTGCCCGACAAGGCCATCGACCTCATGGACGAGGCCGCGGCGCGGCTGAAGATGCAGGTCGATTCCAAGCCGGAAGAGCTGGATTCGCTCGACCGTGAGATCATCCGGCTCAAGATCGAGCAGGAGGCTCTCAAGAAGGAGAGCGATCTCGGCTCCAAGACCCGTCTCGAACTGCTCGAGAAGGAGCTGGCCGAGCTAGAGGAGAAGTCTGCGGCGCTGACGTCGCGCTGGAGCGCGGAGAAGAACAAGCTCTCCGACGCCCAGAAGCTCAAGTCCGAGCTCGACGCCCTGCGCGTCGATCTTGCGAATGCGCAGCGTCGCGGCGAATTCCAGAAAGCTGGCGAGCTGGCCTATGGCCGGATCCCGGAGCTGGAGAAGCAGCTTGCGGACATCGAGGCCCGCGAAGGCTCCGGCGAGATGATGGAGGAGGCGGTCACCGCCAACCACATCGCGCAGGTGGTCTCGCGCTGGACCGGCGTGCCGGTCGACAAGATGCTGGAAGGCGAGAAGGAAAAGCTCCTGAAGATGGAGGACCAGCTCGGCACCCGCGTTGTCGGCCAGGCTGAGGCCGTGCGTGCGGTGGCAACCGCCGTGCGCCGTTCGCGCGCGGGCTTGCAGGACCCGAACCGGCCGACCGGCTCGTTCATGTTCCTGGGCCCCACCGGCGTCGGCAAGACCGAGCTGACCAAGGCGCTTGCGGAGTATCTGTTCAACGACGAGACCGCGATGGTCCGCCTCGACATGTCCGAATACATGGAGAAGCACTCGGTCTCGCGGCTGATCGGCGCGCCTCCGGGCTATGTCGGCTATGACGAGGGCGGCGCGCTAACCGAAGCGGTGCGGCGCCGGCCTTACCAGGTCGTGCTGTTCGACGAGATCGAGAAGGCGCATCCGGATGTCTTCAACGTCCTGTTGCAGGTGCTCGACGACGGCCGCCTGACCGATGGTCAGGGCCGCACCGTCGATTTCCGCAACACGCTGATCATCATGACCTCGAACCTCGGCTCGGAGTTTTTGGTGAACCAGCCGGAGGGCGAGGACACCTCGGCCGTGCGTGAGCAGGTGATGGGAATGGTGCGGGGGCATTTCCGCCCCGAGTTCCTGAACCGCGTCGACGAGATCATCCTGTTCCATCGCCTGCAGCGCAGCGAGATGGGCCGGATCGTCGAGATCCAGTTCGCGCGCCTCCAGAAGCTGCTGACCGATCGCAAGATCGTGCTGACGCTCGATGCTGCCGGCCGCGACTGGCTCGCAGCCAAGGGCTGGGATCCCGCCTACGGCGCAAGGCCGTTGAAGCGGGTGATCCAGCGTTACCTCCAGGATCCGCTCGCTGAGATGATCTTGGGCGGCGACATCAAGGACGGCGACAGCGTTGCGATCTCGTCCGCAGGCAACGTGCTGACCTTCAACGGCAAGGCGCAGCAGACTGCGGAGATCACCCAGTTCGACGCGCCGGCCTCGAAGCGCAAGCTGAACTGAGCGCTGGCATTCGGAGCCTGAAACCACACATCGCCCCGGAGAGGTTCGTCTCTCCGGGGCGATTTTTTGTTGCTCGGCGTGCGCGTTACTTCTTCACGACCTTGTAGATCGCGTTCTCCACGTCCGAGGTCACGTAGATGACGCCTGTCGCACCGATCGCGACACCCGTCGGGATATGCGTCGGCAGTCCTCCAGGCGCCCCGGTCAGGCCGATCGGAAGATTGGCGGCGATCTCGGTGATCTTGCCGTCCTCCGGCGCGATTTCGATCAGCCGTTTCGCGCCGACTTCCGCCACGATCAGCTTGCCGTCGCTGCTGCGGGCGAGGCCTTCGGGCATTTTCAGGTCCTTGGCGATCACGGTCTTTTCGCCGTTCCTGTCGACCCTGGAGAGCTGTCCAGCGAAGGCCTCGGTGACATAGACCTCGCCGCTCGAGCCGCCGACGAGCCCGATCGGGCCCTCGAGGTCCCCAATCAGCGGGGTGCGGTCCTTGCCGTGCTCGCCGCTGACACGGACCAGCGATTTGGTGCCGAGCTCGGCCACAAGGATGCTGCCGTCCTCGAGCACGATGGCGTCGTGCGGCGCCTTGAAGCCGTGCAGCATGTCACGCGTGGCGCCGGTCTTGCCGTCGATCACCTGCACCGTGCCGGTGAACCAGCTCGACAGGATCACGTCGGTGCCCTTCGCCGTCGCGCTCATCGGGTATTCGAGCGTGACGCCGTCGGCATGCATGCGCGCTTTCTCGGTGACATCGCCGGTCGCGCCGTCGACCGTGCGATAGGCGAATACGTCGGCGACGTGGATCGTATCCTTGTCGTTCTCCGAGGTGACGCCGATGCCGCCGGGCAAAGCGAGCTTGCCGATGATGATCTGCTTGGCCTGGCCGGTCGCGGGATCGACCTCCTGGATGCCGTTGTCGGCCATGTTGGAGACGTAGATACGGTCCTTGTCGTCGATTGCGAGGTTGTCCAGCGAGGGCTTCAGCTGTGCGACCACGGCTTTGGCGCCCGATTGGGGATCGACCCGGACGAGCTGGCCGAGCGCGGTGTCGACCACCCAGAGATTGCCCTTGGAATCGAAGTTCACGGCGGCCGGGACCTTGAAGCCGTCGGCAACCACCGTCAGCTCGGCCTTGTCGACATCGACTTTCGCGACCTGTCCCTTGAACCAGAGCGGACCGTAGAGCTTGTCGTCGGGCCCGAATTCGAAGCCGTTGAGGCCGCCCATCTTCTCCATGATCTGGCGGGGTGGTTTGACGCCTTCGACGTCGATTTCATAGAGCGTGTCGCCGAGGAAGACCGTCGTGGCGTACAGCCTGCCGTCCTTGCGGAAGGCGAGCGAATTGATGCCGGGAAGGCCGCTGGCCAGCTTCTTGATCGGGCCGTCGCCCTTGCGCGCGTAGAGATCGCCGGCGAGGAAGCCGGTCCAGGCCATGGTGCCGTCGGGCGCGAATGCGATGTCGTCGGCCATCCCGATCGGAGCGGGGATTGCAACCTTGGCGGTACCGCTGGAAATATCGACCTCGTAGAGCATCGCGCCCGCGACGCTGCCGGCGAACAAATGGCCGGCCTTGTCGATCCCGAGCCCGTGCACGCCATGGAATGCGGAGCCGGGGACGAGTTTCGTGACCTCCCAGGTTCTCGGTGAGGTCTGCGCCGATGCACTCGTGACGGAGAAAAGCGCAGCCATCAGCGCTGCGCAGGCGAGCCTGTTCGTCATGGCGAGACCTCCCATTTTTTGGAAAGTATTCGCCCGTCATGCGGCTTTGGCAAACGAAACTTGAGATTGTGACGCGGCGTCGTTTCGCAGCGTTCCGTTCAATTCTGTTCGGAGATGTCTGGCCGGAACTGGCCGGTTGCCACTAACGGTTGCTGACCTGCAGCGGTCCGCCGGTCGCATCCGACATGCGGGCGATGGCGCCGTTGCGGCCGCTCATCATGCCGTCGAGCCGGTCGCGTTCCTTCTCGAAGCCGGCCAGCACCGTGCCTTCCAGCGAACGGCCGCGCGGCAGTTTTACGCGCAGCGGATCGACGAAGCGGCCGTTGACCAGGATTTCGTAGTGGACGTGGGGTCCGGTGGACTGGCCGGTCGAACCGACGAAGCCGATGACCTGGCCCTGCCGCACCTTCTTGCCGATTTCCATGCCCTTGGCGAAGGCCGACATGTGGCCGTAGGCGGTCTCGTAGCCGTTGGAATGCTTGATGCGGATGTACTTGCCGTAGCCGCCTTCCGGGCCGGCCTTCTCGATCATGCCGTTACCGGAGGCGAAGATCGGCGTGCCGTAGGCGGTGGCCCAGTCGACGCCGGTGTGCATCTTCACATAGCCGAGGATCGGATGGCGGCGGCCGCCGAAGCCGGAGCGCATGATGGCGTTGTTGACGGGCTTGCGCACCAGGAACTTCTTCGCGCTCTTGCCGGTCTCGTCGTAGTAGTCGACGACGCCGTCGTCGGGGCTCTGGTAGCGGTAGTATTTCTTGGTTTCGCCGCCGACCGTGAGGGAGGCGAACAGTACGTCGTTCTTTTCGTTCGACGTCGTGCCTTCTTCCTCGCCGGCGTAGAAGACGTCGAAGGAATCGCCCGGCTGCACCTTGCGCTGGAAGTCGACGTCGTAGGAGTAGATCTTGATCATGTCCTCGATGACGGGCATCGGGACCTTGTTGCGCATCGCGGTCTCGTAGATGCTCTGGTAGAGCCGCACGCCGGTGCCGTCATCGTCATCTTCGTCGTCGCTGTTGGCGTTGGCCGTGGCGTCGGCGACGGTGTTCATGGTGGAGACGTCGACCGCGACGTATTTGCCGAGATCGGACAAAGCCGCGATCGCCTCGACCACCGTGTCGTTTGCAACCACGACGCGATAGGGCTGGAGGCGGGCGCCGGGGCTTGCGGGCGCCATCAGGATGCGGAGCTTCTCGCCTTCCTTCAGGCCGCCGTCGCGGCCGCGCGGGCCGAGCGTTGCGGTGATCGCCTTGATCTCGTCGGCGGTGGCGCCGAGATCGCGCAGGACGGAGCCGACGCTGTCGCCCTTCTTGACCATGTGGACGCGTTCGCCGTTCGGATTTCCGCCGGTGATCTGCTCCTTGGTCTTCGGCAGCAGCGTCACGTTTTCCGGCACCACGCGGGTCTCGAAACCGGCATAGGGATCGGACGGCGAGGATTCAGGGGCGTAGGCGCTTCTGATGTCGGACGGGCCCGTCGCGCTGGAGACATCGGCAGTCGCGTTGGCGAGCGAGGCGTAGCGCACCCCGCCATTGCCGCGCCAATTGGCGGCATCACGCACCCGCATCAGGATGTCGTCGAGCGCAACCACGGCGGTAATCTTGGCTTTCGGCAGCACCGGCGACAGATCCTTCGTGACGAAGGAGACCTCGGCGTCGGGCTCGACGGCTTCAGGATTGTTCGGATCGTCGGAAGCGGTCTTCGGATCGGAGCCGACGTCGGTGAGCAGGCGCTGGGCGTTGAACGGCGGAATCTTCGCCGACAGATCGCTCGTCGTCATCGACAGATTGCCGGCGATCCGGACGAAGGGGCGCACCCGCATCACGTCGCGGTTGCCGACGCGGGCGACGGTGGAGACGCGCACGATGTTGCGCGAGGCCGTGGATTCGTTCGGCGGCGGCAGGCGGTCGCTCTTGTGCAGCGTGGCGGCGCGATCAGCTGTGCCGAACGCACCCCGCAGCGCGCCTTCGACGCGCTCGGGCACCTTGGCGAAGGTCATTTCACCGTCGAGAGAAGCGAAAACGGCGCCGCCGATCAGGGCTGCGCCGCAAAGTCCGGTCAGAATTGTCCCGCTGAACCATTGTACCGAGACGCGACGGCGATCGATGACGGCGGCTTCCGAACCGTCGACGGACAGCGGCGGCTCGTGGCCGAGATCGATGATCCCGGTTTCACGCCCATAAGCGCCGCGTGACGTCCTGTGGTTCAACCCAAGTCCCCCAATCAACGACCCAAGAGCCCGGTTTCGAACCCTTTCCTGGTCGCCCTCTTGGAGGGGCATCGCAGGAAAAGGCAAGCCGCATAGGCGTCCGCGGTCAGAAGGCCCAGATGACGGGCCGGCCGAAATTACGAACAGCTAAGCGGAAAAAGATCTCTCGATGTCTTTCGAACGTCTGAGGAAGGCCGCTTCATCGGTATGATCGCCTTCCTCTGACCCCACGCAAATCGCCGGCAGCCCCCACTGGCATTCCCGCGATTCAAGCTTGTCTCTTATCAGAACGCCGCGGGATTGTGGCTCAAGTACGGCGCCTAATATGGAAAAAGTTTCCTGGACGGCCCGGCGCCGGGGGCCGCCCGGGAGGGGCGCCCAGGACCAGGTCCGGAGCCCCTCCGGAGCCCGCTGGGGCCCAGCCCTTTTTTCAGATTTTTTACCGTCCGACCTCAGTTGGCGTGTCCCTTGGCTTCCTAATCGGCTGGAATCGCTTGAATTTTTCTACTGATCGCTGTGCGACGATTTGTTGACGATTGGCGTTGACAGCCCGGAAGGTGGGGCCTATAACCCCAACCACTGAGCGCGGCGCCGCCGGGTCATTGACCAAGGCGAGCGAACGCGTCGCTGATGCTCCTCACCTTGTTGAGTGACACAACAGCCGACACAATCGGTTGGAGTCATTCGACGTCGGTAAGGGTGTCGGAACCCTTCCTCTCAGGAAGGTTGGGGCCTGCATGGTCCCGGGCTGTTTGACAAGTGAAGATGAAGAAAGAGAAACGTGGACGGCGGAGTCCTTGCGGGTCTCGGTTCTGGAGAGCTTCGGCTTTTTGGATCGAGACCGGACGAAAGACTTCGGCGGTACACGTTTCAAAGGAAACACCATCGTTGCCCGCGATGTGAATCGCAGGCAGCACATCGACTTTTGTCGATAATGGTGGGACCTCGTCAAACGTTGTGATCAGCCGGTTCAAAGTTCAAGTCCAACTTGAGAGTTTGATCCTGGCTCAGAGCGAACGCTGGCGGCAGGCTTAACACATGCAAGTCGAGCGGGCGTAGCAAT
>NZ_DASYWN010000008.1:0-10341 GCF_035935975.1 Bradyrhizobium sp.
TGTCGTATCCATCGCCCATCCCGGCTCATCCTTGAGGGGCGATCATGTTGTCGTCACGATGCGCGAGCCGGGCTTGCGGTGGACGCGGCAGCGTCGGGCGCGAGAGGTTAAGGGCAGGGCGGATGCTCTCCGTGGGCCCAAGACTTCGCGCCGACGAGCGGCGCTGTCAGGTTCGTCTCGTTTGTAAGTTTCCGGCTCCGTCGACAGGGCCGGGAAAACTGCAGCGAAATGGCGGGCCGTGCGTACGGCAAAACCGTGTGGTCCTGGCCGTCGTTGCTACGGTCAAGCCTTTGCGGATGCGGCAGTCGCGCCAACCGGCGCGGTGCCGGTGACTTTCGCGAAGGCGAGGGAGGCCAGAAGGAACTCGGCTCCCGGGAGAGCACGGCATAAGCCGTCCGACCATCGCGCAGGGAAGGCCGTGTGTTGGGCTTCACCTGTATGCTGCTGTGCGGTCTCTTTGCGCTCCATCTCGCGCAGCAGACCGCGGGTGCCGCCGGCACCCGGCCTTCCCTGCGCCCTCTTGGCGAAGAGGGTGGAGTGATCAAGCAAAGCTCGGGTGAAATGAGCCGCGAGGACGCGAAGGTGTGTCTGCAAGTCCGGTAGGATGGGTAGAGCGCAGCGAAACCCATCATGTTTCCGCGAGCAGGATGCGCGATGGGTTTCGCTTCGCTCTACCCATCCTACGCGCGCGTGCCGGAGAGCTGCGCTGCCGCCTCATCCTCCGTCATTGCGAGGAGCGAAGCGACGAAGCAATCCGGACTGTCTCCGCGGTGGTAGTCTGGATTGCTTCCGCCTTCGCCAAGGCTTCGGCGGACAAGTCGCTGCGCTCGCAATGACAGTGGCACGGCACCGAGGCATGCCGCTAATTCAACACCCGCTTATTGTCCGGACTGTCCAGCGAGAACGTCGGCACGTCGATCTCGAAGCGTTCGCCGGTTTCGCTGACCATCTGATAGCGGCCGGTCATGAAGCCGGAGGCGGTCGAGAGCGGCACGCCGGAGGTGTATTCGAACCGCTCGCCGGGGGCGAGCGTCGGCTGCTCGCCGACCACGCCTTCGCCCCTGACCTCCTGCTGGCGGCCGGTGGCGTCGGTGATGATCCAGTACCGCGTCTTGAGCTGCACGGTCTCGTCGCCGGAATTGGTGATGACGATGGTATAGGACCAGAAATAACGCGAGCGGTCGGCCGACGACTGCTCCGGAACAAAGTTCGGCTCGACGGTCACTTCGATCTGGCGGGTCACGGCGCGGTACATGACCGCCATCATAACGAAAACCCGGCCGGGAACCAAACGCCGCAGGGCGGCTTTCCTGACATCCTCCCGCCCGATTTGGCGCGGAAGTACGCCGCCCAATGTGATCCGGTGCGCTTTGCGAGACCACCACCGGACCTGTACAATCCTTAACGCGTCGCGATCTGTGGAAGGGTTTCGGACCCCGATGACCATTGCCGACCAAGTGACGGGAGCGCCGATCGCGGGAACCGCGAAGCCGCTCGCCGCCGCACCGGCCATCTCGCTGCCTGCGATCGGCGAGCGCGAGCTCCGGCTCGATCTGTTCCGCGGGCTGGCGCTGTGGCTGATCTTCATCGACCATCTGCCGGCGAGCCTTCTGACCTGGTTCACGATCCGCAATTACGGCTTCAGCGACGCCACCGAGATCTTCATCTTCATCTCCGGCTACACCGCCGCCTTCGTCTACGGCCGTGCGATGCTGGAGAGCGGCGTCGTCATCGCCACCGCGCGCATCCTGCGCCGCGTCTGGCAGATCTACGTCGCCCACGTCTTCCTGTTCACGATCTTCCTCGCCGAGATCTCCTATGTGGCGACCAGCTTCGAGAACCCGCTCTACACCGAAGAGATGGGGATCATGGATTTCCTCAAGCAGCCCGACGTCACCATCGTGCAGGCGCTGCTGCTGCGCTTCCGTCCCGTCAACATGGACGTGCTGCCGCTCTATATCGTGCTGATGCTGGCGCTGCCACTGATCCTGTGGTCGATGAAGTGGAAGCCCGACCTCACGCTCGCGCTGTCCGCCGTGCTCTACGCGGTGACCTGGGAATACGACCTCTACTTCTCCGCCTATCCGAACGGCTTCTGGGCCTTCAATCCGTTGGCCTGGCAATTGCTTTTCGTCTTCGGTGCATGGTGTGCGCTCGGAGGTGCGCGGCGCATGTCGCGTATTCTGGCTTCACCGGTGACGATGTGGATCGCGATCGCCTATATTGCGGCGGCGTTCTATGTGACGCTGACCTGGTACGTGCCGCAGCTGTCGCATCTGATGCCGAAGCGGCTCGAGCAGTGGATGTATCCGATCGACAAGACCGACCTTGACGTGTTGCGCTTCACGCATTTCCTGGCGCTGGCCGCGCTCACCGTGCGCTTCCTGCCGCGCGACTGGCCGGGCCTGAAATCACCCTGGCTGCGGCCGCTGATCCTGTGCGGCTCCCATTCCCTCGAGATCTTCTGCCTCGGCGTCTTCCTCGCCTTCGCCGGCCATTTCATCCTGGCCGAAGTCTCCGGCGGCGCAGCCATGCATGCGCTGATTAGTCTCTCCGGAATCCTGATCATGTGGGGCGTTGCATGGGTAATTTCGTGGTACAAGCGCGTGGCTGACAAGAGCGGTGCGAAAACCAAAAACGCCGTCGGCAACGCCGATATGGCGGGAGGGGGCTGATGAAGGCGGAGGTTCTCCTGAGCCTGATCCTGCTATGCGGTGGCCTCGCCGCGCCCCAGGCGCGCGCGGGCGATGCTGCGCCTGCAGATCCAGCCGTGCCCCCGGCCTGCGAATTGCCGTCCTATCTGCTCACCAGCGAAAGCCAGCTTCCCAAGGTCGCCGAGGCCGTCAAATCCGGCAAACCGCTTGAAATTCTGGTCGTCGGCACCGGCTCGACCCGGATTCAAGCCTCCGAGGACGCGTCCTATCCGGCGCGGATGCAGGCGATTTTGAAGGAAAAGCTGGCGCCGGCCGAGGCCGTGCACGTCTCCGTAGAAATACAGAGCAAGAAGACGGCCGAGGAGGCGGCCGGAACCTTCGTTAAGCTGTTGGAAGCAAAAAGGCCTACTTTGGTCATCTGGCAGACCGGGACCGTGGATGCTATGCGATCCATCGATCCCGATGATTTTCGTGGCGCGGTGACAGATGGTGTTGTCGCGTTGCAGCAAGCGGGGGCTGACGTCGTCTTGATGAATTTGCAGTACAGCCCGCGCACGGAGACCATGATCTCGGTGCCGCCTTACCTCGATAATCTGAAGGTGGTGGCGCAGGAGCACGATATTCCGTTGTTCGACCGTTTCGCGATGATGCGGCAGTGGAGCGACCAGGGTCAGTTCGACCTGTTCAATCCCGCGCATGGACCGGAGTTGGCGAAGCGAGTGCATGATTGCCTTGGCCGGGCGTTGGCACAATTCGTGGTCGACGCAGCCCATCTGGGGCCGGCCCAGCAGCAAAATTGAGGTCTAGCGTTAATGAGTTCTCTCCGCCCTTTTTGCCTGACGACACGGCTGGCTGCATCTGCAGCGGCCTTGCTGCTGTTGCTGTCGCCGGTATCGCAGTCGCGTGCGCAGGCGCAAACCGCGCAGGCGACGCCTGCCCCGGCGCAGGCCGCTAATCCCGCTCAGACCACGGTCGCCGCGACCCAGCCGAGTGCCCAACAGCGCGGCGTCACTGCGCGCGCCATCGACAAGGTGAAGGAGGTCGCCAAATCCGCCGGCGACATCTTCAGCCGTGTGCCGTGTCTCGCGCCGAAGGGCGGCTCGAAGGCGATGGGCTCGCTGCCGCATGTCGCGGCCAAGCTCGTGGCGGGCAAGCCCGTCGTGATCGTCGCGTTCGGCTCGTCCTCCACCGCGGGCTATGGCGCGAGCTCGCCGGAGTTCAACTATCCGAACCGTCTCGCTGCGCAGTTGCGGCGGAAATATCCGACCGCCGACATCACCGTCATCAATGCCGGCATCGGCGGCGAGGACGCGCCCGAGATGATGAAGCGCCTCCAGAAGGAAGTGATCGACGTGCATCCGGATCTCGTGATCTGGCAGGTCGGCACCAACGCGGTGCTCCGCAATCTCGATCCCGGCGATACCGCCAAGCTGGTCGAGGACGGCATCTCCCACATCCAGGCTGCCGGCGGCGCCGACATCGTGCTGGTCGATCCGCAATATTCGCCGGCCGTCAACCAGCGCGCCGAGAGCGCCGGCAAGATGGTGAAGCTGCTCGGCAAGGTCGCCGAGCTTCGTCACGTCGGCATCTTCCCGCGCTTCGAGGTGATGCGCGACTGGCACGAGAAGCAGGCGATCCCGGTCGAGAGCTTCGTGATCGCCGACGGCCTGCACATGAACGATTGGGGCTATGCCTGCTTCGCCCAGCTGCTCGGCGACGACATCATCCGCTCCGTCGGCCAGATCCAGCTCGGCGTGAACGTGCCCGCGGATGTGCGGGCGTACCGGCCGATGTAGGTGCCGTAGGGTGGGTTAGGCGAAGCCGTAACCCACCACTTCTGTTGCCGCGGGGGATCAAAGAGGTGGATTACGCCCGCGGACTGCGCTTCGCGCAGCCGCGGGGCTAATCCACCCTACGAAGCCTCGCTCACGCCTTCTCCAGCGCCGCCGTCAGATCCTCGATCAGATCATCCGCATGCTCCAGCCCTGCGGAGAAGCGAATAAAACCCTCGCTGATGCCGAGTGCGGCGCGATCCTCCGGCTTCAGGCGCTGATGCGTCGTTGTCGCCGGATGCGTCACGAGGCTCTTGGCGTCGCCGAGATTGTTCGAGATCTTCGCGAGCTTCAGCTCGTTGAGCACGCGGAATGCGGCCGCCTTGCCGCCCTTGACCTCGAAGCCGACCAGCGTCGAGCCACCGCGCATCTGCTTCTTCACCAGTGCGGCCTGCGGATGATCGGCGCGGCCGGGATAGACCAGCCGCGAGATCTTGGGATGGCTTGCCAGCACGTCGGCGATGCGCGCCGCGCTCTCGGTCTGCGCGCGCACGCGCACGCCGAGCGTCTCCAGGCCCTTGAGCAGGACCCAGGCGTTGAACGGCGAGATCGACGGGCCGGTCTGGCGCATGAAGTTATGAATGTGCTCGGCGATGAAGGCTTCCGACGACAGGATGATGCCGCCGAGACAGCGGCCCTGGCCGTCGATGTGCTTGGTCGCGGAATAGACGACGACGTCGGCCCCGAGCGCGAGCGGGCTCTGCCAGATCGGCGTCGCGAACACGTTGTCGACCACGAGCCGCGCGCCGCCCTTGTGCGCGATCTCGGCGATCCCGGGAATGTCGAGCACGTCGAGCGTCGGATTGGTCGGGCTCTCCAGGAAGAACGTCTTGGTGTTGGGCTTCAGCGCCCGCTGCCATTCGTCGAGATTGGCACCGTCGACCAGTGTGGTCTCGATGCCGTAGCGCGGCAGCAGATCCTGGATGACGTAGAGACACGAGCCGAACAGAGCGCGGGAGGCGACGACGTGATCGCCGGCCTTGAGCGGCGCCAGGATCGCGGTGGTCACCGCGGCCATGCCGGTCGCGGCCGAACGCGCCGCCTCTGCGCCTTCGAGTTCGATCATGCGGCGCTCGAACATCGCGATGGTCGGGTTGGAGTAGCGCGAATAGATGAAGCCGGGGTCCTCGCCCTTGAACCGCGCCTCGCACTCCTCGGCGCTGTTGTAGACATAGCCCTGGGTCAGGAACAGCGCCTCCGACGTCTCGCCATATTGCGAGCGCAGGGTGCCGGAATGGACCAGGCGGGTTTCGGGACGGTAGGTGGCAGGCGACTTCGACATAGGACCCTCCGAGATGACCGTCGAGCGAAAACGGTCACAAAAAAACCGGCCTGGATATATCCACGGGCCGGGATCACAGAGGTCCCCGGCCTGTTTAGCGACTTATTTAACGTGGCTGCAAGCCGGCCGGCTCAAATCACCACGGGATAAGTGATGCTCATATTCCGCAATGCCCTTTCCGTCAAGGCGTCCATCGGATAGCCGTAAAAGGCTAGTATTTCCCGTATGTCCGGCTGTATTTGAGCCCCGATGAGGACCCCCGGTTGACGTTCACGGTCGCGCCCGACGCCAATGGTATCCTGCCCGACCGCATGATCGCGGCGATGGCGGAGGCGGGCCTCATCCTGCCCGCATACGATTTCGTCGAAAGCCAGATCCAGCCGGCCAGCCTCGATCTGCGCCTCGGCGACATCGCCTATCGGGTCCGCGCCAGCTTCCTGCCGGGGCCCGGCGCCACCGTTGCCGAGCGCATCGACGAGTTGAAGCTGCATGAGTTCAGCCTCGCCGACGGCGCGGTGCTGGAAACCAACTGCGTCTACATCGTGCCGCTGCTCGAGAGCCTGGCGCTGCCGCCGGAGATCGTCGCGGCCGCCAATCCGAAAAGCTCGACCGGCCGTCTCGACGTTTTCACCCGCGTGATCGCCGACGGCACCCGCCGCTTCGACATGATCGGCGCCGGCTATCACGGCCCGCTCTACGCCGAGATCAGCCCGAAGACGTTTCCGGTGCTGGTCAGCGAGGGCTCTCGCCTGTCGCAGGTGCGTTTCCGCACCGGTGATGCCATCCTCGATGCCGACGCGCTCGATGCGTTGCATGCGTCCGAGCGTCTCGTCGACATCGATGATGCCGATCTTGCCGGTGGCGTCGCCGTCTCGGTCGATCTGTCGGGCGAGAAAGCAAACGGCTTCGTCGGCTACCGTGCCAAGCGCCACACCGGCGTCGTCGACGTCGATCGCCGCTCCGGCTATGCGGTGGAAGATTTCTGGGAGCCGATCGCGGCCCGCTCCGACGGCAGCCTGATCCTCGATCCCGGCGAGTTCTACATCCTCGCCTCGAAAGAGGCGGTGCAGGTGCCGCCCGATTACGCCGCGGAGATGGTGCCGTTCGATCCGCTGGTCGGCGAATTCCGCGTGCACTATGCCGGCTTCTTCGATCCCGGCTTCGGCTATGCCGGTGCCGGCGGGCTAGGATCGCGCGCCGTGCTCGAAGTGCGCTCGCGCGAAGTGCCGTTCATCCTCGAGCACGGCCAGATCGTCGGCCGCCTCGTTTACGAAAAAATGCTGGCGCGCCCCGACGCGATGTACGGCCAGCGCATCGGTTCGAACTACCAGGCGCAGGGGCTGAAGCTGAGCAAGCACTTCCGGGTGTAGCCCGGTCTTGTAGCCCGGATGGAGCGAAGCGAAATCCGGGACATTCTCACTTGCGGCACGATCCCGGATTACGCTGCGCTCCATCCGGGCTACGAGGTGGCGAGATGACCGATCAATCCCAACTCGAAGCTCTACATCGAAATGACATTTGCGCTGGTGCGCGACGTCACCGAGCGTGTCGAGCGCGAGCGTGCGGCCAGGACGTCACAAAATTCGTGATGCGGAATTGATGGCTGTCGTGCACAGGCCCCTGCATGCGCGTCATGTTGCCTGCTCCCTGCGGCGGTGACACACTCGATCAAAACAACGATCGGGAGCGAACATGACCGCCGCATCAGACCCCGCGCAGGAAGCGCAATGGAAGCGCTGGCGCGCGGTCGCCGACCTCTACCACGCCTATTTCACCGGCCTCATCCTCACCGTCGTCACGCGGCGCGGCACGGCCGATGCTGCGGAGTTCGTGTTCCGCGTATTTCGCCGCCAGCAGCAGGAGCGCTTCCTGCCGGGGCTGAAGAAGCTCGGGATTGATCATCTGCCGCCGGCGGTGGCGGCTGCGCAATATCACTACCTCTCCAACTGGATCGGCGGCGTGCACGTCGAATACATGTATGAGAGCGACACGAAAGCCTGGATCCGCTATCCGCCGCCGCGCTGGATCTGGAAGGGCACCGCGATCTGCGGCGTACCGGGCGAGGTCTCGCGCGCGATGCTGCGTGGCTGGCACGCCAACAACGGCGTCGCGCTCGGCGATATCAGGCTCGGCTTCGTCTGTACCAAGCAGAGCGTCGATGGCCAGGACGGGCTCGAAGGCTATTATCATCAGTACGACCATCCGCTCGAGCTGGATCAGCGGCTGGTGTTCGCGCGGCATCTGGAGGCGCCGCTGTTCGATGCGAAGACAGCGCCCGCGTTGCCCGTCATGAGCTGGCCAAAACCGCGGCTCGAAAAAGCCTATCGCAATTACGCCATGGAATATGTCCGCACCGCTGCGCCCGTGATGGTGCAGCTGTTCGGCCCGGAAGATGCCGGCTATCTGCTGCACCTCACCGGCAAGCTGATCGGCATGCAGTATTTCGATGAGGTCGCAGCCGCGCTCGCGATGAGCCGCGGCGGCGCGAATGAATTTGCCTCGTTCCTGAACGCGCTGTTCGCCGCGCAGGATGATGCGGCCGAGACCACGCAGTCCGAAGGCAGTTTCGAAATCCGCCAGCAGAGCTGGAAGCTGATGGACGATGTCGCCGACCATCACCGCGCCTGCGCCAGGGTGCTGGAAGGCTTGTTCGAGGGCCTCGCGGCCGGATGCGGCCGCCACATCGGCGTGCATCTGCGCCCGACGACGGCCGGCCGCCCACCGCTGGCCTGGACGATTGGATAAACGACGGTGCGGCCGCGAGGGCTTCACCTCGCCCCGCCTGCGGGGAGAGAAAGAAGAGCCGCAATTCCACGGGCTGAAATGCGCTGCCGCAGGGCACGCCTGCACCCTTTGCAGGAGGAATCGCCGCGCGCCGTGCTAACAAGCCCCAGCTGCGCCCTGCGCGCGAACAAATTGATTGGCACACCTCATCATTGCCGCGCCGCGAATGGCGCCCGTGCCCGGGAGAGGAAATGTCCGACATCGCCGAAATCCCGGTCGATGAACAAGAGCGTCCGCTGTCGCCGCCTCAGCGGCCGGTCCGTAGCGCGCTGACGGACGGGCCGATCCTGCGGACGCTGCTCGGGCTCGCCTGGCCCAACGTCGTCGCGCTGTCCGCCGGCACCTGCGTGGTGATCGCGGAGACCTCCTATATCGGCCGGCTCGGCGTCGAGGCGCTGGCCGCGATGGCGCTGGTGTTTCCGACAGTGATCCTGACCATGACGATGTCGGGCGGCGCCATGGGCGGCGCGGTCGCTTCCGCGATCGCACGTGCGCTCGGCGCCGGCGATCGCGAGCGTGCCGGCACGCTCGCCGCGCATGCGCTGCTGATCGGCATCACCTTCGGCCTCGTCTTCATGCTGGGCATGCTGATCTTCGGGCCAAAGGTGCTCGAGATGCTCGGCGGCCGTGGCGACGTGCTGACCCATGCGATCGCCTACACGCAGGTGTTCTTCGGCGGCGCCGTGCTGCCCTGGCTGCTCAACACCATGGCGGGCGTGCTGCGCGGCACCGGCAACATGAAGCTGCCGTCGCTGCTGATCCTCAACTCCGCAGTCTGGCAGGTCGTGCTCGGCGGTACGCTGGGCCTCGGGCTCGGACCGGTGCCGCAGCTCGGCATGCGCGGTGTCGCAGCCGGCGCGCTGATCGCCTATTCCATGAATATCTGCGTGATGGGCTGGTACCTGTTCTCGGGCCGCGCCCGCGTCGCGCCGAAGCTGCGCGGATTGCGGATCCAATGGGTGATGTTCTTCGACATCCTCAAGGTCGGCGCCATCGCCTGCTTCTCGCCGCTGCAATCGGTGCTGACGATCTCGATCTTCACCCACATGCTTGCGAAGTTCGGCACCGCGATCCTCGCCGGCTATGGCATCGGCGCGCGGCTCGAATTCCTGCTCACCTCGATCGCGTTCTCGTTCGGCATCGCCTCGGTGCCGATGATCGGCATGGCGGTCGGTGCCGGCCGCATCGCGCGTGCGCGGCGCATCGCCTGGACCGCAGGCGCGAGCGCCTTCATCGCGGTCGGCGCGCCGGCCTGCCTCGTTGCGATGTTCCCCGACCTCTGGGTCAACATCTTCACCGACAGCGCAACGGTGCGCGCCACCAGCCACCAATATCTGTCGACCGTTGCGCCGTTCTACGCCTTCATCGGCCTCGCCTCGACGATGTATTTCTCCTCGCAAGGCGCGGCCAAGGTGATCGGCCCGGTGCTGGCGCAGACCGCGCGTCTGATCTACATCGCGGCGATCGGCTGGTGGCTGGCGACGCATGAAGCGACGGCGCAGAGCTTCTTCTGGCTCGCCGCAAGCTCGATGGTCCTGCTCGGCCTGCTCTCCTGCTCCAGCGTGGTGCTGACGCGCTGGGGACCGCGCGAGAGCAAGACCGCGATGACGCCGGCTCTATCTGCGGCGGACTAGAGCATTTTCCGACCTGGCGGAATCGGAAGGGATTCCCTTGGGAAGCAAATCGTGATTCACCCTGAGGGCTGGTGATGGAGGCCAGCCCCCATGGCTAAACCACTCTCGCCGGACCTTCGCCTTCGCATTATTCGGGCTGTGGAGGATGAAGGCAT
>NZ_DASYWN010000009.1:0-113073 GCF_035935975.1 Bradyrhizobium sp.
GCATGAGAACGAGTCGATCTACATCCCGATGGGCGCGGTGCACCGGATGGAGAACCCCGGTAAAATCATGCTGGAGCTGATCGAGGTCCAGACCGGCTCCTATCTCGGGGAAGACGACATCATCCGGATTGAAGACGACTATCAAAGGTCGTAACCAGCAAACTCCGAATCACGCGATCCGGGCCTGAAAGGCCCGCTTTCTGCGGCCTAAGGCCCGGAGAACGTGTAACTTTTTGAATCAAATCGTGTCCGGGCAATCAGGCCGGCATTCGCCACAAATGTGGCACCCGTGCTAGAAGCGGCCCGGGGATTTGCGTTGAATCGGGGTTTGCTCAGATGAGTTCCAAAGGGTCACAACCGGCAAAGGCCGGCTTGCGCGTCGGCGTCATTGGCGCGGGCGTGATGGGCAGCAACCACGCGCGGGTGCTGAGCGGTCTTCCCGGCGTCACCCTCGTCGGCGTGGTCGATCCGTCGCCGGCGCACCTGACGCGCACCATCGAGCTTGCGAGCTGCCAGGGGTTCGAGACGCTCGACCAGCTCTTCGCCGCCGGCGTCGATGCCGTCACCATCGCGGCGCCGACCCATCTGCATCATGAGGTCGCGCTCGCCTGCATCGCCAAGAACATCCACGTGCTGGTCGAGAAGCCGATCGCCTCGACGGTCGAGGAGGGCCGCGAGATCGTCGCCGCCGCACAGAAGGCCGGCGTGACGCTGATGGTCGGCCATGTCGAGCGCTTCAATCCGGCCGTCGCCGCCGTCAAGCAGGCGATCGCGGGCGAGGACATTCTCTCGATCGCGATCACGCGCGTCGGTCCGTTCCCGCCGCGCATGTCCAATGTCGGCGTCGTCATCGACCTCGCCGTGCACGACATCGACTTGATCCGCTGGTTCACCGAATCCGACATCGTCGAGGTGCAGCCGCAATTGTCGAGCGCGGTCGCCGAGCGCGAGGACATCGCGCTGCTGCAGTTCCGCACCGCCAACGGCGTGTTGGCCCACATCAACACCAACTGGCTGACGCCGTTCAAGGCGCGCAGCGTCACGGTCGCGACCCGCGACAAATACGTGATGGGCGATCTGCTCACGCGCCAGGTCACCGAATGCTTCGGCTTCAAGCCTGACGGCAGCTACTCGATGCGGCATCTGCCGGTCGGCCATGACGAGCCGCTCCGCGCCGAGCTGATCGCGTTCCTCAAGGCGGTGCGCAACGGCGAGACGCCGGCGGTCACCGGCGACGAGGGTGTTGCCAGCCTCGAGATCGCGACGCAGTGCCTCGAAACACCGTCGCGGCCCGCAGCCAAATCGGCCGCCCTCAAGGGCCCGCGCCGCATCGCCGGCTAAAATCCTTTTCATGTCGACCACGCAAGAAGGCGCCAAGAAAGAGGCCATGAACCAGCATCTGCGTTCCGAACCCATTCCCTTCATCGACGTCGCCTCGCAGCGCCGCCGGCTCGGCGACTCGCTCGATGCCGCCGTCAAGCGCGTGCTCGACCATTGCCAGTTCGTCAACGGCCCCGAGGTCTTCGAGCTTGAGAAGCAGCTTGCGGCCTATAGCGGCGCCAAGCACGTCATCGCCTGCGCCAGCGGCACCGACGCGATCCTGATGGTGATGATGGCGAAGAATGTCGGGCCCGGTGATGCCGTGCTGTGTCCGTCCTTCACCTTCATCGCGACCGCCTCGCCGGTGGCGCGGACCGGCGCGACGCCTGTTTACGTCGACGTCGACGAGACGACCTTCAACATGAGCCCGGCCTCGCTCAAGCGCGGCATCGCGACCGCGAAGAAGGCGGGCCTGAAGCCGGTTGCGGTGATTCCGGTCGACTTGTTCGGACAGCCCGCCGATCACGACGCCATCGCCGAGATCGCCAATGCCGAAGGCCTGTTCGTGCTCGACGACGCCGCGCAGGGGTTTGGCGCGAGCCACAAGGGCCGCAAGCTCGGCACCTTCGGCCTCGCCACCGCGACCAGCTTCTTCCCCGCAAAGCCGCTCGGCTGCTTCGGCGACGGCGGCGCGATCTTCACCGATGACGACGAGCTCGCCGCGACGCTGCGCAGCATCCGCGTGCACGGGCAGGGCGTCGACAAATACGACAACGTCCGCCTCGGCCTGACCGGCCGGCTCGACACCATGCAGGCCGCGATCCTGATCGAGAAACTGAAGATCTTTGACGACGAGATCGCCGCCCGCAACAAGGTCGCCGAGCGCTACGCGCGCGGCCTGTCCAACGTGGTCACCGTGCCGCGTCTGGCTCCGGGCAACACCTCGGTCTGGGCGCAGTACACGATCCGTCTGCCCAAAGGCACCGACCGCGACGGCTTTGCTGCCGCGCTGAAGGCCCAGGGCGTGCCGACCGCGATCTATTACGGCAAGTCGATGCATCAGCAGACCGCCTACAAGCAGTATCCGGTCGCGGACGGCGGCCTGCCGGGTTGCGAGAGCCTGTCGCAGGACGTCATCAGCCTGCCGATGCACGCCTATTTGACCGAAGCCGACCAGGAGCGAATCATCGCGGCCGTCCGCGGCGCGCTGGCGGGCTGATCTGCCCTGATTTTGCAGCGAGCCGTCTCTTCCTCTAGAAGGGACGCATGCTCGGACGCATTTTCACGGTCGGTGGTTACACGCTGCTTTCGCGGCTGACGGGATTTGCCCGCGACATCATGCTCGCGGCGATCCTCGGCGCCGGCCCGGTGGCCGACGCCTTTTTCGTGGCGCTGCGGCTGCCCAACCATTTCCGCGCGATCTTCGCCGAGGGCGCGTTCAACGCCGCCTGGGTGCCGGCCTATGCCCATGTCCATGGCGAGCGCGGGGAGGGGGCGGCAAAACTGTTCGCCGACCGCATCTTCACGCTGCTGCTGGCCTCGCAGATCGTGCTGCTGATCGTCGCCTGGCTGTTCATGCCGCAGGCCATGAGCATCCTGGCGCCGGGCTTCTCCGAGGATGCCGAGCAGCGCAAGCTCGCGATCGAGCTGACCCGCATCACCTTTCCCTATCTGCTGCTGATCACGCTGGTGACGCTCTATGGCGGCATGCTCAATGTAATGCAGCGCTTTGCCAGCGCCGCCGCGGCGTCGATCTTCCTCAACGTCGCGATGATGATGACGCTGGCGCTCGCCGCCTGGTTTCCGACCGCCGGCCACGCCGCGGCCTGGGGCGTTCTCATTTCCGGCTTCCTGCAATATTTCCTGCTCGCCGGCGATCTCGCCCGCCATGGCGGCCTGCCGCGCTTTGCCCCGCTGAAGCTCGACGAAGACGTTCGTAGCTTCTTCAAGGCGCTTGGACCGGCGACGCTGGGCTCGATGGGTACGCAGGTCGCGCTGTTCGCCGACACCATCATCGCGACCTTCCTGCCCGCCGGCGCGCTGTCGGCGCTGTACTACGCCGACCGCCTCAATCAATTGCCGATCGGCGTGATCGGCATCGCCATCGGCACGGTGCTGCTGCCGGAGATGTCGCGGCGGATCACGGCCAACGACCATGACGGCGCGATGAGGGCGCAGCGCCGCGCCTTCGACTTCACGCTGCTGTTCTCGGTGCCGTTCGTCGCGGCCTTCCTCACCGTGCCCGACGAGATCATGCGCGCGCTGTTCGCCCGCGGCGCGTTCTCGAAGGCAGATGCGCTTGCCGCAGGCAGCACGCTGTCAGCCTATGCGATCGGCCTGATCCCCTTCGTGCTGATCCGCAGCGCGGTCGCGACCTTCTATGCGCGCAAGGATACGGCGACGCCGGTGCGAGCTTCGCTGACCGGCATCGCGGTCAACGTCGCCCTCAAGGTTGCCTTGATGGGATCGCTTGCCCAGATCGGCCTGGCGCTGGCGACCGCCATTGGTGTCTGGACCAATCTGCTGCTGGTGCTGTTCTTCGCCGTGCGACGCGGCTTTCTCGTGCTGGACCGCGCGTGGCTATTGTCGCTCGCCAAATTCCTGCTGACCGGCATCATCCTCGCCGCGGCTTTCTGGCTGATCGCGCGCGTCAGCGGTTCTGCGCTGGGCGCGATGCGCTTCCACGATGAAGCGACGCTGGTCCTGCTCGCCGTCGGCGGCACGATCGTGTACGCGCTCGCGATCCTCGTGTTGTTCGGCCGTCGCTGGCTTGTCTCGCTGGTGCGCGGCTAGGCGCTGGCGAAGCTCTCGCCTCCAGGGTGTAACCGACCTCTGCACATCCCTTGATTTTGTCCGCTTGCCGTGCTATCGGCACCGCATGATCAAATCGTCGCGCCATCTCAACCGCATCAACATGACCCGCTTCGGCTGGGCCGTGGGAGGAGTCGCGCGCTAGGAATTCGACGACGACATCTTTCCACAAGGGCCCCGCCGGCATCGGACGGGGCCTTTTCTTTGGCCACGCTCCCTGCCGGCACAACAGCAGGAGCATACGATGCCACCACAACTGACGGACATCTCACCCGGGATTGAAGGCGACGCCGCAAGGCGTGGCTTCAACCTCTCCATCGTGTCCGCGAAGAGCGCGGTCGACCAGGCGTTGGCAGCACGTCTCAAGGCGTCTGCTGCCGCGCTGGAGGGCGCGTTGCCGGACAAGGCAACTGCCGAACCCGCGACCGAATCGACGCAAAGCGTCTTCGGTCTGCTCAAGCGATATTGGAGTGCGTTTCGGCAACGGCGCCAGGGCTCGCGGCTCACCTTGGAGGATTTGAGTGACAGGGAGCTGAGGGATGTCGGCCTCACGCGCGGCGAGATCGACTACCTCACGCCGCAGCGAGCCATCGATACGCTGAGAGATAACACGATGTATCTATGGAGCCGTCGTGGAATGTAACCGATCGAGCCTCAGCAGCGGGCATGCGCTTTGGGAACGAGCATGACCGCTTCTGCGCCCGACGATCCTACACTATGGCAATAGAAGAGGCGGACATCATGACGTCGAACGCGGTCATTCCCCAGGCGGACATGGACATCCGACGGCTGACTGTCGATGATCTGGATCTTTTCCGCGAAATTCGCGCGGAGGCGCTTCAGACACACCCTCAATCGTTCTGGTCTCCTGAAGAGGACGAAGGCGGCGATGCGATTATGGCGGCTTATCGCCATTGGCTGAATGGAGCTGTCTTTGGCGCCTTTGGACGCAGGGGCTTGATCGGGGTCGCGGGCTTCTATGTGTCAACGAACAAGAGATCGAAGCACAGGGGCCATATCTTCACGGTCTATGTGAGGGAAAATGATCGAGGTCGGGGCGTCGGAGATCGGCTCATCAAAGAGCTTATTACCCATGCCGAGCCACGTGTTGAACAGGTGCATCTCGCCGTTCTGCTTACAGCGACAGCTGCAATCAAGACCTACAAGCGTAACGGGTTCGAGATCTACGGCACGGATCCTCGTGTCGTTCGCATCGGGGATACCACTTATGACCAGTGCCTCATGGTGAAGAAATTCAGCCGTTAACGCCGGTCTGGTATGCTGCGGTTGACGGGAGATGCCGGAAGCAGCCATCACGTATACGGGGTCTCCTCTGTTTCCCGGTACATGCTAACGTTAGACCTCGGCCAAGTTCGAAAAGGTGTGGTGCCACCAACGGTTATGCGATGACCAGACGGGCGAAAAAGACAGCTTCGCCGCCGAAAGGGCGCGGTGGTGCTGCCCTTATGTCCCCAAGCTTGCAGGGCCGAGCGCAGGACATTACCCTGATCGATCACCTGATCGAACGGATCGAGCAGGGTGGGTCCACGCTTGTGGTCAGCGGCGAGCCCGGCATCGGCAAATCTGCGCTCCTCGATGTGGCCAGGCACAAAGCCGGTGAACGCGGCTTCACCGTCCTGAGCATGACCGGCGTCCTCGCCGAAGTGCATTTGCCGTTTGCCGCACTTGAACAGGCCCTGCGCCCGCTGATGAAGGGGGCCGCAGGCCTTGTTCCTCGCCAACGATCGGCCTTGCTCGCTGCTTTTGGCATGCATGATGACGCGGGGCCGCCCGATATTTTCCTGGTTGCGCTGGCGACGCTGTCTCTTCTGAGCGAAAGGGCGATACGCGAGCCTCTGTTGCTTGTTGCCGACGATGCCCAATGGCTGGATCAGGCGACCTATGAGGTGCTGGCCTTCATCTCGCGCCGATTGAGCTCTGACCCGATCGTTCTTGTGGTCGCCATGCGCGATGACTTCAAGAGTCCGTTTGGCGATGCTTCTACCCGGAGGCTGCGACTGTCGGGGCTTGACGAGGCCGACGCCGAGCATTTGCTGGACGCCAATGCGCCGGGCCTGCCGGTGGAACTGCGCAGCCGCTTCCTAAAGGAAGCCTCGGGCAATCCTCTGGCCCTTGTCGAGCTGCCCCGTGGAGAACGAACCGCTGGAGACGCGCCGTGGCTTCCGCTGACTGACCGGCTGGAGCGTGCATTCTCCAGTCGCTTGTCCGACCTGCCGCATATCGCGCGATTGCTCTTGTTCGTGACGGCAGAGAACGACGGGACATCGCTTCACGAAATCCTTTCCGCCGCCGAAGCGGTGTTGGGCGAGCACGTGGGTATCGATGCCATGGCGCCCGCGGCTGCCGCAGGGCTGATCGAAATCAATGGAATGGAGGTGCGGTTTCGGCATCCGCTGGTTCGCTCGGCCATGCATCAGGCCGCAGACCCCGCGACCCGTCAAAGAATCCACGCCGCGCTTGCTGCCGTGATTCACGATCAGCTCGACCGCCAATTATGGCATCGTGCCGCGGCGACGATCGGACCTGACGACGAGCTCGCTGGCGAATACGACCGGATGGCGGCGCGGGCGTTGCGGCGAGGCGCCGTGGCCATGGCGATCGAGGTTCTGGAAGGCGCGGCGCGTCTGAGCAGCACGGCGAACGCCAGAAGCGACCGGCTGTTGCGGGCGGCCGAACTCGCCGCCGATCTGGGCCAGCCGGAGCTCATGGAGCGCCTGCTGCGGCAGGCCGACATCGACGAATCCAACCAATTGGCGCTGGTCCGGATCGCCTGGTGTCGCGAGGTCAGCCAGCCTCCGGCAGTGAGCGATCCCGCGAAGATTCTCGCTCTGGTCGGGTTCGCCGCGCGAGCCCACGCCGCTGGCGCGATTGATCTGGCCGGCAATCTTCTTTGGCGAGCCGCGCAACGCTGCTGGTGGAGCAGCGCAAGCGATGAACTTTGCACAAGGGTTCACGATGCGGCGGCGCGGCTGGAGTTGCCCGAGACGGATCCTCGCCTGATCGCGATATCCGCTTACGTCGAGCCGCTGCGGCGGGGCGCCGATGTGCACCTCAAGCTCCAGGGGCTCGCCGGAGCTGCGCACAACGATCCCACCGCAGCGAGCATCCTCGGCAGCACCGCCAATGTCGTTGGGGCCTTCGACATCGGCGTGACCTTTCTCGCCGAGTCCAGCGCCGCGCTCCGCACGCAAGGACGGCTCAGCGATCTCGCCCGGGTGCTGTTCGCCCACGGGTGGGCGGAAACGGAAGTCGGTGACTGGCGAGGAGCCATGAGGGAGGCCGAGGAATCCGCTCGGCTCGCCGAAGAGACGGGCGGGTTGCCGTGGATTGCCGCGGCCACGATCCTGAAAGCGAGGCTCTCGGGGATGCAGGGCAATCTGGAGCAATCCGAAGCCTATGCGGCGCAGGCGGAGGCCTTGGCCCTGTCGATCGGCGCCAGCTTCCTGCTGGCCATGTTGCAGATCGCGCGCGGCGTATCCGCGATCGGCGCGGGCCGTCATTGGGAGGCCTTTGAGTATCTGCGACGTCTGTTTGTGCCAGCCGACCCCGCGTTCAATTTCGGCGTTCAGTTCTTTGGGCTCGCGGATTTCGTGGAGGCCGCCGTTTCGTCCGGCAATGCGGAGGTGGCGAGCCGCGTGCTTGATGAGATCGAGCGTGCCTCGGCTCCGACGCCGGTGCCATGGGTCGGAACGATGCTGCAATATGGCAAGGCGTTCCTCGCGGCGCCGGAAGATGCCGAACAGTTCTTCCTGCAAGGTCTTGGGCCGTCCGCGAAGAAATGGCCGTTCCTGCGCGCCCGCTTTCTCCTGGCCTATGGCGGATGGCTGCGCCGCCAGCGGAGATCTGCCAATGCGAGAGCCCCGCTCCGCGAGGCGCGCGACATGTTCGACGCGCTCGGCGCTTCGCCCTGGAGCGATCGGGCCCGGGAGGAATTGCGTGCTGCAGGCGAAACCAGCCGCCGACGAACCGAGCAGGTGTGGGAAACGCTGACCCCGCAGGAGCTTCACATCGCTCAACTCGCCGCCGAAGGTCTCTCGAACAAGGAGATCGGCGCCAGGTTGTACCTGTCCCACAGAACCGTCGGGTACCACCTGCACCGGATCTTCTCGAAGGCCGGAATCACCTCGCGGTCCGGGCTGCGCCCCGTTCTCGCCAGCATCAGCCGCCCCGCGGACTGACCGCCGTTCCGTCATCGGACTGGTCATTTGACAGAAGCGGCTGCCCGCCCGCGCGGGCTAGCTCTGCGTTTGTGTCTACCCCCAAGCAAAAGTTGACCATGAAACTGTTCTCTTCACTTGCAATCTTCAGCCTCGGAGCAATCCTCATGACCCAAGCCGTCGACGCGGCCCCGGACGCCAGCACCGATCCCCGGATCGATCCTCAGGTTCGCGCCTTCCTGCGCGAGATCAACAAGGATCCGAGTCCGTTCTGGGAGCTCCCCCAGCCCAAGCCGCAGGAGATCCTGACGGAGCTTCAGAACAAGACCGCTGTCGACATGTCGGGGGTGAGCACGACCGAGCAGACCATCACCCAGGATGGTCAGGCCGTGAAAATCTACATCATGAAGCCCGAGCGCGTGACCGGAAAGCCCGGCGTGCTGCTGTTCATTCATGGCGGCGTCTGGATCGTCGGGAATTTCCAGAACCATCAACGTCTGTTGCGAGACCTTGTCGTCAACTCCGGCCAGATCGGGGTGTTCGTCGAATACACCTCGTTGCCCAAGGCGCGCTTCCCCACTCAGCTCGATCAGTCCTATGCGGTGCTGAAGTGGGTGGCAAGCCACGCCGAGGAGTTCGGCGCGGACGGTAGCCGGATCGCAGTCGCCGGCAATTCGGTTGGCGGCAACATGACCGCGGCATTGACGCTGATGGCCAAGGACCGCGCCGGTCCCAAGATCAGCTATCAGGTCCTGATGATCCCGGCGACCGACGCGAGCGTTGACACCGCATCTTATCACGAATACGGCACCAGACGGTTTCTGGCGCGCGCCTTCATGAAGTACGGCTGGGATTTGTACGCGCCGGATGCATCGCTGCGCAACAACCCATACGTCTCGCCGCTACGCGCCAGCCTGCAGCAATTGAAGGGACTCCCCCCGGCGATGGTCATCACCGCAGAGAACGACCCGCTGCGCGACGAGGGCGAGGCTTACGCGCGCAAGCTCAAGGAGGCCGGCGTTTCCGTGATCGCGACCCGCTACAACGGGATGATCCACGACTTCGTCCTGCTGAACGGCATCCAGAGCGACCCCGAGCCCCAGGCCGCGATTCGCCAGATGTCGGCGGAGATCAAGGCGCATCTCGCGCCCTGATCCAGCCTCGGAAGCGCAGGTGGCGATAGTCGCCGCCTGCCGCTGTGTCCCGGCCGCTCCCGAACTTATGACTTCGGCGTTTTCGCGCAATTCCGCTGCGGCGGATGACCGGTGCTTTTCTTCACCCGCGATCGCCGAGCCCGCCTAAACCCGTTTGCCTTGCCACTTTTTCCACGGCAATATGCCGGCAAAACAACCATAGGACGGGCGAGAAAAATGGCGGCTCCCATCAAGTTCGGCGTTGGCCAAAGCGTGCTGCGCAAGGAGGATGACGCGCTCATCCGCGGCAAGGGCCGCTATACCGACGATTATGCGCCGCAGGCTGCCCTGCGCTGCCTGATGCTGCGCTCGCCGCATGCGCATGCCAAATTCACCATCGATGCCGGTCGTGCCCGCGGCTTGCCCGGCGTCGCGCTGATTCTCACCGCCGATGACGTTGGGGATCTCGGCAATCTGCCCTGCCTGTTCAACCTGGAGACAGATCCCTTCACCGGCCCGCCTTACCCGATCCTGGCCAAGGACGAGGTTCGGCATGTCGGCGATTCCATCGCCTTCGTCGTCGCCGAGACCATCGACCAGGCTCGCGACGCGATCGAGGCGATCGACGTCAAATGGAGCCCGCTGCCGTCGGTGACCGGTGTCGTCAACGCGGTGAAGAAGGGCGCGCCGCAGGTCTGGCCGGACAAGCCCGGCAACGTGCTGTTCGACGTTGGGATCGGCGACAAGGCGGCGACTGATGCCGCGTTCGCGAAAGCCCATGCGGTCGCCGAAATCTCCATCGTCAATCCGCGCGTGGTCGCGAGCTTCATGGAGACGCGCGCCGCGGTCTGTGAATACGACGCCAAGAACGACCATCTGACGCTGACCGTCGGCAGCCAGGGCAGCCACCGGCTGCGCGACATCCTGTGCCAGAACGTGCTGAACATCCCGACCGAGAAGATGCGGGTGATCTGCCCCGATGTGGGCGGCGGCTTCGGCACAAAGCTGTTTCCGTACCGGGAATACGCGCTGATGGCGGTCGCGGCGCGCAAGCTGAAGAAAGCCGTGAAATGGGCGGCCGACCGCTCCGAGCATTTCATGGGTGACGCGCAGGGCCGCGACAACGTCACCACCGCGAAGATGGCGCTGGCCGAGGACGGCAAGTTCCTCGCGATGGATTGCGACCTGATGGGCGACATGGGCGCCTATCTCTCGACCTTCGGCCCCTACATCCCGCATGGCGGCGCCGGCATGCTGCCGGGCCTCTACGACATCCAGGCCTTCCACTGCCGGGTGCGCACCATCTTCACCAACAGCGTGCCGGTGGATGCCTATCGCGGCGCGGGCCGCCCTGAGGCGGCCTATGTCATCGAGCGCCTTGTCGATGCCTGCGCGCGAAAACTCGACATGACGCCGGATGCCATCCGTCGCAAGAATTTCATCCAGCCGAAGGCGCTGCCCTACAAGACGGCCACGGGCAAAGTCTATGATTCCGGCGACTTCGCCGCGCATCTCAAGCGCGCGATGGAGATCGCCGACTGGAAGGAATTTTCCAAGCGCGCCAAGGCGGCCAAGAAGAATGGCCTGATCCGCGGTATTGGCCTTGCGAGCTATGTCGAGGTTTGCGGCACCATGGGTGAGGAGACCGCCAATGTGCGGATGGACCCCAACGGCGACATCACGGTGCTGATCGGCACGCAGTCGAGCGGGCAGGGCCACCAGACCGCCTATGCGCAGATCGTCGCCGAGCAGTTCGGCGTCGCGCCGGAGCGCGTGCACATCCACCAGGGCGACACTGCGATGATCGCGACGGGCCTCGGCACCGGCGGCTCAGCCTCGATCCCGTCGGGCGGCGTCAGCGTCGAGCGCGCCACCCGCGAGCTCGGCCAGAAGCTCAAGGAGATCGCGGCGCAGGCGCTGGAAGCCAGTGCCGGCGACCTCGAGATATCGGAAGGCGTGGTGCGCGTTGCCGGTACCGACCGCTCGATCTCGTTCGCCGATCTCGCCAAGCGTCCCGGCGCCGATCCGTCGAAGCTGAATGCGAGCGCGACCTTCGCCAGCGCCGACGGCACCTATCCCAACGGCACCCACGTCGCGGAGGTCGAGATCGATCCGGCCACCGGCATCATCAAGATCGTCAATTACGTGATCGTCGATGATTTCGGCAAGACGCTCAATCCGCTGCTTTTGGCCGGCCAGGTGCATGGCGGCGCCATGCAGGGCATCGGCCAGGCGCTGATGGAGCAGGTGGTCTATGGTGCGGGCGACGGCCAGCTCATCACCGCGACCTTCATGGACTACGCGTTGCCGCGCGCGGCCGATGGTCCCGCCTTCGTGTTCGAGACCAACAACATCCCCTGCAAGACCAATCCGCTGGGGGTGAAGGGCGCGGGCGAGGCCGGCGCGATCGGCTCCTGCCCGGCGATCGTCAACGCCATCGTCGACGGGCTCTGGCGCGAATACAAGATCGACCACATCGACATGCCGGCGACCCCGGAGCGGGTGTGGATCGCCATCAACGAGCACCACCGCCGTCACAGCCTGTAAGCTCAAGCCGAACCAGAACATCCCAGGTGCGACGATCGATCGCCGCGCCCGGGATGGAATGAAACCTGTCTAACGGTGTTGGCCTCAGGTGGGGTCAGCACGATCCTGTCTCAGCGAAAGGGATTTTGCGAATGAAGCGAGTGTTGGTTGTTGCGGGCGCGCTGCTGCTCGGTGTGGGTGCCGTCTGGGCGCAGCAGGACTCCGTCAAGGAGGTCCAGGCCCTCATGAAGGGCAACGGCAAGAACGCCGGCGCGGTCGCGGCGATGGTCAAGGGCGAGAAGCCCTACGATCAGGCCACCGTGGACAGCGCGCTGGCGCAGTTCGAGGACACCGCCAAGAAGCTGCCGAACCTGTTTCCGGCCAGCGCCAAGGGCGTGAAGCCCGAGGGCGACTACTCGACCTCGCCGAAGGTCTGGGAGGACAAGGCCGGCTTCGACGCCAAGGTCGCCAGCTTCGCCAAGGTCGTCGGCGAGGCCAAGGGCAAGATCAAGGATCTGGATTCGCTCAAGGCGTCGTTTCCCGCGGTCGGCAAGGAATGTGGTGGCTGCCACGAGACGTTCCGCGTGAAGAACGGCTGACGTTTCGGGCTACAGGCTGATACGAAAGGGCGGTTGCGACAGCAGCCGCCTTTTTTAGTTGCGCGACAGCGGCCGCGAGTCGCAACGGAGCGCCGCACGAATTTCTGTTTGCAAGGCCTGACGGATCGCAGCCGGAGCCGCTATCTTTGCTTCAGCCGCCGCGGCATCGATCTGAGCATCCTGCTCCCGATGGCCTCATGACGTCAGGAGCTCGAATGCGCGGCGAGCACCTGAATCAGGAGCAGCGAGACAGGCCATGGTAAAACCGTTCCCCTCGAAGACGCATATCGGCAACCATATGCTGCATCCGGAAACCCTGATGCTGACCTATGGCTATGATCCGCAATTGTCGGAAGGTGCCATCAAGCCGCCGGTGTTCCTGACCTCGACCTTCGTGTTCAGGACCGCCGAGGACGGGCAGGACTTCTTCGATTTCGTCGCGGGACGGCGGGAGCCGCCGGAAGGGATGGGCGCGGGCCTGGTCTATTCGCGCTTCAATCATCCCAACAGCGAGATCGTCGAGGACAGGCTCGCGATCTACGAGCGCACCGAGAGCTGCGCTTTGTTCTCGTCCGGCATGGCGGCGATCTCGACCACGATCCTGGCGTTCGTCCGCCCCGGCGATGTCATCCTGCACTCGCAGCCGCTCTATGGCGGGACGGAAACCCTGCTGACCAACACGCTGGCGCGCCTGTCGATCGGCGCGGTCGGATTCGCCGACGGCATCGATGAAGCGGCGGTCGCGCAGGCCGCGGAGGAGGCGCTGGGCAAGGGCCGGGTTTCGATGATCCTGATCGAGACGCCGGCGAACCCGACCAACGGCCTCGTCGACATCGCGATGATCCGCCGCATCGCCGATTCCATCGGCAAGCGCCAGGGACACACGCCGATCATCGCCTGCGACAACACGCTGCTGGGCCCGGTGTTTCAGCGGCCGATCGAGCACGGCGCGGATGTTTCGCTGTATTCGCTCACCAAATATGTCGGCGGTCATTCCGACCTGATCGCGGGCGCCGCGCTCGGCGCGAAGGCGGTGGTGAAGGGCATCAAGGCGCTGCGCGGCGCCATCGGCACCCAGCTCGATCCGCATTCCTGCTGGATGATCAACCGCTCGCTGGAGACGCTGAGCCTGCGCATGGAAAAGGCCGATGCCAATGCGCGCCTCGTCGCGGCTTATCTGCGCGATCATCCCAAGGTCGCCAAGGTCCACTATCTCGGTCATCACGATGAGGCTTCGCCGGCGGGGCGCGTGTTCGCGCGGCAATGCCTCGGCGCCGGATCGACGTTCTCGTTCGACATCGTCGGCGGCAAGGACGCGGCGGTGAAATTCCTCAACGCGCTGCAGATCCTCAAGCTGGCGGTGAGCCTTGGCGGAACGGAGTCTCTCGCGAGCCTGCCCGCGACCATGACCCATTCCGGCGTTCCCGCCGACATCCGCCGGAAGATCGGCGTACTCGATTCCACGATCCGGCTGTCGATCGGGATCGAGAATCCGTCGGATCTGATCGCCGATCTCGCGCAGGCGCTGAACGCGGCCTAGGCGCGATTCAAAGCGGATTGGACGCGCGGCAGGCCGACATGATCGCCGCGGCGGCCTCGTTGCTCTGCGCGCCCGAGAGCTGCCGCACGAGGCAGACATAATAGCCCTTGCTGGACTCATTCAGCAGGGAATCGCTGTTGACGACGAGCCAGTTGCAGGCGGAGCGGATGTACTGCACGGCCAGGGGCGATCGCGTGTCGCGGATCGCGGACAGCTCGCACTGGGCCTGTCTTTCGATGTCGGATTGCGCGACGGCCGCTCCGGAGAATGAAAGAACCGTGGCTGCAACGGCGACGCCAGCCAGAATATGCGAAGGTGCGCGAACGGGCTCCAGGCGGCTCCCATGGTGCGATAGTTTGTCAACGAAGGCGGGATAAATCTCGTTGGGAGTGGTCATGTTGCGTCCCTTTGCTCGGGAGGCGATCATAAAGCGTCAGATCGGCGGCACAATGGTGGGTCTCGTCGCACAACCAAGGTGCTGCCTTTCATGAGCGAGTCCTCCCGGCAGGCGCAGCTTCGCGCGCGGGTCGTCGAGCTGGCGCGGGCCCAGGACCCCTATGCGCACATCTATGCAGGCAAGGAGTTTCGGCGCGACTACGTGGCCGGCCGCACCATGGAATGGAGCGCGCTGTTCGAGGACATGCGCGACACGACGACTGGGGTGCTGGAGATCGGCTCCAAGGAGGGGCGGTCCGCGCTGATGCCGAACTGATCCTGAAGAGCCATCAGGTCGCGGTGCGCAAGCGTCCCGCCTGAGACAAGCAAGCAGCCGGAATCGAAAAGGCCGGACGCTCCCTCCTTGCGTCCGGCCTTTCCGCGACGACGTGGCGTTTTCGCCTACTTCGTCACCTGACCGCGGATCTCGCCGCCCGGATTCGCGGCGGTGTGGATGTTGACGTAAAGCTTGCCGGCGAGCAGGTCGGCGGCCTGTGCGTCGGTCAGCGTCGCCGAGCCCTCGACCGGGCTGTTGGCGGCGCCCGGGATCGGGATCGCGACGCCGGCATTCTTGCCGGCCTCGGCCGGGCCGTGGAAATGCGCGGCGGTGGCGGGGCCGGACAGCCCGGAATAGGTGACCTTCCAGGACAGTTTCTTGCTGGCGGCGTCATAATCCAGATCGGCCGTTCCGGTGCCGCTGCTGGTGGTGGCCGGCACTTCGGCCTTGCCGTCGAGCGTTGCTTTCAGCTTTTCGGCGCTGGCCGGGGCTGCAAAAGCCATAGTGCCGAGCGCGAGGACGGCGATCACGGTCTTGTTCATGAACATTCTCCCTGGTGACCTCGTTGGGCTGCCAAACTTCCAACAGTCGCGGTTTCAGTTTATTCCCGTCGCCGCGGGGTACGGGCTAAATTCTTCGTGGCTGGAGCCACGCGGAGATGGGTCATAGGCTTACCGCAACGCGTGGATGGACCGAATGTTGCGAAGAACAATCTGGGTGGCGCTGCTCGCAGCGATTGTCGGTGCGGGCGCCTATTGGTGGCTCAGCGCGCCCGTGGTGGCTGCCGTGAGCCCGGGATCCGCCCATGCGGCTGACCTCGCCAATGGCGAGGTGATGTTCAACGCCGGCGGCTGCGCGTCCTGCCATGCCGTCCCCGACCAGCCCGATCGTCTCAAGCTCGGTGGCGGTGTTGCGATCAAGTCGCCGTTTGGAACGTTTTATGCCCCGAATATCTCCTCCGATCCGACCTACGGCATCGGCAAATGGACCGAGGCCGAGTTCGTCAATGCTGTGATGCACGGCGTCTCACCTAGCGGGCAGCATTATTTTCCGGCCTTTCCCTATACGTCCTACCAGCATGCCAAACGCACGGACGTTCTCGATCTCTTCGCCTATCTGAAAACGCTGCCGGCCGTTGCAGGCAAAGTGCGTGACCACTATGTGGGCTTTCCGTTCAACATCCGCCGCAATGTCGGCATCTGGAAATTCCTGTTCATGGACGGCAAGCCGTTCGTCGCCGACGGCACCAAATCGCCGCAATGGAATCGCGGCGCCTATCTCGTCAACAGCTTTGGTCATTGCGCCGAGTGCCACAGCCCGCGCAATGCGCTGGGCGGCATCATCTCGGGCGAGCGCTTTGCCGGCGGGCCCAATCCGGAAGGCGAGGGCTGGGTGCCCAACATCACACAGAAGCGCCTCGGCGAGTGGAGTGCGAAGGATATTGCCTATTTCCTCAAGACCGGTGAACTGCCCGACGGCGACAGCGTCGGCGGCGCGATGACGCGCGTGATCAAGAACACCTCGCAATTGCCTGAAGCGGACATTGCGGCGATGGCGGACTATCTGAAGTCGCTGCCGCCTGTGGATGGTCCGCCGCGACCGAAGCGGAAAGAGGGCGGCGCGTAAGGCAGGAACATGGCGGCGAGATCCGGCGCGGCAAAGCCGAGACACAACCACCATACGACTGAGGTCGATTGCGGGCAGCTAGCCCGTGCCGAACGCCTTGAACGTGATGATGGTGAGGGTGTCCTGGATGCCCGGCAGCACCTGCACCTTCTCGTTGACGAAATGGCCGATGTCGGTGTCCTTGTCGACGTAGAATTTCACCAGCAGGTCGTACTGGCCGGCCGTGGAGTAGATCTCGGAGGCGATCTCGGCTTCGGCAAGCGCGTTGGCGACCACATAGGACTGGCCGAGCTTGCATTTGATCTGGACGAAAAAAGGTACCATTGCAGTCACTCCGAAAGCGCGTTCTTTGCGGCTAATAGGCCAAAACCGGCAAGGCTTGGCAAGCGAACTTGGCTTGGCAAGCGAACTTGCCGTCGCGCGGGCCGCCAAAAAGCCGCTCCTGAGAGCGCTTCTAGGACGGCAGGGGCGCGCCGGCAAATGCCTCCCGCAGCCGCCGGGCCAGCTCGGCGTTGCGATAGGGCTTGGTCAGGACGATCGCTTGCGCCTGGACGCGGCCCTGCTCGACCAGGGTCTCCAGCGCGTAGCCCGACGAGAACACGACCGGCAGGCCGGGGCGGATGCGCCGGGCCTGGTCGGCCAGCTCCCAGCCGCTCATCCCGCCTGGCATCACGATGTCGGTGAACAACAGGTCGATGGCCGGATTGTCGCGAAGCTGCTGCAGGGCCTCATCGCCGTTGACGGCTTCGACCACGCGATATCCCAGCGCCTCGACGCGCAGCGTGACGGACGAGCGGACGAACGGATCGTCCTCGGCGACCAGGACCGTTTCGTGGCCCCTCGGCACTGCCTCCTCGCGTGCCGCGATATCGGCGAGCGATTGCTCGCCGCCGGCATGCGGCAGGTAGATCCGGACCGTCGTGCCGAGGCCCGGCTCGCTGTAGATCGAGATATGCCCGCCTGACTGCTTGGCGAAGCCATAGACCATGCTGAGGCCAAGGCCGGACCCCTTGCCGACCTCCTTGGTCGTGAAGAACGGCTCGAAGGCGCGCTCGATGATTTCGGGCGTCATGCCTTCGCCGTCGTCGGTCACCGAAATCAGGGCGTAGCTGCCGGACTCCACCTCCGGATGCTGCACGCGGTAGTGCTCGTCGATCGCGGTGAGCTCGGTGCTCAGGGTCAGATGCCCGCCCGACGGCATGGCGTCCTGCGCGTTGAGCGCGAGATTGAGCACGGCGGATTCGAGCTGGGCGCGGTCGGCGAAGGCCAGGATGGAGCCTGGGCCGAACGCCGTCTTGATCTCGATGTTCTCGCGCAAGGTGCGCTTGAGCAGCTTGTGCATGGAGGTCAGGAGATCGCGGCACTCGATGGCGCGCGGTTGCAACAATTGGCGGCGGCTAAACGCCAGCAGCCGCTGCGTCAGCTCCGCGCCGCGCTCGCCGGACTGGCAGATGTCGTCGGCGAAGCGGCGCAGGTCAGGGCGCGCGCGGAGCTGCTCGCTCAGAAATTCCGCGTTGCCGATGATGACGGTAAGCAGATTGTTGAAGTCGTGGGCGATGCCGCCGGAGAGCTGGCCGACCGTCTCCATCTTCTGCGCCTGCTGAAGCTGCTGCTCGGTCAGCTTGCGCGCGGTGAGGTCGTGGACGATGCCGACATAGATCAGCTCGCCGTCCTCCCAGGCCTGGCCTACCGATAGAGCCATCGGAAAGCGCGATCCGTCCTTGCGCAGGCCGAAGGCTTCCCCGGTCGAGAAACCCCGCTTATGGCCCGCGGGGGAGGGCCTCTCCTCGTCGGACATCAGCATGCCGATGTCGTGATTCATGACCTCATCGGCGCGATAGCCGAACAGCCGTTCGCAGGCGGGATTGAACAGGAGAATGCGGGCTTGCGCGTCGAACAGGATGACGCCGTCGACGGCCGTCTCGACGATTGCCGTGAGGCGCGTCATGCTCTCGCGCATCGCGCGCTGGGCGTCGCTGACCTGCCGGAGCAGCTGGGCGGCGTCCCGGTTCTTGGTCTCCTCCTCCTTGAGCGCGGCCCGGACCTGCAGCAACTCGAACGGAGAGGGCATTTTCAGAATCTTCGGCAACAGTGGCCAGAGCGCGATAGCCGTGAAGATCGAAGCCACGGCCGTCATCGCCTTGACGAGGCCCTCGATGCCGTAGATCGGAACCCAGAGCGTGTAGATCGAGAGCACATGCGTCAGGCCGCAGGCCATGATGAAGGCGGCGAAGGCCCAATAGACCCAGCCGAATTGGAGATCGCGTCGCTTGATGACGAAGATCGCAAGCGCAAACGGGATCGAGAAATACGCGGCCGCAATGCAGGCGTCGGAGACGACGTGGAGCCAGATCAGCTCGGGTTCCCACAGCAGGCAGATGCCGTGCGGCGAGAGCATCGAGGAGTCGAGAAGGCGTTCGAAGTAGGCCCACATGGCATAATCCCGAGAGGGTGAGGGCCGGGACCGGCCCGCACCAAGGCGTCGCTGACGAATCCGTCAACGTTTCACTTATTCGGATGGACGACAATGCCGCGCGGCCCTGCCTCCGCCTGATTCGCGGCTTGCTGGCGCTCCGGGCGCGCGCTAGGACAGGCCATGATCTCGCAAAGCTCGGCCTCGATAACCCGGAAAGCCGCCCCATGACGACGCCCGTGGCGCTCACCATTGCCGGCTCGGATTCCAGCGGCGGCGCGGGCATCCAGGCGGACCTCAAGACCTTCGCGGCGCTCGGCGTCTATGGGGCGTCCGCGATCACGGCGCTGACGGCGCAGAACACGCGCGGCGTCACCGGCATTCACGCAGTGCCGGCCGAATTCGTCACCGCGCAGATCGACGCGGTGTTTTCCGATCTCGATGTCGGCGCGGTGAAGATCGGCATGGTGGCCCAGGCCGCCAGCATCGACGCGATCGCGGCCGCGCTCTCCCGTTTGAAGCCGCGCCATGTGGTGCTTGATCCCGTGATGGTCGCAACCTCGGGCGACCGCCTGCTCGCGTCCGAAGCCGTCGAGGCGCTGCGCGCCAAATTGATGCCGCTGGCCTCGGTGATCACGCCGAACCTGCCGGAGGCCGCGGCCCTGCTCGACGAACAGATCGCGCGGAGCGAGACCGAGATCGAAAGCCAGGGGCGCCGCCTGATGGCGCTCGGCTGCCGCGCCGTGCTGATCAAGGGCGGGCACGGCGAGGGCGCCGAGAGCACCGACTATCTCGTCACGCCCGAGAGCACGATCGCGCTTGCTGCGCCCCGCGTCGCTACCCGCAACACCCATGGCACCGGTTGCTCGCTGTCCTCGGCGGTTGCCGCAGGTCTCGCCAAGGGTGAGGACCTCGAGCGCGCCGTGCGCAGCGCCAAGGCCTGGATCAGCGCCGCGATCGCGGCCGCCGACAGCTTCAGTGTCGGTCACGGCCACGGGCCGATCCATCATTTCCACAAATATTACTGACGAGAGGCCCCTGCGCTGCGCGCTGGACGCTGCCGTTAACCAATAGGGCGGTGGGAGCGGGCTCTTGCGGACAATCATTGCGGCTTCATGTCGCCTGATTGTCGCATGCGACTGATATTCGCGGGGAGGGCGAGGCAAGGCGTGATTCGTATCTGAAGGTGCCTCATAGGTTCAATTGGTCATCCCCCTGTCACGGGATATTGTTACAGGCTGGCGCATGGGAAGTTACGATGTGAGTGACGAGAGCCCGGAGCGGCGCTTTCGCACGTTGTTCATCTCCGACGTTCATCTCGGAGCCCGCGGTTCTCAAGCCGACCTCTTGCTGGACTTCCTGCGCTACCATGACGCCGACACGATCTATCTCGTCGGCGACATCGTCGACGGCTGGGCGCTGAAATCGAGCTGGCACTGGCCGCAATCGCATAACGACCTGGTCCAGAAGCTGCTGCGCAAGGCGCGCAAGGGCGCCAAGATCATCTACGTGCCCGGCAATCACGACGAGTTCCTGCGCAATTATTACGGCACGCATTTCGGCGGCATCGACGTCGTCGAGAACACCGTCCACACCGGCGTGGACGGCAAGCGCTATCTCGTGATCCACGGCGACATCTTCGATCTCGTGGTGCAGAACGCGCGCTGGCTCGCCCATCTCGGCGACAAGGCCTACGACTTCGCGATCCAGATGAATCGCTTCGTCAACTTCTTCCGTCGCATGTTCGGCGTGCCCTATTGGTCGCTGTCGCAATGGGCCAAGCAGAAGGTCAAGAACGCCGTCAACTATATCGGCGCGTTCGAGCAGGCGCTCTCCGCCGAAGCGCGGCGCCATGACGCCGACGGCGTGATCTGCGGCCACATCCACTACGCCGTGATCCGCGACGAGAACGGCATCCGCTACATGAATTGCGGCGACTGGGTCGAGAGCTGCACCGCGCTGGTCGAGCACGACGACGGCCATTTCGAGATCATCACCTGGGCGGATCATTTGCAGAAGCCGGCGCAGGTTCCGCAGGTGGCAGCAAGGGCAGCCTGATGCGCATCCTGGTCGCGACCGACGCCTGGCACCCGCAAGTCAACGGTGTGGTTCGGACGCTGACCAAGCTCGCTGAGGCCGCCAAGGGGTTTGGCGTCGAGTTCACGTTCCTGACGCCGCAATCGTTCCGCACCTTCGCGATGCCGAGCTATCGCGACGTGCGCCTGGCGATGCCCCGCCCGGCCAGAATCGCGAAGCTGATCGAGGAGGCGCGGCCCGACAGCATCCATATCGCGACCGAAGGGCCGATCGGCCTGATGGTCCGCCGCTATTGCCGCCAGCGCAAGCTGCCGTTCACGACCAGCTTCCACACCCGCTTTCCTGAATATGTCCGCGCTCGCGTCCCGGTTCCGGGCTCGCTGATCTGGCGGGCGCTGCGCCGCTTCCACAGCGCCAGCAGCGCCGTGCTGGCCGCAACGCCGGCGCTTGCCCGCGAGCTGACCGACCGCGGCTTCGACAATGTCCTGCTGTGGCCGCGCGGCGTCGACACCGGCCTGTTCCATCCCCGCGCCATCGACCTCTGCCTGCCGGCCCCGGTGTTCCTCTCGGTCGGCCGTGTCGCCGTGGAGAAGAATCTCGAGGCGTTCCTCGACCTCGATCTGCCCGGCACCAAGGTGATCGTCGGCGACGGCCCGGCCCGGGCCTCGCTCGAGGAGGCCTATCCGGACGCGATCTTCCTCGGCGAGAAGCACGGCGAGGCGCTGGCGGAGATCTATGCGGCCGCCGACGTGTTCGTGTTCCCCAGCAAGACCGACACGTTCGGCCTGGTCCTCTTGGAGGCGCTCGCCAGCGGCCTGCCGGTTGCGGCCTTCCCGGTGAAGGGCCCCCGCGACGTGATCGGCGATGCGCCGGTCGGCGCCCTCGATCACGACCTGCGCAACGCCTGTTTCACGGCGCTCGGCATCTCCCGGCAGGACTGCGTCGAATTCGCCGCCAACTACACCTGGGAGGCCTCGGCGAGGGCCTTCGTGGACAGCATTTTAGCGGTCGGCGCGGTGCTATCGGGCAGGAATGGGGCGGAGCCCGTTAGTTTCGTAGCCTGAAAGCCACGGTTCATCGCGCGGAGGTGTCTTGCCGGGCTCGCGGCTGACGCGATAAAGTTCTGGCATGACCGAACAGCTCCTCCCGATCGGCCCCGCCGATATCGATGCCGCAGCGCGCGTGATCGCGCCCTTCGCCATCCGCACCCCGCTGTTGTCCTTTCCCGTGCTCAACGAGCGCGTCGGTGCCAAAGTGTTCCTGAAGCCGGAGATGCTGCAGCGCACCGGCTCCTTCAAGTTCCGCGGCGCCTTCAACAAGGTGTTCTCGATTCCGCAGGACAAGCGCGCCGGCGGCGTCGTCGCGTTCTCCTCCGGCAACCACGCCCAGGGCGTGGCGGCGGCGGCGAAAATCCTCGACATGCAGGCCACCATCGTGATGCCGGCGGACGCGCCGCTGTCCAAGCGCGAGCGCACCAAATCCTACGGCGCCGAGGTCGTGCTGTATGACCGCTACAATGACGACCGCGAGGCGATCTCGCGCGGCATCGCCGAGAAGCGCGGCGCGACACTGGTCAAGCCCTATGACGATCCATTCGTGATCGCGGGGCAGGGCACTGCCGGCCGCGAGATCGCGGAAGACATGGCAACGCTCGGCCTTGCCCCCGACATCGTGGTGGCTCCAGCCTCTGGCGGCGGCCTGATCGCGGGCGTCGCGACGGCCGTGAAGGCGCGTTATCCGCGAGCCGAGATCGTCGTGGCCGAGCCCGAGGCGTTCGACGATCACGGCATTTCGCTGACCGCCGGCCATCGCGAGCCGCACCCGCCTGCGGGGCGCACCATCTGCGACGCGCTGATGGCTCTGATCCCGGGCGAGATGACTTTTGCGATCAACAGCAAGCTGCTCGCGCGCGGCGTCACCGCCTCCGACAAGGAAGTCGGCGCGGCCGTGTCGTTCGCCTATCACGAGCTGAAGCTCGTGGTGGAGCCGGGCGGCGCGGTGGGTCTTGCCGCATTGCTGGCGGGACGTCTCGACGTCGCCGGCAAGAACGTCGTCATCGTGCTCTCCGGCGGCAATGTCGATGCGGATCTGTTTGCCGAGCTGGTGGCCTGAGAGAGGCTCCCCTGTGGCCCATCCTTCGAGACGCCCGCTTTGCGGGCTCCTCAGGATGAGGTTGGAGTGTACGGCGGCAGTCTCAACCGGCACCGATGCTGAGTAGCCTCATCCTGAGGAGACCGCGAAGCGGTCGTCTCGAAGGACGAGGCGTGTGCTCAGGCAGCGCCAAGGGATCGTGTCCCATTCCCTGACATAAAAAGGGGCAGAGCGTTTCCGCTCTGCCCCTTGTCGTGTGTGAGTGCGTTGCGCGATCAGCGCATGAAGCCGCCGCGATGGTTGTTGCCGCCGTTATTGCCCTGCGCCTGGTTCATCGACTGGCGGAAGTTGTTGCCGCTATTGTTGACGATGCGGTTGGTCGGGGTGAACTGCGGGCGGGTGTTCTGCTGGTTGTTCTGGACCTGCACTTTGTTCACGGGGTTGTTGCTGATCTTCGCGCCGTTGTTGATGCGGATCGGGTTGGTCTGCGTCTGGACGACCGGCTTGGTGTCGACAGTCGTGCCGCCCTTACCGACGTTCACCGGCATGCTGACGATTTTGCCAGGAGAGCCGTTGGTGGTGCCGTTGTTCGTGCCGGCATTGTTGTTGCCATTCTGGTTGTTGGTCGCGGGCAGGGTCACGATCTTGCCCGGGGTCTGCGACGGCGTGCCGTTCTGCGGGTTCGGCTGGTTGTTGCCGGCCGGCAGGTTGACGATCTGGCCGCCATTGCCGAGCTTGCCGGTGACGTTGCTGTCGACCGGCTTCTGCACGACCGGCAGGTTGCCGTTGATCTGCGAACCACCACTACCCTGCTGCATCAGCGGGATGTATTTGGGCTGGCCGAGATTGCCGATCTTGAAGGTCGGGTTGATGTTCTGCGGCGCCAGGAACTTGGTCGCCTGCATCAGCGGGATCAGCTTCGGCTGGGTCTCGAGCTTCAGCGCGGATTGCGCATAGGGGCTGTTGCCGTAGCTGTCGTAGAAAGTCTTGTAGCCGATCGGCGAGTTCGCCAGCACCGCCTTGTGCCAGGCCTGCGAGAGCAGGAGGTTCGACAGCAGCCAGCGGATGTGGTCGCACAGCGGGTCGTGCGGGTACATCTGGATGAACTCCTGATAGTACTCCGGCCGGCCCTCCGACACGACGTAGTCATAGGCCTGGCGCGTCGAGCGGCTCGGCAGGTTGGAGGCCATCTGCACGACGGGCGTATTCACCGGGGCGCGGTTGGCGGCAACCGCGGTGTCGCCGAAGAAGGTGAAGTCCGAGGTCAGCGAGGAGCTCTCCCACGGGATCTGCGCGCCGCTGGTGGTCTGGTTCACCTCGAGGCGCACCCGCTTGAACAGCTGCTCGATCGGCACGTTGGGCTCGCGCGCGACGTTCAGGAACGCCTGGGTGTAGGGGCTGTGGCCATTGGTGCCGTCGAGCGCTTCGGCGCCCGGCGCTGTGGAATAGCCGACGATCGAGCCGTTCGGCGCGTCGACGATGGCAAGGCCGCGGCCGGCATCATTCACGTTCGGGAACGGGTTGTTGCGGCAGGCATCGAGGATGACGATGCGCATGCGGCTCGGGATCGTCTCTAGCGTCGACATCACGTCGACGAGGCGCACCGAGTTGTTGACGAGCTCGGTCTGGCTCGAAACCTTGGCATCGACGGGAACGAGATAATTCTCGCCGGCGAGCTGCACGCCGTGGCCGGCGTAATAGACCATCGCCACCGTGTTCGGACCGCGCGCGGAAACCTTCGCGGAAAAATCCTGCACCACGCGGAGCATGTCGTTCTGGCTCAGATCGGTCGCGGCGACCACCTCGAAGCCGGCCGAGTTCAGGAACTGCGCCATCGACTGCGCGTCATTGTCGGGGTTCTGGAGCTGCGGCGCGTTCTGGTAGTTCGAATTGCCGATCACCAGCGCCACGCGCTGTTCCGGGCCTTGCAGGGCGGTGGGCGCAGGCGCGACCGGGGCAATTTGCGCGGCAACAGGGCCGCAGGCGAAGCCTAACAGGCTTCCCAGCAGGCCCGCAGTTCTCAGGAGAGGCGTTAGGCGGAACATGGCGTGCTCCTCTGGCACTGATCTCGATGCGAGATTGGTTGCGAGGAAGCCTGGCCCCGTTCGAACCGGGGGTCCGTGATCGCGATCACCATGCTACCCTGCGTGATCTGAATCACGCTCGGAACCTGCTATGCTGAGCGGGCCGGTTTCGCCGGCCAATGACATGCCCAGGGGAAGTGCCGTTACATGCTGAAATCGATCGACCCGATCCTGACGCCCGATCTGCTCTGGCTGCTGGCCTCGATGGGCCATGGCGACGACCTCGTCTTCGTCGATGCCAATCACCCGGCCGCCCGCATCGCGCAGAGCACGACATCGCAGCGCCTGATCCAGCTGCCGGGCATGCTCATGGAGACGGCCATCCGCGCCATCATGTCGGTCTACCCGCTCGACGATTTCGATCCGGATCCGGTGCGCGTGATGGCGCCGGTCGACGATCCCGACCGCGTGCCGGACGTGCAGCGTGCGGTGCTGGCGGAGATCGAACGTGCCGTTGGCGGCGCGGTTACTCCCGGCAAGCTCTCGCGACCGGACTTTTATCGCGCGGCGGCGGCCGGCTTCGGTGTCGTGCAGGTCGGCGATAGCAGGGGCTACGGATGCTTCCTGATCCGCAAGGGCGTGATCAGCTAGAGCGACGCATCAGCTCCGAAGGCCAGCCGATCCGGACGAGAAGACCGTCGGGACCATTGATGCCCACCTCATACATCCCCCATTCGCGGTGGCGCAGCACGCCGCCGGGGCGGATGATCAGATCGTCCACGCGCGCGGCAATGGCATCGACATCGGGTGTGCGAATGAAGACGCCGAAGGGATTGTGCTCGGGCACCCGCCACGGGCCGTCGCCGGCTTGCGTGAGATGCACCTCGCATCCCCAGCCCCGCATGATGACGTAATTGGCGTCGCCGCCCGCACGCGCAAGACCAAGACGCTCCCAGAACGGAATCGCAGCGGCAAGGTCGTTGCTCGGAACGATGGCGAATGCGCCGACGGCAGGCGTGGTTTCGGACATTCGCTCACTCCGGACGATGCAGATGGCCTGCGCAGATCCTGCTGCGCCTTGCGAGCTTATCGGGAGGTGCCTTCGAGGCGAAGCGGCGAAACGTCCCGCACTCGAATTTGAATGGCCTTCCCGCAGGCGATTCTCTATGGTCGATCCATGTCTCGCCTTGTGTGTCTATTCTTTGCTGTCATCCTGTCGCTGCTGCCCGCTGTCGCGCCTGCTGAGCCCGTTCAGAAGCGTCCGAAGCCGGTCTGGCACGGTTATGGTTTCCTGCCGGGCTATCGCCAGCCGCTGAGCAACAGCATTCCGCTCTACAAGCAGAAGGACGCGATGCGGCGCCTCGCGCGCAACGACCGTCGCCATTGGTACATCGATCCGGTCCCGCAATATTACGGCTGGGACGGCGAGTGGCGCTATTTCGGCCGGCCCGGTTTCGGCGGCGGCCGCTACAATGGCGGCAGCTTTGGTCCGTGCTGGACGCGGACCCCGATCGGTGCGGTCTGGAATTGCGGCTGATCGTTTGATCGCAGCGTCCTCGCCGGTGACGGCGGTGTCGTCATTGCGAGGAGCGAAGCGACGAAGCAATCCATAATCTTTCCGCGGAAGGATTCCGGATTGCTTCGCGGAGCCTGTCATCGGGCCGCGCTTTGCGCGGACCCGGTGGCTCGCAATGACGATGTGGCGAGAGCGTGCGCGGCATTCGTGCTCGTGCCCCGGACGCAGCGCAGCGTCTCTTCGACGGTGCGCTGCAGAGCCGGGGCCCATCTCACCGCATCGTCCCGTGTCGCTGGGTCCCGGCTCTGCGCAGCAACGCTCGCGCGTTGCAGCGCGTCCGGGACACGAGAGTGAACGAATTGGCGAAAGAGTCTGCGACCCTTACGAGAAGAACGCGATCTTCTCGGCCTGGGTCATGCGGCGGATTGGTGCGAGCGGGTCGTTCGCGGCCGCGCGGGGCTTTTGCAGCATGCCGCTGGCGAGGATGGTGGCGCCGAGCGAGGGCGCGGGCGCTGATGCGGGCAAAGGCGAGGGCATCGGCAGCGTTGCTGTCGGGGCCGCGCCGAATGTCGCCGTGGCGGCCATGGCCGGGGCGGGCTGCTCCATCACTTCGGCTGCGGCTTCGGCAATGGCATCGGTGAGGCGCGCCAGCGAGTCCATCGCGATCGGCGCGTCCTCGGCGGGCTCCTCCACGACCCGTGCGACGACGGGCTGCGGCGCGACCGGTTCCGGCGTCGCGGCAGCAACCGGGGCTGCGACCTCCGCGGCCATCGGTTCCGGAGCAGCCGCTGCCATCTCGACCGGCTCGATGATCTCGTCGAACTCCGGATCGGGCGCGGCCATCTCCAGCGCGATGGCATCGAGGATGGCTTCGTCCTCGGCTTCTGCGGCGGCGTCGAGCGAGAACTCGTCGGTCACCTCCGCGAGGGCGACAGGTTCGGTGGCCGGCTCTTCAACCCGGACGTCTTCGAGTGCGCGTTCGAGCGTGGCACTATCAAGCGCGGCGGTGTTTTCGGCAGCGATCTCGGGCGCGGCGGCAACGGCGATCGCCTGCTCGGCCATCGCCGACACTTCGGTGGTGTCGGCGGTCTCGACCGCGGCTTCGGGCTCTGGCGCCGGTGCGATGTCCTGCGGCTTCTCCGTAAAAGCCACGGGTGCTTCGCTCGCCATTGCGGGCGGCGCGGTCTCGACAGGCGCAGCTTCCGCGACGGGGGCTGGCGCTTCCTGAACCGGTGCCGGCGCGGGACGCTCCGCCTGCGGCGTTGCGTCGCCGGCGGTCTGGTCGATCCGATCCTTGAGCAGATCGAATGCGGCCTTGAGCTCACCGCGGGGGTCGATGGTCGAAATCTGTCCGCAGGCGGCCTCGATCGAGGCGAGCTGCGAATCAATCAGGTCGCAGATTCGCCCGTCGGCACCGATCTCGCGCCAGCGCCAGGAGATCTCCTTGATGATGCGCACGCCGCGCGGGATCGGCGCGAGGCTCGCCTCGATCGCCGAAGGATCGAACGCCGCGATCGCGATCGTCTCGGCCTCGCGGATGGCGCGGCGGATCTCGATCAGCGCCTCGGGCAGGCGGTCCTCGACGACGGGTTGTCGCTGCGCTGCAAGGGTTTCTTCGATTTTCGCGACCGCATCCAGCACCATGCGGGTGTCGGCGTTGCGGTTGCGCTTGGCATATTCGCCGAGGAACCAGCGGCCGCGCGCGGTCTCCATGAAGGCTTCGCGGATCGCGTCGTAATCCTGCTCGTTCGGCTCGGCCGCGCGGGCAGACATGGGCGAGAGGGCGAATGCTTCGTTGGCCATGACAATCTCGTCGCGCAAATCAGTGCGCGTTACAGTAACGATCACCACGATATCGACCGAATCGCAATTGGTTTGATGAAGACCGAATCACAAATCCCCATCGCGACGTCAGTGAAGCGGCGATTCGCCGTGAGTCTGGCGCTGTTCTATTCGGCGGTGTTCGCGGTGTCGGGCACGCATCTGCCGTTCTTTCCCGTCTGGCTGAAGGCGATCGGGATCGACGCGAGCTGGATCGGCCTCATCAACGCACTGCCGGCGATCACGCGCTTCACCACGCTGCCGCAGATCACCGCCTTTGCCGAAAAGCGCCATGCCATTCGCGCCGGCATGATGCTGTCGGTGCTGGCCACCGCGATCGGGTTCACCGCGGTCGGCCTGCAGCATCAGCCGCTGGCGCTGTTCCTGATCTACGCGCTGACCTGCGTGATGTGGACGCCGACGACGCCGCTGACCGATGCCTATGCGCTGCGCGGTGTCGCCCGCTACGGGCTCGACTACGGGCCGTTGCGGCTGTGGGGCTCGGCGGCCTTCGCCGCCGGCTCGCTCGCCTGCGGCTATCTCGTCGACGTCATCGCGGCGCGCGACCTGATCTGGGTCATCGTCGCCTGGGCCGTCATCGCGGTCGCCGCGAGCCTTTTGCTGCGACCGCTCGAGGACGTCAGACGGAAAACGACCGAAACGCAGGCCGGCAAGGCGCTGCTGCGCGACGCCGGCTTCTGGGCCGTGATCGCTTCGGCCGCGCTGATCCAGGGCAGCCACGTCGCCTATTACACCTTCTCGGCCATCAACTGGCAGCTCCATGGGCTCGGCGGGCTGACGATCGCGGGGCTGTGGACGCTGGGCGTGATCGCCGAGATCGTCGTGTTCGCGCTGTCGCCGCGCTTCTCGATGCATCCGTCCACGATGATCGCGATCGGGGGCTTAAGCGCCGTGGTGCGCTGGATCGTCACCGCCAACGAGCCGCCGCTCGCGCTGCTCGCGATCGTGCAGCTCGGCCATGGTCTCACCTTCGGCATGACCATCGTCGGCACCATGAACCTGCTGGTGCAGCGCGTGCCGTCGCATCAGATCGCGCGCGGGCAGGGCTATTACGCCGCGTGCAACGGATTGCTGGGGGCTGCGACCTCGATCGCGTCAGGCGCGATCTACGCCCGCATCGGCGACAATCTCTATTACGTCATGGCCGCAATGGCCGCCGCCGGCGCGCTTGTCATCTGGTCGGCGCGGCACCGGCTGATCGCTCAGCCCCAGAGCGAGGCATCCGGCGGATAGACCAGGCTGCCGTCGTAGCGCAGGGCGTGATCGCGATCGCGCGCCAGCAGCAGCGGGCCGTCGAGATCGACGAAGCGCGCCTGCGGCGTCACCAGCATCGCGGGCGCCATCGACAGCGAGGTCGCGACCATGCAGCCGATCATGATCTCGAAGTCGAGCGCCCGCGCCGCATCGGCCATGGCGAGCGCCTCGGTCAGGCCGCCGGTCTTGTCGAGCTTGATATTCACGGCGTCGTAGCGTGCGCGGAGCGGCGCCAGCGAGTTGCGGTCGTGCACGCTCTCGTCGGCGCAGACCATGAGCGGCCGCTTGATCCGCGCCAGCGCGTCGTCCTTGCCGGCCGGCAGCGGCTGCTCGACCAGGGTAACGCCGACGGCGTCGCAGGCGGCAAGGTTCTGCTCCAGATTGGCCTCGGTCCAGGATTCGTTGGCGTCCACGATCAGCTCGGACTCAGGGGCCGCCTTGCGGACGGATGCGATCCGCGCAGCATCGCCGTCGCCGCCGAGCTTGATCTTGAGCAGCGGCCGGTGCGCCGCCTTGGCGGTCGCCGCCGCCATGGCCTCGGGGGTGCCTAACGAGATCGTGTAGGCCGTGGTGCGCTCGCCGGGGATCGGCCGGTCGAGCAGGCTCCAGGCCCGCAGGCCGGCCGCCTTGGCCTCCAGGTCGATCAGGGCGCAATCCAGCGCGTTGCGGGCAGCCCCCGGCGGCATGGCGGCTTGCAGGGCCTGCCGGGTGAGCCCGCCGGCCACGGCCGCCTGCATCGCCTCGATGGCGGCCAGGGTCGCCTCAGGCGTCTCGCCGTAGCGGGGATAGGGCACGCATTCGCCGCGGCCGATGAGGCCGTTTTGACTCACTTCGGCCACGACCGTGACCGCCTCGGTCTTGGCGCCCCGGCTGATCGTGAAACTTCCGGCGATGGGAAAGCGCTCGATTCGTGCGGCGAGGGCGGGAACTTTGCTGGAAGTCATTTTGAACTCTGGCGAAATCTGAACCTGCTGGTTACCTCTAACAACTAACATTAACCAGTTGGGGATACCTTTTCCGGGTAAGGGCGTGTGCGCAACTATCTGATTTCCTCCGCCCCGCGACGGGAGCGGACATCTTGAGCGGCGAGCCCAAGCTGGAACGGATTGCCAAGGGCAATGCGCTGGCTCTCTGCGCGACCGGAACCTGGACCGCGAGCTTCGCGCCGGTTCTGGAGCGCATGGTGGCCGACGCCGAGAAGCTCGCCAGCAGTTCGCAAAGCATCTTCATCGACGTGTCAGAGGTCGGAAAGCTCGACACTTTCGGCGCCTGGCTGATCGAGCGGCTGCGCCGCAGCCTGACCCAGGGCGCCGTCGAGGCCCAGATCGCGGGCCTGTCCGCCAACTATTCGAGCCTCGTGGACGAGGTGCGGCGGGTCAGGGCGACGGCCGTGGTCGACAGCAGCACGATCACCATATCAGGCATGCTGGAGCAGATCGGCCGCGCCGTGGCCGGCATCGCCGGAACGGTGGCGAGCCTCGTCGACATGCTCGGCGCGGTGCTGGCCGCCGGCGGACGCGTGCTGATCCATCCGCGCTCGTTCCGCCTGACCTCGACCGTGCACCACATGGAGCAGGTCTGCTGGCGTGCGGTGCCGATCATCGTGCTGATCACCTTCCTGATCGGCTGCATCATCGCCCAGCAAGGCATCTTCCATTTCCGCCGCTTCGGCGCCGACATCTTCGTCGTCGACATGCTCGGCGTGCTGGTGCTGCGCGAGATCGGCGTGCTGCTGGTCGCGATCATGGTCGCGGGCCGCTCGGGCAGCGCCTATACCGCCGAGCTCGGTTCGATGAAGATGCGCGAGGAGATCGACGCGCTGCGCACCATGGGCTTCGACCCGATCGAGGTGCTGGTGCTGCCGCGCATGCTCGCGCTGGTGCTGGCGCTGCCGATCCTCGCCTTCCTCGGCGCGATGGCCGCGCTCTATGGCGGCGGGCTCGTCGCCTGGCTCTATGGCGGCGTCGATCCCGAGGCGTTCCTGTTGCGCCTGCGCGATGCGATCTCGATCGATCATTTCATCGTCGGCATCGTCAAGGCGCCTGTCATGGCCGCCGTGATCGGCATCGTCGCCTGCGTCGAAGGGCTCGCCGTGCAAGGCAGTGCGGAATCGCTCGGGCAGCACACCACGGCCTCGGTGGTGAAGGGCATCTTCTTCGTCATCGTGATGGACGGCGTGTTCGCCATCTTCTTCGCCTCGATCGGGATGTGACGATGGCGCAAGAAGCTCACAACGGGATCCAGGACCCCATCATCCGCGTCCGCGACATCACCGTGCAGTTCGGCGCGACGCGCGTGCTCGACGGCCTCAATCTCGACGTCAGGCGCGGCGAGATCCTCGGCTTCGTCGGCCCGTCGGGCGCCGGCAAGTCGGTGCTGACGCGCACCATCATTGGCCTGGTGCCGAAGGTCGCGGGCTCCATCGAAGTGTTCGGCGTCGATCTCGATTCCTCCAACAGCGCCGAGCGCCGCGGCGTCGAGCGGCGCTGGGGCGTGCTGTTCCAGCAGGGCGCGTTGTTCTCCTCGCTGACCGTGCGGCAGAACATCCAGTTTCCGATGCGCGAATATCTTCGCGTGTCGCAGCGGCTGATGGACGAGATCACCATGGCCAAGCTGACCATGGTCGGCCTCAAGCCGGAGGTTGCCGAGCGGTTTCCCTCGGAACTGTCGGGCGGCATGATCAAGCGCGTGGCGCTCGCACGCGCGCTCTCGCTCGATCCGGACCTCGTGTTCCTCGACGAGCCGACCTCGGGCCTCGACCCGATCGGCGCCGGCGATTTCGACGAGCTGGTGCGGACGCTGCAGCGTACTTTGGGGCTGACCGTTTTCATGGTAACCCACGATCTCGACAGCCTTTACACAGCATGTGACCGCATCGCCGTTTTAGGGAACGGTAAGATCATTGCGGCAGGGTCGATCGCCGACATGCAGGCCTCGCAGCATCCCTGGCTGAGGCAATATTTCCATGGCAAGCGCGCTCGCGCGGTGATGGGCTGAGGTGCCGGAGTAACCGATGGAAACGCGGGCAAATTACGTACTGATCGGATCGTTCACGCTGGCGGTGATCGCCGCGGCGATCGGCTTCGTGCTGTGGTTCCAGTCGCTGCACACCACCAAGCAGCGCAGCCCGTTGCGCGTCGTGTTCGAGGGCCCGGCGGCGGGCCTGCGCAATGGTGGCAGTGTGAATTTCAACGGTATCCGGGTGGGTGAAGTGGTCTCGGTGAAGCTGGACAACCCGCGGCGGGTTGTCGCACTCGCCATGATCGAGAACAACGCCCCGATCCGCAAGGACACCCTGGTCGGCCTCGAATTCCAGGGCCTGACGGGCGTTGCCGCAATCTCGCTCAAGGGCGGCGAGGAGGCGGCTCCGGCGCCGCCGCTCGACCAGGACGGCATCCCGACGCTGACGGCCGATCCCAACAAGCTCCAGGACGTCACCGAGGCGATCCGCGGCACGCTGCAGAACATCAACAAGATCGTCGCCGACAATCAGGAGTCGGTGAAGAACTCGCTGAAGAATCTCGAGACCTTCACCAACTCTCTGGCGCGCAACTCCGAGAAGATCGACGGCGTGATGGCCAAGGTCGACGGCGTCATGCTCAAGGCCGACAATCTCATGCTCGGCCTCAACACGCTGGCCGGCGGCAAGGACGGCGGCGAGCTGTTCCAGGCGGTGAAGTCGATCCGCGAGCTCGCCGACGATTTCGACAAGCGCTCCGGTGCGCTGATGGCCGACGGCCGCCGTACGCTCGGCGATATCAGCCGCGCCGTGAACAATTTCGACCGCAACCCGACCCGCGTGCTGTTCGGCGCCAGCAACTCATCGCAAGCCGCCCCGCCGCCCGAGCCGCCGAGGGCGGCGCCTCCCGCGAGCGGCAGGCGGCAGTAGGCGCTGGTCTCTCCTCCGTCGTTGCGAGCGAAGCGAAGCAATCCAGTGTGCCTCCTCGGGGACAGTCTGGATTGCTTCGTCGCCAGCGCAAAATTGCTTCGCAATTTTGTCGCGGGCTCCTCGCAATGACGGTGTGGAGAGAGTGTACGCCACCTTCGTAGCCCGGATGGAGCGAAGCGTAATCCGGGATTCTTGGCTTGGCCCCCGCATTCCGCTTCGCTCCATACGGGCTACGACCGCGCCTCGCACCGACACCGCTGCACTCCATGCAGGCTACGATCGTTCCCCGAATGATGCGCTCAAACAAAAACGGAGGCCGTGAGGCCTCCGTTCGCATTTGATTGTTTGCGAGCTTTGCTGCTTACCCGAGCCGGCCCGCCGCGTGTGCGAGCAGGGTGTAGACCAGGCCCGTCTCCGAGGTCAGGTGGCTGCGCAGCTCCTGCGGGCCGCGGCCGTCGCGGGCGACTTCGTCGAGCAGGCGCTCGAACTCGGCGACGTAGCGGTCGACCGTGCCCTTGAAGTTGCGGTCGGCGCGGTACTTGCGGGCGACCTCGTCAAAGGCCTTCTGGCCGGCGGGCGTGTAGAGGCGCTTGGTGAAGGCCTTGTTCTCGCCGCGCTGGTAGCGGTCCCACATCTCGGCGGCGAGGTTGCGGTCCATCAGCCGGCCGATGTCGAGCGACAGCGACTCCAGCGGATTGCTGCTGGCCTGCGGGGCCTGCGGCTGCGGCGCGGGTGCCGGGCGACTACGGGGAGCCTCACGGCCGGTCGGGGCGCCCTGGTTGGCGTCCGTGCGGTTGAGAAGGTCCGACAGCCAGCCGTCGCGGCCCTGGTCGCTGTTGCCCGGTGCGACCGGCGGCGCTTCGGTGCGGCGCGAGGGAGCGGGCATGCCGAGGTCCGGCGGCGGCAGCGTCGAGGCGCTGCCGGTGTCGCGTATGCGGGTCTCGGTGCTGCGCACGCCGACGGTCGCCATCATCGGCTCGTCCTGGCGCTGGACGGCGGCGGACGCGCGGCCCGTCGTGGAGACGTCGAGGCCACGGCCGTGCTGGGCCACGATGCGGTTGAGCTCGGCGAGGGCCTCGATCTGGTCGACGATCACCTTGCGCATCTGCGCAGTGCTCTCGGCGGCCTCCTGCGGCATCTCGAGCACGCCGCGGCGCAGCTCGTTGCGGGTGGATTCGAGCTCGTTGTGCATCTCGAACGCCATCTGCTTCATGCTGGAGACGAGGTTGGTGAACTTCTCCGTCGACTGCTTGAACATCGCATCCGCTTCATCCGTGGTGGTGCGGTAGATGTCGTGCATCGCCTCGATGGTCTGGCGGTGCTCCTCCTCGGAGGCCGCGCGCACCGCCTCGAACTGGCGGGTGATCGCGGCCGAGCCTGCGCCGGCGGTCTCCGCGACGACGCGGGCGATGTCACGGGCACGCTCTTCGGCGGCGGCCAGCGATTCATCGAGCAGGCCGGTGAAGCGCGACAGCCGCTGGTCGAGATCGGTGGTGCGCAGGTCGATGGTGGTGACCAGCGATTCCAGCGCCGCCTTGCGCTCGGCAAGCGAGGCGGTGGTGTTCTTGTTGCTCTGCTCGACGACCTGGGCGGCATCGACCAGCGCCTTGCCGTGGGCGTCGAACTGGGTCGACAGCTCGCCGAGATCCTGCAGGGCCCGCGTGGTCTTCGTGTTGAAGACGTTGAGCTGATCTTCCAGGTTCTGGGTCGCGGCGCCGTTGCGCGAGGTGACGTCGTTCATCGCCGAGACGAAGTCGGCGACACGGGTCACCAGTGCACGCTCGAGCGAGTTGAGGTTGTCGTGCGCACCGGTCAGCACCTCCTGGAGGAGGATGTTGCCTTCGCGCAGACGCTCGAACAGGGCGACCGTGTCGGTGCGCAGGATCTTGCTGGTCTCCTGCATCTCGGTGACGGCCGCGATCGAGACCTGGCGCGACTGGTCGATCGCCGAGCGCGAGGCCTGCTCGAGGTCCTTGAGCGACTTGTTGACCGCACCGGTCGCCATCTCGCTCGCCGCGTTGATGGTGCGGGCGACTTCGGAGCCGTTGCCCATCATGGTCTGCGAGAAGGCATGGCCACGCGTCTCGATCGACTTCAGCGCGTCGGACGTGACGCGGTCGATGTCGAGCGTGAGCTGGCTGGTCTTCGAGCCGATCGCATCGACGAGCGCGCCGCGCTTGGCGTCGATCATGTTCGACAGACGTTCGGACTGCTGCTGCACATAGGTGACGATCTCGTCGGTCTTGCCGGTCATGGCCTGGCCGAAGCTGGAGCTGGCCGCGAGCACCGAACGCTCGACGTCGGCCGAGCTGGTCTTGACCCGCGAGCTCGCCTCGTTGGAGGCGGAGATCAGCGCGTTCTGGGCGTTGAGCGCGCTGGTCTGGATGTCGTTGGTCGCATTCGCGGTGGCCGTGCTCAGGGCGCGCTCGATCTCGGTCGAGATCGTTCGGATCTGGCTCGCGGCATCCGCCGAGGTCGAGGTCAGCGACGTCTGCGCCTCACGCGCGCTGCTGAGGATGGTCGAGGCGGTGTCGGCGCCGACCGCGGTCAGCGTGCGCTCGATGTCCGTGGTCAGCGACTTGATCTGGCTCGCCGCGTCGGTCGAGGCTGATATCAGCGTGCCCTGGGCCTCGCGGACACCGCTGGTGAGCGCCTCGATGGTGGCGCCGCCGGCGGTCGCCAGCGCGCGCTGCATCTCGGCCGCGAGCGAACGGACCTGGCTGGTCTGTTCGGCCGAGACCGCGAGCAGGGTGGTCTGGGCGTCGCGGGCGCTGGTGGTAATCGTCTCGGCGGTGGTCTGGCCGACCTGCGAGAGCGAGCGATGCACTTCGACCGCGAGCGACTTGACCTGGCTCGCCGCATCCGAGGAGGCGCTGACGAGCGTGCTCTGGGCCTCGCGGGCGCCGGTCATGATGGTCTCGGCGGTCGAGGTGCCGGCCATCGAGAGCGAACGCTGCACGTCCGAGGACAGCGCCTTGATCTGGTTGGCGGTCTCGGTCGAGGCCGCGATCAGCGCGCCCTGCGCGTCGCGGGCACCGGCGGTGATCGATTCCGCCGTGGTGGTGCCGGCCAGCGACAGCGAGCGCTGCACGTCGGCGGTGAGCGTCTTGACGTGGTTGGCCGCGTCCGAGGAGGCCGTGACCAGCGTGGTCTGCACCTCGCGGGCGCCGGCCAGGATCGAGGCGGCGGTCGCCGAGCCCGCTGCGGACAGCGTGCGTTCGACGTCGGCGGCGAGGCCCTTGATCTGGTTGGAGGCATCGCCGGAGGCCGCGACCAGGGACGACTGCGCTTCGCGGGCGCTGGTCAGGATCGAGTTCGCGGCACCGGTGCCGACCGCGGTCAGCGCGCGCTCGACCTCGGCGGAGGTCATCTTGAGCTGGGCGTTGACGTCGGAGGAGACCGTCATCAGCGACTGCTGGGCGGTGCGCGCACCGGTCTGGATCGTCTCGCTGGTGTTGACCACGAGGTTGGTGAGCGAGCGCTCTGCGTCCTCGACATGCGAGCGGATCGCGGTCGAGATCATCTCGGCGCGGGACATCATGTCCTCGCTGGCCTGGCGGCCGCTGCTCTCGATGCGGCCGGCGACGGCCTCGACACGCGAGCCGAGCAGGTCCTCGAACTGCGCCACGCGCACGTCGATGTCGTTGGCGACCGAGCCGACCTTGGTCTCGATGGCCTGCTGGATGTCCTGGAAGCGCGCCGTGACAGAGTCGGTCAGGTGCGTGCTGCGGCCGTCGATGAGATCGGCGACGCCGGTGATGCGGCGGTCGACCGCCTCGATCGCCTGCGCGGTGCCGTCGGTGAGCGTCGAGGTCAGCAGCGTCAGGCGGGTGTCGATCGACTGCACGGCCTGCTGGGCGCCGTTGGTCACTGCGGTCGACAGATAGGTGAGGCGGGCGTCGATGGATTCGAGCGCCTGCGTGGCGCCGCCCGTCAGCGTCGTCGTCAGATAGGTCAGCCGCGAGTCGATCGACTGGATCGTCTGCGCGGCGCCGTCGGTCAGAGAGCTCGACAGATGGTTGAGGCGCCCATCGATCGTCTCGATGGTCTGCGCGGCGCCGTCGGTGAGCGACATCGTGAGGTGGCTGAGGCGGGACTCGATGGATTCGAGCGCCTGCGTCGCGCCACCCGTCAGCGTCGTCGTCAGGTGGGTCAGGCGGGTATCGACCGACTGGATCGCCTGCGCGGCACCGTCGGTGAGCGACGTCGACAGCGTGTTGAGGCGGTCGTCGATGGTCTCCGTCACCGACCTGGCGCGGGTGTCGAACGACTCCTCGAGCGCGGCGACGCGGCCGACGAGCTGGTCGTCGAAGGTCTTGATGTGGCCCTCGATCGTGCTGTCGAGGCCGGCGATCTTGCCGTTCAGCGAGGCGTCGAAGTTGGAGACGCGTTCGCCGATCGTGGTCTCGAACTGCACGAGCCGCTGGTCGAGCACAGCGGTGATCTCGCCGCCGTTGGAGGTGAAGCGGGTGTCGAAATTGTCGACGTAGGTCTTCAGCGAGTCGTGGATGTCCTGCGTGCGCTGGCCCATGCGCTCGACGATCTCGCCGCCGAACGTCTTCACGGTGCGGTCGAATTCGGAGATGTGGCGGGTGATCAGCGCGCCCAGCGTACCGGAGTCGCGGGCGAACTTCTCGACCAGCTCGGAGCCCTGGTTCTTCACCAGCTCGTCGAACGCGCTCATCTGCAGCGACAGCGAGTCGTGCGCGGTCTCGGTCTGGGTCACGACCTTGGCGACGAGCGTGTTGACGGTGGCGTCGAGCGCTTCGCTCGCTTTGTCGCCGGAGGTCATGATCTGGGTGGCGAGCCGGTGGCCGGCGTCGTCGATCTTGGCGGAGATGTCGTTGGAGCGCAGCTCGAGCTCGAGCAGCAGCGAGTCCGACGAATTCTTCAGGCTGTCGTGCACCTGCTCGGTGCGGTCGGAGATGCCGTCGACGATCGCCGAGGAACGCTGCTCGAACTCGCCGGTGATGCGGTCGATGCGCTCGTTCAGCATCTCGTGGACGCGGTCGGCGAGGTCGACGAACTCGTCGTGGACGTGGCCGGTCTTGAAGTTGAGGCTGGTGGTCAGCCGCTCGCTGGCATCGAGCACGGCGCGCGTGGTCTCGTTGCTGGCTTCCTCGAGGCGGTCGAGCAGGTCGCCGCCGCGTTCGCCGAGCGCCAGGATCATGTTGTCGCCGGCATTGCTCAGCGCGCTGGTGATGTGGGCGCCGCGCTCTTCGAGAGCGCCGGTGATGGACTTGGCGACCTCGTCGACGCGCGAGGCGATCGCATCCGAGATCAGCGCGATGTCGTGGCGCAGGTCGATCTGCACGCCGGAGATGGCGCTGCGGACCTGCTCGGCCTGGCCGACCAGGTTGTCGCGCTGATGCGCGATGTCCTGGAGCAGGGCGCGGATGCGCACTTCGTTGTCGCTATAGGCGCGCTCCAGCGCCGCGACCTCGTTGGCGACCAGCGTCTCGAGCTCGCCGGCGCGCGCAATCGCGCGCTCGATGCCGTCGCCCATGGCCGCGACCTCGCGGCGGATGGCCTGGCCGACGGTGACCATGGAATCGGAAGCCGAGCCTTCCGGCTCGGAGAAGCGGATCGCGACCTGCGCCATCGCCTGCGCGACTGCGCTCATTTGCTGGCCGCGCCAGACGAGGCTCGCCAGGAAGAAGAACAGCATGATCGGGGCGAAGAACATCGTGACGAGGCCGGCAATTGCCAGCACGCCGCCACTCTGGCCCATCGCCGCCTGGATCGAGGGCAGGAAGCCGACGGTCAGCGCGGCGCACGCCGCGAGCCAGATGACGGTGAAGATCGTTGCGCCGGTATAGATGTTGCGGGAGGGGCGGCTCGTCTGCAACGTCTGCAGGAGCTGGCCGATGGTCGCACGGTCGTCATTGGCGGCCCGGCGCGTCGCGCGCGGCTCCTCGATCGTATCGAACACGGTGGCGCGCTCGTTGGCGGCAGGGCGCGGCTCGAAGTCCGGTTCGTCGAAGATCGGGGGCGGGGGCGGTGCGACCGAGGGCGCCGTTTCGTTGCGCATCGCGGCGTTGCGGCTGGTGTCGGCAGCCGTGTCGCTGATGTTGAGGGCTTCCTGGATCGCAGAAAGCGCGACTTCTGTGGGGTCTTTGACCTTTTTGGGAGTGTTGGCCATGATCAGTCCGAGCCCTCGTTACTTGTACGCGTCCCCCCGCGAGCCCTGCGCCCTACTTGCGCAAGCCCACAGTCCGGAACATGCCGCTTGCGCGGATTTCCGAGCCGTCCCCACCCGGACGGCTTGTCCGCTAATTTCCGCAACATCCTATTGGCAGAGCGTCGCGAATGAAATGCCTGCGATTAAGACAATCTTAATCATCGTTAACAGGATCACGGCGTAACGCCTTAGCAATAAATGTAATTCTCCACCGAACCCGGCCGATTGCGGCAACTTTTCGTCAATAAACGGGCGGATTTGCGTAAAACGGCCCCAACAATTCGTTAACCATTTCCATGCTTGGGTGAGGGAACCTGACCGCCGGACCGGCGGCCAATGCGCGATGCCGGGGCCTGCGCCATGACGCCTGAACTGCAACGGATGGACTGGATGCCCTCGCCCCCGCTTGCGCCCATCGACAGCCCGCTCGATCTCGACCACCTCTCCCGGATGACGCTCGGCGATGCCGAGCTCGAACAGGAAGTGCTGGCGATGTTCGCCGAGCAGGCCGTCCGCCTGCTCGCGGCGATGACGGCAATGCCGGCCGAGACCGGCGCGCTCGCGCACAAGCTCAAGGGCTCGGCCCGCGGGATCGGCGCCTTTGCCGTCGCCGATGCGGCCGCCAGCCTCGAGACGGCGATCCGGACCGGCCATAACGGGCCGCATGCCCTGGCCGCGCTGAAAGAGGCGGTGGCCGAGGTCCGTGCCGCGATCGCGACGATCCTGAAACACTAGGCCGGCGGATCCCGCGGACATGCGGGGCGCTAGCCAGTTGTTTTGACGCGTTTTCTTCGCGCGAACCCGGGTCCATCTGGCATCAAAACGCTATGGCGCCGGGCGGACCGACCCGTTATAGGACAGCCCAGACCCTCCTTTAGTCCTAACCAGCACCGCGGCAGCACGAGCACACATGGCCAAGATTCACTTTGTCGACCACAAGGGCGAAACCCGCACGGTGGAAATCGAGAACGGCGCAACCGTGATGGAAGCCGCCATCCGCAACAGCATTCCCGGCATCGAAGCCGAATGCGGCGGTGCCTGTGCCTGCGCGACCTGCCACGTGTATGTCGACGAAGCCTGGCGCGAGAAGGTCGGCAGCCCGACGCCGATGGAAGAAGACATGCTCGACTTCGGTTTCGACGTGCGCCCGAACTCGCGCCTGTCCTGCCAGATCAAGGTTTCCGACGAGCTCGACGGCCTCGTCGTGGCGACGCCGGAACGCCAGGCCTGATTTTCAAGGCCTGGTCTTCAAGGCCTGGTCTTCCAGGCCTGATCTCTTTGCTATGTACTCGGCGGCGCGACCTCGATGCCGCGCTTGTGCCAGGGCCTGAATTTCTCGATCACCTCTGCGGTCAGCGGTGCCGGCCGTCGTGTCGCCTCGTCGAGCAAGACGCCGACCGACGTCGCCGAGGCAATGCACTTCCCATTCGAAAACACGACCTGCTCGAACGTCACCGAGGTCCGTCCGAATTTCACCACGCCGAGGCCGAGCTCGATCGTGTTCGGCCAGTGCAGCTCGGCGCGGAAATGCATGTCGAGCCGCACCATGATCCAGGCAAGTCCGGCCGGGGTCAGCCCGTATTCGGGAAGCTTCATCAGCGTGACACGGCCGGTCTCGAAATAAGTGGCGTAGACCGCGTTGTTGACGTGCTGGTTCGGATCGAGATCGCCGAAGCGGACATTGTCGCTGAGGCGAAAGGGGAAGTCCTCAAGGCGCGGCGTCGTGTCGAGGCGGCTTGGTGCGTTCACCGATTGATCTCCGTCATATCTTTTCTCGTTACAGCCCAGTTATCCTGACCCGGCAAGTAGGCGCGGCCGCGGGGCGCTACCGCTTTTATGCCTTCCCTGATCCATCCCCGTTGGCTAGACAGGCAGGGTCACTTCTGCCCACCGGGCGCCGTCCAACCGATAACGATCGATAAAGAGACGACATGAGCGACGTGATCAAAACCGATGTGCTGATTATTGGCGCGGGCCCGTGTGGCCTGTTCGCCGCCTTCGAGCTCGGCCTTCTCGACATGAAGGCGCATTTCGTCGACATCCTCGACAAGGTCGGCGGCCAGTGCGCCGAGCTCTATCCGGAAAAGCCGATCTACGACATTCCCGGCATTCCGCAGGTGTCGGGGCAGGGCCTCACCGAGGCGCTGATGGAGCAGATCAAGCCGTTCCACCCGACCTTCCATCTCGGCGAGATGGTCGAGACGGTCGAGAAGATCGGCGATCCCGCGTTCCGCTGCACCACCGACGCCGGCAAGGTGTTCGAGTGCAAGGTGGTGGTGATCGCGGCCGGCGGCGGCTCGTTCCAGCCGAAGCGTCCGCCGGTGCCGGGGATCGAAGCCTATGAAGGCACCTCGGTGCATTACGCCGTGCGCAAGATGGAGACGTTCCGCGACAAGAACGTGCTGATCGTCGGCGGCGGCGATTCCGCGCTCGACTGGACGCTTAATCTGCATCCGCTGGCGAAGCGCATCACGCTCTTGCACCGTCGCGACGATTTTCGCGCCGCGCCCCACAGCGTCGAGCAGATGCGCGCGCTGGTCGCCGACGGCAAGATGGATCTGCGGCTCGGCCAGGTCACCGCGCTCACGGGTGCCGACGGCCAGCTCACCGGCGCCACCGTGAAGGGCAACGACAACAACGTCAGCGACGTCGCCTGCGATACCATGCTGCCATTCTTCGGCCTGACCATGAAGCTCGGTCCGGTTGCGAACTGGGGCATTGCGCTGGAGAACAATCTGGTGCCGGTCGAGACGTCAGCGTTCGAGACCAACGTATCAGGCATCTTCGCCATCGGCGACATCAACACCTATCCGGGTAAGATCAAGTTGATCCTGTGCGGCTTCCACGAGGGCGCACTGATGTCGCAAAAAGCCCATCGCTACGTCTATCCGGAGAAGCGACTCGTGTTCCAGTACACGACCTCGTCCTCCAGCCTGCAAAAGAAGCTCGGTGTCAACTGACCGCGAGGGGCGTCAAGGCGATGCCCCATGTTTCTGGTGCTGGAACCGTTCGCGAAATCGCCGTAGTCTGCGGCCATTCCAGTTTTGGCTTTGGCAAGGCGATTGGCTTAGCAAGGTGATCATAATGCGGAATCTCATTCGGCTGCTCTCGCTCCTCGCGCTGGCGCTGTCGATCGGCACGGTGAGCCCGGCTGCGGCGCAAGTCCCGGCTGCGACGTCGGCCCAGCCAACCGCCGCAGGGCTCTGGCAGAAGGTCGAGGACGGCAAGACCGTGGGCTGGTTCCTCTTCGTCGACCACAACGGCATCTTCGAGGGCGTGATCGCAAAGACGTTTCCGCGCCCCGGCGACGATCCGAACGAGGTCTGCGCGAAATGCACGGACGACCGCAAGAACCAGCCGGTGCTCGGGCTCTCCTTCATCCGCGACATGAAGCGCGACGGCTTGAAGTATGACGGCGGCAACGTCGTCAATCCGCGCGACGGCAACATCTGGAAGGCCAAGATGACGGTGAGCCCCGATGGCCAGACCCTGACCATGCGCGGCTTCCTCGGCATCTCCCTGTTCGGCAAGGACGAGACCTGGACGCGCCTGCCGGATGCCAACATCGCGCAGGTCGATCCGGCGATCGTGGCGAAGTATCTGCCCGCGCAAGCGACCGCGGCGACCAAGCCCGCACCCGCGCCCGCGAAGAAGGGCGGCGCGATGATGGCGCCGGCGCCGAAGCAGTAGGCTGCTTTCGTCAACTCGGAATCGTTCGCACGGCTCCCCTCACACACCGCTGTCATGCCCCGGCTTGACCGGGGCATCCAGTACGCCGCGGCCTCTCCGTATCCACGCACTGCCTCTGGAATACTGGATCGCCCGCTTTCGCGGGCGATGACAGTCGAGGGTGTGGTGCGTGCGTATCTCGATCGCGTCGTTGCACTTGTCCCGGGTGTCGCTGCGCTCACCCGGGCTTCTGTAACGGGCCTCGGTTAGTCAATCCCTTTTTCGCGTCATCCTCTCACCGGGAACCTGCTTCTGTACGGGATCGGCGCTATGGCCGTCGCCTGATGGGGTTCTAAGGAGGAACAGGCCGGCCAATCTACGGAAGCGTGATCGCATCGTTGGATGCGTCGACAACCCGGATGACGACCTAACCTGATCCATCGTCCCGGCGAAGGGACTTCGCTTCGGGAAGGCTGGTGTCGAACCCGCCCGAGAACCTGTTCGCTCCTGTTTTAGGTTGCCATGGCGGTCGCCTTGGCAGTCGCATTAAAGGGCACGTTGTCCTTGAGCATGCGCAACATGATCACGGCGAGCTTGCGCGCCAGCGCCACCTTGGCCTTGTTTATGCCGGCGCGCCTGGCGATTCGCATCGCCCAACTCTTGAGCTGCGCACAGCCCTTGATCGGCTTGGTCAGAATGATGTGAGCCGCCTCATAGAGCGCTTCGCGCACGGAAGCGTCGCCGTTCTTGCTGATCCGGCCGGAGTAGTCGGTCTCGCCTGACTGATGCTTTTTCGGCGTCAACCCGAACAGCGGCCCAGCCCGCTTCGACGAGGTGAAGCGGCCGGGGTCATCGATGGCGCTGGCATAGGTCAACGAGATGATCGGTCCCACGGCCGGGATCGACATCAATAGCTTGGCTTTGGCATCCAGCAGGGACATCGCCCGCATCCGCTTCTCAAAGCCGTTGAATTCGCGCAGTAGCACTGTGTGAACCGCAAGCGTCGCCGTCGCGATGGCTTCGAGCGCCGGATGGCCGGCCACCAGCTCGTTGATCCGTGCCGCAAAGCCGCGCTTCGTCGTCTTGCCGACCTTCAAGCCGAAGCCTCGCAAGATCCCCCGCAAGCTGTTCTCGACGTCCTGCAGCTTGCTCTGGATCAGCTTGCGCGCGGTCAGCATTGCGCGGGTCTCCTGTGCACTCATCGATTTGCAATGCACCGGCCGGAACCAGCCGAGCCGCATCAACTGTGCGATGTTGCGGGCGTCGTTGCGATCCGACTTCACCGGCATCGCCTTGAAGGCATCGCTCACGTGGCGCGTCTCCAGAAGCTCGACCGCAAGGCCGGCCTTCTTCATCGCCGCGTAGAGCCACTGTGACAGCGGTCCTGCCTCGAGCCCGATCCTGGCAAGCTCGAACCCAAGCGATTGGAACCAGGCGATCAGGGCCTCCGGCTCGCTTGCCGGTTTGGCCTCCCGAACGATCTTCCCGGTTGGATCAACAATGCACACGCTGGAGCATTCCAATGACACATCGATTCCGGCATAATGGTCCATGGTCGTCTCTCCTCGATGCTTGGAGCAAGGCCTAGCCTCGACTCCGTTACACCATCAATGTGAGGGACGACCGCCAACCTTCCAGTCAAGCCGCGCGACGCGCGCCACCAAACAGCGCCGTAGCTAGCGCGGCTTCGCTGGAAGGCCCCGGGGGGGGCCCGTTACCCCATCTACGGCAGCGACGACTACAAGAACGACCCGTCGCTATGCCTTGTCCGACACACCCTTGTCCGGACCTGGATCGCCGCCCGCGGCCACGATCGTGAGCCGTCCGAGATAATGCGTCCATCCTTTCGCGTGCGCCGCCATCTGTTCCTCGGTCGGCAGCCCGCTATGGGTCATGCGCAGCAATGTGCCGCCGTCGCGTTCGATCAGGTCGATCTCGATCAGGCTCGAGCCCGGCGGTACTTCCTGGCCGCCTTCCCAGCCGAACGTGTAGGCCAGACGATGCACCGGCACGACCTCGCGGAACGCGCCGCGGGCGACGCCGCTGCGCGGGCCAATTCCCTTGAGCAGATAGAGCCCGCCGGGATGCGGCTCGGTGGTCGCATCCGAGCCCATCCAGCTCAGGATTTTCTCGGGGTCGGTCAAATAGGCGAAGACGGTGGCGCGCGGGGCTGCGATCTGGGTCTCGCGTCGCACTACGAACGGCTCGGTCATGGGCGATCATCCCTAAGCTGAGATGGGACATGGCGGCGCCAAGGCGGGCCGTCAAGGATTGCCCGTGACAAAGGCGCTCCATCTTCGCCATCATCGGGCCATGCACCTCTCTCCGACCCTCGCCTGGCTGGTCGATGCCGCCTCCGATAGTTCCGGGGCCGACCGCCTGCTCGCGGAACTCGGCGCACATCTGATCGCCGACGGCATGCCGCTTGCGGCAGGCAGCCTGACGCTGGAGGTGCCTCACCCGCTGATCGCGAAGCGGACCTGGCTGTGGCGGGCGGACAACGGCCGGGTGATCGAGGCGCTCGGCTTTGCACCGGGTGGTCTTGCGCCCGATCCGCCCAACGATGCCGGGCGGCGCTGGCTGCGCGATATCGCGGGCGGCGACGTGCACGAAGACGTCGTCGGACGACAGGATGGCCCGCTGCTCGGCTGGATCGGTCCGCGCCTGTTCACATCGGACGAAATCGAGCAACTGCGCCAGGCCGCGCGCTTTGCCGCGACCCCGCTCGCCGTGCTCGCTGCGCGCGCCACGTTGCGCGCGACACTCGATGCCTATCTCGGCAAGCGCAGCGCGGAGCGTGTGCTGGCGGCACCGTTGCGGCGCGATCTTGGCGAGACCATTCAGGCCGCGCTGCTCTACGCGGATCTGCGCAACTTCACGTCATTGTCCGAAGCCACCCCGCCCGCCGATGTCATCGCTGCGCTCGATGCCTGGTTCGATCGTATCGCCGGTGCCGTTCACGCCTTCGGCGGCGAGGTGCTGAAGTTCATCGGCGACGGCGTGCTCGCGATCTTTCCGGTGGTCGGGGCGTCACCGCGCCGCGCCTGCGAGGCGGCTTTGCGTGCGGCGGCCGCAGCCGAAGCCGGGATGGCGTATCTCAACGCGGAGCGCAGCGCGCAAGGATTGCCGCCGCTCGCGTTCGGCGCGGCGCTTCATCTCGGCGAGATGTTGTGGGGCAATATCGGCGCCGCCAACCGGCTCGATTTCACCGCGATCGGTCCCGCCGTCAATCTCGCCAGCCGGCTCGAAGGCTTGTGCAAGCCACTCGGCCGGACCGTGCTGGTGTCGGGGGCGCTTGCGGCGGAGACGGAGATGCCGCTCGTCGCGCTCGGATCGCATTCGCTCCGAGGTATTGTTGCGCCGTGTGAGGTGTTTGCGCTGCCGGAGACGCAAGCGCGGACATCGTAGCCCGGATGGAGCGCAGCGTAATCCGGGACAGTCTTTCCGTATGCGCCAATCCCGGATGTCGCTGCGCTCCATCCGGGCTACGGCAGCTCCTACACCCCGCCCATCTTGCAGACGAGCTTCCACTCTTCCGCCGTCACCGGCTGCACCGAGAGGCGCGAATATTTCACCAGCGCCATGTCGGCGAGCTTCTTCTCGGCCTTGATCGCGGCCATCGTCACCGGGGTCTTCAGGGGCTTGTCGGCCTTGATGTCGACGCAGACGAATTTTTCGGTCTTGTCGGTCGGATCAGGATAGGCCTCCTTGATGATCTCGGCGATGCCGACAATCTCCTTGCCCTCGTTGGAATGATAGAAGAAGGCCTTGTCGCCCTTCTTCATGTTCACGAGATTAATGCGCGCAGTGTAATTGCGCACGCCGGTCCAGGCCTCGCCCTTGGCGCCCTTCGCCACCTGCTGGTCCCAGGACCACACCGACGGTTCGGATTTCACCAGCCAGTAGTTCATCGCTCGCCCGCCCTGTTATGGATACGCCATGTCGCCTGCCGCGATGTTTAGGGCAGGCGGATGCCCGCGACAAGCGCGGGCATCCGGTATCCATCGCAGGCGCTCATTCCTTCAGATGGCGATCGAAGAATTTTGCGATATCGGTGAAGGCTTCCTTCGTCTCCGGCGCATTGACGTTGAACTGGTACTGCGCGTGCGACTGGCCTTCATAGACATTGAGATCGGCGATCACGCCGGCGCGGCGCAATTTGCGATGGGTGCGAACCGTGTTGCTGAGGAACAGGTCGCGCGTGCCCGATGTCAGAATGGTCGGCGGAAAGCCTTTGAAGTCGCCATAGATCGGCGAGATGTAGGGCGTCTTCAGGTCCGTGCCGTTGGCGTAGAGCCTTGCGGCGCGGCCGAGCCAGCCGTCCCAGGTCACCAGCACGTTGTCGACCCACTCGTTGCTGGCATAGGTGTCGCCGACCTTGTCGATGTCGGACCACGGCGTGCCTGGTGCGATCGCGGCCGGCTTCGGCAGCTTCTCGTCCTTGGCCCGCAGCACCATCGCCAGCGTCATCGCACCACCCGTCGATGTCCCGAAGATCGCCATCCGGCGAGCGTCGTGGTTCCTGGTGATCTCCTTCCAGACCGCCATCGCGTCGTCCATCGCGGCGGGATAGGGGAAGTCGGGCGGCATGCGGTAGTCGACCGAGATCACCTTGAAGCCGCCAAAGCCCGCCATCATGATCGCTTCCGGCAACGCGGCCTCGCCGGGCCCGAACACATAGCCGCCGCCATGGACGTGGACCAGAAGGCGGCGCCGGTTCTCAGGCGGGATCCTGTTCGGCGTCACGATGAAGCAATGCACGCCGGCGATTTTGGTGTCCTCGACCTTGACGCCGAGCTTCTCCTTCATCGCGGGAACGCCTGAGATCGACAGTTTTGCGCGGCGATCGATCAGCTCCTTCCATTCCGCCGGGGTTTTCGGATCTGCATTGAAATGCGGCGGAAACGGCGCGCCGATCATGGCCTGCATGTCGGAGCTGACGTCGCTGGCGGGATTAGCTATCGATTTGATTGGTGCGACCCGCTTGCCGTTGTCGGCATTGGCGGCCGCCTCGGATTTCGCGAGCTCGTCATAGGAAACCGCAGCCTGTGTGTAGGCAGCGGTGGGCAGAGCAATTGCGGCAAGTGTGATGATGGCGATCGAAACGATCGCGCGATGCGGTTTGCGCATGCGGTTTCCCCTGGGATCCGTTTCGTTGTTGTTGGACCGGGATCCTGCGGTGTGGCGCTAGGCTAGACCAGCGTGTGCGGACCGTGAAGTGCTACCTGCGATGCGCGACGCTGCGGCTATTGCTCGGCCTTGAACGGCCGCGTCAGCAGCGCTTCGATCGCGGCGTCGATCGTCAACCTGCCGTCGAGGATGGCGGCGACCGCCTGCGAGACCGGCATGTCGACGCCTCGCGCAGCCGCGAGCTCGACCAGCACCGGCGCGGTGAATGCGCCTTCCGCAAGCTTGCCGGCGGGCGCGGCCTCGCCGCGACCGAGCGCGATCCCGAGCGCGAAATTGCGCGACTGCGCGGTCGAGCAGCTCAGCAGGAGGTCGCCGAGACCGGAGAGACCGGACAGCGTTTCCGTGCGCGCGCCGCAGGCACGGCCGAGCCGCGCCAGCTCGCTGAAGCCGCGCGTGGTCAGCGCGGCGTGGGCGGAGGCGCCGAGCTTGCGGCCGACCACGATGCCGGCGGCGATCGCCAGCACGTTCTTGGCCGCGCCGCCGATCTCGACGCCGCGGATGTCGGTGGAGTGATAGGGACGGAAGGTCGGCGAGCCCAGCGCCTGCACCATCGCGCTCGCCAGGGTCTCATCCTTTGCCGCAAGCGTTACTGCAGTCGGCAGGCCGCGCGCGACGTCGTCGGCAAAGCTCGGCCCCGACAGGATCGCCGGCTGCGCGTGCGGCGCCGCCTCCGCGATGATGTCGGTCATGAATTTATGGGTGCCATGCTCGATGCCCTTGGCGCAGGCGACGATCGGCACCGGCTTCGCCAGATGCGAGGCGAGCATGTTGACCGCGCCGCGCAGATGCTGCGCCGGCGTGACGATCAGCAGCATGTCGGCGCGTGCGGCTTTCGCGAGCTCGTGCGTGACGACGATCTCCGGCGCGAGCTTCACGCCGGGCAGCCGCGGATTGTCGCGGGTCGATGCGATGCGCGCGGCGTGCTCTGCACTGCGCGCCCAGAGCGTCACGTTCCGTCCGGCCCGCGCCGCCACGGTCGCGAGCGCCGTGCCCCAGGCGCCGGCCCCGATCACCGCGACGGACTGGAACGCAGCCATGGCTAGTATCCCGCCCGGGTCTTGCCGTAGCCTGCGGGTGCCGTCGCGTTGGCGTCGAGCAGCCAGCGGGCGCGGGGCTGGGCTTCCATCGTGTCGGTCAGGCCGAGCGCGAGGCGTTCGGCGCCGGCCCAGGCGATCATCGCGCCATTGTCGGTGCAGAGCGCGGGCGGCGGCATGATCAGCTGCGTGTCCGCCTCGCGCGCGACGGCGTAGAGGGCGCCGCGGATCGCATGATTGGCCGCGACACCGCCGGCCGCCACCAGCGCATTGGGTGCACCGAACCGCTCGCGGAAAAGTCGGAGACCGACGTTGAGACGGTCGGCCGTCGAGTCCAGCACCGCGGCCTGGAAACTCGCACAGAGATCGCAGACGTCCTGCGGTGTGATTTCGGCCAGCCGGCTCGCCTCGGTGCGGACCGCCGTCTTCAATCCCGAGAGCGAGAAGTTGGCATCGGGACGTCCCTGCATCGGCCGCGGAAACGCAAAGCGCGCGGCATCGCCGTTTTCCGCCGCGCGCTCGACCTGCGGTCCGCCGGGATAGGGCAGGCCCAGCATCTTCGCGACCTTGTCGAAGGCCTCGCCGATGGCGTCGTCGACGGTGGTGCCGAGCCGCACATACTGGCCGACGCCGGTGACGGCGACGATCTGGGTATGGCCGCCCGAGGCGAGGAAGAGGCAATAGGGAAATGCGATGGCGTCGGTGAGGCGTGGCGTCAGCGCATGCGCTTCGAGATGGTTCACCGCGACCAGCGGCGTGTCGTGCACCATCGCGATCGCTTTCGCGGTGGTGAGCCCGACGATGACGCCGCCGATCAGGCCCGGCCCCGCCGCGGCGGCGACACCGCTGAGCTGGGCGTAGTCGATGCCGGCCTCGTGCATGGCGCGGTCGATGATGCCGTCGAGGACATCGACATGCGCGCGCGCCGCGATCTCCGGCACGACGCCGCCGAAGCGGGCGTGCTCCTCGATCTGGGACCGCACGATGTTGGACAAAATCCTGCCGACCCCGTCGGGTGCGCGCTCGATCACGGCCGCGGCGGTCTCGTCGCAGGTGGTTTCGATGCCCAGCACCAGCATTGGTGAATCGTTATCCAATTTGGGCCCTTGCGCTCATCCGTAAAGCAGAGTTCTGGTACGTCCGGTAGCATTCCGGGGTCGGCCTGCGCAATCGTCACGCGCAGCCGTTCCGGTGAATGCGTCACCGTCACGCGGTCCGGGAACACACGCGATGTCCATTCTTGTCACACGGCCGCATCCCGACAATGAGGCGACGGCGGAGAATTTGCGCGCGCGGGGTCATGTGGTGCTGCTCGCGCCGGTGCTCAAGTTCGAGCCGGTCGCTTTTCATGACGAGAGTGAGGCGGGCTACAGCGCCATCATTGTCACGTCGGCCAATGCAATCCGTGCCGTCGCGCCGCAATTGGCGGACCTCGGCCTTTTGGAGCTGCCGCTGTTTGCGGTCGGCGAGCACACTGCGACTGCCGCGCGCGATGTCGGCTTCGCGGAGGTGATCGTCGCCGGCGGTGATGCCGCTTCGCTGCGCGACAAGGTCATTCAAAGTGCGCGCGACAAGGTGCTGAAGAAGAAGGGTACGCTGCTTTATCTTGCGGGGGCGGACCTGTCGCGCGACCTCGGCGGCGAGCTCGGCGCCGAAGGATTCAACGTGGTCACGCAGACCACCTATCGCATGGCGCCGGTCAAGCATCTGCCGCGCGAGGTCTGCGAGGGCTTTGCCGCCCATGGCGTCGAGGCGGTGTTGCATTACTCCCGCCGCAGCGCGCGGGCCTTCCTGGAGGCGGCGCGGGACGAAGGTGTCGAAATCTCGGCGCTGGCGATCCCGCAATGCTGCCTGTCCGAGACGGTCGCGGCGGTGCTGCGCGATGCCGGTGCGTCGCAGGTTCTGGTGGCGGCGTCGCCGGACGAAAATGCCTTGTTTGGCACCTTGGAGCGTGCTTTGCGGACCCGTTTGGCGTAAGAGGTCGGGCCGAATCCGACGCAATCGGGTCCGTTTTGGGCATGTAAGTGTGAGGAACCGTCACGATGGCCGACGACAAGCCTGAAGACGCAGGACTGGCCCCCGAATCCGGCCGCGCCAAGCGGACGCCGCCCACCATCGACCTCGAGGCGACCGAAGTCTCCACCCAGCCGCAGGAGACGCCCGCTGCGCCGGAGGCCCAGCCGGGGTCTGAGCAGGCTGCCGTTGACGAAACCAAGTCCGAAAAGGTCGAGGCTGAAGAGGCCAAGTTGGACGAGGTGAAGTCGGACGAGGTCAAGTCCGAGTCGCAGCCCGAGCGCGCCGAGGAGCAGCCTTCCGTTGCGGCCGCGCCGGTTTCGCCGTCGATTTCCCCCTGGGTCATTGCGCCGTTCTCGGGCGCTGTCGCAGCCGCACTGGTGATCGGGGTCGGCTGGGTGCTGGGCTGGCCTGCCGTGCAGGAGCCGCCGGCAGCGCCGCAAGTGACGAGCGCGACGGTCGACGCGCTGAGCGGCCGCGTTGCCGCGGTCGAAGCCAAGGCCGGAAAGCCCGCGGCCGATCCGGCCATGGCGGCGCGGATCGACGCGCTGGAAAAATCAGCGAGCGCCCTGCGCAGCGACATCGCCAATCTGCGTGCGCAGTCCGACAAGACCGCGACTGCTCTGAACGATCCCAAATCTTCGTCGGCCCTTGCCGCGCTGAGCGATCGCATTGCCCAGCTCGAGCGTGCCAGCAGGTCCGAACGCGCCGAGCTCGCGCAACAAGGCGAGAAGATCGCCGATGCAAAGGTGATGGACGACAAGCCGCTGCGCTATGTGGTCGTCGCCTCCCTGCTCGACGTGGCCGTACGCCACAATGATCCCTATGAGGCGCAGCTCGCTGCCGCGCGGGCGCTCGCGCCCAAGCCCGACATGCTGAAGCCGCTCGATGTGTTCGCGTCCGCCGGCATCCCGACGCCGGTCGCGCTGAGCCGCGAGCTGCTCAACATCGTGCCGAAATTGACGCCGCCTGCGGAAGCGCCGAGCGCCAACGCCGGCATCGTCGAGCGCCTTCAGGCCGGAGCCTCGAAACTCGTCCGCATCGAGCGCACCGACGGGGTCGGCAACGACCGTGGCGCCATTGTCGCGCGCGTGACGGCGGCGGCGCTTCGCAATGATTTCACGGAGGCGCGGCGCGAGCTGAAGACGCTGCCCGAGGCTGATCGCGCACCGGCCCAGGCCTGGCTCGACAAGACCGATGCGCGAGACGCCGCGCTCGCGGCCTCCCGCAAATTCGCCGACGATGCCATGGCTAGTCTGACCAAGCCTGCTCAATAAGATTCGCGCAACGAACTGCGCGTATAGGGGTTGCCATGCTTCGCATCGTCCTCTTCCTCGTTCTGATTGCGCTCGCAGGCGCCGGCGCGGCCTGGATTGCCGATCAGCCCGGCGATGTCGTGATGACCTGGGGCGGTTATCGGGCCTCACCGAGCATTCCGGTGTTCGTGCTTGGCCTCGGCATATTCGCCGTCCTGATCGTCTTGTTCTGGAGCCTCGCGACGATGCTCTGGCGCGCGCCGGGGCGTCTGCGCCGCCGCAGCCGTGAGAAGCGCCACGCCCGCGGCCGCCACGCCATCACCCACGGCCTGCTTGCGATCGGTCATGGCGATACCGCGCTGGCCCGCCGTCACGCCGATACCGCACGGCGGCTGGCCGCAAACGATCCGCTTGCGCTGCTGCTGCATGCGCAGTCGGCTCAGCTCGAAGGCAATCGCGACGAGGCCCAGCGCGTCTTCCGCGTCATGGCCGAGCGCGACGACACCCGCCTGCTCGGCCTGCGCGGCCTGTTCATCGAGGCGCAGCGCGCCGACGATGCGGTCGGCGCCGTCATGATCGCGGAGGAAGCGATCAAGCTGTCGCCGTCCTCGACCTGGGCCTCCCATGCGGTGCTCGGCTTCCGCTGCGCGCGCGGTGACTGGAGCGGTGCGCTCGCGATCCTCGATTCGAACCTGTCCGCGGGCCAGATCGACAAGCGGGCCTATCGCCGCCAGCGCGGCGTGCTGCTGACGGCGCGTGCGCTTGAGCTGCAAACCATGGACCGCGACGTCGCGCGCGAGAGCGTGATGGAGGCGATCAAGCTGGCGCCGACCCTGGTGCCGGCCGCCGTGCTCGCCGCGAAGTTCGAGAGCGAGGCACATCAGGTGCGCCGCTCCATGAAGCTGGTCGAAGCCGCCTGGCTCGCCAATCCGCACCCCGACCTCGCCGACGCCTATGCGCATGTCAAACTCGGCGATTCCGCGCGGCAGCGTTTGCAGCGGGTCGAGACGCTCGCGGCCAAGACGCCCGCCGACAAGGCCGGTCATGTCGAGGGCCAGCTCGCGATCGCGCGCGCAGCGATCGACGCCTCCGAGTTCGCCCGCGCGCGCGCCGTGCTGGCGCCTTACGTCAACGATCCGACCCAGCGCGTCGCGCTGCTGATGGCCGAGCTCGAGCGCACCGAGCATGGCGACGGCGGTCGGGCCCGCGCCTGGACCTTACGCGCTGTGCGCGCCCGGCTCGATCCGGCCTGGACCGCGGACGGCTATGTCAGTGACCGCTGGCGCCCGGTCTCCCCGGTCACCGGCCGCCTCGATGCCTTCCAGTGGCAGACGCCGGTGGCGAGCCTGCCGTCCGACAAGGGCACCACGATCGAATCCTCGGCCTTCGAGGAAGCCATGCTGGCCGCCCCGCCGCCGAAGCGGGTGGCCGCGGCCCCGAGCGAAAGTCCGGTGGAACCGGTCGTGATCGCTCCGGTGCCGGCGGCACAGGACAATTCGCCCCCTGAGGCCAAGGAAGGTCCCACGGAAGGTCCCAAGGAAGCTGCCAGGGAAACGGTCAAGGAAATGGCCAAGGAGGTCGTCAAGGAAGAGCCGGTGGTTGCGCCCGTCGAGCCGGTCAAACCGGCCTCCGAGGCCGCCGAATCATCGCCGGTGGCGGCAACGCCGGTGTTCCGGACCCGCGCCGACCTCGGCAAGCCCGCGCAGGCCCCGATCCAGACCGTCATCCCGATCATTCGCGCCCCCGACGATCCCGGAATTGACGACGACGGCCCGAGCGATGAATTTACGGAACAAATCGGCACGCCAAAGGCCCAGGCCGGCGGCTGGCGCGGTTTCTGGTCCCGCTGGGGCGCGTAAGGGGCATTTCGCCTCCCGCTTCTCCTTGCCAATTCGGGCCATGCCCGATATCAGGAGCGCGCGTATCGGGACCGGCATTGCGCAGGGTCCCGGCAGGGTTCGCCGCAATAGCTCAGTCGGTAGAGCACGTCATTCGTAATGACGGGGTCGGGGGTTCGAATCCCTCTTGCGGCACCAGCGCCTCCCCTTCATCCGATCGTCATTTTGCACTGAAGTCGGGTCGCGTGTTGATCGCGGCCCGGCGGGTTCGAGTGGTGCGGCACCCCATGTGATGCCAGTCACATAATCCCGGACGCATCTCCCGTAGTGTCACGGTCACGCAAGCACGGGGAGATTCCACATGCGCAAGATCATTCTGGTTGCCGCCATGGTCCTGGCCTCTGCATCTGCCCATGCGGGCGAGCGCAGCCTGTCGCTGTCGGGGCCGGCCGGGCCGACCGTTGCTTCGCAAGCCACGACGACCGCTGCCTCCGCGACGCAGATCAGCGACGTCGCGCCATCAGTCGAACCGCCGAAATATGTCGATCGTCCGCCGGCGGTGTCGGCGCCTGCACCTGCTGCTGTTTCTGCGCCCGCGCCCGCCGCGGCGACCGCTCCGGCTGCGACCCCGACCACCCCGACCGCAGCGCCGGTCGCGACGACCAAGCCCGCGAAGACCGCAAGGGTGGAGAAGCCGAAGCGCAAGCGCGAATGGACCGAGCGCCGCATCATCAGCGAGCTGCATCGCCACGGGATCTATTGGTAAGCCGCCGTCTCCTCTCAAAAGCAAATGGCCGGGCGTGAGCCCGGCCATGCGCATATTGGAATGGTGATTGAACAGCGCTTACTGCGAGACCGTTTGCACCACGCTCGAGATCGGGCGCGTGGTCGTGGTTGCGGTCGGCACCTTCATGTCCTTCATCAGCGCCTCGTCATATTCCGGCAGCGACTGAAGCGTCGTCTTCGCTTTCATTTGCACAACCTTGTAGCCGCCGGCCTTGAGGCGCGCGAGCAGCGCCGGCATCGCTTCGCCGGTGTGCTTCTGGAAGTCGTGCATCAGGATGATGCCCTTGCCGAGCTTGTCGAGCCGCGTCATCACCGTTTCGATGATCTTCTCCGGCGTCGCGCCCTTCCGGAAGTCGAAGGAGTCGATGTCGGTCGAGAACATTGCGACGTTGCGGGTGCCGAAATAGCTCACGATCGCCGGATTGTGCTGAAGCTGCGGGAAGCGGAAGAACGGCGCCGGGTTGGCACCGAGCGCGAATTTCACCGCGCTGATACCCTTTTCGACCTCGTCCTTGGCCTGCTGCTCCGTCATCTTCTTGCTGTTCAGATTGACATGCGACCAGGTGTGCGTGCCGACCGTGTGGCCCTGGGCCAGCACCTGGCGCAGGATTTCGGGATGATAGGTCGCATGCTTGCCGACCGAGAAGAACAGGCCCTTGGTGCATTCATCCGCGAGCGCCTTCAGCACCGCGGGCGTGTTCACCGGCCAGGGACCGTCGTCGAAGGTCAGCACGACCTCCTTGTCGGTGAGGAAGTCGAACTGCTTGAAATGGTCGAAGCCGAAGCCGGGGCCGCCGGTGGTGTCGATCTCGACCACGCGGGAGACGCCCAGGGCGTTCGGATTGGCGCAGGTCTGCTTCGGCTGCACCGGCATGACCGGGGCGGGCGCCGGCGCAGGCGCCTGGGCAACGGTCGTCGGCTTGGCCGCGATCGTCGCGGTGGTCGCGACGTCGTCCTTGGCGGCAAGCTTCGCCGGTGCCGGCAACGGGTCGGCGGCACGGGCGGCAACTGTCTGGGGAGCGCCCTGATCGGCGCGCGAGGAATAATAAAACCAACCGCCGGCGGCGATCACGACCGCGGCAACTACACTGGCCAGCATCAGGCCCAACGCATTACGCATCGCTACTCTTTCCAATTACGCAACCAAACCGGCGGAATCCCCGGTGCGACGAGCCATTAATGCGAAGGAACAGTTAACGTGACACCAACACGACAGCGGATGCGCAGGAATTTCAGCATGGTGCGCCAACGTGACCGATGTCACAGTTGGGGTGCCACTCGTGACCGTCATCACAGTGGAAACTGTTTTGCTGGAGCATCGTAGTTCCCATCAACAACGGGCCCGCTTTTGCGGCGCTAATGGGAGCTTCAAATGACCACCTCTCTGACTGCCAAGTCCCTGACCAGCAAGATCCGCGACACCAGCCTGGCGCTGGGCTTCGCCGCGATCGTCTCGATCATCTCGACGACCTCGAGCTTCGCCTTCTCGGCCGAGGCGCAGCAGCAGTGCACCGGCGATGCCTTCCGCCTGTGCTCGTCGGAGATCCCCAACATCCCGAAGATCACGGCGTGCATGATGAAGCATCGTTCGGATCTGAGCGCCGGCTGCCGCGCGGTGATGGACAAGGACCTCGCCAAGGGCGCCTCACGCAAGGTCGCTGACGCTCAGGACAGTCAGTAAGAGAACGCGCAACGCCGCAAGCGTTGCAATCGAACGAGCTCCCCTCGCGATGGCTCCGGCGTCAAGCCGGGGCCACGTGGCGGCGCCGATCAGCCTGCAAGTTCAGCCCTCCAATAAAGCCGTTGCGGCTGAGGGATCGTCGCACTAGCTTCGCCCGCACATTCTTCCGGGTAAGAGGCATTATGCGATGACCAGATTTCTTTTCATTCTTCCTTTGCTCCTGTGCGCATCGGCCGCGTCGGCGCAACAGCAGCCTGGCCACGATGCCTGCGCGCGCGACGTCACGCGCTTCTGCCGCGCCGTGATGAACAATGGCGATGGTGCCGTGCTCGCCTGCCTGAAACAGAACCGCACCAAGCTCAGCAAGGCCTGCGACAAGATGCTGACCGATCACGGGCAGTAAGACGTGACGTCGTAGCCCGGATGAGCGTAGCGATATCCGGGACGCCTGGCCCCGCATGTCGCTTCGCTCATGCGGGCTACGGTTCTGGCAAACCTTACGTGCTGCTCCCCGCCGCGGTCGCGACCACCGGCAGCACCTCGTCCTTGGTGCGATCCGGCGTCTCTTCCTTCCAGCGCACCGAGCCGAACGGCCGCTCCAGCATGCGACGGATCCGCACCGGGTCGGGGCCCATATGGTAGTCGATCGCCTGCTGATGCAGCGCGCGCTCGGACTGGGTCGAGCGGTTGCGCTGGCGCAGGTAATCGAACCAGGTCGGGCAGTGATAGCGCTCGGTCCACAATTCGGGATCGGCGATGTCGCGTGCGATCGACCAGCCATAGGCGCCGTTGCGCTGCCGGGAGAGCTGCACGTCCTGCATCACATTGTGGAAGGCGCGCGCGTTCTCCTGAGACACGCGGTATTCGATCTCCACCACCAGCGGCCCGCTGCGGCCGGTGATCGACAGCTTCACCTCGGGATCGGCCAGCACGTCGGCGTCCTCGTTGCGGGCACCGACGCGCGGCATCGCGAGCCAGATTCCGAGCAGCGGCGAGAGCAGCATCAGGCCGGCCGCAACCAGCAGCGCGACCTCGACGCCGGCATAGTCGGTGAGATGGCCCCAGCCCCAGGCACCGATCGCGATGCCGCCGGAGATCGAAGCCTGGAACGCGGCGAGCGAGCGGCCGGCCACCCAGCGCGGCGCCGAGAGCTGCACGCCGATATTGAACAGCGCGACCGCCGCCATCCAGACCGCACCCGCGAGCACCAGCGCGGCCGCCGTCAGCACCGGCTCGTTGCTGACCGCAAGCGCGGCCATCGCGAAGGCCATCGAGAGGGTGCAAGCGCGGATCGCGGCCTCGCCGCTCATGCGCTTGCGCAATTCGTGGATGTTGAGCGCGCCGACGACCGCGCCCATGCCGAAGGCGCCGAGCATGATGCCGTAGGTCTGCGCGCCGCCATGCAGCAGATCGCGCGCGACCAGCGGCATCAGCGCCATCACGGCGCCGCCGATCAGGCCCATCACCAAGGTGCGCAACAGCACGATCTTGATCGGCGGCGAATTGGTGATGTAGCGGAAGCCCGAGACCATGGCGCGGTTGAGCTTTTCCCGCGGCAGGCGCGACGGTTCGACCGAGCGGCGCCACATCAGCAGCACCACCAGCAGCGGCAGATAGAGGATCGCGTTGCAGGCAAACGCCGCTACCGCGCCGAGCGAGGCGACGATGACGCCGCCGACCGCGGGGCCGAAGCTGCGTGCGATGTTGTAGCTGATGCCGTTCAGCGCGACGGCCGACGGCAGCGCTTCGGGCGGCACCTGCTCGCTGACCGAGGATTGCCAGGCCGGTCCGAACAGCGCGTTGCCGCTGCCGACGACGAAGCAGAAGGCGAGCAGCGTTTCCGGCGTGATCAGCTTGAGCCCGGCCAGGATCGTCAGCGCGGTGGCGCCGGTCAGCGCGATCGCGAGCGAGACCAGGGTGACGATGCGACGGTCATACATGTCGGCGATGGCGCCGGCCGGCATCGAGATCAGCATGATCGGCAGCATCAGGGCGGTCTGCACCAGCGCGACCTTGTCCGCCGAGGCCGCCATCTGCGTCATCGCCCAGGCCGCGCCCACGCCCTGGATCAGGAGGCCGAGATTGGAGAGCAGGCTGGCGAGCCAGATGCGCCGGAATACGGTGTACCGCAGGGGTGCGGTGATGCCGTCGCCGGCGAATTTCTGACGGTTCGGCTGCTCGGTCATATCCCCTTCCAAATGGGCTGGCAGAAGTGGTCTTTGGGTGATTCCGGCAATGTCAGTGATGCCCGCGAAAGTCCTTCGCTGTCCAGTGCTTAGGCCGCTATAAGCGGTGCAAAGTTGGGTTTGCCGGGGAGGAACGGATGAAGCTGTCGCGACGGACGATCTTGCAGGGTGCCGGCAGCTTGCCTTTCGCGGTTGCGAGCTTGCGGACGGGCGCACTGGCACAATCGGCGCCGATCGCGGCGCAGCCTCCGGAGCTGCCTCCGATCCTGTTCGTCCACGGCAATGGCGACTACGACGCGCTCTGGATGACGACGCTGTGGCGGATGGAATCCAACGGCGTCGCGCGCGAGCGCATGATGGCGATCAATTTCACCGATCCCAATGCGCGCACCGACGACAAGGTCGAGCAGGCGGGCCGCTCCTCGACCGAGGATCAGCGCCGCGAGCTCGCCGCCGCCATCGCTGAGTTGAAGCGCCGTACTGGCGCACCTCGCGTGGCGCTGGTCGGAAGTTCCCGCGGCGGCTACGCCATTCGCAACGTCATCAAGAACGGCGGCGCGGGCGATGTCAGCCATGCCGTGCTGTGCGGCACACCCAATCACGGCGTGTTCGCGACCGACGATCAGCCCAACAACGAGTTCAACGGCCGCGGCACGTTCCTGCGCGGCCTGAACGAGGGCGAGAGCGAGGTAACGCCGGGTGTCGCCTTCCTCACGCTGCGCAGCGACGGCATGGACAAATACGCGCAAGCCGACGGCCGCTTCATCGGCAAGCCCGGCACGCCGACCGGCGTCACCACCGAAGGACCGGAGCTGAAAGGCGCGACCAATCTCGTGCTCGGCGCGCTCGATCATCGCGAGGTGGCATTCCACCCGCGCGCCTTTCGCGAGATCTACAAATTCATCGCCGGACGTGAGCCCGCACGGATCGCGATTGTCCCGGAACAGAGCGTCAGGCTGAGTGGCCTCGTCACGGGCACGCCCGGCGGCGTTTCGACCAATCGTCCGGTTGCGGGTGCAACCGTCGAGATATTCCGCGTCGATCCCGATACCGGTGAGCGCAAGGGCAGTGCGGTGCACAGCGCTAAGACCGGCGCCGACGGCCGCTGGGGGCCGGCACAGGTCGATCCGTCCTGGTCGCTCGAATTCGTCCTGACGTCGCCGGATGCGCCGACAACGCATATCTACCGCTCGCCATTCCCGCGCTCGTCCGATGTCGTGCATCTGCGGCCTGCGCGTCCGCTCGGGCCGCCGGATAAGGAGGCCGGAGCTGTCGTGATCATGTCGCGGCCGCGCGGCTATCTCGGCCTGCCGCGCGACGTGGTGCTGCTCGACGGCAAGGAGCCGGCCGACGTCAAGCCGGGCGTGCCCACGGATTCGGCAGCGACCTTGCGGCTGCCGCCGAGCGAGATCGGGCGTAACATCGTGGCCCAGTTCGACGAAGAACGGATTGTGGCACGCGCCTGGCCCGCCGCCGAGAACAGGATTGCGGTTGCCGAGCTGACTTACTAGCTATTTCCCTGCGTCACATCTCGGGAGGGAGCCATGAATATCGCCAGCGTGCGTCGGCCCATCACTCCTCCGGCCCCGCCGCGTGCGCCCGACGACATGACGTTCCTTGGCCGGGTCGCACTCCTCCGGCAGAACATGATCGCGACCTGGGCGCAGCGCGCCTATGAGGAAGAGGTCATCAAGGGCCGCTTCTTCCTCCACAACAGCTTCATCCTGAACCAGCCGGCCGCGATCCGGCACGTCCTGCTCAACAACTACGAAAATTACACGCGAACGCCGGCCGGGATCCGCATGCTGCGTCCGGTGCTCGGTGAGGGCCTCCTGATCGCCGAAGGTCATTCCTGGACGTTTCAGCGGCGCACGCTCGCGCCTGCGTTCACGCCGCGCGCGACCGCGAATCTCGTCCCGCACATGACAGCCGTGCTCGACGAGACCATTGCGAAGCTGGATACGCAGACCGGCGCACCGGTCGATCTGCGCGAGATCATGCAGCGCATGACGCTGGAAATCGCCGGGCGCACGATGTTCTCGTTCGGCATGGACCGCCACGGCGCGACCCTGCGCAACTTCGTCATGGAGTATGGCGAGCGGCTGGGACGGCCGTATTTCCTCGACATGCTGCTGCCGGTGTCGTGGCCGACCCCGATGGATTTTGCCCGCGCCCGCTTCCGCAAGCGCTGGACCGAATTCGTCGCGATGCTGATCGCCGAACGGCGCAAGATGGGCAAGAAGGACGGCGCGCCGCCGCGCGACCTGTTCGACCTCATGGACGAGGCGCGCGATCCCGAAACCGGCAAGGGTTTTTCGGACGAGCAGCTCGTCGACGAGGTCGCGACCATGATCCTCGCCGGTCACGAGACCACGGCGACCGCGCTGTTCTGGGCGCTCTATCTGCTCGCGCTCGATCCGGAGACGCAGGAGGAGGTGGCGTCCGAGACCCGTGGCGAACATCTCGACAGCATGGCCGATATCGATCGCCAGAAATTCACCCGCGCCGTGATCGACGAGACGATGCGGCTCTATCCGCCGGCCTTCCTGGTCGCGCGGGCCGCGCGCGAGAAGGACAATGCCGCCGGCGTCGAGATCGGCAGGGGCGACATTATCATGATCGCGCCGTGGCTGCTGCACCGGCACGAGAAGCTGTGGGACCAGCCGAACGCGTTCATTCCCAAGCGCTTCATGTCCAAAGAGGCGCCCGATCGGTTCGCTTATCTGCCGTTCGGCGCAGGCCCGCGCGTCTGCATCGGCGCGCCGTTCGCGCAGGCCGAATCCGTGCTGGCGCTGGCCCGGCTGATCGGCGCCTTCCGCGTCCAGCTCGCCGACAAGACTCCCGTGATCCCGCTCGGCGTCGTCACGACGCAGCCGGACCGTTCGCCCCTGTTCAGCATCACGCGCCGATGACGGGCTGTTGCCCGGCCGATGGCGTGATCAAACCAAGATAGAGTTACGCCATGAGCGATATCCAGGCCCAGTTCTCCGTTCTGAAGCAGACTGCGGACGCAAAGGTGGTCGATGCGATTGCCGAGCTCATCGAGCACGGCGAGGACCACGAGCTCAACCGCGTCAACGTTCTCGATTTCTCCCGGCAGCACGGCCTCGACGAGGAGCGCGTCATCTCCGCCTTCCTGCATTCGGCCCGGCTCGGTCTGTTCGATCTCGGCTGGAACGTGCTGTGCCCGGGCTGCGGCGGCGTCCTTGGCGCGCACTCGACGCTGAAGGCGCTGAAGCCCGATGACTACCACTGCGCGCTCTGCGCCTGCGGTTACAAGGCCTCCGTCGACGATCAGGTCGAAGTCTCCTTCACCGTGAACCCGCGGGTGCGGCGCATCGCGGCGCACGACCCTGACACGCTTCCGGTGTGGGAGTATTTCAAGCAGGTGTTCTGGAGCTCCGGCGTCGACTTCAACAAGGAATCGTTCGCGACCTTGTCCGACGAGGTGACGCTCGACACGATGGAGCTGCCGGCCGGCGAGAAGGCGACCATGTCGCTGCAATTGCCGAACGACTTCATCATCATCTTCGAGCCGGTGACGCACGCCGCCCATTTCATCGACGTGCAGGGCGAGCCGACCAAGGACCGTCAGCAGCTCGCTATCATGTACAACAGGGTGCAGGCGCCGACCGGGACCACGACGATGCGGCCGGGTCCGCTGCGACTGTCGCTGGAGAACCAGGCCGGCGTGCGCGTGCTGCCGTCGGTGTTCATCGCCGCCGAGGCGCTCCACCACCTCATCGGCAAGCGCAAGCCGTTCCTCACCGCCAAGCGGATGCTGTCGAACCAGACGTTTCGCGATGTGTTCAAGGCGGACAATCTCAGTCTCGACCAGCGGCTGCAGATCACCTCGCTGACATTCCTGTTCACCGATCTGAAGGGCTCGACCGCGCTCTACGAACGCGTCGGCGATCTCGCCGCCTTCGATCTCGTGCGCGCGCATTTCCATGCGCTGCTCGAGATCATCTCGTCGGAGAAAGGCGCGGTGGTGAAGACGATCGGCGATGCGGTGATGGCGACATTCGTCCGTCCCGAGCATGCGATCGTCGCCGGCTTGCGGATGCGCGCGGCGATGGACGCGCTCAACGCGCAGCGCGGCACCGACGATCTCATCGTCAAGATCGGCATCCACGAAGGTCCATGCCTCGCGGTGATGCTCAACGAGCGGCAGGATTATTTCGGCCAGACCGTCAACATCGCAGCACGCGTGCAAAGCCTGTCGACCGCGCAGGAGATCCACATCACGGGTCCCGTGCTGGACGCACCGGCCGTCGCCGAGGTGCTGGAGCAGCGCGCAATCAAGCCGATCCAGAAACAGGCTGCGTTGCGCGGCATCGCCGACAAGATGGTGGTGTACGAGATTCCGTGAGTTCTCATTCGTCATTCCGGTTTCGCGCTTAGCGCGCCCCGGAATGACAGGGAACAGATTGCCGAAACGTAATCAGCGCGCGGAGTTGACGCACGTTGCGCTGGTTGGGTTTCCTGCTCATATAATGCTGGTAACGGCCGCGCTCCCGCGGCGTCATTGATTTTGGTAGGACCTTATGCTCGACGGCCTGCGCCAATTCATCGCCGACATTGTTGCTCCCCAAGCCCAGGATCGCGCGTTCGGCGACAGCGATTACAGGCTGGCGGCGACGGCGTTGCTGGTCCACGTGGTCTCGCTGGACGGACAGCCGACGGCGACCGAGCAGCGCAAGCTGCACAGCCTGATCGAAAGCCATTTCGGGCTCGATCGCGGCACGGCGGATCGTCTGATCGCCGACGCGACCCAGGTCGAAGGCGATGCGGTCGATCTCTATCACTTCACCAGCGTCATCATGCGCTCGCTCGACGAAGAGGGTCGCAAACGCATCGTCCAGATGATGTGGGAGCTGGTCTACGCCGACGGCCAGGTTTCTGAATTCGAAGATAATGTGGTCTGGCGGGCCTCCGACCTGCTCGGGATTTCCCAGCGTGACCGGATCGACCTCAAGCATGCCGTCGCGGGCCGGGCCGGTGGTCAGGTCAAGGACGGCGCCGTCGGCGGCTGATAGCTGGCCGGTGGCAGATCGCCGGTTGTATCGGGCACATGACGAAACTTTAATGTAGCCCTCGGCCGCCCGGTTCCGGATTCGCCTGCAATTCCGGGGTTTTCTGCCCTCCCTGTTGCCTGCTCAAGCCGCCATGACGATGGCGACGCTTGCCTGTCGCGCATGCCCTATGCTCTCGTTCGGCGATTGTGGGGCCAAAAAGCGTCAATTCAAGAGACTTCGATCGTGACTGAGCGGGTAACGTTGATCACCGGTGCTTCGGCGGGCATAGGTACGGAGCTGGCGCGTGTGTTCGCCGCCAACGGGCATCGTCTCGCGCTGACGGCGCGACGAGCGGACCGGCTGGAAGCGCTCGCCAATGAGCTTGCCGCCAAGGGCGGCAAGAAGCCGATTGTGATCGCCTGTGATCTCCGGGACATCGACGCCGGCGAGAAGATCGCCGCGGCGCTCGCGGCCGAAGGTGTCGAGCTCGACAACCTCGTCAACAATGCCGGCTTCGGCGTGTTCGGCGATGCCATCGAGCGCGACCGCTGTGAGCAGGTCGGCATCGTCGACGTCAACGTCCGCGCGTTGACCGATCTGTCGCTGCGCTTTGCCGATCAGCTGATCAGGAACAAGGGTGGCCTTCTCAATGTCGGCTCGGTCGCAGGCTTCCTGCCCGGCCCCGGCATGGCCGTGTACTACGCGTCCAAGGCCTATGTGATTTCTCTCACCGAGGCCTTGCGGGCGGAGCTCGCGCCGCACGGCGTTCGTGTCACCGTGCTTTGCCCGGGTCCGGTGCCCACCGAATTCCAGGCGCGCGCCGGCGTCGGGTCCGGCCATGACACGGCTCTTCTCAACGTGCCTGCGGCCGTTGTCGCGGAGCAGGCCTATCGCGGCCTGATGGCCAACAAACGTGCAGTGCTGCCCGGTCTCGGCATCAAGATCGTGCCATTCGCGCTGCGCTTCTTCCCGCGTGGCTTCATCCTGTCCGCCACCAGCCGGTTCCAGCGGCAGCGGCACTGAAGAAAGCCCTCAGCATCCGTAGTGGCCCGGAGCTTGCTTCAATATCGGTGCGTGTGTGCGCGAACTCACGCGATGTTAACCTTCGCTTAGCTATGCTGGCGATCTGAACCGATAGCACTCGCAGAGGCCATGTCGTTCCGGACGGACAGGTTTGGTGGCGCAGAATTGGTGCCCTTCCCCAGAAGGACGCCGGGCGCGGCCGCCTCCGAGGCCCGGTTGCCGGTTCTGATCGTCCTGCATCAGGAATCCTCGACGCCCGGCCGCGTCGGCAATGCGCTGCGCGCGCTCGGCCATCGCCTCGACATTCGCCGTCCCCGCTTCGGCGATCCCCTGCCCGAGACGCTCGACCGGTATGCCGGCGCCGTGTTCTTCGGCGGCCCGATGAGCGCCAACGATTCCGACGACTACATCCGGCGCGAGATCGACTGGATCGAAATTCCACTCCGCGAACAGCGGCCATTCCTCGGCATCTGCCTCGGTGCGCAGATGCTGGCGATGCAGCTTGGTGCGCGCGTCGCGCCACATGCGGAGGCACTGACCCAGATCGGCTACTACCCGATCCGGCCCACAGCGGCGGGTCACGCGCTCTGCCCGCACTGGCCGGCGCAGGTCTATCACTGGCATCGCGAGGGATTTCAATTGCCTGCCGGCGCTGAACTGCTGGCGGAAGGCGATGATTTTCCGATCCAGGCGTTCCGCACCGGCAATACCTTCGGCGTGCAGTTTCATCCCGACGTGACCTACGCGATGATGCATTGCTGGACCACGCGCGGCTATGACGGTCTCAGCGCGCCCGGTGCGCGCGAGCGGCATCATCATTTCGCCGACCGCGCCGTCTATGACGCCGCGGAACGTGCCTGGCTCGATCATTTCATCGACGGCTGGCTGGCGCGCCGGCCGGTGCTGGCGCAAGCCGCCGAGTGATCGCGGCTTCGCTCAGGTTCTTGGCGCAAGTCCTTGGCGCAAGTGTCCTTGCCTCTTCCCTGGATATGCTAGGCTCGCTGCCAACGAGCGCGCGCGAACGCGTGCCGGCAAAGGGAGAGCGCCATGGCCTACGAACACATTCTCTATGAGGTGAGCGACAAGATCGCGACCATCACGCTCAATCGTCCCGATCGCATGAATGCGTGGACGCCGATCATGGAGCGCGACGTGCGTCATGCGATGGAAGCATCGAGCGCGGACGACAATGTCCGCGTCATCGTGCTGACCGGTGCAGGCCGCGCCTTCTGTGCCGGCGCCGACATGGATGCGCTGAAAGGGCTCGATCCCAACGATGTCAGGCGCGCATCGAATCTGCCGCCGTTCGACATGAACCGCCGGCCGGACTGGCAGACCCGCTACGGATTCTATCCGTCGATCGCAAAGCCGGTGATTGCCATGCTCAACGGCGCCACCGCCGGCATCGGGCTCGTTCACGCGCTCTATTGCGACCTGCGCTTTGCCGCCGACAACACCGTGTTCACAACGGCCTTCGCGCGACGCGGATTGATCGCCGAACATGGCATGTCCTGGATGCTGCCGCACATCGTCGGCCACGCCAACGCGATGGATCTCCTGCTCTCGGCCCGGCGCGTGTCGAGCGAGGAGGCGCTGCGGATCGGATTGGTCAACCGACTCTGCCCGCCGGAAAAGCTGCGCGAGGAGACCTATGCCTATGCGCGCGACCTCGCCGATTTCGTCTCGCCGAGCGCCATGGCCGTGATCAAGCGGCAGCTCTACGAGGTGCCGTTCCAGACCCTGGCCGAGGCGACCATCGAGGCGAATCGCGAGATGATGGTGGCGCTGAACGGCAGCGACTTCCGGGAGGGGGTCGCAAGCTTCATGGAGAAGCGGCCGCCAAGGTTTACGGGGAAGTAGGGGGAGGAACTCGACCGGATAGAGCCCGCCGTCGCCCTCCGGGCTATGGCGGGGCAGCCTTCGCTCACTTCGCTGCGAGAGACTTCCCGGGCTTGCCTAGCCGTAGCTCGCGAAGCGAGCGAAGGCTGGTGGAGCCAGGCGGGATCGAACCGCCGACCTCGTCATTGCGAACGACGCGCTCTCCCAGCTGAGCTATGGCCCCTTTGCTGGCCGCTCTGGTAAATGCGGCCGACAACCGGCCGCCATTTAAGTCCCCGGCAGGGTCAAGTCAAGGACGCGTGTAACCCGGTTTTAGCCATCCCGACACCGACTTCCCTTGTTTGGGCGGGGGGGAACCGATATCTAGCAAAAGGCGTCAATCCCGACCGCAGCCAGAGTTTTCAAAAGCCAGAGTCTTCAAAAGTCATGCGTGCCGTTCTCGACATCGTCATCATCGTGCTCGACCTCTACGTCTGGCTGCTGATCGCCTCCGCGATCCTGTCCTGGCTGATCGCCTTCAACGTCGTGAACACCCGCAACCAGTTCGTTTCGGCGGTGGCGGAGTTCCTGTACCGGATCACCGAGCCGGTCCTGGCGCCCATTCGCAACTTCCTGCCCAGCCTCGGCGGCCTCGACATCTCGCCGATCATCCTGATCCTGCTCATCATGTTCATCGAGCGGGTGATCCTGTACTACATCTACCCGAACGTGATCTGAGCAGGCTGGAGCGCCTTGGTCGCCAAAGACGCCTTTAGGGAACCTTGGCGCTACTCGGCCGCTGGAATCAGCATCGCGCTGCGGGTGACGCCTCGCGGCGGCCGCGACGATATCGACGGGATCGAGCAATTGGCCGATGGCCGCAGCGTGCTCAAGGTGCGGGTGCGCGCGATCGCCGATGGCGGCGAGGCCAACAAGGCCGTTCTGGTCCTGTTGGCGAAATCGCTGGGCGTACCCAAGGCCAGTGTGAAACTGCTATCCGGTGCCACCTCGCGGCTGAAGCAGATCGCGGTCGACGGCGATCCGGCGCGGCTCGGCGAAGCCCTGCGCAAGCTCGCTGCGGCCAAATCGACAGACTGAGGGAACTGACATGACCGCCAAGATCATCGATGGAAAGATCATCGCTGCGGAACTCCGCGCCCGCGTCGCCGACGAGGTCGCGCGCGTCAAGCGCGAGGCCAATCTGGTGCCGGGTCTCGCGGTGGTGCTGGTCGGCAACGACCCCGCCAGCGAGGTCTATGTCCGCTCGAAACATACCCAGACCCAGGCCGCCGGCATGGCCTCGTTCGAGCACAAGCTGCCCGCTGATGTCTCGCAGGCGGATCTGCTGGCGGTCGTCGCCAAGCTCAACCGCGATCCCGCCGTGCACGGTATTCTCGTGCAGTTGCCGCTGCCGAAGGGCCTGAACACCGAGGCGGTCATCAACGCCATCGATCCCGCCAAGGACGTCGACGGCCTGCACCCGAACAATGCCGGCCGGCTCGCCGGAGGTTTCCAGGCACTATCGCCCTGCACGCCGCTCGGCTCGATCATTTTGACCAAGAGCGTGCACGCTTCGCTCGAAGGCATGAACGCCATCGTCATCGGCCGCTCCAATCTGGTCGGCCGCCCGCTGGTGCAATTGCTGCTGAACGAGAACGCCACGGTGACCATCGCGCATTCGCGCTCGCGTGATCTGCCCGGGCTCGTGAAGCGCGCCGACCTCGTCTATGCCGCGGTCGGCAAGCCTGAGATGGTGCGCGGCGACTGGCTGAAGCCGGGCGCGACCGTGATCGACATCGGCATCAACCGTATACCGAAAGAGGATGGCAAGACGCGGTTGGTCGGCGATGTCGCCTATCAGGAAGCGCTCGAAGTTGCCGGCGCGATCACGCCGGTGCCAGGCGGCGTCGGCCAGATGACGGTGGCGTGCCTGCTCGTGAACACGCTGCGTGCGGCGTGTGCGATCGCGGGCTTGCCGAAGCCGGCGGTGTAGCTTTTCTTCACCTCGCCCCGCTTGCGGGGAGAGGTAGGAATTCAAGTGCAGCTTGAATTCCGGGTGAGGGAGACTCTCCGCGGGTCCAACTCTCACCATCGTTGCGGAGGCTCCCCCTCTCCCCGCACGCGGGGCGAGGGAGAAAACAACAACTTACCCCGCGCTATTCTCGATCAGCCGCCGATAGAACCGGATCATGTCGGCATAGCCTTCGATGCTGAGCCGTTCATTGGTGCCGTGAAAGCGCTTGAGATCGTCGGAATTGGCGCGCACCGGCGAGAAGCGGAAGATGTTGTCGGTGAGGCCGGCATAGTGGCGTGAATCCGTCGCCGCGATCATCAGGCCGGGCGCGACGATCGCATCCGGAAACGCCTCGCGGATCGCGCGCGCCAGCGCTGCATAGGATTTGCTCGCGGTGCCCGTCACCGGCGGCGGATCGGTATTGCCGGGGAAGGTCGTGATCGAGATCTTCGGATTGGCGATGGTCGAGCGGACGTGATCGGTGACGCTGGCTTCGGTATCGCCGGGCAGCAGGCGGAAATTGACGGTGGCATCCGCATTGCCCGGCAGCACATTGTCCTTGTCGCCGGCATTGAAGATGGTCAGCGCCGTCGTGGTGCGGACCATCGCTTCGGTCGGTCCGCTCTTCTCGAACTCGCGCAGCAAGAGCGGCTTGAACAGCCACAGATTCGACAGCGCCACGCGGTTGAAACCGCCCATCTCGGGCGCCAGCGTGTCGAACATCTCGGCGACCGCGCCGCGAACGTGCATCGGCAGCCGGTGGTCCTCGAGCCGTGCCAGCGCGGCGCTCATCATGCCGATCGCGGTTTCGCGCGGCGGCATCGAGGAATGGCCGGGCGCGGTGCGCGCCGTCAGCACCAGCGTCGAATAGCCTTTTTCCGCGACGCCGATCAGCGCGGCCGGCTTGTCGAGGCCCTTCATGATGCCTTCGGTGATCAGCAGGCCCTCGTCGAGCACGAAGTCGAGCTTGACGCCGCGCGCAGCAAGCGTGGCTGCGATCGCCTTGGCGCCGCGGGTGCCCGCAACCTCCTCGTCATGGCCGAAGGCGAAGTAGATCGTGCGCTTCGGACGAAAGCCGTCCTTCGCCATCTGCTCGGCCGCCTCGAGCATCGCATAGAGATTGCCCTTGTCGTCCCAGGAGCCGCGGCCCCAGATGAAGCCGTCGGCAATCGCGCCGTCGAACGGTTTTTGCTGCCAGTCCTTTTCGGTGCCGGGGGCGATCGGGACCACGTCCTGATGCGCGAGCAGCGCAATCGGTTGCGCTTTGGGATCGGTGCCTTCCCAGGTGTAGAGCAGGCTGTAGCCGCCGATCACCTCGCGCCTGGCGGCGGCGTGGAAGGCCGGGAAGCTCGCGGCGATATGCGCCTGGAGGCCGCGCAGCGCGTCGGCATCCTGATCGGGGTTGAGGAAGTTCGAGATGGTCTGGAAGCGGATCGCTTCCGACAGGCGCTGCGCCGCGCCTTGCGTGTCGACGGTCGCGCGGGGAATGGCAGCGACCTGCATCTGCCGCGAGCCGCGCGTGACGACATTGAATGCCAGCACGCCGGCGAGGACGACGACGCCGAGAACGATGAGCAGGGCCAGATTGCGGAAGATCTTGAGAAAGCGGCGCATCCGGCCTTCTTGCCCCGGACGCAGCGCAGCACGCAAGTGGTGCGCCGGCGAGCCGGGGCCTGAAAGCTTACGCCTTCTTTTTCTTCTCGCGCTCGATGCCTTCGAGGATCAGCTGCTGTGCTTCCTCGGGGCCGCCCCAGCGCGTGATCTTCACCCACTTGCCCTTCTCGAGATCCTTGTAGTGCTCGAAGAAGTGCTGGATCTGCTGCAGCGTGATGTCGGGCAGGTCGGAATACGACTTCACCTTGTCGTAGCGCTGGGTGAGCTTCGACGACGGCACCGCCAGAATCTTCTCGTCGCCGCCGGCTTCGTCTTCCATGAACAGCACGCCGACCGGGCGCACGCTCATGACGGCGCCGGGGATGATGGCGCGGGTGTTGATGATCAGCACGTCGCAGGGATCGCCGTCGTCGGACAGCGTGTGCGGGATGAAGCCGTAGTTACCGGGGTAACGCATCGGCGTGTAGAGGAAGCGGTCGACAACCAGCGTGCCGGCCTCCTTGTCCATCTCGTATTTGATCGGTTCGCCGCCCACGGGGACTTCGATGATGACATTGACGTCGTGGGGGACGTTTTTTCCGATCGAGACCGCATCGATACGCATTAGAAAGGCTCCGTTATTGCCGAAATTAAACCTCGCCCGGCAGCGATTTCGGCGCTGTCTTACGCGGGCTTGGCCCGCCGATCCATCGTGTTTTTGCGAAATAATGAATCCAGCGATCACCGGCTCAAAAGGCAACGGTATCGACGGATGGGTAACGCTGCCGATTAAGCTTTCAGCAGCTCAATTGGTCCAAGCGAAGGCAACCTTGTCGAGCGACTTCGGCCCGAAACGCTCCGACGAGCGCGCCACCATGCGGCCGCCAAGGGCCCGGTAGAACTCGGTCGCGGGGTCGTTATCCGAGAGCGCCCACACTACCATGCTCTTCAGGCCGCTCTGCATCAGGTCGCGGCGGGCTGCGGCGAACAGGCGGCGGCCGAAGCCCAGGCCCTGGAATTCGGGACGCAGATAGAGCTCGTAGATCTCGCCATCGAAATGCAGGCTGCGGGCACGGTTACGACCGTAATTCGCGTAACCCGCGATCTTGTCGCCGAACACGAGCACGCTGACGCGGCTGCCCTTGCGGATCGCACTGTCCCACCACTGCGGTCCGCGGCGGTTGATCAGCTTCTCCAGCTCGGCGCCGGGAATGATGCCCTGATAGGCGGAACGCCAGGCTTCGTCATGGGTGGACGCCACCGCAGTTGCATCTGCAGCTTTGGCCGGCCGGACCTCGATCAGGGTTGTGCTCATGGGCGTGATCAAACCAAGTCGCCGCGCCGGCGGCAAGACCTATCGTTAATTATCGGTTAACGTGTGGACTTTGTGCATCAGTATTTTAACCATGTTGTACCGAAAAAAGACAAGGGGCCACTTCGATCGGCACCGGCGTGCCTTGTGTCGGTGCAAAACTGCTTTGCGGCAACGAATGAACGTCAATGGCAACGCAGAAAGTCCGCCAAGAGTGATTCGTTCCGACTAGTGTGGTCGTCGCTGTCCGTGTTCGCCTCCGGCAATTCATGCGGCTCTTCAATACCTTTGCGCTCCTGCCTCTGTTGGCCCTGCTGATCGCGTCACCTGTGTGCGCGCAGGTCACGTTCGGATCATCGGGCGAGGAAGGCGAACCTTTTCGCCGTCAGCTTTGGCGCGTGCCGTCGCCGGACTCCGATATTGCGGCGCGGGCCCTGCTGTTTCGCCCCGCGGGCAGCGGCCCATTCCGGCTCGCGGTGATCGCGCATGCCTCGACGCAGAACGCGCTGCGTCGCGCGCAAATGCCGCAGCCGGAATACCGCGCGCTCGCAGCCTTTCTCGTCGCGCGCGGCCTTGCCGTGCTGGTGCCGGAACGGCTCGGCCACGGTGCGACCGGTGGACAATATGTCGAGGACCAGGGCGGCTGTGACGAAGCGGACTACGCGCGTTCGGGCCGCGTGACAGCCGCGCAAATTTCACTCGCGCTGGAATTTTTGCGAAAGCAGGACTTCATTCGCAAGGATGCCGCGATCGTGATCGGTCATTCCGCCGGCGGCTGGGGCGCGCTGGCGCTCGCGAATGCCGATCCGAAGACGATCTCCGCCATCATCGCCTTTGCACCGGGACGCGGCGGCCATGCCAATGACGAACCGAACCGGATTTGCGCGCCACACACGCTGCTTGCGGCCGCAGCGGAGTTCGGCAGGACGGCGCGTATTCCCGTCACCTGGCTGGTTGCCGCCAATGACAGCTATTTCGCGCCGAAGTTCTCGCAATCTCTCGCGGATGCGTTTCGCGGCAGCGGCGGCAGGGTCGATGTCCGCACCTTGCCGGCCGTGGGCAGCGAGGGCCATTGGATGATCGAGACGGAAGCTGGCGTGAAGGCTGCGAGCGCCGAGCTCGACCGTGCGCTGAACCTGCCAAAGCCTTTGGCGACCAAGAAGCCATGATGCTGTATTTCCTGGTCGAATATCTCCATGTGCTCGGCGCCATCGTCATCCTCGGCACCGGAACCGGCATCGCCTTCTTCATGCTGATGGCGCATCGCACGCAGGACGCTGCGTTCATCGCGCGCACGGCGACGGTGGTGGTGATCGCGGATGCGATCTTCACGCTTTCGGCGGTGATCCTGCAGCCCGTCACGGGCGGTCTGCTGATGATGCTGTCGGCGACGCCGATCACCGAGCGCTGGCTGCTGGCCTCGCTTGCGCTCTACGTCTTCGCCGGCCTGTTCTGGATCCCCGTCGTGTTCATGCAGATCGAGATGCGCGATCTCGCGCGCAAGGCCGCCGAACAGCGCAGCGCGCTTCCGGATCGCTATGTCGTGCTGTTCCGCCGCTGGTTCGCATTCGGCTTTCCCGGCTTCGGTGCGACGATGCTCATTCTCTGGCTGATGATCGCAAAGCCGTTCTGAGGAAACCGATGGATCAGCGGACCATTCTGGTGCTCGGCGCCTCCGGCCTGATCGGCCGCTTCGTCACCGACGACCTTCGCGCGCGGGGTTTTCGCGTGATCGGCGTCGCGCGCAGCCTGTCGCCGGCGCAGACCATGAGCGCGCTGGACATCGAGCAGCCGATCCTCTCGCTTGATTCAGCCGCGCTGACGCGCTTGCTCGGCGAGCATGCCGCGGATGTCGTCGTGAATTGCCTCGGCGTGCTCCAGGACGGTCCCGGCAGCGACACCAACGCCGTGCATCGCGATTTCGTCGCGCGCCTGCTTCAGGCCATCGCCGACAGCGGTCGCGCGATCCGGCTGGTGCATATTTCCATCCCCGGGACCGCGGAGGCGGATCGTACCGCCTTCGCAACGACCAAGCGCGAGGCCGAGCGTCTGATCGCAACGTCCGGCATTCCCCATGCCATCCTGCGGCCCGGTTTCGTAGTCGCGCCGGCAGCCTACGGCGGCAGCGCGATGTTGCGCGCGCTCGCCGCCTTCCCGCTCGATCTGCCGGAGAAGGAGATGGCGACGCCGTTCCAGCCCGTCGCCGTCGAGGAGATCTCGGCGACCATTGCCTGGCTCGCCGCGCGCGAGAGCGACGATTTGTCCGTGAAAGCCGTAACCTGGGACCTGATGCAGGCCGAGCCGATCACGATGGCTGGCGTCATCAAGCAATTCCGCCTCGCGTTCGGCACGGCCGCCTGGCCGCATCTCGCGATGCCGGCGTTCATGCTCGATCTCGGCGCCAGAATCGGCGATCTCGCCAACACGCTCGGCTGGGTGCCGCCGATGCGCACCACGGCGATCGCCGAGCTGCGCCGCGGCGTGACCGGCGATCCCTCCGCGTGGATCGCCGCCACGAGCATTTCACCGAAGACGCTCGCTCAGACGATCGGGCGCCACCCCGCCAGCATTCAGGACAAATGGTTCGCGCGGCTGTTCCTGATCAAGGCGCTGATCTTCGCCTGCCTGGTCGCGTTCTGGCTCGTCTCCGGCTTCATCGCGCTGTTCGTGTCCTACCGCGCCGCCGCCGGCATCCTGACCGCGCACAATTTTCCGCCGGCGCTGGTCGATCCCATCACCATCGGCACCAGCCTGATGGACATGAGCATCGGCATGCTGATCGCCTTCCGCCGTACCGCGGCGATTGGCCTGATCGCAGGCATCATCGCCTCGCTCGGCTACATGTTCGGCGCGGCGATCCTCACCCCCGACCTCTGGATCGAGCCGCTCGGCGCGCTGGTGAAGACCGGGCCGGCGATCGTGCTGATGCTGGTCGCACTGTTGATGCTGGACAATCGCTGATGCGTAAGTGGCCCGACGACGACGTGATCCTGTACGACGGCGTGTGCATCTTTTGCTCGCGCTGGGTGCGTTTCGTCGCGAAGCGCGATACAGGGCGGCGATTCCGGTTCACGCCGATCCAATCGGATTATGGCGCAAGGCTCGCGCGAACGTTCGGCATCGATCCGAATGATCCCGACACCAACGCCGTCGTCCATGGCGGTGAGGCGTTCATGAAGTCCGACGCCGCGCTGACCGTGTTGTCGCTGCTTCCCGGCTGGGGTTGGGTACGTGCGTTGTTCGCCGTGCCGAAGCCGTTGCGCGACCCCGTCTACAGCCTCATCGCGCGCAATCGCTACCGCATTTTCGGCAAGTACGATGCGTGCTTCGTGCCGGATGCCGATTTGCGAGCGCGGGTGATCGAGTAGCGTCTCCTCGTCATTGCGAGGAGCGAAAGCGACGAACCAATCCAGGCTCTTTCCGCGGCGGCAGCCTGGATTGCTTCGCTGCGCTCGCAATGACGGAGTTCGTGGCTACGGCTTGCCCTGTGCCGCCAGCACTTCCTTCGCCGCCCGCTCGCCACTGTCTCGCGCCCCATGCGCCGTCGTGAAGAAGGTCGGCGACGTCGCTTCTCCCGCGAAGAACAGCCGTCCATCGACCGGCGCGGCCAGTACGGCGCGATCACCAGCGTGCCCCGGCAGCGCGTGCGAATACGACCCTCGCGCAAACGGATCATCCGCCCAGCGCGACTCGTAGAGCGGCTTCAGCTTGCGGCGGATGTCGTTACCCAAAAAGCCGGCGATCTCGTCGATGCTGTGCGCGGCGATGGCGCCTGCGCCGGCGTTTTCCAGGTCGCGGGCGAAGCTGCCGCCGAAGAAGCCCTCGATGCAGGGCTGGCCGAACGGGCGGATGTGGTAAGTGCCCATCTCGGTGCGCATGGTGGCGCCGCGCAAATTGCCTTCCTTCGGAAATGCTTCGGCGTCGTCGAGCGCCAGCGTCACCTTGTCGTCGACGCCGAGCGGGAGGCCGGCCGCGGTGCTTACCTTCGAGGGGAGCGGCGGCGAGAAGCGGATGGCTTCGTCCGCGATCAAATTGGTCGGGACGGTGACGATCACCTTGTCGGCCGTCAGCGTGCCCTGCGATGTCTCGATGCGGATGCGCTTGGCTGCATGGTCGATCAGCGTGACGTTGCAGTTCAGCGCCACCGGGCAGGGCGCGCCATACGCTGCGATCAGCGCGCCATAGCCGCGGCGGACGCGCCAGTTGAGCTCGCTGTCCTCATAGGCGTCCCAATCGAGCGTCGACATATTCTCGAGCTCGCAGCCGTTGATATAGGTCGAGATCGCGTCGATCATCGGGTTCCAGCGATTGCCGGGATCGAGGCTCAGGCTCGCCGGTTCGTCCTTGCCCTTTTGTGCGGCCTGCCACAGCCGATCGTAGAACGCGTCCATTGCGTGCATGAAATCATCGCGCTCGCTTTGCGGAAACGCATTGCCATAGGCGCGCTCGCGCCAGGGCGGCAGGTCCTTGTTGAGCTCGAAACCGAGTGCGCGTGCGATTGGAACGAAGGAGTTCTTGTCGGCCGAGTGAAGCCAGCCGCAGCCGACGTCGAAGGTGACCTCAGGCGAGGCCTGCACGGTCCAGGCGCGGCCGCCTAGCCGGTTGCGCGCCTCCAGCACGATCATGGAGAGCCCGGAGCCCGCCAGCGCATGCGCCGCGCCGAGGCCGGCGGCACCGGCCCCGATGATCGCGACGTCGACGGAGGAGGGAAGGGACATGGGTGGGCTCTAGCACGTCTCTGATACGCGCTAAAGGCACCACAAAATCAGGTGTCATCACCCGCGAAAGCGGGTGATCCAGTATTCCAGAGACGGTCGTGATTTACGGAGAAGCCGCGGCGTACTGGATGCCCCGGTCAAGCCGGGGCATGACAGTGAGGGAGCAGTGGCTTACGCCACCGCTTCCTTGGCCTTTTCGGCACGCTTGCGCTCGTTCGGGTCGAGGTGCTTCTTGCGCAGGCGGATTGACTTCGGGGTGATCTCCACCAGCTCGTCGTCCTCGATATAGGCCAGCGCCTTTTCGAGCGTCATGCGGATCGGCGGGGTCAGGCGCACAGCCTCGTCCTTCGAGGTCGTGCGGATGTTGGTGAGCTGCTTGCCCTTGAGAACGTTGATCTCGAGATCGTTGTCGCGGGTGTGCTCGCCGACGATCATGCCCTTGTAGACCTTCCAGCCGGGCTCGATCATCATCGGGCCGCGGTCTTCCAGCTTGAACATGGCATAGGCCACCGACTCGCCCTGGTCGTTCGAGATCAGCACGCCGTTGCGACGGCCCTGGATCGGGCCCTTGTACGGAAGGTAGTCGTGGAACAGGCGGTTCATGATCGCCGTGCCCTTGGTATCGGTCATCAGCTCGCCCTGGTAGCCGATCAGGCCGCGGGTCGGCGCGTAGAACACCAGACGCAGGCGGTTGCCGCCGGACGGCTTCATCTCGATCAGCTCGGACTTGCGCTCGCTCATCTTCTGCACGACGACACCGGAATGCTCCTCGTCGACGTCGATCACGACCTCCTCGATCGGCTCCAGGGTCTGGCCGGTGGCTTCGTCCTTCTGGAACACGACGCGCGGACGCGACACGGAGAGCTCGAAGCCCTCGCGGCGCATGGTCTCGATCAGGATCGCGAGCTGCAATTCGCCGCGGCCCGATACTTCCATCGCGTCCTTGTCCTGGGATTCGACGACGCGCAGCGCGACATTGCCTTCGGCCTCGCGCAGCAGGCGGTCGCGGATCAGGCGGCTGGTGACCTTGTCGCCTTCGGTGCCGGCGAGCGGCGAGTTGTTGACGATGAACGACATCGATACGGTCGGCGGGTCGATCGGCTGCGCCTGCAGCGGGGTCTCGACGGTCGGATCGCAGAACGTGTCGGCCACGGTGCCCTTGGGCAGTCCGGCGATGGCGACAATGTCGCCGGCTTCGGCAATATCGACTGGCTGGCGCTCGAGGCCGCGGAACGCGAGGATCTTGCTGATCCGGCCGGTTTCCACCAGCTTGCCGTCACGCGACAGCACTTTCACGGCCTGGTTGGGCTTCACCGTGCCGGATGTGATGCGGCCGGTGATGATGCGGCCGAGATAGGGGTTGGCCTCGAGGATGGTGCCGAGCAGCCGGAACGGACCTTCCTCGACCACCGGCGGCGCCACATGCTTGAGCACGAGATCGAACAACGGCCTCATGCCGACGTCATGGGATGCGTCCGGCGAGTCAGCCATCCAGCCGTTCTTGCCCGACCCGTAGAGGATCGGGAAGTCGAGCTGCTCGTCAGTGGCGTCCAGCGCGGCGAACAGGTCGAACACCTCGTTGACGACTTCGGTGACGCGGGCGTCCGGGCGATCGACCTTGTTGATGGCGACGATCGGCTTCAGGCCGAGCTTGAGCGCCTTGCCGACCACGAACTTGGTCTGCGGCATCGGGCCTTCGGCGGCATCGACCAGCACGATCACGCCGTCGACCATCGACAGGATGCGCTCGACCTCACCGCCGAAATCGGCGTGGCCGGGGGTGTCGACGATGTTGATCTGGGTGTCTTCCCAATGCACCGAAGTGCATTTGGCCAGAATGGTGATGCCGCGCTCGCGTTCCAGATCATTGGAATCCATCGCGCGCTCGACCTGGCGCTGGTTGTCGCGATAGGTGCCGGATTGCTGCAGCAGCTTGTCGACAAGGGTGGTTTTGCCGTGGTCGACGTGGGCGATGATGGCGATGTTGCGAAGGTTCATGGGGGAGCTTCTTTGCGGTCGAACAATGGGTTAAGCGCGATCTCGCCGGTCGGACCGGGACCTCTTCTCGAAACAACGCTGGAAGACTGGAAACGGGCGCTTTCCGCCCAAAAAGGGGAAGCCCGGCCATATCGACCGGGCACCCCACGCGTTGCGGCGCAATATATGCAAAAACCGCCAAAAAACAATGTGTTCTTTGCCCGTTGGCTAACTGAATTTTGTCCGGGAATCCCCGGAGCTTAGGGGCGATCCGGTGCCAAACCGGCCCTTGTTGGTTGGCGGGGCGTCCCGCCCGGGTCAGCCCTGTGCCGAGTTGGGGGCCGTCTCCTCGGTCGGGTAGACCCCGCGCAGCACTTCCTCGAAATGCATCTTCACGGCGTCGTTGCACAGGCAGGCGCGCAGCCGCAGGCCGTCGCGGTTGCGGACCAGGATCGAGCCGCGGCGCGTGTCGAGCACGCCTTCGGCCCGGAACGACTGGAGCACGCGGCTCGCATAGCTGCGGCCGACGCCGAGCAAGGTCGCGAGCTGCTCGTGGGTCAGCGGCACGCTGCTCTCGTCGCCGGTCCGCTCCATCGCCGCCAGAATCCATTTGGCGGTGCGCTGCTCGATCGAGTGGATCGCGTTGCAGGCGGTGGACTGGAAAATCTGCGCCAGCATGCAGTCGGCGTAGCGGGCAAAGATGTTGCGCAGCGACGGCGAACGCGCTTTGGCCGCCTCCAGCTTGCCGACGTGAATACGGGCAAACGGGCCGCCGAATTTCACGCAGATGCGGGTATAGGCGGGCAGAAATCCCTCGCTGACGATGCCGCCCACCGCGCCTTCGCGACCGACCAGAATGGTCTCGACATCGCGGCCGTCTTCATTCGGGACGAGAAACGTCGCAAGCGACGGACCGCAGGGAAAGTGCACGACCTGGACGTCGTCGCCGGGACTATAGAGCAGATGGTTCGGGCCGACGTCGTCAGCGGTGACGTGCGGTGCGAGCAGCGCATAATCCGCCGCGTTCAAGCGCCGCAGCAGATTGTTGGCGGGGCGGCTCTCGATCTCGTTTAACTTGCTGATACGCACATCCATTGTGAACTCCCCCATCCTCCTCTCCACATTACCGAGTTCCGTCCACGGCTTGTGTGCACATGTGGACAGACGTCAAAACTGTTCTGTGGTGAGTTTCGTTCCGGGAACCCTCCGATGCGCTGGGCGCAGGCGTCGGCATGAGGCTGTCCAGATCGGTAAAAACATGCAGCCCTCGATAGCACCCAGGATCATGATACCTGCTTCTCCGGAAGGTTCAGCCGACGTCCCTGCCGATGTTCTGATCGTCGAGGACGATCCGATCATCGCCATTGATTTCGAGGATCGCCTGCTCGGTTTTGGCGTGACGAGCGTGCGCACCGTGGGTTCGGTGGCGCAGGCGTTGCAGGCGATCACGGCACGCGCGCCCGACTTCGCGCTGCTCGATGTCGAGCTGATCCGCGAGAAGAGCTTTGCGATCGCCGAGCGGCTCGCCGCGCTGGAGATTCCCTTCGTCTTCGTCACCGGCTACGGCGCGGAAACCAGCATTCCCCCGCAATTTGCCGCGCGTCCGCGGCTGCAGAAGCCGTGCTCCAGCGATGCGCTGGAGGCGGCAGTGCAGGCGCGCGGCGACTGAAGCGCGCCTGCGTCAGCTCATGAGAGTTTCGGATCGAGCGTGGTCGACCACAGCGCGACGTCGGCGCGGTCGCGCAGGGTCACCGTCATCTGGCCGGAGGCGCCGTCGATCTTGACGTGGCCGAAGAACTGCATGCCGGCGGATGGCGGCAGGTTCTGGCTGTCCTTGCCCGGCGCCTTGACGAAGCGCACCTCGGGTCCGAACGTGTTGTCGAGCGCGTTCGGGCCGAACGTGCCCGCGTGCAGCGGGCCCGACACGAATTCCCAGAACGGTTCGAACTCCTGGAATTGCGCCTTGTTGGGATCGTAATAATGCGCGGCGGCGTAGTGCACGTCCGCGGTCAGCCACACCGTATTGCTGATCGGCGCCATCTTGATGAAGCGCAGGATGTCGGCGATCTCGAACTCGCGGCCGCGCACCGGACCGTCGCCTTGCGCAATGGCTTCCGAGCCGCCCTTCGGCGTGTCCGGCACGACGAGACTGAGCGGCATGTCGGAGGCGATCACCTTCCAGGTCGCGCGCGAATTGAGCAGGCCGCGCTTGAGCCAGGCGATCTGGTCCGGGCCGAGGAAGTAGCTGGCGGGGCCGTATTCCGTTTCGAGATTGGCGCCGTTCGGGCCGCGATAGCTGCGCTCGTCGAGCACGAACACGTCGAGATGCGGGCCATAGGAAATCTGGCGATAGACCCGGCCCGGCTCGACGATGCTCTCGCGCATCGGATACATCTCGTGGAAGGCGCGGCCGGCGCGGGCTGCGAGCAGCGAGATGTCGCGGACCTTGTAGGACGCCGGCAGATCTTTCGACAGCGACCAGTTGTTGGTCACCTCATGGTCGTCCCACTGTACGAAGATCGGCACTTCGGCATTGAAGGCGCGGACGTTCTCGTCGGTGAAATTGTATTTGTGCGCGGCGCGGTACTCGTCGAGCGTCTCCGCGACCTTGGCCTTTTCAGGGATGGTGACGTTCTTCCAGATCTTGCCGTCGGCGAGCTTGACCTCGGATTCGATCGGACCGTCGGCGTAGATGGTGTCGCCGGAATGCAGGAAGAAATCCGGACGATGCTTGCGCATCGCGGAGAAGGTGAGCATGCCGCCGTCATCGGGATTGATGCCCCAGCCCTGGCCTGCGACGTCGCCGCCCCAGACGAAGCTGACGTCGCGGCGATCGGCCGGCGCGGTGCGGAAGCGGCCGACCACGGATTCGCCCTCGATCGCGGCATGCGAGAGATCGCGGAAGCGCACCCGATAGAAGATGTCCTGGCCGCCGGGAAGATTTTCGAGCAGCATCTTTGCCGTAAAATCGCTTTCCGGCAGCGCCGCGATCGGCGGCAGCGCACGGGCGTTCTTGAACGACTCGGTCGTCGCGACCTCGACCAGCATCTGCGCCGGCCGGTCCGCGCGCGCCCACACCACGCCGCCGTCGACGGTGACGTCGCCCGACTGCACGCCATGGGTGACCGCCGGCCTGTCGGCCGCGCGCGAGAGGTGGGGCATCGCGATCGCGCCCAGCGCGCCCGCGCTGGTGGTGAGGAAGCGGCGGCGGGAGAATTTGATCTTCATGGGCTGGCTCGCTGGCTAGCTGTCTTGCGCGCATCTGCGCCGTCATTCCGGGATGGTGCGCCAGCACCAGACCCGGAATCTCGAGATTCCGGATTCGATGCTGACGCATCGCTCCGGAATGACGTTGGACCTATATTGAGACAATGTGACGCAGCAATTACGCGCGCAAGCGTTCAGGCGTTGCCGGCCGCCCTGAATTGCGCGCCGGTGCGCTGCAGGCTCTGCGGCATGCTGAACAGCACGGTCTTGCGGTCGGCGACCGCCGCGTGGAACTGCTCGAGCACGATGTTGATGGCGGTGAGTCCGCCCTCTTCGATGGCGCCGTGATCGAAGCAGCGCAGCGTATCGCGCAGGATCTCGTCGGCCTCCGTCTGCATCTGGTCGAGCTCCTCGGTCGTCTCGCTCTTGCGCGCCGCCGCAATCATGTCGAACAGACGGTCGCGCAGATGGCTGTTGTTGTCGCGCTCGTCTTTCTTCAGGTAGCCGGCGAACCACGCGCCGATCGAGCCCATGGCGGACAGCGCCATCAGACTCCACCAGATGTAATCGCTGTATTTGTCGAGGAAGGTCTTTTCCTCGCCGTCGACGAAGGCGGCCGCGCCCGGATGCACCGGAATCACCGCGTCCTTGTCGGTATCGGGCGTCTCGATCTTCGCCGCCAGCGGGAATTCCGTCACCAATTGCTGGCGCACGGAAAAGAGCTGGCGCGTGAATGCCGCGACGGTCGTCTCAGACAAGCCTCTGCGCGCCACGATATGGTGCGAGAAGCTGATGGTTTTGACCTCGTCGTCGGGACGATCCGGCGAGCCGCCGAAGGTACCGGCGGGGATCTCGGACGCTTCATAGACCGGATGGTTTTGCGCAATCGCATCGGCGGAATCGATCGCGAGGAAGGTCGGCGCGCCGGCATCCTTGGTCGAGGCGGCGATCGCATCCGCCGTGATCTTGCTGTTGACGGGGCCGGCCGCGAGATAGGCGTCGGCCTTCTGGGCCTTGATTGCCTCCGCGGCCTCGTTGGCCGGGTACTGCACGATCTCGACCTTGGCGGGATCGACGCCATATTGCTGCAGGATCACCTTGAGCAGATTGACGTTGGCCTGGGTGCGGCCGACGACGCCGACGCGATGGCCGGCGAGCTGCGCGATCTTGGTGATCTTCGCGCCACGCTTCTTGCCCTTGCCGGGGACCGACCACAGCACCACGACGTTCTTGCGCAGGGTCGCCACCGCTTGCGCGTTTTTCGGTACGTCGACGTCGCCGCGCACGATGGCGAGATCGACCTTGCCTTCCGCGAGCGCCTCGGCGCTGGCGGTGGCTCCGTCGGTCTGGATCGGACGCAGCCGTACGTAGCTCTTGTGTTGCGCGAAGGCCTGGGTCAGCGTCTGCACGACCTTGACATCGTCGCTGTTGGCGGGACCGACCGCCACCTTCAGGAACACCGGCCGCATGGCAAAGTAATAGCCGCCGACCAGCGCACCGACGATCGCCAGGACCAGTGCCAGAGACACGAGCGCCGTCTTCCGCGCCGCTGATCGCGGCGAAGGAGGAGTGGGCGCCTCGGCCAGGTCCAGACCCCCGGTCATCGATCTCCCATACAGGCGTTTCAGGCTCAGCTTCATCTTGGCCGGCGATTTACGCCGGCAATTGTAGCAAATTTCTTGTCCGGCGGGGTTACATCTCCGTCATGGTTAGCGGAGGGACGAAATCCCGTATGGATCCGAACCGTAAGCGTGGTGTTAGGGTAAAGTTCCCCTGAAAACGGAGGCCATCATGGCAGAGCGGCTGACGGCGGAAGCGCGCAAGCAGGCGCTGGGCGGTATCCCCGGCTGGACCGAGGTCCAGGGGCGTGACGCGATCGGGAAAACCTTTGTCTTCAAGGATTTCAGCGAGGCCTTCGGCTTCATGACCCGCGCCGCGCTGGTCGCCGAGAAGATGGATCACCATCCCGAATGGCGTAACGTCTACAAGATCGTGGAGGTGGTGCTGTCGACCCATGATTCCCGCGGCGTTACCGCGCTCGACATCCAGTTGGCCAAGGCGATGAACGCCATCGCAAGCTGACATCAGGCTGACATCTTGCAGTGGCCGGCCGCATCCCCATGTTGTGATCAGCAGGCGATGCGGCCATCGGCCGCCCCTCGCTGAACGGGGAGTTTGTCGAACATGGCAGCCGAACACAGCGTCGGCTTCGAGCCAGCGGACCGGCTCGCGGAAGATCGCGAGAGCGTGCGCCGCCGCTTCTGGCGCAAGCTGAAGCGCGTCGCCGCGCACCTGCCGTTCGCCGAAGATCTGCTCGCTGCCTATTACTGCGCGTTCGACCGGCAGACCCCGCGCCATGTCCAGGCCTCGCTGCTCGCAGCGATCGCCTATTTCATCCTGCCGTTCGACTTCGTTCCCGACGTGATGCCGATCCTCGGCTTCACCGATGACGCCGCCGTGCTCGCCACCGCCATCCGCATGGTCGCGGGCCACATCACGAACGAGCATCGTGAGGCCGCGCGTGCCTTGTTGAAGCGCGGTGTGGATGGGGCGGAGGTGGATGCCGAAGCGGCGTAACCGACGCGGACTCCGCCAAACCCACCGCTGTCATGCCCCGGCTTGACCGGGGCATCCAGTACGCCGCGGCGTCTCGGCTGAATCACTGCCGTCTCTGGAATACTGGGTCGCCCGGTCAAGCCGGGCGACGACAGCGAGTATGTGGATGCCCTTGCGACACCATGTGCCGCAATGACAGCCTCTACTTCTTCTCCACCTGCACCCGCGACTTGTCCGCGTCCCACGCCTGGAATTGCTTGAACAGCGTCTCCCTGTCCGCGTCGGACACCTTCGCGGCCGCGGGATTTTGTTGCAGGAACGACTCGAAGCGCTGGCGTGTCACCGGCTCGACGCCGTGCTTGTCGAGCCATTGCTGCGCCACCGGCAGCCTGTTCCAGCCGGACAGCGGCGCGGCGAGCGAGACCTCCTTCCACTTCGGATGGAACGGCGGGTTCTGCAGCGCGGGGAATTTCGTGAAGAACGCATCCACGAACAGCGCGATCTTGCGATAGCGCTCGGTGTTGGGCGCCCAGTTGTAGGCCGCGAGCACCGCGGGCACCGCGATCGTGTCCACGCTCTCGCCCTCCTTGATCAGGTTGGGATAGTCCTTCGCGGTCAGCGTCGCCGGCAGATAGTCGCTCTGGAGCGGCTTGGCATAATCGACCTTGGCGAGGTGGAAGCGGCCGTCATTGCCGAAGGTCGAGACCGATTTGTACGGCTTGCCGCCGACCACGATGACGGCGTCGATCTCGCCGGCCTTCAGCTTCTCCATCGCGATGCGCTGCTCGACATAGACGAATTTCGCCTTGATCCCGAGCCGCTCGAACACGGTGAGCGCGGTGACGAAAGTGCCGCCGTTCGGCAGGTCCACGCTGACCGTCTTGCCTTCGAGGTCTTTCAGCGTCGCGATCGATTTCGGCGCGATCACCTGCATCTCTTCGTTGTAGAGCTTCGTCACATAGGTGAACTGCCGCTTGATGTCCTTGGCAAAGCCCTTGCGCTCGAGATAGTCGAGCGTGTCGGCGCGCACGATTCCGAGATCGACGCCTTGCAGGAACAGGATGTCGGCGACGCTTTGCACCGAGCCGCGGCCGACGATCGGCAGCACGCGGATCCTGTTGCCGTCGTCGAGCACGGAAGCGAGGTCGGCGCCGAATTGCACATAGGTGCCGCCGATCGTGCCGGTGATCAGCGTGACGGTGTTGGCGTTCAGCGCCTGCTTGGTCGAGCTCGAGCCGAACTGGAAGATCGCCTTCAAACTGTCCGAGACTTTCGCCGGATCGTATTCGGTCTGCTCCGCGCGGGCAGCGAAGGCGCAGATGGTCATGATGGCGGCAAGCGCCATTCTCAAACTGTTACGCATGATGTCCTCTGAAAAAATCTAATTCGAGAGCCGGGCGAGACGCTGTCGCGCCTCCGCCGAGCCGAGGCTTGCCGCCCGCTGGTACCAGTCACGTGCGGCGGCGGCGTCGGCGCTGACGCTGCGCGCATCGCTGGTGCCGAGCACCGCTGGATCGTAGGTCTGCGCCAGCAGAAGCGCGGCCGTTGCATCCTTTGCGTTGGCCGCGCGTTCGAGCAGCAGGCGCGCCGCGACGATGTCGCCGACGCCGATCAGGCTTTTTGCGCGCGCCATCAGCCCTGCCAGCGTGTCGGCGTCGAGCGTCCGGACGGGCTCGGGCGGTGCGGGCTGTGCCGCGACGGGCGCCGGCATCTGCGCCTGCAGCGCGATCTGGTGGGCGGCTGCGATGGTCTCGCTGCTCGGCGGTGCAGGCAGGTCCTGCCGGTCGGCGCTCGCGAGCCTCGTGTCGGTCGCGCGGGCGGGATCCTTGAGCGGCGTCTGTCGTGTGACCGGCGGATTGGCCGGCGTCATGGCCTGCTCGGGAGCTCCGCCCGCCGAGCTACTGGCATTGACCGCAATGAGGCTGCGCAGGTCGGACTGAAACACCGCAGCCAAAATCGCCGCGCCGGATATCGCGAGCGTGGCAGCCAGAAGGCGCTGGACGAATTTGGTCCTGGAACGCAACGCCTGCGGCGCATATTCCCGTGGGTCCGGCGGCCCCAGCGGGTCGGACAGGAACAGCGGTATCGGATCGTCCTGTGGAAGATCGAGGCGGCTGGCGCGGGCACGAATGTAGGACGCGGTGGACGAATGTGATGCAGATCGATCGGAGTCGAACGCCCTCGACTCCCTTGACGGACGGTATGCCGTCGTCTCCATGGTGATGCTCCCCTTTACTGACGCAACGCAGGGGCCGTCCCGGCTTCAGTCTTCTTGTTGTTGTCCAGACGCACCCCGCAAACTGGAACCGGTAAATCGCCGTCCGATTCAGCCCAAAAAGCGACGGCGGTTTGCGCGAATCTGGAGATATTTAGGTTTGATTGCGGCGGAGCGGCGAAATACACCGCAATTTTGCCCGCGATGGTTGAGAGGATTTTACCAGGCGGGACGATGCGCAACCTGGTGCGGGAGGAGCGAGTTGGCCACGCTCCCTGTCCCATAAGGAGTGTCATGCCCCGCGAAGGCGGGGCATTCAGTACGCCGCGGCGTCTCGGCTAAATCACTGCTGTCTCTGGAATACTGGGTCGCCCGGTCCCGCCGGGCGACGACAGTGAGCGTGTGGCGATCGCGGAGGTCGCATCCTCACGGATGCAGGATCACCTTGCCCATGGCCTGACGGCCCGCGAGCACCTTCAGTGCATCCGCCGTCTGCGCCAGCGGGAAGGTGCGGTCGACATGCGATGAAATCTTTCCTTCCGCGGTCCACTTCACGAGCTTCTCGAGATTGGCGCGGTTCTTCGCCGGATTGAGTCGGGTCCAGGCGCCCCAGAACACGCCGCGGATATCGCAGCCCTTCAACAGTGCGAGGTTCAGCGGCATCTTCGGAATGTCGCCGGCGGCAAAGCCGATCACGAGGAAGCGGCCTTCCCAGGCGATCGAGCGCAGCGCCTGCTCGGCATACGCGCCACCCACGGGATCGAAGATGATGTCGACGCCCTTGCCGCTGGTGAGCTTGCGCAGGCCTTCCTTCAGATCTTCCTTGCCATAGTTCAGCGTCAGCTCGGCACCATGCGCCTTGGCGAATTCGAGCTTCTCGTCCGACGAGGCGCAGGCGATCACCTTCAGCCCCATCAGCTTGCCGAGTTCGCAGGCGGCAAGGCCGGTGCCGCCGGCGGCGCCGAGCACCGCGAGCGTCTCGCCCGGCTTCGGGCTGGCGCGATCTTCCAGCGCATGCAGCGCGGTGCCGTAGATGATGATGATGCCGGCAGCGCGGTCGTAATCGAGATTGTCGGGAATCTTGACGATCGATGCCGCCGGCAGCGCGATCTTCTCGCGCGCGCCGTTATGGCCGCAGGAGGCGACGACGCGATCACCGACTTTCAAATCGGTGACGCCGGCGCCGATGCTTTCGATCACGCCCGCGACTTCCGCGGCCGGCGAGAACGGGAACGGCGGCTTGATCTGGTACTTGCCCTGAATCATCAGGATGTCGAAGAAGTTCAGCGCCGCCGCCTTGATCGCGATCACGGCTTCGCCGGGACCCGCCACCGGATCCGGCACATCGGCGAGCACGAGATCGTCGGGCTGGCAATATTGCGAGCAGAGGATGGCTTTCATGGCGGCACCTTCTCGAGAGCACTTGGCGTTTCAGGACGGAATTATAGTTGGCCCGGTTTTGCCGGATTTGGGGCGACCCTACAATCAGGATTCTTTGTCTGAGGAGCGCACTGGCCTATCCTCGTCATTGCGAGCGAAGCGAAGCAATCCAGACTATTTCCGCCGGACGGACTCTGGATCGCTTCGCGGAGCTTGTCATCGGGCCGCGCTTCGCGCGGACCCGGTGGCTCGCAATGACGGAAGTGAAAGGATTCAAACGATGTTTGAAACGGGTCTGCTCAAGGGCAAGCGCATCCTCGTCACCGGCGGCGGCTCGGGCCTCGGTGCCGCGATGGGACGCCGCTTCCTCGCGCTCGGCGCCGAGCTCGTGATCTGCGGCCGCAAGCTCGACCGGCTGGACGCAACGGCGAGCGAGATGCGCGCGCAGACCGGCGGCAAGGTTACAACCATCGCCTGCGACATCCGTGATGGCGCCGGCGTCGACGGCATGATGGACGCGATCTGGCGCGAGGCGCCGCTCGACATCCTCGTCAACAATGCTGCCGCGACCTTCATCGCGCAGAGCGAACACCTCTCTTTCCGCGCAGCCGACGCGATCCTCGCGCCGACATTGCATGGCGCGATGTATTGCACGCTTGCCGCCGGCAAGCGCTGGATCGACGGCAAGCATGGCGGCGTCGTGCTCTCGATCCTCTCGACCTCGACCATCACCGGCCGCGCCTTCACCGTTCCCTCCGCGATGGCGAAATCGGCGGTGCTGGCGATGACCAAGAGCCTCGCCGTGGAATGGGGTCCGAAGGGCATCCGCACCGTCGCGATCGCGCCGGGCCCGTTCCCGACCGCCGGCGCGTCGGGGCAGCTCCGCCCCGAGGGACGCGACGAAGGCTGGACCGCGCGCAACCCGATGGGCCGCACCGGGGAACACAGCGAGCTTGCCGATCTCGCCAGCTTCCTGGTCTCCGACCACGCCGGCTACATCAATGGCGAGATGGTGGTGATCGACGGTGGCGCGCATTTGCGCAGTTCCGGCGCCGAGGACCTGCTCGGCTGGACCGAGGCGCAATGGGCCGATCAGCGCGCCGCACGATCCAAAGGCTGACCCGCTAACTGCCTTCCCAAATTGGACTTTCCCGGTTATCCCTGCCGGGGGACAAAGCGCGACCGGGCCATCTTCCAGTCACAATATTGAGGGAACCACTCCACCATGTGGCGGGTGCTATCTTTGGCTTTGATGACTGGCGTGGCGGCGTGGGGAATCACCGATTCCGCGCGGGCTCAGACCGCGCAACCAGCGCCGAAAGCTGCACCGAAAGCCGCTGCACCGGCAGCAAAGACGGCCGCAAAGCCCGAGAGCAAGCCGACGGGCCCGGCTGCGGCGGTTGCGGGCGGCGCCGAGCCGACCCTGATCGGCCAGTTCGGCACCTGGGGCGCCTATTCGGCGACGCCCAACGGCAAGAAGGTCTGCTTCGCGCTGGCCAAGCCCTCGTCATCGAAGACCAATCCGCCGAATCGGCCGCGCGATCCCGCCTATGCCTTCGTCTCGACCCGGCCGGCTGAGAAGGTGAGTAACGAAGTCTCGGTCATGATCGGTTACGCGCTGAAGCCGGGCTCGGAATCCTCGGTCGAGGTCGGCGGCGCCGCCTTTGCAATGTACACGCAGGGCGACGGCCTCTGGATCAAGAACGCGGCCGAGGAGGAGCGGATGGTGGAAGCCATGCGCAAATCCGCCGATCTCGTGGTCAAGGGCGTTTCGGCCAAGGGCACGGAGACGACCGACACGTTCTCGCTGAAAGGCCTCGCCCAGGCGCTCGACAAGATCGCGCAGGATTGCAGGCGCTAAGGCTGAAGACGTTAAGCCTGCGGGTGGTATCACGGTCGCAATCGGCAATTCCGGTTGCTATATAAGGCCGGTTCCGAGTTTTTCCGTCATTCCGGGATGGTCCGAAGGACCAGACCCGGAATCTCGAGGTTCCGGGTTCGACGCTTCGCGTTGCCCCGGAACGACCAAACAATCAGGCCCAATGATGCAACCGACGACCGAGCCGCGCGACGCAATCCTGGTGGAGAAGACTCCGCTCGAAACCTACGTGCCGCCGGCCAGGCCTTCGCTGATCGGCCTGTCGCGCACCGAGCTGGCGGACCGCCTCGGCGAGATCGGCGTCGCGCCTGCGCAGCGCAAGATGCGCGTGCAGCAGCTCTGGCACTGGCTCTATTTCCGCGGCGCCCAGAGCTTCGACGACATGACCTCGATCTCGAAGGGCATTCGCGCCGAGCTCGCCCAGCACTTCACCGTCGACCGTCCCGAAGTCGTGGCCGAGCAGATCTCCAATGACGGCACCCGCAAATGGCTGCTGCGTCTGCCGAGCGGCGACAATGTCGAGAAGGCGCATGAAGTCGAGTGCGTCTACATCCCCGAGACCGATCGCGGCACGCTCTGCGTCTCCTCGCAGGTCGGCTGCACGCTGAACTGCTCGTTCTGCCACACCGGCACACAACGCCTGGTGCGCAACCTCACCGCCGGCGAGATCGTCGGCCAGATCATGGTCGCGCGCGATCGTCTGAATGACTGGGCCGATCGCGAGGACGGCACGCGCCGCGTCACCAACATCGTGATGATGGGCATGGGCGAGCCGCTCTACAATTTCGACGCGGTGCGCGATGCGCTGTTGATCGTCGGCGACAATGAAGGCATCGGCATCTCCCGCCGCCGCATCACGCTCTCGACCTCGGGCGTGGTGCCGAACATCGTGCGCGCCGGCGAGGAGATCGGCGTCATGCTCGCGATCTCGCTGCATGCGGTGCGCGACGAGCTGCGCAACGAGCTCGTTCCGCTTAACCGCAAATATCCGATCAAGGAGCTGCTGCAGGCCTGCCGCGACTATCCCGGCGCCTCCAACGCGCGCCGCATCACCTTCGAATATGTGATGCTCAAGGGCGTCAACGATTCACTCGACGATGCCAAGCTGCTGGTGAAGCTGCTCAAGGGCATTCACGCAAAAATCAATCTGATCCCGTTCAATCCCTGGCCCGGTACGGCCTATGAATGCTCGGACTGGGACCAGATCGAAAAGTTCTCCGAATACATCTTCAACGCCGGCTATTCCTCGCCGGTGCGCACCCCGCGCGGCCGCGACATCCTCGCCGCCTGCGGCCAGCTCAAGTCGGAGACGGAAAAGCTCAGTGCACGCGAGCGCCAGGCACTGCGCGCCATGGCGATGACGGATTGAGGATGAGTGCCCGCACTCTCGCATCCTCGTCATTGCGAGCGCAGCGAAACAATCCAGAGTGTTTCCGCGGCGGCAGTCTGGATTGCTTCGTCGCGGAGCCTGTCATCCGGCCCGCCGGAGGCGGGACCGGGTGGCTCCTCGCAATGACGGCGAGAGTGACACCATGTCCCTGATCGGCCGCCTCATCGTCGTCTTCATCGGCTTTCTCGCCGCCTGCTTCGTCGGCGGCATGATCGTCGTCGGCGCGTTGCTGTTTCCGGAGTTTTCCGATCTCGGCGCCGGTCCCGTCGATCAGGGCGCGATCGACATCCTGCTCGGCTTCGGCTTCATCTTCGTCTCGGGCTTCGCGCTGGTTCCGGCCGCCGTGATCGTCGCCATCACCGAGGCGCTCTACATCCGCAGCGCGCTGGCCTATGCCGTCGGCGGCGGCCTCGTCGGGCTCGCCTGCTATCTCGGCCTCGTCCCCTTCCATTCCGACACGCTGCAGTTCGAAGGCATCGTGCGGCGTCATTTGGAGATCATGACCGGCGCGGGCATCGTCGCCGGCGTCGTCTACTGGTTGATCGCCGGCCGCAACGCCGGCGCCTGGCGCATCCCGCCGCCCCCACGCAAGCCGCCTCCGCCGCTGCCGTTGAACTCGCGGCCGGATGCGCAGTGATAGGGTTTTCATCCGCTCTCTACTCCGCTAAACCGCGCGCCATGAACCGGACTGGACTCTTCATCGCCCTGGCGCTGTGGCTCGTGATCGGCGTCGTTTTCGGGCTCTATCCCGAGCTCGATCTCAAGCTGGCCTCGCTGTTCTTCGACCCCGAGACCAGGACGTTTCCGGTCAAGTTGAACGGCTGGGCAGGTTTTGCGCGTGACGCCGCGATGTGGGTCTCCTGGGCTTTCGTGCTGCCGTCGCTGGTCGCGCTCGTGGTCAAGATGATCCGGCCCGACCGTCCCTTGATGGTGTCGGGGCGCGCGATCGTGTTCCTGCTTGCGACCATCATCCTGTCGGCCGGTATTCTCACCAACCTCACCTTCAAGACCTATTGGGGCCGGCCGCGGCCGGTGGTGGTGACGCAGTTCGCCGGCGAGCAGCACTTCGTGCCGTGGTGGGATCCGCGCGGCGACTGCGCGCGCAACTGCTCGTTCTTCTCGGGCGAGGGCGCGACCGCGTTCTGGACGCTGGCGCCGGCCGCGCTGGCCCCGCCGGCATGGCGGCCGCTGGCCTATGCCGGCGCGGTCATCTTCGGCGCCGTCACCAGCGGGCTGCGGATGGCCTTTGGCGGCCACTTCTTCACCGACGTATCGATCGCCGGCCTCGTCACCTTCGTCGTGATCTGGTTCGCCTACGCGATGATCTACCGCTGGCCGCGGACCCGGTTCTCGGACGAGGCGGTCGATGCCGCCCTGACCCGGCTGAACATGCCCGGCTACCGGCTCCGCCAGCGCCTGTTCGGCCGCAAGACGAGCGCCGAACCCTCGGTTTGAGCCATTAAATGCGTGCCCAGCCCGGCGAAATTTGATATTCGCCCGGTCAAGTTCGCCCTCATATCAGCCCCTTGAGACCCGATTGGAAGCGCCATGACCACGATCCTGAAAAGCCTCCCCAAGGGTGAGAAAGTCGGCATCGCTTTTTCGGGCGGTCTCGACACCAGCGCGGCGCTGCTCTGGATGAAGCAGAAGGGCGCGCGCTGCTACGCCTATACCGCCAATCTCGGCCAGCCGGACGAGGCCGATTACAACGAGATCCCGCGCAAGGCGGAAGCGTTCGGCGCCGAGAAGGCCGTGCTGGTCGATTGCCGCACGCAGCTCGTCCACGAAGGTATCGCCGCGATCCAGTCGGGCGCCTTCCACATCTCGACCGGCGGCATCACCTATTTCAACACCACGCCGCTCGGGCGCGCGGTCACCGGCACGATGCTGGTCGCGGCGATGAAGGAGGACGGCGTCAACATCTGGGGCGACGGCTCGACCTTCAAGGGCAACGACATCGAGCGCTTCTACCGCTACGGCCTGCTGACCAATCCGGGCTTGCGCATCTACAAGCCCTGGCTCGACCAGCAGTTCATCGACGAGCTCGGCGGCCGCGCCGAGATGTCGGCGTTCATGACGGCGCAGGGCTTTGCCTACAAGATGAGCGCCGAGAAGGCGTATTCGACCGACAGCAATCTGCTCGGCGCCACGCACGAGGCCAAGGATCTCGAAAGCCTCGACAGCGGCATCAAGATCGTCAACCCGATCATGGGCGTGCCGTTCTGGCGCGAGGACTGCGCCGTCAAGGCAGAGAAGGTCGTGGTGCGTTTCGAGGAAGGTCAGCCGGTCGCGCTGAACGGCCAGACCTTCTCCGATCCCGTCGCGCTGTTCCTCGAAGCCAACGCCATCGGCGGCCGCCACGGCCTCGGCATGAGCGACCAGATCGAGAACCGCATCATCGAGGCCAAGAGCCGCGGCATCTACGAGGCGCCCGGCATGGCGCTGCTGCACATCGCCTATGAGCGTCTCGTCACCGGCATCCACAACGAGGACACCATCGAGCAGTACCGCATCAGCGGCATGCGCTTGGGTCGTCTGCTCTACCAAGGCCGTTGGTTCGACTCGCAGGCCCTGATGCTGCGCGAGACCGCGCAGCGCTGGGTCGCGCGCGCCGTCACCGGCGAGGTCACGCTCGAGCTGCGCCGCGGCAACGACTATTCGATCCTCAACACCGAGAGCCCGAACCTCACCTATGCGCCGGAGCGGCTCAGCATGGAGAAGGTCGAGGACGCCGCCTTCACGCCCGCGGACCGCATCGGCCAGCTCACCATGCGCAATCTCGACATCGCGGACACGCGCACCAAGCTCGGTCTCTATTCGAAGACCGGCCTGCTGTCGGGCACCGAAGGCTCGCAGATCTTCCGGCTGGAGAGCGACAAGGGCTGATTGACGTCGTCGTAGCCCGGATGAGCGCAGCGATATCCGGGACTTTCTCGCCAAGTAGATAGATATCCCCGGATGTCGCTGCGCTCATCCGGGCTACGAACTCCAAAAACAAAAATGGCCGGGATCGCTCCCGGCCATTTGCTTTCGTGCGTGTCGCCTCAGCGCGGCGGCGTGGTGCCGGGCGGGGGCGGCGGCAGCGAGGCCGTCCCGCCGTTGAGCAGCGGCGTGATGCGGCGGACGGTGACGCGCCGGTTGATCAGGCTCGGCCCTTGCGTCTGCTCCTTCAGGTACTGCTCGCCGTAACCCTGCGACGTCAGGTTCTCCGCGGGCACATTGAACTGCTGCGTGAGCAGTTCGGCCGCGGACTGCGCCCGGCGGTCCGACAGCGATAGATTGTCGACCTCGTTGCCGACCGCGTCGGTGTGCCCCTCGATCAGGAACACCTCGCGCGGATTGCGCTGAATCGCCTGGTTGAGGCCGTCGGCGATCACCTGCAGCCGGGCCGCCTGGTCCGGCGGGATGGTCCACGATCCCGTCTCGAAGTTGATCGTGTTGACGTCGATGCTCGGCATCTGCATGCGAACGTTCGGCGAGTAGCGGATCTCGTCGAGCGAGTAGCGCCGATCGATCCGCTGCACCGGCGGAGCCACCATGGTCTGGTAGATCACGTCCGGCGACGCTTCCTGGGCGTCGACGATGTAGCGATCATAGGGGATGTTCACGACCGGTGGCGGCACGTCGACATAGAAGCCGCCGACAGCGCGAGGATCGCGATAGGAGTTGTCGATGATGACGATCTCTTGCCCGCGCGGATCCCTGCGGATTCGACGTAGCAGCGAGCCGTCCGGACCGACCACGGTGATCACCTCGCTGCCATCGGGACGGACCACGACGGTGCGGGTATCGCCGCCGTCATTGAAGGTGCGGATGTCGCGGGCGCCGTAGCGGAAGCGATAGAGATCGTTGCCGCGGACGTACGCTTGCCCACCCGGATCGCGGATGATGATGCGGTCCGGCTCGTTGTAGATGGTGCGGCCGCCTTCGACGACTTCGCGTCGCTGGCTGTGCATGTCGGCGATGGTGGCGCCGATCACGGCGCCGGCCACCACGCCCGCGCCGATCGCGAGCGGAGTCAGGTCACGCTGCTGCGGACGCGGCGGCGGCGGCAGCGGTGCTGCGATCGTGGGCGCTGCGCGGAAAGCCGGAGCAACCGTCGGCGGAGCATATTGCGCCCTGTTGGGCGGTGGTGCTGCGGCCGCCGTGCCAGGCACGACGCTCGGCGCTGCGGCGCCGGCGGGAGGAGCCGGCGGCCGAGGCGGCGGACCACCGGCCTGGGGCGGCGCAGCCGGGGCTCCGGCAGTGGGCGCACCGGCCGGAGGCGTTGCACCCTGTTGGCCAGGGGCCGGAGTCGCAACGGGGGCCGCGCCGGGCGCGGGCGCCGGTCCCGCGCCGGGACGGCCGGGCGGCGGCGTCGGAGCGCCACCGGGAGCCGGTGTGGTTGTCGGAGCAGGCGCGGCGCCAGGAGCCGGCGATCCTGCAGCCGGAGGTGCGCCGGGACGTCCGCCACCGGGCGGCGGTGCACCGGGGCGTCCAGCCGGCGGCGTGCCAGGCGCGGCGCCCGGAGCGGGTGTTGCGGTCGGCGCAGGTGTTGTCGCCGGTGCAGGTGTTGCCGGCGGCGTTGCGGTCGGAGCAGCCGCACCAGGACGGGCCGCAGGCGCAGCCGGTGAAGGAGCCGGCGCTGCCGAAGGTGCCGGCGCCGGACGTGCCGCTGGGGCCGCTGCGGGCGGCGGTGCTGCCGGTGGCGTCGGAGCAGGACGCGAGGCCGGCGGCGCTGCAGCTGGAGGCGGTGTCGGCGCGTGCTGTTGCACGGCCGGAGGTGGCGGAGTCGGCGAGGGCGCATGCTGCTGGGGCGCCGCAGCCGGAGGCGGCGACGGTTGCTTCGGAGCAGCAGCCGGCGGCGGGGGCGGCGTGGGTGCGTGCGTCGCAGGCGGCGGCGGAGGAGGAGGCGGTGTCGGGCGCGCCGGCGCGGCCGCGGGCGGCGGCGGAGCGGGAGGATGCGGAGGCGCCGCGGCGGGCGGCGGCGCGGTCGGGCGTGCAGGCGCCGCAGGCGGTGGCGCGGCTGGTGGCGGCGGAGGAGGTGCGGCCGGACGCGCAGCGGGCGGCGGCGCCTTTGGCGCTTCCTTCGGCGGCTGCTTCGGTTTTCCGTCAGGGCCCAATTCTGGCTGGGCTTGCGCGACCACGAGCGGTGGCGCGCTCTGCGCATGCGATGCGGTGGTTGCCAATTGCATCGCGGTCAGAGCCGTTGTCGCAAGCAGCACGAAACGAAGGTTGGTCATGTGGTTCAACTTCCCCGGAAGGTTCTTTGACGAAGTGTTGGGATGAACAGCTACGCGTTAGGCCGGATTGTGGCGGGCGAAGCGGTCGCGACTCGATTTATTTCTGCACCGAAATCAACTCACTATGGTGACGTTCATTGCGCATTCAGACGCATGTTGCAATCGCCTCACATGTGATGCTTCGCCCCATATGTGATCCCGCTGCCGAGCTCAATCCGTCGCAGGATTCGGCGTGATCGGACCGTTCGGTCCGCGTGGCGGAATCTCTTCAGGCATGCGGCCGGGCAGCTCGTCGGGCCGCGGTGATTCGCCGGGCTCGCGCACCGGCGGCGTGATTTCAGGCTGCGGATTGCCCGGCGGAATCCCGGGCGGCGGCTCTGTCGGAGTCCCCGGTGTTGCCGGTGGAATCTCGGGCGGTTCGATCGGCTGCGGCATCATCGAGATCAGTTCTCTGGAGAACGACAACGATGATGCCGCGCCGATGTTCCTCGTCGTCTTGCCCTATTCCGGCGTGTGGCAGACCGCCTCGATGTTGTGGCCGTCAGGATCGAGCACGAACGCGCCGTAGTAGTTCGCATGATAATGCGGGCGGATGCCGGGCGCGCCGTTGTCGCGACCGCCGGCTGCCATCGCCGCCTTGTAGAAGGCATCGACCGTGGCGCGATCCTTGGCGAGAATCGCGACGTGCACCGGCTTGTTCATCGCGCCTTTTCCATCGATCCAGAAATCCGGCTTGCCGCCGGCGCCGAAGCCGGCGGCTGCGGCGTGACCGGTCTGCTCTTCCGTCACTTCCATGATCAGGCTGTAATCAAGCGGCGCCAGTGCCTTGGCGTAGAACGTTTTCGCGCGCTCATAATCGGAGACGGACAAGCCCAAATGATCGATCATCGTAACCTCCGTGGTTCGTCGTCAGCGCGACAGGAACGTATTGCTCCGGGTCTTGCGCACGATCGCAAAACCGCGCGCGACCATGTCAGCGATACAATCCTGCTGCCATTCGTTTTGTGACAGATGCTCGATCACCACCGCGCGCGGCCACAGCGTTTGCGGCGCGTCGCGGAAGAAGCCGATCAGCACGCGGTCCTCAAAGCCCTCGACGTCGATCTTGAGCGAATTGACTTGCGTGACGCTGGCTTCTTCAAGGATGCGCGTCAGGCGCAGCGACGGGACCTTGATCGCCTCCGCGCTCGCAGCGCCGGTGACGACATGCGTAGCGCCGAGATTGCCGCCGCCGCTCTCGATCATCAGCTCGCCGTCGCTGTCGCCGGCGGCAGCCTGCACCAGGCGCACCTGCGTTGCTTTCGATGCGGCGTGATTGAACGCGAGCCGTCCGAATGTGATCGGGTGCGGCTCGATCGCGACCACCTTGCCGGATGCCCCTACCTGCCGCGCCATCACCAGCGCGAAAGTGCCGACGTTCGCGCCGACGTCGACGAAGGTACCACCCGCCGGCGTGTGCTGGCGCAGGAAGTCGAGCTCGTCGAGATTGTAGTCGGGATTGAACAGCGCGCCACGCTCGGTCGCGCTGCCCTGGTGATAGAGCCGGAACGAGGCGCCCTGGTATTGCACGTCGATCGGGCCGCCGCGCAGCAGATTGACCAGCCGCGACATCCATGGACGGAATGCGCCGCGCTTCAGCCCCGACTGCTGCGTGAGGCGAATGATCGCGGCCTGCGCGGCATTCGGCGCAAACGCGCCGAACGGCGCGGTCGATGAGGCGTTGTCGGGCGTCAAGCAGGCGGTCCTCGTTATAGGCGGCGCATGCATAGCCGGTTTTGATGAGGACTCCAAACTTCACGGGAGATCCGTAGCCCGGATGGAGCGCAGCGAAATCCGGGGTTCTTGCCGTGCGGAGAGATTGTCCCGGATTACGCTGCGCTCCATCCGGGCTACGGGCCTCACGCCGCCTTCTTCGGCGGCGCCTTGCGCTGGCGCAGGAAGCGGCCGAGCAGCTTGCGCTTGCCCTTGCGCGGGATCAGGTCGATGTCGCTGACGAGCTTGGCGCCGCCCTTGCGGCGCTCCAGCACGATCTTGCGGCTGTGGAATGCTTCCAGCTCGACGCGGTGCGCGACGCTGACGATGGTCGCCTTCGGCAGCTCGTCGGTGACCATCTGCATCATCTTGTCCTGGCTCTTCTCGTCGAGCGCGGAGGTCGCTTCATCGAGCACGACGATGTCGGGGTTGTGCAGCAGCAGCCGCGCGAAGGCGAGGCGCTGTTTCTCGCCGCCTGACAGCGTCTGGTCCCACGGTCCTTCCTCCTCGATCTTCTCCTTGAGATGATCGAGACCGACTTTGTGCAGGGCTTCGCCGATCTCGTCCTCGCTCCAGTTCTCGGCCGCGCCGGGATAGGCGACGGCACGACGCAGCGAGCCGGAAGGCACGTAAGGCCGCTGCGGCAGCATGAACAGCCGTCGGTCGGGATGGAAATTGACGCTGCCGCCGCCCCAGGGCCACAGCCCTGCGATGGCGCGCACCAGCGTGCTCTTGCCGGTGCCGGATTCGCCGGCGACGAGCAGCCGTTCGCCGGGCTCGATCGCCACCTCGGTCTCGCCGACCACGGCGGTGCCGTCGTCGAGCGTGACCGAGAGATCGTTCAGCTCCAGCATCGTCTCGTTGCTGGTCTCGCCGCGCTTGATGCGGCCGAGGCCGTCGCCCTCCTCGGCGCGCTCGAGACCGTCGAGCGACATCATCAGCGAGGCGATGCGGCGCGCGCAGGCGTTCCAGTCGGCGAGCCGCGGATAATTGTCGACCAGCCAGCCGAATGCGCTCTGCACGATGGTGAAGGCGGAGGCCGCCTGCATCACCTGCCCGAGCGTCATGCTGCCGTCGAGGAATTTGGGCGCGCAGAGCAGGAGCGGGACCACGGGCGCAACGAGGCTCGATCCCTGCGATACCAGCGTGGTGCGCATGTGCTGGCCCGCGAGCCGGGCCCATTGCCGCAGCACGCTGGTGAAATTGCGATCGATGCCGCCGCGCTCTTCCTCCTCGCCGCCGAGCAGCGCGATGCTCTCGCCGTTCTCGCGCACGCGCGTCAACGTGTAGCGGAAATCGGCCTCGGCCTGGTTCTTGTCCTCGGAGACCTGCACGAACTGGCGGCCGATCACCAGGATCGAGCCGGAGGCGATCAATGCATAGAGGATCGCCGCGATGACGAGGAAGCCGGGAATGGTGACGGCGGAGCCACTGATCGTGACGGTGAGGGCGCCGCCGATGGTCCAGAGCACGACGATGAAGGTCGCGGCCGACAGCAGCGCCGAGGTGACGCCGGCAAGGAAATCGACCGGCGAATCGGTCGCGATGCGCAGATCCTCGGCGATGCGGTATTCCGGATTCTTGTGATCGCCGCCGACGAGGTTGAGCTGGTAGTAGCGTCCGTTCTTGAGCCAGCGCGTCAGCACGCTGTTGGTCAGCCAGGCACGCCAGCGTCGCTGGATGCCCATCCGCGCGAACACCTGCGCGACGCCCAGCACGATGCTGCCGATCGCGAGCGGGAAGAACACCGCCGTGAGGTGGAAGACGGTGCTGGCATCGCGCTTCTCGATGGCGTCGAAGATCGCGCGATTCCAGACATTGATGCCGTATTGGAAGCCGACGGTGAGGACGATCAGCACGACGAGGCCGATCGAAAACGGCCAGGCGAGGCGGTCGCCGCTGCCGCCCCAGAAGCCGCGCGCGCTGATCCAGAACCGCGTCAGCAGATAGTCCTTGCGGGCCTGTTCGATCTCCTCGGGCGAGAGGTCTGAATCGGGCTCGAGCACCTCCGGTGGCGGCGGCGCGACCTCGTCGCCGTTCTCGCCCTTGATCTCGACAATGGGCGGCTTCTTCGCCCCCTCGCGCTTTGCGGCCGGCTTGCTCATGCGCGGACAACGCGAAGGAAATCAGCCGGTTCCCTTCGGTTCCGGCGCGTCGCTCACTCCGCGGCGCCGTTTCGGACCCGGCGCAGCCGCGCCGCCTTGTGCAGCACCCGCGACAATTCCTCAATGGAATAGGGCTTTTGCACGAGGTCGAAGCCAGCGACGCCGTCCTGCGACAGGGCTTCGCTATAGCCGCTGGTCAGCACCACGGGCACGCCGATATCGCGCTCGCGGATCGCCAGCGCCAGATCGAGCCCGGTCATGCCGGGCATCACCACGTCGGAGAACACGACATCGAAGCGATCGGAATCCACGACCAGCTCGGCCAGCGCATCGCTGGCATTGTCGACCAGCGTGATGCTGTAGCCGAGCTCGGTGAGGCCGTCGGCCGCGAAATTGGCAAGCTCGATGTTGTCCTCGACCACCAGCACCGACATGCCGCTGCCGGCCTCCGCCGGCGCCGTGTTCGGGGCCTGCCGCTGCGGCAGCAGATCCGGCGGCACCCGCGGCAGATAGAGCGAGAAGGTGCTGCCATGGCCGACCTCGCTCGTCACCGTCACCTCGCCGCCCGATTGCCGCGCGAAGCCGAACACCTGCGACAGGCCGAGTCCGGTGCCCTGGCCGACCTGCTTTGTCGTGAAGAACGGCTCGAAGATGCGACCGAGCCGCGCGGCGGGAATGCCGATGCCGGTGTCGCTGACGCCGATGCTGACGAAACCGTGGCTGCCGGAGAGATGCGCGAGCGTGTCGGGGACGGTCGTTGCGGGCTCAACGGCAAAGGTGATCCGGCCCTTGCCCTGCATGGCATCGCGCGCATTGGTCGCCATGTTGATCAGCGCGGTCTCGAACTGGCTGGCATCGGCATTGACGAGGCACGGCTCGCCCGGCAGGCGCATGCTGATCTCGATCGCCGAGCCCAGCAGCGTCGCGAGCATGTCGTGCAGCGACTGCACGCGCTCGCCGACGTCGAACACCTCGGGCTTCAGCGGCTGTCGCCGCGCGAAGGCGAGCAGCTGCGAGGTCAGTTTCGCTGCGCGCGCGACCGCATCGGCGATCGCGGTGATGTAGCGCTGCCGCCGTTCCTCCGTGAGCTGCGGCCGGTTCAAGAGGTCGACCGAGGCACGGATCACCGTCAGCAGATTGTTGAAGTCATGCGCGACGCCGCCGGTGAGCTGTCCGAGCGCCTCCAGCCGCTGGCTGTGCTTGAGCGCCTCCTCGGCCTCGCGCTGCTTGGCGGCCTCGGCCTGCAGATGCTGGGCGCGCCGGAACGCTAACGCCAGCAGCACGAACAGCAGCGCGGTGGCGGGCACACCGAACACCAGATGCTGGCCGATGGTCGCGTACCAGCGCGCGCGGATCGCCGAGGTCTCCAGCCCGGCGCTGACATAGATCGGATACTCGGCAACGCGCCGATAGCCGATGCGCCGCTCGATCCCGTCCGACGGCCAGGCGACGGTGATGAGGCCGTGGTCCGGGTGAGCGGCGATCTCGCGCCCAACCGGTCCGTTCGGATCGAGCCGCAGATCGCGGTCCGCCCGCGGGAAATGGGCGATCAGCACGCCGTCGGCGCGTCCCATCGCGAAGAAGCTGCCGGGATCGGTGCCGATCCTGGCGTAGAAGCTCTCGAAATATTCCGGCAGGACCGAGGCCTGGATCACGCCGATGAAGCTGCCGTCGTCGGTCTCGCGGCGCCGGCTCACGCCGAAGAAGCGCGCACCCTGATAGGGTGGGCGCGGCGTCAGCGAGGCGCCGATGAAGCTTCCGACGTCGTGGTCGATATGGGCAGCGAAATAGTCTCGGTCGGCAAAGCTCTGTTCCGGCGGCGGCGATGCGAGGCTGTTGACCAGCGATTGGCCGTTCGCATCGAAGATCCAGGCCGATTTGAGCTGCGGCAGCGAATCGGTGAGGCGCTTCAGGCGCCGGTGCAGCGCCGGCTCGCGCGCGCGGATGACGTCGTCGGGAAGCCCGCGCACCACCTCGTTGATCTCGGCGAGGCTCCGGTCGATGGTCTCGAACACTTTGAGCGCGTGTTCATGCGCGACGTCGAGCGTGCGCTCGATCTCGCGGTCGGCGGTCTCTTGTATCGAGGTGTAGGAGGTCGTGGAGGCGAAGACGAACAGCGCAACCGGAAGCGCCAGGGATGCAGCCATCATCCACTGCAGCAGTCTCAGCGAGTTGCGTTGCGCGCCCTGCACAGTCGCTCCCGGTCCCCCGGCCGGAAGCTTACTTGAATTTCCCGCCGGGAAGGAAGCGGCTTGTAACAGTAATCTTTGGTTGTATTCGGGGAGTTCGCCCGCAGGGCGGGTCTCGGCAAATTCTACTCAAACTGACGCAGATCGTAGAATGCCCCGGCCGTTTCGGCCGGGGCGTAGCATGAACGCGGCCTAGATCTGACGCTCGACCATCTTGAGCTTGAGCTCGGCGATGGCTTCGGCCGGGTTGAGGCCCTTCGGGCAGGCCTTGGCGCAGTTCATGATGGTATGGCAGCGATAGAGACGGAACGGATCCTCGAGATTGTCGAGCCGCTCGCCGGTCGCTTCATCCCGCGAATCGGAGACCCAGCGGTTGGCCTGGAGCAGCGCGGCGGGACCGAGATAGCGGTCGCTGTTCCACCAATAGCTCGGGCAGGAGGTCGAGCAGCAGGCGCAGAGGATGCACTCGTAGAGGCCGTCGAGCTTCTCGCGGTCCTCGTGGCTCTGGCGCCATTCCTTCTGCGGCGTCGGCGAGGTCGTCTTCAGCCACGGCTCGACGGAAGCGTACTGCGCGTAGAAATTGGTCAGGTCGGGAACCAGATCCTTCACCACCGGCTGATGCGGCAGCGGATTGATCTTCACCGCGCCGTCCTTCACGTCGTGCATCGAGCGGGTGCAGGCCAGTGTGTTCTGGCCGTCGATGTTCATCGCGCAGGAGCCGCAGACGCCTTCACGGCAGGAGCGGCGGAAGGTCAGCGACGGGTCGATGTGGTTCTTGATCCAGATCAGGCCGTCCAGCACCATCGGACCGCAATCATTGGTGTCGACGTAATAGGTGTCGACGCTCGGATTCTTGCCGTCATCCGGATTCCAGCGATAGACGCGGAATTCGCGCGTCTCGGTCGCGCCCGCGGGCTTCGGCCAGGTCTTGCCGCCGGTGATCTTGGAGTTCTTCGGAAGTGCGAATTCAACCATTTCGATAAAGCTTTCGCTGTTCGCTCAGTACACGCGCGCTTTGGGCGGGATGTACTGCACGTCGTTGGTCATGGTGTAGTCGTGAACCGGGCGATACTCGATCTTGACCTTGCCGGAGTCATCCAGCCAGGCCAGCGTGTGCTTCATCCAGTTCTTGTCGTCGCGGTCGGAGAAGTCCTCGCGGGCATGCGCGCCGCGGCTCTCGGTGCGGTTGGCGGCCGAGTTCATCGTCACCACCGCCTGCGAAATCAGATTGTCGAACTCGAGCGTCTCGACGAGGTCCGAATTCCACACCAGCGAACGGTCCGACACGGCGATGTCGGTGATGCCGCTGTGGACCTTCTGGATCAGGTTCTGGCCTTCGCTCAGCACTTCGCCGGTGCGGAACACCGCGCAATTGTTCTGCATCACGTGCTGCATGCCTTCGCGCAGCTTCGCGGTCGGCGTGCCGCCCGAAGCGTAGCGGTAATGGTCGAGGCGGCCGAGCGCGAGGTCCGACGAGTTCGCCGGCAGCTCGGGCTGCTTGGCGTTCGGCGTCAGCTTCTCGGCGAGACGGAGCGCCGCGGCGCGGCCGAACACGACGAGGTCGATCAGCGAGTTCGAGCCGAGGCGGTTGGCGCCGTGCACGGAGACGCAGGCGGCTTCGCCGATCGCCATCAGGCCCGGGATGACCGCGTTGTCGTCGCCGTCCTTCTTGGTCAGCACTTCGCCGTGATAGTTCGTCGGGATGCCGCCCATGTTGTAGTGCACGGTCGGCACGATCGGGATCGGCTCGCGCGTCACGTCGACATTGGCGAAGATCTTTGCGGATTCGGAGATGCCCGGCAGGCGCTCGGCGAGCACAGCGGGATCGAGATGGTCGAGATGAAGGAAGATGTGGTCCTTCTTCTTGCCGACGCCACGACCTTCGCGGATCTCGATGGTCATCGCGCGCGAGACGACGTCGCGCGAGGCGAGGTCCTTCGCCGAGGGCGCGTAGCGCTCCATGAAGCGCTCGCCTTCGGAGTTGACGAGATAGCCGCCTTCGCCGCGCGCGCCTTCGGTGACGAGACAGCCCGAACCGTAGATGCCGGTCGGGTGGAACTGCACGAACTCCATGTCCTGCATCGGCAGGCCGGCGCGCAACACCATGCCGCCGCCGTCACCGGTGCAGGTGTGCGCCGAGGTGCAGGAGGCGTAGGCGCGGCCGTAGCCGCCGGTGGCGAGGATCACGGTCTGGGCGCGGAAACGATGCAGCGTGCCGTCGTCGAGCTTGAGCGCGATGACGCCGCGGCAGGTGCCCTGGTCGTCCATGATCAGGTCGATGGCGAAGAACTCGATGAAGAACTCGGCCGCGTGGCGCAGCGACTGGCCGTACATCGTGTGCAGCATGGCGTGGCCGGTGCGGTCGGCGGCGGCGCAGGTGCGCTGCGCCTGGCCCTTGCCGTAGTCCATGGTCATGCCGCCGAACGGGCGCTGGTAGATCTTGCCGTCCTCGGTGCGCGAGAACGGCACGCCCCAATGCTCGAGCTCGTAGACTGCGTCGGGCGCGTTGCGCACCATGTATTCGATCGCGTCCTGGTCGCCGAGCCAGTCCGACCCCTTCACGGTGTCGTACATGTGCCAGCGCCAGTCGTCCTTGTGCATGTTGCCGAGCGAGGCCGAGATGCCGCCCTGCGCCGCGACCGTGTGCGAGCGGGTCGGGAACACCTTGGTGATGCAGGCCGTTTTCAGGCCGGCCTCGCTGCAACCGACCACCGCGCGCAGGCCCGCGCCGCCGGCGCCGACCACGACGACGTCATAGGTATGGTCTTCGATCGGATAGGCTTTGCCGTTGGTGGCGGGAGCGCCGTTGCCCTTGCCATTCGTCTCTGTGGCCATGGGTTACACTCCGGATGAGAGCTTGATGATCGCGTAGGTCGAGGCGAGCGCGACGGCGACCGAGAAGAAGTTGTTGAGCATGACCGAGATGAGCTTCAGCTTCTCGTTGTGGACGTAGTCCTCGATGACGACCTGCATGCCGATCTTCATGTGCCAGGTGCTGGCGAAGATGAAGAGCAGCAGGATCACTGCGATCGGCAGCGAGCCGAGAGTCTGCGCAGCGCCGGCATGGTTGCTGCGGAGCAGCATCATGACGATCACGAGCGCCGGGATCATCAGCAGCGTCATGGCGACGGCGGTGATGCGCTGGCGCCAGAAGTCCGAGGTGCCCGAATGCGCCGAGCCGAGATTGCGGACGCGGCCGAGCGGGGTGCGCATGCTGCGCTTCGGCGTATCGCTTGTGCTCATCGTCCACCTCCGATCGCGTAGGCGATGATCCAGATCAGCACCGTCAGCACGATGCCGCCGATCAATGCGCCCCAGGTCAGCGCTTCGCGCTCATCGGCCTTGAAGCCGTAGCCGAGGTCCCAGACGAAGTGCCGGATGCCACTCAACATATGGTGCATCAGCGCCCAGGTGTAGCCGAACACGATCAGCCGGCCGATGATGCTGCCGGTGAAGGCCTGCACATTGGCGTAGGCGGCGGGGCCCGAAGCCGCCGCAACCAGCCACCAGGCCAGCAGCAGGGTTCCGGCGTAGAGTGCGATACCGGTGGCGCGGTGGACGATGGACAGCGCCATCGTCAACGTCCAGCGGTAGACTTGCATGTGTGGTGAAAGCGGTCGTTCGATCCGTGCGGTCATGGGCTTTTGATGTTTTGTTGCGGCCCAGCATGGGGCGCGCGGGGATCGCGAAAGGTCGGCTCTATTTACGGAGTCGATTTGGCCTGCGCAATCACCAAATCGCCATAAATCGAACCGGCGTTCAGCTCTAGGCCCTTGATGAAACAAGGCCAATCAGGGTCTTGGTATACCAGAGCAGTGGCGCACCGACCAAGAAGAGAATATTAATTCACCTTTTATGGCGGGAGGCGAGGCGCATTGAAATCACTATTGGAACGGCTCTAAGCCGTCCGCGGCGGACCACAGTTCGAACCAGTCAGTTCATGACGCTTGAAGCCGCGAGAACGCTGAATGAGCCGCCGGTCAATTTCCGCCTCGCGTACTCATTTTTCGTCCGGCGGTTGGATATGCGCAAGCCGCATCCCACCCAAGACGGCCGGCGCGCCGTGTCGACCCCGCAAATCAGATCGCCTACAGCTTGGACCGCAGCCGAATCCGGGCGTGAGTCTCGGAGGCTGCGGCCAGTCGCCGGGGCAGGTCAGGGGTGATCGCAGGTCTTGATATCAAGGAGATCATCGAGCTCGCGCTGTTGCTGATCGCAACCGGCGCGCTCTCGGGTTTCCTGGCCGGTGTGTTCGGCATCGGCGGCGGCGCGATTCTCGTGCCGGTGTTCTACGAATGCTTCCGCATCGCCGGCGTGCCGCTGGAAGTGCGCATGCCGCTCTGCATCGGCACCTCGCTCGCGGTGATCATCCCGACCTCGATCCGCTCGTTCCAGGCGCATTACAAGCGCGGCGCCGTCGACATGATGATCCTGCGGGTGTGGTGGCTGCCGATCGTGATCGGCGTCGTCTCCGGCAGCGTGATTGCGCGCTATGCACCGGAGAAGCTGTTCAAGATCGTGTTCGTCTGTGTCGCCTATTCCGCGGCGGCACGCCTCATCTTCGCGCGCGAGGGCTGGAAGTTCGGTGACGATCTGCCGAAGGGCCCCTTGATGCGCGTCTACGGCTTCTGCGTCGGCATCCTCTCGACGCTGATGGGCATCGGCGGCGGCCTGTTCTCGAATTTGCTGATGACCTTCTACGGCCGCCCGATCCACCAGGCGGTCGCGACCTCGTCGGCGCTCGCCGTGCTGATCTCGATCCCCGGCGCGCTCGGCTACGTCTATGCCGGATGGCCGGCGGCGGCGATCTATCCGAGCGTTTCGGCCCTGCAGGTGCCGTTCGCACTCGGCTATGTCTCGCTGATCGGCGCCGTGCTGGTGATGCCGATGAGCCTCGTGACGGCGCCGCTCGGCGTGAAGGCGGCGCATGCGATGTCGAAGCGGACGCTGGAGGTCGCGTTCGGGTGCTACCTGTTCATCGTCGGCAGCCGGTTTGTGATGAGTCTGGTGGGCGGGCAGTAGTCGCCACGATCTCCGTCATTGCGAGCGACTTGTCCGCCATCGCTCGAAGAGCGACGGCGGAAGCGAAGCAATCCAGAATCTCTCCGAGGCGGCAGTCTGGATTGCTTCGTCGCAAGAGCTCCTCGCAATGACGGCGAGAGAGCCGAGCCCCTCACTTCTTCGCGTAAATATCCTTGTACGTGTCGCGCAAGATGTTCTTCTGCACCTTGCCCATGGTGTTGCGCGGCAGCTCGTCGACGATGAAGACGCGCTTGGGCATCTTGAATTTTGCCAGCCGGCCGTCGAGCGCCTTCAGCACCGCAGATTCAGTGACCTCGGCGCCTTTGTTGCAGACGAGAACCGCGGTCACGCCCTCGCCGAAATCGGCGTGCGGCACGCCGATCACGGCGGATTCGATCACACCAGGCATGGCGTCGATCTCGCTCTCGATTTCCTTCGGATAGACGTTGAAGCCGCCGGAGATGACGAGATCCTTGCCGCGGCCGAGGATGTGGACATAGCCCTTGTCGTCGATCTTGCCGAGGTCGCCGGTGATGAAGAAGCCGTCGGGCCGGAATTCCGACTTGGTCTTCTCCGGCATGCGCCAGTAGCCCTTGAACACGTTCGGGCCCTTGACCTCGATCATGCCGATTTCCTCACGCGGCAGCTCCTTGCCGGTCTCGGGCTCGGTGACGCGCACGGAGACGCCGGGAAGGGGGAAGCCGACCGCGCCGGGCACGCGCTCGCCGTCATAGGGGTTCGACGTGTTCATGTTGGTCTCGGTCATGCCGTAGCGTTCGAGCACCGCATGTCCCGTGCGCGCCGACCATTCGCGATGGGTTTCGGCGAGCAGCGGCGCCGAGCCCGAGATGAACAGCCGCATGTGCTTCGTCGTGTCGCGCGACAGCGCGGGATTTTGCAGCAGCCGCGTATAGAACGTCGGCACGCCCATCAGCACCGTGGCGCGCGCCATCAGCTTGATGATGAGATCAGGATCGAGCTTCGGCAGGAAGATCATCGACGCCCGCGAGAACAGCGTCACGTTGGTCGCCACGAACAGGCCGTGCGTATGGTAGATCGGCAGCGCGTGAATCAGCACGTCCTTGTCGGTGAAGCGCCAGTAGCCGACCAGCGAGAGCGAGTTCGAGGCGAGATTGTCGTGGCTGAGCATCGCGCCCTTGGAGCGGCCGGTGGTGCCGGACGTGTAGAGGATCGCGGCGAGATCGTCGTTGGCGCGCGAGACGGTCGCGAACTCGCTGCTGGCCTTGTCGGCCGCCTCGGTCAGCGAGCCCTTGCCGTCAGGCCGGAGCGTCTCGACCTTGGCTTTCACCTTGGCGGCGATCGGGGCAAGGCCTTCCGCCTTGGAGGGATCGCAGACCACCAGCGACGGCTCGGCATCGCCGATGAAGTAATCGAGCTCGTTCAGCGTATAGGCGGTGTTGAGCGGCAGATAGACCGCGCCGGCCCTGACAGTGCCGAGATACAGCACGATATTGGCGACCGATTTCTCGACCTGCACCGCGACGCGGTCGCCGGGCTTCACGCCGCGCGCGACCAGCACATTCGCCATCTGCCCGGCCCGGGCGATCAGATCGCCATAGCTGATATGGGCGCCGTCCTGCGTCTCGATCGCGAGGCGCTTGGGGTCGTCGAGGCCGTCGAACAGGCGGGAAAACAGATTGGCGTTGGCTGCTTGGTTCATGCAAGATTTCCTCGACCGCAAGGCAACAAGGCCGGTCAAAACCGAGGGCTGGATTAGCAAAAACCGCCCCAAAGAAGCAACGGAGACAGTTTGCATGTCCAAAAACGGGAAACGCGTGGCCTGGGTGACGGGCGGTGGCAGCGGGATCGGGGAGGCCGGTGCCGAGGCGCTGGCGGCCGACGGCTGGATCGTGGTGGTCTCGGGCCGCCGCAAGGATGCCCTGGATACCGTGGTTGCGAAGATCACCAAGGCGGGCGGTGTGGCCGAGGCTATCGCGTTGGACGTGGCCAACGCGGACCAGGCCCAAAAGGCGGCCGATCAAATCGTCGCGAAGCACGGCCGGATCGACCTGCTCGTGAACAATGCCGGCATCAATGTCCCCAAGCGGAGCTGGAAGGACATGGAACTGGAGGGCTGGGACAAGCTGGTCCAGGTCAATCTCAACGGCGTGCTCTATTGCATGCGCGCGGTGCTGCCGACGATGCGCAAGCAGCAGGACGGCTCGATCATCAACGTCTCGTCCTGGGCCGGCCGCCACGTCTCGAAGATGCCGGGCCCGGCCTACACCACGACCAAGCATGCGGTGCTGGCGCTGACCCATTCCTTCAACATGGACGAATGCGTCAACGGCCTGCGCGCCTGCTGCCTGATGCCGGGCGAGGTCGCGACGCCGATCCTGAAGTTGCGTCCGGTGGTGCCGAGCGAAGAGGAGCAGGCGAAGATGCTGCAGTCCGAAGATCTCGGCCGTACCATCGCGTTCATCGCCAGCATGCCGCCGCGCGTCTGCATCAACGAGCTCCTGATCAGCCCGACCCATAATCGCGGATTCATCCAGACGCCGACGAACAGGGATTGAGAGTTCGTAGCCCGGATGGAGCGAAGCGCAATCCGGGACAAGTCGATCCGTATGCGAAGACCCCGGATTACGCTTCGCTCTATCCGGGCTACACCCCGTCATTGCGAGCGAAGCGAAGCAATCCAGGAATATATCCGCGGAGACAGTCTGGATTGCTTCGTCGCCAGCGCAAAATTGCTTCGCAATTTTGTCGCGGGCTCCTCGCAATGACGGCTGAGCCACCACACGGCCTCACCGTCCCATAGTTTCACCCATCACAAAGAATTTTTCCTCGAAACCCCTACGCAAACCCTCCCGTAGTTCGGCCAACGACGCGCTGCTGCCTCACGTCAAACTGTCGCGGACGCCGTTGTTGCCCAACTCAACGCCGGCCATTGCCGGCCACAATTCAATCGGGAGATTCTCCATGTCGAAGCGTATTGCCTATCTCGCCGCCGCCGCCTTCAGCGCCCTGGCCGTCACCGCGACCGTCGTCGCGCCTGTCCGCGCCGAGGAGAAGACCGTCATGGTCGGTGGCGCCGCGATGTTCCCCTCGAAGAACATCGTCCAGAACGCGGTCAATTCGAAGGACCACACCACGCTGGTGGCGGCAGTGAAGGCGGCCGGCCTCGTGCCGACGCTGGAAAGCAAGGGCCCGTTCACGGTGTTCGCGCCGACCAACTCCGCCTTCGGCAAGCTGCCGGCCGGCACCGTCGACAATCTGGTCAAGCCCGAGAACAAGGCGACCCTGACCAAGATCCTCACCTACCATGTCGTGCCCGGTAAGCTCGAGGCGTCCGACCTCACCGACGGCAGGAAGCTGAAGACCGCCGAGGGCGAGGAACTGACCGTGAAGAAGCAGGACGGCAAGGTCTGGATCGTCGATGCCAAGGGCGGCACCTCGATGGTGACGATCTCCAACGTCAACCAGTCCAACGGCGTCATCCATGTGGTCGATACCGTGCTGATGCCGGCGACGTAACACCGCGTCCTCCTGTTTCATCCCCGACAGGGTGTGACGAAACGGCGAGCCGGGGACACCCGGCTCGCTTTATTGTGACCGCCATAGCCCGGAGGCATCGATTCGATGTCTGGCCGGGCGTAACGAAAGCGGAAGCAAAGGCGTATAATTGCTGTCACACGACGTTCAGGACGGAACCACGATGTCGAGCCTCACAGTCACCGACCAGCAGGTCAGCGCCGCCCCGGCCAAAGTGATCCAGCCGGCCTGGGTCCGCGTCATGCACTGGATCAACGCCCTAGCGATGATCCTGATGATCCTGTCGGGCTGGCAGATCTACAACGCCTCGCCGCTGTTCGGCTTCAGCTTCCCGCGCGAGTACACGCTCGGCGGCTGGCTCGGCGGCGGCCTGCTCTGGCATTTCGCCGCGATGTGGCTGCTGATGATCAACGGCCTCGCCTATCTCATCACCGGCTTTGCCACCGGCCGTTTCCGCAAAAAACTGCTGCCGATCACCGCGTCGGGCGTGCTCCACGACGTCAGGTCTGCCCTGACCTTCAAGCTCGGCCATGACGATCTCACCGTCTACAATTACGTGCAGCGCGTGCTCTATGCCGGCATCATCGTGGTCGGCGTGCTGATCGTGCTGTCGGGCCTGTCGATGTGGAAGCCGGTGCAGCTCTATTATCTCGTGATGCTGTTCGGCGATTATCCGACCGCGCGCTACGTGCACTTCTTCTGCATGGCCGCGATCTGCGCCTTCCTCGTCATTCACGTTCTGCTCGCGCTGCTGGTGCCGAAGAGCCTGCGCGCGATGATCATCGGTCGCTGAGCGGAGGGAGCCATGGCCAAGCGTTCATTCCTGATCCCCGGCGTCGACAAGCGGCTGCTGATCAAGGACGCCATCAAGACGATGCCGGATTTTACCCGCCGCCGCTTCATCGCCGGCGGTGCCAGCCTGGGTGCGCTGACGCTGCTCACCGGCTGCGACGTCGTGGACTCGTCCTCGGCCGATACGCTGCTGGCGCAGGTCTCGAAGTTCAACGACGCGGTGCAGGCCTGGATGTTCAATCCCGACGCGCTGGCGCCGACATTCCCCGAGAGCGCGATTACGAAGCCGTTCCCGTTCAATGCCTATTACGATCTCGATGACGCGCCCGACATCGACGGCGCCGACTGGAAGCTCGAGGTCCGCGGCCTCGTCGACAACAAGAAGTCGTGGACGCTCCCCGAGCTCTACAAGCTGCCGCAAGTCAGCCAGATCACCCGCCACATCTGCGTCGAAGGCTGGAGCGCGATCGGCAGCTGGACCGGCACGCCCTTGCGCGATTTCCTCAAACTGATCGGCGCCGATACGCGTGCGAAATATGTCTGGTTCCAGTGCGCCGACAAGGATGGCTACAACTCGCCTTTGGACATGCGCAGCGCGCTGCATCCGCAGACCCAGATGACGTTCAAATATGCGAACGAGATCCTGCCGCGCGCCTATGGTTTCCCGATGAAGATCCGCGTGCCGACGAAGCTCGGCTTCAAGAACCCGAAATACGTAGTGTCGATGGAAGTCACCAACGACTACAAGGGCGGCTATTGGGAAGACCAGGGGTACAATTCGTTCAGCGGGAGCTAGCTCTGCTGCCGTAGGGTGGATTAGCCCTGCGACGGCGCGAAGCGCAGTTCGCATAGCGTAATCCACCTCTTCTCTCACCGCGGAGATTAAAGCGGTGGGTTACGCCTTCGGCTAACCCACCCTTGTAATAGCGCAATCAGATATTGTCGGTGCATTCCGAGAGGAATGGCCTGCCGCAGCTGCGACCGCGGCAGGCCGCTGGCGATCGGATCGCGCCCACCCTGAGCAGTTTGT
>NZ_DASYWN010000010.1:0-320878 GCF_035935975.1 Bradyrhizobium sp.
GCCAATCCTCCCCCGGAACACGGTCGTCGCGCTGCGCTCCGCATGGCTCCGCGCGCCGCCCTCAAACCACGCCAACCTCACTCAAGCCAATCGAATGCCCTTGACTCACAAATCCCCATATGAGGGTGGGCAAAGGCGCGCTTTTCGCGCGTCGTGCCCACCATCGCGGCCTACGCGAGAGGCGGTGGGCACGCTTCGCTTTGCCCACCCGATGAAGATCGTAGGGCGGATTAGCGAAGCGTAATCCGCCTTTTTTCTTGCGAGATGGCGGATTACGCCTTCGGCTAATCCGCCCTACGACGATCGATCGACGGGAAGGAAACCGATGGAATACGCCGCCAGCGACCTGACGCCACGCGAGCGCTACAAGGTGCTGACGTCCTTCATCCTGCCGCGGCCGATCGCGTGGGTGACGTCGGTGGGGCCGACCGGCGTCGTCAACGCCGCGCCGTTCAGCTTCTTCAACGCCTTCTGCGAGGATCCGCCGCTCTGCATGTTCGCGGCGAACCGCAAACCCAATGGCGAGGACAAGGACACCTTCCTCAACATCCAGCGCACCGGCGAGTTCGTGGTCAATCTCGCCGACGAGCCGCTGGCCAGGGCCATGCATGAGAGTAGCGGCGACTTTCCGCCCGAGATCGGCGAGCCCGACTATCTCGGCCTAAAGCTCGCGCCCTCGACCAAGATCGCCGTGCCGCGGCTTGCCGACACGCCGTGGGCGATGGAGTGCAAGCTCTGGAAGATGATCGACGTCAACGATGATCGCCGGCTGATCATGGGCGAAGGCATCCACTTCCACATCCGCGACGAGCTCTGGGACGACAAGGCGATGCGGGTGCACATGGACCGCTATCACCCGATCGGCCGCATGTTCGCGGATCGTTACTGCCGCACGGACGACCGCGTGGTGTTTCCGGCGGCGGAGGGGACGAAGAAATCGTAGGGCGGATTAGCGCAGCGTAATCCGCCGAACCGCGCCAACAAAAATGGCGGATTACGCCAGCGGACTGCGCTTCGCGCAGCCGCGGGCTAATCCGCCCTACAAGTGGACGCACCTACGTCGCGGGTGCGAGCTTGTCCTGCGTCTTGGTCTCGAAATCGCCGTCGTCGTGGCGCTCGTGGAGCTGGCTGGCGGGATCGCCGGAGACGCGGTTGACCATGCGGCCGCGCTTCACGGCGGGGCGCTGCGCGATCTGGTCGGTCCAGCGCTGCACATTCTTGTAGTCCTGCACCGACAGGAATTCGCCGGCGCCGTAGACCAGCCCCTTGGCGAGCGCGCCGTACCACGGCCACACCGCGATGTCGGCGATGGTGTACTCCTTGCCTGCGAGATACTCGTTGTCGGCAAGGCGCCGGTCGAGCACGTCGAGCTGGCGCTTGGTCTCCATCGCGAAACGGTCGATGGCGTATTCGATCTTGAATGGCGCATAGGCGTAGAAATGGCCGAACCCGCCGCCGAGATAGGGCGCGCTGCCCATCTGCCAGAACAGCCAGGACATCGCCTCGGTACGGGATTTGATGTCCTTCGGCAGGAAGGCACCGAACTTCTCGGCGAGGTAGAACAGGATCGAGCCGGACTCAAACACCCGGATCGGCTCCGGACCGGAGCGATCCATCAGCGCCGGGATTTTCGAGTTCGGATTGATGTCGACGAAGCCGCTGCCGAACTGGTCGCCGTTGCCTATTCTAATCAGCCAGGCGTCATATTCGGCGCCCTTGTGGCCGAGCGCCAGAAGCTCCTCCAGCATCACCGTGACCTTCACCCCGTTCGGCGTCGCCAGCGAATAGAGCTGGAGCGGATGCTTGCCGACCGGCAGTTCCTTATCGTGGGTGGGGCCGGCAATGGGGCGGTTGATGCTGGCGAACTGCCCGCCATTCTCCTTGTCCCAGGTCCAGACTTTGGGCGGCACGTAGGCGGGGGCGTCGGTCATGCGGGGGCTCCGGCGAAAAGATGCGCCTGCATTAATTAGCCTGCGGACGGCCAATGACAAGCCCTGCCCGCTCTGCGTCAGGCGCGGGCCTCAGGCCGGCGTCATGCATCCGACCTAACCTGTCACCGCCTTTCGCGGCTGCACCTCCGTCTCCATCGAAAATCCCTCATAACCCTTGGCCGCGACCTCGTCGCAGATCCGGCGGTAGACGCCGACGCCGCCGATATAGGGCATGAAGATCCGCGGCTTGCCGGGAATGTTGGCGCCCATGTACCAGGAGTTGGCCTGCGGGTAGAGCGTGCCGCTCGCGACCTCGTTGACATGCGCCACCCATCTGTCCTCGGCCTCACTGTCCGCCTCCATCGTGACGAGGCCCTGCTCGCGCATGTGACGAAGGCAGTCGGCGATCCAGTCGACGTGCTGCTCGATCGACACGATCATGTTCGACAGCACCGACGGGCTACCGGGCCCGGTGATGATGAAGAGGTTCGGAAAGCCTGCGCTCATCAGCCCGAGATAGGTCTTCGGTCCCTCCGCCCATTTCTGGTTCAGGGTCTGCCCGCTCCGGCCGCTGATCCCGATCTTCGCGACCGATCCGGTCATCGCGTCGAATCCCGTCGCCAGCACCAGGGCGTCGACCTCGTGATCCACGCCGGCGACGCGCACGGCGCTCGCGGTGATCTCTTCGATCGGATTGGTCTTGATATCGACCAGCGAGACGTTCGACCGGTTGAAAGTCGCGAAATAATCGGTGTCGATACAGATGCGCTTGGTGCCGATCGGATGGCTGTTCGGCTGGAGCAGTTTTGCGGTCTCGGGATCGTTCACGATCTCGGCGATCTTGCCGCGCACGAAGTTGGCCGCAGTGTCGTTGGCCGCCCGGTCGAGACCGAGATTGTTGTAGACATACATGAAGGTCAGCCCGCCGCGCTCCCAGCGCGCCGCGTATTTGCCGTTTCTGGCCTCATCGCTGTCGTCGAGCGCACCGCGATCAGGCTGCTCGGCATAGATGCCGTTGCGCGTAGCCTCGCGCGCGAACTGACGGATCTCCGGGTAGTTGTTGCGGAACGTGTCACGCTCCTCGTCGGTCAGCGCGGCATTGCGGGCGGGGATCGAGAAATTCGCCGTGCGCTGAAACACCGTCAGATGCTTCGCCCGCTCGGCTATGACGGGAGCCGACTGGATGCCTGATGATCCCGTGCCGATCAAACCGACGCGCAAGCCGCTGAAGTCGACATCTTCGTGCGGCCAGTTGCCGGTGTGATAGACGGGGCCCTTGAAACTTTCGAGACCCTCGATGTCGGGCTTGCGCGCGTTGGAGAGGCAGCCGGTCGCGAGCACGACGAATTGCGCCTGAACCGTCTTCCCGTCGGAGGTCGTCACGGACCATGTGTTCGCGCGTTCGTCGAACGCGGCGCGCTCGACGCGCGTGTTGAACTGGATGTCGCGGCGCAGGTCGAAACGGTCGGCGACGTGGTTGGCGTATTTCAGAATCTCCGGCTGCGGCGCATAGCGTTCGCTCCAGTCCCATTCCTGCTGCAACTCGTCCGAGAAGGAGTAGGAATACTGCATGCTCTCGACATCGCAGCGCGCGCCGGGATAGCGATTCCAGTACCAGGTGCCGCCGACGCCGCCACCCTGCTCGAAGATTCGTGCCGAGAAGCCGAGCCCACGCAGGCGATGCAGCATGTACATCCCGGCAAAGCCTGCCCCGACGACGACTACGTCGCAGGCCTCGGTGCCGTGAGCCTGATACGCTTGCGCTGACGACATCTCTTGGCGCTCCCTGATTGTTTTCTGTTGTTGAGAGCCAGCATTCTCTGACATCGGAGAAAGCGCAAGGGGCAAGTCGGCGGGCCCTCGCCTGCTTATTTTATGCAGCGGAATGGCGCGTCGTTGCGCGGCGTCTGCACGCAAGATGCACGGCCGAATCCGGCATGGCATCGCAGGCGCCGATGAGCTAGCGTCGTCGAGCGCCGCCGGGAGAGAGCCATGAAATCGCCGATCTGCGACATGCTGGGGATCGAGTTCCCGCTGCTCGCCTTCAGCCATTGCCGCGACGTCGTCGCCGCCGTCAGCCGCGCCGGCGGGTTCGGCGTGCTGGGCGCGACCGTGCACACGCCTGACACGCTCGAACGCGAGCTGAAATGGATCGACGAGCACGTCGACGGCAAGCCTTACGGCATCGACGTGCTGATCCCCGAAAACATCTCGACGTCAGGCGAGAAGGACGTCACCTGGAAGAGCCTGGAGGCGCGCGTTCCGCAGGAGCACCGCACCTACACGCGCGATCTTCTGAAGAAGTACGACATCGAGTTGACCACCACCGAGGTGCCTGCCAACCAGCCGCAGCCGTTCGATGCGAAGACGGCGCTTCAATTGCTCGAGGTCTCCTTCAATCATCCGATCCGCCTGATCGCGAACGCGCTGGGCGTGCCGCCGAAGGCGATGATCGAGATGGGCAAGAAGCACGGCGTGCCGGTCGCCGCGCTGGTCGGCGCCAAGGAGCATGCGCTGCGCCAGGTCGCGGCCGGTGTCGACATCCTCGTGGTGCAGGGCACCGAGGCCGGCGGCCATTGCGGCGAGGTCTCGACCATGGTGCTGGTGCCGGAGGTGATCAAGGCGATCAAGAGCATCCGCGACGTGCCGGTGCTGGCGGCCGGCGGCATCATGACGGGCCGGCAGATGGCCGCCTGCATGGCGATGGGCGCGGCCGGCGCCTGGACCGGCTCGGTGTGGCTTGCGACCGTGGAAGCGGAGACCACCGAGATCTTCCGCGAGAAGATGATCGCGGCGTCCTCGCGCGATGCCGTTCGCTCGAAGGGCCGCACCGGCAAGCCGGCGCGGCAGCTCCGCTCGGTCTGGACCGATGCCTGGGACCGAGCGCCGGAAAGCCCGGGTGCGCTGCCGATGCCGCTGCAGAGCATCATCAGCCGCGATGCCTTCAACTCGATCGACCGTGCTGCTGCGAGCGGCAACGCCAAGGCGCGCGATCTCGTCAGCTATTTCGTCGGCCAGGGCGTCGGCCTGATCGACAGCGTGAAGTCGGCCGGCGCCGTGGTGCAGGAGTTCAAGGAAGAGTTTGCCGAAGCCGTCGAGCACATGAATGCGCTGGTGGCGGAGTAGGTGTAGACCCTCATGGTGAGGAGGCGCGCAAGCGCCGTCTCGAACCATGAGAGCCCGCGGCCCATCCTTCGAGACGCCTGCTTCACAGGCTCCTCAGGATGAGGTCGGAGATTTCTGAGAGAGTGAAGAAGCAAGAGCAATGACGACTGTTTCCCCTGACCGCATCCCCGTCATCGTCGGCATCGGCGAGATCGTCGACCGCCCGAAGGAGATCACCGCCGGCCTCGAGCCGCTCGATCTGCTCGAACAGGCGCTGCGGCGCGCGGAAGCTGACGCCGGCGCAAAGCTGCTCGGCGAGGTGCAATCGCTCGACGTCGTCAATTTCCTGAGCTGGCGCTACCGCGATCCCGAGAAGCTTTTGGCGCAGCGGCTCGGCGTTACGCCCGCGCATTGCCATTACGGCCCGGTCGGCGGCGAGAGCCCGATCCGCTTCATCCATGAGGCCGCAAAGCGAATTGCGCGCGGCGAATGCACGGTCGCGGCGGTCTGCGGCGCCGAGGCGCAATCGACCGCGACCAAGGCGGAACGCGCCGGCGCCAAACTGCCGTGGACGCCGTTCGCGCATGACGTCGAGGAGCCCAAGCGCGGCGCAGCGTTCCAGAAGCCGCTCGCCGTGACGCTCGGCGTGTTTCGCCCCGTCACCGTCTATCCTTTCTACGAGGCGGCCTCCTCCGCCCATTGGGGCCAGACGCCGCGCGAGGCGATGGCAGAATCAGGCACGCTGTGGTCGCGCTATTCGGAAGCGGCCGCGCAAAATCCCAACGCCTGGCTGAAGCGGCGCTATGCGCCGGAGGAGATCACGACGCCGACGGCGGACAATCGCCTGATCGCCTGGCCCTACAACAAGCTTATGGTCGCGAACCCCAGCGTCAACATGGGCGGTGCGCTGCTGCTCACGAGCCTGGCCAAGGCCCGCGCAGCCGGCATCGCGGAGGACAAGCTGGTCTACCCGCTCGGCGGCGCCTCGGCGGAGGAGCCGCGCGATTATCTCCTGCGCGACCAGTTCTACGAAAGCCATCCGCAGAACGCGGTGCTCAGGAGCGTGATGGACCTCGCCGGCGGCGACGGCAAAAAGTTCGACGCGATCGAGCTCTATAGCTGCTTCCCCTGCGTGCCCAAGATGGCGCGGCGGACGCTCGGCCTCGGTGCCGACGTGCAACCGACCGTGACCGGCGGCCTCACCTTCTTCGGTGCGCCGCTCAACACCTACATGACGCATGCGGCCTGCGCGATGGTGCGGCGGGTGCGCGACGGCGCCAGGCTCGGCCTGCTCTACGGCCAGGGCGGCTTCGTCACCAAGCATCACGCGTTGGTGGTGGCGAAGGCACCGCCGCGCGAGGCGCTGGCGCAGGAGACGAGCGTGCAAGGCGAAGCCGACCGCAACAAGCGCGCGGTGCCTGATTTCGTCACGGACGCGACGGGCAAGGGCAAGGTGGAGAGCTTCACCGTGCTCTATGGCCGCGGCGGCGATGCCGAGCACGGCGTGGTGATGCTGCGGACGGAAGACGACCGGCGCACGCTGGCGCGGATTCCCGCGAGCGACACGGCCACGTTGGCGCATCTGCTCAACATGGATCGCACGCCGGTGGGGTCGCTGGGCGAGATCAAGATGGCCGCGGACGGCGTGCCGGAGTGGCGGGTGGCGTAGCTCCCTCGCGTGTCCCGGACGCGGTGCGGCATGCAATGCCGCTCCGCAGAGCCGGGACCCAGAAAGTACACGGTACAGAGGAGAGATGGGCCCCGGCTCAGCAGCGCATCACTGCGTGCTGCGCCTGCGTCCGGGGCACGAGACCGCACCTCAGCTCTTCGGCGGCTGTTTCTCGGAGGCCGTTGCCGGCTTGCCCTTGGCGCCGGCGCCAACCACACGCACCGCATCGCCGTCGGAGAGACCGTCCGGCGGAGCGGTGATGACGCGGTCGTCCGCTGCAATCCCCGAGGCGAGCTCGATCTCGCGGCCGAGGTCGCGCGCGATCGTCACCGGCTTGAACAGCACCTTGTCGTCCGCGCCGACGGTCGCGACGCGCAGGCCGCTGCCGTTGAAGATCAGGGCGCTGGCGGGAATGCTGAGCGGCGCGGAGTCGCGCTGCAGATTCAGCTTCACGCTGGCATAGCCGCCGGGCATCAGCTCGCCGCTGGAATTGTCGAGGCCGAGCTGCATGCGCGTGGTGCCTGACGCAACGTCCACGGCCTGCGAGGACGCTTCCACGGTCGCCTGGAAATTCCGGTTCGGATATTCCGGCAGCGCGATGGTGGCCTTGGCGCCCATCTTGATCGCCGGCACGTAATTCTGGGGAACGTTGACGTAGACGCGCAGCTTGGTGATGTCGGACACCACGAACATCGCCGGGCCCGAGCCGCCGCCCGCGTTGATGAGCGCGCCGACGTCGGTGTCGCGCGCGGTGACGACGCCGTCGAACGGCGCGGTGATCTTCTTGTAGCCGGCCAGCGCCTCAAGCCGCTCGACATTGGCCTGGCCCGAGCGAACCGCCGCGTTCTTGTTGGAGAGATCGGCGGTGCGCTCGTCGATCTCCTGCGCGGAGACGAAGTTGGAGGCGACCAGCGTCTTGCGGCGGTTAAGGGTCGCCTCCGACAACCTGGCGCTGGCCTGCTGGCTGGCGAGGTCGGCGCGGGCCTGCAGCAATTGCTGATCGAGGTCCGGCGCCTCGATCTCGGCGATCACCTGCCCGGCCTTGACGCGCGCCCCCATGTCGGCGCTCCAGTTCTTGAGATAGCCGGGGACGCGGGCGAAGATCGGCGCCCGGTAATAGGCCTCCAGCCGGCCCGGCAGGTCGATGGTCGAATTGAGTGCCTTGGCGTTGGGCAGGGTCACCGCGACGCTCGGAACAGCCTGGTCGTCGGTCCATTCCTTGAGCTTGGAGCCCTGGTCCTCGCGGGCCCGGATGCCGGTGCCGACCACGAGGCCTGCCGCAATCAGCGCCACCACGCCGACAATGCCCAGTTTCCGGTGCGACACCGGGGAGCGGGGTTCAGTGGGCGACATGCGGAGTCTCCAATGGGGCGGCGGCTTTGGCGCCTTGTTTCTTGTGTACCATACTGAACACCACGGGAACAAACATCAGCGTGGCGAAGGTTGCAAAGATCAGGCCGCCGATCACGGCGCGGCCGAGCGGCGCGTTCTGCTCGCCGCCCTCGCCCAACCCCAGGGCCATCGGCGCCATGCCGATGATCATGGCGAGCGCGGTCATCAGCACCGGGCGGAACCGGACGAAGCCGGCTTCCAGCGCCGCGGCGATGGGATCGCCGAGTTCCTCATAGCGCTCGCGGGCAAACGAGATCACGAGCACGCTGTTGGCGGTGGCAACGCCCATGCACATGATGGCGCCTGTCAGCGCCGGCACCGAGAGCGTGGTCTGGGTCGTGAACAGCATCCAGACGATGCCGGCAAGAGCTGCCGGCAACGCGGTGATGATCACGAACGGATCCGACCAGGACTGGAAGTTCACGACGATCAGGAAGTAGATCAGGACGACCGCGCCGAGCAGGCCGAACAGCAGGCCGGTGAAGGCGCTGTTCATGGTCTGCACCTGACCGAGCAGCACGACGGATGAGCCCTTCGGCACCTCCTTGGCGGTGTCGGCGATCACCTGACGGATGTCGGCGGCGACCGCGCCGAGATCGCGGCCCGAGGTCGTCGCGAAGATCTGTACCATCGACTGGATGTCGTATTGCGACACCACCGCGCTCGAGACCGAGCGCTTGATGTCGGCGATGCCGCCGAGGATCGGCGACTGCGCATTGCCGGCCGCCGTGATCGGCAGCGTCTGCAGCGCGCTGAGCGAGTCGATCTGGTATTGCGGCGTCTGCATCACAATCGAGTAGGACACGCCGTTATCAGGATTGAGATAGTAGGTCGGCGCGACCTGCGATGAGCCGGCCAGATTGACCACGAGGCTGTTGGTGACGTCGCGCTCGGTCAGGCCGACATATTGCGCGCGGGTGCGGTCGACATCGATGTTGAAGGTCGGGTTGCTCGGCGATTGCTGGATGCGCGCATCGGCAACGCCCGGAATGCGCCGGACCTTCGCCAGCAGATTGTTGGCGTAGGCAAAGTTGCCGCTGATATTGGCGCCGCGGATCTGAAGGTCGATCGGCGCCGGTGCGCCGAAATTCAGGATCTGGCTGACGATGTCGGCCGGCAGGAAGGAGAAGCTGACGCCCGGGAACAGCCGCGGCAACTGCTCGCGCAGCACCTTCACATGTTCCTCGGTCGGCTTGTGGCCTTCCTTCAGCTTGATCTGGATGTCGCCGTCCTGCGGGCCGATCACGCCGGTGTTGTTGTAGGTCATGTTGATGCCGGAGATCGGCATGCCGATGTTGTCGGTCAGCGTCTCGATCTCGCCGGGGATCAGCTTGCGGATCACCTTCTGCACATCGGCGAGTTGGTTGGCAGTCTCCTCGACGCGGGTTCCGACCTGGGTGCGAACATGCATCAGGATATTGCCGGCATCGACCGCGGGGAAGAAGTTGCGCCCGAGGAACGGCACGAGCGCGAAAGACGCGCCGACAATGCACAGGAAGCCGATCACGAACACCGGACGATGCGCCAACGCGAGCCCAAGAAAGTTATGGTAGCCGCCGCGAATGCGCTCGAACTGCTTCTCGAAGCCGCGCTGGAACCAGACGAACGGATTGCGCGACTTCGGCGGCTCACCCTCGTGGTGGACGTGCGGCTTCAGCAAATAGTTCGCCATGGTCGGCACCAGCGTGCGCGACAGGATGAACGACCAGATCATCGCGAACATCACCGCTTCCGCCATCGGCACGAACAGGAAGCGCGCGACGCCGGTCAGGAAGAACATCGGCACGAACACGATGCAGATGCAGAGCAGCGACACGAAGGCCGGCGTCACGATCTGGTTGGCGCCGTCGAGGATCGACTGCTCGACCGGCTTGCCCTGCTCCAGATGGTAATTGATGTTCTCGATGGTCACCGTGGCGTCGTCGACGAGGATGCCGACCGCGAGTGCGAGGCCGCCGAGCGTCATGATGTTCAGCGTCTCGCCGATCGCCGACAGCATGATGATGGCGCCGAGCACCGACAGCGGGATCGAGACCGCGATGATGATGGTCGAGCGCCAGCTGCCGAGGAACAAGAGGATCATGACGCTGGTGAGCAGCGCCGCGATCACGCCTTCGAAGGCAACGCCCTCGATCGCGCCGCGGACGAACACGGACTGGTCGCCGATGAAGCCGATCTTCAGGGCGTCCGGCAGCTGGTCCTTGACGTCGATCACCTTCTGCTTGATGCCGGCGATGATATCGAGCGTCGAGGTCGCGCCCGCCTTCAGCACCATCATCAGCACCGAGCGGTTGCCGTCGACATGGACGATGTTGGTCTGCGGCGGATTGCCGTCGCGCACGGTCGCGACGTCGCGGACATAGACCATCGCGCCGTTGACGGTCTTGATCGGCAGATTGCCGAGCTCGTCGATCTTGAGCGGCGAGTTGTTGAGCTGGATGTTGTACTCGAAGGTCCCGATCTTCTGGGTGCCGACCGGCGTGATCAGGTTCTGCGCGGCGAGCGCGTTGGCGACGTCCTGGCCGGACAGGCCGCGGGCCTGGAGCGCGGTGGGGTCGAGGTCGATCTGGACCTGGCGCTGCTTGCCGCCGAACGGATACGGGATCGCCGCACCCGGCACGGTGACCAGCGGCGTGCGCAAATTGTTGATGCCGATGTCGGCGAGGTTCTGCTCGGTCAGGCCGTCGCCCGACAGCGCTACTTGGATGATCGGCACGGTCGAGGCGGAGTAGTTCAGGATCAAGGGCGGCGTCGCGCCGGGCGGCAGCTGCTTCAGCAGCGTCTGCGAGATCGCCGTGACCTGCGCGTTGGCGGTGCGGATGTCGACGGTCGGCTGGAAGAAAATCTTGACGATGCCGAAGCCGTTATAGGAGTTGGCGACGATGTGCTCGATGTCATTGACCGTGGTCGTCAGCGAGCGCTGGAACGGCGTGGTGATGCGCCCGGACATCTGGTCCGGCGGCAGGCCGGTGTACTGCCAGACCACGCCGATCACGGGGATGCGGATCTCAGGGAAGATGTCGGTCGGCGTCCGCATCGCGGCCAGCGGCCCGATGATCAGGAGCAGAAGCGCGAGCACGACAAACGTGTAGGGTCGGCTCAGGGCAATACGGACCAGAGCAATCATTCGTCAGGCAATTCCAATCAGGGACAGGGAACAGGCCCCACCTGTTCCTCGGCTGATTTACCCGAACACCGCTGAAATGGCCAACGGCAGCGCGTCACGCGCGGTCACTTCCCTGCTATCGCACAGCGAAATCGCATTCCAGATATGCAGCCTCTGCCCGAAAGGTTACAGCGGCGCCTTTCCGCTGCGTAAAGGCGACGCACGATGGCGCCGCCTTCGGCACTGCCACATGTTCCCGCCGCTAGGCGGCGCGGACCGAGCCCAGGAACTTGCCGACCTCGAGCCTCAACCGGCTCGAATCGCGGGACAGCATCTGCGCGGCCGAGAGGACCTGGGCGGAGGCCGAGCCGGTTTCGGACGCGCCGCGCTGGACGTCGCCGACGTTGGACGAGACCTGCTGGGTACCTTGAGCCGCCTGCTGCACGTTGCGGGCGATCTCCTGCGTCGCCGCGCCCTGCTCTTCCACGGCCGCCGCGATCGCCGAGGAAATCTCGGACAGGCGTGTGATGGTGCCGCTGATCTCGCTGATGGCGCTGACCGACTCCTCTGTCGCAGCCTGGATGCCGCCGACCTGCTGGCCGATCTCGCCGGTCGCCTTGGCCGTTTGCTCGGCGAGCGCCTTCACCTCGGACGCCACGACCGCGAAACCGCGGCCGGCCTCGCCGGCCCGCGCCGCCTCGATGGTGGCATTCAGCGCCAGAAGGTTGGTCTGGCCGGCGATGGCATTGATGAGCTCGACGACGTCGCCGATGCGCGCCGCGGCCCGCGATAATTCGCTGACGCGCTCGGTGGTGGCATGCGCTTGGCTGACCGCCTCGCCGGCAATCCTGGAAGAGTCCTGCACCTGCCGGGAGATCTCGCGCACCGACGACGACATCTCTTCGGCAGCCGAGGCTACCGAATGAACGTTGGCGGAGGCTTCCTCGGAGCCGCCCGCAACCGCCGTCGCCAGTTCCTGGGCCCGGCCCGCGGTCGAGGACAGGGTCGAGGCCGAAGCCTCGAGTTCGGTCGCGGCCGACGAGACGGTCTCGACGATCTCACCGATCGCCGCCTCGAAACCATCGGCGAGCCTGGTCATCTCCGCCTTGCGCTTGTCCTCGGCGCGGCGCTGCACCGCCTGCACCTCATCGCGGCTGAAACGGATGATGGTCTGAACGGTCTGGAGATTACGCAGGGCCTCGCCGATCTCGTCGTCGCGCTCGATGACGATGCGGTTGTCGAGCTTGTCCTGCACGAGATTGAGCATAGTGTCGTTGAGATGCTGTATCGGCCCCTGGACCGCGCGCATGGTCGCAAGCCCGGCGAAGCCGACGATGGCCGCACCGGCAACAGCCAGCAGCGTCAGGATCAAGCTGGTCGAGCCGCCGGTGGCGAGCGCGCCGCCGATCCCGAGCACGAGCATGAACAACGCCTGGAGCACCATCGTCGTGACGAGGCGGGCCTTGAGCGTCCGCGTGAAAACGCTGAAGCGGTCGAGCAGCGAGCGGCGGCGGATGATGCCGGCGTCGATGCGATAACCATGCGATCTCTTGTCGCGGATCGCGGCGTAGACCTCCTCGGCGAGCTTGCGCTGGTCGGCCGGCAGCTTGGCACGGATCGAGGTGAAGCCAGTGACCTGGCCATTTTGACGGATCGGAGACGCGGTCGCCAGCACCCAATAATGGTCGCCGTTCTTGCGCCGGTTCTTCACCGCGCCGAGCCACGGCTTGCCTGCCTTCAGCGTGTCCCAGAGATTCTGGAAAGCCTCCGGCGGCATGTCGGGGTGGCGGACGATGTTGTGCGGCTGGCCCATCAGCTCGTCGGACGTGAAGCCCGCGGCCGCGACGAAGTCCTCGTTGAAGTAGCTGAGCTTGCCCCTCAAATCGGTCCGGGAGACGATCAGCGTTTCATCCCTGATCGGATATTCGATGTCGGTGACGGGAAGGTTCTTTCGCATGGCAAGCCTCAATCGAATCGCGAACGCATTTTCGTGCTGCCATTCATAAAAGGCGCATTTAACCATCGATGAAACCACCGATACCGTACGATTACTGGAGCTCCCCCTGATGCTACCGGCACGCGCCATCATGCTACCGGCCAAAGCGAAACGAGCAGCGCTTTTGGCGCCGCTCGTCGTCGGATCGATTGGCTGCGCGATTGCTTACGCCGCGCGGACGTTGGTCAGGAACTTGCTGACCTCGGTCTTGAGACGGTTGGAGTCGTTCGACAGCATCTGCGCCGCCGACAGCACCTGCGAGGAGGCGGTGCCGGTCTCGGTGGCGCCACGCTGCACGTCGGTGATGTTCGACGAGACCTGCTGGGTGCCCTGGGCGGCCTGCTGAACGTTGCGGGCGATCTCCTGGGTCGCTGCGCCCTGCTCTTCCACCGCAGCCGCGATGGCCGAGGAGATTTCCGAGAGACGCTCGATGGTCGAGGAGATCTCCTTGATCGCGCCGACCGAGTCGTTGGTCGCCGCCTGGATGCCGGAGATCTGCTGGCCGATCTCGCCGGTCGCCTTGGCGGTCTGCTCGGCGAGCGCCTTCACCTCGGACGCGACGACCGCGAAGCCGCGGCCGGCTTCACCGGCACGCGCCGCCTCGATGGTGGCATTCAGCGCCAGCAGGTTGGTCTGGCCGGCGATGGTGTTGATCAGCTCGACGACGTCGCCGATGCGGGACGCAGCCTTGGAGAGCTCGCTGACGCGCTCGGTGGTGGCACGGGCCTGGCCGACGGCGTCGCCCGCCATGCGGGCCGATTCCTGCACCTGACGGCTGATCTCGCCCACGGACGACGCCATCTCCTCGGTCGCCGAGGCCACCGACTGCACGTTGGTCGAGGCTTCCTCCGAAGCGCCGGCAACCGTGGTCGCGAGCCGCTGGGAGCGGTCGGCGGTCGAGGTCAGCGTCGAGGCGGAGGCTTCGAGCTGGGTCGAGGCCGACGACACGGTCTGGACGATCTCGCCGATCATCGTTTCGAAATCGCGGGTGATGTTGTCGACGCGGCGGCCGCGCTCGATCTTGGCCTCGGCATCGGCCGCTGCGGCCTCGTCGGCTGCCTTCTTGGCGATCAGCGCTTCCTTGAATATCTGGAGCACGTCGGCCATGGCGCCGATCTCGGTCTTCTCACCGCGATGCGGGACCTTGGCGGAGAGGTCGCCTTTACCCAGCGCCTGCATCGGCTCGATGATCGAATTGATGCCGCTGGAGACGTCCTGCACGAGATAGAAGCTGACACCGACGCCGATGATGACGGCGGCGCCGAGGATGATCGAGACCAGCATGAAAGCGTAGTAGTAGCTGTCGGCGGCGTCCTGAGCGGCCTGGTCGCCACCCTTGGTGTTGAGATCGATGTCCTTGGTCAGGACTTCGTCCGACGCGAGGCCAATCTTGTTGACCGTCTTGGTGTTCAGCTCCTGGGCATCATGCGGGACCTTGCCGGCCTCCTTGCGCGACAGCGCGAAAACCTCTTCCGTGCCCTTCTTGTAATCGTCCCAGAGCTTGGACCATTCGCTGTAGAGCTTTCGCTCCTCGGGCGAAGTGATCATCGGCTCGTAGGCCTTGCGGGACTTGGCGAGCGTCTCGATGACGGTCGCAGCCGTCTTTTCGTTGGCAAGCTTCTCCTCGAGGGTCTCGGAGAGCATGTGCTGGCGGACCACGTTGCGGTAGGTGATGACGCTGGCGCGGAGTTCGCCGAGCACCCGCACGCTGGGCAGCCAGGTCGTGGTGATGTCGGTGGTGTTGGCGTTCATCGACCGCATCTTCATGACGGCGAGCAGGCCCATGCCGGTCATCGCGACCAGCAGGAACGCCACGACACTGATGATCTTGGCGCGAATGGAGATGGTGGCGAACATAAGCGGTCTCTTTGCGTTGGCGCGGCGCGCGTCCGGAAATGGTGGATCAACCAAAAGGCGCGGCGCCAATATCCAACAACAAAGCGACTCGGCAGGTTGTTAACTACGACTCCGCACGACCACGGAACCCGAAAGAAGTGAACGAGGGACTAAAAACGTCCTGCGCTCAGCGCATGAGCCCAAGCGCATCGGAGAAAAATTCCGGCCCGCCGAAATTGCCGGACTTCAATGCGAGCAGCATGTCGCCTTCGACACCCACCGCGCGCAACACCGGAACACCAGCCGCGATCTCCACTCCTACGAGAAATCCCGGGATCTTCAACCGATCGACCACCGCGCCGGATGTCTCGCCGCCAGCGACGACCAATCGCCGAACGCCTGATTTCACAAGGCCTTCCGCAAGGTCGGCCATCGTCTGCTCGATGGCGTGCCCGGCCGCGTCACGGCCGTGACGTGCCTGGAGCGCGGCGACCTGATCCGGCGTCGAGCTCGATGCGATCAGCACCGGACCTTCGGCCAATCGTGGCCTTGCCCAGTCGAGCGCGCGCTGCGCTTCGCCCGCTCCCGTAAGAATACGGTCAGGGTCGAGATGAAGCACCGGCATGACCTTTTCGGCGCTGGCGATCTGCCTGAGCGTCGCCTGCGAGCAGCTTCCGGCGAGGCAGGCCGCCGGTCCGCCGACCACAGCACCGGTATCGCCGCTCGCGGCGGCTGACTTGACCTTGCCCGTCGAGACGAGCGCCCGCGCCAGCCCGAGACCGATGCCGGAGGCGCCGACCGACAACCGATGTTCGGCCGCCACCAGACCGATGGTCTCGAGGTCGCGGTCGAACACGGCGTCGATGACCGCAGCGCCGATGCCGTTGCCGGCGAGTTCGGCTAGCCGCGCCCGCACGGCTTCTGCGCCGCGGGTGACGGTTGCGAGGTCGACGAGGCCGATCTGCGTCTTGCTCTGGCGCGCCAGCACGCGCACCAGGTTCGAATCGCGCATCGGATTGAGCGGATGATCCTTCAGCGGGCTCTCGTTCAGCGGCACGGCGCCGACGAACAGATTGCCCTGATAGACGGTGCGGCCGGTCTCCGGGAAGGCCGGCGTCACCAGCACGTTCGCCTCGCCGCAATCGGCGCGCAGCGCGTCCATGACGGGACCGATATTGCCGGCATCGGTGGAATCGAAGGTGGAGCAGATCTTGAACAGCACATGGTTCGCGCCGCGGCCGCGCAGCCATTTATCGGCTGCGCGCGAACGCGATACCGCAAGGCCCGCCTCGATCGAGCGGCTCTTCAAGGACACCACGACAGCGTCGACCTCGGGCAGCGCCAGATCATCGGCGGGGATGCCGATGGTCTGCACCGTGCGCAGGCCCGCGCGCGTCAGCGTATTGGCGAGATCGGAGGCGCCGGTGTAATCGTCGGCAATGCAACCCAGTGCAAGAGTCACGGCTTCACTCCCGCATAGGGCATGAACCAGGCGAGGCCATCGGTGGTCTTGCCGCGCGGATTGTATTCGCAACCGACGAAGCCGGCATAACCGAGCCGGTCGAGCTCGGCGAACAGGAACGGATAGTTCAGCTCCTCCCCGTCGGGCTCGTTGCGGGAGGGAATGCTGGCGATCTGGATGTGACCGATGATCGGCATCATCTCGCGCAGGCGCATGGTGACGTCACCATGGATGATGCCGCAGTGATAGATGTCGAACTGCAGCTTGAGGTTCGGAAGCCGCAACTCCTGGATCAGATCGCGCGCGAAGCCGAAATCGTTGAGGAAGTAGCCGGGCACGTTGCGGGCATTGATCGGCTCGATCACGATGTCGATGCCGTGCGGCGCGAAGAACTCGGCGGCCCATGCCACGGACTTGTAGAACGCCTCGATCGCGACTCGCTCACCGCGGTTGGCGATGCCCGCCATCAGGTGCAGGCGCTTGACGCCGGTCGCCTTGGCATAAGGCAGCGCGGTCTCCAGGCTCGCCTTGAGATCGCCAAAGCGCGCCGGCAACGCAGCAAAGCCTTTCTCGCCGGCGTTCCAGTCGCCCGGTGGCAGGTTGAACAACGCCTGAGTCAGGCCGTTGCGCTTGAGCCGCTCGCCGACGGCCTCGGCGGGATGCTCGTAGGGAAAAAGAAATTCGACGGCGGTGAAGCCGGCCTGCGCGGCCGCATCGAAGCGGTCGAGGAACGGCACCTCGGTGAACATCATCGAGAGGTTGGCGGCGAAACGGGGCATTGGTGATCCTCTGTTACTTGTCGCCGGGAAGTTTGACGCCGGTGACCTGCGCATACATGCGCGCCACCGAAGCGTCGTCATCGCGGCCCATGCCGGCTGCCGATGTCATCAGGAACATCTGGAGCGCGGCGGCCGAGACCGGCACCGGGAATCTGGCGGTCCGCGCCATGTCCTGAATGATGCCGAGATCCTTGACGAAAATCTCGACCGCGCTGCGCGGCGTGTAATCGCCGTCGAGCACGTGCGGCATGCGGTTCTCGAACATCCATGAATTGCCGGCCGAGGCCGTGATCACCTCATAGACCTTGCGGATGTCGAGGCCCTGCTTGGCCGCGAACGCCATCGCTTCGCTGGCGGCGGCGATATGCACGCCGGCCAGCAACTGGTTGATCATCTTGAAGGCGGCACCCTGCCCCGCGGCATCGCCAAGCTCGTAGAGCTTTGCCGCCATGGCATCGAGCGCGGGCCGCGCCTTTGCGAACGCGGCGGCGCTGCCGGAGGCGAGGATCGTCAGCTCGCCCTGCGCGGCGCGCTGGGCTCCGCCGGAAATCGGCGCATCGAGATAATGCCGACCGGTTGCCTCGAGCTGCTTGGCGAGGCGCCTCGCCACGTCAGGATCCATGGTGGCGGACGAGATGAAGACAGCGTCCTTCGGCAGCGTCTCGGCGACGCCATCCTTCCCGAACAGGATCGTCTCCGTCTGCGCGGCGTTGACGACGACGCTCACCACGATGTCGGCGCCTTTGGCCGCTTCGGCCGGCGTCTTCGCACCCGCGCCACCATCCTTCACGAACCGCGCCACGGCGTCGGCCGAAACGTCGCAGCCGGTAACGGCATGGCCGGCGCGCTTCAGCGAGGTCGCCATGCCGTATCCCATCGAGCCAAGCCCGATGACGGCGATGCGCTGATTTTGTGAGGTGGAGGCGGCCATGCAACTAACCCTTGCGAACGTTTCCTGGACGGCCGACCTTTGCGGCGGCTCGTCAAACCGAATAACACGCCTTGGCCGCGCTGCCAAAGCGTGAGACAAGCGGGCATGACGGCCATGAAAACTGAAACGAGCAACGAGACACGGCTGCGTGAGGATATCTGCCGCTTCGGGCGGTCCCTGTTCGAGCGCGGGCTGACGCCGGGCTCCTCGGGCAATATCAGCGTCAGGCTGGATGGCGGCGGCTGGCTGGTGACGCCGACCAATGCGTCGCTCGGCTTCCTCGATCCCGCAAAACTGTCGCGGCTGGACGACCAGGGCCGGCTGGTTTCGGGCGACGCACCGACCAAGGAAGTTCCGCTGCACAATGCGCTCTACGACACGCGCGGCAGCGCCCGCGCAATCGTGCACCTGCACTCCACCCATTCGGTCGCGCTCTCGATGCTGCCCGAGATCGATCCGCGCGCCGCGCTGCCGCCGATGACGGCCTATTATCTGATGAAGTGCGGCGCCACCGCGCTCGTGCCCTATTACCGCCCCGGCGATCCCGCGGTCGCGGATGCCATCAAGGGGCTGGCGGGGAAGTATTCGTCCGTGCTGCTCGCCAATCACGGCCCGGTCGTCGCCGGCGACACGCTGGAAGCCGCGGTGTTCGCGACGGAGGAGCTGGAGGAGACGGCGAAGCTGTACCTGCTGCTGCGCGGGATGAACCCGCGGTATCTGTCACCGGAGCAGGTGACGGATCTGGTGAAGGTGTTCGGGGTGACGCTGCCGGAGCACGGGCACGAGCATTGAGCCCCGGCTCTAACCTCGTCATTGCGAGCGCAGCGAAGCAATCCAGACTGCCTCAGCATTGACAGCCTGGATTGCTTCGTCGCTTCGCTCCTCGCAATGACGGTAGCGCCTACAGCCCCAGATACGCCTTGCGCACGTCGGGATTGCCCTTGATCTCCGCGGACGGGCCCTGCATCAGCACGCGGCCGGTTTGCAGGATGTAGGCACGGTCGGCTATCTCGAGGCACTCGGCCATGCGCTGCTCGACGATCAGGACGGTCATGCCGGAGTCGCGGATGAGCTTCACGGCCTGGAAAATCTCGTCGACCAGTTTTGGCATGATGCCCTGGGAGGGCTCGTCCAGCATCAAGAGCCGCGGGCGCGTCATCAGCGCGCGGCCGATGGCGAGCATCTGCTGCTCGCCGCCGGAGAGCGTCTCGGCGCGCTGGTCGAGACGTTCGGCCAGACGCGGAAACAGCTTGAAGACGAGATCGAGCGGGCCTTCACGATCGGCCTCGCCGCGGTAGAGATAGCTGCCGAGGCGAAGATTGTCGCGCACCGACAGGCGCGGGAACAGGCGGCGGTTCTCCGGCACATAGGCGATGCCGGCCGCCGTGATGTGGTGCTGCGCCATGCCGTTGAGACGCTTGCCGTCGAAGGTCACGGTGCCCGAGCGCGGACGCTCGGCACCGGCGATCGATTTGAGCAGCGTCGACTTGCCGGCGCCGTTGGCGCCGGCGACACAGACGATTTCGCCCTTGGTGACCTCGATGCTGACCGCGGAGATCGCGACCAGGCCCTGATAGGCGGTCGTGACTTCATGCACCGACAGCATGACGATCTCCCAGATATGCCTTGATCACCTTGGGATCGCGGACGACGTCGGCGGGCTTGCCCTCGACCAGCACCTTGCCGAGGTCGAGCACGATGGCGCGATCAACCAGCGGCATCACGATCTCCATGACATGCTCGACCATCAGCACGGTAATGCCGGCATCGCGAACCTTGCGCACCAACGCCACGCCGGTCTGCGCCTCGGTCGGCGTGAGGCCGGTGAGGACTTCGTCGAGCAGCAGCAGTTTCGGTTCGGTCGCGAGCGCACGGGCGACTTCGAGGCGGCGCTTCTCGGCCGGCACGAGGTCGCTGGCGAGCACGTCGGCGCGGGCGGCGAGGCCGGTGAACTCCAGCACCTCATGCGCCTTGCGGCGCGCCTCGCGCATCACGGTGTTGCGCACGAGTGCTCCGACGATGACGTTGTCGATGACGGTCATGGTCTCGAAACTCTTGACCACCTGGAAGGTGCGGCCGACACCGCGTTGGCAGCGCTCGGCGGCCGGCAGATGGGTGACATCCTCGCCGTCGAACCAGATCGAACCCTGGGTCGGCGGCAGGACGCCGGCGATGAGATTGAACAGCGTCGACTTGCCGGCGCCGTTCGGGCCGATCAGACCGACGATCTCGCCGCGGCCGACCGAGATCGAGACGTCGCTGTTGGCAATGAGGCCGCCGAATCGCTGCCAGACGCCGCGGGTTTCAAGGAGCGCGGTCATCGCGTGGCTCCTTTCGCTTTTGAACGGGAGAACAAGCTGACCAATCCCCGCGGCAGGGCCAGCGAGATCGCCACGATCAGTGCGCCGTAGACGATGAGGTCGACGCCGCGGCCGGAGCCGCCGATATAGGAGCGCGTCAGCTCGGTCATCGGGATCAGGATGGCCGCACCAAGCACGGGCCCCCAGAGCGTGCCGATGCCGCCGAGCACCGCCGGCAGGGCCATCAGCAGCGAGAACTGGAAGCCCATCACGCTTTCAGGATCGATATAGGCGAGAAACTGCGCATAGAAGGCGCCGCCGATGGCGACGAGGAAGGCGGAGACCGCGGCCGCGCCCATCTTGGAGTTGAACACGACGACGCCGAGGCTTTCAGCCGCCTCCGGATTGTCCTTCACCGCGCGCCACCAGAAACCCCATTTGGAATCTTCCAGCCACCAGGTGACGAACCAGGCGAGGCTGCACAGCACCAGCGCGAAATAGAAGTACGGCAGCTTGCTGCGCATGAACTGGAATTTCAGCCAGCTATCGCCGCGCACCGGAACGGTGATGCCCATCGCAGCCCCCGCCCACTCCCAGTTCTGGAACAGCAGCAGGCCGATCTCGGCGATGACGATGGTCGCGATCACGAAGTAATGGCCGCGCAGGCGGAAGAAGGGATAGCCGAGCCCCATCGCGATCACAGCCGCGATGACACCGCCGGCGAGCATGCCGAACCAGGGCAGCACGCCGAACTTGGTGAACAAGAGCTCGGTGGTGTAGGCGCCGATGCCGAAATAGAGCGCGTGGCCCAGCGAGATCTGGCCACAATAGCCGGAGAGGATGTTCCAGCTCTGCGACAGCGCGGCGTACATCAGGGTCAGGATCAGGATGTTCTGGACGTAGACATCCTTGATGAACAGCGGCGCGAGGGCTGCGAGCCCGGCCAGGACCGCGGCGATGATGAGGTCGCGGCGGCGCCGCGCGGCAAAATTCTTGTCCATCACATCGACCCGAACAGGCCACGCGGCCGGATGAAGACGACGAGGAGATAGACGGCGTAGATGCCGACCGATTTCAGCGACGGCGGCAACACCAGTGCGGTCACCGCCTCGACGAGGCCGACGATGATGCCGCCGGCGAAGGCGCCGAACACGCTGCCGAAGCCGCCGAGCGCCACCGTGACATAGGCGATCAGGGCGAAGGAGGCGCCGACGTCGGGATAGATGTAGAAGAACACCGCCATGATCGCGCCAGCAAGACCGACCAGCGCGGCGCCAAGGCCCCAGCCGAACGCGAACACGCGGTTCTTGTCGATGCCGACCAGCGCGACCGCGCCGGGATCCTCGCGGGTGGCCTCCAGCGCGCGGCCGAAGTCGGTGCGGTGGATGAAGAAATAGAGACCGGCGAAGGCCGCGATCGAGACCAGCGCCCCGACCAGTTGCGGCTCCGGCAGGAAGATGCCGGCAATCGAGATGGTCTTGCCGCCGAGCCAGGACTGCGGAATGCTGCGATAGTCAGGCGTGAAGAAGTACTGCGCGAGGCCGCGCATCACGATGGCGAGGCCGAAAGTGGTGAAGATCTGCACCATGCCGGCATTGGCCTTGGCCCGCATGGCGAAGCGTACGATCAATAAGTAGACCACCGCTCCGAAGATGAAGAGCGCCGCCGCGACCAGCGGCGCGGACAGCAAGGGGTCGATCGCGAAGAACGCGAACAGGAAGAAGGACAGGTACATCGCGATCATCAGGAACTCGCCATGGGCGAAGTTCGTGACGTCCATCAGGCCGAAGATCAGCGCGAGGCCGACCGCGATCAGCCCGTAGAGCAGGCCCATGAGAAGGCCGCTCGCGAGACTCTGGATAATGGCTTGGGCTGTCAAAAGTCTGTCCCCCGAAATACGTCCTCATCCTGAGGAGCGCGCGTGAGCGCGCGTCTCGAAGGATGGCCCGCCCTCGTCCTTCGAGACGCGGGCTGCGCCCGCTCCTCAGGATGAGGGCGGGAGCTACATCTGAGCTCCCGCTGCTCCCGCAGCGCTTACTTCATCGGCCAGGTCGCTTCGGCGATCGCGGCCTGCGGCGGGAAGATGGTGACGAACTTGCCGCCGATATATTGCAGCAGCACCGGGTCGGCGTCGTTGTTCTGGCCGGCCTCGTCGAACTTGACGCGCTTCCAGGGCATGATGGTCTGCTCGCCCGGGATGTCGGTGGCGGCGAGCGCGTCGCGGATCTTCTCGCCATCGGCCGACTTGGCGCGGTTGATCGCGTCGGCGAGGATGATCAGACCCATGAACTGGCGCGAGGTGAGGTCGTTGAAGTCCTTGCCCGAGCGCGCCTTGAACATGTCGTTGATCTTGCCGACCATCGGACGCTTCTGCGCGAGGTCGAGCGAGAAGGTGCCGCGCGAGATCACGCCTTCGAGCTTGTCGCCGACGGCGTCATAGAGCGCCTTCTCGGAGAAGCCGGCGTCTTGCGCCACGATCGCGTTCGGCTTGTAGCCGAGCTCGGCCATGGTCTTGACCAGCAGGATGCCGTCGGTGGTGTAGCTCGAGGGCATCAGCACGTCGGCATTGGCGGTCTTGAGCTGCTGCACTTCGGCCGAGAGCGAGGGCGAGTTGGCGCGGTACTTGATGTCCGTGACGATCTTGTAGCCGCGCTCGCCGGCGATCTTGGCCTGGGCGTTGCCGGAATCGGTGCCGAAGATGGTGTCCTCGTGGAACAGCGACAGCGTCTCGATCTTGGTGCCCTTCTTCTTCATGGCATCGAAGAAGTCGAACATCGCGGCCGAGTACATCTCGTCGTGCGGCGCGGCGCGGAAGTAATATTTGAGGCCGCGGCGATGCAGGCTCGGCGAGGAGTTGTCGGCCGAGACGAACGGGATCTGGTAGCGTTCGCAGATCTGGCTGACGGTGACGGCGACCGCGCTCTGATAGGTGCCGATGATGGCGGAGACCTTCTCCTGCGTGATCAGGCGCTCGGCTTCGGCGCGGCCCTTCTGCGGGTCGGCCTGGTGGTCGGCGAACACGAGACGCACCTTGGCGCCGCCGAGGCCCGGCAGGCCCTCGCCCTTGGCGAGCGGCAGGTCGAAATCGGTGTCCTTGTTGATGACCTCGAGCGCGGTCTCATAGGCCTTCTGCGCGTCGACGCCCTGCTGGGCGCTGCCGCCGGAGAACGGATAGATGACGCCGATGACGACCTCCGAGGTCTGCGCACGTGCGGCTAGCGGCACCAGCGCAGCGGTAGCGGTGGCACCTAATAGAACGTCGCGGCGAGTGATCGTCATGGGTGAATTTCCCTGTTACTGAATTTGCGCGTATCGAATGAAGTGATTGGTGGAGAGCGTAAAGCCCGAAGAAGCAGCAAACGCTGCCTACTAAATCACGGCCATGTTCCTGTTCTTCAGATCCGTCACCAGCATCAAGCCGGGCGAATGCGTGATCGCGAACGGCAGCTTGGCGGCGTTGATGACCGATTGCGGCGTCACGCCACAGGCCCAGAACACCGGGATCTCGTCGTCGGCGACAGGTACGGGATCACCGTAATCGGGCTTGGCGATGTCCTTGATGCCGATCAGATGCGGATGGCCGAGATGCACGGGCGCGCCGTGCACAGCGGGATAGCGCGAGGTGATCTGCACCGCGCGGATCGCATCGGCCGGCTTGAACGGACGCATCGACACCACCATGGGGCCGGCGAAAGGACCGGCCTCGCCGCAGGCGATGTTGGTGCGGTACATCGGCACGCGCACATTCTGTTCGATGTGGCGGATCGGCATGCCCTCGTCGAGCAGCGCTTCCTCGAACGAGAACGAACAGCCGAGCACGAAGGTCACGAGATCATCGCGCCAAAAGCTGGTGACGTCGGTCGGCTCGTCCACCACCTCACCGTCGCGCCAGACGCGGTAGCGCGGCACGTCGGTACGGATGTCGAGATCGGCGCCGAGCGCGGGGATGTATGGGCTGCCGACGTCGGACATGCCGATGATCGGGCACGGCTTCGGATTGAGCGTGCAGAAGCGGTGAAAGGCGCTGGCGTATTCGGCCGGCAGGATCGCCAGATTGCCCTGGACGAAGCCGGGGGCGACCCCGGCCGTGGAACCCACCTCACCGCCACGATAGGCGCGCCGGGCCTGACGGCTCGGGAGGGTGTCGGTTGTTTCAGTTTGCTGCGCTGCCACCAAAACAGTCATCGGATTGACCTGCCTATAAACTCGACAAAGACAGCCAACACCAAGCGTGCTATAAAGTCTAATCTTCCTTTCTAATCGATATCGATAAATCCAATTTATCGATCAGGAAAATCCTTCCAATGCTGGACTTCAGGTCGATCGAAACCTTTCTCTGGGTTGTGAAGCTCGGCAGCTTTCGCGGCGCTGCAGCAAGGCTCAATACGACCCAGCCGGCGATCTCCCAGCGCATCGCCCAGCTCGAGCGCGAGATGGGCGTGAAGCTCCTCAACCGCGACCATCGCGTGGCCTCGCCGACGCCGAGCGGACGGCAGATGATGGTCTACGCGGAAAAGCTGATTGGCCTGCGCGCAGCCATGATGGCGGAGATCGGCGACCGCTCGGCGATGCGCGGCGTGATGCGCCTCGGTGTCGCCGAGACCATCGTGCACACCTGGCTGCCGCGCCTCGTGAAGAGCGTGAACGAGGTCTATCCGAACCTGTCGCTGGAGATCGAGGTCGACATCACGCCGAACCTCACCGCGCGCCTGCTCGCGCAGGAGATCGAGCTGGCCTTCGTGGTGGGACCTTTGTCAGCCTCCGGCGTGCACAATCGCGTGCTCGCCGATTATCCGATCGGCTTCCTCGCGAGCCCCTCGCTCGGGCTCGGCAACGGCCCGGTGACGCGCGCCGAGCTCGCGCGGTTTCCGATCATCACCTTCCCGCGCAAGACCAGGCCTTACGAGGTCGTGCGCGAGGTGTTCGACCGGCCGGAGCTGCCGCCGATCCGCCTGCATGCGTCCGCTTCGCTGGCGACCGTCATTCACATGGCGATCGAAGGGCTCGGCATCGCCGTGATCCCGGACGCTATCGTCGAGAAAGAGCTTGCCGACGGGCGGCTGCAGCTTCTCGACACCGATCTTGCGATCGCGCCGCTGACATTCACCGCGAGCTGGCTCGCCTCGCCCGACGTCGTCGCCGTGGAGCGCGTCGCCGAGCTTGCACGGCAGATTGCGCAGAGGAGCCTTGCGGTTGACGCGCCCGCGCTGGCGGGTCATTGAAAAAGGCGCCGGATAATCGAGAGACCCAACGCATGAGCCGAGCCGCCACGAACCTGCAAATCGATTCCGCCCGCCTGTGGGGCTCCATCCACGAGACCGCGCAATTCGGCGGGACGGCCAAGGGCGGTGTGCGGCGGCTGACACTGAGCGCAGAAGACAAGCAGGTGCGCGACTGGTTCCGCAAGGCCTGCGAGGATGCCGGACTGGAAGTCCACGTCGATGCGCTCGGCTCGCAGTTCGGCCTACGCAAGGGCCGCGACATGTCGAAGCTGCCCGTCGGTATCGGCTCGCATCTCGACACCCAGCCGACCGGCGGCAAATATGACGGCATCCTCGGCACGCTCGGCGCGCTGGAAGTGATCCGTACGCTGAACGACGCCGGCATCGAGACGGACGCGCCGATCTGCATCGTCAACTGGACCAACGAGGAAGGCTCGCGCTTCGCTCCGGCGATGATGGCCTCCGCGGCCTATGTCGGCGATTTCACCACCGACGACATCCTGTCGCGCAAGGATATCGACGGCACGACCGTCGGCCAGGCGCTCGACAGCATCGGTTATCGCGGCGAGAAGCCGGTCGGCTTCCAGAAGCTCGGCTGCTTCGTCGAGCTGCACATCGAGCAGGGACCGATCCTCGAAGCCGAAGGCAAGACCATCGGCGTGGTCGATTCCGGCCAGGGCGTGCTCTGGTACGACGGCAAGATTTCCGGCTTCGAGAGCCATGCGGGCTCGACCCCGATGCCGCTGCGGCGCGATGCGCTGGCAACGCTCTCCGAGATCGTGCTGGCGATGGAGGCGATCGCCAAGAAGCACGGGCCGAACGCGGTCGGCACCATCGGCGAGGCCGTGATCGCAAATCCCTCGCGCAACGTCATCCCCGGCGAGATCGCCTTCACTATGGATTGCCGCAGCGCCGATGGCGCGATCATGGATGCGCTCGACCGCGATCTGCGCGCCGCCATTGCCGAGATCGCCGCGCGCCGCAAGGTCGACGTGAAGATCGACCTCGTCTGGCGCAAGCCGCCGACGCATTTCGATCCCAAGCTGATCGCAGCCGTCGAGAACGCGGCGAAGACGCTCGGCTATTCCGCGCGCCGTATCACCTCCGGCGCCGGCCACGACGCCTGCAACCTCAACACCGTGATGCCTGCGGCGATGGTGTTCGTGCCCTGCAAGGACGGCATCAGCCACAACGAGCTGGAAGACGCCACGCAGCCCGACTGCGCCGCGGGGACCAACGTTCTCATGCATACCGTGCTGGCGATCGCCGGCGTCGCATCCTGACCGGAGAGAACCATGCGCGGAGTTTTCGTCGACGCCAACGAAGCCCTCGCCGTGATCATGGAGCGGCTGGAGAAATCAGGCGATCCCAAGGTGCGGATCCACAGGGATCCCGACATCAAGCCCGAGCAATATCCTGAGATCCTGGACGGCGCCGAGATCGCGATCGTTGATCACACGGCGCTTCCGACCGAGGTCGCGAAGAAGTGCGCAGGATTGAAGCACGTCGTCTTCCTCGGCACCGGCGCGCGCAGCTATATGAACCCGGAGGAGCTCGCCGAGCTCGGCATCTCCGTGCATCTGATCAAGGGCTATGGCGATACCGCGGTCGCGGAATCCGCGATCGCTCTGATGTGGGCCTCGGCCCGCGTCATCGCGATGATGGACCGCGAGATGCGCGCGGGAAGCTGGCTGCGCGAGGATGGTATGCAGCTCACCGGCAAGACGCTCGGCCTGATCGGCTTCGGCGGCATCGCAGCCGAGGTCGCGCGCATCGCCTCCGGCAGCGGCATGAAGGTGATCGCCTGGAACCGTTCGCCGAAGAGCCATCCGGGCGTCGAGTTCACCGATCTCGACACGCTGCTGGCGCGGAGCGACGTCGTGTCGCTGCACCTGCTGCTCAACGACGAGACGCGGGGCATGATCACGCGCGAGACAATCGCAAAAATGAAGCCGGGCGTCATCTTCGTCAACACCGCCCGCGCCGCCATCGTCGACGAGCAAGCGATGATCGACGCGCTGAAATCGGGCCACATCCGCCATGCCGGCCTCGATGTCTTCAACATCGAGCCCCTGCCCGGCGATCATCCCCTCACCAAAATTCCGAACGTGACGCTGTCGGCGCATTCCGCCTTCCGCACGCCGGAAGCGAGCGAAAACCTGATTGAAGCGGCATGGGTCCATTGCCGCCGGATCGTGAAAGGATAAGAACAACAACAATGGCCGACTATCGCACCATCAAGGCAGAGCCGCTCACCAACGCCATCCGCGCCATCGTCAAGGCGGGCGGCTCCTCGGACCGCGAGGCCGAGCTCGTGTCCACCAATCTCGTCGAGGCCAACCTCAAGGGACATGACTCCCATGGCGTCGGCATGATCCCGCGCTATGTCCAGAGCGTCACTAACGGCGGCCTCGCCGTGAACGCGCACGTCAAGATCGTGCTCGACACGGGTCCCCTTCTCACCCTCGACGGCCTCACCGGCTACGGCCAGGTGATCGGCCATGAGGCGATGGAGCTGGCGGCAGCGCGCGCCAAGCAAAACGGCGTGTGCCTCGTCGGCCTCTCCAACTCGCACCACATCGGCCGCATCGGCCACTGGGCCGAGCAGTGCATCGACCACGGGCTGGTCTCGATCCATTTCGTCAATGTGATCTCGCGCCCGATCGTGGCGCCCTGGGGCGGCAGCGATGCGCGCCACGGCACCAACCCGTTCTGCGTCGGCATCCCGCGCAAGGGCAAGGAGCCCATCGTGCTCGACTTCGCCACCAGCAGGATCGCGCAGGGCAAGACCCGCGTCGCCCACAACAAGGGCGTCGAGCTCGAGCCCGGCACCATCATCGACAACGAGGGCAAGCCCACCGTCAATCCGCGCTACACCGTGATCCCGCCGCACGGCGCCATCCTGCCGTTCGGCGAGCACAAGGGTTCGGGGCTCGCACTGGTGTGCGAAATCCTCGGCGGCGCGCTCTCCGGCGGGCAGGTGGTCAAGGGCCCGTCCGACGGCAAGTTCAACGTCCTCAACGGCATGCTCTCGATCGTCATCGACCCCAATAAGCTGGGCACCGGTGAAAACCTCGCGAGCGAAGTCGAAAGCTTCGTTGCCTGGCACACCGGCTCGCCTCCCGGCCCCGGCGTCGACAAGGTGAAGATCGCCGGCGAGCCCGAGCGCGAAACCAAGAAGAAGCGCCTCGCCGAAGGCATTCCTGTCGATCCCACCACCTGGCAGGAGATTATTGAGGCCGGCAAGAAGTTCGGGCTGGATCAGGCTGCGATCGAAAAGATCGTGGGCTGATCTTCGACCCGGCGCGGAAGTCGTACGTGGTGTCGTAGGGTGGGTTAGCCCCGCAGATGCGCAAAGCGCATCTGCTCGGCGTAACCCACCTCTTCTGTCTCTGCGGATACAAACAGTGGTGGGTTACGCCTTCGGCTAACCCACCCTACGCAGGGTCACTCCCGCCTCAGTCCACCATGTCCGCGACGGCCTTGCCGCAGGCCGTGGTGTCGGCATTGCCGCCGAGGTCCTTGGTCCGCAGCGTGCGCTCGGCCAGGGTGCGCTCGATCGCCTCGACGATCGACTTGCCGGCGACCTTCTCGCCGAGATGCTCGAGCATCATCGCGCCGGACCAGATCATGCCGATCGGGTTGGCGATGCCTTGCCCCGCGATGTCAGGCGCCGAGCCGTGCACCGGCTCGAACACCGACGGGAAATCGCCCTCCGGATTGATGTTGCCCGACGGCGCAATGCCGATCGTGCCGGTGCAGGCCGGACCGAGGTCGGAGAGGATGTCGCCGAACAGGTTGGAGCCGACCACGACGTCGAACCAGTCCGGATGCAGCACGAAGTTCGCGGTGAGAATGTCGATGTGGTACTTGTCCCACTTCACGCCCGGGAACTTCTTGGCCATTGCCTCCACGCGCTCATCCCAATAGGGCATGGTGATGGAGATGCCGTTCGACTTGGTCGCCGAGGTCAGGTGCTTCTTCGGCCGCGACTGGGCGAGCTCGAAGGCGAACTTCAGGATGCGGTCGACGCCGGTGCGGGTCATCACCGTCTGCTGCGTCACGAACTCGCGGTCGGTATCCGGGAACATGCGGCCGCCGACGGAGGAATATTCGCCTTCCGTGTTCTCGCGCACCACCCAGAAATCGATATCGCCGGGCTTGCGGTTGGCCAGCGGCGACGGCACGCCGGGCATCAGCCGCACCGGGCGCAGGTTCACGTACTGGTCGAACTCGCGGCGGAATTTGATCAGCGAGCCCCACAGCGAGACGTGATCCGGAATCTTGGCCGGCCAGCCGACCGCGCCGAAATAGATCGCATCGTGCTTGCCGATCTTCTCCTTCCAGTCATCCGGCATCATCTGGCCGTGCTTCTCGTAATAATCCCAGGACGAGAAGTCGAAATGGTCGAACTGCAGGGACACGCCGTGCTTCTTCGCGGCTGCCTCCATCACGCGCAGGCCTTCCGGCATCACTTCCTTGCCGATGCCGTCGCCGGGAATGACTGCGATCCGGTATTGTTTCTTGCTCATCGAAAACGTCCTTGGTTGGTCCGGCAGCCGCCGCCTTTTTGACCGCACTGCAATGGACCAAAGTCGGCGGCAGTGCAACGCTGCACTGCAATGTTGACCATGGCGCGGCCGAGCGCCTACTGATTTCATCCTGTATCCCACCGAGCGAGTACCCCTCATGGATCTGCATCTGCGTGGCAAGCGCGTCCTGATCACGGGCGCGTCCAAGGGCATTGGCGCAGCCGCCGCCGAGGCATTTGCCGAGGAAGGCGCAAACCTCCTGCTCGCCGCCCGCAGCGGCGACCAGCTCAAGGCGCTGGCTGACCGCCTGCGCTCGGCGCACCAGATCGATGCCACGACGAGCGTCGTGGACCTGCGCAATGACGATGACCTGGCGCGACTCGCCAGGGAGGCAGCCGACATCGACATCCTGGTCAACAATGCCGGCGACATCCCCGGCGGCTCGATCGACAAGATCGACGAGGCGGCCTGGCGGCACGCCTGGGAATTGAAAGTGTTCGGCTACATCAACCTGACGCGGCAGATCTATGCCCAGATGAAGGCGAAGGGCGGTGGCGTCATCGTCAACGACATTGGTGCCGCCGGCGAGAAGTTCGACGCCAACTACATCTGCGGCAGCGCCGGCAATGCCGCGCTGATGGCCTTCACCCGCGCGCTCGGGGGAAAGAGCCTCGCCGACAACATCCGCGTGGTCGGCATCAATCCCGGCCCTGTCGGCACCGACCGCCACGTCACCCTGCTCAAGACGCGGGCAAAACACCAGTTCGGCGACGAGAGCCGCTACAAGGAATTCCAGAAGAGCCTGCCGCTCGGCAGGCCTGCGCATGCGCGCGAGATCGGCGATCTCATGGCGTTCCTCGCGTCGGATCGCGCCGGCTATACGTCAGGCGTGATCTATACGGTGGACGGCGGCATCAGCGCCGGCTGGGGTTAACTCGATCCTCGTCATTGCGAGCGCAGCGAAGCAATCCAGGAATGTGGCCGCGGTGGCAAACTGGATTGCTTCGCTACGCTCGCAATGACGGACCAAAATATGCACAGGAGTAAAATAGTTGTCTCAAGACCTGATCCGTGAAACCGCCTGCGCCGTCGTCGACAAGCTGCGTTCCGGCGACGTCTCGCCACTCGAGCTGCTGGATGTGGTGGAGAAGCGCGTCAAGGAGGTCGACGGCAAGGTCAATGCGCTGCCGACGCTGTGCTTCGACCGCGCGCGCGACAATGCCAAGGCGCTGATGCAGAAGCCGGCCGGCGCGCGCGGGCTGCTCGCGGGGCTGCCGCTGCCGATCAAGGACCTGACCGACGTCGCCGGTGTCCTGAACACCCAGGGCTCGCCGATCTTCAAGGACAACATCCCGGCGACCTCCGACCTCATGGTCGAGAACCTCGAGGCCAACGGCGCGGTCGTCTACGCCAAGTCGAACACGCCGGAATTCGGCGCCGGCGCCAACACCTTCAACGAGGTGTTCGGCGCGACGCTCAATCCCTGGGATACATCCAAGTCCGCCGCGGGCTCCTCCGGCGGCGCCGCCGTGGCGCTCGCGACCGGCATGGCCTGGCTTGCGCAGGGCTCGGACATGGGCGGCAGCTTGCGCAGCCCTGCAGCGTTCTGCGGCGTCGTCGGCATGCGGCCGAGCATCGGCCGAGTCGCGCACACCCCCAAATCGGCCATCGACCGCAATCTCGGCGTCGTCGGCCCGATGGCGCGCAATGTCGAGGATCTCGCACTGCTGCTCGACGCGATGAGCGGCGACTATGCGGACGATCCGCTGTCGCTGCCGGCGCCCACGACCTCGTTCCTGTCGGCGGCACAGTCGGGCAAGAAGCCCAAGCGCATCGCCTATTCGCCTGATCTCGGCATCACGCCCGTTGATCCCGAAGTCAAGGCGATCACGCGCAAGGCAGCGGAACGCTTCGCGGAAGCCGGCGCCATCGTCGAGGAGGCGCATCCGGACTGGCGCGAGGCGCATGAATGCTTCCACGTGCTGCGCGCCTTCGACTTCGCGATCACCAAGGCCAATTTGCTGCGCACCAAGCGCGACCTGCTCAAGCCCGAAGTGATCTGGAACATCGAGGAAGGCCTCAAACTCACGGTCGAGCAGCTTGCGCGCGCCGAGGCCCAGCGCGTCGGCATGACCGCCCGCGCGGTCGAGTTCTTCAAGACCTACGACCTGCTGCTGACGCCGACCACGATCGTGCCGCCCTTCCCGATCGAGCATCGCTATGTCGCCGAATGCGCGGGCAAGCAGTTCGAGAACTATGTCGAATGGCTCGGCATCGTCTACGCGATTACCCTCGCGTGCTGTCCGTCCCTGTCGCTGCCGTGCGGCTTCACCGCATCGGGCCTGCCGGTCGGCGTGCAGGTCGTCGGTGCACCCCGCGCGGATGCACAGGTGCTCGCCGGCGCAAAGCTGCTCGAGGACATTCTGGGCCTGCGCGGGACGACGCCGATCGACCCGAAGGTGAAGGCATAATGCCGGGCCGCACCGGGGACTTTGGCTGTTCCCCGGTGCCGGCGTCCCTGCCATCAAATCGTCACAGCACGGCCAGTTACCAAGACCTCGCCCCGTAGACCCTAGTCGTTCTCCTTCGGGCCGCCGTGATATTGATGCGCGTCGTAGCCCATATCCTCCGTCATGGCCGCGTTGGCCATGGAGGCCGGATGGAGCTGCGACATCCGGTCGGTGGCTTCCGACGCCATGGATGGATGATGCACGACGCTGCGGGCGTCGGCAGCGGAGCAGAGCGCGACCAGAACGGCCGACGCGGCGAGAACAGATTTCATCATGATTTGACGTGCCTCGTGTTGAAGCCCACCAGCAAATAAGAGGTGGATTTCGCTACGTAGGATTCCCAGTCTGAATCCGGGCTCCTGTCATAGGCGAGGCATAAACATTTCGTGCGCCCGGATTACCTCGAGACAGTGTGAACTTCGAGACTACGGCTGTAGCGCGACATCGCGAAGCAGAACATGAAATAGATCGCGGCGACGAAGATGTAGACTTCGACGGAGAATTGCTGCCAGGCGGGATCGATGATCGCGGTCTTCGCCGTCGTCAGCAGGTCGAAGATGCCGATGATCAGGACGAGGCTCGTATCCTTGAAGAACGCGATGAACGTGTTCACCAGCGGCGGGATAACATGGCGGATTGCCTGCGGCAGGACGATCAGCCGGTGCTTGCGCCAGTAGGACAGCCCGAGCGCATCGGCGGCTTCATACTGCCCGCGCGGCACGGCCTGGAGGCCGCCGCGGATGACCTCGGCAAGATAGGCCCCCGCGAACAGGATGATCGCGATCTGCGCGCGCAGCAGCTTGTCGATGTTGAAGCCGCTGGGCATGAACAGCGGAAACATCACGCTCGCCATAAACAACAGGCTCACCAGCGGCACGCCGCGGATCAGCTCGACATAGAGCACGCTGAGCGAGCGGATCGCCGGCAGCTTTGAACGCCGGCCGAGCGCCACGAGGATGCCGAGCGGGAAGCCGAACGCCAATCCGAACGTCGCCAGGATCAGCGTCACCGGCAGGCCGCCCCAGCGGTCCTGCGAGACGAAGGAAAGCCCGAATACCCCGCCCCACATCAGCATGCTGATCAGCGCCAGCGCGCCGATCCAGAGAAAGGCCAGCTCGCGCCGCCACAGGGCGCGGCGGGTGGAGAGAAAGAACAACGCGATGAACAGCACCACCGACAACGCCGGCCGCCACTGCTCGTCGAAGGGATAGGTGCCGAACAGGATGAAGCGATATTTTTCGGGAATGATCGCCCAGCAGGCGCCGAGGCCGCGCACCGCTTTGCAGGCACTGGAGTCATTCGCTGGCGTGAGCCAGACTGCATTGGCGATACCCCACTGCACGAAGCTGAAGATGCCCTTGGCGAGCACTGCCAGCAGCACGATCGTAAGGATGCTGTTCGGGATCGAAGAGAACAAATTGGTGCGCAGCCAGCGCAGCACCGGATTGCCAATCTGCGGACGACGGGCCGCGCGCGGTGCATCGGGGATGTCGGCGATCACAGTCATCATCAGCGCTCCACCAGCGCGATGCGCGCATTGTACCAGTTCATGAAGAAGCTGATGCCGAGGCTGATGGTCAGGAACACCGCCATGATCAGCGCGATCGCCTCGATCGCCTGCCCGGTCTGGTTCAGCGTCGTGTTGGCGACCGAGACCACGTCCTGGTAGCCGATCGCGACCGCGAGCGAGGAGTTCTTGGTCAGATTGAGATACTGGCTGGTCATCGGCGGCACGATGACGCGCAGCGCCTGCGGCAGAATGATCTGCCGCAGCATGAAGCTGCGGCGCAGGCCGAGCGCATTGGCGGCATCCCACTGGCCGCGCGGCACCGACTGGATGCCGCTGCGCACGATCTCGGCAATGAAGGCCGAGGTGTAAGTCACGAGCGCGATCAGCAACGCAAAATATTCCGGCGCAAGCGTCAGGCCGCCGACGAAATTGAAACCGCGCAACTGCGGCCATTCGATCGACCAGGACACGCCGAGCAGCACGGACACCGTCGCGGGCAACGCGAGGATGAGGCCAATCGCAAAGGGCCACGCCGCGCGCGGCTTGCCATCGCGCATCTGCTGCGCGATCAGCCATCGCCTGATGAAATAGAACACCACGCAGCCCAGAGCGGCGGTGCCGAGCACCCATAGCTGCGACGAGCCCACCGGAATCGCCGGCAGGATCAAGCCGCGATTGGACAGGAACACGCCCTCGACCGGCCGCCACGCCGCGCGCGCGGCCGGCAGGGCCTGCATCAGCACGTACCAGAACAGGAGCTGGAGCAGCAGCGGGATGTCGCGGAGCGTCTCGACATAGACCGCAGCAAGCCGCGACAGCAGCCAGTTCGCCGACAGCCGCGAGATGCCGACCAGCGTGCCCAGGACCGTCGCCAGCACGATGCCGATCACGGCAACCCGCAGCGTGTTGGCGATGCCGACAACGAAAGCCCAGAGGTAGGTATCCCGGGGATTGTAGGGGAGCAGGCTGTCGGCGATCGGCATGCCCGCTTCGCGACCAAGAAACGCAAAACCGGTCGTGATGCGGCGGGCCGAGAGGTTGGTGACGGTGTTGGACCAGAGGAAGGCGACGACGGCGACCACGATGCCGACCACCAGAACCTGCCAGAACAGGCCCTTCAATTCGTTGCGCCCGAGCACGAAAAAACTGCGGCGCGGCGGCGGCCTGGGGTGATCGTCGGTCACAGCACAAAAATCCTTCTCGAAATACGGCGATTTCCGGCGGCGCACGTCAACTGTTGCACCAAACTCAGATCCATGCAACAAATGTTTCATGGCCGAGCCCGCGAAATCCTCGCCCCTGAGCGAACTGCGCATTGCATTGCCATCGCTCCCCCTGCGCCTGCAGGAGGTCGGCCGCTTCGTCGCCGCTAATGACTACGACGCCACCACCCGTTCGATGCGCGATCTCGCCGCCGAGGCCGGGGCCGATCCCGCCGCGTTCACGCGGCTTGCGAAAGCGATCGGCTATTCAGGCTGGGATGAACTGCGCGCAGCGCTGACGGAAGCGCGGCGGCCGTCGCAGACATCGCCATTCTCCGGCCGCGCCCGAAGCCGCCGTCACGGCCCCAACGCGGATGCCGCGTTCGTCACCGACAAGCTCGCGGCCGAGGCGGCCGGCCTTCCGCGTATTCCGGCGCAGCCGATCGCGGACGCGGCCCGTGCGCTGCATGAGGCCAAGCGGATCTGGATTGCCGGCTATCGCAGCTGCCGCAGCGTCGCGGAGCTGTTGAACTACGAGCTGCGGCTGTTTCGCCCCGAGCAGGTGCAGCTCGTCGGCGTGTCAGGCCCCGACGATCTCGATCTCGGCGCGTTCCGGCCCGGCGAGGCCGTCATCGTGATCGGCTTCCTGCCTTACACCCATGCGAGCGTCCGCGTCGCGCAAGCCGCGCATCGCGGCGGCGCTACACTGATCGCCATCGCGGACAGCCTCTCGGCACCGATGGCCGAGGGCGCCGACCACGTGCTGCTGTTCGAGGCGGCGTCCTCACCCGGCTTCTTCCCAAGCCTCACCGGCGCCATCGCCATCGCGCAGTCGCTCGCCGCGGTAACGTTCTCGCTCGGCGGCATCGCTGCGAAGAAGCGCCTTGAAAATACCGAGGCCCGGCTCGCCGCGGCCTCCACCTATATCTCAGAGAAAGGTTGACCCATGGCCGCTCGCACCAGCCGCGTGCTGCATCGTTCGCTCCGCGAAACGCCGCCCAAGGCGATCGGCGGCGAAGGCGTCTATCTCTTTGCCGAGGACGGCCGCCGCGTGATCGACGCCTCAGGCGGCGCCGCGGTCTCCTGCCTTGGCCACCAGCATCCGCGCGTGATCGCGGCGATGGCGAAGCAGGCCTCGACGCTGGCCTATGCGCACACCGCCTTCTTCTCATCCGAGCCGGCCGAGGCGCTGGCCGAGCGGCTGGTCGGGCACGAGCCCGGCGGTCTCGCCTATGCCTATTTCGTCAGTGGTGGGTCGGAGGCGATCGAAGCCAGCATCAAGCTGGCGCGGCAATATTTCATCGAGCGCGGCGAGCCGCAGCGGCAGCATTTCATCGCCCGGCGGCAGAGCTATCACGGCAACACGCTCGGTGCGCTCGCGGCCGGCGGCAATGCCTGGCGGCGCGCGCCCTACGCGCCGCTGCTCTCGGCCGCCTTCAGCCACGTGACCCCGGCCTTCGCCTATCATGAAAAGCACGATGGTGAATCCGATGCGCAGTTCGTGGCGCGGCTCGCGGCCGAACTCGAAGCCGAGTTCCAGCGGCTCGGCCCCAACACCGTCGCGGCATTCCTCGCCGAGCCCGTGGTCGGTGCCACCGCCGGTGCGGTGACCGCGCCGGATGGCTACTTCAAGGCGGTACGCGAGATCTGCGACCGGCACGGCGCCCTGCTCATCCTCGACGAGGTCATGTGCGGCATGGGCCGCACCGGCACCACGCACGCCTGGGAGCAGGAAGGTGTCGCGCCCGACATCCAGGCGATCGCCAAGGGGCTCGGCGGCGGCTACCAGCCGATCGGCGCAATGCTCGCGAGCGGCAGGATCATCGACACGATCCGCGCAGGCTCCGGCGCGTTCCAACACGGCCATACTTATCTGGCACATCCCCTCGCCTGCGCCGCCGCGCTGGCGGTGCAGGACGTGATCCGCGAGGACAATCTGCTTGAGCAGGTGAAGCAGCGTGGCAAGCAGCTCGAGCAGCGGCTGACCGAACGCTTCGGCAATCACCGCCATGTCGGCGATATCAGGGGCCGCGGCCTGTTCTGGGCGATCGAGCTCGTCGCCGATCGCGCCAGCCGCACCTCGTTCGATCCCGCGCTCAAGCTGAACCAGAAGATCAAGGCGGAGGCCTTTGCCAACGGGCTCGGCTGCTATCCCGGCGGCGGTACCGTGGACGGCGTCCGCGGCGACCATGTGCTGCTGGCGCCGCCCTATATCGCTTCGGCAGATGAGATCGACCAGATCGTCGACAAGCTCGGCACGGCCGTCGACAACGTGTTGCGTAGTGTCAATCACTGAGGGGAGAGTCACATGATGAGGAAAGTGGTTATCGTAGCCGGCGTGCTCGCGGCATCGACGGTGGTCGCCCAGGCGGCGACGCTCGACACGGTGAAGAGCCGCGGCACGCTGGTGTGCGGCGTCAGCGCGGGCTTTGCCGGTTTCTCTGCGCCGGACTCGCAGGGCAATTACAAGGGCCTCGACGTCGACTATTGCCGCGCGCTCGCAGCCGGCGTGCTCGGCGATGCCAGCAAGGTGCGCTACGTCTCACTGACGGCGCAGAATCGTTTCACCGCGCTGCAGTCGGGCGAGATCGACGTGCTCTACCGCAACTCGACGCAGACTTATTTGCGCGGCGTCACGCTGGGCCTGCGCCAGGGCCCGGTCAACTTCTACGACGGCCAGGGCTTTGTCGTGAAGAAGGACCTCGGCGTGAAGGAGCTGAAGGACCTCAAGGGCGCCACCGTCTGCGTCGCGCAGGGCACCACGCATGAGGTCACGCTCGGCGACTACGGCCGCGCCAACGGCATCGACTGGAAGCCGCTGGTGTTCGACCGCGTCGACACCATGTACCAGACCTTCTTCGGCGGCCGCTGCGATGCCATGACCCAGGACGCCTCCGCGCTTGCGGGTGCCGTGACCACCGCCGCGCCGAACCCGGCCGATTACGTCGTGCTGCCGCAGACCATCAGCAAGGAGCCGCTCGGTCCCTTCACCCGTAACGGCGACGAGGTCTGGAGCGACATCATCACCTGGCTGCATTACGGCCTGATCGAGGCCGAGGAGCTTGGCGTCACGCAGGCCAATGTCGACGAGATGACGAAGTCGCAGACCCCCGCGATCCAGCGGCTGCTGGGCGCCTCCGGTGATCTCGGCTCGCGGCTCGGGCTCGACAACAAATGGCTCGTCACGGCGATCAAGGTCACCGGCAATTACGGCGAGATCTACGAGCGCAATGTCGGCAAGGCGAGCCCGCTCAAGCTCGATCGCGGCCTCAACGGCCTCTGGAGCAAGGGCGGCTTGATGTACGCCATTCCGTTCAAGTAAACGTCTCCCGTGTCCCGGACGCGCTGCAGCGTGCAATGCTGCTGCGCAGAGCCGGGACCCAGCGGCCACAATGGGCCCCGGCTCTGCAGCGCAATACTTCGCATTGCGCTGCGTCCGGGGCACGAGACCTCCCAGGTAGTCACCTTCCATGACGACGCCCCCTCGCATCGCCCTGATCCACGCCCTCAAGCACTCCATCGCCCCGATCGAGGCGGCGTTCGCGCAGGCATGGCCGGAGGCGCGGCTGATGAACCTGCTCGACGACAGCCTGTCGGCGGACCTGGCGCGCGATGGCAAGCTCAACGACGCCATGACCGAACGCTTTCTCGCACTCGGCGATTACGCCGCGGCGACCGGGGCGAACGGCATCCTGTTCACCTGCTCGGCCTTCGGCCCCTGCATCGAGGCGGTCGCGCAGGCGCATGCGCCGATGCCGGTGCTGAAGCCGAACGAAGCCATGATCGAGCGGGCCGTGACCATGGGCAAGCGGATCGGCCTGCTCTCGACCTTCCCGCCGACACTGGTGTCGATGCCGCCGGAGTTTCCGGCCTCAATCCAGATCGTGCCCAAGCTTGCCGAGGGCGCGCTGGCAGCGCTCGACCGCGGTGATCGCATTACGCACGACCGGCTGATCGTCGACGCGTCAAGGGACTTGCGCAATTGCGACGTCATCGCGCTGGCCCAGTTCAGCATCGCATCGACCGCGCCGATGGTCGCGGAGGCCACCGGCCGTCCGGTCGTGACCACGCCTGACAGCGCAGTGGACAAGCTGATGAAGCTGCTGAACGTGAAACCCTAATCGCCGGCTTTCTTCTGGCGCCGCGCGTCCTTGATCGCGACCGCGAGCGCAGCCTTGGTCTCGTTCACAAAGTCCTCGACCAGCTCCTCGCGGGTGGCATGCGCCGCTTCGCCGGTGAAGAGCCCCTGCTCGGCCAGCATCACCACGCCGTGCAGCGCCGCCCAGATCTTGAGGGCCTGCCGCTCGCGCAGATAGCCGACCGCCGGCGCCTCGAGCGCCTCGATCACAAGCCCGAACGTCTCGTGCGTGGCCTCGTGCAGCTCGCTGCCTTTCGTCGCGCAGGAGACAGTGCGGGATGCGAACATCAGGCGGTACACACCGTTGCGGCGCAGGCCGAAATCGAGCGTCGCCTGTGCCAGCCGCGACAGTTTCGATTGCTTTGACGGCTTCGTCATCGCCTCACGCAACATCGCACTGAACTGCCGGAACGCCTCCGCCGTCACCGCTGCGAGCAAAGCCTCGCGGTCGGCAAAATGCCGGTACGGTGCCGGCTGCGACACACCGAGCTGTTTTGCCAGCGCCTTGATGCTGATCGCTTCCGCGCCGCCCTGTTCCGCCTCGCGCAGCGCGGCCTTGATCAAGGCGTCGCGGAGATCGCCATGGTGGTAGGTGTTCTCGGGCTTGCGAGCGATTTGTGAACGCATGTTACGGCAAAGCCTATAAGTTTGCGCTTGACAGGGGAAGCCTGTCGCGAATGTAATAGCATATAACTTAGAATAGGCGGCAAATGCCGTCGATAAGATTGACAAGAGGAACGCGCGCAGCTCTCGGGCCGCGCAGATGACCAGGGAAGCGTCATGACAGAGCGACTGAGGGTTCACGTCGATCCCGACAAATGCCAGGGCCACGCGCGCTGCAAGGCGCTGGCGCCGGAGCTGTTCGAGCTCGACGAATATGGCAACGCCCATGAAGCCGGCGACGGCGTCGTTCCACCCGGCCTCGAGGACAAGGCCTGGCTTGCCAAGTCCAACTGCCCGGAAATCGCGATCGATGTGATCGAGGAGTAGCGCGGCCCCAGCCCGCCTCCCGCGTGCCTTCAGCGAACACGAGCCCCAAGGGATCCGAGATGTCCGACGTCAGCCAGCCCGCCGCCCATCCGCCCGTGACCGACTGGGTCAACGATTTCGACCACACCGATCCGCAATGGACGGACGATCCCTTCCCGATCTGGGAGGAGCTGCGCGCCGCGAGCCCGGTCGTGCATACGGAACGCTTTCTCGGCTGCTACATGCCGACGACGTATGAGGCGGTGCGCGAGATCGCCAACGACACCGAGCATTTCTCCTCGCGCCGCATCATCGTGCGCGACGTCCGGCCCGAAGTGGCCCGAAACGCCGCTCCGCCGATCACCTCAGATCCGCCCGTGCACAAGCCAGCCAAGCAATTGCTGCTGCCGCCCTTCACGCCGGATGCGATGAAGAAGCTGGAACCGCGGATGCGCGCGATCTGCAACGAGCTGATCGACGGCTTCATCGCCGACGGCAAGGTCGACGCCGCCGCGCGCTACAGCAAATACATCCCGGTTCAGGCCATCGCGCACATGCTCGGCATCCCCGAGAGCGACAGCGACCTCTTCATCAACTGGATCCACATGATCCTCGAGCTCGGCATCAAGGACGAGACCAAGCTGATCCAGGCGGTGCAGGAGATGAGCGCCTATTTCAGCGCGCATATCGAGGAACGCAAGAAGAAGCCGACCGACGACCTGATCTCCTATCTGATGAACGCCAAGGACAAGCAGGGCAACCCGCTCGAGGACTCCCACGTGCTGGGCTCGCTCCGCCTGCTCCTGATCGCCGGCATCGACACCACCTGGAGCGCGATCGGTTCCTCGCTCTGGCATCTCGCCAGGACGCCGGCCGACCGCGAGCGGCTGATCGCCGAGCCGGGCCTGATCCCGACGGCCGTGGAAGAGCTGCTGCGGGCCTATTCACCGGTGACCATGGCCCGCGAGGTGGTCAAGGAGACCACGATCTCGGGTTGCCCGGTCAAGGCGGGCAACATGGTGCTGCTGTCCTTCCCGGCCGCGAACCGGGACCCGAAGATGTTTCCGGACGCTGACAAAGTCGTGATTGACCGCCGGGAGAACCGCCATGCCGCCTTCGGCCTCGGCATCCACCGCTGTGTCGGTTCCAACCTTGCACGGATGGAGATGCAGGTTGCGCTGGAGGAATGGCTGAAGCGCATTCCGGATTTCCGGCTCGATCCGGCAGGCACCGTGACCTGGTCCCAGGGCACGGTGAGAGGCCCCCGCCAGTTGCCATTTCTGCTTGGAAAGGCGATGTAGGCCTTTCCAAGATTAACGGAGAGAGGCCGGACGTGACTGAGCAAGCAACCCTACCGGCCTCTGACCACATCGACATCGCCGACGCCGAGCGGCGGATCAAGGCGATCCTGATCGGCTCGATCGGCAATCTCGTCGAGTGGTACGATTTTTACGCCTATACGGCATTCGCGCTCTATTTCGCCCCGGCCTTCTTCCCCGGCAACGATCCCGTCGTCCAGCAATTGAACGTCGCCGTGGTCTTCGCGGCAACCTTCCTGATGCGCCCCCTGGGCGGTTGGCTGTTCGGCTACATCGCCGATCATTTCGGCCGGCGGATCTCGCTGACGTTGTCAGTCGTCTTCATGTGCTTCGGCTCGCTGATCATCGCGCTGACGCCGACCTACGCCACGATCGGCTTTGCCGCACCGGTGATCCTGGCGCTCGCCCGCGTGATCGAGGGTCTCAGCCTCGGCGGCGAATACGGCGCCAGCGCCACTTACCTGAGCGAAGTCGCCGATCCCAAGCATCGCGGCTTCTATTCGAGCTTCCAATACGTCACCCTCATCGGCGGCCAGCTCACCGCGATCATCGTGCTGCTGCTCCTGCAAAAGGTCTTCCTCACGCCCGAGGAGCTCAAGGCCTGGGGCTGGCGCATCCCGTTCGCGATCGGCGCGGCACTCGCGATCTTTGCCGCGGTAATGCGGCGCAATCTGCACGAGACCGAAGCGTTCGAGGAAGCCAAGAAGGTGGTGAAGCCGACCGGCTCGATCGCCAATCTGCTGCGCTATCCGCGCGAGCTGCTGCTCGTGGTCGGCCTCACCGCCGGCGGCACCGCGGCGTTCTATACCTTCACCACCTACATGCAGACCTTCGTCAAGCTCTCGGTCGGGCTGACCGAGGACCAGACCACTTTCGTGATCTTCGGCACGCTGATCTTCGCAACCATCCTGCAGCCGATCTACGGCGCCATCTCCGACAAGATCGGCCGCAAGCCGCTGCTGATCTTTTTCGGCGTCGCCGGCACGCTCGCCACCGTGCCGCTGCTGATGACGCTGAAGGAGACCAAGTCGCCGTTCATGGCCTTCATCCTGATCTGCTGCGCCTGGCTGTTCGTCGCCGGCTACACCTCGATCAACGCGGTGGTGAAGGCTGAGCTGTTTCCGACCAATGTCCGCGCCCTCGGCGTCGGCCTGCCCTATGCGATCACGGTCTCGATCTTCGGCGGCACGGCGCCGGCGATCGCGCTCTATTTCAAGAGCATCGGGCACGAGGAGTGGTTCTACTATTATCTCGCCGGCGTCATTTTCCTGTCGCTGATCATCTATTCCACCATGCGCGACACCAAGCACGCCTCCGCGATGCATCGCCACGAGTAGCTCATGGCCGACGAGACGCCATCCGACAGCAAGCTGACGCGCACCAAGGAAAAATGGGCGCGCGAAGGTCGCTTTCTCACGGGTAAGATCACGCGCTCCGAGGATCAGCGCCTGCCGCCCGGCCAGCATCTCACAAAGGACTGGCCGGTGCTCGATCTCGGGGTCTTGCCGCCGGTGTCGCGCGATCGCTGGCGGCTCGATGTCTACGGCGCGATCGAGAACCCCGTGTTCTGGACCTTCGCCGAATTCGCCGCGCAGAAGCAGGATCAGTTCACCTCCGACATCCACTGCGTGACGACCTGGTCGCGCTACGACAATCTTTGGGAAGGCCTCGCCACGCGCGAGCTGCTTGCGGCCTGCCGGCCGCGCGAGGATGCGCGCTTCGTCGTGCTGCATTCCTATGACGGCTACACCACCAATCTTGCGCTGGACGATTTTGCCGCCGAGGATGCGCTGCTCGCCCATAGCTGGTCGGGCCGGCCGCTGACGGAGGAGCATGGCGGCCCGGTGCGGCTGGTCGTGCCGCATCTGTATTTCTGGAAGAGCGCCAAATGGCTCCAGGCCATCGAATTCGTGACCGACGACGCGCCGGGTTTCTGGGAAGTCCGCGGCTATCATAACCGCGGCGATCCCTGGGCCGAGCAGCGCTATTCGGACGATTAGAATCTCGACGAGAACAGGGGAAGCCCATGCCGACGGAACGCTTTCAATTCACCGGCGAAGGCGGCCATCAGCTTTCGGCCGCGCTCGAGCTGCCGGACGGCGAGCCCGCAGCTTACGCGCTGTTCGCGCACTGCTTCACCTGCGGCAAGGATACGCTGGCCGCCAAGCGCATCTCGGTTGCACTCGCCGCCAGGAGCATCGCGGTGTTGCGCTTCGATTTCACCGGGCTCGGCTCCAGTGAAGGCGACTTTGCCAATTCGACCTTCTCCTCAAACGTCGCCGATCTCGTCCGCGCGGCCGACCATCTGCGCGCGACGCACAAGGCGCCTGCGCTCCTGATCGGCCACAGCCTCGGCGGCGCGGCGATCCTCGCTGCAGCCGGGCAAATTCCCGAGGCCAGGGCGGTCGCGACCATCGCGGCGCCGTCCGATCCCGTCCACGTCACCGGTCTTTTCAAGGAGCATATCGACAACATCCGCGCGCAGGGCGAGGTCGAAGTCTCGCTCGCTGGGCGCCCGTTCCGGATCAAGCGTGAATTCCTCGACGACGTCGCCGAGCACGAGCTGATGAAGGACATCACCGGGCTGCATAAAGCGCTGCTGATCATGCAGTCGCCCGTCGACGACACCGTCGGCATCGACAATTCGACCAAGATCTTCGTTACGGCAAAACACCCCAAGAGCTTCGTCTCGCTCGATCATGCCGATCATCTGCTGACCAAGCCGGCCGACGCGCTCTACGCAGCGGACGTGATCGTCGCCTGGGCCAGCCGCTACATCGATACGGCAAAGCCTGCGAATACCACGGGTGTCCCGGACGAGCCGCGCAGGGTCGTGGTGCAGGAGACCCGCAAGAGCAAGTTCAACCAGATCATCACGGTCGGGCCGCATCATCTCGTGGCGGACGAGCCGAAGGCTGCCGGCGGCGAGGATGCCGGTCCTGGCCCCTATGATTTCCTGCTCGCGGGCCTCGGTGCCTGCACCTCCATGACCATGCGCCTCTATGCCGACCGCAAATCGCTGCCGCTCGACCGCGTCACGGTCACGCTGAAGCATTCGAAGATCTACGCCAAGGACTGCGCGGAGTGCGAGACACGCGACGGCATGCTCGACCAGATAGAGCGCGACATCGCGATGGACGGCGCGCTCGATGCCGAGCAGCGCAAGAAGCTGATGGAGATCGCCGACAAGTGCCCGGTGCACCGGACGCTGACCTCGGAAATCCGCATCGTCACGAAGGCCGTGGACTAGCGCGTTATTGTTTGAGCATGATCTTGTCGGAAAACCGCTTCACACTTTTCCGGATCATGCTCTAAAAACACGCCGCCATCGTCCGTAGCGCCGCGCTGATCTCGCTCTCGCGCCAGGCCGCAAAGCCGAGCAGCAGACCGTAATCGCGCGGCTGATCCAGCGCGAGGCTGGATAAAGCCCGCGTCTCCACGCCGACCTCAACCAGCCGCTTGACCGCCGCCTGATCCGCGCGACCGCGCTTGAGGCGCGCAACAAGCTGGATGCCACCCAAGGGCACCTCGACGGAGAGCATCTCGCCGAGATGACGTTGCAATCCTTCGACGAGATGATCGCGGCGCGCGTGGTAGAGCCGGCGCATCCGGCGCAGATGCGCGAGGAAATGCCCGTCGGCGATGAACTCGGCGAGCGCTTCCTGGATGTGGCTGGACGCGATCAGCCCGATATGCCGCTGTGCGATCTCGAATGTGCCGACCAGCGCCGGGGGCACGACGAGATAGCCGAGCCGGATATCCGACGTCATCGCCTTCGAGAAGGTGCCGACATAGAACACGCGATCATGGGCGTCGAGCCCCTGTAAGGCCGGCACCGGCCGGCTGTCATAGTGAAACTCGCCGTCGTAATCGTCCTCCACGATCCAGGTCTTTCCGGGCCTGCTCGAGCTCAAGAATTCAGTGCGGCGCGCGAGCGACATCAGCCGTCCGGTCGGATGCTGATGCGACGGCGTCATGAAAATGAGCTTTGGCGCGGCCGTTCCCGGAATCCGCTGCATGCCCTGTTCGTCCAGGCTCATGCCGGCCACGCACGCGCCGGACGCGCGGAAGGCCGCCGCGGCGCCGGGATAGCCGGGATCCTCGACCCAGACGTCGTCGCCGGGGGTGATGAGCACAGCCGCGATCAAGGTCAGCGCGGCCTGCGCGCTCGGCAAAATCATGATCTGGTCGGCCGTGGCACGAACGCCGCGGCTGGTCGCCAGATAATGCGCCAGCGCCTCACGCAGACGCGTGCGGTTCACCGGTCCGAGGTCGCGCCTGGCTGCACGCACGGCGCTGCGGCGCAGACAGCGGGCCCAGACCTCGTTCGGAAACTCTCTTGCATCACCATGCCCGGGACGCAACGGCTTGAGCGGCGCCTGATAGGACATCGGCCAGTCGGTCTGCTTCAGCTTCGAGGCCCAAGGCGAGAGCCGCAGCTTTCCGGACCGCACGCTCGGAGTGGCGGTCGCCCCTTCGCTGCGCTGGCCGCCGTCGACCGTCACCACCGGGCGGCGGCCATGCGATGCCTCGAGATATCCCTCGGCGGCGAGCTGCTCGAACGCGTAGGTGACGGTGTTGCGCGAAACGCCGAGATCGCTCGCAAGCCGCCGGCTCGACGGTAGCGCGCGGCCCTTGCCGAGACGGCCGATCGCGATCAGGCCGCGGAGCTGGCTCGTCAATTGCGCCACCAGCCCCTCGTCGTCGGCCCGGTTGAGGTCGATCAGGCCGGCGATCACGTTGTCCGAAACTGGCACCTTATTCCTTTCCGATCTGGCACTTTTTCAGGTGCCAGCCCGGATGCTATCCCGCGGACCGCACTGCTTCAAGGATTCTGCGATGAACTCCCTCTCACCCCGCGCGGCTGTCGGCCTGTTCCTCATCGTCGTGCTGGCCTGGGGCGTGAACTGGTCGGTGACGAAGCAGCTCGTGCAGTTCCTCCCGCCGCTGTGGACGTCGGCAATCCGGAGCTGGATCGCGCTGGCCGGCTTGTTCGTGATCCTCGGGCTGAGCAACAATCTGGTGATCCCGGAGCGGCGCGACATTCCGGTGGTCCTGAGCGTGGCGCTGCTGCACATGACGATATTCTCTATCCTGGTTGCGGCCGGCGTGCGCTTTCTGCCTGCGAGCAAGGCCATCGTGCTCGGCTACACCACGCCGCTCTGGGTCGCGATCGCAGCGCCGCTGCTCGCGAAGGATACGCTGACGGCGCCAAAGCTCGCCGGCGCGCTGCTGGGATTGATCGGGCTGGCCGTGATCCTGAACCCGACGTCCATTGACTGGACCAATGGCAACGTCGTGCTCGGCGCCGGCATGGTCATCCTCGCCGCGATCTCGTGGGCCGCGAACATCATCTATATCCGCGCCCATCGCTGGATCGCCTCCCCGCTCCAGCTGCTGATCTGGCAGGTGCTGGTCGCCACGATCGTGCTGACAGGATCGGCGCTGGTCACGGATGGCCTGCCGCATGCAGAGTGGTCGTGGCGGCTTGTGCTGCTGTTCCTGTATTCCGGCCTGATCGGAACGGCGCTGGCCTATTGGGCGATGTCGATGGTCAACAAGAGCATCTCGGCGCTGACGACCTCGCTCGGCACCACCGGCACGCCGCTGGTCGGCATCGCCAGCGCAGCGATCCTGCTGGGTGAACCCATCGACATCAGCCTTGCCATCGCGGCCGCGCTGATCGTCACCGGCATCGGTCTTGCGACGCTCGGCGACCGGCTGCTGCGGGGTCAGGCCACCGCGAGCGGCTGAACGCGCAAGCTGCCGCGCAGGCCCGCGGTCGTGCCGAGCAGGATGCCGGCGACCGCAATGAGCGAACCCAACGCGAGCGTCGATACGCCCGTCAGCCCCTGCCCGATCGAACAGCCGAACGCCATCACACCACCGATCCCCATCAGCGCGGCGCCGCCGGCCGAGCGCAGCATGTGGCGGGGCGAGGAATAGCCTTCGAGATGGAAGCGGCCGGTGGCGAGCGCGGTTATCAGGCTGCCGGCAAAGACACCGGCGACCGTCGCAATGCCAAAGTTCGGCGTCAGGCCGGTCGAAAGCATGGCGTATTGCAGGGCGTCCGCGATCGGCGCGACGAAGGTGAGCGACGTCACCGGCACGGGGTTGAAATCATCGGCGCCGAGATAGCCGGTGACGTACCAGCCGCCGGCGACGAGAAGGCCGACGATGACGCCCGCCGCGATCTGGCCCGGCGATCGGCGGAACGCCGGATGCGCGAAGGCAAACAGGACCAGCGCGACGACGATCGCCGCTGCGGCCAGCGCACGCGAAACCGCCCCGCCGGGACCAAGCGTCGCCAGCAGTGACGGCAGCGAGTTCGCCTTGACCGTCGTCTGCGAGGCCTGGACCAGCGCAATGCGCGCCGGTGCGATCAGGCCCTTCAGCGTCATCTGCGCGGCGATGCCGAGCACGATCACGACGACGAAGGAGCGCAGGTTGCCGCGGCCGAGCAGCACCAGCGCCCGCGAGCCGCAGCCGTTCGACAGCACCATGCCATAGCCGAACAGCAGGCCGCCGAGGAACAGCACCGGCACCGAAAAGGTTGGTTGCAGATAGATCGACTTACCGAGATCGACCATGCCGTTGCCGGCAAGGAGCTGGCTCGCGGCAATTGCTACCGCGATCGCCAGCGCGTAGCTGCGCACCAACCGCTCGTCCCCCTTCGCCAGCCATCCGCGCATGCTGCTCATCAGGCAGAAGCCGCTGAGCAGGCCGACGGAGCCGTAAACCAGGCCGATGACGAGGCCTGCGAGGAGGACGAGTTGGGTGGATTCCATCTTCTACTCTTAGACCTCTCCGCATTCTCCGTCATTGCGAGCGCAGCGAAGCAATCCAGTCTGCCTCCGCAGATTACATTTCTGGATTGCTTCGCTGCGCTCGCAATGACGAGTTTCAAGGCTTCAGGATCACGCGATCGCGCGACGAGCCGGCGACAGCAACATAAGCCTCCTTGGCCCGCTCCAGCGGATAGATCGCATTCGCCTTGATCGGGAACGGCTTCAAATAACCGCTGGCAAAGCCGGGGCCGAGATCGCGCAGCACCGCGCCGGTCGCGGCCGACGACAGTCCGAGCGTGTCGATGCCGACATAGGTGTGCTGGCCGCGGTAGAATTCGAGGATGTTGAACTGCACGATGCGGTCGATTGCGGCGATCAGGATCTGACGACCGCGGAGCGCTAGCGACTTGTGCGCTGCCAGGAAATAGGGATCGCCGACCGTGTTGAAGACGATGTCGGCGCCCTTGCCGCCGGTCAGTTCGCGCGCGCGCGTGGCGACATCCGTTGCCGAGGCATCGATCACCTCGATCGGCGCATTGCTGTGGCCTTCGTAGGCCTCCGCCTTGCGCACCACGCCGACGACGCGCGCGCCTTGCCAGGTCGCGATCTGCACCGCGGCCTGGCCGACCTTGCCGTTGACGCCGAACACCAGAACGGTTTCGCCGGGCTTCGGAATGCCGGCGCGGCGAAAACCTTCCATCGCGGTGACGAAGGGCACGCCGATACCGGCCGCTTCCTCCCACGACACCGTCTTCGGCTTCTCCACCACAGCATCGGCCTCGACGACGAGATGGCTGGCGTGGGTCCCGTCGCGGCGAATACCGAGATCACCGGAGGAGCCGAACACCTCGCGCCCGATCGTGACGGCAGGGCCATCGATCACCACGCCGGCGTAGTCGCGGCCCGGCGTACGCGGGAACACGGCATAGGGCATCAGCCCGGTTGCGGCCTTCACGTCGGACGGATTGACGGCGGCAGCCTTCACCTCGATCAGGAGATCGTTCGGACCGCGGGTGAGCGTGCGATGCTCGACGACTGGCGTGACCGCGGCGGCATTCTCGGCCTTGGCATTGAGGCGAACGCAGCGCGCTTCGACGGTTTTGGTATCGGCTGGCGACATGGATAAGACCCGCGATTTCTCGCGGGCGTTGTCGCCTTTGGGGGCGGTCAAGTCAATCCGGGAGCTAATCTTTGGGCCGCTTGTCGTAGAGCCGCTTGGCCTTGCCGAGCGAGCGCTCCAGCGTGGCGGGCGCGACCACCTGGACCCGGGAGCTGATCCCGATGGTGTTCTTGATGTGGGTCGAGATCCGGTCGGCATGGTCGACGAGACCCCGTCCGTCCCAGCTCTCGGGCCGCGCCTCGGCAATGATGGTCAGCTCGTCCATGCGGCCTTCGCGGGTCAGCTCCAGGATGAAGTGGCCGCCGCACCAGTCGGTGGCGAGCAGCACCTCCTCGATCTGGGTCGGGAACAGGTTGACGCCGCGCAGGATGATCATGTCGTCCGAGCGCCCCGTCACCTTTTCCATCCGCCGCATGCCCGGCCGCGCCGTGCCCGGCAGCAACCGCGTCAAGTCGCGGGTGCGATAGCGGATCACGGGAAAGGCTTCCTTGGTGAGCGAGGTGAAGACCAGCTCACCCTTCTCGCCATCAGGGAGAACTGCACCTGTCACGGGATCGATCACTTCCGGGTAGAAATGGTCCTCCCAGATGTGAAGGCCGTCCTTGGTCTCGATGCATTCCTGCGCGACGCCGGGACCGATCACCTCGGAGAGGCCATAGATGTCGGTCGCATCCATGTCGAAGGCATCCTCGATCTCGCCGCGCATCGCGTTGGTCCAGGGCTCGGCGCCGAAGATGCCGACCTTCAGCGAGCACTGGCGTGGATCGAGTTTCTGCCGCTTGAACTCGTCGAGGATCGCCAGCATGTAGCTCGGTGTCACCGTGATGATATCGGGCCGGAAGTCGTTGATGAGCTGCACCTGCCGCTCGGTCATGCCGCCGGAGATCGGCACCACCGTGCAGCCGAGCTTTTCGGCGCCGTAGTGCACACCGAGACCGCCGGTGAAGAGGCCATAGCCATAGGCATTGTGGATGATCATGCCGGTACGGCCGCCGGCGGCGCGGATCGAGCGCGCCATCACGTCCGACCAGGTGTCGATGTCGCGCCGGGTATAGCCCACGACGATCGGCTTGCCCGTGGTGCCGGAGGACGCATGCACGCGCACCAGCTTCTCGCGCGGCACGGCGAACATGTTGAAGGGATAATTGTCGCGAAGATCCGTCTTCACCGTGAACGGAAATTTCGCGAGATCGGAGAGCTCGCGAAAATCCGACGGATGCACGCCAGCCGCATCGAAAGCCTTGCGATAATGCGCGACGTTGTCGTAGGCGTGCTTCAGCGACCAGGCCAGCCGCTGCTTCTGCAGTGCCATGATCTCGTCGCGCGACGCGCGCTCGTGCGCGTCCATCTCGGCACTATAGGAATTGCCACCTTCCTTGAGCCTCGTCAGAGCCATCCTCGTTTCCCCACAACATTGGTTTGTTCTTCTTGTTGGTCTTATTGACCTTGCACAGGCAGCCACGTGCCGGGAATGACACGTGAATGCCCGCGGAATTCCGCGATGACGGTATCACCGACGGTAACGCACACGTCGTAAATGCCGGAGCGGCCGCCGCAGGTCACTTCCCGCGCCTTCGCAACCAGGCGGTCGCCGAGCTTGCCCGGCTTGATGAAGGTGATCTGTCCTTGCGCCGCGACGACGCGGTCATTGTGCGAGTTGCACGCAAAGGCGAAGGCGGAATCGGCGAGCGTGAAGATGAATCCGCCATGCGCGATACGCTGGCCGTTGACCATGTCCGGCCGCACCGTCATGGCGAGCGTCGCAAAGCCTGGGCCGATTTCGATGATCTCCATGCCGAGACCTTTGGAGGCATCGTCCTCCGTCCACATCGCCTCAGCGCAGGCGCGGGCAACATCCTCAGGCGACAGGGCGGCTTTGACGTTCACGCGCTTCTCCCGGCGAAATTTTTGCTCATGATGTTGTTCTGGTTGGCCGACACTGTCAAATCATGCGACGCATTTGCATTGCGGAGCAGCAAGACGCCTGATCAGACATGGTCATAATCGACCACGACCCGCTCGGATGACGGCTTGGCCTGGCAGGTGAGCACAAAACCGGCCTTCAGCTCCCAGGGTTCCAGCGAATAGTTGATGTCCATCGGCGCCTCGCCCTCGACCAGTTTTGCGCGGCAGGTCGAACACATCCCGCCCTTGCAGGCGAAGGGCAGATCGACGCCGGCGCGCAGCGCTGCATCGAGGATGGCCTCGTCCTCGGCGACCGGCACGTCGCGGCGCTTGCCGTCGATGATCAGCGAGGCGATGGCCTTCGGCGGCGCATCGGGTGCGACAACCTTCTTCGGCCGCGGCTTGCCGCCGAACTCGGAGACAAAGCGCTCGACATGGACGCACTCGTCCGCGATGCCGAGATCGCGGCAAGTCGCCTCGATGTCCTCGCTCATGCCTGACGGGCCGCAGATGAAGACATGATCGACGCTGGCCGCCGGCACCAGCGAACGCAGCAGCACCCTCACCTTGTCGCCGTCGAGCCGGCCATGCAGGATCGGGATGTCCTGCTCCTCGCCGGAGATGACGTGGAAGATCGAGAGGCGATCGATGAAGCGGTCTTTCAGCTCCTCGAGCGCCTCGAGAAACATGATGTTGTCGGTCGCACGGTTGCCGTAGAACAGGAAGAAGCGACTGCCCGGCTCGCGAGCCAGGATGCCCTTCACGATCGACAGGATCGGCGTGATGCCGGATCCCGCGGCAAAGCCGACATGGATGCGTCCGGCATCCGCCGGCGGGACCACGCCGAAGCGGCCCGTCGGCGTCATCACGTCGAGCTCGTCGCCGCATTTCAGCTCGTCCGCAGCCCAGCTCGAAAACGCGCCGCCGTCGACCTTTTTCACGGCGATGCGGATCTCGCCGTCATCAGGGCCGGAGCAGATCGAATAGGAGCGGCGCACTTCTTCGCCATCCAGCATGGTACGGAGCGTGAGGTACTGGCCGGGGGCGAAGGCGTAGTCCCCGGCGAGCTCGCCGGGAATGACAAACGTCATCGAGACGGCATCCGACGCCTCGCGGCGGAGGTCGTTGACGGCCAGGCGATGGAAACGCGGTGCGGCTGCTGACATTAGGATTGCCCTAGGTCTGAGACGTCGTCATTGCGAGGAGCGAAGCGACGAAGCAATCTAGACTGTCTCCGCGGAGAGATTCTGGATTGCTTCGCTGCGTTCGCAATGACGATGGGGTTGGCATCGCAACGACCTCAATGACACTTGAAATAATCGAAGGGTTCGCGGCAGGCCTTGCAGCGCCACAGCGCCTTGCAGGAGGTCGAGCCGAATTCGGACAGCAGCTCGGTGTTGTCCGAGCCGCATTGCGGGCACGTGACGGCCTGTTCGCCGAACAGCGCGCGGCGCGAGTGCGAGGCTTGCGGCGGCGCGATGCCGTAGGCGCTCAGCTTGCGGCGGCCCTCCTCGCTCATCCAGTCCGTCGTCCAGGCCGGCGACAGCACCGTGCGCACCTTCGGACGACGGAAGCCGGCGCGATCGAGCGCCACCTCGATCTCGAGCGCTATCATGTTCATGGCCGGGCAGCCCGAATAGGTCGGGGTGATCGCGACCTCGACATGATCGCCGTCGAGCACGACATCGCGGAGGACGCCGAGATCGGCAATGGTCAGCACCGGGATTTCCGGGTCAGCCACGCTCGCCGCGGCGTCCCAGGCGCGCCGGCGCAGCTCGCTGTCATGTTCAAGCACCTTCACCATGTCTGCCCCGGAAACGTGCGCTGCATCGATTGCAGCTCGGACAGGAGATGGCCGAGATGCTCGCTGTGGCGGCCGGCGCGCCCGCCCTGCTGCATCCAGTCATTCTGCGGCAGCGTCAGTTTGGCTTCGCCAGTGACATCGGAGAGCGTCGTCATCCACCGACCGCGCAAGGTGCCGGGATCGATGGCGATGCCGGCATGGATCAGGGCGCGTTCGCCCTCGTCCACGGCAAACATCTCGCCGGTAAAAGCCCAGAGGTGATCGATTGCGGACTGCGCACGGGCGTGGCTTTCGTCCGTGCCGTCGCCGAGCCGGATGATCCATTCCGAGGCGTGGCGCAGATGATAGGCGCTCTCCTTCTCCGACTTGGCGGCAATCGCCGCGAGCGTCGCATCGCGCGAACTCATCATCGCGCGCCAATAGAGATCAGCGAAGGCGGAATAGAAGAACTGCCGCACCAGGGTCTGGGCGAAGTCGCCATTGGGCTGCTCGACCAGCAATAGATTGCGGTACTGCCTGACGTCGCGCAGATACGCGAGCTTGTCCTCGTCGTTGTCCTTGCCTTCGGCCTTGGCGGCGTAGCTGTAGAGCTCGCGGGCCTGACCGATCAGGTCGAGCGCGATGTTGGAGAGCGCCATGTCCTCTTCCAGCATCGGCGCATGCCCGCACCATTCCGACAGACGGTGGCCGAGGATCAGCGCATCGTCGGCGCGGCGCAGCGCGTAGAGCACCAGCGGCGTTTCGGAGACCTGGATGTTGGCGGTCGCCATCACATGTGCCCCACTTCCTCGGGCACCTCATAGAACGTCGGATGCCGGTAGATCTTGGATTCCGCCGGTTCGAACATCATGCCCTTCTCGGCGGGATCGCTCGCGGTGATCGCGGTGGACGGTACGACCCAGATCGACAGCCCCTCGCCGCGGCGGGTGTAGATGTCGCGGGCGGCCTGCAGGGCCATGGTCGCGTCGCTCGCATGCAGCGAGCCGACATGCTTGTGCGCGAGCCCGTTGCGGCTGCGAATGAAGACTTCCCACAGCGGCGTGTTCGGCGTGGTCATCATGATCTCCCTATTCCGCGGCTTGCGCGGTCTGGCGCTGCGCGCGCTTTGCGGAGTAAGCGGCTGCCGCCTCGCGCACCCAGGCGCCTTCATTGTGCGACTTGCGGCGCGCGGCCATGCGGTCACGGTTGCACGGGCCGTTGCCGGCGAGCACCTGCTTGAACTCGGTCCAGTCGATCTCGCTGTAGCGCCAGTGCCCTTCGGCGTCCTGGGTCATGCCTGGATCGGGAATGGTGAGGCCGAGATATTGCGCCTGCGGCACGGTGGCATCGACGAACTTCTGGCGCAGCTCGTCATTGGAGAAGCGCTTGATCTTCCACTTCGTCGAGGTGTCGCTGTGCTGGCTGGTCGCATCGGGCGGGCCGAACATCATCAGCACCGGCCACCACCAGCGGTTCAGCGCATCCTGCGCCATCGTCTTCTGCTCGTCCGAGCCGCGGCACAGCGTCAGCATGATCTCGTAGCCCTGGCGCTGGTGGAACGATTCCTCCTTGCAGACGCGGATCATCGCGCGCGCATAGGGACCATAGGAGCAGCGGCACAGCGGGATCTGGTTCATGATCGCGGCGCCGTCGACCAGCCAGCCGATGGTGCCGATGTCGGCCCAGGTCAGCGTCGGATAGTTGAAGATCGATGAGTATTTTGCTTTCCCCGCGAGCATCGCGTCGACCAGTTCTTCGCGCGAGGCGCCGAGTGTCTCGGCGGCAGCATAGAGATAGAGCCCATGGCCGCACTCGTCCTGCACCTTGGCGAGCAATGCAGCCTTGCGGCGCAGGGTCGGCGCGCGCGTGATCCAGTTGCCTTCGGGCAGCATGCCGACGATTTCGGAATGGGCGTGTTGGGAGATCTGACGGGTGAGCGTCTTGCGATAGGCCGCCGGCATCCAGTCGTTCGGCTCGATGCGCTCCTCGGCATCGATGCGGGCCTGAAACTGCGCAGCCTTGGCCGCGTCCTCGAGACCGCGATCGTCGGTCTCGGCCGTATTCAGCGCCTGGGTATACATGCGCGTCCTCCCGTTTTATTGGGAGGCAATATATAACAAAATTTACTTCATGCAAGATATTTCTGTAACATATAAATCAGACCTCGAACCTCCTCTCCAGAAGCTTCCGCGCCGGCGGCAGCGGCCCTTTTTCATTGGTTCCATGGCCATCAAGCCATTGTTCCGACGGCGCAAGCAGCGCCCGATAGACCTCACCGCAGAGCGCGCGGGCGGCCCTGCCCGGCCAGTCCGCCGGCAGCAGGCTGTCCGGCAGCAGCGGATCGCGCAGCACGACGCGGCGGTAGTAGTGGATCAAGAGAATGCGCGCGGTAAAGGCGTCCGCCCCGGACAGATCCGTGCCACGGGCGAGCGCAGCGCGGAGCGGTTCAAAGGTCTTCATGAATTTCAGATAGGCGTCGGCGGTGCGGTCCAGCGGCCAGCTCGCGCTGAGCAGGCGGCGGCCGCTGTCATCCTCGGCCGACACTTCGAGACGAATGGCGCCGGCGGCCTCGTCCGGCACCGGCACGCCTGAGGGCGCAACCCACACGCCCGGTAGCGGGCTGCCGAAGCCGGCATTGCGGAGCGCTTCGCGCGAGACGTCGCGGTCCTCGCCATTGCCGATCAGGAGCAACTCGAAGCGGCCGGTCCAGTCGGACGGCGGCGGATCGTAGATGTGGCGCGTCGCGGCCTCGAACGTCTGGCGCCCCTTGTCGGCCAGGCGATAAAAGCTGTTGCGGCCGACCTTTTCGCGCGTCAGCCAGCCATCGGTCGCGAGGCGCGACATCGCCGTACGCACCACGCCGGCATCAATGTCCAGGCTTTCGAAGAATTCCAGCAACGTGCCGAGCCACACCGAACCGCCGCGCGGCACGATAGCGTCGCCAAAGACGGTGACGACGATGGAGCCGGTACGCGACGGCTCGCGCTTGAGCTGGTCGATGATGCGGGAGAGCGGATGCGCCATGCGCGAGGCATAGCGCGTTTGGTGCGGGCGCGACAATGGACGGGAGCGACAATGCGAGAGCCGGGCTCGATCCTTCGAGACGGCGCTTCGCGCCTCCTCAGGATGAGGTCTACCCTCTTTGGCGCGGCGTCACTTGCTCTCAACCCTCATGGTGAGGAGCGCGGCAGAGCCGCGCGTCTCGAACCATGCAGGCCCGACTACCGATGCGGATCGGGATAGGCCAGGCTGCGCCAGCCGCTGCGATCGAACGGCCGCCACTGGCCTTCCTTCTGCGCGAGACGGTCGGCCACCGCATAGACGGCGGCGGGATGGTGGCCCATGCCGCAATGGCTGCTCTCGACCTCGATGCTCTCGGTCTGCGCGCCCGACTTCTCCATGCAGCCCTGCCAGGCGCAGACGCCGTCGGTGCGGCTGAAGATGGCGGTGGTCGGCACCGGCGGCGGCACGGCGAGCTCGCCGCCGAACTCCGGATCAACCTCGTCGGACTTCCGGCCGCTCGCCCATTCATAGACGCGCCAGGCATTGGTCGAGCGGGGATTGCCAGCGAAGGGACTGCCGAGCGTGATCACCTGGCGCACGCGCTCGGGCATCATCTTGGCGAGCTGGCGCGCATAGAGGCCACCGAGGCTCCAGCCGACCAGGCTGATCTTGCGGTCGCGCGTGTCGCTGAGCTCGTGGACCAGATCCACCATCGCATGCTGCACGCCCTCGCGCAGGCCATAGTTGCGGCCCTGGCGCCAGCCGCTCACCGCATAACCCTTGCTGGTCAGAAAGCTGCGCAGCGCGCGCGTAGAAGCATCTGAGGCCACGAGGCCCGGCAGCACCAGCACCGGATGCCCATCGCCGCGCGGCGCGAGGCTCAGCAGCGGCAACGCGCCGAGGAATGCGCCGAACTCGTGGATCGCGCGCCCTTCCAAAAACATCAGAGTGCGGGACGGCGGACGCAGCGTCTGGGAAGTAGCGGTCATCAATGGATCCCCTGGGGAAGGCGCCGGCCGCGATGCCGGCAATGGGCATGAATTCCAATACGCCGGCTTCTTGAACGTTCCGCAGCGCAACATGAATCAGCTAGGCGGCCGGTTGCTGACATTCAAGCGGGAGAGACGCGAAGCGACAATAGGCCTGCGCGTTAATGCCGACGGCCGTGACGCAAAAGTCACAACAATCGGAGCAGGGATTCTACGGAGTAGAGCGTAAGTCCGGCAAGGCCGCCGATCAGCGAGCCGTTGAAACGGATGTATTGCAGGTCGCGCCCGATGTTGATTTCGATCAGCGAAATCAACTGCGCCATGTCCCACGCCTTGACCTGATCGGAGATGAAGGTCGAGACGCCGCTCTTCTGGTCGGCGACGAAGCTGCGCAACACCGTCACGAGGCCCTTGTTGATCTCGCCGCGCAGCTCGGCATCGCCGGCGAGCGCCTCGCCCGCGGAAACGAACATGCCGGCGAGATGATGCTGCAGCACCTGCGTCTCGCCGCTCGCGCTGCGCTCGATGAACGAGCGCGTGTTGGCCCAGACGGTGCGCGCGAGATCGGCGAGCTCGGGCCGCGCCAGCAGGTCGCGCTTCAAGCCGTCGATGCGATCGATATAGGCCTTGTCGGTACCGAGCCTGTCGACGAAGCCCAGCACCATGCGGTCGAATTCGCCGCGGAACGGATGCTTGGGATCGCTGCGCACCTCGTTGAAGAAAGCCGTCGCCGACGACACGATCTTGTTCACCAGAAACTTGTCGGCACGGTAGAGATTGAGCAAGGTCGGCAGCTCCGCGCGCACCTTTTCGCGGATCATCGCCATCGTCTCTTTCTGGTTCAGCGTCTCGTGCATCACGCGCAGAAGATCGTCGAACAGGATCTGGTGGCGCCCCTCCGCAACGAAGCCGCGTAGCGTGCCGGCCGCGAGCGGCGCGAGGTCGATCCCCTGAAGCTGCGAGGACATGCGGCGGATGATAAAGGTCATCAGGCCGGAGCTTTCCGTCGCGGAGACCGCCTCCGGCAGCAGACGCAGCGCGAAGCGCGCAAGGTCATCGCTGCGCTTGCGGTCGCGCAGCCAGTCGGCGACGAAGGAGCCGAAGTCGATCTCGTTCAGTTTGGCCTCGACGGGACCGGCTTCGAGAAAATGCACCTGGATGAACTCGCCGAGCTTGTCGGCGATGCGGGCCTGGTTGCTCTGGATGATCGCGGTGTGCGGGATCGGCAGGCCGAGCGGCCGCTTGAACAGCGCGACCACCGCATACCAGTCAGCGAGCCCGCCGATCGTCGCGGCCTCCGCGAAGGCCGCAATGAAGCCGAACACGGGATGCACGGGCAGCAGCCATTTCGCGACGGCGAACAGCAGAAGCGTCGAGGCCAGCACCAGCGTCGCGAGCGCCTTGACGCGGCGCAGCTCGGCCGCACGCTCGGCGTCGCCGGGGGTGTCGAAGGAGAAATTGCTTGAAAGAGTCATCACTGCATCACCCTACTCCGTCATTGCGAGCGAAGCGAAGCAATCCAGAGTCTTTCCACGGAGGCAGACTGGATTGCTTCGCTTCGCTCGCAATGACGGCGGCCAGTGACGGCAGCGCAAAAACAAAAGGCCCGCCGAAGCGGGCCTCAAAATTTCAGTTTGGACTCAGGGCACCAGATCAGGCGGTCTTGTTGTAGACCTTGGCGAAGTTGTCCTGAGCGGACTTCGCACCGTTGGCAGCGAGCTTGCCGAAATAGTCGGCGGTCGCCTTGGCGCGCGAGACGAACACTTCGCCGCGAGCGCGGAGCAGGCTCGACTGGATCTCGACGGCTTCGCTGACCGACTTGGCGGACGCGAGCTTGTCGATGCCCGAGAAGAACGCCTCGGCGTCCTCGTAGATCGCCTGCTGAATGTTGCGGCTGATCTTGCCGGCTTCAGTGACGGACTCGGTCACCGCGTTCTCGACGGCGGCGGTCACGCGCTCGGAGCCAGCGAACACCTCGGCAGCACGGTCCTTGGCGGTGTTGGCAGTCTTCTTGACGAATTCGCGGGCAGCCTCGGGAACTTCCAGGTTCTGGATGTTCTTGAAAGCGTCTTTGAAGCCCTCGAAAGCGGTGTTGGTTTCGGTGGTCATTGGGGTTCTCTCCATCCTCATTGGGTTGAGCTATGGGCTCACCCCGTCCGCATTGGCCCGGGGCACGACCTATATGGCACGGTTAATTGTGCGTCGCAATATGTGTGCTGCACTGCGATATCACGAAATCGTGAACAGCCTTAATGGGAGGCATCCTGATGCCTCCCTAGCCAGCCGGGTTCCGCAGCAAGCCGAGGCGGCGTTCAATGCTGGACGGCGCTTTCTAGTGCTGGACGGCGCCTGGCACCCCATAGGCCTCCATCTGGGCCTGGACCTGCGCGATGTTGTGGCCGAGCACGACGATGTCGTGGGTCTTGCCGTCGATATCCCGGACATGGTCGCGCAGCAGCGCCTCGGCCTTGAAGCCGAGGCTCTCGAACAGCGCGATCGCCGCCTGCTGATCCACCGTCATCTGGACCGAGAGCTTTTCGAGGCCGGCACCGAGCGCGAGGGCAAAGGTCTCCTGCGACAGCGCCCGCCCCACCCCCTTCCCGCGCACATCGAGCGAGACCACCATCCGGATCTCGCCGACATGGGGCGACCAGGAATGCGGATCGCGCACCAGCGTGCCACAGCCGACGACCCTGGCGTCCCTCACGGCAAGGAGGCTCTGAATCGCCCCGCGCTCGATCTCCTTGACCCAGGCCGACAGCACCTTCGGCTCGCTGATGTTGCGCGGCAGGAACAGCAGATCGTGGGTCGGCAGGCCCTTGCCGAAGGCGAGCACCGCGGCTTCGTCCGCAGGCGACATCAGGCGGATCTCGATGTCGCCGGCGTCGGTCTTGACGTGACGCGGATAGGAACGCTGCTCGCTCATGTCGATCTCTTCCCCAGCCAGGAATCCAGTTTCGGCCACAGCCGCTTTACCGCATTGGCACCGGCGACCAGCGAGACGTGACCGCCCTTCAGCATCACCTCTTCCTTGTCCTCCGAGCCGATCTTCGTGATCAGGTGTTTTGCGGCGTCATAGGGCACGATGTGATCGTGCTCGGCGACCGCATGCAGGATCGGCACCTTGATGTCCTCGAGCTTCGCCGCCCGGCCGCCGACCGACATGGCGTCGTTGAACAGCTTGTTGCCCCACATCAGGTCCTTGGTGATGGTGCGGAAATATTCGCCCGCGAGCGGCAGCGTGTCGGTCGCCCAGCGGTCGAACATCCGGTACGACTTCACGAACTCGTCGTTCCAGATGTTCTCCCAGAGCTGGATCTGGCTCACGGTACGCGAAGCCGGGCGCAGCATCTCGAACGAGGACAGGATCATCTCCGGCGGCACGTTGCCGACACTGTCGACCAGGCGGTCGACGTCGAAATAGCGGCGGTCGGAGAAATTCGAGAACAGCTTCATTTCGCGAAAATCGATCGGCGTGGTGAAGCAGATCAGATTCTTCATCGGCCCGTCCTTGTGGATCGAGCCGTAGAGCAGCGACAGCACGCCGCCGAAGCAATAGCCGATGATGGAGACATCCTGCTCGCCGGAATCGGCCTGCACGCGGCGGACGCAATCCGGGATGAAGTCGAGGACGTAATCCTCCATCCGCAGGCTCTTCTCCTCAGGTCGCGGCGCGCTCCAGTCGAGCATGTAGACGTCGTAGCCGCGCCTCAGCAGGAACTCGATGAAACTCTGGCCGGGCACGAGGTCGAGGATGTAGCCGCGGTTAGTGGTCGCCATCACGATCAGCACCGGCACGCGGTAGATCTCGTCCGACATCGGCCGGTAGTGATAGAGGCTCATGGTGCCGCGCGAATGCAGCACGTCCTTCGGCGTCGAGCCGAGCGTGGGTCCGGAGGTCGAGAAATATTCGACGCCCTTGATGCTGCGCTGGATGGCGCGCTGCACCTCGGACTGGATGCGCTCCGGGATAGATGCGAAATCAAGTCCCGTCGCCGCGTTCATTTCTGCTCTCCGTTCTCGGAGGGCGGACGCTTCGTCCGCGGCGGCTTTGGCGCCCCATCGATGCCCTGCGAGATGCCGGAACTCGCCGCCATCTGGCTCAGCATCGATTTCATCTCACCGATCTGGGCTTCGATGGACTGCAGCCGCTCCGCAAGGCCCGTCACCTGCTCGCGGCTCGGCAGGTTCATCGTGACGAGGTATTTCTCCATGAGCTCGCCGAGCTGCTTCTGAGCACCTGCAGCAACTCCGCCCGCACGGTTCATCGCCTGAGAAAATTCGGGCGAAGACATGGCCTGGTTGGCGAAGGAGTTGAACCCCTTCTCCATCTCACCCACCATCTTCTGCCACATGGCGACCGGGTCATTGGTCTTGTCGGTCATCGGCGTCCTCCTGGTACCCGAGAGCTTGGACGCCCTTCTTTTTTCGCCATACGACACCGTTGCGAGGAAGCGGTCAACCGGCAGGTCATCAGGTGCGGCGCACACGGCTTCTTTGCCGCGTGAAACCGTGCGATACAGCATCAGCCAGCAGAGAGGGAACGCATCCGTGACCGCCCATCAGCCGCCCCAGACCATCCGCGCCAACGGCATCGACATCTGCTACGAGATCTTCGGCAACGACAATGCCGAGCCGCTGCTGCTGATCATGGGGCTCGGCGCGCAGATGATCCATTGGGACGATGCGTTCTGCGAGCAGCTCGCCGTGCACGGCTTTCGCGTAATCCGCTTCGACAATCGCGACATCGGCAAGTCAAGCCATCTCAGCGGCGGCAAGCGCCTGACGCCGCTCGAGCTGCTGAAGCTGCGCTTCCTCAAAATTCCCGTGGCCGCGCCCTACAAGCTGATCGACATGGCCAGGGACACGATCGGGCTGATGGATGCGCTCAGCATCAAGTCGGCGCATCTCGTCGGTGCGTCCATGGGTGGCATGATCGCGCAGGAGGCGACGCTGTCGTTTCCCGAGCGCGTGCGCTCGCTGACCTCGATCATGTCGACCACGGGCAATCCGCGCGTGCCGCCGCCGACGCGCGAGGCCGCCGCGATGCTGATGGCGCCGCCGCCGCAGGGTAAGGAAGAGTTCGTCGTTCGCTTCGGCGAGACATGGAAGCTCTTGCGCGGCGGATCGTTTCCGGAAGAGGAGGCGCTCGATCTCGACCGTGCCGAGCGCGTGTTCGCACGCGGGCTCAATCCGGCCGGCGTCGGCCGGCAGCTCCGCGCCGTGCTGGCCTCCGGCAGCCGCAAGGAACGGCTGCGGGGCGTGAAAACGCCGACGCTGGTGATCCACGGCACCGTCGATCCACTGGTCCGTCCCGAAGGCGGCAAGGACACGGCAGAGTCGATCCCCGGCGCAAAGCTGCTGATGATCGAGGGCATGGGCCACGCGCTGCCGATGCGCTTCTGGCCCGACATCATCCGCGCCATCGACAAGCACGCGCATGGCGCGGCGGCGCTAGCGGCGTAGAGCGGCCCTCAAGCCTTCTTTGCGATCCAGATTACGTGACGCGCGCCGCCGCCTCTGCCGGTGGCGCGGACGGCGACCTCGTTGACGTCCAAGCCGGCAGTGCGAAGACGCTTCGTGAAGGCGGGATTGGGTCCCGACGACCAGACCGCGAGCACGCCGCTGGGCCGCAGCGCCGTCTTTGCCGCTTTCAACCCGTTCGCATTGTAGAGCGCGTCATTGCCCTTCCGGGTCAGCCCTTCGGGCCCGTTGTCGACGTCGAGCAGAATGGCGTCGAAGGCAGCGCTCTTCGCCCGGATGACTTCGCCGACGTCGATCTCGCGGATGTTGACACGTGGATCATCGAGGCTGTCGCCAAAAACTTCCGCCATCGGACCGCGCGCCCAGGTGACGACCGCCGGCACCAGCTCGGAGACCACGATCTTCGCCTTGGCGCCCAGCACGGTGAGCGCCGCGCGCAAGGTAAAACCCATGCCGAGGCCGCCGATGAGGACGACGGGTTTTGCGAGCGTCTCGATCTGCTTCGCCGCGAGCGTCGCGAGCGCGGCTTCGGAACCCGACAGGCGATTGTTCATCAGCTCGTTGGTGCCGAGCTTGATCGAAAACTCCTTGCCCCGCCGCATCAGGCGGAGCTCTTCGTCGGAGCCGGGGATCTTGGCGGTGTCGAGTTTTTCCCAGGGAATCATGGGGGAGCTTTAGCACGATTACTTCGTAGCCCGGATGGAGCGAAGCGCAATCCGGGGGTGTTTCTCCTGTGAGAGACTGTCCCGGATTTCGCTGCGCTCCATCCGGGCTACGGCAGGGGCCTGGGCTATCCTCCCGCCCAGACATCCAGCACATACCGGTTCTTCGCGCCCATTTCCTCGATCCAGCGGGCGCCCGTGGCGGCATCGCTGCCGCTCTTCTCGCGATGGATCGCGACCAGCGCTGCCTTCACGTCAGGCTCCATCTTGCCGCCGTCGCCGCAGACATAGATGATCGCGCCCTGCTCGATCAGCGGCCAGACCTTGTCCTTCTGCGCGGCGAGCACGTGCTGGACATAGGTCTTGGGTCCGTCCGCGCGCGAGAACGCGGTGAACAGCTCCGTGACGCCGCTTGCGGCCAGCGCCTTCAGCTCATCCGCGTAGAGGAAATCCTGGTCGGGATGGCGGCAGCCGAAGAACAGCATCGCCGGGCCGAGCGCAGCGCCTTTCGCCTTGCGCGCGGCGCGCTCCTGGAGGAAGCCGCGGAACGGCGCCAGGCCCGTGCCCGGGCCGATCATGATGATCGGCACCGATGGATCATCGGGAAGACGGAAGCCGGCCTTGGTCTCGCGCACCGTGGCGTAGATCGCATCGCCCGAACGCCGGTTGGCGAGATAGTTCGAACAGATGCCTTTGTAGGTGCCACGCCCCGACGCCGCCGGACCTTCGACCACACCGACCGTGACGCTGCAGCGCGCCGGATCGACCGACGGCGAGGACGAGATCGAGTAATAGCGCGGCGCCAGCAGCGAGAGCATTTCCAGGTAGACGTGGAACGGCAATTCGCAGGCTGGATATTCAAGCAGCAGGTCAAACACCGATTTGCGCCTGGCCAGAATCTCGCTGCGATAGCGTTCGAGCGGCTCAGCCTCCTCACCGACGAAGGCCAGCAGCTTCGGCTTGGTGACCGGGCAGCGGGTGTGCTCGGCCATGGTCTGGATCTGCTTGCGCGTCGCCACCTGCTGCAGTTCGACGAACTCGCTGAGGAGGCGTCCGACCGATACCGCATTGCCGACCGGCAATTGCGCGCGGCGGCCCTCGGCGACCTGAAGCCTGATCTGGTCGGCCGGCAGGAAGCCGAAACGGCGGGCAACCGAATCCACCAGCGTCGGATCGTTGCGCGGAACCACGCTCAGATGATCGCCGACGCGGTAGGTGACGTTGGCCGGCAGTTGCACCTCGATATGGCGCGTCGAGCGCTCCGACGGGTTGGCACCGGACTTGTTCTGCAGCTCGTCATTGACCAGCACCTTCATCGCCACAGCGCCGCCCTGCGCGACGATGGTGTTGACGGCGGTCACCGCCACCGGCTCGATCGCATAGAGCGGATCGTCCTCCGCGGTGCGGGTGAAATTCCAGTCGATGCCGAATTCCTTGGTCGCGACCTGGGCCGCCGCCGGGAACCACTTCTGGAACTGGCCGTCGAGATCGCTGCGCGCATCGCCCTCGCCACGCGGATAGACCGCGCGTGCGCCGTGCTTCGACAATTGCTCGTCGATGAAGCGCGGCACCGACTGATAGGTCGCTGCCCAGTCGCTGTTGCCGCAGCCGAACACGGCGTAGCGCACCTTGGCAAAGGTATCCTTCGGCAGATCGTCGCCGAGCCATTTGACGAATTGCGTCGCATTGTCGGGCGGCGCGCCGTTATAGGAGGCGCAGATGATCAGGACGCCGCCCTCCTGCGGCAGCCTGCCGACATATTCGTCGAGCGTTCCAAGGTGCACGGCAAAGCCATTGATCTCCGCGAGGTCGGCCATGCGGGTCGCGAGCTCCTCGGCGGTGCCAAGATTGGAGCCGTAAAGCACCAGCATCGGCGTGTTGTGGCCGGGCCGCGTGGTCGGCTGACGCGGCGCCCTCGGCGCCGCAACCGCAACCGCGATGGGCCCGCCATAGGCACCGCGCTCGCGATCGGCGCGCGGCCGCACCTTGATCTTGAAGCCCTCCGGCTTCATCGTCAGCGTTTCCTTCAGGTGCATCTGGTAGCGCTGGTGATCGATCAGCTTGAGGCGCTGCAGGATCATGCCGAGCGCGAGTGCGGCCTCGTGCATGGCAAAGCCGCGGCCGATGCAGGCGCGCTGGCCGTTGCCGAACGGCTTCCAGGCATTGATCGGCCGCTTTGCTTCAGCCTCCTTGCTGAAATTCTCGGGATCGAAGGCATCGGGGTTCGGCCCCCAGACGCTGGGGTCGCGATGCAGCGCCGTCACCAGAATGGTGGTGAACGTGCCCTTCCGGAGCTTGTACTTGCCGCCGCCGATGGTCTCGTCGTTGAGCGGCGAGATGCCGTAGGCAGGCGCCGGCGGCCACAGCCGCAGTGCCTCCTTCAGGATCTGCGTGATGTAGGTGAGCTGCGTCACCTGCTGGTAGGTCGGCTTGGCATTGACGTCGGGACCGAAGACGCGGTCGACCTCGTCATAGGCCTTCCTGAGAATGTCCGGATGCTTGAGCAGGGCATAGAGCGTGTAGGACAACAGGCCGCTGGTGGTCTCGTGGCCGGCGATCAGGAAGGTGTTGATCTGGTAGCGGATGTTGACGTCGTCGAGCTGTTCGCCGGTCGAGCGGTCGACACCGGTCATCATCGCGGCGAGCATGTCCTTCTTGTCGTCGATCCCTTCCGAACTCTTGCGGCGTTCGGCGATGATCTCGTCGACCATCTTGTTCATGAAGGCGACGTCTTCCGCCAGGGTCTTTCGCCGCTTCTGCATCCAGAGCTGCTCCAACGGCAGGCCCCGCGTCATCATGATGGTTTCGAGCGAGCGCACCAGCGACTCGACGAAGGGATGGTAGTCGCGCCGGTAGAACGAATTGAACCGGTACTCGAAACCGCACAGGCCGATCGTATCAAGCGTCAGCGCGGTCATGTCGTGGACGACGTCGATCTCGTCGTCGGCGTTGAGCCGCTCCCATTTCTGGACGAGCTGCTCGGCGATGTCGACCATGCTCGGGTGATAGGACTGCATGGCGCGGTTGCCGAACGGCTGCAGCAGGATGTTGTGCGCCTTGCTCCAGTTCGGCTCCCTGGTGTCGGCCGTGAACAGGCCGTCGCCGCCGACCGCACGCACGCGCCGCAGCGCGCCGCGCACCGTCTTGTCGAAGCGCTTCTCGTCGGAAAGCTCGTCGACGAGATCGTGGCCGGAGACGACAACGATCGGCGAGCCCATCATGTCGAGCCAGAAGATCGGACCCAGCTCCTTCGCGAGCCGCGTCAGGTGCTGCACGGGCGCGGCCGAGTCCAGCGACAGCATGTTGCCGACCACCGGCTTGGTCGGCGGATGCGGAATCGGATCCAGACGGTTCTTGGTTGACATTGAAAGTGCTTCCCCCCTGATCGCGTCATTCCGGGGCGATGCGCAGCATCGAACCCGGAATCTCGAGATTCCGGGTTCGCCCTTCGGGCGCCCCGGAATGACGTCTCATTTACATCGACGACCGGGTTGTTACCCAAACCGCCTTCTACGCCATTCGATCAGCTTGGCGCTGACCTCTTCCGGCTTCTCCTGCTGTGTCCAATGGCCGCTGTCCTTCACCAGGTACTTCTCGAGATCGGACACCAGCGTCTCCATGCCATCCGCCGCCGACGGCGGCAGCACGGCGTCGTTCTCGGCCATGATCATCAATGAGGGAACGCTGATGTGATGGTCCAGCCCCTTCGAACGCTCCCAGTTGCGGGTGAAATTGCGATACCAGTTGATGCCGCCGGTGAAGCCGGTTGTCGTGAAAGTGTCGACGAACACCTTCTTCTCCTCCGCCGACAGGATCGGCGTGCGCGGATCATGCCTGGAATCGTAGTTCGCAATCATCTGCGGAAACGCCAGGTTGATGCGGGGCGAGGCACCAATGCCCGCGATCGGCTGTTCCTCCGGCGCACCGGGAGGGCGCGCGGCCGGCTTGCGCATGAAGGCATCGAAGGTCTCTTCGACGCGGCTGCCGAAGATCCTGTCCGGCTCGCGCGCGGGGTCCTGGAACTGGACGATATACATCTGGTCGCCGAAGCGTTGGCGGAACAGCGCGATCGGATCCATCGGTGCGCGATCCCAATGCGGGGTGTTGACGCCGACGACACCGGCGACACGCGTCGGATGCCGCAGCGGCATCTGCCAGACGACGAAACCGCCCCAGTCGTGGCCGACGAAAATCGCCTTGTCGATGTTGAGATGATCGAGCAGTCCGACGAGATCGCCGGTCAGATGCTCCATGTCATAGGCTTCGACCGGCTCTGGCCGGTCGGTCGCACCGTAGCCGCGCTGATCGGGCGCGATCACGCGGATACCGGCCTCGCTCAGCGCCTTGATCTGGTGGCGCCAGGAGAAGGCGAGTTCGGGCCAGCCGTGACACAGCACGACCGGCGGTTTGTCCGTGACCGGGCCCGCCTCGTAATAGCCCATGCGGATTCCGTTCGTCTGCGCGAAGTTGAGCGGCGGCATTTCAATCATCATACGGTTCCTGACAAATTTCCTATTCCGCCGCGCCCTTGATGTCCGCTGCCGGCGGCGCGTAGGCCGCCTCGAGTGCAGCGAACTCCCCCGGCAGCATGTCGCACATCACCTGCACATGCGGGATGATGTTGGCGCCGACGATGAAGCCGAAATCGAGCTGGTCGCGATAGCTCTGCACGGTGATGTTGAGCGCCTGCCCGTGCGTCGAGATCGACACCGGGAAGATGTGCAGCAGCTCGGCGCCCGCCGCATAAAGCGTCTGCCGCGGCCCCGGCACGTTGGACACCGTGATGTTCGCCGCCGGCGGCAGCACGTCCGACAAATTGGAGCGGCTGTAGAGCAGCGCCAGGATCTGCACCATGATCGGCGCGCCCAGCATCGAGATGTTGGAGACCTGGGGCATCAAGGCGCGCAGCGGATGCGACATCTCCTTGGACTTGGTCGATTGTGCGATAATCGCTTCCAGCCGCGCCTTGGGATCGTCGATATTGGTCGCGATCGCGCAGATCATGCCGAACACCTGGTTGTTGGCCTCGGTGTTGCCCTCCTCGCGGAGCGAGATCGGCACCGCCGCGGTCAGCGATTTCGCCGGCAGCGTGCCGTATTGCTGGAGGTAGCGCCGGACCACGCCGGAGGCGAGCGCCAGCACGACGTCGTTGAGCTTGCCGCCGGCGAGCTTCGCCAGCGCCTTGGAGCGCGACAGCGAGATCGACACGCCGGCAAAGCTGCGTTCCGACGAGATCGTCTTGTTGAGCATGGTCGGCGGCGACACCATGCTGGCGAGGCTCTCGCGCGACTTCGGATCGGAGACCTTGCCCAGCACCTCGGAGACGCTCTTGACCATGGTCGGGATATTGCCGGCGAAGCGCACCGCGCTTTCGATCTGGTACATCGCGTTGTCGAACAGGATCGAGCCGATGTCGCTCTTGCCGGTGCGCGGCAGTTGCAGGTTCTTCGCCGCCGCCGATGCATCGAGCGGCTGGCTGAACAGCTGCTGATAGGAATCCAGCAGGTTCGCCGCGATGTCGCGCGGCTCCTGGCCGGGCTTCGACCCGCCGGACGGCGGATCGACCTGCCGCGGGATCGGCGAGATGTCGTAGATCATGTTGGTCAGCGCAGCACCGGCGCCGCCGTCGATCGCGGCATGGTGCATCTTGGAATAGAGCCCGACTTCGTTGTCCTTCATGCCTTCGAAGACATAGAACTCCCAGAGCGGGCGCGCGCGGTTCAACAGCTTGGCGTGCATCCAGCCGACGATGCGTTCGAGCGTGGCGCGGTCGCGCGGCTGCGGCAGGCTGGCGCGGAAGATGTGACGGTCGATGTCGAACTGGTCGTCCTCGACCCAGGAGGGATGATCGATATCGAGCGGCGCCTTCTCCAGCCGCGCTTTAAGGATAGGCGCGATGTGCAGGCGCGAGACGATCATCGCCTTGAAGTCTTCGAAGAAGTCGCCCTTGTAGTCGTCGGGCAGGCGAAAGATGGCCATGCTGCCGACATGCATCGGCATTTCCGGCGTTTCCAGATACAAAAACGATGCGTCCAGCGACGACAGCTTCTTACCGTCAGCCATAGTTCCCTCCCGAGGATTTGACGGGCACCTTGGCGGCGCTTCTCGTCAGGCCGATACTGCCTGTTCCGGCGGGGCATATGCAATGGCAAACGGCCCTGCCCGGTCGAACGGCCAGAACTCCCCTTCCGGCTGGGCGAGGCGGTCCGCCACCGCCCACAGCGCGGCAGGGTTAACGCCGAGCCCGATATGGCTCGCCAGATGCACCTCGATGTTCTCGGCGCGGTCGGAGGGACGGAGCAGACAGGTCCGCCAGTTCACGACACCGTCGGCGCGCGAATAGATCGACGTCGCCGGAACCGGCAGATCGCCGGCAATCGCCTCGCGCAGCTCCGAGAGATCCTCGACCCGCTCGCCGGACAGCGCTTCGTAAAGCCGTGTGGCATTGGTCGCCCGCACGTCATTGGCAAACGGACTGCCGAGCGTGACGACATAACGGACCATGTCCGGCGCCTGCAGCGCAAGGTCGCGCGCATAGACACCGCCAAGACTCCAACCGACCAGGCTGACCTTGCGCCCGCTCGCGGCATGGATCTCGGCAAGGCGCGCGCGCAAGGCCTCCCGCATCCGCCCGAAACCGCCGAGATTACGGCCCATCCGCCAGGCCTGCGCCTCATAGCCGAGCTCGCTGAGATAGCGTCGCATCGGCACCATCGAGAGATCGCTGGCGAGAAAGCCCGGCAGCGCCAGCACCGGATGGCCGTCGCCCCTCGGCGCGCGCATCAGGAGCGGCGACAGCATCAGGCTGGCGTTGAATTCGAACAGGCCGCGGGCTTCGGCCAGCAGCAGGCCGAGGCTCGGCGGACGAAGCCGGCGCGTATCCCGCGGCCCGTCCGGCCCGGGCGCCATTATTTCTTCTTGTCGCTACTGCGCGGGCTGCCGAGACCGGCCATGGTGACGAACATGTCCTGAAACCGCTCGGCGATCTTGGGATCGAAGGTGAACCAGCTCTGGAGCAGCGATTCCGGCGAAACCTTCTCGATGTTGCTCAGGATCTGCTGCTGCAGCTTGTCCATCACCGCCGTCTGCATCGGCGCCACGTCGGGCAGACCGAAGAACTGGCGGGCTTCAAGGGGGGTGCAGTCGATTTCGATATTAACTTTCATGTCCCCTCCGGATGAGATTCGAGCGGCCTGTCGGAGTATCGCCGCGACCCGGTGTGCAACGCAAGCGACCTGAGGCGGGTGACCGGCGCCGGCTTCCGCAATCGGCAGGTATAGTCAATCAAATCGCTTTCGTCACAAAAGCGCTTCGCATGACGCCCGCACGGGCCGTCGCAGCCGTGGCCCCGGGGATTTCACCGGTCGAAAGTCGAATATCGGCCGCGGACCTTCGCCCTCAAATTGCCGGTCAGCATTGCTGCACAGCGGTGCAACTTGGCGCGTTCCTTGCTGGAATGGCGCTTGCACGGGTCGAGAACTCTGGGCAACATGGATCGATCAGCCCCGCCGAACAATCAAAAACGACGGCGCGGGCGAGTGGAGAGGGTCAAGAATGTCAGTCGGACGAAGTCTGTTTGCGGCGACGCTCGCCGGTGCGCTTGCGTTGGCGGTCTCGCCGGCGTCGAGCCAGACGCTGCGCTACGCGAACCAGGGTGAGCTGAAATCGCTCGACCCCTACACGCTGAACGAATCGACCACCAGCGCGCATCTCGGCCACGTCTATGAGGGCCTGGTCGCCCGCGACAAAGACCTGAAAATCATCCCGGGGCTCGCCGAGAGCTGGGAGACGCCGGAGCCGACGCGCTGGCGCTTTCACCTGCGCAAGGGCGTGAAATTCCACAATGGCGACCCCTTCACCGCCGATGACGTGGTGTTCTCAGCCGAGCGCGTGCGGGCGAAAGGTTCGAATTTCCAGAGCCGCGTTCCAGCCGACGCCAAGGTGGTCAAGATCGACGATTACACCGTCGATTTCGTCCTGTCCTCGCCCAATCCCATCCTGACGGCGCTGTGGGCGACCTGGTACATCATGGACAAGAAATGGGCAGAGGCGAACGATGCGGTGGCACCGACACCGGCTGCCGCCACGACCCCGAGCTACGCCTCGCTCCATGAAAACGGCACCGGCCCCTTCACGATCGAGAGCCATCAGCCGGGCGTGAAGACCGTCTTCAAGGCTAATCCGAACTGGTGGCGCAAGCCGGAACATAATCTGAAGGAGATCGTCTTCACACCGATCGCAAACCCGGCCACGCGTGTCGCCGCACTGCTGTCGGGCGAGGTCGATGTGATCGAGCCGGTTCCGATCCAGGACATCGAGCGCGTCAAAGCGAGTCCCAACGCCACCGTGCTGACGGGACCTGAGCTCCGCACCATCTTCGTCGGTATGGATCAGGCGCGCGACGAGCTCCTGTACTCCAACATCAAGGGCAAGAACCCGTTCAAGGACATCCGCGTCCGCGAAGCCGTCTACCGGGCAATCGACGTCGACCTGATCAAGAATCGCGTCATGCGCGGGCTCTCCACGCCATCCGCATTGATGGTCGCACCAGAGATCTTTTCGGCAAAGGACTTCACCCGGCCGAAGTTCGATCCCGACGCCGCCAAGAAACTTCTGGTGGACGCCGGCTATGCGGACGGTTTCGAGGTGACGATGGACTGCCCGAACGACCGCTACGTCAATGACGCAGCGATCTGCCAGGCAATCGTCGGTATGCTCGCCCGTATCGGCATCAAGGTGGAGCTGCTGGCGCAGCCCAAGGCCCTGTACTTCGCCAAGGTGCTGAAGCCCGGCGGCTACAAGACCTCGCTGTTCATGCTGGGCTGGACCCCGGATACGCTCGACTCCCAGAACGTGCTCCACGACATCATGGGCTGCCGGGACGATCCCAAGGATCCCAACCGCGGCGAAGCCAATCTCGCAGGCTATTGCAACAAGCAGTTCGACGAGCTCGCCGACAAGGTTCTCCTCGAGTCCGATGCGGCCAAGCGCGATCTCCTGATCAAGCAGGCTTTCGAGGTCTCGATGAAGGACTGGGCCTATGTCCCGCTGCACCAGCAGGCGCTCGCCTGGGGCGTTTCGAAAAAGGTGAAACTGACCCAGCGCGCGGACAACCAGGTGCTGCTCTACTGGGCGACCAAACAGGACGAGTAGGTGTCGACAAGTTGTGGAGTCCCGGAAGCCATCGCTTTCAAGATCTGGCTTCCGGGACTTGCTGTTTCGGGTTAACGCGATGATGCGTGCTGCTGAAGAGATGTGAAAGGAACAGATGCTCGCTTTCACACTGCGCCGGGCCATCCAGGCCATCGGCGTCATGATCGCCGTCGGGATCATTTCGTTCTCGATGTTCCGCTTTGCCGGCGATCCCGTGAACCAGATGGTCGGGATGGATACGTCGGGCTCCGAGCGCGCCGCGATCCGCAAGTCCCTCGGCCTCGACGATCCCGTGATCGTGCAGTTCGGCCGCTATATCGGCAATGCTGCCCAGTTCAAGTTCGGCGTGTCCTACCAGTTCCGCTTGCCGGTCACCAACCTGCTGATGGAGCGGATGCCCGCGACGCTGGAACTCGCGATCTGCGCCACCATCTTCGCAATGGTCAGCGGCATCCTGATGGGGGTCTATTCGGCGCTTCGCCGCGACAGCTGGCTCGCACATGTCTTCCAGGCCGTCTCGCTGATCGGCATCTCGCTGCCGACCTTCCTGATCGGCGTTCTCATGATCTACCTGTTCTCGGTGACGCTCGGCTGGCTGCCCTCGTTCGGCCGCGGCGACGTCGTGCATATCGGCTGGTGGACGACGGGCCTTCTGACGTTGTCCGGCCTAAAGGCGCTGATCATGCCTGCGATCACGCTCGGCCTGTTCCAGATGACCTTGATCATGCGGCTGGTCCGCGCCGAAATGCTCGAGGTCATGCGCACCGACTACATCCGCTTCGCGCGTGCACGCGGCCTGACCACGCGCGCCATCCATTTCGGTCACGCGCTGCGCAACACGCTGGTTCCTGTGATCACCGTCGCCGGCCTGCAATTTGGCTCGGTCATTGCTTTCGCGATCATCACCGAGACCGTGTTTCAGTGGCCGGGCATGGGGCTCCTGTTCGTGCAGGCCGTTCAGAACGTCGATATCCCGATCATGGCGGCCTACCTGATGATGGTCTCCCTGATCTTCGTCACCATCAATCTCGTGGTTGATATCCTCTACACCATCGTCGATCCGCGACTGCGATCGACGGTCAGCCGGGCGCATTGAGATGAGCGAGGCCGTCGTTCCGCACAGTGCCGAGAAGCGCGCCGCCACCGCACCCGGCTGGTTCAGGCGCGCGCTCGACAGCGACCTGTTCTACTCGTTCCGCCGCTCCAAGGTCACCATGATCGCGGCGGGTGTGACGCTGCTGTTCTTCCTGGTCGCGATCTTTGCCTCGGTGCTGTCGGTGCAAAATCCGTTCGATCCGGCGCAGCTCCAGCTGATGAATTCGCGCATCTCGCCGCTCTGGACCGCCGACGGCCAGAGTCCGTTCCTGCTTGGTACCGACGAGCAGGGCCGCGACGTGCTGTCCGCGATTCTCTACGGGCTGCGCATCTCGCTTCTGGTCGGCGTGCTCGGCGTGGTCCTCTCCGGCGCGCTCGGCATCCTGCTCGGGCTGACGGCCGGCTATTTCGGCGGCGCCGTCGACGGCCTGATCATGCGCATCGCCGACGTGCAGCTTTCCTTCCCGGCCATCCTGATCGCGCTGCTGGTCAACGGCATCGCCAAATCGGTCTTCGGCAACAAGCTCGACGAGATGAGCATGCTGGCGGTCCTGGTCTTCGCGATCGGCCTGAGTTTCTGGGTCCAGTATGCGCGCACGGTGCGCGGCTCGGTCCTGGTCGAGAAGAACAAGGATTATGTCGCAGCCGCGCAGTTGATCGGCCTGCCCGCCCCCGTGATCATGCTGCGCCACGTGCTGCCGAACACCACGGGGCCGATCCTCGTAATCGCCACCATCAACCTCGCGCTCGCCATCATCACCGAGGCAACCCTGTCGTTCCTCGGCTCGGGCATGCCCGAGACCATGCCGTCGCTCGGCACGCTGATCCGCATCGGCAACGGTTATCTGTTCGCTGGCGAATGGTGGATCGTCGCATTCCCCGGCATCGCACTTGCCGCGCTGATCCTGTCCATCAACCTGCTGGGCGACTGGCTGCGTGACGCGCTCAACCCGAAACTTCGATGAGTATGCGTCGCCCATGACCGAACCCGTTCTTTCCGTCCGCAACCTCCAGGTCGAGTTCGCCTCCCGCCGCGGCACGCTGCGCGCCATCGACGGCGTCTCCTTCGACATCGCCAAGGGCGAGGTGCTGGGCGTGGTCGGCGAATCCGGCGCCGGCAAGTCCGTCACCGGGCTCTCGGTGATCGGCCTGATCGATCCGCCGGGGCGTATCGCCGGCGGCGAGATTCGCCTTGCCGGCCTGCGCATCGACAATCTGCCGCCGGAGGAGATGCGCCGCATCCGCGGCAAGCGCATCGGCATGATCTTCCAGGATCCCCTCACCTCGCTCAATCCGCTGTACAAGGTCGGCGACCAGATCGTGGAGACGATCCGGACCCACCTGAACCTGTCCGAGACGGCCGCGCGCCGCCGCGCCATCGACCTGCTCGCCGAGGTCGGCATTCCCGCACCGGAAAAACGCATCGACGGCTACCCACACGAATTCTCCGGCGGCATGCGCCAGCGCGTCGTCATTGCGCTCGCGATCTGCGCCGAGCCGGAGCTGATCATCGCGGACGAGCCGACCACCGCGCTCGACGTCTCGGTGCAGGCGCAGATCATCTCGCTGATCAAGCGACTCGGGCGCGACCACGGCACCGCCGTGATGCTGGTGACTCACGATATGGGCGTGATCGCCGAGACCTCCGACCGCGTCGCGGTGATGTATGCCGGCCGCGTCGCCGAGATCGGCCCGGTGCAAGACGTCGTCAGGAACCCGCTGCACCCCTACGCCAAGGGCCTGATGGGTGCGATTCCGACGCTTGCCGGCGACGACAAGCGCCTCGTGCAGATTCCCGGCTCGATGCCGCGGCTGTCGGCGATCCCGCGCGGCTGCTCGTTCAATCCGCGCTGCGCGTCCGCCTTCGACCGCTGCCGGGTCGAGCGGCCGGAGCCGCTGTCGCGCGGCACGCAGTCTGTCGCCTGCCATCTCTACGACACCGTGCCGACGGAGAGCGCGGCATGAGCACGCCCTTCGTCCAGGCCACAAACCTGCGCCGCGTCTTCGACGTCTCGAAACCCTGGCTCAACCGCGTGCTGGAGGGCGGACAGCTCGAATATCTCAAGGCTGTCGATCACGTCACCTTCGACATCAAGAAGGGCGAGACTTTTGCGCTGGTCGGCGAGTCCGGCTCGGGCAAGACCACCGTAGCGCGGATGGTAGTGGGCCTGCTGCCGCCGAGCTCGGGCGACGTGCTGATCGACGGCGTCTCGATGACCGACCCGCGGCAGGCTCCCGCCCGGCGCAAGCTGCGCCGCCGCATCCAGATGATCTTCCAGGATCCCTATGCGAGCCTGAACCCGCGCTTCCGCGTCGATGCCATCATCTCCGAGCCGATCCGCGCCTTCGACCTGATCCAGGGCGAGCGCGACATCCAGGCCCGCGTCGGCGAGCTGCTCAGCCTGGTCGGCTTGCATCCCGACGACCGGTTTAAATTCCCGCACGAGTTCTCCGGCGGCCAGCGCCAGCGTATCGCGATCGCTCGGGCGCTCGCCTCCGACGCCGAGTTCATCGTCTGCGACGAGCCGACCTCCGCGCTCGACGTCTCCGTGCAGGCGCAGATCCTCAACCTGATGCGGGACCTCCAGGACAAGTTCGGCCTGACCTACATGTTCATCAGCCACAACCTCGCCGTGGTCCGTCACATGGCGAGCCGCGTCGGTGTGATGTATCTCGGCCGTATCGTCGAGATCGCGGAGGGGCGCGAGCTGTTTGCACGCCCGCGCATGCCCTACACCAAGATGCTGCTGGGTGCCGTGCCTGACCTCGCCATGAGCGGCCGCCAGCGCATTCCGGTGAAGGGCGAGATCCCAAACCCGATCAATCCGCCCCCCGGCTGCGCCTTCAACCCGCGCTGCCCGCTGGCGTTCGATCTCTGCCGCAAGGAGACCCCGGAACTGATCGACGGGGTTGCCTGCCACGCGGTGAACACCGCGCCGGTCCCAGCGTGACGCGCGCGTGCCATGCGGCCTGCGCATTTGGCATCCCAGCATCGGCTGTGATCAATTGCGCGCCGCAAATGAGGTAGTCCATGGCCAGTAACGTCAATCCCGATCCCTTCACCACGCGCCCCGAAATCGAGGGCACGTTCGGTGTCGTCGCCACCACGCACTGGATCGCGACCGCCGTCGGCATGGCCATTCTGGAAAAGGGCGGCAACGCCTTCGATGCCGGTGTCGCCACCGCCTTCACGCTCCAGGTGGTCGAGCCGCATCTGAACGGCCCCGGCGGCGACGTGCCGATCATCGTCCACGACGTCAAGCGCGGCCGCACCGAGGTGATCTGCGGCCAGGGCCCGGCCCCGGCGCGCGCCACCATCGCGCATTACAAGAGCGAAGGCCTCGACATGGTGCCCGGCACCGGCCTGCTCGCAGCCTGTGTTCCCGGCACTTTCGAATCGTGGATGATGCTGCTGCGCGACTACGGCACGATGCGCGTGCGCGACGTGCTGGAGCCCGCGATCTCCTATGCACGCGACGGCTACCCGCTGGTCGAGCGCGCCTGCGCCACGATCCAGACCGTCGAGCAATTGTTCCGCAAGCACTGGCCGACCTCGGCCGCGGTCTATCTTCCGAACGGCGAAGTGCCCAAGCCCGGCACGATGTTCACCAACAAGACGCTGGCGGCGACCTACACCCGGATCCTGAACGAGGCCGAGAGCGGCGGCGGAGGCCGCGACGCCGAGATCGAGCGTGCGCGGAAATCCTGGTCGCAGGGCTTCGTTGCCGAAGCCATCGACAAGTTCTGCCGGACGCAAGAGGTCATGGATGTCAGCGGCTCGCCGCATCGCGGCGTGCTCGCGGCCGATGACATGGCGCGCTGGCAGCCGACGGTCGAGGCGCCGCTCACCTACGACTACGGCCGCTACACCGTCTGCAAGGCGGGCGTCTGGAGCCAGGGTCCGGTGACGCTGCAGCAACTCGCGCTGTTGAAGGGCTTTGCGCTCGACGGGCTCGACCCGACCGGGCCGGAGTTCATCCATCTCCAGATAGAATGCGCAAAGCTCGCCTTCGCCGACCGCGAGAAGTTCTACGGCGATCCGAAATTCAGCGAGATCCCGATCGGGACGCTGCTGTCGGATGCCTATAATGACGAGCGTCGCAAGCTGATCTCGGAGAAGGCGTCGCTCGACTTCATACCCGGCTCGATCGAAGGCTTTGGCGGCGTGGTCAAGCTGCGCCGCGCGGAAGGACAGCGGGAGGCGGTCGGCGCGCTCGGCGCTGGCGAGCCGACAGTGGGACGCTTCGGTGAAGTGCGTGGCGACACCGTGCATTTCGACATCATCGACAAGGCCGGCAACATGGTGTCCTCGACGCCGTCGGGCGGCTGGCTGCAATCCTCGCCGATCATTCCGGAGCTCGGCTTCTGCCTCGGCAGCCGCGCCCAGATGTTCTGGCTGGAGGAAGACCACCCCGGAGCACTCGCGCCGGGCAAGCGGCCGCGTACCACGCTGTCGCCGACCATGGCGCTGCGCGACGGCGAGCCGTATCTCGCCTGGGGCTCGCCCGGCGGCGATCAGCAGGACCAGTGGATCACGCAGTTCTTCCTGCGCCACGTCCATTGCAATCTCAATCTCCAGGAAGCCATCGACGCGCCGGCCTGGCACTCCGAGCATTTCCCGATCTCGTTCTGGCCGCGCACTGCTCGGCCGGGCGTGCTCGTGGTCGAGAACCGCGTGCCGAAGGCGACGATCGAGAATCTGCGCGAACGCGGACACATCGTCGAAGTCGGGCCCGACTGGTCCGAAGGCCGCCTCACCGCGGCCTCGCGGGTCGGCGTGCGCCGGCGCGCGGCCGCCAATCCGCGCGGCATGCAGGGCTACGCCGTAGGACGCTGAAGGCAGCACATGACCTGGTCGATCATCGCGCGAGACCCAGCCACCGGCCAGTTCGGCATCGCGGTTGCGACCCGTTTCTTCGCCGTCGGCGCGCGCGTGCCCTATATCGCGGCCGGCCTCGGCGCCATCGCAACCCAGGCCTTCGTCAATCCCTATTACGGCATCGACGGCGTCAAGCTGCTGCGCGAGGGCCTGAACTCCCACGATGTTCTCGCCACCCTGCTCGCGACCGACGACGGCCGCGAGAGCCGGCAGATCCACATCATGGACGCCAGCGGCGAGATCGCCGCGCATACCGGGCGCGACTGCATCGACTGGTGCGGCCACATCGCCGGCAGCGGCTTTTCGATCGCCGGCAACATGCTCGCAGGCGCCGACGTGCTCGACGAGACCGCAAAGACCTACATCGCCAACGACAGCCTGCCCTTTCCGCGCCGCCTGCTCGCGGCGATGCGCGCGGGCGAAGCCGCCGGCGGCGACAAGCGTGGCAAGCAATCCGCCGCGCTGCTGATCCACGGCGAGGAAGAATGGCCGGCGCTGGACATCCGTGCCGACGATCATCCCGACCCGCTCGGCGAGCTCGAACGGCTCGAGCGCGTCAGCCAGGAACTCTGGGTTCACTTCCGCCCCTCCATGCCGACGCGGCAGAACCCGGCCGGCAATACCGATCGCAGCGTCATCGAGGCCACCATCGCCGCGGCACGGGCAAGACAGGCATGAGCGCGAGTCCTCTCATCGAGATCAAGGACCTGCGCATCCGCTTCCACGGCGACGACGGCCGCATCACCCACGCGGTCGACAGCGTCGATCTCAGCGTCGCCAATGGCGCCACGCTCGGCCTCGTCGGCGAGTCCGGCTGCGGCAAGAGCGTGACCTCGCTGGCCATCATGGGCCTCCTGCCGAAGCAGAGCGCGGAAATATCCGGCGCGATCCGCTTCGACGGCTTCGACCTGCTGCAGACGCCCGACCAGACCCTGCGGGACCTGCGCGGCAACCGGCTCGCGATGATCTTCCAGGAGCCGATGACCTCGCTCAATCCGAGCTTCACCATCGGCGACCAGATCATCGAGACCATTTTGCGTCATCGCGGCGGCTCCCGCCGCAGCGCGCGCGAGCGGGCGATCGAACTCCTGCGTCGCGTCCACATCCCCTCGCCCGAACGACGCATCGACGAATATCCGCACAAGCTCTCCGGCGGCATGCGCCAGCGCGTCATGATCGCGATGGCGCTGGCCTGCGATCCGCGGCTGCTGATCGCGGACGAGCCGACCACCGCACTCGACGTCACCCTGCAGGCGCAGATTCTGGAGCTGATGCGGGAATTGAAGGCGGCGAGCGGCGCCGCGATCATCCTGATCACCCACGACCTCGGCGTGGTCGCCGAAGTCTGCGACGAGGTCGCGGTGATGTATGCCGGCGAGATCGTCGAGCGCGCGCCGGTCGACGAACTGTTCTCAGCGCCGCAGCACCCCTACACCGTCGGCCTGCTCGGCTCGATCCCGCGGCTCGACCATCGTGCCGAGCAGCTCGCGACCATCGAAGGCATGGTGCCGAACATGGCGCAGCCGCCCGCCGGCTGCCGCTTCGCCGCGCGCTGCCCGTTCGTGCTGGACGCCTGCACCAAGGCGCCGCCGCCGCTGGTCGAAGTCAGCCCCGGCCACCTCTCGCGCTGCATCCGCGCGCCGCTCGAACTTTTGGTGTCGTGATGGCGCTGCTTTCTTCCCTCTTGCCCCGGGCGCAGCGCAGCACAAGCGCAGCGCAGTGGTGCGCTGCTGAACCGGGGCCCATGCAGCGGCAGTCTGGGTCCCGGTTCAGCGTCGCAACACACTGGACGATGCTTCGCATCGCCAGGCGCGTTGCGCCGCGCCCGGGACACGAGACCGGATGTCGCGGGGAGTGCGAACGATGACCGCGCTCCTCGAGGTCGAAGGCCTGGTCAAGCATTTCGTTGCCGAGCGCTCGCTGTTCGGCCGGGCGTTGGCGCATGTCAAGGCGGTCGATGGTGTTTCCTTCTCGCTCGAAGCCGGCAAGACGCTGGCGCTGGTCGGCGAATCCGGCTGCGGCAAATCCACCGTCAGCCGCCTGATCCTGCGACTGATCGAGCCGGATGCGGGCACGATACGCTTCGACGGCCGCGATCTGCTCTCGCTCGATGCCGACGCGCTGCGCAAATTCCGCCGCGAGGCGCAGATCATCTTCCAGGATCCCTACGCCTCGCTCAATCCGCGCATGACGGTCGGCCAGATCCTGACCGAGCCGCTGGCGCTGCACGATCTCGTCCCGCCCGCGCAGCGGCGCGAGCGGGTTGCGGAAATCCTGCGGCTGGTCGGACTGGAGCCGCGGCTGGAGCGGCGCTATCCGCACGAATTCTCCGGCGGCCAGCGCCAGCGCATCGCCATTGCCCGCGCGCTCGCGGTCGAGCCGAAGCTGATCATCTGCGACGAGCCGGTCTCGGCGCTCGACGTCTCGATCCGCTCGCAGATCCTCAATCTGCTGCGCGAACTGCAGGACCGGCTGGGCCTCGCCTATATCTTCGTCTCGCACGACCTCGCCGTGGTCAAGCACATCGCCGACCATGTCGCCGTGATGAATCTCGGCCAGATCGTCGAGACGGCGGAGGCCGACGAGCTGTTCGCCGCGCCACGCCATCCCTATAGCCGCGCGCTGCTGTCCGCGATCCCCGTGCCTAAACCGCGGGCAAAGCGCAGCCGCATTGTGCTGCAGGGGGAGATCCCGAGCGCGCTCAATCCGCCCTCCGGATGCCGCTTCCACACCCGCTGCCCCTATGTGATCGAGCGCTGCCGCAGTGAAATGCCGCAGCTCGTGCCGGATGGCATCGGACATGCAACGGCTTGCCACCGAACGTCGGAACTGCCGTCCTCCGCGGCGATCGTCCCGTCCGACGGCGGTTTCTCGCCGGTCCTTGAAAAATTGGTCGCCGCCTTCAGCGGCGGCCCGGAAGCAGCGCGCGGCAGCGGGGTTAATTCCTTAGTTGGTTCCTTGGGGACCGATCCCGCGTAGCCGCACAACAGAGGTTGAGAGCGATGAGTTTCATGCGTTTGGCGATCCTGGCGTCGGCCCTGCTGACGTCGCTCGCGGGCACAGCCCAAACCCAAGTTCAGGCCCAGACCACCCTGCGCATCGGCATCGCCGAGGACCCTGACATCCTCGATCCCAGCATCGGCCGCACCTATGTCGGCCGCATCGTGTTCTCCGCCTTCTGCGACAAGCTGTTCGACATCGACGAGAAGCTCAACATCGTGCCGCAGCTCGCACTGTCCCACGAGACCTCGGCCGACGGCAAGGAGATGACGATCAAGCTGCGGCCGGGCGTCAAATTCCACGACGGCGAGCCGCTGGACGCGGAAGCCGCAAAATTCTCGCTCGAGCGTCACATGACGCTGCCGACCTCATTCCGCAAATCCGAGCTTGCCAGCGTCGACCATGTCGAGGTGGTCGATCCCCTCACCATCAAGCTGGTGCTCAAGACCCCCTACTCGCCGCTGATCGCCCAGCTCACCGACCGCTCCGGCATGATGGTGTCGCCGAAGGCGGCGAAGGAAGCCGGCGACAAGTTCGGCCTGCATCCGGTCTGCGCCGGCCCCTACAAATTCGTCGAGCGCGTCCAGCAGGACCGCATGGTGTTCGAGAAGTTCGCCGACTACTGGAACAAGGACAACATCCATATCGACCGCGTCGTGTTCCTGCCGATCGTCGATGCCACCGTGCGCCTCGCCAACCTCAAGTCCGGCGGGCTCGACCTGATCGAGCGCGTGCTCGCCACCGACATCAAGGACGTCCGCGCCGATTCCCGCCTCGTGCTGTCCACGGCGCCGGAGCTCGGCTATCTCGGGCTGACCGTCAATGTCGGCAACGACAAGAACAAGGGACCGCTGAGCCAGTCGGCGAAGGTGCGCCAGGCGCTCGACCTGTCGATCGATCGCGAGGCCCTCAACCAGGTCGTCTTCAACGGCGAGTTCACGCCCGGCAATCAGTGGGTCAGCCCGAAGCATCCCTACTACCAGAAGGCCTTCCCGGTCCGCGGCCGTGATATCGCCAAGGCCAAGGCGCTGCTGAAGGAAGCCGGCGTCACCACGCCCGTGACCGTCGACTACATGATCCCCAAGGGCGCGGAGAACGAAGCCGTCGCCCAGGTCGTCCAGTCGATGGCCGCGGAAGCCGGCTTCGACATCAAGATCCGCTCCGTCGAATTCGCGACCACCTTCAAGCAGGCCCAGGCCGGCGAGTTCCAGATCTTCCAGATCAACTGGAGCGGCCGCATCGATCCCGACGGCAATTCCTACATCTTCATGCGCAGCAAGGCGCCGCAGAACGACGGCGTCTACTCGAACCCCGAGGCCGACAAGCTGATGGAAGACGGACGCATGACGTCCAATGTCGAGGAGCGCAAGGCGATCTACGAGAAGCTGACCAAGATCCTGCTCGACGATCTGCCCATCATCTACATCTATCACCGCACGCTCCTGATCGCGCACACCAAGAAGCTCGAGGGCTACCGGCAGATGCCCGACGGCCTCGTGCGCGTGGTCGGGCTGAAGTTCAAGTGACCGTGGCGGCGCCGGGGACGCGATCCGAACCATGCTGAACTTCCTCGCCCGCCGGATCGCGCAGATCGTGCCGACACTGTTCTTCGTGTCGCTGCTGATCTTCTCGCTGCAGCAATTGCTGCCGGGCGATCCCGCATTGGTGATGGCCGGCGAGGAACGGGACCCCGCCGCAATCGAGCAGATCCGCAAACTATACAAGCTCGATCAGCCGATCCCCGTGCAATATGCCTATTGGATCAAGGGCGTGCTGTCGGGCAATTTCGGCGAGTCGCTGCGCAACAAGATGCCGGTGCGCGAGCTGATCGCGCAGAAGCTGCCGGTGACGCTTCAGCTCGGCTCGATGGCAATCCTGATCGCGTTCTTCATCGGCATCCCCGCCGGCATCGTCTCCGCGGTGAAGAAGGGCACGGCCTGGGACTATGGCGCCAATCTGTTCGCGCTCTGGGGCATCTCGACGCCGAACTTCTGGCTCGGGATTTTGCTGATCTTCCTGTTCTCGATCGAGCTCGGCTGGCTGCCGGCTTCCGGCTATGTGCCGCTCACCGAGAACTGGCGCGCGAGCCTTGCCGCCACCATCATGCCGGCCTTCGTGCTCGGCAATGCGATCTCCGCGATCCTGATGCGACATACCCGCAGCGCGATGCTCCAGGTGCTGGAAAGCGATTATGTCCGCACCGCGCGCGCGAAGGGCCTGTCCGAGCGCTCGGTCATTCTCAAGCACGCCATGCGCAACGCGCTGACGCCGATCATCACGCTCGGCGCGCTCGAGCTCGGCACGCTGCTCTCGGGCGCGGTGCTGACAGAGCAGATCTTCTCCATTCCCGGCTTCGGCAAGCTGATCGTAGACGCCGTGTTCAACCGCGACTACGCGGTCGTGCAGGGCGTGGTGCTGGTAACGGCGACGGTCTACATCACGCTGAACCTCGTGGCCGACGTCGCCTATGTCCTCGTCAATCCGCGGCTGAGGGGCTAGGCGATGACCGACGCAGCGCTGCCCGCCAGCCCCGCCACGCAAGCCTACGAGCTCGACAGCCCGGCCCGCCGTGCCCGCCGGCGCCTGTTCAAGCGCAAGGCCGCGGTGTTCGGGCTCATCGTGATCACGGCCTTCATCCTGCTCGCAGCCCTTGCACCGCTGGTCGTGCCCTACGATCCCATCGCGACGAGCTGGAGCCTGGTGCGCAAACCGCCCACCGCGGCACACTGGTTCGGCACCGACGATCTCGGCCGCGACATCCTGAGCCGCGTGATTTACGGCGCACGCGCCTCCCTGCTCGCCGGCCTGATCTCGGTCGCAATCGCGCTCGGCGTCGGCGTTCCCCTCGGCCTGCTCGCCGGCTATCGCGGCGGATTTGTCGACGCGCTGATCAGCCGGATCACCGATGCGATGCTGGCCTGCCCGTTCCTGATCCTCGCGATTGCGCTCGCTGCGTTCCTCGGCCCGAGCCTCGGCAACGCCATGATCGCGATCGGCATCTCCGCAACGCCGATCTTCATCCGCCTGACCCGCGGGCAAGTGCTGAGCGTCAAGGCCGAGGACTATGTCGAGGCCGCCCGCGCACTCGGCAACCCCGACTGGCGGATCGCGTTCTCGCACATTTTGCCGAACATCCTGCCGGCGCTGCTGGTGCAGGCAACGCTGTCCATCGCCGCCGCCATCATCGCTGAAGCGGCGCTGTCGTTCCTCGGCCTCGGCCAGCAACCGCCGGCGCCGTCCTGGGGCAGCATGCTCAACGCAGCGCAGCGCTTCCTGACCCAGGCGCCGTGGATGGCGATCTGGCCGGGGCTCGCCATCTTCCTCGTGGTGCTCTCGCTGAACCTCCTCGGTGACGGCCTGCGCGACGCGCTCGACCCGCGCCAGCGCTAGAAGTTCCTCATGGTGAGGAGCGGGCCCTTGGCGCGCGTCTCGAACCATGAAGGCCCGGCTGTCGCCCGCGGCCATCCTTCGAGACGCGGCCTGGCGGCCGCTCCTCAGGATGAGGAGTTAAATCACCGTCTCCCGCAGCACGCGGCGGCAATCCATCTCGTATTCGAGATCGACCACGGGCGGCCGGGCAAAGTGCCAGGTCAGGCCGGAGCGCAGCGCGCCGCGGCGGACCAGCTCGTCGACCAGCGCATGGTGGAAGTCGTGCACGGAATAGGCCTGCACACCGGTCGTGTCCTTCCAGCCGAAGCCGAACGCCGTCATCCGGTTCTCCATCTGCGACGTCGTGGTGAAGCGCACCTTCTCGCGCAAGCCCTCCGGGCTGAGATCGCGGTAGCGCACAGTGCGCTCGACATAGGTGCCGCTCCCCTCGCGCGCCTCGGCGCCGCCGGCGATCACGAAGGACGGCGCTTTCGACGTCGTCGGGCGCGTGAACGAGAACGCATAGAACGACGGCTCGGACGGCGGATCGATCTCGGGACAGACATTGCTGCGCGCCACCGGATTGGTGGTGCCGTCGAAAATACCCCATTCGGACAGCGTCTTCACATAATGCAGGTTGAACGCGCGAAAGCCTTCCTCGCTGAAGGCCGCCGGTGAGCGCAGCTCGCAGGCACAGAACGCCGCCAGCGGACGCCCCGCTGCCTGGATGTATTTCGCGGCCAGCGCAAATCCTTCGGCGAGCGGCACCAGGCGATCGAACCGGACGCGCTCGATCTCAAAACCGTCGTCGGCAGCGGCGCCGGCCGAATACTGAAACACGGATGGAATGAAGCGGTAATTGCCGGCGGCGAAGTGACTGACCATGTCGAAACCCCTATTCCAGTTGCATGCGAATGCCCTTGGCGCCGTTGAGCAGGCGCTTCAGGTGAAAACCCGCGAGGGAATCGTCGGCGTGCTGGCCGACCAGTGCGGCGAAGGCCGGCATCGCCGCGGCATCGCCGGTTTCCATCTTGGCGAAAGCCTCGGAATAGAGCGCCGTCTCCGGCGCTTTGAACTTTTCCGGGAGCAGCGGCTCGAATGCCCGCAGCGGCTCGCTGCGTCCGCGCAGCATCAGCTCACCCACGGGACGGCCCTGAAAATTCTCCGCCGCCTTGGCCACGCTGGCGCTGACGCAGATGCGCGTGCTCAGCGGCTTGTTGGCGGCTTCCAGCCGCGCCGCGATGTTGATGGAATCGCCATAGGCGGTGTAGTCGAAGAAGCGGTTGCCGCCGAAATTTCCGACCAGCGCGGGACCTGCGTGGACACCGATGCGGGTGGCGCCGAAGTTCACGCCTCTGGCCTTCTGGCGTGCGCAAAAATCCTGCGCCCAGGCGTCGAGATCATGGGCGCAGGCGACCGCGCGCGTCGCATAGTCCGGTTGATCGCCGGGCGCATTGAACAGCACCTGGATCGCGTCGCCGATGATCTTGGCGACCGTCCCTTCATGCGTGAAAACGACTTCGGTCATCCCGCCGACATATTCGTTGAGAAGCTCGCCCAGCGTCTCGGGCGGCGCGCTCTCGATCAGCGACGTGAAACCGGTGATATCGGTGAAGATGGTCGCGACGTCGCGCCACTGCACCTGGATGCCCTCACCCTCGCCGCTAGCGGCCAGGCGCCTCGCAAGCTCGGGCGAAAAGTGACGCGACAACGCGGCATGGGCGCGCTCCGCCTCGATCTGGCGGCGCCGCACCTCGCGCAGCATTTCGATGTGGCGAATGGTCTTCTGGATCGTGGCTTCCAGATCCACGAAGTCGATCGGCTTGGTCAGGAAGTCGAACGCGCCGCGGTTCATCGCCGTGCGGATGTTGCTCATGTCGCCATAGGCCGAAACGATGATCGTCGACTTCTTGTCCTCGGCCTCCTGCAGCTTCTGCAGCAGCGACAGCCCATCCATGCGCGGCATGTTGATGTCCGAGACCACCATGTCGACATGCGGATTCTGTTCGAGCGATTGCAGCGCCTCCAGGCCGTCGCGCGCGAACATGATGTCGATCAGCCCGTCGCGGATCTGCCTGCGAAACTTCTGCAGGATCAGAGGCTCGAGATCCGGCTCGTCGTCGACGAAGAGGATGGTCGCAGTCATGCGGCTTGCTCGAGCCTCGTGTCGATCTGCTGCCGCAGCAGCGAAAAGTCGATCGGCTTGGTCAGGAGCCCGGTGGCGCCGCGCTCCATCGCCTTGCGATGCGTCTCGGCATCGCCATAGGCCGTGATCATGATGACCGGAACGTCCGGATACTCGGCGCGCACCTTCGGCAGCATGTCGAGCCCGCTCATCCCGGGCATGTTGATGTCCGACAGGATCAGGATCAACGAGGGGTCGCGCACCTCGGCGGCGAGCTTCAGCGCATCGGGCGCGGAGGGCGCGAATTCCATCTGGAAACGGCCGGCGCGCAGGTCGCGGCGAAACTGCTGCCGGAACAGCGCCTCGACATCGGGCTCGTCGTCGACGACCAGGATATAAACGTTCACGTCTTGCCTCCGGAAGTGCCGCCTGCCGCCATCACGCGCGGCAGGGTTATGATGAACTCGGTGAATGCACCGGGCGCGGTGTTCACGTCGATCGTGCCGCCGTGCTGCTTCACGACGATATCGTGGCTCATGGACAGGCCGAGGCCGGTGCCCTCGCCGGCCGGCTTGGTGGTGAAGAAGGGATTGAACATCTTCTCCTTCACCTCGGGCGGAATGCCGGTGCCGTTGTCGCGGATCCGGATCTCGACAGCGTTGCCGAGGTTCTTTGTCGACGCGCGCAAGGTGGGTTCGAAAGCCTTTTCGCCAGTCTCCTTGCGCCTCGCGGTCGCATAGAAGCCATTGGAGACCAGATTGAGGACGACGCGGGTGATCTCCTGCGCATAGATGTCGGCCATGCCGGCGGCGGGGTCAAAGTCGCGTTCGAGCGTGACGTTGAAGGCGGGCCTTTCGGCACGCGCGCCGTGATAGGCCAGATTGAGGCTCTCCTCCACGACCGCGTTGATATCGCTGGGGCGATGCTCGCCGGAGCCCTCGCGCGAATGCAGCAGCATGTTCCTGACGATGGAATCGGCGCGCTTGCCGTGCTGCACCACCTTTTCCAGGTTGCCCTTGAGCATGCCGGTCAGCTCGTCGACCTCCTCCCTCGTCTTGCCGTCGAGCGCAGCCGTCTCCAGCGTCTCGTTGAGCTCGTCGATCAGTTCCGTCGACACCGAGGAGAAATTGTTGACGAAGTTGAGAGGGTTCTTGATCTCATGGGCGATGCCCGCCGTGAGCTGGCCGAGGGAGGCGAGCTTCTCGGTCTGGACCAGGCGATCCTGCGCGGCGCGCAGATCGTTCAGCGATTGCCGCAGCTCCGCGGTCCGCTGCTCGACCTTGTTCTCGAGGTCGGCGTAGGATTCCTGCAGCCGCCCGCCCATGTGGTTGAACTGGTCCGCAAGCTCCTCGAGCTCGTCGCCGGTCTTGATCGAGATGCGCTGGGCGAAATCGCCGCCGCCGATCCGCTCGGCGCCGCTGCGCAGCGCCTGGATCGGGCCGACCATGCGGCGCGCCAGGAATATCCCGGCGAGCACGGCGAAGACCGAGGCCGCCAGCAGCACGAGCGCAAGCCGTTCCAGCGCGGCATAGAGCGCCGCATAGGCCTCCTCGACCGGCAGCTCGACGAACATGGTCCAATGCAGCGGCGCGATCGGAGCCGACGCGGTCAGCACCTTCTGCCCCTGGATGTTGCGCGCTTCGGGAAGCGCGTCGGGCAGCGTGCCGCCGCCCGTCAGCGCAGCGCGAACCTGCGCCAGATGAGACATGTCGGTGTTGCGCAGGACCAGGCTGATATCGGGATGCGCGATCAGCCGCCCCTCCGGGCCGACCACATAGGCGTGCCCGTGCTTGCCGACCTTGATCTGGGACACGACGTCCCAGATCAGCTTGAGGTTCACCTCGGCGATGCTGACCCCGGCGTCCTTGCGCGCTCCGGCCTGCGCCAGCGTCATGTAGGGCTCGGATTCCCTGCGGAAGTAGACCGGTCCGTAAAACACCTTGTGCGCGACCGCCTCGGTGAATTTTGGATCGTCCGACAGGTCGATCCCGCTGTCGATCGCGTCCATCGCGAGCCGGGACACCCGCAAGCGCTCCCGGCCGGTCGCATCGACCTGGGCGAGTTCGGTGATCGCGGGCACCTGGCGCAGCAGGCGCAGCGCATCGAACCGGCGCTCCTCGATCGAGCCCGCCGACCACGGCAGCTGCGTGGTCCAGCCGAGCTGGTTTTCGATCTCCTTGATGAACTGGCCGATCTTGGCCGCCGCTGCCTCGGCCTGCTCGTGCTGGACCCGGATCAGCGAAGCCTTGTGCTCGCGATAGTAAAAGAAGACCTCGAACAGGCCGTTGGCCAGCAGCGCGATGGCGACGACGGCCACGAACAGCCCGACATATTTGGTGAACAGCCGGAGCCTGATCCCCCGCCCCGCTGCATCTAGCACGACGCCATCCGCGGACGCGTGCGGCAACGTCCTGGCCTGCGGGGTGTCGGGGTGGAGGGAGAGAGTCATCCCGCCAAACCTAGCAAGAAGGCCGGACCTTGTCTCTTGCCGGCGCGGGAACGGTCAATTCAGGCCTAACGGCACCTCTGGCCCCATGTCCGAACGAAAAAGGGCGGCAACGGATGGACCGCTGCCGCCCTCTGGTTCGCTTGCGTGCGGCCTCAGGTCGGCCGCAGCGCCTTGGAGCCGAGGTCGAGCTCCTTGACCTGCTTGTTCCGCTCGGAATCGGCCGCAGCGCGGTGGTCGGTTGCCAGCACCACGTACACGGCGGGCAGCACGAACAGCGTGAACAGCGTGCCGATCGACATGCCGGCGACGACGACCAGACCGATCGAGAAGCGGCTGGCCGCGCCCGCGCCGGTCGCGGTCAGCAGCGGGATCAGGCCGGTCACCATCGCTGCCGTGGTCATCAGGATCGGCCGCAGACGAATGCGGGCCGACATCTCGATGGCCGAACGGCGATCGAGCCGCTCGTTGACCTGGAGCTCGTTGGCGAACTCCACCATCAGGATGCCGTGCTTGGTGATCAGGCCGACCAGGGTGAGCAGACCGACCTGGGTGTAGATGTTCATGGTCGCCGCGCCGAAGAACAGCGGGATCAGCGCACCGACGATCGCCATCGGCACCGAGATCATGATCACGAACGGGTCACGCAAGCTCTCGAATTGCGCCGCCAGCACCAGGAAGATGATGATCAGCGCGAAACCGAAGGTGATGGCGAGCTGATTGCCTTCCTGCACGTACTGACGGGAGTCCGCGAGATAGTCGTGGCTGAAGCCGGCCGGCAGCTTCTTGGCCTCGCCCTCGAGGAAGTCCACCGCCGCGCCGACGGTCACGCCGGGCATCGGCACGGCCGAGAAGGTGGCCGAATTGAGCTGATTGTAGTGCGTCAGCGAATTCGGGTCGGTCCTGGTCTTGATCGAGACCACCGTCGACAGCGGGAGCTGCTGGCCGGTGTTGGTGGTCACATAGTAACCGCCGAGTGACTCCGGTGACAGTCTGTCGGCGCGCGGCACCTGCGGGATCACCTGATAGGACCGGCCTTCGAGATTGAAGCGGTTGATGTAGTTGCCGCCGAGCAGGACCGCGAGCGTAGCGCCGAGGTTCTGCATGTTGACGCCGAGATCCTGCGCCTTGCTACGGTCGATCGTGACCTCAACGCTCGGCTGGTTGTAGGCAAGGTCGCTGTCGGAGACGATGAACATGCCGCTCTTGCGCGCAGCGTCCTTCAGCCTCTCCATCTGCTCAAAGACGGTCTGGTAGCCCGCAGTGGAGTTAATGACCATCTGCACCGGCAGACCGCCCGGACCACCCGGCAACGGCGGCAGGTTGAATGCAAAGGCCTGCACGCCCTCGATCTTGGAGAGCTCGCCCTGCACCAGCGGCTTCAGCGCGATCGACGAGCGCTTGCGGTCTTCCCAGGGCTTGAGCAGCATGCCGGCGATGCCGCCCTGCGGGCCGTTGATGCCGTTCAGGACGAAGCGCAGATCGGTCTCGGGGAACTTCTGGAATTCCTTGTCGAGCTTGTCGCCATAGAAATCGACGTAGTCGATGTTGGCGTATTTCGGCGCCTTGGTCACCGCGAACACGATACCCTGGTCCTCTTCCGGCGCCAGCTCTTTCGAGGTGTGCATGTAGAGGAAGCCGACGAGGCCGAGAATCGTGATCGCGAACAGGCCCGTGATCGCCTTGTAGTCGAGCGAGCGGTCGAGCTTGCGGCCGTACCAGCGCGTCAGCGCGCCGAACACCCGGTTCACGAGCTTGGCGAAGCGGCCCTCTTCGGTGTTCTTGAGCAGCACCGAGCACATCATCGGCGACAGCGTCAGCGCGATCACGCCCGACACGATCACAGAGCCCGCGAGCGTGAAGGCGAACTCGCGGAACAGCGAGCCGGTGAGACCACCGAGGAAACCGATCGGGGCGTACACGGCTGCGAGCGTGATGGTCATCGAGACGACGGGGCCGACGATCTCGCGCGCACCTTCCATCGCCGCCTGGACTGGTGTCTTCCCTTCTTCCAGATGGCGGTGGATGTTCTCCACCACGACGATGGCGTCGTCGACCACGAGGCCGATCGCGAGCACCATCGCAAGCAAGGTCAGCAGATTGAAGCTGAAGCCCAGCGCCAGCATCAAGGTGCAGACGCCGATCATCGACAGTGGGATGGTCACGACCGGGATGATGACCGAGCGAAGCGAAGCCAGGAACAGGAAGATGACCACGATCACGATGATCACGGCTTCGCCTAGCGTCTTCTCCACCTCGTCGATCGACGATTGGATGAACTTGGTCGAGTCGTAGGCGACTTTCATCTTCATCGAGGGCGGCAGATTGCGCTCGAGTTCCGGGAACAGCGCCCGCACGCCCTTGACCAGCGTGAGCGGATTGCCCTGCGGCGTCGCATTCACGCCGATGAAGATCGCATGCTCGCCGTTGAAGGCGACGCTCGCGTCGGTGCTTTGCGCGGCAAGCTCTACTGTCGCGATATCCTCCATCCGGACGAAGCCACCATCCTTGGCCTTGACGATCATCTTCCTGAACTGGTTGACGTCGGTGAGGCTGGTGTTGGTCGAGATGTTGGAAACGATCAGATAGCCCTTGGTCTGCCCCGCCGCCGACTGGAAGTTGTTGGCCTGAATGGCCGCGGCGACGTCCGCCGGCGACACGTTGCGGCCGGCCATCTTCATGGGATCAAGCCACAGCCGCATCGCGAAGGTCTGCCCGCCGAGGATGTCGGCCGAGGCGACACCGTCGACGGTCGACAGCACCGGCTGCACCACGCGCGTCAGATAGTCCGAGATCGCCGAGCCCGACAGCTCCTCGGAGGAGAAGCCGAGATACATCACGGCCGTGGTCTGGCCCGTGGTCTTGGTGACAATCGGGTCGTTGGATTCCTTCGGGATCAGGTACTTGACCGAGTTGGTCTTCGCCAGCACCTCGGTGAGCGCCTGGTTCGGGTCGAAGTTCAGCTTGATGTAGACCTGGATCGTCGAGGTGCCGAGCACCGATGACGAGGTCATGTAGTCCACGCCTTCGGCGGAGGCGACCGCCTGCTCGATCGGCGTGGTGATGAAGCCCTGGATCAGGTCTGCGGATGCGCCGGGATAGACGGTCGTGATGTTGATGACCGTGTTCGACAGCTTCGGATATTGCCGGATCGGCAGCACCATCGCTGCGCGCAGGCCGATCAGCAGGATCAGCAGGCTGACGACGACCGACAGAACCGGGCGCTTGATGAAAATATCGGTAAAGGCCATCGCGGCGATCTCGATTTCTTTGTCTTCAGAAAAGTGATCCGGCCGGGCCGGATCACTTAGATGGTTTGGATCAGTAACGCGGCGGCTGCGCCGGAATCTGCGGCGCCGGGTCGGTCGAAATCGACACCGCCGCGCCCGATTGCAGCTTGAGCTGGCCGACGGCAACGACCTTGTCGCCCGCCTTCACGCCCTTGATGATCTCGACGCGACCATTCACGCGATTACCCGTCTGCACGAACGTGCGCACCGCCGAGAGGCTGGTCTTGCCGTCCTCTTCCTTCTTCTCGGCGATCACGAACACGGAGTCGCCGTACAGCGTGTAGTCGACCGCCGTCTCCGGGACGGTGATCACGGCCGGCTTGTCCGGCAGCACCACCGTGGTGGTGACGAACATGCCGGGCTTCAGGATCTTCTCGGGATTGGCGATCGTCGCCTGCACGCGAATATTGCGGGTGTCGGTGGCGATCTGCGGCTCGATCGTGGTGACCTTGCCCTCGAAGATACGGCCCGGATAGGCGTCAACCTTGAGCCGGACCGTCTGGCCGACCTTGAGGTTGGCGGAATCCTTTTCCGTCACGGTGAAATTGGCCCACAATTGCGACAGATCGGTCAGCGACACGATCGCCGTGCCTGCCGTCAGATACTGACCAACCTCGACCTTGCGGACGCCGAGATCGCCGGAGAACGGTGCACGCACCAGCTTCTGCGAGATCAGCGCCTCGGTCTTGGCGATGCCGGCCTGCGCCTGGTCGTAGGCGGCCTGCGCGGTATCGACGGTCGCCTGCGGACCGAACTGGCGCGAGGCCAGCTGCTTGGCGCGGTCGAGCGAGAGCTGCGCGACGGTCGCCTGTGCCTTGTAGTTGGCGAGATCGCCCTGATCCGGCGCGTCGAACAGCTGCACCAGCGGCATGCCGGCTTCGACATGCGCGCCCGGCTCGAACTTGATCTCGGTGACGCGGCCGTTGACGTCGGCGCTGACGTCGACCTGGTGCACGGCGACGAGGCCGCCGACTGCGGTCAGCAGGTTCGGCACCACTTCCGACTTCGCCTCGGCGGCGCTGACTGCGGTCGGCGGCGGCTTGTTGTTGGCGAAGAACTGCTTGATCATCTGGCCGCGGAAATAATTGAACCAGACGAGGCCACCGACGAGCGCGCCAAGAAGCGTCCCGATGATGATGAACCACAGCACCGGCCGGACCGGCCGCTTGGGAGCCTTGTTGTCGATCGGTTCGCCCGAAATCTTGTGTTCGGCTACGATGTTCATTGTCATGCGCTTTCTGCAATCGCCGCCTTGCCCACACCCGCGGCCAGATCGTGGCCCAGATGCGAAGCAATTGCGGCGTCGTTAAGTCCGATACCCCTCAGGAGAAACTCACAGAGCTGCCGCTCCAGGTCGTTCGCCTTGCCGTAAGCAAGACAGGGCGTGGCCGGCAGTCTGGTCAGCGCCGCGGTCATCACCGCATGATGCGCGAACCAGAAAAGGTTGAGTGGATCGCCAGTGAAGGGCCGCGCGTCCCCGGCGGCCACCGCACGCTCGAGCGAGGCGACGAAGACCGCCCCGATCAGCTTCTCGATTTTGGCATATAGCAGACGGGCGAATTCGCCGTCATCCAAATGGCTGGTGGCCATCAGTCGCAGGCGCTGCGCCTCTTCCTGGTCGGGACCATCAGCGATGTGGAGGAAGTGCTGGACCATGCCGCGGATCAGCTCGGCCAGAGCCGCCGTCGACGGCTCCCGCTCGAGCAGCTCCATCAAGGCCGGGTCCGCCTCGCACTCGTCGGTCAGGATCTCGGCATACAGCGCCGCCTTGGACGGGAAGTGCTTGAACAGCAGCGCTTCGGAAATGGCAGCGGCGGCAGCCACGCTCTTCGTCGTGGTGCCGTTATAGCCGTGTCTGGAAAAGCAGCGTTTCGCGGCACCGAGGATCAATTGACGCCTCAGGTCGCTCGTCATACGCAATGAGCTCATGCTAGTGAGTAAGCACTCACCCACGCAAAAGTCAAGCAATATGCTGCATCGCAACCAGAATGCGTTGTAATTTCAGTGGAAATTGGCCGCGCCTGCACGGCCCGCGAGCAGGCTCACGCCCTTTAAGGTCAGACGGCGGACCGGCCTAGATCGGCTGAAAGCCGAGGTCGCCGCGGATTCGGCTGACGATGTAGGTCCCGTCCCGGGTGGGCAGGATCCGCTCCAGGCTGGCGCTGTCGATCTTCACATTGGCAAAGCGCGGCCCGGCCGAGACGTCATGGACGGCCTTCGCAAAGGCCTCCACCTCGGCCATGGTCGAGATCGACTGGCTGTCCTTGATGCCGCAGGCCCTGGCGACGCCGACGAGATCGGCGGCAGCGGAGGTGTGACTGGTCTGGCCGCCGGTCTCGCCATAGGCCTCGTTGTCCAGCACCACGATAGAAAGGTTCGACGGCTTCTGCAGACCGATGGTGGCAAGGCTGCCCATCCCCATCAGCATCTCTCCGTCGCCGGTGATGACCAGCACCGGCAGCGTCGGTTGCGCCAGCGCGAGACCGAGACCGATCATCGCAGCGCCGCCCATGCCGCCCCAGAGATAGAAGTTACGGGCGTGGTCGCCGGCGGCGCACATGTCGTTGGTGGAGGCACCCAAGCCTCCGATCGCCACGATGTCCTTGCGGTTCGCCAGCAGCGCGGAGACCACCTGACGGCGGTCGAGAAGATTGGCCTTGCTCATTTGGTGAAAACCTTGGCGCCGATCAGGCGCTGCGACAGCAGGACGGCGGTGGGCGTGAGCGCGTTGTAGGCCTGGGCTGCGGCGGCCTCCAGCACGGCAGGTACCTCGGCCGCGTTCGAGGCGCGCAGCACCTGGACGCCCGACAGCTCGAACACGCCTTGCGTGGTCGAGCCCATCGGCACCTGCCACGGATTGAACTCGCCCCACTCGCCGCGCATGGTCACGAGGGTGAGGAACGGAAAGCGCAGGATCGGGATCAGCGACAGCATGTTGATGCAATTGCCGACGCCGCTCGATTGCATCAGCAGCACGCCGCGCTGTCCGCCGGTCCAGGCGCCGGCGAGCAACGCCACGCCCTCCTCCTCCGTCGTCAGCGGAATGCCGCGCATCGTGGAGGAGCCCAGCACGCGCTGGATCAGCCTCGAATGGCCGGCGTCAGGCACGTAAGGCACCTGCCGGACGTCGAAGCGTTGCAATGTCGCGAAGATATCGTCGGGCCATAGAGTCTTTGACTCCGGCGCGGTCGTGTCGGCAGCGTCAGCGCGGGCGTGCATTTTCCTGTCCGGTCGGCTTGCAAATCACGGCATGACTGTAGACGGTGACCGGAGCCGTTCGAAAGAGCGAAAACAGCATAACGGTCTCAACCGGCGAGTATGGCGGATGAACGCAAGTGCGAAAGAACTGGCGGCGAATTTCGACCTGGAGAAATTGACGGCGGAATTCTACGACGATCCCTATCCGACCTATCGTGCACTGCGGGAGAACGAGCCGGTCAAGCGCCTGCGCAACGGCACAATGTTCCTGACCCGCTATGACGACCTCGTCACCACCTACAAGAACACCAAGTCGTTCAGCTCGGACAAGAAGCGCGAGTTCGCACCGAAATACGGCAACACCCCACTCTACGAGCACCACACCACCAGCCTCGTCTTCAACGACCCGCCCGCGCACACCCGCGTGCGGCGCCTGATCATGGGCGCGCTGTCGCCGCGCGCGATCGCCGGCATGGAGCCCGATATCGTCAAGCTGGTGGATGGCCTGCTCGACGCCATCGCCGCCAAGGGCGATTGCGAGCTGATCGAGGACTTTGCCGCCTCGATCCCGATCGAGGTGATCGGCAATCTGCTCGACGTGCCCCACGAGGAGCGCGGGCCGCTGCGCGACTGGTCGCTGGCGATCCTCGGCGCGCTCGAGCCTGTCGTATCGCCGGAGGTCGCCACGCGCGGCAACAAGGCAGTGACGGATTTTCTCAGCTACCTGCAGACGCTGGTTGCGCGCCGGCGCGAGAGGCCAGGCAATCCCGAGCGCGACGTGCTGACGCGCCTGATCCAGGGCGAGGAGAATGGCGAGCGGCTGACCGAGAAGGAGCTGCTGCACAATTGCATCTTCCTGCTCAATGCCGGCCACGAGACCACGACCAATTTGATCGGCAACGGCCTCGTCGCGCTGCATCGGAACCCCGATCAGAAGCAGCGGCTGATCGGCAACCCTGACCTGATCAAGACCGCGGTCGAGGAGATGCTGCGCTACGAAAGCTCGAACCAGCTCGGCAATCGCATGACCACCGAGAAAGTCGAGCTCGGCGGCGTCATGCTCGAGGCCGGCACATCGGTGACGCTGTGTATCGGTGCCGCCAACCGCGACCCCGCGCAGTTCCCGGACCCTGAAAGCTTCGACGTCGCGCGCACGCCGAACCGGCATCTTGCATTTGCCACCGGCGCGCATCAGTGCGCCGGCATGGCGCTGGCGCGGCTGGAGGGCGCGATTGCGATCTCGCGCTTCCTGGCGCGCTTCCCGAATTATGCCGTCAGCGGCCCGCCGGTGCGGGGCGGACGGGTGCGGTTCCGCGGGTTTTTGAGCGTGCCCTGCGCGATCGGGTGAGGGCCAACAACAAAAAAGTCGAAAACAACCCCATGCACAGTAGAGGCTGGGTCGACCAACGACACCTTGTGGTTCCGTAGAACCATCTGACGTTTCGAGTAAATCGGGCCGCGCCGCGCATTGGCGCATGAAGGCTTCCGGGGAGGCAGACTGATACCCAAATCAAGCTGCAGGCCGCCGGTGCCGTCGGTTGACGCCGGTGCGCCGCAATGGAGTGACGACAGATGAGCTCCCCGGTCATTGACTTCATCGCAACGGAAGCGCGCTTTGGCGCCCATAATTACGCGCCGATTGGGGTCGTCCTGTCGCGCGGCGAAGGTGTCTGGGTCTGGGATACCGAGGACAACCGTTATCTCGATTGCCTTTCCGCCTATTCCGCGGTCAGCCAGGGCCACTGCCACCCCAAGATCCTGGCGGCAATGGTGGAACAGGCACACAGGCTGACGCTCACCTCGCGCGCCTTCCACAACGACCAGCTCGCCTTGTTCTACGAGGAGATCGCGGCGTTGACCGGCTCCCACAAGGTGCTGCCGATGAACAGCGGCGCCGAAGCGGTCGAAAGCGCGATCAAGTCGGTGCGCAAATGGGGCTATGAGGTGAAGGGCGTGCCGGACGGCCAGGCCGAGATCATCGTCTGCGCCGGTAATTTCCACGGACGCACGCTGGGCATCGTCGGCTTCTCAACGGACGCCGAGACACGCGGACACTTTGGACCGTTCGCGCCGGGCTTCAGGATCATCCCGTTTGGCGATGCCGCCGCTCTCGAAGAGGCGATCACGCCGAACACGGTCGCCTTTCTGGTCGAGCCGATCCAGGGCGAAGCCGGCGTCATCATTCCTCCGGCCGGCTATTTTGCCAAGGTGCGCGAGCTCTGCACCACCAACAACGTCATGCTGGTGCTCGACGAGATCCAGACCGGGCTCGGCCGCACCGGCAAACTGCTCGCCGAACAGCACGAGGGCATCGAGGCTGATGTGACGCTGCTCGGCAAGGCCTTGTCCGGCGGCTTCTATCCCGTATCGGCCGTGCTTTCGAACAACGACGTGCTCGGGACATTGCGACCCGGCCAACATGGCTCGACCTTCGGCGGCAACCCGCTGGCCTGTGCGGTTGCGCGCGCAGCGATGCGCGTGCTGGTCGAGGAAGGCATGATCGAGAACGCGGCCAGGCAGGGCGCGCGCTTTCTGGAAGGCTTGAGAGACATTCGTGCCAACACGATCCGCGAGGTGCGCGGGCGCGGCCTGATGCTGGCGGTCGAGCTGCATCCCGAGGCCGGTCGCGCTCGCCGCTACTGCGAGGCGCTCCAGGGTAAGGGCATCCTCGCCAAGGACACCCATGAGCAAACGATCCGCATCGCTCCGCCGCTAGTGATCACCAGTGATCAGGTCGACTGGGCGCTGGAGCGGCTCGCCACCACCCTGACGCAGGATTTCTCTTGAGAGTGCCTGCATCGGAAGATCGCTCCGCCGGGCATCATTGGCGTTTGTGATCGCTTGAGGCTGCTCTATCTCATTCGAACCAACGGGGTTGCGTCGCTGGAAGCGAGTTGTACTGCTGGAAGTCAGAAGACAACTCGAGATCGGCCAGATGATCCCAGTATTCTGCTTCTGCGAGCAGCTTCCATTTGTTCATGCTGTTGTACGCGGCCTGTTGGCGGCACAGTGAGCTCATCGCACGCAAGCGTCGCACTTTCTCCACTGCGGACCTCCCTTCGCACTTGCTTGTCTGCAAGCGCCTTTGTGTTGTCACAGCTTCGCAGATCGAATCGACGAGCAATAGTCCGGTGTTTGACGGTGAATCTATGATAGCGCAATCGTCTGACTTTTAAGTCGCGCCCCTCGGCCGAGGTCCCCAGCCTATCGCGCCGATCACAACAATGGCCCCGACGATTGCACGTCGGGGCCATTCGAGATCAACAGGCATGGGTACATCCGCCGCGCCTGCTTTTCGTTGATGCCACTGATCACCCCATCCAATCTGGCACAGCGTATGAGGAGGCTGCGGCATCGAGATGATGATATTCTGCCCGGGAACTGAAACCGTCCACCTCATCATTGGTGGTACTCCGACCGGCCAGCTGCTTCGCCAGCTAGAGGGGTCTGTCGGCCGCAAGGCGGTCGACCCCGCCCCGGACCAGTTCTGCAGGAGGCACGCTGCAACAGGTCGCAAGTCCGCAGGGCGGGCGCGCTTATGGTAACTAAACCACCGTCTTGTGCCGTGCGATGCAGGTGCGCAGCACCTCGTCCATCGGCTTGCCCCACCAGTCGTTGGAGAAGATTTCGATCTCGGAATAGCCGGCAAAGCCCTGCGCTTCGACGGCGGCGCGCGCGGATTTGATGTCGATGACGCCGTCGCCCATCATGCCGCGATCGTTGAGGATGTCCCTGGTCGGCACCAGCCAGTCGCAGACGTGGAACGCGAGCAGGCGATCCTTGCCGGCACGGGCGATCTGGCCCATCAACTCCGGGTCCCACCAGATGTGATAGACGTCGAGCGCGACGCCGAGCATGCCGCTGCGGCCGGCGTCGAGCCGGTCGCAGATGTCGAGCGCCTGCTTCGTGGTGTTCACGCAGGCCCGGTCGGCCGCATAGGCTGGATGCAGCGGCTCGATCGCCAGCGGCAGCTTCGCCTGCTTCGCATAGTCGAGCATGTCGGCGAGGGCTTCCTCGACCTGCCCACGCGCGGCCACGATATCTTTCGACGCCTCGCTGCCGGGCCGCGAATATTGCGGCAGGCCGCCGACGACGAGGACGATGCAGGGCGCACCGAGCGCCTTGGCTTCATCGACGCAGCGGCGGTTGTCGTCGCGCACCTCACCCCGGCGCGAAGCGTCCGAGGTGAACATGCCGCCGCGGCAATAGCCTGAGAGATCAAGGCCGGCATCGCGGACTGCGCGCGCGGCGCGATCGAGACCGACGGCCGCGACCTGGTCGCGCCAGGGATCGATGGCGCGAATGCCGTGCTTGGCGCAGGCGTCGATGATCTGAACGAGGTCACCCTGCTTGCGGACGGTCGCCGTGTTCAGCGACAGCCAGCGATGGTCGGACGAGAAATCGCGCATCAGGATTCCAGTCCGTGCGAGGCCAGCACGGTCTGCATCCGTCGCGTCGCCAGCTCGGGATTAGCGAGCAGCCCGGCCTGATCGGCAAGGCGGAACAGCTCGGCCAGATGCAGCATCGAGCGCGCGCTCTCCTGTCCCCCGACCATGGTGAAATGGTCCTGATGGCCGTTGAGATACGCCATGAAGACGACGCCGGTCTTGTAGAAGCGCGTCGGTGCCTTGAAGATATGGCGCGACAGCGGCACCGTCGGCCCCAGCACATCGTGGAAGCCGGCCTCGTCGCCGGCCGCCAGCCGCGACAGCGCGTAGGATGCCGCCGGCGCGATGGCATCGAAGATGCCGAGCAGCGCATGCGAAAAGCCCTGCTCGTCTCCGGCGATCAGCTCCGCATAGTTGAAATCGTCGCCGGTATACATCTTGATGCGCTTGTCCAGGCGGCGGCGCATGTCGATCTCGCGCTGCTTGTCGAGCAGCGAGACCTTGACGCCGTCGACCTTGGCGGCGTTGTTGTTGATGATGGCCACCGCGATGTCCATCGCCCTGTCGAGATCCTTGGTCCCCCAATATCCGGTCAGGGCGGGATCGAACATGTCGCCGAGCCAGTGGATGATCACGGGTTCGCGGACCTGCGACAGCACACGGTTATAGACCTTGGCGTAATCATCGGCGCTGCGCCCGAGTTTTGCCAGCGCGCGCGAGGCCATCAGGATGATGCGGCCGCCGACCTTCTCGACCGCCGAGAGCTGCTCCTCATAGGCGCGGATCACGTCGTCGAGGCTCCTCGCATCCTCGACCGCGAGGTGATCGGTGCCGGCGCCGGAGAACACCAGCGCGTTGCGGCGCTTGGCGGCGCCGACCGAGCGCGTGATCAGTTCCAGCGAGGTCGGCCAGTCCAGCCCCATGCCGCGCTGCGCGGTGTCCATGGCTTCGGCGACGCCGAGGCCGAGGTCCCAGACATGCTCACGGAAGGCGATGGTCTTGTCCCAGTCGACGGCCACCGACAGCCAGGGATCGTTGTCGGCGAAGGGATCGGCCACCGCGTGCACGGCCGAGAAGGCGATGCGGTTCAACGGTCCTTCGAGCTTTGCGGGAAACGTGCGCGAGGCCGCGAGCCGATAGGTCTCGATCGAGCGATCGGCCTTCGGCAGCTTGAGCGACAATGACGACATCGGCTGGACGGGCTTGTTCATGATTTCAGACCTCTCCCCGTCATTGCGAGGAGCCACCCGGTCCGGCCTTCGGCCGGCCGGATGATAAACTCAGCGACGAAGCAATCCAGACTGTCGCCGCGGAAGGACTCTGGATTGCTTCGCTCCGCTCGCAATGACGGCTTGGTAGACATTGGGACTCTATCTAATCGATTTCAGGCCTTGATCGGGGCGACGTCGATCCAGCGCCGCTCCTTCCAGCTCTTCAGCGCGCATTCGGCGAGCTGCACGCCCTTGGCGCCTTCGAGCAGCGTGAACTTGTAGGGCGCATCCTCGTAGACGTGGCGGATGAACATCTCCCACTGCTCCTTGAAGCCGTTGTCGTAGGTGACGTTGTCGGGCAGCTTCTGCCAGTCGCCGTAGAAATCGTGCAGCCGCTTCTCGTCGGGGTTCCACACCGGCCTCGGGGTCGCCTGCCGCGCCTGGATCATGCAGTCGGTGAGGCCCGCGACCGCCGAGCCGTGAGTGCCGTCGACCTGGAAGGTGACGAGGTCGTCGCGATAGACGCGCGTCACCCAGGACATGTTGATGTGGGCGATGACGCCTCCCTCGAGTTGGAAGGTCGCGTAGGCGGAATCATCCGCCGTCGCCTTGTACTTCTTGCCCTGCTCGTCAAAGCGCTCGGGAATGTCGGTGTTGCCGATACAGACCACGCTCTGGACGTTGCCGAACAGGTTGTCGAGCACGTAGCGCCAGTGGCAGACCATATCCAGGATGATGCCGCCGCCGTCCTCGTCGCGGTAGTTCCAGGACGGCCGCTGCGCCTCCTGCCAGCCGCCTTCGAACACCCAATAGCCGAACTCGCCGCGCACCGAGAGGATGCGGCCGAAGAAGCCGGAGTCGCGCAGGAAGGCGATCTTCTTCAGGCCGGGCAGGAACAGCTTGTCCTGCACCGTGCCGTGCTTGACGCCCTTGGCATTGGCGAGCTTGACGACTTCAAGCGCCTCTTCAAAGTTCGTCGCGATCGGCTTCTCGCAATAGACGTGCTTGCCGGCATTGATGGCCTGGGTCAGAAGCCCCGGACGCGCCTGCGTGGTCGCGGCGTCGAAGAACATGGTGTCGTTCTTGTCGGCGAGCGCGGCGTCGAGGTCGGTGGTCCAGCGCGTGATGTTGTAGCGCTTGGCGAGCGCCTCGACCTTCTCGGCGCTGCGGCCGACCAGGATCGGATCGGGCATGATGCGGTCGCCGTTCTTCAGGCGGACGCCGCCCTGGTCGCGAATCGCGACGATCGAACGGATCAGATGCTGGTTGAGCCCCATGCGGCCGGTGACGCCGTTCATGATGAGGCCGAGGCGTTGCGTGGTCATGCTAATTGCTCCTGAAGTGATCTTGGCTGTTCGAGCGGACGGAGCACCGACCAGTCCGGATGGACCGACGTCGCAAAGCCCGCAGCATGAAGCGATCCCGTCAGGAGATCGCCGTCGTGAATGGAGAGCCGGATGCCCTGCCCGGCATCGGCATAGAGATCGGGATGCGCGGCCGCGAAGGCCTCAGCTTCAGCGGCCGGCGTTTCGCCGAAGCCGTCGACATAGTGATGGCCGTTGCGTTCGGCGTGGGTGACACCGATGAAGGCACCGAGCGCGAGGTCCTGCTGCACGGCAAGGCCGGCCTGGCAGGTGAGGTCCTCACCGGTCACGAAGAACCGCGCGCCGTCTGCGCTCCACTTCGCCGCGCGCGTGGCGTTGACGATGGACTTGTAGAGCCCCTTGCATGATTTCGAGGAGATGCCGCAATAGCCGAGCGCCCGCGCCGCCGGGAACGCATCGTAGGAATCGTCGGCCTCGTCGATGATGAAGCCGTGCACGGCCAGCGACCCCAGCGGCGATTGCCGCGTGATGTCGCGCGGCATCGGCTGTTCGACATAGAGCAGCCGCGAGGCGATCGGCCGCAAGGCGGAGTCACGATCGAGCCGGTCCATCAGCGCCTGCAGGGCGGCGAGGTCAGCGTACTGCTCGTTGGCATCAAGCGTCACCTTGTAGTCGCGCCCGAGCGAATCGAGCTCCTTGCCGATCCGCGTCAGCCGCGCCGCATCGGCCGCGGGATCGCCCGACAGCTTCAGCTTGAAGTAACTCGCACCGGCATTCTCACGCGCGTCGGCGACACCGCCCTCGCCTTCGACGATATCATCGAGGCCGACAGTGTGCCTGATGGCAACGCGCGGCAGCGGCTTGCGGCCGGCGAGAAATGCGGTGAGGTCCGCATCCTTCAGATCAGCCGACAGCCGCGCATCGATCCCGGCGATATTCTTGGCCATCCCGTCGAAGAAGCTGGTCCCGGCGGTACGCAGCAAGGCATCGAGGATCGCCTTGTCGATCTCCGCGGGGCCATAGGCCGCGGCAAGCGCCGGAATGTTCTTCTTGGCGCAGGTCGCGATCTGGGCCCCGATGCACGAGGCATGCAGATCGAATGCCGTCAAAAATCCGGTCCGCGCCAGATAGAGCCCGCGGGCGATCTCCAGCGAGCGGCGCAGTTCGTCGACCGTCTGCGCCGGCGACAGCTCCGGTCGCTTGTCGAACCATTTCGGCACCAGCAATTCGGCGCTGGCGCCGACTGCAACGCCCCTGCCCTCGACCTCGATCTCAGCACGCACGAACAGCTGCGGCGTCGCGTTGATCGTGATTGCGCCGAAGCGGAACGGCCGCGCAAAGTGCGTCGGTCGTTCGAAGAAGGCGATGTCTCGCAGCTTCAGACGCGGCGCCATGGTCTTAGTCCAATGCACCTTGCGAGAAGAAATGCTTGCGGATGCGTTGCACGAGCTCGGTGAAGACGGGGTCGGCCATCACGTCGAGCGAGCGCGGGCGCGGCAGCGGCACGTCGTAGATCGCGGCGATCGCGCCGGGCCGCTCGGTCATGACCAGCACGCGGTCGGCGAGGAAGACGGCTTCCGGAATCGAATGCGTGATCAGCAGCACCGTCTTCTTCGTTTCGCGCTGGATCCGCATCAGCTCGACGTTCATGCGCTCGCGCGTGAGCGCATCGAGCGCGCCGAACGGCTCGTCCATCAGCATGATCCGGGGATCGTGCACCAGTGCGCGGCAGATCGAGGCGCGCTGCTGCATGCCGCCGGAGAGCTGCCAGGGCAGCTTCTTCTCGAACCCTTCGAGCCCGACCAGCTTCAGCAGCGATCTGGCGCGATCCAGATATTTCTGCCGCGGCAGCCGCTTCATGTCGATCGGCAGCATCACGTTGTTGAGGATGTTCCGCCACGGCAGCAGCAGCGCATTCTGGAACACGATGCCGACATTGCCATGCGGCTTCGTCACCTTCTCGCCCTCGACCAGGACCTCGCCCGTGGTCGGCGGCAGCAGTCCCGAGATCAGCTTGAGCAGCGTGGACTTGCCACAGCCGCTTGGTCCGACCACGACGAAGAACTCGCCGTCATTGATGTGGAAATCGAGGGGACGCAGCGACGGCACATCGCCGTCGCGCGTCCGGTAGGTCTTCGACACGCCAGACAGCTTGATGCCCGACGCATCGCCGGCAGCCCGGTCGCTCACCAGTCTCAGATGCGCGGCCGGCTGCACGGTTTCACTCACGATTGGCGCAGGTTTCACGAGCCACTCTTCGGCAGATAGTCGTTGGTGTAGAAGGCCTTCGGGTTCTCCTTGGCCTTGGCATCGAGCCCGCCATATTCGACCATCAAGTTGACCGAGTCCGTCATGTTCTGGTCGGTGACCTGGAACGGCCGCTTGCTCTTGGTTTCCGCGGTTCGGTAGAGCGGAATGGTCAGCTCAAAGCCCTGCGTCAGCGTGTCGATCTTGCCGCCCTTGGGGTTGGCGTCGAGGATCGACTGCGCCGCCGCCTTCGGCTCCTTCTCCGCGGCTTCGACCGCCTTGGTCGTCGCCGACATGAAGCGGCGGACGAGATCGGCATTGGCCTTCACATAGTCAGAGTTGGCGATGATGCCGGACGAAACCATGTTGATGCCGTAGTCGGCGAACTTGATCGGGAACACGTCCTTGCCGGTGGCGTCCTTGATCTTCATCGACTGGTCCATGACGTAGCCGAGCAAGAGGTCAGCCTGGCCGTTGATGACGGCGTTGAGCTTGGTCTGACCGTCGCCGGCAACCGTCTGGAAGTCGCTTTCCTTGAGGCCCGTCTTCTTCAGGAACAGCGGCCAGATCTGGGTCATGGAATCGGCCGGCGTAATCGCCACCGTCTTGCCCTTGATGTCCTCGGGCTTCCTGATGTTCTTGTCGACGAAGCCCATGGCGGACATCGGGCTGGTCTGCAGCAGCACGCCGGTCGCAACCACGGGCGCGCCCTTGATCGCGGCGCGCATCATGGTGGGCACGTCGACATAGCCGAAATCGGCGGTCTTGGCGGCGACGGCCTGCGTGGTCGCGGCCGAGCCGCGGCCTTCCTGGATCTCAAGGTCGATGCCTTCGGCGGCATAGATGCCCTTGGCCTTGCCGTAATAGAACGGCGCGTGCTCGCCATAGACGTACCAGTTCAGCATCAGCACGACCTTGTCGGCCGCCTTTGCCGGCGACACCGCAAACGCCATCAGCGCCAAAGATGCAGCCCCAATCCACCGCTTCATCGTCACTCTCCCTTTGTCGTTATGTTTCGGCCGTTAATGGCCGTTGCTTCACTTATTGTTTGAGCATGATCTGATCGGAAAACCGCGACACACTTTTCCGGATCATGCTCTAAGAGGCAAAAATCACGTCTTCACGCTGGCTGACATGCCAGGGAATGATCAGCTTCTCGATGCGGTCCACGATCCAGAACAGGATCACGCCGAGCAGCGCGAGGATCACAAGGGCTGCGAACATGGTCGGCAGGTCGAACGTGCCGATCGAGCGCTGCATGACGTAGCCGATGCCGGAATTGGAGCCGACGAACTCGCCGACGACGGCGCCGACCACGGCGAGCGTCACGGAGACCTTGAGGCCGGAGAAGATCGCCGGCAGCGCGTGCGGCAGGTTCACCGCGCGGAACACCTGGAAGCGGCTGCCCTGCATGGCGCGGGCGAGATCGACCATATCGGGGTCAACGGATTTGAAGCCCTGCACGGCGGAGACCACGACCGGGAAGAAGCCGAGCAGGAATGCCGAAATCACCTTCGGAATGATGCCGAAGCCGAACCAGACCACGAACAGCGGCGCGATCGCGATCTTCGGCACGGACTGCGAGAACACCAGCAGCGGATAGACGTAGCTCTCCACCGTCTTGGAGCCCGCAATCAGCATCGCGACGGGAATGCCGAACAGCGCCGACAGCAGGAAGCCGCAGACGGTCGCATAGGTGGTCGGCCAGGACTGGCGCAGCAGCTCCGGCCATTCAGTGCGGAGAACCGCGACGACATCGGCCGGCGACGGGATCTGGTAGGCGGGAATCCTGAACACCCGGATCGCGAGATCCCAGGCGACGACGATGAAGACGAGAAACAAAAACGGCCGAACCCAGGCCGCATTCAGCATCTTGGACACCGCACTCTGCGGCTTCGGCTCGGCCAATTTTCACTCCCGGCATTCTTCTTCATTATGGGGAGAAATTAACCCGTTGGATAAATACTGTCCAGTGGTTTCCCTGTGACGTTTTGCGCGGGGGTTCCGGAAGGTGAGCGTGAAAGCCGCGTGGCAGGATGGTTGCGCCCCATCCTCGGTGTCATTCCCCGCGAAAGCGGGGAATCCAGTACGCCGCGGCCTCTCCGTATCCCACCGGCGCCTCTGGAATACTGGATTGCCCGCCTTCGCGGGCAATGACAGCGGAGTGTTTGACTACACCGTCTGCGCCACTGCAGCCCGTGACTTCGGCGCCTTCGCAATTTCGAACAGTGCGGTCGACCGCCCCGTCAGCGCGGCGAGCACGAGGCCCGCCATATGGGCCAGACGCTCGTCCTTGGCGTCCTTGGCCAAGAGGTCGCGGCCGAAGATCACGCTCAGCGTTGCCGAGTTTGAGAGATAGAAGAAGCTGAGCGCGGCGATCGAGATGTAGAGCTGCACCGGGTCGACCGCGACCTGGAAATCGCCGCTCTCGACGCCGCGCCGCACCACGGTGCGGATCATCTCGACGAAGGGCGAGTGCATCGACTTGACCTTGGTCGATTTCTTCAGGTGCTTTGCGCGCGCGAGGTTCTCGGTCTGCAGCAGCGACAGGAATTCCGGGTTGCGGAGAAAATAGGTCCAGGTGAACTCGATCAGCCGGCGGATCGCCTCGGGCGGATCGAGGTGCTCGAGATCGAGTCCCCGCTCCTCGCTGCGGATCTTGTCATAGGCGCCTTCGAGCACCGCGAGGTACAGCTCGTCCTTGTTGCCGACGTGATAGTACAGCATGCGCTTGTTGGCGCCGGCCTTGGCCGCGATGCGGTCGACGCGCGCGCCGGCGAGGCCGTGGGCGGAGAATTCCTGCTTGGCGGCTTCCAGAATGCGCAGCCGCATCCCCTCGGGGTCGCGCTGCCATTTCAGAGTTCGCTTTGCCTTCGCCAAACGGGTGCTCGCTGGGTGGTTACAGGACGCGTGTAACACGCGCACGCTGGTTTGAGAACGATCTCGTGCCCCGGACGGAGCGCAGCGCTTCTTCAGCGATGCGCTGCAGAGCCGGGGCCCATCTCTCCAAGTGGGAGATCGCCGCCCTCTGGGTCCCGGCTCTGCGCAGCAGCGCTGCGCGCTGCAGCGCGTCCGGGACACGGGAGCGCATTGGACGACAGAATCAATCCACCGGCTTCGGCGAGCGCTCCAGCAGCACGGTCTGGATACCGCAAGTGCCGTTGCGCACGGTCATGATCCGGGTGCCCGGCTTGCGGCCGTTGCGGACTTCGGTGACGTCGAGGCCGGCGGCGATCAGGCGGGCGCGGGTGGCGTCGATGTCGGCGACGCGCCAGCTCAGGCCCCAGAGCCGGTCATGGTTGGCATCGCCGCCCGCCACGGGCCGGCGCACCACCTCGACGATGAGATCGCCGCAGCGGAAGAACATCAGCTGGCCCCAGTCATGGTGCGAGCGGTCGAGCGCGAGGTCGAGCCCGAGCCGCGCGCCGTAGAGCGCGGCGGCGCGGTCGGAATCCTCGGTGGTGATCACGACATGATCGAGCCCGTCGATCGGCGCGATATCGGTCGCCGCCGACTTCGGCCGCTCCTCGGCCAGCTCGAGGAAGAACATGCGGACGCCGCGCGTGAGCTCGGTCGCGGCTCGCGTGCGCTTCCAGTGCAGGGCCGCACCGCTCGCATCGTCGCAGCTCTCGACTTCGGCCACGGGATCGGGCTTCAGCGCCACCCGGTCCAGCCGCCGGTGCATCTTGCCCATGTCTGCGACACGAAAGCACAGGCTGGCGAGCACGCCCTCCTGGTCGTCGAGCAGCGCACGCATGCGGTCCGCGGTCGCGGTGAAGCCGCTCGGCGCCATCAATTCGATGGTCATGTTCTCGAGGGTGAACAGCACCCGATCGGCGCCCTCGCCGGAATTCTGCCAGGACGGCGCGCGGGCGAGCAGCGTCTGATAGGCCGCCTTGGCCGCACCGATATCCCTGACCAGAACGACGATGTGATCGAGGCCGGTGATCATGTTTATCCCTTTTGATCGGCCTGGAACCATGGTCCGGACAACGGCATTTGTCCGGGCTTGGCATGGGCCTGACATGGTCGTATTCCGGCCTTATGCCGACCTCAAGCGTCCGGGGGCAGTTTTGCGAATAATTTCAGCGTCCCAGACGCGGAACCGGTGTTAGAGTAAGCCCGCCGGCAGGGACCATCACGCGCATCACGGACAAGCAATGCAGGCTCTCTTTATCGGACAGACCTATATCGACGTCGTCTTCATCACCGACCACATGCCGACCGGCGACGAAAAGCACGTGGCGACGGACTATGCGGTGTCCTTCGGCGGCAACGCGGTCACGGCGGCGTTCTGCTGCGCCAAGCTCGGCATCGTGCCCGACCTGATCGCCACAGCAGCGAATGACTGGCTGGGGCGCATGTTCCAGGACATGTGCGCGAAATACGCGATCTCGCTGCATGCGCGGAAGGTGAACCAGTCCTCACTGTCCTTCATCATGCCCAAGGACGGCAAGCGCGCCATCGTCCGCTGCCGCGACGATTCCCACATCCATCCCTTCCCGATCCTCAATCTCGGCAATTGCCGCGCGCTGCATATCGACGGCCATCAGCCGGACGCCGCGATGCATTACGCCAAGGTGTGCCGCGAAGCCGGCATCCTGACCTCGCTCGACGGCGGCGGCCTGCGCACCAACACGCATGAGCTCTTGGAATTCATCGACGTCGCGATCGTCGCCGAGCGCCTGTGCGAGCAGATGGATCTGACGCCGGAGCAGATGCTCGACTACCTCAAGGGCCGCGGCTGCAAGATCGGCGGCGTCACCATGGGCGAGAAGGGCCTGCTCTGGTACAACGAAACCGGTGCGGTCGAGATCATGCCGGCGATGCCGATCCCGCGCGAGCGCGTGATCGACACCAACGGCGCCGGCGACGTCTTCCACGGCGCCTATGTCTATTCCTACCTCGCGCATCCCGGCAAAAGCTGGCGCGAGCATTTTGATTTTGCCCGGGCCGCCTCGACCTTCAAGATCCAGCGCCTCGGCAACGAGGCCGGCCTGCCGACGCTCGTGGACATCGCCAAGGTCAGGCACGAGTTCGAGGTTCGCGTCTAGCTTTCGCAAGGATAAGTCATGGGGCGGGTCTTCGTCGCCGGCAGCATCAACATGGATGTGGTGGCGACGGCCGATCGTCACCCCAAGGTCGGCGAGACCGTCGCGGGCAAGCAGGTGCTGTATTTTCCGGGCGGCAAGGGCGCGAACCAGGCGGTCGCGGCAGCGCGGCTGGGTGCAAGGACCACGCTGATCGGCCGGTTGGGGAAGGATGCGTTCGGGGCCGAGCTGCGAGCGTTCCTCGGCGCGCAGGGCATCGATCTCGGCTCGGTGCGCGAGGCCGACACGCACAGCGGCACCGCCATCATCACGGTCGCGGCGGCCGACAACACCATCGTCGTCATCCCCGGCAGCAATGCGTTGGTCAGCGCGGAAGACGTCGCGGAGGTTCCGCTGGCGAAGGGCGACGTCGCCGTCAGCCAGTTCGAGATCCCGCTGCCGACCATTGCGGCTTTCTTTGCGCGGGCGCGTGGCGCGGGCAGCACGACGTTGCTCAACCCGGCTCCGGCGCAGAAGATGTCCGGCGAGCTGCTCGCGCTGGTCGATATTCTGGTGCTGAACGAAACCGAGCTTGGTTTTCTTGCGGGGGTGGAACTGTCCGAAGATGATAGCGCGACGCGGATCATCGACGTCGCGCGAAAACTTCAGGCGCGCCAGGATCAGACCATCTGCGTCACGCTCGGCAAGCGCGGCGTGCTCGCGCTCGCTGCCAGCGAGGAGCTTGCGGTGCCCGGCCGCGAGGTGAAGGCGGTGGACACGACAGGCGCAGGCGATTGTTTTGTCGGCGCGCTCGCATCGCAGCTGGCCAAGGGCGTCGCCTTGCGCGCAGCCCTCGCCTTCGCCAACGCCGCCGCCGCGATCAGCGTGCAGCGGATGGGCGCCGGGCCGTCGATGCCGACGGCCGCGGAAGTTAAGGCCGTCCTCAGCGCTGGCTGATCACGCCAGCGCGCTCTTCAGGTCAAAGCTCTCGTCGGCGGCCTGCTCCGGCGTGATCGAGCGGTCCATGGCCTGCAGCCTCCGGCCGAACATGTGGTCGCCGGCGCGGTTGACCGACTCGATGCCGAGCAATTTGTCGCCGTGATAGCAGAACGCCGAGAATGCCTTCTTCGCGGGATCGCCGCGCAGCACGACGCGGTCGTACCCGGTGGTGAGTCCCGCCATCTGCAGCTTGTCGTCGCCCTGGTCGCTCCAGAACCAGGGATGACCGTCATAGGGTTTCCTGTCGCCGGTGAGACGCGCGGCGAGGCAGCGGGCGTGATCGGTGGCGTTCTGCACCGATTCCAGCCGCAGCGATCCGCCGAAGCGGGGGCTCGCGAACAGCGCGCAATCGCCGATCGCCGAAATATTCGGATCGGCCGTCGACAGATATTCGTCGACGACGATGCCGGCAGCAACAGGCAGCCCCGCCTCGGCCGCAAGCTCGATGTTCGGCAGCACGCCGACGCCGACCACGACGAGGTCGGCGGGCAGATGCCTTCCGTCGCTCAAGGACACGCCGGTGACCTTGCCGCCTTCGGCTTCAATGGATGTTGCTTGTACACCGAGGTGAATGCGGATGCCGGCCTCGCGATGCCGCGCCTGGAAATACTCCGAGACCTCCGCCGTCACCGCGCGCGCCATCACGCGCGGGGCGAGTTCGAGCACGTCGACCTCGAGGCCCTTGATGCGCGCGGTCGCCGCGAATTCCAGGCCGATGAAGCCGGCGCCGATCACCACGACGTGGCTCTTCGACGGCATGAGCTTCCGCAGCGCCTCGCTGTCGTCGAGGATGCGCAAATATTTCACGTCGGGCAGGTTCGCATTCGGCAGATCAAGCAAGCGGTTGCGCGCGCCCGTCGCCAGCACGAGATGGCCGTAAGGCAGCGTCTCGCCGGAGGCGAGAAGCACTTTTCGTCCCGCGCGGTCGATCGAGACGGCGCGCCCCGAGATCAGCTCGATCTTCTGGTCCTGGTAGAATTTTTCGGGGCGGAACATCAGGCTTTCCGGCCCGGCCGAGCCCTTGATGTAGGCCTTGGACAGCGGCGGCCGCTGATAGGGCAGATGCGCCTCGTCATTGATCAGGCAGATGCGATCGGAAAAACCCGCCTGCCGCAGGGATGCCGCGACCTGGTAGCCGCCATGGCCGGCACCGACGATGATCACCGGACCATCCGTCATTGCACAGCCCATTTCCGCAAGACACGAGCGTAACCCATGTCGTCTCCTCACTCGCTGATTTTGATTGCTGACCTACGAGGAGCCGGCGCTCGTGTCCGTCCCTAGGCGAAGGCGGGCCCATTTGAGCCGAACATGCCGCGCGACGCAAGGGCGTACGCGGGGATTGTCACCCCTCGCCTTCTGCGATTTAGTTGCAGCAACCAACCTCTTGCCGGGGATATTCCAGATGCCAGCTCCCGCCTCACAACCCGACGATCCCGCGCTGCTGCGGATTGACGGCCCGATCGCGACCATCACGCTCAACCGCCCTGCCGCCTTCAACTCGATCAACCTTGCGATCGCGCAGAAGCTCGAGCAGCTCGCGGCCACTATCGAAGGCGACGACGCCGTCAGGGTCGTCGTGATCGAGGGCGAAGGCCGCGCCTTCTCGGCCGGCGGCGATCTGCAGACGATCGGCGCCGCGGCTGAGGCCAACACCGTGACGCCGGTCGTCGGCGAGCTGCTCAAGCACTATCATGCCTTCATCGAGATCATCAGGCGCATGCCAAAGATCTCGCTGTCGAGCGTGCACGGTTCGGCCGCTGGCGCGGGCATGGGCCTCGCCTTCGTCACCGATCTCTGCATCGCCGCTGATGACGCCAAGTTCACGCCAGCTTACGCCAAGATCGGCGTGTCGCCGGACGGCGGCTCCACGGTCGGCATCGTCGGCACGGTCGGCTCCCGCCGCGCGCTGCAGATCTTCCTGTCCGAGGACAATTTTACCGCCCGGCAGGCCCATGAATGGGGCCTCGTCGCCAAGACCGTTCCCGCGACCGAGCTGAAGGCGGCGACGCGGCAGCTCGCCGAACGGCTGGCGCAAAACCCGCCCGCCGCCATCGCCGGCACCAAGTCGCTGGTCTATGCGGCCGCCACCACGCCGGTGAAGCAGCAGCTCGATGCCGAGGAGCACAAGATCATCATGGCGATGAACACGGAGGAGTTTCGTGTGGCCGTGAAGAAATTCACGAGCAAGTCGAAGTGACGCCCGCGCGCAATTTCTACGGCCTCCGCCATGGCGCGACCGACTGGAACCGGCAGGGGCTGTTCCAGGGCCGCACGGACAATCCGCTGAACGAGGACGGGCTCAAGCAGGCGCACGAGGCCGCGGAGATGTTGCGCGGGGTCGGCATCAGCCGCATCGTCGCAAGCCCGCTGGTGCGGGCGCTGAAAACGGCCGAGATCATCGCGGACGCGATCGCCGTGCCGCTGACGATCGACGACGGCATCATCGAGTTCGATTTCGGCAGTTTCGAGGGCCTGCCCGTCCGCGACCTCATGATCCAGCACGGCGTCAAATCGGCGACGGGCCTGGTCTCGATCCTGCCCGCCGACGGCGAGAGCTGGGACGCCATGACGGAACGCTCGCTGGCTTGCGTCTCCAAATGGCTCGACCGTCATCCCGACGATGATCTGCTGTTCGTCTGCCACGACGCGGTGATGCAGGGCATGGCGAACGCGCTGTGCGGCAGCTATTTCAAGAACAGCCACGGCACGCCGTTCCGCTACGTCCACGACGGAGCCGAATGGCGTATCGAGCAAGTCGTCATTGCGGACAGATATAGCCCGTCCCCGCCGGCGACTTGAAGCAGCCGACCGATTCCGGCAGCACGTGCCGCGGCAGCCACAGCACCACGCTCGGGAAGTAGATTGCGAACGCGATGGTGGTGAAGAACACCACATAGATCGGCAGCGCCGCGCGTAGCGCCTTGGCGAAACTGATGCCGACGAATTTCGACGCCATCAGTAGCACGAGGCCGTAAGGCGGCGTGATCAGGCCGAAGGCGAGTGTCGCGATCAGCACGACCCCCATGTGCACGCCGTTGATGTCACCGGCTTCGGTCAGCGCATTCACCAGCGGCATGAAGATGATGATGGTCGGCACCGGCTCGATGAAATCGCCGACCACCGTGAACAGCAGCACCATCAGCAGCATGATCAGATGCGGATCGTTGCCGGCGATGGAGGTGATCGACTCGGCGATGTAGGTCGCGCCGCGCAGATAGGCGAGCATCCAGCCGAAGGCGTTGGCGGCGCCGATCGTGATCAGCGGCAGCGAGAAGATCAGGCCGGCAAGACAGAAATCGTAAGGAATCTTCCTGAAATGGCCGCGGTTGAGCGCGGGGATCACGACGATGACGATCCAGGCCACGGCGACGACGCCGGCTTCGGTCGGCGTGAACCAGCCGGTGAGGATGCCTCCTAACAGGATGACCGGGATCATCAGCGGCAGGGCGGCATCGCCGGCCGCGAACACGATCTGCCGCAGCGGCGCGCGCGGCTTGCGCAGGCCGGAGGGGCCGAAGAAGTAGCAGTAGATCATCAGGCCGAAGCCGATCATCAGGCCCGGCACCACGCCCGCCATGAACAGGCCGGCGATCGAGACATTGCCGACGGCGCCATAGACCACCGCCGTGATGCTCGGCGGCACCAGCGCGGCGATGGTCGAGGCGGAGGCGATGATGGCGGCGATGAAGGCGGGCTCATAGCCCTCGCGCTTCATCGGACCACCCAGCGCGCGGCTCATCACCGCGACGTCCGCCGTGGTCGAGCCGGACATCTCCGAGAAGAACATGCTGAAGACGACCACGACCTGCGACAGCCCGCCCCTGATATGCCCGACCAGCGACACCGAGAGATTGGCTATTCGCACCACCACATTGGCCGAGCTCATGAGCTCGCCGACCAGCAGGAAGAACGGGATCGCCAGCAGCGCCTCGGAATCGACCCCATCGAATATCTTCTGGATGATCGCGGCGAGCGAGACGTCGGACAGGATCGCACCGATGAACACGCCGGCCATCAGCGAGAACGGCACGGGCACGCCGAGATAGCCGAACGACAGAAAGCAGATCGACATCAATGCCAGGACAATTGGTGCGCTCACGGCTGCGCCCTCACCTGAGCTTCGGTGACGACGGGTGCTGCGTCCTCCTCCGGCGGCTCCGGATGGTCGAAGCCGTTGCGCACGCCGTTGACGAGCTGCTCGATGGTGAACAGGCCGATCAGCACGCCCGACAGCGGGATGATCGCGTAGAGCGAGGCGATCGGCGTGCCCGACGGCAGCCGAAAGCTGCCGAAGCCGCGCAGATAGTTCTGGTAGCCGTACCAGATCAGGCAGAAGGCGACGCCGAGCACGACCAGGCGAATGATCACCTCGACGATCAGCCGAGACGTGCCGTGCATCGCCTCGGAGATCGCGGTGAGATAGAGGTGGTCGTTGCGCCGGGTCGCCGCCGCCGTCCCGATGAAGATCGCGTAAATGAACAGCGTCGACGTCACCTCCTGCAGCCACAGCCAGGGATGGCCGATGGTGCGGGTGATGATGTCGGCGGTCACCGACAGCGAGAAGCCGAAGCAGAGCACCCCGCAGAGGATCATCAGCGCAAGCTCGAGCCAGTCGAGCCCGCGCCATTTCAGGTGGCGTTGCCGTTGCACCAGAAGTTTGTCGGCGATGGCCATGTAGTCCCCCGTCATCCCAAACCTGTCGGATACGGCAGCTGGGAAGCTGCCGATCGTGCTCGGCCTGCATGGTTCGAGACGCCCGCTGGCGCGGGCTCCTCACCATGAGGGTCTAAAATCTCGCTGCGAAACGAGACCTCATCCTGAGGGCCCGCCGGAGGCGGGCGTCTCGAAGGATGGCCACAAGCGCCCTAGTTGATCGACCGGATCAAATTCTTGATCTTCTCGGCATGCGGGCCGAGATCCTTGGCGAGCTTGTCGAGATAGGGATCGGCGACCGCGGTGAAGGTCTTCTTGTCGACGTTGTCGACGATCTTCACGCCCATCTTCTTCAGCTTCTCGGCCGCGCTGCGCTCGAGCTCGAAGGCCTTGGCCGGCTCCTTCGAGCTGATCTCGTTGGCCGCGGTCTGCACCCAGCCCTTCTGTTCGGCCGACAGGCTCTGCCAGAGCTTGTCGGAGATGAACACCAGCGCGTTGTTGGCCTCGTGCTCGGTGATGTTCAGCACGGGGGCGACCTCGTAATGCTTGTTGACGAGGTAGACGTTGATGCTGTTCTCGGCGACGTCGACGACGCCGGTCTGCAAGCTGGTGTAGACGCTACCGAACGGCATGTGCACGGTCTGGGCGCCATAGGCCGGGAACATGGTGTCCTCGGTCGCGGTCGCCTGCACGCGGACCTTCAGGCCCTTGATGTCGCCGACATTATGGATTTCGCGCTTCGAGTACATGTGGCGCACGCCTTGCGAGCCGGTCGCGATGACGTGCAGGCCCTGCGTGGTCTCGTCGATCATGGCTTTCAGCGCCTCGAAGACGCGAGGATCGGCGAGGCCCTTGACCACGTGGTTCTCGTCGCGGAACAGGAAATGCAGCGACATCACGCCCGCTTGCGGCGAGATCGTCGCGGTGTTGGCCGAGGAGATGATGGCGAATTCGACGTCGCCGGCCTTCACGAGCTGGAGCACCTGCGGCTCCTGCCCGAGCTGCGCGCCGGGGTACTGGTCGATGATCATGGTGCCCTTGCTCAATTCCTTGAGCTTTTCGGCAAAGAGGTCGCCCGCGATGGAATAGCCGGTGTTGCGTGGCTGGTCGTAGGCGAAGCGATAATGCTTCACCTCCTGTGCCCCGGCCCCGGTGACGAAAAGCATGGCGGCCGCGGCCACCAACCCACGCATGGATCGTGCAATCATCGTTTCCCCCTGTTTTATCGCCCGCCGCTTGTGCGGTCTGAGCGTTCTTTCGCGTGTCGATCAACCTGTCTCGGTCTTCCCAGTCCTCTGCATGAAATCAAAATCGCAGCCCTCGTCGGCCTGCATGATGGTCTCGTTGAACAGCCAGGCGTAGCCGCGGCGTGTTTCCTCACGCGGCGCGGCCGGCTTCAATGCGCCGCGGCGGCGCTCCAGCTCGGCGGCATCGACCAGCAGCTCGATGCTGCGCTTGGCCACATCCAGGCTGATCATGTCACCGTTCTTCACCAGCGCCAGCGGCCCGCCGACGGCGGATTCCGGGGTGATGTGCAGCACGATGGTGCCGAACGCGGTCCCGCTCATGCGCGCATCGGAAATGCGCACCATGTCCTTGGTGCCGCCGCGCGCGAGCTTCTTGGGGATCGGCAGATAGCCGGCCTCCGGCATGCCCGGGGCGCCCTTCGGGCCGGCATTGCGCAGCACCAGCACGTCGTCGGCGGTGACGTCGAGCTCGGGATCGTCGACCCGCAAGGTCATGTCCTCGACGGATTCGAACACCACCGCGCGCCCGGTGTGCTTCAGCAGTTTCGGGCTCGCCGCCGATTGCTTGATGACGGCGCCGCGCGGCGCGAGATTGCCGTGCAGGACGGCAAGGCCGCCCTCCTTCTTGATCGGATTGTCGCGCGAACGGATCGCGTCCTGGCCCGGGACGTCCTCGGCATTTGCGACGACGTCGCGCAGGGTCTGGCCCGAAATCGTCTTCGCATCGAGATCGACGAGATCACCGAGCTGCGCCAGCAGCTTCGGCACGCCGCCGGCGTGATGGAAGTGCTCCATATAATGTTCGCCCGACGGCTTGAGATCGACCAGCACCGGCACCTCGCGGCCGATCTGGTCGAACACGTTGAGATCGAGCCGGTGCGGCGAGCGATGCGCCATCGCGGTCAGGTGGATCAGGCCGTTGGTCGAGCCGCCGATCGCCTGCAGCACGACCTGCGCGTTCTTGAAGGATGCCGGCGTCAGGAACTCGCTCGGCTTCGGGCCCTTGGTCTTGGCCATCTCGGCGGCAACCCGGCCGCTGGCCTCAGCGAGACGGAAACGCTCGGCATGTGGCGCCGGGATCGTCGCGCTCATCGGCAGCGACAGGCCCATGGCTTCGATCATGCAGGCCATGGTCGAGGCGGTGCCCATCACCATGCAGGTGCCGACCGACGGCGCGAGACGGCCGTTCACCGCTTCGATCTCGGCGTCGTCCATCTCGCCAGCGCGATACTTGCCCCAGAGGCGGCGGCAGTCGGTGCAGGCGCCCAGCACCTCGCCCTTGTGATGGCCGACCACCATGGGACCAACGGGAATGACCACGGTCGGCAAATCGGCGCTGATCGCGGCCATCACCTGCGCCGGCAGTGTCTTGTCGCAGCCGCCGATCACGATCACCGAATCCATCGGCTGGGCCCGGATCATCTCCTCGGTGTCCATCGCCATCAGATTGCGCAGATACATCGAGGTCGGATGCGCAAAGCTCTCGGCGATCGAGATGGTCGGGAATACGAACGGCATCGCGCCCGACAGCATCACGCCGCGCTTGGCAGCCTCGATGATCTGCGGGACGTTGCCGTGGCAAGGATTGTAATCGCTATAGGTGTTGGTGATGCCAACGATCGGGCGTTCCAGCGCGTCGTCGGAATAGCCCATGGCCTTGATGAACGCCTTGCGCAGGAACAGCGAGAAGCCGGCATCGCCATAGCTCGTCAGACCCTTGCGCAAACCACTCGTCATCATACCGCTCCTTCTCGCTTGCCATTGTGCTACAGCCTGCCCCCTGATTGTCAATAAGATTGGGCCAGATCGCCGCGCTTTCTGGGTTCAGGCACCGTCGTAGACACAAATTATTGACAATCCGGGCTCTCCCTGCTCCACAAGGCGGACCGGCACGAGCCGGAGGGCTGAGGGCATGTCCGACATCCGCACCGCAGACGCCATGGCTATCAGGCGCGACGATCCTGATGACGTCGTCGCGCGGCTGGAGGAGGACATCATCTTCGGCCGCCTCGCGCCGGGCGCGCGCCTGACCGAGGACGCGCTGATGTCGCGCTACGGCACCTCGCGCCATTTCGTGCGCCAGGCGCTGGTGGATGCCGAGCGTCGCGGCATCGTCCGCCGCGAGAAGAACATCGGCGCCACCGTGCGATTCTATTCGGCCGAGGAGGTCCGGCAGATCTACGAGGTCAGGGAGATGCTGACGCGTCAGGCCGCGCTGATGATCCCCCTGCCCGCACCGCAAGGCCTGATCGACGAACTCACCGCCCTGCAGCGCGACTACTGCGCAAAGGCCGACATCCGCGATTTGCGCGGCATCCATGAGGCCAACGACGCCTTCCACGTCGCGCTGTTCGCGGCCTGCGGCAATCCCTATCTGGTCCGCTCGCTCCAGGACTATATGAGCCTGACGCTGCCGATGCGTGCCAAGAACCTCGCCGATCGAGAGGGACTGGCACAATCGCGGCGGCAGCATGAATTGATGATCGAGCTGCTCAAGGGACGCGACAGCTGGGCACTGGCGCAACTGTGCGTGGATCACATGCAGTTCAGCAAGGCGGATTATCTCGCGCGGATTGCGGGTGAAGAGAGCTAGCGGTTGCTACCGCAGCAGCGAAGCAGGTCCGCACCCGCCCCATTCGACGCGAAGGCACGTCGACCGAGTTTGATCTAGAGCAATGCAAATGCGCACGGCCAAGCTTGTCTATGGCTGTCCGTTTGCGAACACCGCTCCAAGAACGGCATGCTCGCAACGGCGACAAGGGAGGTCGCCAATGAACTTGCGAGGCATTAGCATATTGGCAGTCGCAGCATGTATCGCCTTTCCGGCTCTTGCGCAGGACGCGAACAAAGTCACCCCACCTGAAGACTCCGGCTTTTCAAGCGAGCGGCTCCAGCGGCTCTCTGACGTGATGCAGACGGATGTCGACAAGGGCACGATACCCGGCGCCGTCGTCATGATCTCACGCAACGGCAAGCTGGTTTATTCCAAGGCGTTCGGATTTCAGGATCGCGAGAAGCAGATCCCGATGAAGACCGACTCCATCTTCCGCATCGCGTCGATGAGCAAGCCCGTCACCTCAGTGGCAGTCATGATGCTGGTCGAGGAGGGCCGCATCATGCTGAGCGATCCCGTGTCGGCATATCTCCCCGAGCTGAAGAATCTCCAGGTTGGGGTTGAAAAGCTCGACGGTTCGGGCAAGCCGGAATTAATCCTTGAACCGGCCAGGGCCGAAGTGACGATCCATGATTTGCTGCGGCACACATCAGGCTTCACCTACGGCTTCTTCGGCAAGCCGACCTTGGTCAAGCAGGCTTATCTGGCGGCGAATCTTCTCGACCCCACCACGACGCTCGCCGACTTCGTCACGAAATTGTCCAAGCTGCCTCTCGCGTATCAACCGGGAACGACGTGGGATTACGGCGTCTCCGCGGACGTGCTGGGGCGCGTTGTCGAGGTCGTTTCGGGTGTGCCCCTCGACCAGTTCATCGCCGACCGCATCGTTAAGCCACTCGGATTGTCGGCAACAGGTTTCCATGTTTCCCAAGTGGACGCGGTGCGCGTCGCACAGCCTCAGATTGATCAGGCGACCGGCAAGCGCCCCCCGATGCCAGATCCAAGCAACCGGCCGAACCTGATGTCGGGAGGCGGCGGCATGGTTTCGACGGCGCCAGACTACATGCGACTTGCCCAAATGCTGCTCAATGGTGGCGAGCTGCAGCAAGCCAGATTGCTTTCTTCGCGAACAGTCGCACTGATGACCGCAGATCAACTGCCTCCGGACGTCGTATCCAGTCCGGTGGGATTGATGCTGGGGATCACACCACGAAACGGCACGAGCTTTGGGCTCGGATTTGGGATTCGTACCCAGACGGGAAGAAACCCGTTGCCGGGATCGCCTGGCCTGTTCGCCTGGCCCGGCATCTACGGCACCTCGTTCTGGGTCGACCCGAAGGAAAAGCTGGTCGGCGTCGCAATGCTCCAGGTGCCCGTCTCGCTGGAGCCCCGATATCGGCTGCTCGTTCGCAATCTGGTCTATCAGGCGCTTGCTGACTAACGAGTGTACTGCGGCCAAAGCCGAGAACATCCGCAATCCCAGACTCGGATTGCGGGTGAGACCAAGCGCTAGCGGGTGTCGAGCCAAGGCGCGCGAAGGCCGCTCAATACCGCCTCAGCAGACCGCGATCCACGCCGGCATCGCCATAGTCGGCGCAGGCCCTTTGCGGATTCCTGATCAAATCCGTCCGGACGCGCCTGAACGTCTTGCCGGCTGCGTCGGACACTTCAGGGCGGAATTTGCCGGGATCGTAGCTCTCACCGTCGCGGGCCTTGATGGCGACAGCGTAGGCGTCGATCATGGCCATCGCGGCCTCGGGGCTGCCGAGCAGCCGGGCGCCGAGCTGAACGCCGCCGGCACCATCGACCTCGTAACCGTCGCATCGCTGTTCGAGCACCACGGATGCGGTGACGAGTTGGTCGAGGAACGTCGCCTCGGCATCGCTGAGGGCTGCGGCTCGCGCCGATCCTGATACGATCATCGCGAGCATCGCGACGGCGGGCAGTTTGATTTTCTTGCGCAACCGGATCATGCGGGCCGATCAGGCGCGACGACCCATGACAAGCCCGTAGACGAAGAGGAGAATGATGGCGCCGACGATGCTCCCGATGAAGCCGGCGCCCTCCCCGAACCGATACCATCCCACGGCCTGACCGAGCCAGGTCGCGACGAACGCGCCGACGATTCCCAAAATAGTCGTCAAAATGAAACCCTGTGGCTCGGACTTGTCGCCGGGCATGAGGAATTTCGCGACCACGCCGACGATAAATCCGATGATGATCGTCCAAAGGATACCCATGTCCATCGCTCCATTCGGTCGGTTTGCACATCAACGCCTGAAGGAATGCGTGATCGCTTGATGGGGCAGGCGATCCCGGGAACGACGTTGATCTAGATCAATGGACGGAGGCGGCCGGGCCGAAAGCTGGTGCCTGCTCTCTCTTGCGCGGGAAGGCGCTCAATGCGCTCCGCAACGCGAAGCGGATCAACGCATGGCGATCATCGGCGAGATCACGCACACCACGACCTACCGCTATGCAAAGCCGGTCACGTTCGGCACGCACCGGGCGATGTTCCTGCCGCGGCGCGGCGCCTCGACCCGGCTGCTTCGCTGGTCCGCATCGACCAACCTGTCATCAAAGGTGCATTGGGTCACCGACTCCCGCTCGAATGCCGTCACGGTAATGGAGCTGCGCGAACCCGGCAGCGAACTGACGTTCACGTTCAAGGTTCGCGGCGTCTATTTCGGCATCAAGGGCCTGGAATCGTTTCCGCTGGAGCCGAGGGCCGAGGAAGTGCCCGTGCAGTATACGCCGGACGAGTGGACCGACCTTGCCGGCTACCTGCGTCCGCATAGCGACGATCCGGACGGCAACCATGCGGCGTGGACCAAGAGCTTCGTTGCCGGCGACCAGGACCGGACCGCCGACGTGCTGCGCCGCATGCTCGGCTCGTTTCGCAGCGAGTTCACCTATCGCGGAAGAGATGCGGAAGGCACCCAGTCTCCGGGCGAAACGCTGCGCACGAAATCAGGCACCTGTCGGGACTTCGCCTGGCTGATGATCGAGACGCTGCGCCGCCTCGGCTTTGCAGCGCGCTTCGTCAGCGGTTATCTCTACGACGCCTCGCTCGACGGCGGCGCGATCGGCATGACCGGCTCCGGCGCCACCCATGCATGGGTGCAGGTGTTCCTGCCCGGTGCGGGCTGGCTGGATTACGATCCAACCAACAGCCTGAGCGCCGGCTTCGACCTCATCCCGGTCGCCATTGCGCGGCATCCGGGCCAGGCGGTGCCGCTGGCCGGCTCGTGGTTCGGCGATCCCGGCGACTACCTCGGCATGTCGATCAACGTCACCGTTCACAAGATCGGCGAAGTGCTCGATCCCTCGGAGGGATAGGGAACGGCGCGCCATGGCACTCTCTCGCGACAACACCAGGGGACATGGGCTGCTCGACGCGGTCATCGTCCCGTTCGAAGCCCTCAAGACCGGGCTCCGGCAACTCTATGAGGGCGACACGTTCGGCTGCATCAAATTCCGATACGCCCTGCTCGCACTCGATATCGTCACGGTCCTGTTCATTATCGCGACCTCGTTCCTGCCTCGCAACAAGGCCATCGAGTCGCTCGATGTCGTGTTCGGTGTCTTGATCCTCGCGGATTTCGCTGCGCGGATGATCATCAGCCGCCAGCCGCTGCATGACCTGGCGCGGCTTTCGACCTGGACCGACATCGTCGTCATCATTTCGTTCCTGGCGCCGCTCGCCGGCGAAGCCGGCGGATTCCTGCGCGCTTTTCGAACGTTGCGGCTGCTGCGCGACTATCAGATGGTGGCGCGCCTCCGGGTGGACAGCGCCTTCTTCCGCCGCAACGAGGAGGTCGTGTTTGCGGTCGCCAATCTCGGCGTCTTCATCTTCGTGATGACGGGGGTCGTCTACGAGACCCAGAAGTCGCACAACACCCAGATTACCAACTATGCCGACGCGCTCTACTTCACGGTCACCGCGCTGACCACGACCGGGTTCGGCGACATCACCTTGCCCGGCACTGTCGGACGCCTGATCACCGTCGTCATCATGATCTTCGGCGTGACCCTGTTCCTGAATCTCGCCAAGGCGTTGCTTGCGCCCTCCAAGGTGCGTTTCCCCTGCCCGGTCTGCGCCCTGCAGCGGCACGACGTGGACGCCGTGCATTGCAAGGCCTGCGGGACCATCTTGAACATTCCCGATGAGGGGATGGACTAGGCCGAATGACGGCGCGGGTGCACCAAAGAGTCTACCTCGCCCCGCATCCGGGGCGAGGTAGCGCATCGCGCTCTACCGCTTATTCCAGTCGATGATCCGGCTCGCGTCGCCGTCGAACTCGTTGCTGCAGAACGCACCGCCCTGGAAATGGTCGCCGACCGGATCCGGCTTCAGCTTGGCCTGCTCGGCCATCGCGTGCGCCACGTGATCCTCGGAGCGGCCGGTCGGGCGGTAGCCGAACGCGTAGGCGCGGTGGTTGTCCCACCAGGCGCGCTCGTTCAGGGAGACGCCGTAGAACACCTCGAAATGGATATCGGGATGCTCGAGCCCGATCTGGCAGAGCTGCACCAGATCTTCCGGCTTCAGCCAGATCGAGATGCGGCGAAGGTCGAGCGGCACATCGCCGAAATTGCCGATGCGAAGGCAGGTCACTTTCAGGCCGTGCTTGTCGGCATAGAGCGCGCCGAGTGCTTCGCCGAACACCTTGCTGACGCCGTAGCGGCCGTCCGGGCGCGCGGTGACGTCGGTGTCGATCCTGCGGTGGCGCGGATAGAATCCGACGGCATGGTTCGAGGACGCAAACACCACGCGCTTGACGCCCTTGCGGTACGCCGCCTCGAACAGATTGTAGCCGCCGATGATGTTGGCCTGGAGGATGTCGTCCCAGGGACCCTCGACCGAATAGCCGCCGAAATGCAGGATGCCGTCGACGCCCTCGCAGAGCGCCTCGCATTGCGCGAGGTCGGCGAGGTCCGCGGCCTTGAACTGCTCGTTCGGCCCGAGATCCTTGGGCGGGCGGATGTCGCTGAGCAGCAGGTCCGGATAGATCGGCGGCAGCAGTTTGCGCAGACGCGTTCCGATTCCGCCCGAAGCTCCCGTCATCAAGATGCGCGGCATGTCTTTCCTCGTATTTTGGCGACCGATTTGCGGTCGTTGATCACTGATGGTAGCTGGATTGTCCAGAGGGAACGAAACGAGAGAACCGACATGAATGAAGCATCGTCCCACACCCAGAAGCTACCAGGCTGGCGGCCGGCGACCTATTACCCCGATCCGGCCATTCACGCCCTCGATCCCCGCTTCGAAAAATACTGGCTGAAGCTGTCGGCGGTGGAGCGGCTGACGACCGGCCTGCGCTGGGCCGAGGGGCCGGTGTGGTTCGGCGACGGACGCTATCTGCTCTGCAGCGACATCCCGAACCAGCGCATCATCAAATGGGAGGAAGAGACCGGCGCTGTTTCGGTCTTCCGAAAGCCCTCCAATTTCGCCAACGGCAATACGCGCGACCGTCAGGGCCGGCTAGTCACCTGCGAGCATGGCGGGCGCCGCGTGACGCGCACCGAATATGACGGCGAGATCACGGTGCTGATGGATCAATTCAACGGCAAGCGGTTGAACTCGCCGAACGATGTCGTTGTTAAATCGGACGGCTCGATCTGGTTCACCGATCCGATCTTCGGCATCCTCGGCAATTACGAGGGCTACAAGTCCGAGCCCGAGCTCGACATGAACGTCTACAGGCTCGACCCGGAGACCCGCAAAGCCACCGTCGTCGCCGAGGGTGTGCTCGGACCGAACGGGCTCGCCTTCTCGCCGGACGAGAAAATTCTCTACCTCATCGAATCTCGCGGCGTGCCGACCCGCAAGATTCTCGCCTATGACGTCTCGCCTTCCGGCGACAAGCTTTCGAACAAGCGCGTCTTCGTCGATGCCGGCCCCGGCACGCCGGACGGTTTCCGCGTCGACATCGACGGCAATCTCTGGTGCGGCTGGGGCATGGGCGATCCCGAGCTCGACGGCGTGGTCGTGTTCGCGCCTGACGGCGTCATGATCGGTCGCATCGCGCTCCCCGAACGCTGCGCCAATCTTTGCTTCGGCGGCGTCAAGCGCAACCGCCTGTTCATGGCGGCGAGCCAGTCGATCTACGCGCTGTATGTGAACACGCAGGGGGCGTTGGGGGGATAGTCGCTCCACAAGCGACGGTCCCGTAGGGTGGGTTAGCCGAAGGCGTAACCCACCATTGTTCGTCTCCGCGGAAACAGAAGCGGTGGATTACGCTTCGCTAATCCACCCTACGAAATTCGCTCCTCGCAATGACTAAAACAAAAACGCCGGAGCGGTTGCCCGCTCCGGCGTTTGGTTTGTTCAGGCGCTAACGCTTACGCCGCGTTGAAGCCGGCGACGGCCTTCACTTCGAGGAAGTCCTCGAGGCCGTACTTGCCCCACTCGCGGCCGTTGCCCGACTGCTTGTAGCCGCCGAACGGGGCGGTGCGGTCGTTGGGCACGCCCTGGAGATTGACGTTGCCGGCGCGGATCTGGCGACCGACGCGCTTGGCGTCCTCGACCGAAGCGCCGGAGACGTAGCCGGCGAGACCGTACGGCGTGTCATTGGCGATGTGCACGGCCTCGGCTTCGTCCTTGGCGCCGAGAATGGTCAGCACCGGTCCGAAGATTTCTTCGCGGGCGATCGTCATCTCGGGGGTGACGTCGGCGAAGATGGTCGGACGGACATAGAAGCCCTTGTTGACGCCTTCGGGCAGGCCCGGGCCGCCGGCGACGAGCGTTGCGCCCTCGTCGATGCCCTTCTTGATCAGCGCCTGGATCTTGTCCCACTGGCCGCGGTTGACGACCGGGCCGATGGTGGTGCCTTCGGCGCGCGGATCGCCCGCCTTGGTCTTGTCGGCGACGGCCTTCGCGATCGCCGCGACTTCCTTCATCTTCGAGGCCGGCACGATCATGCGCGAGGGCGCGTTGCAGGACTGGCCGGAGTTGTTGAACATGTGCATCACGCCGCCGGTCACCGCCTTCGTGAGGTCGGCACCTTCGAGGATGACGTTCGGCGACTTGCCGCCGAGCTCCTGGCTGACGCGCTTCACGCTCGGAGCCGCGCGCTTCGCCACGTCGATGCCGGCGCGGGTCGAGCCGGTGAAGGAGATCATGTCGATGTCGGGGTGCTCGCTCATGGCGGCGCCAACCTCGGGGCCAAGGCCGTTGACGAGGTTGAACACGCCCTTCGGCACGCCGGCTTCATGGAGGATTTCCGCGAAGATCAGCGCCGAGGTCGGGGTGAACTCCGACGGCTTCAGGATCATGGTGCAGCCGGCGGCGAGCGCGGGCGCGACCTTGCAGGCGATCTGGTTGAGCGGCCAGTTCCACGGCGTGATCATGCCGACCACACCGATCGGCTCGCGCAGCACCATGGCGGTGCCGACCGGCTCCTCGAAATGATAGTTCTTGAGCACGTCGAGCGTGGTCATGAGATGGCCAAGGCCGGCGCCGGCCTGCAGCTTCTCCGCCATCGGCAGCGGGGCGCCCATCTCGTCGGACACGGCGGCACCGATCTCCTTGAGACGGCCCTTGTAGATCTCGATCACTTTGGTGAGCAGCGCGACGCGCTCCTCGCGGCTGGTCTGGGAGAAGGTTACAAAGGCGCGCTTGGCGGCGGCGACCGCCTTGTCCACGTCGGCCTTGGAGCCTAGCGCAACCTCGTACATCGCCTCTTCCGTCGCGGGGTTCACCACGGCGGTGGACTTCTTGACGGCGGGATCGACCCAGGCGCCGTCGATGTAGAATTGCATGCGATTGACCATCGTTAACCTCTTCTTGGGGGCTTGGAGGGGGCGTTTCGGCAGGCATCCTTGCACGAAAGCGCCGGCAATTGAACCCGCCATATGCGGGGCCAGCGTTGCGGCGGACGGAGGTTATATGAGCCGATGGCGGGAACGTGGCAAGTGTGGCACGGCGCCGTCATTCCGGGACACGGCAAAGCCGCGGGCCCGGAATGACAAGGTGGTTACCCCGGCTACACCGCCATCTTGCGATGAGCGATCGGCGCGCCGGCGGTGAGGCTTTCCGCCGCATCGATGATGGCGTTGGCGTCGATGCCGTAATGGCGGTAGAGGTCGGCGATGGTGCCGGTCTGGCCGAACTGCTCGACGCCGAGCGCCTCGACGCGATGGCCGCGGACGCTGCCGAGCCAGCCGAGCGCGGACGGATGGCCGTCGATCACGGTCACGATGCCGCAGTCGCGCGACAGCGGCGCCAGCAGCTTCTCGATATGGCTGAGGTGCTGCACGCCGCGACGGTCGCGGCGCAATGTTCGCGCGGCCGTCCACCCGGAGTGCAGGCGGTCGGCGGAGGTGATGGCGAGCAGGCCGATGTCGCGGCGGCTCTCGCCGATGAAGCCCGTCGCCTCGATCGCCTCGGGCGCGACTGCACCGGTATAGGCGATCACGACTTCGGCATTCGGGCCCGGCTTGCGCAGCCAATAGGCGCCGTCGGTGATGCCCTGCTGCAGATCGGGCGTCATGATGCGCTGCGCCTGCTCGATGCTGCGCGTCGAGAGCCGCAGATACACCGAGCCGCCCTCGCCCGGATCGCGCTGCATATGGTCAAAGCCGAAAGCCATGATCACGGCGAGCTCGTCGACGAAGGCCGGCTCGAACGAGGCGAGCCCGTCCTGCGCCATGCCGATCAAAGGCGTCGCGATCGACTGGTGCGCGCCGCCCTCGGGCGCCAGCGTGATGCCCGACGGCGTCGCCGCCACCATGAAGCGCGCGTCCTGGTAGCAGGCATAGTTCAGCGCATCGAGGCCGCGCTCGATGAAGGGATCGTAGAGCGTGCCGACCGGCAGCAGCCGCTCGCTATTGATCTGGTGCGACAGGCCGAGCGCCGAGAGCATGATGAACAGGTTCATCTCGGCAATGCCGAGCTCGAGGTGCTGCCCTTTGGGCGAGAAGTCCCAGTTGAAGGTGGACGGAATTTTCTCGCTGCGGAATAAGTCCGCCTTCTCGCCGCGCGCGAACAGGCCGCGCCGGTTCACCCACGGACCGAGATTGGTCGAGACGGTCACGTCGGGCGAGGTCGTGACGATTCGCCGCGCCAGCTCGCTGTCGCCGCGCGCGATCTCGTTCAGCACGAGGCCAAAGCCCTGTTGTGTGGACATCTGCGCCGACGGCTTGAAGCCGAGCTGCTGCGGGACCTCGATAACGGGCGCGGTGAGCCGACGGCCATCCTGGTTGAACGGCACGCGCGCGAGGAAGGCATCGAGCTCGGCGGGTGCTTGCGCGAGGCCCTCGTACTTGTCCCATTCGTGGCCGGGGCGGATGTTCTGGCTCTCGCGATATTTCTCCATCTGCGCGACCGTCATCAGGCCCGCATGGTTGTCCTTGTGGCCCTGGAACGGCAGGCCGACGCCCTTGATGGTGTAGGCGATGAAGCACACCGGGCGATCGTGGTCGATGGACTCGAACGCCTCCAGCATGCTCGCCATGTCGTGGCCGCCGAGATTCGACATCAGCGCCAGCAGCTCCTCGTCGCTGCGCTTGTCGATCAGTTTCGTGATCGGCCCCTGATCGCCGATCTCGTCCTGCAGATGCTTGCGGAACGCGGCGCCGCCCTGGAAGCACAGCGCGGCGTAGAGCGCGTTCGGGCAATTATCGATCCACGTCTTCAGTGCCTCGCCGCCTGCTTCCGCAAACGCCTCGCGCATCAGGCGGCCGTATTTCACGATGACCACGTCCCAGCCGAAGTTGCGGAACATGGTCTCGAACTTTTCCCACAGTCCTTCGCGCACGACGGCGTCGAGCGACTGGCGGTTATAGTCGACCACCCACCAGGTGTTGCGCAGGCCGTGCTTCCAGCCCTCGGCGAGCGCCTCGAAAATGTTGCCCTCGTCCATCTCGGCATCGCCGACAAGGGCAATCATCCGCCCTTCGCGGCGATCCTTCATCCAGCCATGCGCCTTGACGTAGTCCTGCACCAGCGAGGAGAACAGCGTCTGCGCGACGCCGAGGCCGACCGAGCCGGTGGAGAAATCGACGTCGTCGACGTCCTTGGTGCGCGAGGGATAGGACTGCGCGCCCTTGAAGCCGCGAAAGTTCTCCAGCTTCTCGCGGCTCTGCCGCCCGAACAGATACTGGATGGCGTGGAACACCGGGCTCGCATGCGGCTTCACTGCGACGCGATCCTCCGGCCGCAGCACGTGGAAGTACAGCGCCGACATGATGGTCGCGAGCGAGGCCGACGAAGCCTGGTGGCCGCCGACCTTGAGACCGTCCGTGTTGGGGCGGACGTGGTTGGCGTGGTGGATGGTCCATGACGACAGCCACAGCGCCTTGCGAGCCAGCGCGGTCAGAGTGTCGAGACGGGCGGAATCAACGGGCATGGCAATGCTCCCGGAAATCAGGTCAGGCGATGATACGCCTGCGGGCAGCGCCAAACTTCTCAATTTTTCGCGCCATACCTCCGGATATTGGGATATTTTCCCAATGTAACCCGACAAAATACAGGTTCCATCCCAATGCCCGAGCTCGACGCCATCGACCGCAAAATCCTCGCTCTGCTCCAGACCGACAGCCGGCTGACCATGCAAGAGCTCGCCGAGAAGGTCGGGCTCTCGGTCTCGCCGTGCCATCGCCGGGTCAAGCTGCTGGAGGAGCGCGGCGTCATCAGCCGCTATATCGCGACCGTGGACCAGAAGGCGCTGGGCCTGCATGTCAGCGTGTTCATCTCGATCAAGCTGGCACGGCAGAAGGAGGAGGATCTCAACCGCTTCGCCCGCGCGATCTCGAAATGGGACGAGGTGCTGGAGTGCTATCTGATGACCGGCAACCGCGACTATCTGCTGCGCGTCGTCGCGGCCGATCTCGCCTCCTACGAGACCTTCCTCAAGACCAAGCTGACCCGGCTCGACGGCATCGCTTCGATCGAGTCCAGCTTTGCACTCAGCCAGGTGAAGTATTCGATCGCGCTGCCGGTATGATGAGGCGGCTGTCACATTGGCGCAATAAACCCCATCGATGGTCGCGGGCGAGAAGGCACCTGAGCCGAAAGAAGGACCCATGACCGCATCCGACCGCACCCCTGAAATGGCCAAACGCGAGCGCATCATCCGGGAAATGACCGACGATCTCGACGAAGAGCTGGAGATGGAACTCGATGACAGCAGGCTCGACGAGCTCCTCGACGAGACCGACGCGCTCCGCCCGTCGGTGGATCGCAGGCTCTATTTCAGGGAATTGCTCCGCCTCCAGGGCGAGCTGGTCAAGCTGCAGGACTGGGTGCAGAGCGAGAAGAAGAAGGTCGTGGTGCTGTTCGAGGGCCGCGACTCCGCCGGCAAGGGCGGCGTGATCAAGCGCATCACCCAGCGCCTCAATCCTCGCATCTGCCGCGTCGCAGCCCTTCCGGCGCCGAGCGAGCGCGAGCGCACGCAATGGTACTTCCAGCGCTACGTGTCGCACCTGCCGGCCGGCGGCGAGATCGTGCTGTTCGACCGCAGCTGGTACAACCGCGCCGGCGTCGAGCGCGTGATGGGCTTCTGCACCGACGAGCAGTACCAGGAGTTCTTCAAGACGGTGCCGGAGTTCGAGCGGATGCTGATCCGCTCCGGCATCATCCTGGTCAAATACTGGTTCTCGATCACCGACGACGAGCAGCAGTTCCGCTTCACCATGCGCATCAAGGATCCGCTCAAGCAGTGGAAACTGAGCCCGATGGACGTCGAGGCCCGCAGCCGCTGGGAGGCCTACACCAAGGCCAAGGAGACGATGCTGGAGCACACGCACCTGCCGGATTCGCCGTGGTGGATCGTCGATGCTGTCGACAAGAAGCGCGCCCGCCTCAACTGCATCTCGCATCTCCTGAGCCAGATGCCGTACCAGGAAGTCGCCCGCACCCTGGTGGTGCTGCCGCCGCGCGTCCGCAACCCCGACTATCACCGCGGCCCGATCCCGCCGGAGATGTACGTGCCGTCGAAGTACTGAGGAGAAAGCTTGGCCTTCATGGTTCGAGACGCCCGCTCTGCGGGCTCCTCACCATGAGGGTCTAGCATTTTCGCCGCAAAGCAAGACCTCATCCTGAGCAGCGCGCGAAGCGGGCGTCTCGAAGGATCGCCACAAACTCCGTTCTCGTAGAGTGGGCAAAGGCGCGGAGCGCCGTGCCCACCATCAAGCACCGCGCTCGTGATGGTGGGCACGCTTCGCTTTGCCCACCCTGCGCGACCTTCATCTCCACGGCTGCACGATGATCTTGGTGTGCGCCTCGGGATTGGCGAGGTCGGCGAAGGCTTTGGCGACGCCGTCGAGGCCCACGTCCGCGGTCACCATCGCGGCGGCGTCCACCTGCCCTTCCGCGATCAAGCGCAGGGATGCCGCGAACTCCTCCGGCGTGTAGCCGAGCACGTACTGGACGTTGAGCTCCTTCATGATGCCGAGCATGGGCTCGTTTCTGTCGCTCTCCATGCAGACGCCGACCACGACGACCTTGGCATCGCGCGGCGCGCCCTCGAACACCTGCTGCAGCAGACCGGGCACGCCGACGCATTCGAAGATGACGGCGGGCTTCAGCGCCGGCAGCATCGCCTGGAACGGCGGCCGCGCCGCCTTCTCGGCGTCCGACATCTGCGCATGCTCGGCCCAGGTCGCATAGGGCTGCGACACCTTGGGATCGACGACGATGTCAGCGCCGAGCTTGGCGGCAAGCGCGCGGCGCGCCGGCGAATAGTCAGCGGCGACGATGGGGTGCAGGCCCTTGATCCTGAGCGCGGCAGTCACCGCGAGTCCGACCGGGCCGCAGCCGATCACCAGCGGCACCTCGCCGCCCCTGATGTTGGCTTTTTCGACCGCGTGAACGCCGACGGCGAGCGGCTCGGTGAGCGCCGCATGTTCCGGCGCAAGACCGTTGGGCACCTCGAGCAGCAGCGGCTCGCTCAAGATCATCTGCTCCGCGTAGCCGCCGACGAAGTCGTTGGAATAGCCGATGCCCTTGATGCCCTCAGCGGTCACCAGCGCGGGCAGCGAGCAGACATGCGCCCCCGGCTTGAGCTTGCGCGCGGTGCCGGGGCCGTAGTCGACGATCTCGCAGCAGAATTCGTGACCGAATACGACGTCGCGCGACAGGTCCATCGGCGTGCGCCCGGTCTTCTTCGCCATCTCCACCATGCGGGGCGCGTGCTGGCGCGCATGCAGGTCGGAGCCGCAGATACCGCAGGCGAGCGTCTTGACCAGCACCTGGCCCGGGCCGGGCTTCGGCTCGGCGATCCGGTCAACGACAATCTCACCGTTCCTGAAAATCGCAGCGCGCATCCGGCTCCTCCCATGCTTGTTGGAGCCATCGATAGCACGTATCAGGACGCGCGAACTTGCGTCAGGGGTTCGGGGAACGCTCTTCCAGCACCAGAAGCTGGGCTCGGCGGATGCGCTCGCGATGGGCGATGTAGAGGCCGCTGGCGACGATGAAGGCGGCACCGGTCACGGTCCAGACGTCAGGCACTTCACCGAACAGGAAGAAGCCCAGAATGCTGACCCAGAGCAGCTGCGTGTAGGAGAACGGCGCCAGCACCGAAGCATCGCCGTAGCGATAGGCCAGCACGACGATCCACTGGCCGATGGTGGAGGCAAGACCGATCACGATGCCGAGGCCGATGCCCGTCCAGGTCGGTGTGACCCAGACGAACGGCACCATCACGCTGAGGATCGCCAGACCCGTGAGCGCGGAATAGGCCATCGTGGTGAGCACGGCTTCGCGCCCGCTCATCATGCGCGTCATGATCAGCGCGGCAGCCCAGCAGAACGCCGAGACGATCGGGAAGAAGGCGGCGATGTGGAACGCGTTCGAGCCAGGGCGCAGGATGATCATCACGCCGATCAGGCCGATCGCGGTCGCGATCCAACGGCGCATGCCAACCTTCTCGCTGAGGAAGATGATCGACAGCGCGGTGACGAACAGCGGCGAGACGAAACCGGTGGCGGAGGCCTCCGCGATGGGAAGGAAGCGCAGGCCGGTGATGAAGAACAGCGAGGAGCCGAGCAGCGCGACGCCGCGCATCAACTGCAGGCTCAGCCGCTCGGTGCGCATCCCGTGCAGCGGCGAGCCCGGCAGCATCACCGGCGTGAACATCAGCGCGAAGGTGACGAAGCGGATCCAGGTGATCTCGATCGACGGCAGGCTTGTCGAGAGATATTTCGCGGTGACGTCGGAGCAGCCGAGAAACACCGTCGACAGCAGCACCAGCGCGATGCCCTTGAAGGGATGATCGACGCGCGCAGGCGCACGACGAGCTTCCTGCTTCTTCTCCGTCACGGCAGGCATGGGGATACGGTCGAGCCTTGCGGCTGCGGCGGGCGGCGGTGTCACTGTAGGAACCCGGGGAAAATACGAATCGAGATCAGCTTGTAAAGAACGACAAATGCGCCGCTTTCACAACTTCCGAAAACAGGATGCCGATATGCACTCAGGTCCGCGCGCGTCAATACTCCATTAAGAATGCGAGTAAAACGCGTTTTGCTGCACTACAGCATGGGCAGGCCGCGTGGCTTCGGACCGCGCGGAAACGCCGCATCCAGCGCCGAAATCTCCTCTTTCGTCAGCACGAGTTCACCAGCGGCCGCATTTTCACTGGCATGTTCCGCAGACGAGGCCTTCGGGATCGCGAACACCGTAGTCGCACGGGTGAGAAAGCTCAGCGCGACCTGACGCGGCGTCGCACGACGCGCCTCTGCGATGCGCGCCAGCACCGCGCCGCCCTTGCTGCGTTCATCGGGAAAATCATCATGCCCGAACGGCGAATACGCAACGACAGCGACGCCATGCCGCTCGCACCACGGGATCACCGCATGCTCGATCGCGCGCTCCTTGAGATGATAGAGCACCTGATTGCAGGCGATCTTGCCTTCGCCCGCGACCTCGAGAATTTCGTCGAGATCGTCGGCGTCGAAATTGGAGACGCCCCAGGATTTGATCTTGCCGGCCTTCATCAACTCTTCGAATGCAGCGACGGTGTCTTCAAGATCATACGAGCCGCGCCAGTGCAGCAGGTAGCAATCGAGCCGATCGGTCTTCAGCCGCTTCAGCGAGCGTTCGCTAGCTGTAATGGTGCCGCGGCGCGAGGCGTTGCTCGGCAGCACCTTTGACACCAGGAACACTTCATCGCGGCGGCCCGCGATCGCATCCGCAATGACAAGCTCGGCATCGCCATACATCTCGGCGGTGTCGATATGGGTCATGCCGAGATCGAGCCCGCGCTGCAGCGCCGCGATCGCGCGTTTGCGATCGCCATGGTCGAGATACCAGGTGCCCTGCCCGATCACGGAGACATTGGCGCCGGTCTTGCCGAAGGGTTTTGAGTTCATGTTCGCTCCGATGCCACTCTTTCGCTCAGGCAACCGCCATCACGCTCAGGAGTTCAATCCGCTGATGTCGGCGACCAGCACGCCGCCGGTCGCTGACTCCGTGATATAGAGCCGATCCTTCTTCGCGCCACCGATCGCGACATTGGTGCAGTTCGGCCCCGCGCAGGACTTGATCCGCGCGATCAGCTCGCCATTCGGCGCGAACACGAAGACGTGGCCGAGCGAAGCGTGGCCGACGAACAGCCGTCCCGCCGCATCTATCGTCATGCCGTCAGGACCTGATGTGCCGAACAGCGAGCAAAACCGGCCGACCTTGGAGACGCTGCCGTCCTTCATGAACGGCAGCCGCCACACCGCATTGTCGCGCGTCATCGCGACGAACAGCACGCTCTCGCTGGGATCGAGCACGAGGCCATTCGGGCTGATGCCGGTGTCGATCAGGCAATCGAGCCGGCCGCTCGGCGCCAGCCGATAGACGCGACCGCTGGGATCATGCAGGCCGGTCTGGCCCTGATCGGTGAAGAAGATGTCGCCGTTGGAAGCGAGATGCAGATCGTTGCAGCCGCGGAACGATTCCGAATTGCGCGCGGTCAGGACCGGCTTGATGCTGCCGGCTTTGGCGTCGAGCTCCATGATGCCGTGCATGTAGTCGGCCACCAGGATGCGGCCGTCGGCGGCGATCTTCAGCCCGTTCGGCCAGCCTTCGTATTCGACGACCAGCGACCATTCGCCATCAGACGCGATGCGGAAGATGCGACCGAAGGGAATATCGACGATGTAGAGATTGCCGTCCTTATCGAAGGACGGCCCCTCGATGAAACTGTCGGTCGGCACACCCGGCCGGTTGGCATCGGCCCAATCGGTCCGCACGCCCTTGCGGCGAAACTTGTCGGGCATGGCGGAGAAGATTTTGGTTTCGATCAGGCGCGGCGGCGTTTCCAGGTACATCATTATTGTTTTTATGGCTGTTGAGGGGAGAGCGCGGCAACATAGGGCACAATCGCGGGCGCGTCGATTGGGGAGCCGGCATGGCTGCGTTGGGGGACAGCACCAGGCCTCGATAAGCACCGCTATTGTGAGCACGGGTCTATCTCGTGTCCCGGACGCGCTGCAACGCGTCAGCGTTGCTGCGCAGAGCCGGGACCCAGAAGGCCAAACGCACCCCGTTTTAGATGGGCCCCGGCTCTGCAGCGCACCACTTCGTGATGCGCTGCGTCCGGGGCACGAGGCCGTCTTGTGGCATGAAGAAAGTGCGCCTACCCCGCCGCCCCAGCCAGCTTGGCCTCTTTCACCGGCGCCACCTCTGTCGTCGCGATCAGGCGCTTCAGCTCGGGGATGCAGGAGCCGCAATTGGTGCCGGCCTTGAGCTTTGCGCCGATCTCGGCGGCCGTGCGCGCGCCGGATGAGATGGCATCGCAAATGGTGCCGCGGCCGACGCCGAAGCAGGCGCAGACGATCGGGCCGGTCGAGGCGGCGCCTTCGCCGGATTTGCCCGACAGCAGCATGCGGCGCTGATCGTCGGTGACCTGGTCGGCAACGAACAGGCTCTTCACCACCTCCCAGTCGCCCGCGTCATGCGCGGGTCCGACGAACAGGCAGGTCTCGATGCGATCTCCGGCAAACGACGCCGCGCGGTAGACGCCGCCGCCGAAGTCGCGATATTCGGCGACATCCTCGCCGGCAACACCGTCGAGCCAGGCCGGCCAGCGCGACAGATCGGCATTGTCGGCGAAGAGATAGCCGAAGCCGCCGGCAACGGTGACGCGGGTCCACATCAGGTTTGGCGGCAGATCGAGCTCTTTGCGCGACAACGCAAAGCCGCGGAAGACGTATTCATAGGGCGTGATGGCGGCCGGCGTCGCCTTGGACTCCGGCTGGCCCGAGAACGGATCGGTGAACGGTGCTACCAGCGCGCCGACGCGGCCGTGCGAGGCGTTCATCGCGCTCCAATGGATCGGCGCGAACAGCGTGCCGCGCTGCTGGCGCTCGCTGACGACGACCTTCAGGATGCACTGGCCGTAATCGGTGGTGATGCGGGCAAAGCCGTCATGGGCGATGCCGTACTTGCTCGCGTCGTCAGGATGGATCTCGACGAACGGCTCGGGCAGATGCGCACCTAACCGCTGGCTCAGCCCCGTGCGCGTCATGGTGTGCCACTGGTCGCGGATGCGGCCGGTGTTGAGCCGTAGCGGACGCGACGGACCGGTCTCGCTGCGCAATGCCGGGATCTCGGGCGCGACGAAGCGGCCCTTGCCATCATTGGTGAAGAAGCCGCCGCTCGCGAAGAACCGCTCGCCCGGCGCCTGGCCGTCACGCAGCGGCCACTGCACCGGCCTCAACGCGTCGAAGCCCTCGTCGGAGAGCGAGGTCAGCGCACCGATGTCGAAATCACGGCTGCCGTTGTTCTCGAACGCCGAAAGCGCGGCATGCTCGCGAAAAATATCGGCGGCGGATTTGTAATTGAAGCTGTCGCCGAAGCCGAGACGCTTGGCGGTCTCGCTGAGGATCCACCAGTCCGGCCGCGCCTCGCCCGGCGCCGGCAGGAACGAGCGCTGGCGCGAGATGCGGCGCTCGGAGTTGGTCACCGTGCCCGACTTCTCGCCCCAGGCGAGCGCCGGCAGCAGCACATGCGGGCCGGCCTCGACCGTGTCGTTGGAGAGCACGTTCTCGGACACCACGAACAGCTCGAGCTTCTTCAGCGCGTCGCGGACGAAGTCGGCATCGGGCAACGACACCGCGGGGTTTGTGCCCATCACCCACAGCGCCTTGACCTCGCCGCGGTTGATCGCCTCGAACAGCTGAACCGCCTTCAATCCCTCATGGGTGGCGATGCGCGGCGCCTTCCAGAACCGCCTGACGCGGTCGATGTCCGGCGGCGTGAAGTTCATGTGCGCTGCGAGCTGGTTGGCGAGACCGCCGACCTCGCGGCCGCCCATCGCGTTGGGCTGGCCGGTGAGCGAGAACGGCGAGGCGCCCGGCTTGCCGATACGGCCCGTCGCAAGGTGACAGTTCAGGATCGCATTGACCTTGTCGGTGCCCTGCGCGGACTGGTTGACGCCCTGCGAGTAGAGCGTGACGACGCGGGGCGTGTCGCGGAACATCTTGAAGAAGGCGGCGACGTCCTGCTCGGACAGCCCCGTCGCCAGCGCGGTCGCGGTGACGCTGCCGGCGATGTTGCGTGCGCGCGCCAGCGCATCGTCGAAGCCGCTCGTGTTCTGTGCGATGTAATCCTGATCCAGCGCGCAATTGTCGGCGAGATGGACGAACAGGCCGGAGAACAGCGCGGTGTCGGTGCCGGGCTTGAGGCCGAGGAACAGGTCGACGTCGCTTGCGGTGTCGGTGCGGCGCGGATCGATCACGATCATGCGGGCGCCGCGCTCCCCACGGTTCTTCAACATGCGCTGGAACAGGACGGGGTGGCACCAGGCGGCATTCGAGCCGACGAAGACCAGCAGATCGGCCTGATCGAGATCCTCGTAGCAGCCGGGCACGGTGTCGGCGCCGAAGGCGCGGCGATGGCCGGCGACCGAGGACGACATGCACAGCCGCGAATTGGTGTCAACATTCGCGGTGCCGACAAAGCCCTTCATCAGCTTGTTGGCGACGTAATAATCCTCGGTGAGGAGCTGGCCGGAGAGATAGAAGGCGACTGCGTTGGCGCCGTCGCGCGCGACGATGTGCTGCATGCGGTGGGCGACGTGATCCAGCGCGTCGCTCCAGGCGACGCGCTCCAGCACGCCCTTGCAGCGGATCATCGGATAGAGCAGCCGGCTCTCGAGCCCGACGGTCTCACCCAGCGCCGAGCCCTTGGAGCACAGCCGGCCGAAATTGGCGGGATGATCCGGATCGCCCGCGATCGCCGCGCCGCCCTTGCCATCAGGCGTTGCCAGCACGCCGCAGCCGACGCCGCAATAGGGACAGGTTGTCTTGGTGGTGCGTAGTGTCGGGTCGATCGCCGTCATATCAGGCTGCCTTCGAGGGAAGCGCGAGCGCGCGGCCGAACATCATGTCGGCGCGGATCGCCGCGACTTTCTCGCGATTGCGGATCAGCTCGAGATACCAGAGCGCATCGATGGTATCGCCGATCAGCACCGCGCCGGTGAGCCGGCCGTCGGCGATGACGAGCTTCTTGTAGGTGCCGCGCCTGCGGTCCGACAGCACGAGGCTCTCGCTGCCTTCCCCGCCCATGAAATCTCCGGCGGAGAACACGCTGACGCCCGAGACCTTCAGATTGGTCGAGACCACGCTGCCCGGATAGGTGGCGGGCCGGCCGGCGAGATGCCGCGCCAGCACGCGCGCCTGCTCATAGGCGGGCTCGACCAGGCCATAGCAGGTGCCACGATGCTCGGCGCATTCGCCGAGTGCGTAGATGCCGGGCGATGCCGTCTGCATCTCGTCGTTGACGACGATGCCGCGGTTGACTGCAATGCCGGCCTCCTTGGCGAGCGCAATGTTCGGCCTGATGCCGGCGGCGAAGATCACCGCGTCGGCCTCGATGCGGCTGCCGTCGGCGAGCTCGACGGCCTCGACATGTCCCTCGCCGTCAATGCGGGCCGTGGAGGCATTGAGCAGAATGCGGATGCCCTTGCGTTCGACCAGCGTCTTGAGCAGATCGGCGGCCGGCAGATCGAGCTGACGCTCCATCAGCCGGTCCATCAGATGCAGCAGCGTCACGGGCGCGCCGGCCTTGGCGAGGCCGTAGGCGGCTTCAAGCCCGAGCAGACCGCCGCCGACCACGACGACGCGCTTCTTGGCGGCCGCAAGCGTCAGCAGCAGGTCGACGTCGCGCGTATCGCGAAAGGTGTGAACGCCGGCGAGATCGGCGCCGGGCACGTTGAGCCGCAGCGGCGTCGATCCCGTCGCGAGCACGAGCTTGGAATATTCCATGCTCTCTTCGCCCGCGATCTTGAGCTCGCGGCGGCCGGTGTCGATCTCGGTGACGCGATAGCCGTAGCGCACGGTGACGCCGCGATGGCGCCACCAGTCCGCCGGCCGCAGCTCGATCTCGTGCGAGCCGGTCTCGCCGGCCAGCACGGAGGAGAGCAGGACGCGGTTATAAGCGAGCCGGGGCTCTTCGCCGATCACAGCGACCGCGTAGCGGCCGAGCGAGGTCTTGGCGAGCTCGTCAACCAGACGCGCTGCCGCCATACCGTTACCGACGATGACCAGCGGTTCACTCACAAGGCATCTCCTATTCGGCGGCCTGCGCCTTCGCGCCGTAGGCTTCGGAAATCATGTAGCCGGACAGCACGCCGTAAGCGTCGGTCCAGGCGGTGGCGAGCTCGGGCGTCCAGGCCTCGCCGAGCCCCTTCTCCAGGGTCCACAGCAGGGTCGCGCCGACCACGGGATAGTGCTCGGCCTTGGCGCCGTAGGCGACGTGGCGCTTGGCGAGCGCGGAGGCCGCGGGAAGGATCGTCTCGAGGTTCGACAGGCCGCTGACGACGGCAGCGAGCATGCCCATCAGCTTCTTGCGCTGCTCGGTCATGTCCTCGGGAAACATCGCGCGCACCGACGGCGCGACCTCGAACAAGCGGTCGTAAAACAACCCGGAGGCTGCTTCTGAAATCGGCGCGACCTTGGAAAAGCTCTGTTGCACGAGGGCGATCTGCTGAGGCGTCATGGTGGTCTCCTGTCTGTTTCGGTCTGCCTTTGTCCGCGCCGTTGCGGAAAAAGTTCATGGGTCAAACGTCATCAGAGCGGCTTCTCCCCGCTTACGGAGAGAAGCGATTTTCGTACCAAGTCTCAGACACGCGCCTCGGCAAGGCTTGGCGCGCCTTCGCTCTGCGGACCGCGACGCAGATAGAACCACCAGGTCAGGCCGAGGCAGGAGGCGTAAAAGGCGAGATAGATCGCGAGCGCGAGCGACGGGCCACCGGTCATGGCGATCGACTTGCCGAAGCCGCTCGGGATCAGATAGCCGCCGACGGCGCCGACCGCGCCGATGAAACCGACCGCCGCACCGCTCTCGATGCTCGCCGTCTTCAACGCAGCCGCACGTGCCGCATCGCCCTTGCCGCGCACCTTGAACAGGTTCTGCTCGCGGAAGATCGAGGGGATCATGCGGTAGGTCGAGCCGTTGCCGATGCCCGTCGTCACGAACAGGATCAGGAACATCGACAGGAAGCCGATGAAGTCCTTGTGCCCGACGAAGTAGAGCACGCCGACCGTCGCCGCCGCCATCGCGATGAAATTCCAGAAGGTCAGGATGGAGCCACCGATCCTGTCGGCAAGCAACCCACCGAGCGGTCGCGACAGCGAACCGACCAGCGGCCCGAGGAACGCGATCGAAATCGTCACGGACGGAAACTGCGTCTTGATCAGCAGCGGAAACGCCGCGGAGTAGCCGATGAAGGATCCGAACGTCCCGATATAGAGATACGCCATGATCCAGGTGTGCTTGCGCTTGACGACGGCAAGCTGGTTCTTGATCGACGACTTCGCCGAGGTGAGGTTGTTCATGAAGAACACTGCGCCGAACACCGCGATCGCGATCGGCAGCACCCACATCAGGCCGGCGTTCTGCAGGAAGATGCCGTCGACCGGAGAAGCCTGGAACAGGTTGATGACGGCGAGCGTCATCAGGATCGGGGTCAGGAGCTGCACGCTGGAGACGCCGATATTGCCGCCGGCCGCATTCAGCCCCAGCGCCCAACCCTTCATCCGGTCAGGGAAGAAGAAGGAGATGTTGGTCATGCTGGAGGCGAAATTGCCGCCGCCGAGGCCGGCGGTCGAGGCCACCAGCAGCATCAGCCAGAACGGCGTATCGGGCTGGCTCACGAAATAGGCGAGCGACAGCGTCGGAATGAACAGGATCGCCGCGCTGAAGATGGTCCAGTTGCGGCCGCCGAAGGTGGTGACCGCGAAGGTGTAGGGGAAGCGCATCAATGCGCCGATCAGCCCCGGCACCGCGACGAGCTGGAACAGCTGGTCGGTGGTGTAATGGAAACCCGCCTGCGGCAGCTTGGTGGTGACGATGCTCCAGATCAGCCACACCGAGAAGCCGATATGCTCGGCGACGATGGACCAGATCAGGTTACGCCGGGCGATGGTTTTACCGCCCGCATTCCAGAACGCCTCGTCTTCGGGGCGCCAGTCGGAAATCCAAGTAGGACTTTTCGTCATTGCTTATCCCTTCCAGGCTCACCGCTGCGTCGTTGCAGGCTCTGCCTCCGGCCACGGAGGTGCGCGCCGAGGCCAAGCCCCGGTGGCGAGTTCACGATGCTGATTGATGATGTTGAGGGACGTCGTCGTTGGCGTCGGACAAGGTAATTCAACTTCCGTGCCAACTCGCCGCGATCGGGAAATAGAGGGAATTCAGCAACTTATTCGAATTGCCCGAAATTTTTGCAGGGCTATTTCGCACGCAAATTTTGCGATTCGCTCAATCCCTGTGCGGCGCACAAGGATTGAGCTCCATGATCTCAAATTAGGCGCAGCGCTTTCGCGCGTTAACGACGTGTTTACGCGGCCTCGACGAAGCGGTGACGCTCATAGAGGAATTCGAGCACGCGCTGCCGGCACTTCAAGTAGGTGGTGTTGGTGGCGAGCTCGAGCCGCTTGCGCGGCCGCGCGAGCGGAACCTCCAGCACCTCGCCGATCCGCGCGCTCGGCCCGTTCGTCATCATCACGATGCGGTCGGACAGCAGCACCGCTTCGTCGACGTCGTGGGTGATCATCAAAATGGTGTTGCCGAGCTTCTGATGCAGCGCCATCACGGAGTCCTGCAAATGCGCGCGGGTCAGCGCGTCGAGCGCGCCGAACGGCTCGTCCAGCAGCAACACCTTCGGCTCCATCGCCAGCGCACGGGCAATGCCGACGCGCTGCTTCATGCCGCCGGAGATTTCGGATGGACGCTTGTCCCTGGCATGGGCCATCTGCACCAGATTGAGATTGTGCATCACCCAGGCGTCGCGCTCGGCTTTCGTCTTGGTCCTGGCAAAAACCTTGTCGACGCCGAGCTTGACGTTCTCGTACACGGTGAGCCACGGCAGCAGGCTGTGGTTCTGGAACACCACGGCGCGATCGGGCCCCGGCGAGTTGACCTCGCGGTTCTCCAGCAGCACGCCGCCGGTCGAAGCCGTGGTCAATCCCGCGATGATGTTGAGCAGGGTCGACTTGCCGCAGCCGGAATGACCGATGATCGAGACGTACTGTCCCTTCTCGATGGTCAGGTTGATGTCCTTCAGCACCTCCGTGGTGGCAGCGCCGCGGGTGAAGATCTTGTCGATGTGGTCGAGCTTCAGATAGGCGGTCATGTGTCCCTTCCCCCTTAGCTTGTGGCAGTGCCGCGGGTGACGATCTTGCCGAGGCCCGCGATCAGGCGATCGAGCACGAAGCCGACGATGCCGACATAGAACAGCGCCAGGATGATCTCGCTGATATGCGAGGAGTTCCAGGCGTCCCAGATGAAGAAGCCGATGCCGACGCCGCCGATCAGCATTTCCGCGGCGACGATCGCGAGCCAGGACAGGCCGATGCCGATGCGAAGGCCCGTGAAGATGTAGGGTGCTGCCGCCGGGATCATGATCTTGCCGAAGAACTCGAGCGGATTGAGCTGCACCACCGCAGCAACGTTGCGGTAGTCCTGCGGGATGTTGCGGATACCGACCGCGGTGTTGATGATGATCGGCCAGATCGAGGTGATGAAGATGACGAAGATCGCCGAGGGCTGGCCGTCACGGAACGCCGCAAGCGAGAGCGGCAGCCAGGCCAGCGGCGGGATCGTGCGCAGCACCTGGAACAGCGGATCGAGACCGCGCATCGCCCAGACCGACTGCCCGACCAGCACGCCGAGCGCGATGCCGGCGATGGCGGACAGCGAATAGCCGAGTGCGACGCGCTGGAGGCTGGCGGAGAGATGCCAGAACAACCCCTTGTCGATGCCGCCATGGTCGAAGAACGGATCGAGGATCAGCTCCTTGGTGTCCTTGAACACTTTCGACGGCGGCGGCAGCGCCGAGCCGGCTCTCCGGCAGACCAGCTCCCACACCAGCGTCAGGAGCGCGATCACGACCAGCGGCGGGATCACGCGCACGGCGGTCTCCTTTGCCATCCGTGCGTAAGTCTCGGCGCGCGGCGGCCGCTTCGGCGTCATCGCGACGACAGGCGCGGCAACGGCCGCGGGCGCCGCAGTCTCAACCTCAATCTTCGTGGCAGGCATGTTCATCGCGATATCTCTCCGGCTTCCCAGGGACGATGCGGCCGCCTCGCGGGCGGCCGCAGGGCTCCATCAGACTTCGACGCGCTTGATCGCGAGCGACTTCAGATAGGCCGCCGGATTTTCGGGATCGAACACCTTGCCGTCGAAGAAGGTCTCCTTGCCGCGCGACGTCGAGGCCGGGATCTCGGCAGCCGAAACGCCGAGCGTCTTGGCCGCATCGCGCCACATGTCCTCGCGGTTGACCCTGGCGATCAGCGCCTTGGTGTCGAAATTCGCTTCATACTTGCCCCAGCGGATGTCCTCGGTGAGGAACCAGAGGTCGTGGCTCTGGAACGGATAGGAAGCGAAGTCACGCCAGTACTTCATGATGTGCGGCGAGTTCTCGACCACCTTGCCGGGGATGCCGTAGTCGAACTTGCCGGCGGTGCGGTCGAGCACGTCTTCGACCGGGCAGTTCATCCATTGCCGCTTGCCCATGATGGCGGCCAGCTCGGCCTTGTTCTCGGCCTTGTCCGACCATTGCTGGGCTTCCATCACCGCCATCAGCAGCGCTTTGGCTGCCTTCGGATATTTGTCCACGAACGCGGCGCGCATGCCGAAGGATTTCTCCGGATGCTTGTTCCAGAGCTCGCCGGTGGTGACCGCGGTGTAACCGATATTCTGGTGGATCAGCTGCAGGTTCCAGGGCTCGCCGACGCAGAAGCAGTCCATGGTGCCGACCTTCATGTTGGCCACCATCTGCGGCGGCGGCACCACGATGGTCTCGATGTCCTTGTCGGGATCAATGCCGCCGGCGGCGAGCCAGTAGCGGATCCAGAGATCATGCGTGCCGCCGGGGAAGGTCATAGCGGCCTTCACCGACTTGCCGGAGGCCTTCTTCTTCTCCAGCGCCGCCTTGAACGAGGCGGCATCGACGCCGAGCTTGAGGTCGGCATATTCGTTGGACACCGAGATGCACTGGCTGTCGAGATTGAGCCGCGCCAGGATGTACATCGGGGTCGGCTGGTTGTTCTGCGTCACCTTGCCGGCCGAGATCAGATACGGCATCGGGGTGAGAATGTGCGCGCCGTCGATGCCGTTGCCCTCGGAGCCGAGCACGAGATTGTCGCGCGTGGTGCCCCAGGAGGCCTGCTTCTGCACGTCGACATCGGGCATGCCGTATTTGGCGAACAGGCCCTTGTCCTTGGCGACGAAGAGCGGACCGGCATCGCTCAGCGCGATGAAGCCGAGCTTGGCACCCTTGACCTCGGGGCCTGCATCCTGCGCGAAAGCGCCGGCGGGGAAATTGAGCTTGGCAGCGGCGAGAAGTGCGGCGGTCGAGCCGGCAGCCTTCAACAATTGACGGCGGCTGAGGCCCGAAGGCCGGCGAATGCGCTTGGTCATAGGCGATGTCGTCCTTTGCGTCGTTGCGAATGATTGCGTCAGTGCGCACGAGCAGCCCGTCCGTCCGTGACGCCCGAAAAAGGCGCATGCGAACGCATGACGGGGGAGACCCCCGTCTTGGTGGCGTCAGCAAATTCGGATGAGAAGTCTCGCGGGACGGCTTCAATGGCGTCGGCCTGGAACTATTCAAGCTTCATGCCAAGCCCATGGCCGCTAAAAACGACCAAAGATCAATTAGTTATACGAGCCGCGCCAGTCTGTCGCAGATCTGTGGCGCACGCGAAATTTGCGACCTGCTTATTCCTTGTGCGTCGCACAATTCTTATGCAGTCGCCTAACCAACGAGCCGCAGGGACCGCAAAGGCCGGGGTGAGTTAGTCCTTATCCGATTGATATCGCACATTTTTCCTGACGCGCCGAGACGGCACGCAACTTGCATTTCTGTTGGCGTCAACGAAGACTGCGGCTCGCCGCATTGTTGCGGCCTCTGGCGGCCGCATCCCGGAAGCTCAACTGCTTCGCGGCCCTTCCCGGCTCAGTCCTCGTGACGCGATTCCCAAGGCTTCCAGACAATCCATAGCCCTCGTGCGCGGCGACCCCGTCCGCACGGCCAATGACGTTCAGCCGCGCTCTCGCCACGCTCTCTTGGGCGTGTCGATTTCACTTATGAAGCAAAAGGAACCATTGATGTCGTATCTCGCGCCTTCGGAATTCGTCACCAAGATGGTGGATGCAGGCGAGTCCAAGATCTTCATGTCCACCCGGGATACCATCATCCGGGCCTATATGGCCGGCGCCATCCTCGCTCTCGCCGCCTGGTTTGCCGTCACCATTAACGTGAACACCGGCCAGCCGCTGGTCGGCGCGCTCCTGTTTCCGGTCGGCTTCGTCATGCTCTATCTGCTGGGCTTCGACCTCCTGACCGGCGTGTTCGTGCTCTCGCCGCTCGCCTTGATCGACAAGCGCCCGGGCGTCACCCTCAACGGCGTGCTGCGCAACTGGGGCCTGGTGTTCGTCGGCAACTTTGCAGGCGCGTTCACGGTCGCCTTCATGATGGCCTTCGTCACGACCTTCGGCTTCACGCAGGACCCCGACAAGATCGGCACCGCCATCGGCAATATCGGCGAAGGCCGAACGCTGGGCTATGCCGCGCACGGCGCGGCCGGCATGGCGACGCTGTTCATGCGCGGCATGCTCTGCAACTGGATGGTCTCGACCGGCGTCGTCGGCGCCATGATCTCGACCTCGGTCCCCGGCAAGGTCATCGCGATGTGGATGCCGATCCTTGTGTTCTTCTACATGGTGTTCGAGCACTCGGTGGTGAATATGTTCCTGTTCCCGTCGGGCCTGATGCTGCACGCAAAATTCTCGATCATGGACTATCTGATCTGGAACGAGATCCCGACCGTGCTCGGCAACCTCGTCGGCGGCCTCGCCTTCACCGGCCTGACCCTCTACACCACGCATGTCATGACGCAGCCGAAGCGCCAGGCCGGCAAGACCACGCCGCCCCGCGTCGCGGCCTGATCGATACGCACCTCAACAAGAGAGCCTAGCCCGGTTAGGGTGAGGCTCTCTTTGCCTTGGTGACGACGATGACCCGCGGTCTCCTGATTTCGATCGGCCAGCACTCCGACAGGGGCCGCAAACCCGTCAACCAGGATTTTCACGGCGTTCTGATTCCGGAAGAACCGCTGCTCAGCCTGAAAGGCATTGCGGCCGTTCTCGCCGACGGCATCTCCAGCAGCACGGTGAGCCAGATCGCCAGCGAGTCCGCGGTCAAGAGCTTCCTGATGGACTATTACTGCACGTCGGAATCCTGGACGGTGAAGACCTCCGCCCGCCGCGTGCTGGAGGCGACCAATTCCTGGCTGCATGCGCAGACGCGCAAGAGCCAATATGCCTATGACCGCGACAAGGGCTATGTCTGCACCCTCAGCGCCATGGTCATCAAGGCGACCACCGCGCACATCTTCCATGTCGGCGACTGCCGCATCTACCGCGTCGCCGGCAAGGCGCTCGAACAACTGACCGACGATCACCGGATCATCGTGTCGTCGGAGCAGACCTATCTCGGCCGTGCGCTCGGCATCAATCCGCAGCTCGAGATCGACTACCAGACCGTCGAGATCCAGGCCGGCGACACCTTCCTGCTGGCAACCGACGGCGCCTATGAATTCGTCGATGCGCGGTTCGTCACGAGCGCCATCGACGAGCACGCCGGTGTGCTCGACAATGCGGCCAAGACAATCGTCGAGGAGGCCTATCGCCGCGGCAGCGATGACAACATCACGGTGCAGATCCTGCGGATCGATGCGGTGCCGGAGCAGGAATCCGGCGTGTTCGATCAGGCCTCCGCGCTGCCGCTGCCGCCGCTGCTCGAACCCCGGGCGATGTTCGATGGCTACCGGATCATCCGGGAGATCCACGGCAGCAGCCGGAGCCACATCTATCTCGCTGTCGATGCCGACACCGAGGAAGCGGTCGCGCTCAAAATTCCCTCGATCGACCTGCGCGACAACCAGGCCTATCTGAAACGCTTCCTGATGGAGGAATGGATCGCACGGCGGATCGACAGTCCGTATGTGCTCAAGCCGCGAACGCGATCGACCCGGCGCAACTATCTTTACGTCGCGACCGAGTTCATCGAGGGCCAGACACTGCGGCAGTGGATGCTCGATAACCCCAGGCCCGATCTGGAAACGGTCCGCAGGATCGTCGAGCAGATCGCTATTGGGCTTCGCGCCTTCCACCGCATGGAGATGCTGCACCAGGATCTAAGGCCCGACAACGTCCTGATCGACAAGACCGGCACCGCGAAGATCATCGACTTCGGCTCGGTCAGGGTCGCCGGCGTCGCTGAGGCTGCGCCTGGAGCGGCCGACGCGGAGATCCTCGGCACGGTCCAGTACACGGCCCCGGAGTATTTCCTCGGCGAAGGCGGATCGCCCCGCTCCGACATGTTTTCACTGGCCGCGATCTGCTACCATATGCTCACCGGGCATCTTCCCTATGGCGCCCAGCTTGCAAAAATTCGCGGAAGGTCGGACGCGTGGAAATTGCGATACCGTCCCGCGATCGATGCCGAACGCGGCATCCCCGGCTGGATCGACGGCGCGCTGAGGAAGGCGCTGCATCCCGACCCCTACAAGCGCCACGAGGACCTCTCCGAGTTCGTCTTCGAGCTCAGAAATCCCAATCCCGCCTATCTCGCCACGCGGACCACGCCCCTGCTGGAGCGCAACCCGCTGCTGTTCTGGAAGCTGACCACGGCGATGCTGGCCTGCATCGTGATCGTGCTGCTTGCAGTGCTTCGGCTGCGATAGCCGAAGCAGCGCGCGCTCACGCCGGCTCCGCCGCCTTCGTTCCCAGCGGTTTCGGCGCCATGCCGCCGCCGGGCTTGAGGTGGAATTCGTAGGTCATCAGGTGCCACTGCCCGTTTGCCTTGGTGCCGTCGGGCATCGCCGCATCGTTGCGCGGCTCGACCTTGGCGACGAGCTCGTCCTTGACCCCGAACACCACGTCGGAATCCAGATATTTGTCGCCGTCCATGAAGACGTGGGTGATCAGCGGCTCATAGCCCTTCGCATTGACCAGGAAATGCACATGCGCCGGACGCATCGGGTGGCGGTTGGTCTGCACGATCATCTCGCCGACCGGGCCGTCGGTCGGGATCGGGTAGCTGCACGGCAATATAGTTCTGAAGAAGAAGCGGCCGTCGCTGTCGGTGATGAAGCGCGCCCGCGCCGAGGCGCCGACCTCGTCGTAATTGGCCTTCTGGGAATCGTAGAAGCCGTCGTCGTCGGCATGCCAGACGTCGACCGGGACGTTCGCAAGCGGCTTGCCCTTCAGGTCGGTGACCCGGCTCTGCACGAACATCCGCTCGCCGGTCTGGTTGTTCGGGGAGATGTCGGTGCCGTGCGCGGTCACCTTGTGCTCGCCGACGTAGAACGGGCCGAGCACCGTCGTCTCCGTGGCGCCGTCGCGGTCGCGATGGTTGACCGCATCGACCAGCATGGAGACGCCGAGCACGTCGGACAGCAGGATGAACTCCTGGCGGGTGTCGGTGCATTTCTGGCCGGTGCGGGTCAGGAAGTCGATCGCATACTCCCATTCCTCGAAGGTGAGACCGGTCTTGCTCACGTAATCGTGCAGCGACTTCACCAATTCCTGGAGCAGGAATTTCGCCCGCGGGTTCGGCGTCTGGTCGAAGCTTTGGACGACGGCTTCGGTGAGTTCGGTCTCGTTGAACTGCGTCATGGTGCGTTTGCCCTGCGTTTTCTCGTTGGCCCGGCCGGAATCCCTGGGTTTTCCTTGGGTCTTCCTGGAGGCGTTCCAGACTGGAGCCTACACCAAGGGGCGGCCTCGCGTTAAGCGCGACCGGCTTGGAATGAGGCCGCCATTTGGCTATCACCTTTTCGAGAAACTGCCCGGAGGAACTGATGCTCGCCCCTACCCCTGCCTCGCCCGAATCCGTCGGCATGTCCAAGGCCGCGCTCGAACGCGTCGATGCGCACCTGAAGAACCGGTACATCGATGCCGGCCGCTTCCCGGGCACGCATCTCTTGGTCTATCGCCGCGGCAAGATCGCCCACAGCTCGGTCCAGGGCTTTGCCGACGTCGAGCGCAAGGCGCCGGTCAAGGACGACACCATCTACCGCATCTATTCCATGACCAAGCCGCTCACCAGCGTCGCCTTCATGATGCTGGTCGAGGAAGGCCTCGTCGCGATCGACGAGCCGGTCGCCAAATACATTCCGGAATGGAAGGATCTCGGCGTCTTCGTGGCCGGCACCGCGCCGGCCTTCCTGACCCGGCCGCCGTCCCGGCCGATGCTGATCGTCGATCTCCTGCGCCACACCGCCGGCCTCACCTACGGATTCCAGCAGCGCTCCAATGTCGATGCCGCCTATCGCAGCGAAAAGATCGGAGAGGTCGAAAAGTCGGGCACGCTCCAGAGCATGATCGAGGGCCTGGCAAAGATTCCGCTGGAGTTCTCGCCGGGCGACTCCTGGAACTATTCGGTCGCAACCGACGTGGTCGGCTACCTCGTCGGCAAGATCTCGGGAATGCCGTTCGAGCAGTTCCTCAAGCAGCGTATTCTCGATCCGCTCGGCATGACCGACACGGATTTCCACGTGCCGGCCTCGAAGGCGCACCGTTTCGCCGCCTGCTACAACGCCGATCCCGGCGGTGGATTCACCTTCCATGCCGGCCAGCGCCGCGAGGGGCTGACGCTGCAGGACGACCCGACCACGAGCTCGTTCCTGTCGCCGCCCGCCTTCATCTCCGGCGGCGGCGGACTGTGCTCGACCGTGGCCGACTATCTCACCTTCTGCCGCGCGCTGCTCAACGGCGGTGAGCTCGGCGGCGGCAGGCTGATCGGGCCGAAGACGCTGGCCCTGATGACGAGCAACCACATTCCGGGCGGCCGCGCGCTGCCGGAAGTGTCACGCTCGCTGTTCTCGGAGGCAACCTATAACGGCATCGGCTTCGGCCTCGGCTTCGCCGTCACCATGCGCCCGGCCGAGACGCTGATCGCCGGCAGCGCCGGCGAATATAATTGGGGCGGCGCGGCCACCACCTCGTTCTGGATCGATCCGGCCGAGGAGCTGATCACCATCTTCATGACGCAGGTTCTGCCGTCGAGCGCCTATCCGCTCCGCCGCGAGCTGCGCAGCATGGTCTATGCGGCGATCACCGAAAGCAATCTGTAAGCGGCTATTGCACTGCAACTTGCGCGCTGCGCAGACGCGGGCGCGCAAGCCCTCCTAAAAGCGCAGTGGCGCCACGGCGGTACTGCATTATGCTCCGCCTGTCCGGCATCGTCGTGCCGGAACCAGGGTACTTCCGCTTGTCCAAGCTCACTTTGCCGGTCCGGCTCGCTCTCCTGGTCGCGGGAACGACGCTGCCCATGATCATCTTCGCGGTCGGCATCGCGTTCTACCATTACAAGCAGGATCGCAGCGACGCGACCCGCCGCGTGCTGGAGAACGTGCGCAGCATGCGCCTGGTGCTGGATTCCGAGGTGCAGCGGATGACCGGCAGCCTGCAGGTGCTCGCGCTGACGAACTCGCTGCGCAACGACGACTTCCCGAATTTCCGTCGCATCGCGCTCGGCTTTCTCGACCAGTACGGCAAGGGCGGCCTGTTGCTGATCTCCGACCGCAAGGGCCGCCTGCTGTTCTCCTCGGCGACCGAAGACATTGCGAGCCTGCCGCCGCGGGGCAATCTGGAGATCGTCGAGAAGGTGTTCGCGGCCAAGGCGCCGCAATATTCCGACCTGTTCACCGGCGTGTTCAACGGACGGCAGGTTCTGACCGTCGATGTGCCGGTGTTTCGCAACGGCGAGGTGATCTACGACCTCAGCTTCAGCCCGCCGGTCAGCATCTTCCAGGAGCTGGTCGAGAAGCAGCGACCCGACCGGCAATGGACGGTGTCCCTGCTCGACGCCAAGGGCACCGTGTTCGCACGCGTGCCGAACCCCGGTGAGACCTTCGGCAAGCGCGCATCGCCCTCGCTCTATGCGGAGATGTTCCGCGCGCCCGAGGCAACGCTGTCATCGGTCTCGCTGGACGGCGTTCCGCTCGCATCCGCCTACACCCGATCGCAACTCACGGCCTGGACGGTGGCCGCGGGCGTCCCCGAGAGCTCGCTGATCGCGCCGCTCTGGCGCAACATCGCCATCACCGGCCTGATCGGCGGCATCCTGCTGCTGATCGGCCTCACCTTCGCGGTCAGGATGGCGACGACGATCGCGCGCGGCGAGATGCTGCACGATCTCCTGATCGAGGAGCTCAACCACCGCGTCAAGAACACGCTGGCCCTGATGCAGGCGATCGCGGTGCAGACCTTCCGCAGCGCGAGCCGTGAGGAGCGGGCCAAGTTCGAGGGCCGTCTCGGCGCACTCGCAGAGGCGCATAATCTGCTCAGCCAGGAGAAATGGGCGGGCTCCGAGCTGAAGGACGTCGTCGCGCGTGCGCTCCAGCCGTTCCTGCTCAATGCGCCCGACCGCATCCGGATCGGCGGACCTGCGGTGCCGCTGTCGCCGCGGCTTGCCGTGGTGCTGTCGATGATCGTGCACGAGATCGCCACCAATGCCGCGAAATACGGAGCGCTCTCCAACGATACCGGACGGGTGACGCTGGAGTGGGAGGTGATCGCCGACAGCCCGAAGCCGCGGTTGCGGCTGATCTGGACCGAGATCGGCGGGCCGCCGGTGACGGCGCCGGTGCAGCGCGGCTTCGGCTCGCGCCTGATCGAGCGCAGCGCCCGCGACCAGCTCGGCGGCGAAGCAACCGTCGATTTCCTGCCGCGCGGCGTCGTCTGCACGGTGACCTGCGCGCTGGACGAGGCGCAGTAAACGAAGGGATTTGCGATGAAGATCACAGCCGTTCGCACGCACATCCTCGAAGCCAGGCTCTCGCAGCCCTTCGCCTATGCGCGCGCCTGGTACGACACCCGCACCGCCATGCTGGTCGAGATCGAGACCGATGCGGGACTGACAGGCTGGGGTGAGTGCTATGGGCCGGCGCGAATGACGGCGGCCGTGGTCAACAATGTCGCATCGTGGCTGGTCGGCGAAGACCCGCTGCGCACCGACGTGCTGTGGCAGATGATCTACGCGCGCCTGCGCGATCACGGTCAGAAGGGCGTCGTGATCCAGGGGCTGAGCGGCATCGACATCGCGCTGTGGGACATCAAGGGCAAGCATTTTGGCGTGCCCGCCTGTCAACTGCTCGGCGGTGCGGCGCGTCAACAGGTGCAGGCCTATGCGACCGGGCTCTACCGGCGCAAATCGGGCGATCCGCTCAAATATCTGCCGGAGGAAGCGGCCGGTTATGTCGCGGAAGGATTCCGCGCCGTGAAGCTGAAGGTCGGCTTCGGCATCGCGGAGGACGCCGCGGTCACGCGCGCCGTGCGCGAGGCGATCGGCGGCGATGTCGCGCTGATGGTCGATGCGAACCACGCCTATGACGCGGTCGCGGCGATCCGGCTCGGCCGCATGATCGAACCCTGCGACATCGGATGGTTCGAGGAGCCGGTGCCGCCCGAGGACGTCGCCGGCTATCGCGCGGTGAGGTCCGCGCTGACGATTCCCATTGCCGGCGGCGAATGCGAGTTCACGCGCTTCGGCTTCCGCGACCTGTTTGCCTCGCATGTGCTCGACATCGCCCAGCCCGACACCTGCGCGGCCGGCGGCCTCTCCGAATGCAAGAAGATCGCCGACATGAGCGAAGCTTTCGGCATCCGCTACAATCCGCATGTCTGGGGCACCGGCATCGCGATCGCCGCTTCGCTGCAGCTTCTCGCGGTGCTGCCGTCTCATACGCCGACCTCGCTCGCGCCGCTCGAGCCCATGCTGGAATTCGACCGCACCGAACATCCGATCCGCCAGGCGATCCTGAAAGAGCCGATCGAGCACGCTAAGGGCGTTATGCGAATTCCCGATGGTCCGGGGCTCGGCATCGAGATCGACCGCCAGGCACTGGCGCGATTTGCCGTGAGCTAGTCTAGCGCAACTTCTCGCGCAGTTTCCGTTCAAGACCGCGACAACGCGCCGCCCCCCGGGGCGTGCGTTTACGAAAACCTGCGCCTGCCCGAAGCAGGATCGGACAAAGCGTGGCCGCTTCGGGAAAGACCCGCCGTCCTAAAGCGCATAGAACACGCGCCGACCCGTGCAAATACGGACGCCTGATTTGACGCTCGATGCGATCAGGAGATTCCATGCAATGACCGGGAGCACCGCACGCATGCGCGATCCCTCGCACAAGAGCTTGCCACCATCGCCATCTGCACAGCCCAACGACGGCTCGGCGCCCGAACTGCGCGCCGCCGACGCGGAGATGGCGCGCGTACTCAAGACACAGCCGCTGCGCATGGCCTCCGATTTCCAAAGCGGCGCCATCGCCTATTGGAAGCACGAGGCGCTGCACGACGTGGTCGAACCCATGGCCGATCACGTCGTCATGACCTATCCCGTCGGCTCGCAGGCACTGGAGCGGCGCAGCGGAAAATCGGCCGCCATCAGCACGGCGCGCCCCGGCGTCGTGACGATCATTCCGGCGGGTTCGACGTCGCGATGGGACATTCACCGGCCCATGCATGTCGTTCAGCTCTATCTTCCGCAGAAGACGCTGCTGCGGATCGCCGATGAGGCCAACACGGCAGGGCCCGGCGATCTCCTGGAAAGGACCGGGCATCCCGACGCCATTACGTCGCGCCTGCTGCTGAGCGCTGCCGACGCGCTCGACGGCAGGGCCGCACTGGACACGTTGTTCAGGCAGCAATTGACCGATCTCCTCGCCACGCGCCTGCTCGCCGCCCACGCCGGCGTTGCCGCCACGCCGCAGCCGATCGTCGGCGGGCTCTCGCCGGCGGTCCTGCGCCGGGCGATCGAGCGGCTGCGGTCGGACAGCGACGCGGACGTTTCGCTCTCGGCGCTCGCATCCGATGCCGGCCTGTCGCGTTTCCATTTCTGCCGCGCCTTCAAGGAGAGCACCGGACTCTCGCCGCATGGCTGGCTGCGCCAGCACCGGCTCGAGCAGGCCATGAACATGCTCCGCGAGACCGACGAATCGGTCGTCTCGATCGCGGCTGCGCTCGGCTATTCCTCGCAGACCGCCTTCGCCGCCGCCTTCAAGAAGCTGATGGGCGAAACGCCGAGCGATTGGCGCAAGCGCGTCCGTTGACAGCAATCGCGCGATAGCGACGGCAATCGCTCTGGCGCAGTCGACGATCTGGTTCGCTAGACATTGCAGCATCGCAGCACGCGGACGGAGACGAACGATGGACTGGAAATCTCTTGCGATTGCACCACGACGGAGAGCCGTCTCGACGGCGCTCATATACGGCCTATCCCTGACCGTGCGTTTCACCTCGCCAACGGCAGAAGAAGCGCCGGCACAGGTCGCGCAAGGCACGAACCACGCGACGTCAATCCTGCTCGATCGCAGCTGGCCCAACAGACCGACGATGCCGATCGCCCTGCGCGGCTGGCCGTTGGGTCCGCGAAGCTGCCGCGCGGCCTGTGAGGGCCCTGCGCTCTTGTCCTCACTGCCGAACTGCTCCGCGCCGTAAAGGCCCAGCCGTCTCCGTCTCACCTCTCTGCGTCATCATCGACCGTAACAAGCACCGCTCGCATCGCGCGGCGACGATGGCGCACGCGCGAACCAACCCGATCCCGAACCAACTCTGGAGTGAACCACATGCGACTGCTCATCATTGGCGCCGGCTTCGCCGGCATGTACGCCGCCCTCTCCGCCGCCCGCCTCCGCGACATCCAGGGCGTCTCGCCCGAAAATCTCGAGATCGCGCTGATCGCGCCGGAGCCGACGCTGGTGGTCCGCCCGCGGCTCTATGAGCCGAAGCCGGAAACCCTGACGGCGCCGCTGCTCGACGTCCTCACGGCGATCGACGTCGACTACATCCAGGGCAGCGCCGAGACCGTCAACACCGAGGCGCGGACGGTGCAGATCGCGACAGCAAAGGGCCCGAAGAAGACCTTGTCCTACGACCGCTTGGTGATCGCCACCGGCAGCCGCCTGTTCCGTCCCAACATTCCCGGCCTCGCCGAGCACGGCTTCAGTGTCGACTCGCTCGATGACGCGATCGCATTGGATAAGCATCTGCACGGTCTCGCCGACCGGCCGGCCGTGAACGGCCGCGACACGGTGGTCGTCGCCGGCGGCGGCTTCACCGGCATCGAGGCCGCGACCGAATTGCCCACGCGCCTGCGCAATATCTTCGGCGAGGATTCCAAGACGCGCGTGATCATCGTCGAGCGCAATAACGCAATCGCCCCTGACATGGGCGAAGGTCCCCGCCCCGTGATCGTGGACGCGCTGAACAAGCTCGGCGTGGAGACACGGCTCGGCGCCGGCGTCGCCTCGCTCGACAAATCCGGTGTCACGCTGTCGACCGGCGAGCACATCGAGACCGAGACCGTGGTCTGGGCCGCAGGCATCCGCGCCGCGCCATTGACCGCGCAGATTCCTGCCGAGCGCGACAATTTCGGCCGGCTGCTGGTCGATCGCGATCTGCGCGTGCCGGGTGTGGCCGGCGTCTTCGCCACCGGCGATGCCGCCCGCGCGGCCTGCGATGACGACGGCAATTACGCGCTGATGTCGTGCCAGCACGCCACGCGCATGGGCGCCTTTGCCGGCAACAACGCCGCGGCCGAGCTGCTCGGCGTTCCGACCAGATCTTATCACCAGAAAGCCTATGTCACCTGCCTCGACCTCGGCGAAGCCGGCGCGATGTTCACGCGGGGCTGGGAGCGCAAGGTCGAGATGGTCGGCGACGTCGCCAAGAAGACCAAGCACGAGATCAACACCGTCTGGATCTATCCGCCGAAGGCCGAGCGCGCCGCAGCGCTGGCCTCGGCCGATCCGGAGCGTGTCACCGCTCTCTGACGCATGACGCGATCACGGCCGCGCACTCCCGGCTGCGCGACCGGCTCAACCAATCACCGCCGGGGACCACTCATCATGAGCCAGGAGACGAACATGAATCTGCACAATCCCTCACATCCCGTGGCATCGGGCCCCGAAGAGCTCGTTCCGTCGCGCTACGCGGTCAAGATCGGCGATATCGACGTGCTGGTGGTCAGCGACGGCGTGCTGCCGCTGCCGACCACGATGCTGGCGCACAACGCGGCCCCGGCCGATCGCGCGGCCTGGCTGCACGACATGTTCCTGCCGCAGGACGCTTTCGACTGGGCGCTGAATGCGGTGATGGTCAAGAGCGGCGGCAGGACCATTCTCATCGACGCCGGCCTCGGCTCCGACCCCGATCTGCACCTGCCGCGGGCCGGCCAGTTGATCAAGCGACTGGAGGCCGCCGGCATCGATCTGTCGGCCGTGACCGATCTGGTGCTGACCCACATGCACATGGACCATATCGGCGGGCTGCTCGTCGACGGCGTGAAGCAGCGGCTGCGCAAGGATGTGCGCATCCACGTGGCGGCCGCCGAGGTCAAGTTCTGGGAGGCGCCCGACTTCACCCACACCAACATGCCGCAGGGTTTTCCGGATGCGCTCCGCGCGACCGCCAGGCGGTTCGTGCAGGAGTACGGCAGTCAGCTGCGCACATTCGATGAGACGCACGAGATTGCGCCCGGCGTCGTCGCCCGTCGCACCGGCGGTCACACCCCCGGACATAGCGTGGTTCGCGTGGCGTCCGGCAAGGACGCACTGACATTCGCCGGCGACGCCGTATTCGCCGTCGGGTTCGAGCAACCCGACTGGCACAACGGCTTCGAGCACGATCCCGAGGAAGCTGCGCGCGTTCGTATCAACCTCTTGCGGGAGCTTGCGGCGACCGGCGAGATGCTGGTGGCTACGCATTTGCCGTTCCCGTCGGTCGGACGCGTCGCGGTCGACGGCGACGCCTTCCGCTGGGTACCCGTGTTCTGGGACTACTGAGCGCTTGATGGATCAAGGCGAACCAGGGCGCGCATTCGCAGCGTTGACGCGTGTGCGCCCTGGTTCAATCGCGAGCGATGCGTCCGGCGTCGCTGGGATTGATCACGACAGGTGCGGCGCGCCCTTGGGCCCCGGCCAGATGGCGGCCTGCACGGCATAGGCGCCGGGTCCGTAGGTCGCGATGAGGGCAAGAGCCCCGAGCAGGCCGAGGTTCTTCAGGAAGTTGATGGTCTGCATCACCACCTGCGCGTCCGGCGCGGCCCAGAAATTGTGGAACATCAGCGTGGCAGCAATGGTGAACGGGATCAGGACCAGCGCCGCCTGGCGCGCGAACAGGCCGAACAGCAGGGCCATGCCGCATCCGAGCTCCACCGACAATGCGCCTGCGGCGAGCACTGCGCCGAATCCGTCGGCCCCTCCAGGAAGCCGGCTCGCCGTGGCCGCAAATGCCAGCACCTTTCCGGTGCCGCTGTAGAGAAACAGCGGCGCGATCGCGATTCGTGCGAACAGAAGCGCCCATGCGTCGAACGGGCCTGTGGTCGCAACGGAACGCGTGGATGTCGGCATTTTGGATCTCCTCTGGTGAAGCCTGATTATTCCGCCGGTGCGATATCGGCACGCGGCAGACGATTTGCGACGGCCGCGCCAAGCGACCCGATCGCCAGCGCGCCGACGATGGATGCACCACCGATCGCCCAGAACACGGCGTTGGGGCCGCCGGTCGCCTGTTGCAGCAGGCCGATGACATAGGGGCCGAGGATCGCGCCGATCCGGCCGATGCCCAATTCCATCCCGACGCCGCTGGCGCGGAAGCAGGTCTCGTACGAGCCGGCGGTGAAGTTGTTCAGCACGTGCTGCGCGCCGATGATGCAGAAGCCGGCAACGGCGACGATGGCGAGGTTGACGCCGTGACCGCTGACGAAGACGAGTGCCAGCACGGCAATGCCGCCGGTGATCCACCAGGTCGCGAGATAGCGCGGCGTGAGCGTGAAATTACGGTCGGCGAGCATCGCGAGCGTGAGACCGCCGATGAACGACATCGCCTGCATCAGCGCGCCGAAGCCGAACGAGGCCGCAAAGGTCTCGCCGCGCTTGAGCATGACGGTCGGAATCCAGCCGGTCAGACCGAAGATCGCGAACAGGCTGAGGAACGCGGTGATCCAGATCGTCAGCGAGAGGCGGCGATAGCGCGGGCTCAGCAAGGCTGCGATCGTGCTCTGCGGCGGCGGCGCGGCATTCGCCGCAAAGGTCGCATTCTCATAGACGGCCGCCCGCTCCGGCCGCAGCCGTGCCAGCAGCGCGCGCAACTCCGCGACACGCGACCGCGTCGCCAGGAACCGCGGGCTTTCCGGCAGAATAGCGTGCGCCACGAAGGTCAGCGGGATCGACAGCGCGCCGACGTAATAGAGGATCTGCCAGCCATGCTGCGGGGTCAGGAACACGCCGACGAGACCGGCGAAGACGCCGCCGAGCGACCAGCCCAGCGTCACACCCCACAGCGAGAAGGTGTTGCTGACACGCTTGGGCGCGAGCTCGTTGATGAAGGTGGTCCCCAGCGGCAGCAGCACGCCGAGGCCGAGCCCGGTGGCGAAACGCAGCGCGCAGTAGCTCCAGAAGTCGTTTGCGAGCATGGCGGTCAGCAACGTGAAGACGTTGACGATCCACAGGCCGGCAAGCAGCGTGCCGCGCCGGCCGAAACGGTCGGCCAGGCTGCCGTGACCGATCGCGCCGAACAGGAAGCCGACCAGACCCGAGCTCACCAGGAACCCCGCCTGGCTTGGCTGCAGGCCCCAGGGCTCGACCACATAGTGGATGACATAGGCGGGATTGAAAGTGTCATAGCCGTCGAACAGCGTGATGAACGTAATCAGGATACCGAGCTGCTTGTGGAACGGGCCGATCGCAGCGCCGGACAATTCCTCATGCACGTCGATTTCGGACGAGATGCTCACGGGTTTCCTCCATTGAGATTGCTGACACGGTCTGCTCTGCGGCAGATTGGGTCTTGGGATCGCCGAGCCCGAACAGGGCGCGGGCGTTGTCGCGGCCGATCTTGATACGGTCGCCTTCGGAGATCGCCGCGGTGTCGAACCAGTCGGCGGCATGGTCGATGTTCTCGAACGGCCAGTCGGCGGAGAACAGGATGCGGTCGGCGCCGATCTCGAGCATCGCGTCGATCAGCGCCTGGGTGCGGAAATTGCCCGACGTGGTGATGTAGAAGTTCTCCCGGAAGTATTCGGCGATCTTGCGCTTCGCGGGATAGGCGTTCTGGGTCCGCATCCACTTGTTGTGATTGTCGACGCGCCACATCGAGTACGGCAGCCCCTCGCCCATGTGGCCGAGGATGACCTGCAGCCGGGGATAGGCGTCGAACAGGCCGGAGCCCATCAGGCGCAGGGCATGCACCGCGGTCTCCTGCCCGAACGCCCAGGTCGGTCCCAGCAACCAGCGATGCCCCTCATAGATCGCGGCGTCCTTCGCCAGCGGATTGCGCGGATGCAGGTAGAAGGGAACGCCGAGGCGCTCGACCTCCGACCAGAACGGCCAGAACTCCTTGCGGTCGTAGTAGATCGCATGATCGGTGCCGGCGAGCTCGCTGAAGCCGTTAACGAGCGCGCCGCGAAATCCAAGCGTGCTGACGCTGCGATCGAGCTCGCGCGCGGCAGCATCCGGATCCTGCATCGGCAGCGCCGCAAGCCCCTGGAAGCGATCCGGCCGCCTCGCGACCTGCTCGGCGAGGAAATCGTTGGCGCGGCGTGACAGCTCCAGCGCGCGGTTGCGGTCCGCAATCGCCTGTACGGCCGGTGCGTTCAGCGACAGCAGCATCATGTCGATGCCATGCGCGTCCATCTCGGCCAACCGCCGGTCGTGAATGTCGAGCAGCCGCGCCTCGAGTTCGCGCCAATCGTCCGCCGGCGCGAAGCCCGCGCTGTCCTGAACGGTGTCGTCCATCGCGAAATGCTCTTCGAGCGCGATCTTGCCCTGCATGGCGTCGGTCCTTCGGCTTTGCTTTCGGCGTTGACAATGCAAAGCACTTGATCCAAATACTTGTCAATGAGAAAGTTTCATTTGCAAATAATTGATACGCAAATATTGCACATGCGAAGGTTGGCGCTTAATCCGGGCGGAGCTCTCCCGCCAGGACCCAAGCCCGGACCTAAACTCATGTATCGATTTTCGAATTCGCTTCCCTATCTGCTCGCCCGGTTGGGCGTACGCATGGGCGACCTGTTCACGCGTGTGATACGTCACGAGAAGTTGACGCTGCCGATGTACCGCGTGCTCGCCGCGCTGTCGGAGCAAGGCCGTCCGTTGCGGCTCGGCGAGATCGCCGAACTCACCTCGGCCGACGTGTCCACGCTGTCCCGCATCGTCGCGGAGATGAGCCGCGTCGGCTTGTTGACACGCGATCGGCCCGAGAACGACCAGCGCAGCCTTCAAGTCGCCCTGACGCCCAGGGGCGCGGAGCTCGCAGAACGGCTGATGCCGCTCGCCGCCTATTATGAAGAGGTCGTCACCGGCAACATGTCGGCGAAGGAATCGGCCGAGCTGAAGCGCGTGCTGGTCGAGCTCTATCACAACATCGATCGGCTCGAGCAGGAAGTCGAAGCCGGATTGATCAAGGTGGCGCCGTCGCCGCGACCGAAGGACGTCCGCGACGAGCAGCCGGAGACGCGCAGCAAGGCGAGCAAGCCGCGCGCAAAGACGTCAAGAAAATAGGAAAACCACCAAGGAGAGGACATGCGACAGGATCCCATCATCATTGCCGGCGGCGGCATCGGCGGACTGGCAGCCGCAATCGCCCTGGCCCAGAAGGGTTTCCAGGTCACGGTCCTGGAACGCGCGGCGCGCTATCAGGAGATCGGCGCCGGCATTCAGCTCGGTCCCAACGCATTCCACGCCTTCGACCGGCTCTCGCTCGGCGATGCCGCCCGCTCGATCGCCGTGTTCATCGACCAGCTTCGCCTGATGGACGCGATCTCGGCGGAAGAGATCACCAGCATCGATCTGACCAGCTATTTCCGCCGGCGCTTCGGCAATCCCTACGCCGTGGTCCATCGCGGCGATCTTCACGGCATTTTCGTCCGTGCCTGCGACGCGCACCCCAACGTCACGCTGCGGACCGATTGCGACGTCGTCGGCTACGAGCAGAACCGCCTGTCGGCGACGGCGCAGCTCAAGTCCGGTGAGCGTGTCACCGGATGTCTCCTGATCGGCGCGGACGGGCTCCGCTCCCGGATTCGCCAGCAGATGGTCGCGGACGGTGCGCCGCGGGTCGCCGGCCACACCACCTATCGGTCGGTCATCCCGACCGAGCAGATGCCCGAGGATCTGCGCTGGAACGCCGCGACATTATGGGCCGGCGCCAAGTGCCATCTCGTGCATTACCCGCTCTCGGGCTGGAAGGTGTTCAACCTCGCGATCACCTGCCACAACGATCCCGCCGAGGCGTTCGCGGCAAGGCCCGTGAACCATGACGAAGTGCTCGAAGGCTTCCGGGACGTGCATCCGCGCGCGAAGGCGATCATTCATCACGGACGGGACTGGAAGGCGTGGGTGACCTGCGACCGCGATCCGACCGATCGCTGGACCGACGGACGCGTCGTTCTGCTCGGCGATGCCGCCCATCCCATGCTGCAATATTTCGCGCAAGGCGCCTGCATGGCGCTGGAGGACGCCGTCTGCCTCGCCGACGAACTCGATGAGACCGAAGGCGATGTCGCCAACGCGCTGGAGCGATACAGAACCGCAAGAATGCTGCGCACCGCGCGCGTCCAGCTTGGGGCACGTGAGCTCGGCGATCACGTCTATCACCCGGCGGGCGTCCACGCCTTGCTGCGCAATCAGCTCATGCGCGAAACCAGCCTGGAGCGTTTCTGCGAGAATGTCGCCTGGCTGTATCAATCCCCGTTCCCGGCCCTGACGCCGGATGCGGCGAGACGCCTCGCGTAGCTCTAAGGGAGCAGCGCGCTGATCCGGTGCTAACCGATCGTCTGCAGCGCCGGGAAGGTCTCAAGCAGCCAGATGCTCACATTCGAGACGGCGCCGGTGAGAAAGCCGATGCCGGTGATCACCATCAACACGCCCATGGCGCGCTCGACATTGGCGAGATGGCCCTTCATGCGCGCGAACAGTTTTGAGAACTGCTCGATCATCAGCGCGGCGATCAGGAAGGGAATACCGAGCCCCGCCGAATAGACCGCGAGCAGGCCCGCGCCCTTCGTCACGGTGGCCTCCGCGGCGGCGATCGAGAGGATCGCGGCCAGGATCGGGCCGATGCAGGGCGTCCAGCCGAAGGCGAAGGCGAGGCCCATGATGTAGGCGCCCCAGAGGCCGACCGGCTTGGGGATCGGCAGCCGGCCCTCGCGCATCAGCAGGCCGATACGGGTCAGTCCGAGGAAGTGCAGGCCCATGATGATGATGACGACGCCGGCGAGGATCGAGAGCTCGGCCGACCAGGCGCGGATCAGCCCGCCGATCAGCGAGGCGCTGGCGCCGAGCGCCACGAACACCGTGGAGAAACCGAGCACGAACAGCAGCGCCGACATCATGATCGCGCGCTTGGAGGCAGCGGCCTCCTCGTCGCTCTCGACATGCTCGATCGTCGCGCCCGTGAGATAGATCAAATAGGGCGGAACCAGCGGCAGGACGCAAGGGGAGAGGAAGCTGACGAGGCCGGCAATCAGCGCCGCCGGGATCGAAACATTTTGCATGGTGCAGTCGGAGCCATCTCAGGCCCGATGGCCGCGCGCTGGGATGCGCGCGCCGGAGCCAAACGGCTCTGGTGTAGCCGATGCCGGGGAATGCGCAACAGAGGCGCACAAAACCAGGGCTCCTCCCGATGCCGTCTGTGATCACAGATGCGGCATCGGGACGCGCACAAATCTCGCCAAAAAGCGAGACTCGGCGGCGTGGCTACTTCACCACGCGGAGCAGCGGACGCCGGGGCTGGTCCTGCGTCTGCTTGGAGGGGGGCTGCGGTTCGCTTCCGGCGCTCCGCAGCATTTCGTCGCACAGCGCCTTGAGATCAGCGCCGTCAATTCCTTTGAGCTTCATCCGCACGTCGAGAATGACGATGGACAGCAGTTCGGCCGACTCACGGCTGTTCATCTCGTTGAGCGCCCTGCGGCAGCCCTCGAGCGTTTCCAGCACCGACTGCAACTGTTCGTCTGAATGCGACACCGGCGTTCTTTCCGTTAATTCGGCCTGCGAGAATTGTTTGTGGTGATCCCCTCGGCCCCCATCGAGTACCGAGGATAGCATGAGGCTCCTGCGCCCCTGAACATGATTTCGGTGTGTTTCCGCGCTGAAACCGCGGTTTTTGCGACCATCGCGACGTTGGGTTGGCGGCCGTCGAACGAGCGACCGCAGGCAAAACGCCTCGCGCGCTGTGATTGATCCAACGAAGAAGGCAGCAGCGCTTCTCGCGCGATGAGGTCCATTGCGGACAGCGCCGACAATCCCGCAGCCATTTCAAGGCTCGCAACGGAACTCACGCGACACCCCTCACCCGGGCGATGATCTGCCCGATTCCCAGCCATATACCCATCCCGGCGGCACCAATATACCACCCACGTGGGAGTAAGGATGACGTTCAAAACTCGTCGTTCCCCAACCCGTCGTGGTTGTGGTTTGCGCCAGATTCTGCCAGTTTAACGGACCGAAAGGACTTGTATGCACTCCTTGGCGGAAAGGGGCGTTCCACTGGAGGAACGCCCAAAGACAAATCTGAGCAGCCTCTCCGATTGGGATGCGGCCCGAATATTCTTGGAAGTCGTCCGATGCGGGAGTTTCCGCTCGGCGGCTGAACGCCTGTCGTTGTCGATCAACGCCGTCCGCCGCCGGATCGACGATTTCGAACGCCAGACCGGCACCACCCTGTTCACCCGCGACGTCCATGGCACGCATCTGACCGACGAGGGCGCGATGGTCGTCTCCGCGGTCGAGCGAATGGAGGCGGCCGCCTTCGACGTGCTGCGCACCAGTGATTCGACCGCCAACGCGCTGTCCGGCGAAGTCCGCGTCGCCGTGACCGAGGGCCTGGGCACGTTCTGGCTCGCCCCGCGGCTGGTCGAATTCCAGCAGGCCTATCCGAAAGTCCTGGTCGACCTGCATTGCGCGATGCGCTCGGCCGACGTCTCCCGCCACGAGGCCGACGTCGCCATCCACCTGTCGCGTCCGTCCGCACTCGACGTCAAGCTGGTGCGGCTCGGCCGCATGCACCTGATGTTCTGGGCTTCGGAGAAGTACCTCGAGAAATACGGCACGCCGCGGACGGCCCACGAATTGATCAAGCACCGCCTAGTGCTGCAATTCGCCGACCAGCTCGCCGCCAAGGAAACTTTTGAGAGCTTCTTCCCGGGCGTTCCGGAGCGTGACCTTCTGGTCATGAAGACCAACGTCTCGAGCGCCAACTACTGGGCGGTCGCGAACGGCGCCGGAATCGGCGTCTTCCCGAGCTACGCCATTGCGCTTGGCGGGAAGTTGATTCCACTGGAGGTCGAGTTGAACCGACCGCTGGATATCTGGTTGTCCTACCATCCCGGTAGCGGCCGGATTCCCCGCGTGCGGCACATGATTGACTGGCTGATCGAGGCTTTCAATCCAGCCCGCTTCCCGTGGTTTAAGGAAGAGTTCGTGCATCCGCATGAATTCAAGGACTCGTATATGGGCGAACCCCTGACCCAGCTCTTCGGGGGATTTTCAACCGAAGAACAAAGGTGAAAACTAAAATGAAAGCAGCGGCGAAGAGAATGAAGCAGCGCAGCGCCGGCAAGCCGGACATCGAGCTTGGCAAGCGCATCCGTCTGCGGCGCGTCGAGATGAAGATCTCGCAGGCTGAGCTCGGTGAGAAGCTCGGCGTCAGCTTCCAGCAGGTCCAGAAATACGAGAAAGGCGTCAATCGCGTCGGCGCGGCTCGGCTTCAGCAGATCGCCTCCGCCCTCGACGTGCCGGTGACCTTCTTCTACGACGGCGACAACAAGGCGCGCGAAGTCGAGAGCCTGCTGTTCCTCGACTCGGCCTTCAGCCTCCGCCTTCTGCGCGCCTACAGCAAGATCAAGGACCAGACGGTGCAGCGTCAGCTCGTATCGTTGATGGAATCGATCGCGGCGAACGAAGGCTGAGATCGGCGCTCTGGCCTTGACGGCCGATGTTCAATCCGCCGCGTCGCGGGGGCGCGGCCGGATTGGACGAGACCGACGGGACCAGATCTGGGCTCGCGCGCGTGCGCGCGGCCTTTCTCGGGCGGCTTGGCCGCCCTTTTTTCTTGTCTGTTTGACCGCCATTCGTCGCGGATTTTGCGAACCCATCCCGCCCCTGCAGCGACCCAATGAGAGCCTCCGCACCTGACACGCGGAGTTTTTGATTCGCCGTGCTTAATGGGACCTCAACACTGGTGTCCTAGTTTTCCGCCGATTTTGCGAATCGGTGCCCGCGGCGCGGCGGCCGGAAATTGCCAATGCGAGCGCCCGCGAGGGCCTCGTTCTCATGGGGACGATGGGACAGATGTCGAAACGCCATGCGATGATCATTGCCGTCGGTCTGCTCGCAAGCGCCTCCGCGCTGGCGCAGACCGAGACCGTCGGCCAGGCCGGGCCCAAGCCCGCGACGTCAGGCACGGTGCCGGCCGCGGCGAACCCGGCCCATGCGCCCGCGCCGAAAGCTGCCGCGCCAGGCTCGGCCTCGACGGCGGAGAGCCGCTCGGCCGCGGCGCTCGCGATGACGCACGAGCCGACCTACGACGAGGGCTCGGCCCAGCGCATCAAGGATGCCGCGCTGAGCTATTCCGACCTCGCGGTGCGCGGCGGCTGGCCGACCATCCCGGCGGATGCGAAGTTCGCGCTCGGCGTCCAGGGCGCCAATGACGATCTCTTGCGCAAGCGGCTGATCATCTCCGGCGACCTCGTCGCCGACAAGGCGAGCGGCGCCTTCGACCAGGATCTCGCGGACGCCGTGAAACGCTTCCAGGCCCGCCATGGCTTGGCGCCGACCGGCACGGTGACGCCGCGTACGCTCGCGGCGATGAACGTCTCCGTGCAGAAGCGCATCCGGCAGCTCGAGGCTTCGCTCGAGCGGCTCGAGAACATGAATTTCGGCTTCGGCCAGCGCTATGTCGTGGTCAACATCCCCGCCGCCTTCGCCGAAGCGGTCGAGAACGACGTGGTGGTGCGGCGCTATCGCGTCATCGTCGGCAAGACCGAAAAGCCCTCTCCGACGCTGACGGCGCAAATCACCAGCGTCGTGCTCAATCCGACCTGGACCGTCCCCGCCTCGATCGCCAAGACCGAGATCTCCGCGCATATGCGCAAGGACCCGACCTACCTGTCGCGCATGCACATGGAGGTGCTCGATGCCCACGACAATCCGATCGATCCGCATTCGGTCGACTGGTCGGGCACGCACACGCCGAACTTCACCGTGCGTCAGCAGAACGGCACCTTCAACGCGCTCGGTGCCGTCAAGATCGACATGCCGAACGCCTATTCGGTCTACATGCACGACACCAACCAGCGCAATCTGTTCAGCGACGACTATCGCTTCGATTCCCACGGCTGCTCGCGCGTGGACAATGTGCGCGATCTCGCCGCCTGGCTGCTCAAGGACCAGCCGAAGTGGAGCCGCGCCGCGATCGACGCGGAGATCGCAAGCGGCCAGCATCTCGACGTCGCCATGACGAAGAAGGTGCCGGTGGCCTGGATCTATCTCACGGCCTGGATGACCAAGGACCAGACCATCCAGTTCCGCAACGACGTCTATAACCAGGACGAGCAACTGCTCGAGGCGACCGCCGAAGAGGCGGCGTTCTTCGGCAGGGCCGCCGGCCATCCGCTGACCGCGCATATGGCGCAGTAGGCTCGCCATGCAATCGCGGCACAGGCGGATGCAAAGCCGTCTCCCTCGCCGCGATTGACCCGGGCCGTGGCCCGGCCGCACATTGCGCTCGCCAATGACCAGCGAGCGCGCGATGCCCGACATTTTCAGCACGACCGGAACACCCTACGCCGACGGCAAGATCCTCAAGCACACGACCGGCGGGGTCGGCGTCATCACCTTCAACAATCCCGACAAGCGCAATGCGATGTCGCTGGAGATGTGGGAGGGATTTGGCGAAGCGCTGACGGCCTTGCGCGACGACGATGCCGTGCGCGTCGTGATCCTGCGCGGCGCCGGCGGCAAGGCGTTCGTGTCAGGCGCCGACATCAGCCAGTTCGAGAAGACGCGCCACAACGCGGCGGCCTCCGAGGAATATGCCAAGCGCAGCGCCGCTCAGCGCGCGCTGCTCGCCGACTATCCCAAGCCGACGATCGCCTGCATCGAAGGGTTTTGCCTCGGCGGCGGCATGCAGGTCGCGATGCTCGCCGATATCCGCCTCGCCGCGCATGGCAGCCAGTTCGGCATCCCCGCGGCCAGGCTCGGCATCGCCTATGGCTATGACGGATTGAAGCACCTGGTGTCGCTGGTCGGCCCGTCCTGGGCGCGGCTCCTGATGTACACGGGCATGCGCATCGAGTCCGCCGAGGCGCTGCGTATCGGCCTGGTCGAGCGCCTGTTCCCGGTCGACGAGCTCTGGGGCGAGACCATGACGATCGCACAGACCATCTCCGAGAACGCCCCGCTCGCGATCAAGGCCGCGAAGATCACCATCGCGCAGGTGCTGAAGGACGAGAGCCAGCGCGACATGGAGGCGATCAGGGCGGTCGGCCATGCCTGCATGGACAGCGCGGATTTCCGCGAGGGCCGGCAGGCCTTCATGGAAAAGCGCAAGCCGAAGTTTCAGGGGAAGTAAGGCCGTCGTCGTTGCGAGCGCGGCTCTCTCACCACCGTCATAGCGAGGAGCGCAGCGACGAAGCAATCCAGAGTATTTCCGCGGAGAGACTCTGGATTGCTTCGCTGCGCTCGCAATGACGATGTGGAGAGATCGCCCGCGGCGTCGAACGCCGTAGTCCGGAACTCCTGATATCTGTCAGCGTGAACAGACATTCAGGAAGATTAAATCCCTTTGCTGTTCGCATCTTGCAGGAGCCAGGCGAACGTCAGCTATGGTTTCTTGAGGGAGAGATCCCCGAAAACCTCGATCAACCTGAAGCGCTCGCACATCAGCATCATGTCTTCGCTGAACCGCCCGAGCCGGCCGAAATAGGTGCGATGGGCGTTGCGCCAATAGGCGAGGCTTCGATCGCCCTCGCCCTCATCGTAAGCAAAGGCGGCATCGACGTCATTGAAGCGCCGATAGGTAACCTCGGTGCTTTCGATGACGCAGCGTGGTTCCCCCCGTCCGTCGAGCACGACCCAGCGCTCGCCGGGCGTGGACGTGTTTGGTTCGTCTTCCGTGCTGCACGTCGCGGTCTTGATACCCTTGACGACAAGGTCGAGCAATTCATCGGCGAGCGCGGGACTGTCGCCGAAGGCGAAGGTCCGCAGGTGTCGATAGTGCTCGGGGACTGGCTTACTCATGACCTTCCAGTTGCTCCGATATCGGCGGTCCGCAGCATCTAGAGCGCTCCCAGCACCGCCTTCGTGATATCGGCCGTGCCATTGCTGCCGCCGAACTCCATCGGCTTGATGCCGCCGGCATAGACCTGGTCGACCGCGCGCTCGATGGTCTCGCCGGCCTCTGCCGCGCTCTCGACGCCGTGCTTGTCGGCGAGCCAGTCCAGCATCATCGCGGCCGACAGGATCATGCCGGTCGGATTGGCCTTACCCTGCCCCATGATGTCGGGCGCGGTGCCGTGGCAGGGCTGGAACACGGCATATTTGTCGCCGATGTCGGCCGACGGCGCCATGCCGAGGCCACCGATCAGGCTCGCGGTGATGTCGGAGACGATGTCGCCGAACATGTTCTCCATCACCATCACATCGAAATCCCAGGGCCGCTTCACCAGCATCGCCGAGCAGGCATCGACGTAAAGGCGATCGGTCTTCACGCCCGGATGCTTCTTCTCGATCTCGTCAAAGATGCCGCGGAAGAACGCAAAGGCCTTGAACACATTCGCCTTGTCCACGCACGTCAATGCGCCGGGCTTGCCACGCGCCTTGCGCCGCTCGGCGAGACGGAACGAGAACTCGAACAGGCGCTCGGACGTCCTGCGCGTGATCACCATGGTCTCGCGCGCATCCTCGTGGGTGACGACGCCCTTGCCCATCGAGGCGAACAGGCCTTCGGTGGATTCGCGGATCACGACGAGATCGATGCCCCGCTTGTCGGCGCCGACGATCGGGCTCGGCACGCCCGGGATCAGCCGCGCCGGTCGCACGCCGGCATAGAGATCGAAGATGAAGCGCAGCTCGATCTGCGGCGCGATCTCGGTATTATCGGGGTAGCGCACCGACGGCAGGCCGCAGGCCCCGAGCAGGATCGCGTCCGCCTCCTCGCACAGCTTGATCGTCGAGTCAGGCATCGACTTGCCGGTGGCGAGATAATTGTTGGCGCCGGCGGGCGCCTCGGTGAAGCGGAAGCTCAGGCCCGATTTCTGCTCGATCTTGCGCAGCACCTCGACGGCCGGCGCCATGACTTCGGGACCGATGCCGTCACCGGCGAGCACGGCGATGTGGAAGGCGTTGTTTGCGGACATGGGAGAGGCCTCAAGGAAGGGAGCCAGCCAAGCCGTCATTGCGAGCGAAGCGAAGCAATCCAGAACTGCATCTGCGGAGACATTCTGGATTGCTTGGTCGCTTCGCTCCTCGCAATGACGGCGGAGAGAACGTTCGACTACGGCATCAGCACCGTGCGCCCGACCACCGCGCCCTGCTGCAATTGCACCAGCGCGTCGTTGGCCTTGTTAAGCGGCGCCTTCGTCACCGGGATCGGCGCCACGTTCTTGGCCCGCACGAGGTCGAGCAGTTCCTGCGTCTCGCGCAAATTGCCGACATAGCTGCCCTGGATCGTCACCGCCTTGATCGGGATCAGCGGCAGCGCCCAGGTCGCGCCACCGCCGAACAGGCCGACGATGACGAGCTTGCCGCCCTTGGTCAGGCAGTCGAAGCCGAGTTGCGTCGTTGCGGCATTGCCGACGAGGTCGATCACGGCGCGGATCGGCCCGCCCGCTTTCTTCGCAAGCTGTTCCAGCGCATCCGGCGCCTTGGGATCGACGGTCGCGAGCGCGCCGGCCTTCTCCGCGGCCTCGCGCTTCCTGGCGTCGATATCGACCATGATCGCGCCCTTGCCGCCCATTGCTTTCAGCAGCGACAGCGCCATCAGGCCGAGACCGCCGGCACCGAACATCACGATCGGCGTGTCGAAATGCTGCTCGACCTTCTTCAGCGCGCTGTAGGTGGTGACGCCCGAGCAGGCATAGGGCGCGGTCGTCGCGGGATCGAGGCCCTTCAGATTGAGCAGATAGCGCGGATGCGGCACCAGCATGTGATCGGAATAGCCACCGTCGCAATAGACGCCGAGCGAGCGCGGCGTCAGGCACATGTTCTCGTCACCGGCGAGGCACGTCGCGCACTTGCCGCAGCCGATCCAGGGATAGACCAGGCCGACATCGCCAAGCTTGAGGCCGCCCTGGTCGGTCGGCTTGACGTCGGGACCGAACGCGAGGACTTCGCCGACGGTCTCGTGGCCCATGGTCAGCGGCAGATTGATGCCGCGATCCTTCAGCGACAGCGGCTTGCGGCCGTGGCCGAGGTCGTAGCCGCCTTCCCAGATGTGGAGGTCGCTGTGGCAGACACCGGCGGCCTTGACCTTGATCAGCACCTGCGTGCCCGACGGCTGCGGCGTGGCCTCGTCGAACTCCTGCAGCGGCGCCTTGAAATCGGCAACCTTGAAACTCTTCATCGGCGTCCTCCCGGCATACTTGTCGTCGCGCCACCATGCCACGAGTGGCGGGACGAGACAAACCCGGGAGCGGTCTTAGTTCAAGCCAGCGGATGGTGACAAGCCGCGAACTGGCCCGGTGCGACCTCGCGCAACTCCGGTATCTCCGCGCTGCATCGCTGATCGGCCCGCGGGCAGCGGGTGCGGAAGCGGCAGCCGGACGGAGGTGCAATCGGCGATGGCGGCTCGCCGGTCGCCACACTCTCGGCGGGACGCACGTCGGGATCGGGTACCGGAATCGCCTGCAGCAGCAGCCCGGTATAGGGATGCGCGGGCTTTGCGAACAATTGCTCCGACGGCCCGACCTCGCAGAGCCGGCCGAGATACATCACCGCGACGCGATCGCTGACCGCTTTGACCACCGCAAGGTCATGCGCGATGAACAGCAATGTCAGGCCGAACCGCGTCTTCATCTCCTCCAGCAGATTGAGGATCTGCGCGCGGATGGAGACGTCGAGCGCCGAGACCGGCTCGTCGCAGACGATGAATTCCGGATTGAGCACCAGCGAGCGCGCGATACAGATGCGCTGGCACTGCCCGCCGGAGAATTCGTGCGGCAGCCGCCCCGACACGAGATCGGGATCCAGCCCGACCGCGGAGAGCACCTCGTGAACCCTGCGCTTGCGCTCTGACGCGTCCTTGACGCCGGCGATGATCAGCGGCTCGGCCACGATGTCGCCGATGCGGCGGCGCGGATTGAGCGAGGCGATCGGGTCCTGAAAAATGAGCTGCACGCGGCGCCGCATTTTTCGCAACGCCTCGCCTTCCATCGCGGTGAGATCCTCGCCGTCGAACAGCACGCGGCCGGACTTGGCGCGCCGCAGTTGCAGCACCGCACGCCCCAGCGTCGACTTGCCGCAGCCGGATTCGCCGACCAGCCCCAGCGTCTCGCCGCGCGCGACCTTCAGGCTGACCCCGGAGACGGCGTGCACCGTCCTGTCGCCGAGACCGTATTCGACGACGAGGTTGTCGACGTTCAGAAGCGGCTCTTCGCGCAGGGCAAGCTGCATCATGCGCCGACCTCTTCCGTCATCTGGATCGGATGGAAGCAGGCGTAGAGATGATCAGGCATCTCCGCGCCCTTCAAGTCAGGCTTCGCCTCATGGCAGCGCCCCGCGGCATAGCGGCAGCGCGGCGCAAAGGAGCAGCCTTTCAGCGGCCGGGTCGGATCGGGCGGACGGCCGGAGATCGCGGGCAGCGGCGTATGCGGCGCGGTCTCGAGCTTCGGGATCGCCGCCAGCAGCGCCTCGGTGTAGGGCATGTGCATGCGCTTGAACAACGCCTGCGTCGGCGCGCGCTCCACCACCCTGCCCGCATACATCACCGCGACCTCGTCGGCGCGGCCGGCGACGACGCCGAGATCGTGGGTGATGATGATCATCGCCATGTGGCGGCGGCGCTGCTCGCGCGCGAGCAGATCGAGGATCTGCGCCTGGATGGTGACGTCGAGCGCCGTGGTCGGCTCGTCCGCTATCAGCAGCTTCGGCTCGCAGGACAGCGCGATCGCAATCGCGATGCGCTGACGCATGCCGCCGGAGCATTGATGCGGATATTGCGCGAGCCGCTGCTCCGGCGCGGGGATGCCGACGGCGGCCAGCAGCTCGATGCTGCGCTTGCGCGCCGCCGGCGCATCGAGCTCGAGATGCTCCTGGATCGTCTCCATCAACTGCGTGCCGATGGTGAGCACCGGATTGAGCGAAGTCATGGGGTCCTGGAACACGACAGCGAGGTCGCGCCCGCGCAGGCGACGCAGCCGCTCCGCGTCGAGCCGCACCAGATCCTGGCCGTCGAACATGACGCGGCCCGTCAGCTTCGCCTTCTTCGGCAGCAATTGAAGCACCGCGCGCGACAGCATGGTCTTGCCGCAGCCGGACTCGCCGACGATGCCGAGCGTGCGACCCGCCTCAAGCGACAGATCGACATGATCGACCGCGCGCAGATTTCCGCGCGGGGTCGGCAGCTCGACCGCGACGTCCTCGATGGTCAGTAGCGGGGTGCTCACAGCGCCCCCTGACGCGGGTCGGTCAGTGCCCGCATGGTGTCGCCGACGAGGTTGAACGCCAGCACGGTCAGGAATAGCCCCGCCGCCGGCAGGAAGGCGAGTCGCGGCGCGACGTCGAGACTATCGCGGCCCTCACCGATCATGCTGCCCCAGCTCGCCATCGGCGGCGGCACGCCGAGGCCGAGGAAGGACAACGCGCCCTCGACCACGATGGTGACGGCGACGCCGAGCAGGAAGAAAGCGAGCAGCGGCAGGATCACGTTCGGCAACAGCTCGCGCAGCAGGATGCGCGCATGGCTGGCGCCAAGGGCTTCGGCCGCAATCACGAACTCGCGGCGCGCCAGGGTCAGCGTTGCGGCGCGCGCCACCCGCATGAAGGCGGGAATGCCGAGCACGCCGAGGATGATCGTCAGATTGGGAATCGACTGGCCGAGATAGGCGGTCACCGCAAGCGCGAAGATCAGCGGCGGAAAGGCCAGCAGCACATCCATGCCGCCGACCACCAGCGTCTCGAACCGCCCGCGGAAATAGCCGGCAAACAGGCCCAGCGCGCCGCCGAATGTCAATCCGATCATCGGCGCGATCAGCCCAACCGTCAGCGACACGCGCGCGCCAAAGATCAGCCGGGCGAGCTCGTCGCGGCCGAGCCCGTCGGTGCCGAGCCAGTGCTCGGTGGAGAACGCCGCGCGGCGCTCCAGCATGTCCATGTCCACGGGGTTCTGCAGCGGCAGCACCGGCGCGAGGATCGCGAGCGCAAGGATGATCACGAGCCAGGCGCTCGCGAGCCAGAACAGCAGACCGAGCTTGCGCTTGCGGCGGCTGGGTGCAGCCGTCGCCTCGTCCTGCATCGACAGCTCAAGCGTGGCCATGGCGGATCCTCGGATCGAGCACGGCGTAGAGCATGTCGACGATGAAATTGACGATGACGAAGCCGCAGGCGACCAGCAGCACCACGCCCTGGAGGATGACGAGGTCGCGGGTGTAGATCGCGCCGACCAGCAGCCGCCCGATGCCCGGCAGCGCAAAGATCGTCTCCACGATCAGCGTGCCGCCGAGCAGGCGGCCGATATTGATGCCCGTCACCGTCACCAGCGTCAGCGACGAGGGCTTGAGCGCGTGCACGAACAGGATGCGCGCCGGCTTGAGGCCTTTGGCCTTGGCGAGCGCGATATAGTCTTCCTGCAATGTCGCGATCATGTCGGAGCGCAGCACGCGCATGATGCCCGGCCATTCGGCCAGGGCCAGCGTCAGCGCCGGCAGCACGAAGAAGCGCAAATTGCCGAGCGGCTCCTCGGTGAACGGCACATAGCCGGTCGCCGGCAGCCAGTGCAGCTCGACCGCGAACAGGTAGATCAGCAGGATCGCCATCAGGAAGGACGGCATCGACAGCATGGCGAAGGCGCTGCCGGTCATGAACCGGTCGAACGCGCCGCCTGCGCGCGCGGCGCAGGCGATCGCAACGGGAACGCCGATCAAGAGGCCGATGAACTCGGCCATCAGCATCAATTGGAGCGAGACCGGAATGCGCTCGGCGACCGCCTGCAGCACCGTCTGCCCGGTGCGGAACGAGCGGCCGAGATCGCCCTGCAGGACGTGCCCGAGCCAGCTCAGGTAGCGCCACCACAGCGGCTGGTCGAGCCCCATGTCATGGCGAAGCGCGGCGACATTATCCGGCGTCGCCTGGTCGCCGAGGATGACATAGGCGAGATCACCCGGCAGCAGCGAGGCGATCAGGAAGGTGAGCAGCGAGACCGCGAGCAGCACCGGCAGGATGGCAAGCAGCCGCCGCACGACGAAAATCAGCATCGCGCGATCATTCCAGCCAGGTGGTCGAGACGTCGATCACGCCGTTGTAGATCTTTGGAAAGCCTTTCAGCTTGGCGCTCGACAGCGCGTAATAGGTGTTCTGGAAGGTCCAGAACCAGATCGCCTCCTTGTTGATCAGGCGGCTGATCGCGCAATAGTCCTCGGTGCGCGCCGCGACGTCGGCGGTGACGCGGGAATGGTCGAGCAGCCGATCGAGCTCCGGATCGACGAAGTTCGCCAGCGACAACGGGCTTCCGCTGCGGAAATTCGCGTACATCTGCGGATCGGGATCGGCGAGATCGACGATGCGCCAGGGCACGAGCTGGAACTGACGCGCGAAGGCGCGCGGCGGGATCGTGGCCTGGTCGACCTGCTCGATCTCCATATTGGCACCGGCGCGCTTCCAGAATTGCTGCAGCACCTGTCCGATCATGCGGCCGCGCGGCGTGGCGGTCACCAGCATCTTGAACTCGACCGGCTTGCCGTAATCCTTCAGCAGCGCCTTGGCCTTCTCGAGGTCGAACGGCAGCGCGCCGTCGTCCTTGCACTTGACCCAGGAGCCGTCGCCATAAGGATTGCTCGCGGGCCGGCTCAGGCCGTTGCTGATCGCTTGCGACATCTTCGGGCGGTCGATCGACATCACCAGCGCCTGGCGCACGCGGACGTCGTCGAACGGCGCCACCTTGGTGTTGAAGGCGTAGACCTGCGCGCCCGAGCCCTTGTAGGTGTGCACGGTGAGCTTGGAGTCCTTCTGCGCCTTCATGATGTTGTCGGCGTCGTTCTCGTCATCCCAGATGATGTCGGCTTCGCCCGATTGCAGCGAGGCGAACCGCGACTGCGCGTCGGGCAGCGGCTTCAGGATGATACGGTCGAGATAGGGACGGCCCTTGTTCCAGTAGTCCGGGTTCTTCTCCAGCACCATGCGGTCGCCGGCGGTCCATGATTTCAGGATGTAGGGACCGGTGCCGACGGGATTGCGATTGTAGTCGGCGCCCTTGGTTTTCCAGGCCGTCGGCGAATGAATGACGTTGTTCGAGCTCTGGATGGTGATCGTGGCCGGCAGGTTCACGGAGGGATCGGTCAGATTGTAGACGATCGTGTATTCGTCCGGCGCCAGCACCTCCTTGACGTTGCTGATGTAGAAGGCACAGCGGCACTTGTTGGCGGGGTCCTTCTGCCGGTCGAAATTCTCCTTGAAGGCCTGCGCATTGAACGGCGTGCCGTCGTGGAATTTCACCCCCTCGCGCAGCTTGAAGGTCCAGGTCTTGTAGTCGTCGGAATGCGTCCAGGACACCGCGAGTTTCGGCGCGGCCTCGCCCTTGTCGTCGAGCGTGGTGAGCGTGTCGAAGATCGCGGCGGCGGCGGTATTGGTCGACGTGTCGTAGACGCCGACCTTGAGCGGATCGAAGCCCGAGATGTCCATCTCCTGGCCGACGGTGATGCTGCCGCCCGATTTTTGCGCGTGCGCAGGCGAGACAAGCGCAAATGCCGCAACAAGGAAAATCGGCGCGCAATTGCGCGCTGCGGCAACAATCTTCGTCATGGTTCCTCCCGGGATCCCTCGTCCGATGTTTCGGATCGTTGAATGACTCGGGCGCGAGATTGGCGACAAATGCTCGCCACGGCAAGAGGAACACAAGGGAGATCAAATGCCGCATGCGCGTAGCGCAGCGCAAATGTTGCTCAGTGTGTCGCGGCTGTTTTGCCTGTCGGAATTGACGCGTCGTTCGACAGGCCGACCTCGTCACGCAGCGCATCGGTATGCTCGCCGAGCGCGGCCATCGTCTTCGCCGGCGTGGTGTCGGCGCCCGACATCCGGAACGGCAGATTGAGCACCTGGAAAGAGCCGCCCGCGTCCTCCACCGGGGAGAGCGCCTGGCGATGTGCGAGCTGCGGATCGGCCAGCGCCTCGGACACGGTGCGATAGGCCGAGGCCGGCACGCCGGCGGCGCTCAATGCGACGAGACACGCTTCGGTCGAGAGCTGCTTCGACCAGGCCTCGACGCCATCCATCATGTCGGCCCAGTTCTCGCGGCGCGGCGCATAACTGGAGAAGCGCGCATCGGCGATCCATTCGGGCCGCCCGATCACGCCCATCAAGCACTGGAAGGTCTTCTCGCTGGCGACCGTGATCATGACGTAGCCGTCGGCGGTCTCGGTCGGGCCGAACATCGGGCGCGGCGGCGGCTTCACCGCGAATTGCGAGCTCTGCAGCTCGATCACCGTCAGGCTCAGCATCGACTCCAGCATGGAGACGTCGATGTGCTGGCCCTGCCCGGTCACGGTACGCTGATAGAGCGCAGAGGCGATCGCGCCAAAGCCGTAGGTGCCGGTGACGACGTCGGCATGATAGATGCCGCAATAGTCCGGCCTGACCCGGCCGGGCTGGTAGGCGAGATGCGCCATGTCGTAGCCGGAGGCCGCATGGATCACCGGTGCGTAGGCCGGCAGCTCGGCCGAGGGGCCGCTCTGGCCATAGCCCGAGATCGAGCAGTAGATCAGCCTGGGATTGACCGGGCGCAGGCTGTCATAGTCGAGCCGCAGCCGGCGCATCACGCCCGGGCGAAAGTTCTCGACCAGGATGTCCGATGTTGCGACCAGCCGTCGCACCGCCTCCCGCCCGTCCTCGGACTTGAGGTCGAGCACGATGCTCTTCTTGCCGACATTGAGCTGGCCGAACACGGTGCTGCAGCCCTTGCGCAGCGGCGGCCGGGTTCGCATCGTCTCGCCGCCGTCGGTCTCGATCTTGATGACCTCGGCGCCCATGTCCGCGAGCATCCGCGCGCAATGGGGACCGGCGATGGTGGTCGAGAAATCCAGCACCCGCAGGCCCGCGAAGGCCTTTGTCGTCGTGTGTTCGTGCTTATCTGATAGCTGCATCCCCGGCGGTCCCTTAGGAACGATCAACGTTCTCTGTTGTTGGTGCGCCGACCCTAGAGGGCGGCGGCTGAGTAGGAAAGTCTTTACCGAACGAACGCATCGCGCGGGCAGGCTGAGATATCCAGGAGCAACTGGACCCGATCTTGCATAGCAGCAATCGGGATCGGAAGAGGGCAATCGTTCTTGAGGGTCTTGTTCGTCACCACGGAGATGGACGACTTCGTCCGCGTCGGCGGACTTGGTGCCGTTTCCGCTGCCCTCCCCCGAGCGCTCCGCCCCTTCGCCGATATCCGGATCATGCTGCCCGGCTATCGCGACATCATCGAACAACTCACGCATATTCAGATCGTTGGACGCTGCCCGGCATTTGCGGAGATGCCCGCCTGCTCGCTCGGCCGCGCCGCGACCAAGGACGGCCTGCCGGTCTATGTGCTGTTGTGCTCACAACTCTACGACCGGCCCGGCAACCCCTATGGCGACGAGTCCGGGCGCGACTGGCCCGACAACGACATCCGCTTCGCGCGCTTTGCCTCGGCAGCCGCTGAGCTGGCCATGGGCAAGCTGGACAAGAATTGGGCAGCGGACCTGGTCCACGCCAACGACTGGCAGGCTTCGCTCGTGCCTGCCTATCTCGCCTGGCGCGGCGCCAGGCTACCGTCGATCCTGACCATCCATAACCTCGCCTATCAGGGCCTCTTCCCGAAGGAGTCGCTGCGGCGAATTGGCATCCCCGAAAGCTCCTTCCACATCGACGGCGTCGAGTTCTACGACCAGCTCTCCTTCCTCAAGGCCGGCCTCGTCTACGCCTCGCACCTCACCACCGTCAGCGGCACCTATGCGCGGGAGATCACGACGGAGGAATTCGGCTGCGGCCTCGAAGGCCTGCTCCGCGTCCGCTCCGATGCGGCCGAGCTCACCGGCATCCTCAACGGCATCGACGAGAGCTGGGACCCGCGCTCATGCTCCCAGCTCGCCCAGCAGTTCGGCGCCGGCGACTGGATCGGCAAGAAGGCCAATGCGGACTACGTCCGCAAGCAGTTTGGCCTCGCGGTCTCGCGCGGGCCGATGTTCGCGATCGTCGCGCGCCTCGTGCACCAGAAGGGCATCGACCTCGTGCTGTCGGCCGCCGACGAGATCATCGATTCCGGCGGGCAGATCGTGGTCACCGGCTCCGGCGAGCCGGCGCTCGAGCAGGCCCTGATCGACGCCCATCGCCGCCGCCCCGACGCCATCGGCGTCACCATCGGCTTCAACGACGCCCAGGCGCGGCGCATCTTTGCCGGCAGCGACTTTACCTTGATGCCGTCGCGGTTCGAGCCCTGCGGCCTCAGCCAGATGTACGCCCAGCGCTTCGGCTCGCTGCCGATCGGCCACCAGACCGGCGGCCTTGCCGAGACCATCACCGACGGCGAGACCGGCTTCCTGTTCTCAAGACCCTCGCACGAATCCTTCCTCGGCGGCGTCCGCCGCGCCTTCTCCGCCTTCATGGCCCAGGACCAGCTCGACACCATGCGCCGCAGCGCCATGGGCCGGTCGTTCTCGTGGAGCATCTCGGCGGGGAGTTACAACGCGCTGTATCGGAAGCTGGCCTCGGTGTGAGGCCGGGGCCAAGGCGCTTCCACATCCTCCGTCATTGCGAGGAGCGAAGCGACGAAGCAATCCAGACTGTCCCAGCGGAGGGATTCTGGATTGTTTCGCGGAGGCTGTCATCAGGCCGCGCTTCGCGCGGACCCGGTGGCTCGCAATGACGATGTGGAGAGAGCGCGCGTCTCATCACCGCTCTCGTGCCCCGGACGCAGCGCAGCGTCTCTTCGACGGTGCGCTGCAGAGCCGGGGCCCATGTCACGCCGAAGTCCGCGGCCCCTGGGTCCCGGCTCTGCGCCGCAATGCTCGCGCATTGCGGCTTGTCCGGGACACAAGATTTGAACGCTCACCCCTTCCCGCGCGCATCCATCTGCGGGCGGCCGATCCAGGCGCGGTTGAGACAGCGGGTCATCCAGTCGGGCCCGGTCCCGCCATTCAGCCGCGTCATCGCTTCCTGGTAAGGGCCGACATAGCGCAGCCGGTCAGGCAATTTCGGATAGACGCGCCTGATCCATCTCAGCGCGTTATCAGCCGCTCGCGCGTCACGCGGATCGAGCTCAAAGCCAAAGCCCGCACGTATCGGCTCCGGCAGCATCCGCGCCGTGAGCGCGCGGTACCAGCGCGGCGGCCGCAGCCACGGACGTGCGCCGCCAAAGATCTGCGCGGCGATCTCCCGCGCGGCCGGGCTGACGGTCAGCGTCTCCGACTGCGTCATCGCAGCCGTGTAGGCGGCAAAGCCGGCCCAGTCCGCCGGCAAATCGTCGCCCGTCAATCCGAACAGCGCGCCGAACGTCCGGCTCCCCGTCCAGTAGCGCTCGCGCTCCTCCACCGAGAGCTGCGGCAGGACCAGGTCGTGTGCCATCAGCGCGCTCTCGACCAGCGTCGCATGAACCCAACGCAGCGAGGGGATGTCGTTGGCGCAGTAGCGCGAGCCGGCCGCGAACGGACCGACCGTCTCGGGCATCTCGCCGACGATCATGCTGTGCCGCCGATGTAATTGCCGCGACGACAGCAAGGCCCGGTCGAGCGAGCCGAACACCATGGCGAAGACGATGTCGAAGGTGCGGTGAAAGCGGCCGATCGGATCGGCGAAGGTTTTTGAATGCTCGGCGATGGCGGCCGCGACCCAGGGATGGGCGAGTTGAAGCAGCAGCGCGCGCCCGGCGCCGAGGAAGATCACGGCCTCGCGGTCGATCCGCCAGGTCACCGTATCAGGACCGAACACGCCAGCAACAGGTCCCGCCGCATCGATGCGGACCCGATCGAGCGCCAATTCCAGATCGTTCGCGGACACCACCTGCAGGGCCTCACCGACTTGCGGACCCCCAACGATCCGCAAGACCTATGGCAATTCGATGAACGGCGGACGCAGCTCCTATTCCGCCGCCATCGGCATCTCGTCGATATGCTCGTGCAGCACCACGCCGGCGAGCGGATCGAATTCGCCGATCCACGGTTTTCGCGCGAGCACAGACTTCGTATGAGCATAACCAGCGTGCCAGCGCCGCGTGATCCCGGACGGGCTGAAATCGATGTCCTTGGTATGGGTCTCGCGATCAAGCTGCGGTGCCAGCAGCCGCACCACATGCATGCGGGTCGGACAGCCGTAGCTCGCGAGCTCGCGCACGGCCGGGTCATTACGGTCGCTCTCCGGAAGCCGTGCCGCAAGCTGGTTGATGACGTGGCGCAGGCGATGGGTCTGCTGCTGGCGCACGATCTGGCTCGCGATGCGGCTGGAATACTGTACGTCCTTATGGCGGTTCAACACCTCCGCCATCGTCGTCGGCTCGGCACCGACGGGATTCCACAGATGCACGGAGAAGATCAGCGAATCCTTGCGCGGATTGTCGTCGAACACCGCTTCCGTCGGCGTATTCGAGAGGATGCCGCCGTCCCAATAGAGCTCGCCATCGATGCGGATCGCCGGGAAGGCCGGCGGCAGCGCGCCGGAGGCCATGATGTGCTTCACCGTCAGCTCGCCGTCGCGGCTGTCGAAGTAGCGCATTTCGCTGGTGCCGACATGGGCCGCACCGACCGTCAGGCGCGGCGCGCAGCGATTGGCGAGATCGAAATCGACCAGCTCGCACAGCGTCGTCTCCAGCGGCGCAGTCGAATAGTAGCCGGCGTGATCGGCGCCCAGCGGATAGGAATCCCCGGCATGCGCCAGCGGGTTGGGTCGGAAGAAGCCGGGAATGCCGTGGGTCACCGTCGACCAATAGGCCAGCTTCTCGTTGAAGCCGGGAAATCCGGAGCGCCAGTCCCAGACCGGCTTCTGCTCCATCCGCTTCCAGAACTCCCTCAGGCGCGCGAGCCGGTGCTCCGGCGCGTTGCCTGCGATGAGGCTGGCATTGATGGCGCCGATCGAGGTGCCGATGATCCAGTCCGGCTCGATGCCGGCCTCGTGGAGCGCCTGGTAGACGCCGGCCTGGTACGAGCCGAGCGCACCGCCGCCCTGAAGCACGAGGACGACCTGGCCCGGCAGGTTCATGCTCTTTCGCTGCCCGCTGTCCTGCATGTCGTTCATGTCTCGCTCCTGTCGAGCCTATGGGTATCATTCGCCAAGTGTACGCCGGGTATAAGGCTATTGTTACGTCTTGCCGTTCTCGGCGATCGCCGGGCCTTTTGGAAATGCCGGCTGGCTTCCGAAACCATACGCGCGCGCTATCGCCGCCAGCATATCATTCCCTGCCCCGATCGGTTAGATTTCGGGCCGATCTCGCTGGGAGCCGATCCATGGAAATGCACCAGGTCCGCTACTTCCTGGCGGTGGCGCAGCTCTTGAATTTCACCCGCGCCGCCGAGGAGTGCAACGTGACGCAGCCCTCGCTGACGCGCGCGATCAAGCAGCTCGAGGCCGAGCTCGGCGGCGACCTGTTTCGCCGCGAGCGCCCGGCTGCCCAGTTGACCGAGCTCGGCCAGCGCATGCATCCGCTGCTGAAGCAGTGCTATGACGCCGCAATTGGCGCGCGCTCGCTCGCTTCCTCGTTCAAGAGTGGGGAAATCGGCGCGCTGCGGGTCGCGCTGACCCATTCGATCGACCTTGCGCTGCTGATTCCGTATCTCAACGAGATCAGGCGGCAGTTCAACCGGCTCGAGCTGCGCTTCCTGCGCGGAACCAGCCGCGAGGTCGGCGAATTCCTCAAGAAGGGAGAAGCGGAGCTCGGCATCGCGGCCGAGATCGACGAAGCCTGGGAACGGCTCGACGTCTGGCCGCTGTTCACCGAGACCTTCGATCTCGTCGTCAGCCGGGAGCATCGCCTCGCCGGCCAGGATACCATCGAGCCGGACGATCTGCGCGCCGAGCAATTGCTCGGCCGCAATTATTGCGAGCACTCCCGGCGCATCTCCGCGAGCCTGCGCGAGCACGGCGTCGACGTCGATCACGGCCACGAGATTTCGAGCGAGCGCGACCTGATCGAGCTGGTGGAGGCCGATATCGGCATCGCCATGATGCCGCACAGCTCACCGGTGCCGGACAGCCTGAAGCGCGCCACCGTCGTCGGGCTCGACGCCCGCCGCACGGTCAGCCTCTACGGCGTGGCGGGCCGGCAGCGCACGGCGGTCGCCAATGCCGTGATGCGCATGCTGCGTGGCGCGGACTGGCGCATTGTTGCGGGGTAGCCGCGGGTACGATCGCCGCTCTTTCCCTCTCTCACAAAGCGGAGAAGGAAAAACGAGCGCGTTGCGCGAAATTCACCTCTCCCGGCTCGCACCTTCCAACGCCGCAAGCAGGTCGTCGATCTCCATGCGCTTGCGGAAATCGGGATCGACGAAGCGGGCTTTCACGATCCCGTCGCGACCGACGACGAACACGGCCGGGATCGGCAGCATCCAGCCGTCATTGCCGTGAAACTTCGCCATGTCCTGGTACGACAGCAATTGCTGGATCTCGGTGCCAAGCCAGATCGCGAGATTCAGAGATAGGGCATAGCCATTGTCGAGATCGGTCAGGATCGGAAACGGCGCGTTGGCCTCGTCCTTGAGGTATTCCGTGAATTGCTGGGTCTCAGGCATGATCGCAACGACCCGCGCGCCCATCGCCTTGATGCGCGCTCCGGCCTGGGCCACCGCGCGCATGTTGAGGCGGCAATACGGGCACCAATGTCCGCGGAAGAACATCACCGCGACCGGACCGCTCTCCAGCAGTGCGGACAAGCTGACGAGGCGTCCGCTTTCGTCGGGCAGCATGAACGGCGGCATTGCATCGCCCGGACGCGGCGCGGTCTCGCCGCCGCCATTGCCGTTCAATCGTACCACCAGGCGATCGACCGCCTCGCCATAGGCCGGGAAGACCTCGCGGCTCACATCGGCATAGGCGCGAAGCTGCTCGTTCAGCGTTCCCTCCATGTCACGGCAGCGCTGGAAGGCAGACTTGAGCCGCTCGGCGTCGGCTGGTGAGAGGGACGTCATGTTCCGCTCCGGCGTTCGAGATGCGAATACTAGGTTCGAGGTCCGGCCGCCCGCAAGGGGCGGCCGTTACGTGAGGGCCGGTTCAGTTCACGTAGAAATTGCCCGTCGGGTCCAGCCGGCCGGAGGCGGAGTACAGCGTGCCGTTGTCCATGAAGAAGACGGTGTTCTCGGGCACCTTCTTGGCGTTCTTCATCATAGCCTCGTGGTTCTTCTCGGCGGGGGCCATGGCCATCGCCGACATCTTGCCCGGCCCGCCATAGACATAGGCCATGCCGGCCTTGAAGTCCCAGGTGGCCTGTGAGAAGGCCGACGTGGCGATGACCGCGAACGCAGCGGCGGCAATCATGGTTTTGGACACTTTCGTCATGAGATGCTCCTCCGGATTGACGTGAACGCCCGCCAATCGGGCGCTCCGCCATCGGACGGCGGATTTGCCGAAAGCGGAAATGCCGATGCCCAATCGGTTCGATAGCCGCCGCGCATCAACATAGCGCGTGGCTATCGCATCGAGAGCGAGTCGGCATTTCAAGATGGCCGCGGTCTCGACGATGCTCCCGCCATAGCCGGCGACCATCGCGGTTACGGCCAACACAGGAGATTTCCATGTCGAAGCATCGCACTTTCCTGCGCGCGGTCTTGCCGTGCCTCGCCATCGTCGGCGCATTGACGTTACCTGCGCAGCCCGTGCTCGCGGGCGAATGCGCCGCCGACAAGATCAAGCCGAATGCGCATCAGATGGTGGACTACAAGCCGGTCGGCGTCACCGACGTCACGCTCGGCGCGATCGACCTCGGCAAACAGCCGGCACATATCGAAGGTCGCGAGCTGCGTTTCCGCAAGCTGACCATCGAGCCCGGCGGCATCGTGCCCTGGCACAGCCACGACGACCGCCCGGCCCTGATCTTCGTGCAGCAGGGCGAGATCGTCGAATACGCCTCCAACTGCATCGATCCGATCGTGCACAAGGCCGGCGACATCCGCCCCGAGGTGTTCGGCACCTCGCACTGGTGGAAGAACCTCGGGAAGGAGACGGTCATCCTCTATGTCGGCGACGTCCGCAAAGATCCCAACGACCATCACATGTAACGAGCGCCCCGGCCCCAGCGTACTCGTTACCCGGATGTGGCGTCCGGTATCCCACCATGCCGCAAGGCGTGCCGGGCGCCACATCCGCCACTGGAGATGCAGAGCCATGACCGATCTGTCCGCACAGTTGAAGCCGGCCGCGATGGCGGTGGATGTGCATTCGCCGGGGTTTGCGCTCCGATCAGTCGTGATCGGCCTCACCGCATTCCTGACCGTCGTCGACCTGTTCGCGACGCAGGCGATCCTGCCCTCGCTGACACGCCATTATGGAGTGACGCCGGCAGCGATGGGATTTGCCGTCAACGCCAGCACCTTCGGCATGGCCATTGCGAGCCTCGTCGTCGGCTTCTTCAGCCCGCGCATCAACCGCCGGACCGGCATCCTGGTGAGCCTTCTGCTTCTTGCAATCCCCACCAGCCTGCTGGCCTCCGCACCCAATCTTGCCGTCTTCACGACTTTGCGGATCGCCCAGGGCCTTTGCATGGCATCCGCCTTTGCGCTCACCCTCGCTCATCTCGGCGAGCAATGCAGCGCCATGGACACAGGCGGCGCGTTCGCCGCCTACATCACCGGCAACGTCGCCAGCAACCTCGTCGGCCGGCTGATCTCGGCAGCGGTCGCCGAAGGCCTCGGGCTCGCATGGAACTTCTATTTCTTCGCGGCACTCAACCTGGCCGGCGCGGTGCTGGTCTATTTCACCATCCAGCGCGTGCGGCCGATGCATACGATGACGCCGATCGGATCGCCGCTGGAAGCCGCGATCACTCACTGGCGCAATGCGCAACTCCGCGCCGCCTTCGGGATCGGCTTCTGCATCCTGTTCGCCTTCATCGGCACCTTCACGTTCGTCAATTTCGTGCTGGTCCGGCCGCCGCTGTCGCTGGGCATGATGGACCTCGGCCTCGTCTATTTCGTCTTCCTGCCATCGGTGATCACGACCTTGCTGGCCGGCAGGGTAGCCGCGCGCCTCGGGACCCGGCCGGCGATCTGGGGCGCACTTGCCGTTGCCGGAATCGGCTTGCCACTGATGCTGACCGCTCGCCTGGGGGAAGTGCTCGCCGGGATGATCCTGGTCGGGGTCGGGACATTCTTCGCGCAAGCCGCCGCCACCGGATTCGTGGGACAGACCGCGACCGACAACCGCGGCGTCGCCAGCGGCACCTATCTTGCGTGCTATTTCGTCGGCGGACTTGTCGGCACGGCCGTGCTTGGCCGGCTGTTCGACGCCTTCGGCTGGCATGCCTGCGTCGCCGGGGTTGGCGTCGCGCTCGCGGCCGCAGCCGTGCTGACGTTGGCCTTGAAGCGCTAACGCTTGACCGGGGCTTCCTGCGGCGGCGGCTCGTCGTCGGCGATGGCGCGCCAGGCGGCGCCGTCGAGATCGTCGTACTGACCGCTGCGCAGCGACCAGAGGAAGGCGACGAGGCCGGCCCCTCCTAGCATCAGCGCCAGCGGCACCAGGATGACCAGGATCTCCATTACGTGATCTCCCGCGCGCTGCGCGCCCGCAGCGAATTCAGCATCACCAGGATCGACGATCCGCTCATGGCGGCCGCGGCGATCAGGGGCGTGACGACGCCGCTGATCGCAACCGGCACCGCCAGCACATTATAGCCGATCGCGAGCCAGAGGTTCTGCCGCATCAGGTGCAGCGCCTTGCGTGCGGAATCGATCGCGGCGACGACAGGAGCCAGCGGCCGGCCGAGGAAGACGAGATCGGCGGTGGCCTGGCTGAGATGGGCGGCCGAGATCGGCGACATCGAGACATGGGCCGCCGCCAGCGAAGGCGCATCGTTCATGCCGTCGCCGACCATCAGCACCTTGGTGCCGCGCCGCTTCAATTCCTCGATCCGCGCGATCTTGTCGGCAGGCGTCACGCCGGCGCGCCATTCGGCGATGCCGAGCGCATGGGCCGCCGCGATCACCGCCGCCTCGCGGTCGCCGGACAGGATCTCGATGCCGATGTGACGGTCCTTCAGCGCCGCGATCACGGCTTGGGCATCCGGGCGGAGCCCTTGGCGCACCGACAAAATGAACTTTTCGCTGCCCTTGCTGAACGCGACGATGGAGGCTTCGGGATCGAGATCGTCGGTCAAGCCGACAAGGGTCTCGGCGCCGCAGAAGGACGGACGGCCCAGGCGGATCTCGACGTCGTCGACCGTTGCGCGCACGCCCTGCCCGGCTTCCTCGACCGCGCTGACGATCGGCGACCTTGCGCCCGCGGCCTGTGCGACCGCGGCGGCCACCGGATGATGGCTCGACAGCGCGAGCCGGCCGGCCAGCTCGAAAATGTCGGCGGGGATATCGGCCGCGTTGATCACCTCGAGATCCGGCAGCGTCAGCGTACCGGTCTTGTCGAAGATGACGTGGTCCGCTTCCGCCAGCCGCTCGATCGCATCGCCCGCATTGAGCAGGACGCCGGCCTTGAACATTGCGCCCGAGGCCACCGTCTGCACGGTCGGAATGGCAAGGCCGAGCGCGCAAGGACAGGTGATGATCAAGACGGCCACGCCGGTGACGATCGCATCGTGCCAGCTCGCACCGGCGATGACCCAGCCCAGGATGGTGATCAGCGCGGTCGCATGCACCACCGGCGCATAGAGCCGCGAGGCGCGATCGGCGAGCCGCATGTAGCGCGAGCGCGCCTGCAGCGCGTGGTCGAGCAGCCGCGTGATCTCGGCGAGCAGCGTCGCTTCGGAGGCCGCCGAAACCCGCACCCGCAGCGTGCCGGAGATGTTCATCGAGCCCGCATAGACCGGCGTACCCTGCTCCGCCGTGACATAGAGCGTCTCGCCGGTGATCAGGCTCTGGTCGATCTCGGAGCGCCCCTCGATCACGGTGCCGTCGACCGCGCACCGCTCGCCGGGCCGGAGCAGCACGATGTCGCCGGGATGGATCGCCGCCACCGGCACCTGCGAGATCTCATCGGGCCCGACGAACTTGGCCGCGGTCTCGGCCTTGAGCGCGGCGAGATTGCCGGCAACCGCGCGGGTCCGCCGCCGCATGTTCTGGTCGAGGAAGCGGCCGACCAGCAGAAAGGTCAGCAGCATGATCGCGGCATCGAAATAGGCGTGCTCGGCGTGGTGGATCGTCTCGACCACGGACATGCCGAGCGCAAGGCACACGCCGATCGAGATCGGCACGTCCATGTTGGTGGTCTTGTTCGCCAGCGCGCGCCATGCCGAGCGGAAGAACGGCTGGCCGGCATAGGCCGCCGCCGGCAGCGCGATCAGCGCCGACAGCCAGTGGAAGAAGTCGCGCTGCTCCGGCAGCATGTCCGAGACGTTGCCGGACCACACCGGGATCGACAGCATCATTACGTTCATGGTGGCGAACGCGGCGACGCCGAGGCAGCGCAGCAGGAAGCGGGATTCGGCGACCTCTGCCACCTCAGCGCTTTCGGTCTCGTAAGGGTAAGCCTTGTAGCCAAGTTCCTCGAGGCGATCGATGAAGCGGGCCGGATCGAGCGTTCCCTGCTTCCATTCCAGCGCGACGCGGCGGTCGGTGAGGTTCACGCGCGCCAGCGTGACATCGGGGATGGCCGACAGTCCGCGCTCGATCTTGGCCATGCAGCCGGCGCAGTGAACGCCCTCGACCGCGAGATCGATGTGCTGGAGGCCCTCGCCTGCGGCGCGGACATAGTGAGAGAAATCCCGCGTGACCTGCATGGCAAAATCCTTCAGTTCAGGATCACGCGATTACGCGACATGAACACGCGTGTGCCGCGCGCCTCGCCTTCGATCACGAGGTCCCACTGTCCCGGGGCGACGGAGGCGACATTGCCGCGATAGATGCCGATGCCGGATTCCGAGAGATCGAGCTGGAGATCGGCGCGCTTGTCGGTCGGCCGTTCCAGACGGCCGCCGAATTTCAGGCCGCTCATCGGCTGGCCCTTCGCATCGCGCGCGTCGACCTGGAGCGTGGCGGCGCCATCGGCGCGACGCTCAATATGGGCATTGACCTGCCATTTGCGCGCGGCCTGGTCCTGCGCCGCGGCGATCTCGCGGTCATAGGTGAGGCCTGCGGCGTAGGGGCTATCGACGTCGGTGCCGGGCAGCGTTGCGATCGCGAGCTTCATCATGGTGACGTTAACGCCGATCACGAGCCCGAAGAAGGCGACCAGCATCAGGAACACCTTGGTTCCGGTCAGCGGCTTGGCGGCCATGGCAGTCTCCTGAACTTACGGCGCGACGAAATTGTCGGTGGCGGTGGCGACTTCGCCGAGGCCGATGTCGGTGACGCGGAAGCGCACGGGGATCGACTTCTCCGGATTGCTGTCCGCGGGCGCGGTGACCAGCAGGCGCAGCTCGCTGGTGGTGTCGCGCGGGATCACGATCATCGGCCTGTCAGGCGTCACCGAATCGACGCCGACGACATGCGTGGTCAGGTTGGCCGGACCGTCCGCGTCGATGGCGATGACGCGGTCGTAGCCGCTCTTGTTCAGCAGCCGCACCGTGTAGGCGTTGCGGATCGAGCCGTCGCTGAGCTTGACTGCGACCGGATTGCGGTCATGCAGCACGTTGACGTCGAGCAGGCTGCGGGTCGCCAGCGTATAGATCATGAAGCCGCCGACGGCCGCGATGATCGCGCTGTAGACGACGGTGCGGGCCCGGACGATGCGGTAGATCGGCGCCTTGCCTTCCTGGCGGCGCTGGATGTTGATGTCGTTGTCGTAGCCGATCAGCCGCTTCGGCCGGCCGATCTTGGTCATCACGTTGTCGCAGGCGTCGATGCAGAGTCCGCACTGGATGCATTCGAGCTGCGGCCCGTTGCGGATATCGATGCCGGTCGGGCACACCGCGACGCATTGATAGCAATCGACGCAGTCGCCGACCTGTTCGCCGAGCGCGCGCAGCTCCGCCGCCTTCTTCACCGAGGTGCGCTTCTCGCCGCGGTCGTAGCGATAGGTGACGTTGAGCGCCCATTCGTCGGTGAGTGCGGCCTGGATGCGCGGCCAGGGGCACATATAGGTGCAGACCTGCTCGCGCATGTAGCCGGCGAGCACAAAGGTCGTCGCGGTGAGGATGCCGATCCAGATATAGGCCATCATCGGCGCCTGGAAGGTCAGCAGATCCTTCACCAGCGTCGGGGCGTCGCTGAAATAGAGCACCCAGGCGCCGCCGGTCCACCAGGCGATCATGAGCCAGATGAAGTTCTTGAGCGCGATCTCGGAGACACGCCGGAGCGTCAGCGCGCCGGCCGCCTTGTCCTTCCGCATCCGCTCGCGGCGATCGCCCTCGACGAAGCGCTCGACGGCGTAGAACAGATCGGTCCACACCGTCTGCGGGCAGAGATAGCCGCACCAGATGCGGCCGCCGACCGAGTTCATCAGGAACAGCGTGATCGCGGCGACGATCAACAGACCGGTGAAGTAGTAGACCTCCTGCGGCCACAGCTCGATGAAGAAGAAATAGAAGCGGCTGTTGGGCAGGTCGATCAGCACGGCCTGGCTGGGGGCGCCGAGGCCCCGGTTCCAGCGCACGAAGGGCAGGAAATAGTAGACGCCGAGGCAGAACGCCATCAGGCCCCATTTGATCCGGCGGAAGGTGCCGGAGACACTTTGGGGATAGACCTTCTTGCGGGCCGCGTAGAGCGGGCCGAAGTCGTCTTCCGATGTGAGCTCGTTCGGGTTCACGGTCTTGTTCATCGCGTTAGAACATCTCGAAGTGGTGCGATTAAACCTAGACCCGGCGCCGCCGCGTCGATTGATCCAGCTCAAGCGGGGGCATTTTTGTCTGCCCCCGCTTGTTATCGTTCAGCTATTTGCCGCCGCCCAGCGAGTGGACGTAGACCGCCATCGCCTTGATCGTGGCGGGGTCGAGCCGCCCTTCCCAGGCCGGCATGACGCCGGCGCGGCCCTGGCCGATGGTCTCGATCAGGGTCGCCTCGTCCGAGCCGTACAGCCAGATCTTGTCGGTCAGATTCGGGGCGCCCATCTCCGGGTTGCCCTTGCCGCCGTCGCCGTGACAGGCGACGCAATTCTCAGCGAAGATCTTCTCGCCCTTGGCGGCGTCATAGCCCTTGCGGGTCGACAGGCCCGACAGCGCGCGTACATAGTTGGCGACCGTGACGATCTCGTCGGCCTTCAGCACGCCATCCTTGCCGAAGGCGAGCATCTGGCCCTCGTGCGTCTTGGCGTGGCCGGAGCGGGCGCCGAACTGGATGGTCTGCATGATCTGGTCGAGCGTGCCGCCCCACAGCCAGTCGTCGTCGTTCAGGTTCGGAAAGCCCTTGGCGCCGGCGCCGCCGCTGCCGTGACACGGCGCGCAATTGTCGCCGAACACGGTCTTGCCCTTGGCGCGGGCGAGCGCCAGCAAGGCCGGGTCCTTCTCGATGTCGGCGAGCGAGGCCTTGCCCAGCACCGCCATCTTGTCACCGCGGATCTTCTCGAGATTGGCGAGCTCGACCGCGACGTCGGCGCGCGACGAATAGCCGAACAGGCCGGTGGTGTTGCTGGAGATCAGCGGCCAGGCCGGATAGACGATCCAGTAGCCGATCGCCCAGACGATGGTGAGGTAAAAGGAAATCACCCACCAGCGTGGCAGCGGCGTGTTGAGCTCCTTGATGCCGTCCCATTCATGTCCGGTCGTGGACTTGCCGGTGACGGAATCGATGTCGCTATGATGATCGGTCATGATCTCTTACTCCTCCCGCAGCGGCAGGCTCGCCGCTTCGTCGAACGCAGCCTTGTTGCGGGGCCAGAATGCGTAGGCGATGATCGCGAGAAAGATCGCGACGAACACCGGCGTCCAGATCGTGGTGACGAGACCGGACGCGAGATTGTCGAGGGTCAGGATGGCTTTCATCGTTGATGCCTTCTCAGCGAAGATTGGCTTTCTCGTTGTAGATCTTGAAGTCGACCAGCGTGCCGAGCATCTGCAGATAGGCGATCAGCGCGTCCATCTCGGTCGGCGTGCCGGGCTTGCCGTCGAAATTGCGCACGACGGCCTTGGCGTAGCGCTTGGTGAAGGCGTCTGAGCCGGCATTGTCGGGATCGGCCTGGGCCTTCAGGTCGGCGCCTGCGCTCGCGATCTGGTCGTCCGTGTAAGGCACGCCGACGGCCCGGAGCGTCTTCATGTGGTCGGCGATCGTATCCGGATCGACCTCGTTCTGGCCGAGGAAGGGATAGCCCGGCATCACCGATTGCGGCACGATCGCGCGCGGGTTGGTCAGATGGGTGACGTGCCAGTCGTCGGAGTATTTGGCGCCGACGCGGGCGAGATCGGGGCCGGTGCGCTTCGAGCCCCACTGGAACGGGTGGTCGAACATGCTCTCGGCGGCCAGCGAGAAGTGACCGTAGCGCTCGACCTCGTCGCGCAGCGGCCGGATCATCTGCGAATGGCAGAGATAGCAGCCTTCGCGGACGTAGACGTTGCGGCCCGCGAGCTCCAGCGGCGTGTACGGCCTGACGCCGTCGACCTTCTCGATCGTGCTCTTGAGGTAGAACAGCGGAGTGATCTCGACGAGACCGCCGATCGCGATCACCAGCAAAATGCCGACGACCAGGATGATCGAGTTCTTTTCGAAGACTTGGTGGCGTGTCCAGAACGACATGGAAGACTCCTCATTCCGCCGGCTGAAGCGCGACGGGCATCTGGACTTCCTGTTCGCCGACGCGAACGGTCATCCAGAGATTGTAGGCCATGATCAGCGCGCCGATCAGGAACAGACCGCCGCCGGCGGCGCGGATGATGTAGAAGGGATGCATCGCCTCGACGCTCTCGATGAAGGAATATTCGAGGAAGCCGAGCGAGGTGTAGGCGCGCCACATCAGGCCCTGCAGGATGCCGGACACCCACATCGCCGAGATGTAGAGGACGATGCCGAGCGTCGCGATCCAGAAGTGCCAGTTGACCAGCTTGAGGCTGTAGAGGCCCTTGCGATTCCACACCCACGGCACCAGGCAGTACAGCGCGCCAAAGGAGACGAAGCCGACCCAGCCGAGCGCGCCGGAATGCACGTGGCCGATGGTCCAGTCGGTGTAGTGGCTGAGCGAGTTCACCACCTTGATCGACATCATCGGGCCTTCGAAGGTCGACATGCCGTAGAAGGCGACGGACACCACCAGCATGCGCAGCACGGGATCGGTGCGCAGCTTGTCCCAGGCACCCGACAGCGTCATCAGGCCGTTGATCATGCCGCCCCAGGAGGGCATCCACAGCATGATCGAGAAGGTCATGCCGAGCGTCTGCGTCCAGTCCGGCAGCGCCGTGTAGTGCAGATGGTGGGGACCGGCCCAGATGTAGAGGAAGATCAGCGCCCAGAAGTGGATGATCGACAGCCGATAGGAATAGATCGGCCGCTCCGCGCGCTTCGGGATGAAGTAGTACATGATGGCGAGGAAGCCGGCGGTCAGGAAGAAGCCGACCGCGTTATGGCCGTACCACCACTGGAACATGGCGTCCTGGATGCCGCCCCAGGCGACGTAGGACTTCGAGCCGAACACCGAGACGGGCAGCGCCGGGTTGTTGCCGAGATGCAGCACGGCGATCGTCACGATGAAGGCGAGATAGAACCAGTTCGCGACGAAGATGTGCGGCTCCTTGCGCTTGATGATGGTGGCAAGGAAGACGAGGAGATAGACGACCCAGACGATGGTCAGCCAGAGGTCGGCATACCATTCCGGCTCGGCATATTCCTTCGACTGGGTGACGCCGAGCAGATAGCCCGTGCCCGCGACCAGGATGAAGAAGTTGTAGCCGACCACGACGAACCAGGGCGCGAGATCGCCGGCGAGGCGCGCGCGGCAGGACTTCTGCACGACATAGAAGGACGTGCCGACCAGCACGTTGCCGCCGAAGGCGAAGATCACCGCGGAGGTGTGCAGCGGCCGCAGGCGGCCGAAGCTGGTCCAGGGCAGATCGAAGTTCAGCGCCGGCCAGGCCAGCTGCGAGGCGATGATGAGGCCGACCAGGAAGCCCGCGATGCCCCAGAACATCGCCATGACGGCGGTGAACTTGATCGGGCCCATGTTGTAGTTGGGGCGCCCGTTGATCTCCTGCGGCGGCAGCTCCGCCGGGCGATCGAAGTAGCGGTTGATGATGACGAACACCGCGGCGAGACTCGCCGCCGCGCTGAGCGCGGCATGGAAGGCGAATGGCGCATCCAGCGCCTTGGCCGAGGCGATCACGCAGAGGAAGGCGGTGACTGCGAACACGACAGCCAGGCCGCTTTCACCGATGGTCATGGATTTGGAGATGGAGGGCTGGCTCATGCGGATTCTCTCTGAAAGAACACGGGGCCAGAAACCACATTCACCCTCGCGGGGAATTGATTGAAATCAAGACATGCGTTTTGGTTCTAAGTGTCGGGCAGACATTTTTCGGGATGCCTCCGTATTTTTGCGGCGCAGCTAGTCGCAGTGCCCTCTCCCCTTGCGGGAGAGGGCAGCAAGGACCGTGCTACAAGCTCATTGGGGTGAGGGGTTGGTTCCGCCCAGACGGTCTTTCCGTGGAGAGAACCCCTCATCCGGCGCTTCGCGCCACCTTCTCCCGCAAGGGGAGAAGGGAAGAAGGCAACTCGTCAGTCGCGCGCGGTCGCCTTGAGTGCGGCGATGACGTCCTCGCGGGCGATGATTCCGACCAGCTTCTGCGCACCGTCGAGCACGATGATGCTCCTGATGCGGTGCTCGACCATGATCTGGAGCACGCGCGTCAGCCGCGTGTCGGGACTGACATAGATGAACTCCGGCGTCATGACGTCGCCGATCTTGCGGCTCATCAGGTCGTGATAGCGCGGCAGCATCTGGCTCGGCGAGAACGCGAAGCACTTCAGGATGTCGAACTTGGTGACGATGCCGACCACCTGACCGTCGTCCTCGACCGGATAGGAGTTGAAATCGTCGATCTCGAACATCTCGCTGAGCGCGAGCAGATCCAGGTCGCGCTGCACCGACTTGACGTCGCGCGTCATGTAGCCGTCGACGGTCTCTTCAAGAAATTTGTACACGGCGCGTCCTCCTCGAATGGCTTTGGCCGGGCGGCCGTCAGTGCGACAGCAGCACGCTGCGCGCCGATTGGGTGACCAGATGTTCGGTGAAGCCGCCAAGGATCAGCTCGCGGAAGCGCGAATGACCGTAGGCGCCTGCAACGATCAGGCCCGCGCCGACATCGCCGGCGACCTGCTCCAATTGCGCGACGGCGGTTTCGTTCCGTGCAGCCTCCGAGATGCGCGCGCTCGCGGTGACGCCGTGACGGGCGAGCCAGGCGGCCACGTCGGTGACGCCGGCCATCACCGCCGAACGGTCGGCATCGCTCTCCGGAACCTCGACGATGGTGACGTCCCGCGCCTTGCGCAGCATCGGCAGCGCGTCAACCACTGCGCGCCGCGCTTCCGGCGTGTCCTTCCACGCCACCAGCACGCTGCGCAAATCGAGCCAGTTGGCCCGGTCGGGCACAACGAGCAGCGGACGGCCGGCCTGCATCACCAGATCCTTGGGGCTCGCCAGCGCGAATGCGTCGGAGAAGGCCGGGCTCTGCCCGCCGCTGACGATGATGTCGGCGCAGCGCGCCTGCGCCAGCACGAATCGCGCCGGAAAATCCATGGCGCTGCGCCATTCCACGCGGCCGCCGCGCGCCTTCGTGGCGGCGCGAAACTGGGCCTCCAGATCGGCGAGGCGCTTCCTGACGGAGGCTTCCTCCCGATCGATCAGGTTCTGGGCCTCCGCGCCGTCGGTGAAATAGAGCGGCGGCGCGAACCGCCCCGCCGCAACCCCGATGATGGCCGCCTCGAATCGCTCGGCGAGCTCGCCCGCGACCTGGAGACGCGCCTCGTTGGACTGGTCGAGCGCCAGGCTGACCATCACGGTCGCGTATGTCATCGGGATTCTCCGCAATGCTGTGAACTGGCGCGAAATCTAGCCTCGCCGGCGCAAGACAGGATGAGCTAGATCAAACCGCCGGGTGCCACCATGCGGGAAATCCGCCAATGGAATCAGACATCCGACCTTGCCTCCGGCCCGCCCATGGGCGAAATTGCCGCCATGTTCGCGGCGCCCCGCCCGCCGCACCAAAACAGGGAGCCACTGCTTGTCGCCGACCCGCGTAACGCATCCGCCAGACGATCATCGCGGCGAGCATTTCCGGGTCCGGATCGAGGGGTTCGGCGTCGGGACCTGGGATCTCGACCTCACGACGCGGGCGCTGGAATGGTCGGAAACCGCGCGGATGCTGCTGGGGATCGAGCGCGGCCAGCCGGCGAGCTACGACCTGTTCCTGTCACGTCTCGAGCCAGGGGACCGCGCGCGCGTCGAGAGCGCGATCCGGCAGGTCATGGAGCGCGGCGGCGGCTTCGACGTCTCTTTCAGGATTGCCGGCAACTCCGACCGGGGCAAATGGATCAGGGCCCGCGCCGGCCTGATTCGCGATGAGGCCGGCGTCGCCCGTCATCTCAGCGGCATCCTCCTCGACATCGACGAGGAGAAGCAGGTCGAGGAGGCGCTGCGCACGCGCGAGACCCACCTCCGCTCCATCCTGCACACCATTCCCGACGCCATGATCGTCATCGACGGCCGCGGCATCATACAGCTGTTCAGCACCGCGGCCGAGCGCCTGTTCGGCTGGTCCGAGCAGGAAGCGATCGGCCAGAACGTCAGCATCCTGATGCCTGAGCCGGACCGCACCCGCCACGACAGCTACATCGCGCGCTATCGCAGCACCAACGATCCGCACATCATCGGCATCGGCCGCATCGTCACCGGCAAGCGCCGCGACGGCACCACCTTCCCGATGCATCTGTCGATCGGCGAGATGCAGTCCGGCGGCGAGCCCTATTTCACCGGCTTCGTCCGCGACCTCACCGAGCACCAGCAGACCCAGGCGCGGCTCCAGGAGCTGCAATCCGAGCTCGTCCACGTCTCGCGGCTGACCGCGATGGGAGAGATGGCCTCGGCGCTCGCGCACGAGATCAACCAGCCGCTGGCGGCGATCAGCAACTACATGAAGGGATCGCGGCGGCTGCTCGCCGGCAGCACCGATCCGAACACGCCGAAGATCGAAAGCGCGATGGATCGCGCGGCGGAGCAGGCCCTGCGCGCCGGCCAGATCATCCGGCGCCTGCGCGACTTTGTCTCCCGCGGTGAGTCCGAAAAGCGGGTCGAGAGCCTGTCCAAGCTGATCGAGGAGGCCGGCGCGCTCGGGCTTGCCGGCGCGCGCGAGCAGAACGTGCAGCTCCGCTTCAGCCTCGATCCGGGCGCCGATCTCGTGCTCGCCGACCGCGTGCAGATCCAGCAGGTGCTGGTCAATCTGTTCCGCAACGCGCTGGAGGCGATGGCGCAATGCGAACGGCGCGAACTCGTCGTCGCCAACAAGCGCGTCAGTGAAGACATGATCGAGATCGAAGTCTCCGACACCGGCTCCGGTTTCCAGGACGACGTCATCCCGAACCTGTTCCAGACCTTCTTCACCACCAAAGACACCGGCATGGGCGTCGGACTGTCCATCAGCCGCTCGATCATCGAGGCTCACGGCGGGCGCATGTGGGCCGAGAGCAACGCATCGGGCGGCGCGACATTCCGCTTCACCTTGCCGGCAGCCGACGAGAACTGAGCTATGACGACCAAGGGACATGTCTACGTCATCGACGACGATGCAGCGATGCGGGACTCGCTGAACTTCCTGCTGGATTCCTCCGGCTTCGGCGTCACGCTGTTCGACGACGCGCAGAGTTTTCTCGACGCCCTGCCCGGTCTTGCCTTCGGCTGCATCGTCTCCGACGTGCGCATGCCGGGCCTCGACGGCATCGAGCTGCTCAAGCGGATGAAGGCGCAGCAGAGCCCGTTCCCGATCCTGATCATGACCGGTCATGGCGACGTGCCGCTCGCGGTCGAGGCGATGAAGCTCGGTGCGGTCGACTTTCTCGAAAAGCCGTTCGAGGACGACCGCCTCACCACCATGATCGAGACCGCGATCCGCCAGGCCGAGCCCGCCGCCAAGAACGAGGCGATCTCGCAGGACATCGCCGCGCGCGTCGCCTCCCTCAGCCCCAGGGAGCGCCAGGTCATGGAGGGCCTGATCGCCGGCCTCTCCAACAAGCTGATCGCCCGGGAATACGACATCAGCCCGCGCACCATCGAGGTCTACCGGGCCAACGTCATGACCAAGATGCAGGCCAACAGCCTGTCGGAGCTGGTCCGGCTGGCGATGCGGGCCGGCATGCTCAACGATTGAGGCAAGTCAAGTTGGGATTCTTTGGCTGTGATAGCCAAGGCTGCATGATCGAGATTGGCTCGCACCCCCAGCGACTCCCAATGGCATCAGCGGCAAAGCCCACCGTCTATGTGGTCGACGACGATGCCGCCGTGCTGGGCTCGCTACAGTTTCTGCTGGAAACCGACGGTTTTGCCGTGCGGACCTTCAGGAATGCGACCGCGCTGCTCAATGCCAGCGGGGCGCCGGGCGCCGATTGCTATGTGATCGACTACAAGATGCCCGACATCAACGGGATCGAGCTCGCCGGCCGGCTGCGCCAGTCCGGCGGCGACGTCCCTGTCATCCTGATCACCGGCTATCCGGACGTGAATATCTCGGCCCGGGCGGCCGCGGCAGGCGTCAAGGACGTGATTTTGAAGCCGCTTCTGGACGAAAACCTGGTCAAACGCATTCGTGGCGCGATCCAGGAACGGCGCCGGAATTGACCTACGGGATTCTACGTAGGCCCTCGTAGCCCGGATGGAGCGCAGCGCAATCCGGGATCTGCTTCAGCAACCGACGGCCCCCGGATTTTCGCTTCGCTCCGTCCGGGCTACGAGCCCCATGACCATGACCTACGGGACTATACGTAAGGGCCCCCCCTTAAGATATCTCGCGAAATTTTCGAAGCACCCGATACCGCGTACTAAAGCGCCATCACAACGGAGATGGCGCAGATGCTGACCCAGACGCTCAACACCCAGGCGATCAACACCCAGATCGGTGGCAAGATTGCTCCCGCCCATCCCGTGACCGATCAGTTCGGCGCGATTGCCGGCCATGTCGGCCTGGTCGCCACCGAGTTCTCCTATCGCAAGGACGAGGAAATCTACGGCGAGGACGAGCCGTCCGAATACGTCTACCAGGTCGTGTCCGGCGCCGTGCGCAGCTACAAGCTCCTCTCCGACGGCCGCCGCCAGATCGGCGCCTTCCATCTTCCCGGCGACGTGTTCGGCCTCGAATCCGGCCCGACCCACCGCCTCGCCGCTGAAGCCATCATCGACACCACCGTCCGCCTCGTGAAGCGCGCGAGCCTCGAAAAGGCCGCCGGCACCGACGTGCAGGTCGCCCGCAAGCTCTGGGCCATGACCGCCTCCGAGCTGCGCCACGCCGAAGATCACATGCTGCTGCTGGGCCGCAAGACCGCGATGGAGCGCGTCGCGACCTTCCTGCTCGAAATGGACCGTCGCCTCGCCGTCGCCGGCATGATGGCGCTGCCGATGTGCCGCCGCGACATCGGCGACTATCTCGGCCTGACGCTGGAGACCGTCTCGCGCGCGCTGTCGCAGCTCCACGCCCAGGGCATTCTCGGTTTCTCCGGCGCCCGCCAGATCGTGCTGCGCAACCGTCAGCGCCTGCACAATCTCGACGCCTGATCCTTTTCTTCCTCCCCCCACCCACTTGGCCGGCTGACCTTGTTCAGCCGGCCATTTCTTTTGGCGCGGCCAGACCCGTGCGCCGCGTCTCCGGCATCACGAAGAGAATCAACAGGAGCCCCGTCGCCGCGACGCCCGACAGGCCGATGAACGCGGTGGCATTGCCGAACTTGTCGCTGACATAGCCGCCGAGCACGGTGCTCAGCGATGCGCCGATCCCGGTTGCGGTGCCGACGATGCCCTGGGCGAGGTTAAAGTGCCCGCTGCCGAAGGCGACATCGGCCACGATCAGTGGGATCATCACCGCGAACACCGCCGCGGTGATGCCGTCGAACACCTGCACGGCGACCAGCAGGTACGGATCGCGCACGGTGGCAAACAGCAGGCCGCGAATCGTCAGCGCGCCGAAGCCGATCAGCAGCAGCGGCCGCCGACCCCACGCCTGCGCCTTGCGCCCGACGGAGGGCGACAGCAGCGCCACGATCGCCTGCGGAACGACGATGCAGAAGGCGACGAGTACCGTCGCCCACTGGCTCGACCGCGCCGTCACGGCGCTCGCCATCAGCGGCATCATCGCGGCGTTCGCCAGCTGCAGCAGCAACACGCTCAGCGCAAAGACGATCAGCGGCTTCTGCCGGATCAAATGCCAGATATTGGTGTCCCCGGCGACCTCGGCCTCGCGCGGCATCTCGCCGTGACAGCGCGCGATATCCACCTCCTCCTCGCGAATCCGCGACAACGCGATCAGGGTCGGGATCGCCAGCAGGAAGGTAACGAGGAACACCGAGCGGCTCGACAGCAGATAGCCGGCCGTGCCCATCACCGCGGCGGCAACACCATTGCCGAGCGAAGCAAAGCGCGCATTGCGGCCGAGCCGTTCACTGATCGCGAGCGGGCCGACGAGGCCGAGACTGATCGCGGCGATCGCCGGTCCCAGCACGCAGCTCGCGGCCGCATGCAGCGTCGCCGCCGTCACCACCACCGGGAAGATCGGCATCGCCGCATAGGCCAGCGCGCAGAAGCCGATCGTCACGATCGCCAGCGCCGCCACCAGCCGCTCGGATTTGGCGGCATCGATGATGGCGCCGCCCGGCATCTGCCCGATCAGCGCGACGATGCCGCCGATCGACAGCACGAGGCCGATCTCGACCTGGGTCCATTTCTGCGTCGTCAGATAGACCGCGATGAAGGGACCGAACCCGGTCTGCACGTCGGCGAGGAAGAAGATGAACCAGTCGAGGCCGCGCAGGCTCTGGCGCGACGGCGCAGGGATGCCCGCAGGCGGCGGCACGACGACGTCGTGCCGCTCAACGCGGCCGGCACGATCCTCGGCGGCATGGTTCGGCTTGCTCGACAACAGCACCGGCGGCCATCCCTCCCCGTGCCTCACTGTATCGCTTGCAGCGGTTGCAGGCTGCCGGACGCACCTAACACGACCATCGGCGTGTCTTCCTTGTACTCGGGCGCGGCAGCGACCTGCGCCTTGGTCAGTTCCAGCGTGATGCTGTCCTTCTTGTTGGCAATCTTGCCGAACCGCATTGCGTTCCAATCCACCACGATCTTGCGGCTGCCGACGCCGAGAAAGCCGCCGAAATCGATCACGGCGGCCCGCACATGTCCGCTCCGATCGACGATGACGTCGACGATGCGGCCCATGTCCTCGTCCGCGGCGCTGCGCACGTCACGGCCGAGCACGCCGTGGGCATCGCTCGCGCCGATGATTGTCACCGACGGCGGCGGCGCAGCATCCTTTGGCGTCACCGGCACAGTGGAGGCCGGCGGCTGCACCGTGGCCGGCGCATTCGCCTCACTTGGAGGCGTAGTTGGAACGACCGCAGGCGGCTCCTCCGCCGCGCGTGATACCGCGACCGTCAGGCTGGCTGCGATCGCCATGCTCAGGACCACCGCTCCGATCGTACGCATGGTACCCTCCTCGCCGGCGCCGTCAGCGCGCCAGCACGATCGACACCTGAATCTGGCCGCGCGTGCGCAGGACTTCCAGCGCGACGTCGTCGCCGTGGCGGCTGACGCGCAAATCCACGCTGGATTCGCCGAGGCGCAGGTCGCGCAGGATCACCTCGTGCAGGAATGCCGGCAGATGCGGATTGCGCAGACGGATCTCGCCGCGCGCGACGTCGAACTCGAGACCGAGCGCCGCCTCCAGCAGCGTGAAGGGCGTGGCGCTGGCCCAGGCCTGCGGCGCGCAAGCGACCGGATACAGCGTCGGGCCGCGTCGCTTCTCACGACGGAAGCCGCAGAACAATTCCGGCAGCCTGCGCAGATCCATGTAGGTCGCGGCATCGAACAGGCCCTTGAAGACATGTGCGACCGAATGCTTGAGCCCGTAGCGCGCAAGCCCGAGGGCGATCAGCGCGTTGTCGTGCGGCCAGACCGAACCGTCATGATACGACATCGGGTTGTAGCGCACCTCGGTTTGCGCGACGGTGCGGATGCCCCAGCCCGAGAAGAAATGCGGCCGCATCAGGTCGGCGGCGACGAGCCGCGCGCGATCCTCGCGGACCATGCCGCTGAACAGCACCTGCCCGGCATTCGAGGTCCGTACCTTGCATTGCCGCTTCCTGCCGTCGAGCGCGAGCGCGTAGGTGCCGAGCTCTTCGCACCAGAACGCCTGCTCGAAGCGCTCGGCCAGCGCTTTGGCTTCGGCTTCGAGCTTGCGCACGCGGTCCGGCCTGCCGAGCCGCAGCGCGCAACGCGCGGCCAGCTGCTTGGCGGCGTAGACGTAGCCCTGGACTTCGGCGAGCGCGATATTGCCTTCCGCAAGCTGGCCGTCGGCATGGAAGATCGCGTCGTAGGAATCCTTCCAGCCCTGGTTGGCCAGCCCCTTCTCCGTCGCGCGCTGATATTCGACGAAGCCGTCCTGATCAGGGTCGCCGGGACCGTCGATCCAGGCCAACCCCGCCTCGATGGCGGGCCACAGCTCGATCAGGGTCTTCTCGTCGCCGGTGCGCTCGAAATAGGCGCCGGCAAGCAGGATGAACAAGGCGGTGGAATCGACGCTGCCGTAATATTGCGAGAACGGCACCTCGCGCAGCGCCGCCATCTCGCCGCCGCGCATCTCGTGCAGGATCTTTCCCGGCGCGGCATCGGCGAGCGGATCGACGGCCTTGGCCTGGAAATGCGCAAGCCGCCTGAGCACGCCCTTGGCGACGCGCGGGTCGACCCACAGCATCTGCAGCGCGGTGATCAGCCCGTCGCGGCCGAACGTCGTCGAGTACCAGGGAATGCCGGCATAGGGATAGCGGCCCTGCGGCGTCTCCGTCATCAACATGTTGAGGTCGGCCATGGCCTGGCACAGCACCTCGTTGAAGATGTTGTTGGAGGTCTCGATGCTGGCCGCGCCGATGGTGGATTGCCGCATCTCGCGTCGGTGGGCCAGGAGGCCCCTGAAGAACCGCGCCGGCTTCTCCGCGACCGGCCGGTTGCAGGATACGGCCACGAACAGCGACTTCGATTCATGCGGATCGAGCTCGACCTGCCAGCTTGCTGCGTTCACCGACAGCCGGGTCGGACGCGGGTCGAAATGCAGTCCTGTCGTGCGCTCGGCATCGTCGAGGCCGCGATATTCGAACAGCACGTCGGTCGGTCCAAGCAGCTTGCTCGTGCCGGTGCCGCGGCGTGGGCGTCGCTCGCCGCGGACCTCGAACAAATCTGCAAAGTCGTTGTCGAACAGCAGCGTCAGATCGAAGCTGGCCCGCTGCTCGCCATGGTTCTGCACGCCGATGCGCTGATACGCCGTGCCGCGCCACAGGAAGATCGTGCGCACGATGTGCAAGAGATCCTTCTGGAAGACGAGGCGGCCCTGGCGATAGATGTCGGGATTGGTGAGATCGACGGTCAGCGCCGAATTGTCGTCGCGCAGGTTAGAGCCGAGCAGCAACGGCTGGAGATCGTCGAGCACCAGCTCCAGCCGCGCCAGATAGCGCGTGTCGTGGTGAAACAGCCCATCCGGCCCGCCGGCCGAGGCGCCGATGTCGCCATGGCTGTCGAGCACGATGAAAGTGTCGTCGTGCTTGAGGGACCGCCGCGGGCGCGCGGCGGGCCCCGTCATCGGGATGTAGAAGGTCTGCTCCGCGACGGCCTCCACCGTCTGCGATACGGAAATGATCTGGCTAACGGCTTCGGCTGCCATGAGCTGCTCCCCTGCGCCTTGTTTCGAAACGCGACCAACGCGAACGCGACTGTTGGGTTTACGCTGCGAACTTCGCGAGCCGGCTCATCTCCTGCGTCACCAGCTCACGGTAAGGACCGTGACCCTGCATCAGGCGGTCGGGCGCACCGTCCTCGATGATCTTACCGTGCTTCAACACGATCACGCGGTCGAAATTGCGCAGCGTCGCCAGCCGGTGCGCGATCGCGATCACGGTGCGGCCGCGCATCAGGCGCGACAGTGCCTCGCGGATCGCCTCCTCGGATTCGCTGTCGAGCGCTGCGGTCGCCTCATCCAGCAGCAGGATCGGCGCGTCCTTCAGGAAGGCGCGCGCGATCGCGATGCGCTGGCGCTGGCCGCCGGACATTTTGACACCGCGGTCGCCGACCATGGTGTCGAGGCCCTCGGGCAGGCTGTCGATGAAATCGCAGCGCGCCGCGATCGCCGCGCGCAGCACCTCGTCGTCGGTCGCGTTGGGGCGGCCATAGCGGATGTTCTCGCGGATGGAGCGATGGAACAGGGAAATGTCCTGCGGCACGACCGAGATGGCCTCGCGCAGGCTCTGCTGCGTCACCATCGAGATGTCCTGGCCGTCCACGGTCACGCTGCCCTCGTCCACGTCGTAGAAGCGCTGAAGCAGCGTGAACAAGGTCGACTTGCCGCCGCCGGACGCACCAACCAGGCCGACGCGCTGGCCGGGCTGCAGGCGCAGGCTGAAGCGCTCGAAAATCTTGTCGCCGCCGGGATAGCCGAACGTGACATTGTTATACGCGATCGCCGCACCGCTCTTGACCAGCGGCTCCGCCTCGGGGTGATCGCGCAGTTCGTGCGGGATCAGCAGCGTCGCGATCGCCTCGGTCAGGCGCGCCACGTGCTGGGTGACATCGACCAGCGCCACGGCGAGGTCGCGCGTCGCGCTCAGGATGGAGATGCCGAGCGTACAGACCAGCACGACGTCGCCGGTGGTTGCCTCGCCCTGCTGCCAGAGCGTGACCGCCCAGGCCATCAGCGCGATCGTCAGCAGCACGGTGACGGCCGCATGAAACAGCCGCAGCTTTTCCAGATAACGCAAGCTGCGGCTTCGTGCGGTCAGTTCCCGGTTGACCGTCGCGTCGAAACGCTCGTGCTCGTGGCCGATGCCGCAGAAGGCACGGACCAGCGGCATGTTGCTGATGACGTCGATCATTTCGCCATCGACGGCCGCAGCCTTGTCGGCGAAGTCGTCATGCAGCGGCTTGCCCGCGGCAGCCAGATGGAACATGGCGATCACCATGCCGCCCGCAATGACAGTCAGGCCGAGCGCCATATAGGGACTGACGGTTCCAATCAGCGCGATTGCCGCAATTGTGGCAATGCACGGTGGCAACACATTCCAGACGAACATGTTCTCGACCGTGAACACGGCGTTGGACGTGGCGGTAATGCGGCTCGTCAGCATGCCAGGCATGCGGTCGGAGAAGTAACTCGGCGCATGCCCCGTCAGATGACGAAATATGTCACGGCGTAAATCGCCCGTGACACGAACGAAGGTAAAGCTCGCTGTCCAGCTCGCGATGCGCCACAGGAAATTGTCCGCGGCGATCAGCGACATGAGCAGAATGAATGCCAGCCATACGCTGCCACCATGCGAGGTTCCCGCAGACAAACTGTCGACGAGGGATTTGACGCCGTATTGCGTGCCTACGGAGCAGGCAACGGCCGCGACGACAGCGGTCAGGATCACCATATGCGACGCCAGCCGTCGTCGAAGATAGCGCAAGACAAAGGCAAATGGCCTGCGCGCGTATCCAGAAAGATGATCCATGTGACTACCGACCCCGTCGTGATGATTTGAGTTTCTCTGTTAGCCGATTGAACATCGACCGCTTCGCCTCGGTTCCCGGGCAAAACCATCACGACATGCGGATGCGGGCGATGTGAGATCAGCTGATGGCAGCATCGCGGCCGCGTCGCAGTGTGTCGAAGAAGTAACGTTCGCTACAAGGAACTTCGCAAATGCGAGAACGTTCCCTCGACTGGCATGCCGGTGCCGTGACACGGCGGGGGCTTAACTTCCATGATTGCACAGAGGAGAAGGTGAGATGCGCATCGCGCAGGTAGCTCCGTTGACGGAGGCTGTTCCACCCAAGCTGTATGGCGGCACCGAGCGGGTGGTGCATTGGTTGACGGAAGAGTTGGTTGCCCTCGGACACGACGTGACACTGTTCGCCAGCGGCGACTCGCAGACGTCGGCGAAGCTGGACGCATTGTGGCCGCGGGCGCTTCGCCTTGACGGTTCCGTGCGTGATCCCAACGCGCTGCATATGGTTCTCCTCGAGCGCGTGCGGCAGAAATGTGACGACGAGGAGTTCGACTTCCTCCATTTCCATCTCGATTATTATCCGTGGTCGCTGTTCCACCGGCAGCCGACGCCGTTCGTGACCACGCTGCACGGCCGGCTCGATCTGCCGGAGCATCAGCCGGTGTTCAACACCTTCTCCAGGATGCCTGTGATCTCGATCTCGAACGCACAGCGGCGGCCGGTGCCGCAGGCGAACTGGGTGACGACGATCCATCACGGCCTGCCGGAGAATTTGCTGACGCCGAAGCCGGCCAAGCAGGAATATCTCGCCGTGCTCGGCCGCATCGCGCCGGAGAAAGGCGTCGACCGCGCCATCAAGATCGCGATGCATTGCGGCATTCCGCTCAAGATCGCGGCCAAGGTCGATCGCGCCGACCAGGACTATTACGACGAGATGATCAAGCCGATGATCGTGAACAATCCGCTGGTGGATTTCATCGGCGAGATCGGCGATCATGAGAAGTCCGACTTCCTGAGCGGCGCGCTCGGCTTGCTATTGCCGATCGACTGGCCGGAGCCGTTTGGTCTGGTGATGATCGAGTCCATGGCCTGCGGCACGCCGGTCATCGCGTTCAACCGCGGCTCGGCGCCTGAAATTATCGACGAAGGCCTCACCGGCTTCGTGGTCGAGGACATCCTCAGCGCGGCCGGTGTGGTCAACCGTCTTGCGCAACTGGATCGCACCGCCATCCGCAAGCAATTCGAGAAGCGCTTCACAGCGCGGCGGATGGCGCTCGACTATCTCGCGGCCTATCGAAGCTTCACCGAGGCCACCGCGCCGCGGATCAAGCTGGTGAGCAGCGCGGAGTAAGGGGGCACGCTGCCGCTACACAACGAACTGTCATGCCCCGCGAAGGCGGGGCATCCGGTACGCCGCGGCTTCTCGGTTCAGCCACGACCGTCTCGGCGTACTGGATCGCCCGGTCAAGCCGGGCGATGACACCGAGTGTGGGGCGAGCGGTGACAACGAAAATGAGGCGGTTGTCTCGCCCTAATCCACCACCGCCCGCTTCGGCTCCACGATCTCGAACATCCGCGGAAACTCGTCCATCAGCCCCATCAGCTCGGCGAGCCGCATCGGATTGCCCGACAGCTTGACCTTCCCTGCCGCGACCGCTTCCGGAAAGCTCGTCAGCTTCGCGATCACCTCGTCCAGCGTGGCGCGCGCGAGCGTGAAGCTGGCGTCGGCGGTCTCCGCCTGCACACCTTCCGTGTAGGTGAGTGCGCAATTCTCCAGGTTGAGCACGAAGGTCTCGCCGGTGTCGGAAAAACTCCAGTTCAGCACGATGTGCTTGCCTTCCGCCTTTGGCCCGTTGAGGCGGATGCCGAGCACGTCCCAGAGCTGCGAGGTGCGGAGCGCGGCCAGCGTCTCGCGCGGCATCGGCGGGCGTGCCGGGGTCTTCGGCATGCCCTGCCGCAATTCCTGCGCGCCGAACAGATAGGCGTTGCGCCAGGTCGAGCTCTCGGCGGCATAGCCTAGCTGCTCCAGCGTATCCGCCAGCAGCGCGCGCGCCGCCGCATTGTCGGGCTCGGCGAAGACGAGATGGCTGAGCGCCTGCGCGATGAAGCGGAATTCACCCTTGTCGAAATCCGCGCGTGCGCGCGCGAGAATGGCGTCGGCACCGCCCATATACGCGACATATTTCTTCCCGGACTCGACCGGCGGCAGCGGATCGAGATTGACCGGATTGGCGTCGTACCAGCCGAGATACTTTTGGTAGATCGCCTTCACATTGTGACGGATGTGGCCGTAATAGCCCCGCCCATGCCAGGCACCCTCGAGGCTCTTCGGCAGCTGGATCGTCTCGGCGATCTCGGTTGCGGTGAGGCCATGGTTCATCAGCCGGATCGTCTGGTCGTGCGCGAACTTGTAGAGGTCGCGTTGCTGGCGGATCATCGTGCCGATGCGATCGCGGCCCCACACCGGCCAGTGATGCTGGCCGCACATCGCCTCCGCCTTGCCGTCCCAGAGCTGCAATGCCTCGCCCAGGTACTTCGACCACGCCAGTGCATCGCGCACGTCGGCGCCGCGGAACGGCAGCAGATTGTGGAAATTATGCGTGCAGTTCTCGGCGAGATTCAGCAGCTTGTAGCGCGGGATGAAGAAATGCATCTCCGCCGGCGCCTCGCTGTTCGGCGCCATCTGGAATTCGAATTCGACGCCGTCGATGACGCGCTTGTCCCCGGTCGCCATGATCAGATCGGTCGGCCGCAGCAGCGCGACGCCGCCCGCGGCCATCGACTTGCCGAGCCCGTTGTCGACCTGCCCCCGCACGCCCTTGGCGAGGAACGGCCCGAACTGGTATTGCGCCCGGCGCAGCATCGCCGGCCCCGCAATGATGTTCTCGGAGACGGCATGCTCCATGAACAGGTTCGGCGCGATGATCGGCACGCGCCCCGTCGCCAGCGCATCCTCCTCGAGCACGCCGCGCGCGCCGCCCCAATGGTCGGTGTGGGTATGCGTGAAGATGATGGCCGCGACCGGCCGCAGGCCGCGGTGCTTGAAGTAGAGGTCGAGCGCGGCACGCGCACCCTCGATCGAGGTCAACGTATCCACGACGATGACGCCGCTGTCGCCCTCGATCAACGTCATGTTGGCGATGTCGAGCCCGCGCACCTGGTAGACGCCGGGCACCACCTCGAACAGGCCATGATGCATGTTGAGCCGCGCCTGCCGCCACAGACTGGGATTGACCGTGGCCGGCGCCTGCTCGTCCGACAGGAAGCCGTAGGGCTTCAGGCTCCAGACCGTCCGCCCTTGCGGATTGGTGATCTCGGCATTCTCGATGCTGCCGAGAAAGCCGCGCGCGGCATCGTCGAAATCCCGCGTGTCGGAAAACGGCAGCGCATTCAGCATCGCCGTTTGCTGCGCGATGACGGACGGCGTTGCGTCCTTTGGCTCGCGGCTCGGTTCAGTCATGTTTGTTTCCTCCCGGTTGCGGGCATCTAACCGCATCTCGCGGATGATTGCCATCGCCGGTGGAGGAGGAATGCGTAGCCCGGATGGAGCGAAGCGCAATCCGGGGCCTTCGATCCAGACGTGAGAGAATCCCGGATTACGCGGCGAGCTCTTCGGCGGCCGACTGCCCCGCTGCGGCCGGGTCGGGCATGCACAGTTCGCCGGCCAGCACATAACCACCGCGGCTCGCCTTGGCCCGGTAGAGCGCCCTGTCCGAGCGCGACAACAGCGCCTCGGCGGTTCGGCCATCGTCCGGCGCGACGGCGACACCGACGCTGACACCGAGCTCGATGACCTCGCCGTCAACGTCGTACGGCGCGCTGATCGACTGAACGATACGCTCCGCCATTGCTTCCGCGTCCGTCGCCACGCGCCGCACCAGAACGAACTCGTCGCCGCCCATCCGCACCACGAGGTCCTCCGGCGCCGCGATTGCCCTGAGCCGTCCGGCGACCTGCTTGAGCAGCGCATCGCCGACGGGATGGCCGAAGCGGTCGTTCGCTTCCTTGAAGCGATCGAGATCGAGCGTATGGACGGCGATCGTCCCGGCCGCGAGCATGGCGGGCAAATCCGCCGCCAGTACCGCACGATTGGCGAGGCCCGTCATCGGATCGATGCGCGACAGCTGCTCGAACTGCCGCTTGAGCGTGATCTGGTTGATCGAGGCGTTGAAGCTCAGCCGCACCATCTCGAAACTCGCGACCACGTACATCAGAATCAGAAGCCCGAGGCCGACATGGCGCAGATCCGGCTGCATGAAGGTCACGATCGCGGCGGGCGCGGCGATGGCGACGAGGTCGAGCAGCGCCGCGACGGGACGCAGCGCCAGCCGCGCCACCACGCCGGCACCAAAGCCGAAGCCGATACCGATCGCCATCACGGAGCAGAGCGCATCGCCCAGCACGATGCTGCGCGCGGCAAACAGGCCGAGAATGAAGGCCGTCACGACGGTGCCGGCCACATAGCGCCGCTCCCAGCGCACGGCCTCGGCCCGGCCGAGTTGCGGCGGCCGCACAAGGCGGCGACGGAATGCAAGAATCTCGACCAGACGGACGATGGCCACCACCACGCCGGCGACCGTCAGGGCCGCCGTCACCCTGTCGCCGGTCTCGTAGGTCGTGATGGCGCCGACCATCGCCTGGCAGGCGGCCGCGAGAATGGTGGGCATCGTCGTGCCGTGAAGGCCCGTGATGACTTCCAGATAGACGGCATCCGAAATCGACGCCCGTCCGGATTCCATTCTGTTGAACAACATGCCAGCCCCATCCCGCTGGCATGGTCCTACCGCATATCCGTAAAAATGCGTGCGCCGGAACGCGATGGCATTTGAACGCGCGGGTTTACCGCGCGTTCACCATGCGATGCAGCGATCCCGGTTCAGTGCATCCCCAGCACCCGCGGCAGCCACAGCGTCAGGTCCGGCCAATACGTCACGATGACGAGGAAGCCGAGCATCGTGATCAGCCACGGCATCACCGCGACCGCCAGATCCGTGATCCGCATTCGCGCTATCATGGAGGCAACGTAGAGGTTCAGGCCGACAGGCGGATGGCAAAGGCCGACCTCCATGTTGACGTCCATGACGATGCCGAAATGGACGAGGTCGATGCCGAGCTTCTTGGCCGCCGGCGCCAGGATCGGGGCCATGATCAGGATGATCGAGTTCGGCTCCATGAAGTTGCCGGCGAGCAGCAACAGGATGTTGACCACCAAGAGGAAGCCGACCCAGCCGAGATTCTGCGCCGCGATCCAGTCGGCGAGCGTTGCCGGCAGGTTCTCGTTGGAGAGCACGAACGAGAACAGCACAGCGTTGGTGACGATGTAGAGCAGCATCGCACTGGTGTTGGCGGCGCGCAGCAGCACCCGCGGCACGTCCACCATCTTGATCGCCTTGTAGACGAACACCGCGATGACGAAGGAGTAGACCGCGGCCATCGCAGCCGCCTCGGTCGCGGTGAACAGGCCGCTATAGATGCCGCCGATGATGATGACGACCAGCATCAAGCCCCAGATGCTCTCGCGAAAGGTGCGGACGGTCTCGCCCCAGCTCGCCTTCGGCAGCCGCGGATAGTCGCGCTTGCGCGCCAGCCACCAGGTGACGATGCAGAGCATCGTCGTCAGCATGATGCCGGGCAAGAGACCCGCGACGAACAGCGCGCCGATCGAGGTGTTGGTCGAGACCGCGTAGACGATCTTCGGGATCGACGGCAGCATCAGGATGCCGAGCGAGCCGGCGACGGTGATGATGCCGGCGCCGAAGCGCATCGGATAGCCGTGGCGCACCATCTCCGGCAGCACGATGGCGCCGATCGCCGCCACCGTCGCGACGCTCGAGCCGCAGACCAGCGCAAACATGGCGCAGGCGACGATGCCGGCGAGCCCAAGGCCGCCATGCCAATGGCCGATCAGCGAGGTCGCAAAGTTGATCATGCGGCGCGCGACGCCGCCATGGGTGAGGAAATTGCCGGCGAGGATGAAGAACGGAATCGCCATGATCTCGAAGCCCTCGATGCCCGTGAAGAGCTTCATCGAGACGGCTTCGATCGGCACCGTGGTCAGCGTGAACAGGAACGTCATCACGGTGAGGCCGAGCGCGATCGAGACCGGGATGCCGGTCAGCATCAGCGCGATCAGCAGCGCGAACACGGTTGCGGCGCGCATCCAGTGCGGCAGCACCAGCACGCCGAACTTCTCGGCAAGGCACATGGTGAAGATCAGGATCGGCGCCATGATCAGGATGACGCCGAGCGGCGACACTTTTCGCGCGGCGGCGCGGGTGGCCGCGCCGGCGGGCTGCGGATGCAGCGCCGGCGAGCCGTCGGCCTCGACACCCTCGACATGGCTCTCGTCGTGATGCGGCAGCTCGCCGGTCCAGTAATAGGACCAGGACACCTGCAGGAAGCGGAAGCACATCAGGCCCGAGCCGAGCGGGATCGCGAGATACACGAACCACATCGGCGCTTCCAGATCGTTCGACTGCTGGCCGGTCTTGAACATCTCGCTCACGAAGGAGGCGCCGAAGGCGGCGATCATGCCGGTGAACAGCGCGCCGCAGAGCAGCGAGAACAGGATCACGTGCTTGCGCGAATGCTCGGGCAGGCGATTGACGAGCAGGTCGACGCCGACATGGATGCCGGTGCGCACGCCATAGGCGGCGCCGAACTTGGCCATCCAGATGAACATGTAGATGCAGAGTTCCTGCGCCCAGGACAAATCGAGCTCGGACAGGAAGGTGAACACCGCCATCGACAGCGAGGCGAGCCAGGTCATGCCGTGCGCGGCCGCCCACCTGGAGAGCGCGATCGATTCGCCTGCCCCGTAACGGTGCACCACCGCGATGAAGATCAAGCCGGTTGCAGCCGCGATGAGCGTTGCGATCAACCATTCTTCGAGATGATTGAGCGCCTGATTGAGCACGCGAAGCAAATCAAAGTCCCCCTATCGATGCGAAACGGTCGGGAGTGCGTACACTCCCGACCGTTGGTATTATTCTCCCGGAAACCGCGTCAGTTCATCTTGACGTCGAGTTCCTTGGCAACGAGATCGAGCACTTCCTGCCCGACCCGACCCTTGGCCCAGGTGTAGGTCGGCCGCATCGCCTCCTGCCACGCCTTGCGGTCGGCGTCGCTCAGATAATGCAGCTGGGTCTTGCCCGCCTTCTTGATCTCGGCGAGCGCATCCTCGTTCTCCTGATGCGCGATCAGATTGGTGTAGTCGGTCGCCTCATTCATCGCCTTCTCGAGCTGGGCGCGAGTGTCGGGCGGCAGGCCGGACCAGAACTTCGAGTTGACGATGACGGCATACTGTAGATGCGCGTGATAGGACACGGTGATGTCCTTCTGCACCTCGTAGAACTTCTGCGTCAGATAGTTCGAGGCGGTGTTCTCGCAGCCGTCGACGACGCCGGTCTGCAGCGCCTGGTAGACTTCCGAGAACGCCATGATCTGCGGGATCGAGCCGAGCAGGCGGAAATACTGGTCGGCGATCTTCGAGCCAGAGATGCGGAATTTCAGGCCCTTGAAGTCCTCCGGCTTCATCAGCGCGCGGTTCGACGACACCATGTGGAAGCCGTTGTCCCAGTAAGCGAGGCCGGTGATGCCCTTGGCTTCCAGCTTCTGGAACAGCCATTTGCCGACCGTGCCCTTCATCGCGCTGGAATAGGTCGCGTCATCCTTGAACAGCCAGGGCAGGTCGAGCGCCTCGAATTCCTTGATGCCGAGCGGGGCGAATTTCGCGGTCGACGGCGCCAGCATCTGCACCGAGCCGAGCTGAAGCGCCTCGATCTCCTCCTTGTCCTTGTAGAGCGAGGAGTTCGGATAGACTTCGATCTTGACCTTGCCGTCGGTGTACTTCTCGGCGAGTTCCTTGAACTTCAGCGCGCCCTTCCCCTTCGGGGTGTCGTTGGCGACGACGTGGCTGAACTTGATGACGATTGGGCTCTGAGCCTGGGTAACTGCAGGGGCGAGAGCGAACGCGGCCACAGCGACCGCGAGAAGCAGTTTGCGCATGAAGGACCTCCCCAATAACCCCTGAGAAACCGGGTCTTTTTTGTTTTGCTTTGTTGTGCGCCTTCAGTAGTGGCAGCAATCCGCCACCCGAACAACTAGACCTAAGCCCAATTTGCCGCAGCCAAGCTATCTTGACGGCTGCGGAATGCGCAACCCGCCACGCGCGCCCGCCCCCGGGAGCGAGCGCTTATGTCGCATTGCGGCAATGCCATCAGTCCTTGCGCTGGGCAACCATGAACAGACGCCGGAACGGAAACAGCGTCTGCCCCGCGGCATTCTTGGGGTAGGCTTTCGCCACGCGCGCGCCATAGGCCGCCTCGAAGGCCGCCTTCTCGTCGCCCTGCAAGATGTCGAGATAGCGCGTCAGCCAGGTCCCCTTTGTCCATTCCTTCACGGGATTCTCGCCTTCGAGCACCTGGAGATATTCGGTCTCCCAGATGTCGACATTGGACGACATCGGCGCAAGCAGATCATGATAGAAGGCCGGCCCCTCGACCGGCGGCGGCGTGACGAGATGCTCGACCTTGGACCGCCACGGTCCATCCAGCGCGGTCTCGCCGATCAGCACATGCGACGGCGCCAGGAAGTTGCGCGGCATCTGGACCGCAAGCACGCCGCCCGGCGCGACCTTCTCCATCACTGACGGAAACAGTGCCGCATGATTGGGCAGCCAGTGCAGTGCGGCATTGGAATAGACGACGTCATATTGTTTCGCGGGACGCCAATGGCCGAGGTCCTCGTGCGACCACTCGACGTCAGGCGCCGCCTTCCGTCCCGCCGCGACCATCTCGGCCGAACCTTCCACGCCCGTCACGGTCGCCTCCGGCCAGCGCTCCTTGATGAGCTTGGTGACATTGCCCGCACCGGCACCGAGGTCGGCGATCGTGCGCGGGCCCAGATCCGGAATCCGCATCAACAGATCGACGGCGGGCCGGAGCCGATGGCCGGAGAATTTGAGATATTGCTGCGGATCCCAGACCATCATTCGCGCCTTTTCTTTTTCGTGTTTCCTTCACCGGCGCTTCTGGTTACCACTGCTCGTCCCGCTCAGGCAATTCGCAATGCCTGCGGGACGGGTAGGAAACCAACACCCAACGAACGACAACAAGCAAAAGCAAACAAGAGAGCGTGACCATGGACCTCGGGCTCAAATCCAAAACCGCTGTCGTGACAGGCGCGAGCATCGGCATCGGCCGCGCCATCGCCAAGGGATTGGCTGCTGAAGGCGTGCGTGTCGTCGGCCTGGCACGGCGCACCGACCTGCTCGCAGAGCTCGTGAAGGAGGTCGGCGGCGGACTGATCACGCCGCTCGAGCAGGACGTGATGGCCAGGGACGCCGCCGAGAAGATCGCAGCCTTCGCGTTGAAGGAGCTCGGCCATGTCGACATCCTCATCAACAATGCCGGCGGCAGCCGCCCGCTGCCGGTCGATGCGCCCGACAGCAAATGGGACGAGGCGATCGCGCTCAACTTCACCAGCTACCGCCGCATCGCGCATGCGCTGCTGCCGCAGATGATCGAACGCAAATGGGGCCGCATCGTCAACATCACCGGCAAGTCCGAGCCGGAAGGCCTCAACGCCGCCTTCGCGGCGAAGGCTGCCGTGCACGCCTGGGCCAAGGGCCTGTCGCGCGAGATCGGCGAGCACGGCATCACCATCAACTGCATCCCGCCCGGCCGCATCATGAGCGAGCAGATCCGCCGCAACTACCCGCCGGATTATCGCGAGCGTTTTGCCGAGGAGGAGATCCCGGTCGGATACTGGGGCGAGCCGGAGGACCTTGCCGCGCTCGCGGTGTTCCTGGCATCACCGGTGGCGCGGTACATCACGGGCACGGTGATCCCGGTGGATGGGGGGCTGAGAAGGTATCAGTTTTAGTAGCTCGCCGATTTACACGCGGAAGGCGGACGCCGCGCAGGAATAGCGAAGGCGGCGACCGCGCCTTACGCCCCGCACATCCATCGCTCATGTCCCGGACGCAGCGGCCCGAGCGAGTCATCGCGCCTCGTAGGATGGGTAGAGCGCAGCGAAACCCATCGACGGCATCCGAGGCGACGCATGATGGGTTTCGCAAGTGCTCTACCGATCCTACGCATGCGAACGCGCGCCGCGCGCACGACAGATGCTTGATCTAGATCAAGCCCGCCACGACAGCGCCATCCCGGAATATGCGCGATGGCCGCGCAGAATGCGCCGCCCGCAGCAAGGAGTTGATCGATCATGACCTCCGCGAAGTGTTTGCGTACCCTCGTTATCGCCGGAGCCGGCGCTCTGTTGCTCGGCACCGCCGCCCAAGCCGGGCCGATCCCGACGCATCTCTCGACGATGAAATCGATGGTCGAGCCAGCCACGACTGAAGTGCAATGGCGCGGCGGCTGGCGTGGCGGCTACGGCTATCGCGGCGTCGGCTATGGCTATCGCGGCGTCGGGTGGGGCTACCGCGGCGGCTGGGGGTATCGCGGAGGCTATGGCTATCGCGGCTACGGTTATCGCGGCCTCGGATACGGCGTCGCCGGCGCCGTCGTCGGCGGCGCGATTGCGCGCAGCGCCTATTACGGAGGTTACGGCAGCGGCTACTACGGTGGCTATTATGGCGGCGGCTATCCCGCCTACAGCTACAGCTATACGCCCGCGTACAGTTATGGTTACGGATATGGCGGCGACTATTGCCCGCCCTCTGGCAGCTACGCCGGCTACTGGTAGCGAAGATTGGGAGGACGGCTTGCCGCCGTCCTCCCCTCGATCGGGATCCCTAGTTTAGTGCCAGCCCGTAGGATGGGTAGAGCGAAGCGAAACCCATCATCTTTCCTCGTGCAGACGGCTGATGGGTTTCGCAAGCGCTCTACCCATCCTACCAGCTGCCGTCGGGATTTCTCGTCTAGTTCGGCGGCAATTCTCCCGCACGCTTCAGCGCAACGCCTGTCATGATCTGGTCGTCATGCAAGGGCGAAGAATCGCCGATCTCATGACCGAACATCCCTCGCGCGAGCAGCAACACCTCATCGTCTTTATCGAGGTGGATCACAGAGTCCCTGTTCAGCACGTTGCCTGACCATCTTCGCCAACCTTTTACATAGGTCGTGACGGCCGGATCGTTCACGCTCGATACGCCCGCATATTTCTTCGCCAGGGCCGTCAGAACGAAGGAGCCCTCTTCGCCATAGCCGTAGCGATCGGTGAGAAGATTGTACCAGGCCGCCGTGCCGTGCTCGGGGGTAACGTAGATCGTCGTGACATTGCCGCCGCCGTCAGGCTGCGTGACGCCGACATAGCCCGGAAAATTCTTCTGCCAGTTGGAGATGTTCAGCGCGCCCGGATTGTTGGTCCGGATCGACCGCTTGATCGACGTGTCGTAGGGCGTGCTGGAGAAGACTCCGCCCGGCGTGAGGCTGCGGTAATTCGGCCCGGCCACGGCGGCTGCCAAGCCGATGCCGTCCTGCAGGCCGACCAGCCAGCCGTAGCGCGTCTTCGGGTTGTTGTTGAACACCGTGAGTGGCGTGACCTGAATCGCATTACCGTACTGCGTGTCGTTCCCCCTCGAGCAATGAACGACGCTGTTCTCATCGACGATGATGCCGATGTGTCCCTGGTGCCCGTGCTGGTCCGGATAGACCACCACCGCGCCGGGCTTCTTGCTCGTCGCGTCGAAAATGCCGACGGATTGCCCGACATCCGTCCATACCCCGGTCGTCTCGATCCAGCCGCCGTTGAAGTGAACGTAAAACTGATCCGCCGTCTTTCGGCTCATGCCGAGGCACCAGGCCACGAAACCCGAGCAGTCGCATAGACCGTCGTGGCCCGGCGTCGCAGAGCCGGGATTCATTCCGCCTTGTCCAAGCTTATAACGAATTCCCTGTTCGACCGCCGCGTGGGCGCGCGCGAGGACTGCAGCCACTTGCATGTTCGCTCTCCGGGATGGGTTGATAACGCGGGGATGGTACAATCTGGAATTGCGAAGCCGCAAGCTGGCCCGAGCGCGACCGAACGCCCTACCCCCGCTCTACGATGACGAACGGCGGCGGCCCAAGGAGCCAATCGTTGCGAGAGTTCTTGCGGTGCAAAAGGCAGTGGTCCGCCTAGGGCATGATCCGGAAAAGTGCGCAGCGGTTTTCCGAAAAGATCATGCCCAAACAACAACCTAAAGCGCGATGACGATTCATCCAAATCTCATCGTGCTTTAGGGCTGACGCGCCGACGGACGCGGACATCACGCTCTGATGAGGAGAGCGCACCCTGGTCTTTGCCGGGTCAGCGCACGATAGCATTCCGCCAGTGTTTTGCCCGACGGGTCAATGTCATGGCCACGTCGGATGCCGTCGCGTTGCGTTTCGAAAAACCCCTTTTCGATCAAGGGGCCTTCTACTGTGCATGGGGTTGTTTTTCGACTTTTTGTTCTGGAGCCCTCACTCCGCCTGCAAAATCTCCGCGATCGCAGCGCCCGCTTCGATGGTGCCGAGCCTGCCGCCGACGTCGCGCGTCGCCCTGCCCGCACCAATTGCCTTCGCCACCGCGGCCTCGATCGCACGCGCGGCTTCCTCGTAGCGGACCGCGCCGCTGTTCTCGCCGTGCCAGGCCAGCAGCAGCGCGGTGGAGAGGATCAGCGACACCGGATTGGCGATGTCCTGCCCGGCGATATCAGGCGCTGAGCCATGCGCCGCCTGCGCCATGGCGTAGCGGTCGCCGACATTGAGCGAGCCGCCGAGGCCGAGACTGCCGGAGAGCTCTGCGGTGAGATCCGACAGGATGTCGCCGAACATGTTGGTGGCGACGATGACGTCGAAGCGATTGGGGCTGCGCACCACATGCGCCATCATGGCATCGACGAGGATGTCGTCGACCGCGAGGCCGGGATAGCCTTTCGCTGCCTCGCGGCAGATGTCGAGGAACATGCCGTCGCCGATCTTGAGCACATTGGCCTTGTGCACGATGGTGAGATGCTTGCGCCGCTTCATCGCCAGGCGACAGGCGGCGTGCGCGATGCGCTCGCAGCACAGCCGCGTGATCCGGCGCAGCGAGATCACGACATCGGGCGTGACCAGCATCTCGCCATTGCCCTGTTCCATGTTGCGGTCGGCGTAAAACCCTTCGGTGTTCTCGCGCACCACGACGAGGTCGAAATCGCCGAGCCGGCCGGGGCGGCCGGCATAAGTGCGTGCTGGCCTCACATTGGCGTAGAGGTCGAGGCTCTTGCGAAAGTGCCTCGACGGATTGATCTCGCCACGCGCCTCGTCCTTGAAATCGAAGGTTGCGGTCGGCCCCAGGATCAGGCCGTCGGCGCCGCGGACGATGTCGAGCAGTTCGGGCCGCACCGTCGTGCCTGATAGCTTCAGGCTCGCATGCCCGACCGCGTGCTCCTCCAGCCGCAGATTGAGCTGAAAGCGTTCGGAGGCCGCGCGCAGCACGCCCGATGTCGCGGTCGTGATCTCGGGTCCAATGCCGTCACCCGGCAGAACGACGATTTGCATGGCGTTTCCCCAAAATGGCAGTCACGGCGCGATCATACGCCGGTGCGAGGCGTCATCGCCTGACCTTCGCGCATACAATGCATGCGCGCTTGTGCCTGTGGAAGCGGCCTGCGGCGTAGTACATGCCAAAAGTCCCCTTGAGGCACGCCGCCGGAGCCACGCGCGAACGCAATGACAATCACGTTACCTGCCGCCGCGCGCGAGCCCGATCATCCCATTGCCGACGGCCTGCCCGCCACGCAGCGGCGCTGGGCGATCGCCGCGATCTTCACCGCGCTGGCGATGGCCTCGCTCGACACCGCAATCGCCAACATCGCGCTGCCCGCCATTGCCGCCGACCTGCACGTCTCGCCGGAGCAGTCGGTCTGGGTCGTCAACGTCTACCAGATCGCGCTGGTCGCGACGCTGTTGCCGCTCGGGGCTCTCGGCGAAATCGTCGGGCACCAGCGCATCTATCTCGGCGGCCTGATCCTGTTCACCGTCGCCTCGCTGTTCTGCGCGGTGGCGTGGTCGCTGGACAGCCTGCTGGTCGGACGCACGCTGCAAGGCCTCGGCGCCAGCGGCATCATGAGCGTCAACACGGCGCTGGTGCGCTTCGTCTATCCCGGAAAGATGCTCGGCCGCGGCTTCGGCCACAACGCGCTGGTGGTTGCCACCGCCTTCACCTTCGGCCCCTCGGTCGCCTCCGCCATCCTCGCGCTCGGCCCGTGGCCCTGGCTGTTCGCCGTCAACATTCCCTTCGGCCTGGTCGCGACCGGCATCGGCTTTGCGATGCTGCCGAAGACGCCGCGCGCCGATCACGGCTTCGACTTTCTCGGCGCGCTGCTGGCGTCGGCCTGCCTCGGCCTGTTCATCACCGGCATCGGCAGCGCCGCACACAATCTGTCGCCTGTTGTCGTCGGCGTCGAGCTGGTCTCGGCGCTCGCGCTCGGCTTCATCCTGACGCGCCGCCACGCCGATCATCCCGCGCCGATGCTGCCGATCGATCTGTTCAGCCGGCCGATGTTCGCGCTGTCGGCGGCAACCGCCGTGTGCTCCTTTGCCGTGCAGGGTCTCGCCTTCGTCTCGCTGCCATTCTATTTCGAGGACGTGCTCGGACGCTCGCAGGTCGAGACCGGCTTCTTCATGACGCCCTGGCCGCTGGTCGTCGGCATCATGGCGCCGATCGCGGGCCGCCTCTCCGACCGCCATGCGGTCGGCTTGCTCGGCGGCATCGGCCTCGTGCTGCTCGGCCTCGGCATGGCGCTGCTCGCGATGCTTCCATCCAATCCCGCCATTCCCGACATCATCTGGCGGATGGTGATCTGCGGCATGGGGTTCGGCTTCTTCCAGGCGCCGAACATGAAGGCGGTGATGTCGAGCGCGCCGCCCCATCGCAGCGGCAGCGCCTCGGGCATCGTCGCCACCGCGCGCCTGACAGGCCAGACCACGGGCGCCGCACTGGCTGCGCTCTGCTTCGCGCTGGCCGGCCACGACGGCGCGACCGTCGCGCTCGCGCTCGGCGCCGGGTTTGCCGCGCTCGGCAGCGTCATGAGCTTTCTGCGGCTGGCGGTTAAGTAGGCGGAACGGGTTCGCCCGCGCCACGCCCTAGAAAGCCGCAGGGATCGGCTGGCTCACGGTCGCCGCCGCGTCGAGCGGCTCGCAAGTGATCTTCCGAGTCAGGCTTGGCCAGCCCGCGGTGCCGCGCGTCGGCACAAACGTGTCGCCCTGGGGCTTCAGCACGATCGGCTCCGATTTCAGGCAGACGTCAGGAAATGCGATGCCATGTCCGCCGCCTTGCGTGAAATGCCCGACCAGCATCTGGGAGGCCTGCATCATTGCCGCCGGCGAAGCCCGCATCGGGCGTGCGGGGTCGAACGCACGATAGCACGGCCAGTCGGTGTGATTGGCCGCGAACTCATAGACGATCCTGCAAGCCGCCCCCGCCGATTTCTCGAAGGGTGCATCCGAAGGCGCCGCGGCGTCGCGCTCGAAAACCAGGGTCTCCAACGTCAACGCCTCCGTCGTCGCATCGGGGGCGACGGGCTTGCCCGGCTCGACCGCGATCTCGCCGCGCGAAAACACGAGCTTGGTCCTGGGCTGGGCATCTCTGGTCTCCAGCACCATCATCGGCCGCTCGGCCCACGACCGGTCCAGCACCACGTCGCCGCCGCCCATGGTCAGCCGCACATTGCCGACCGCCGGATTGTCGTTGGCGAAATCGATCATGCGCAGGTACACGTTCGACTTCGATGCTTCCAGGCTCAGGAAGCGCAAATCGTCCACCTGGCGCGAGATCGGCATCATCGGATCGAAGCGGTCGTCGATGTTGAACCGCACGATCCTGTTCAGCCTGGCTGCGGCCGGTCCCTTGGCGGCCGCCGGCGGCGCGACGTCGATCACGAGCAGGGACCCGCCCGGCGAATAGGTGTTGCCGAGCGCGCGCTGCCAGAGTGCGGTCAACGGCGACTCCGTCCGCAGATCGACGTCCCGCGCGAAAGATATCTGCTGCCCGGGCCGGATCACCGAAAAGTTCTGGAACGCGCCGAGCGCCGCGCCCTTGCCGACGCCGTCTCCGGAGAAGTTGACGCATTTGGACTGGTCGTCGTTTCCTGAACCCTCGATCGGCCTCGACGCTGAACGCGAGCAGAAGCTGAGATCGTGCGCGGCTGTCTTTTGCGGACTGATGGCGGTCGCGTAGATGGGGTCCGGCGCGCCGGGGATCTCCATCGGGAGCGGAGAGGTTGCGAACATGTCGACCTCGACCATGGTCAGGGATGAGCGCGCTTCGATCGAGCAGAGATCCCGCTTCGGCAATGTGTTGGTAAGCAGTCGCGCCGCATCGGCAAGGACGATGCAGGAGGTGGTGTCGCGCGGGTTGTTCCGGCTCATCCAGATCAGGTGATCCTTCCCTGCACCGTCGACCAGCAGATACGGCGCCGCATGACGGCGGCGTGGCGGCAACCACACCGGAACGGTTTGCGACAGCATGGGCTTGCGCCCGAGCAGCGCCTCCGGCAGCTTGGTCACGCCGACCGACCGCAATTCGGCGCTGACCTGGTTCTGATCCTGCATGGTGTCGAAGACGGGCAGCTTCGCGCAGGTCGTGCAGGTGACGGCGACAGCGGACCTGACGTTCTCGAAGGTCAGGATGACCTGATCCGGCTCGCTGCGATATTTGACGGGGTCCACGGCCTTGAACGGGTGATCCACCACGCGGCTGGCGACGAAGCCGTTCGAGCGCGATGGATCGGACTCGAACTCGAAATAGGTCGATCGATCCCAGCCGCGATAGGAGCCGTATCCGCCGAGACTGACGCCTGCCAGAACCATCTTCGAATCGGTCTGACATCGGATCGCGCTGCTCGCCTCGCTCCCGTTGCGAATATAGGTGCACAGCCGGAACGCCGCGTTTTGCAGGATTCGGTCGCAGTCGCTCTGGCTATAGCCGTAGGTGGCAAGGCCATGGCGATAGCAGAGGTCGTGAGCGACGCAGGCCTGCCGGAAGCGCTGGAGCACCAGATGACGCTTGCCGGCGTCATCCTTGCTGCCGTCGAAGAAGATGTTGGTCAGCGCCGGAAGACTGCAGTTCAGCCCCTCGCCGCTGCCGCCGAGCGTGCTGACGACCTCCGGCCCGGACTGGAACGCAGTGATCGTGGCAGGCATCTCTCCGTCGGAGATGTCCTCGACGTTCTTGTAGAGGGAGTCGGCGACGAACGAAGGCACATAAGCAAGCGTAAGCCCCAACGCGATCGCCGCGATCACCGCGACCGACCAGCCGATCATCTTCCTGGACATGACCTACCCCGCCAAAGCCGAGCTCTCCGCAATCGGATCCTGATCGCCGCCGGGTACTGAATCTCGCCGGGCCGGCGCAATTGCCGGCGCGACCGCGAAATCGCGAGCGGTGTCATCCCGATCACGATCAGCCCGAGGTTGTTTTGCTGTCAAGCGAACAGCTCACACTTGCCGCCCGGAATTCGGCTCCAGCGACCGGGCGGATCGACGCAGCCGCGCGCTACGGCCGGCGCGTCGATGCGCCGTCGGTGGGAGACCGCTCTAGTCTTTGGATGTCAGGCCAGATGCCGCGCACCGACCGAAGCAACCGAATTGGCCATGTCCGCGTCCAGCGCAACGAGGCGCTCGTCGATCCCCGCGATGACCTTGCGCGAGAACGGGCCGAGATGCGCATAGGCCGCGATCATCTGCACCGCGATGCGCGCCGACGACGTGTCGCGCTTGGCGCAGTTCATGAAAGTCTGCCAGAGCGGGCGCCCGTCCGGAATGGACGTGACCACGCGGTGCACGGTCTCCATCGCCCCGACCCTCGCGCGGATATCGCCTTCGGCGAGTTCCTGACGTTGCCTGGACCGGTCGAGCAGCGTCATCAGCTTGTCGACGCGGCCCGCATAGGCCGCCGGGCTGTAGATCCGCTCCAGCACCGTCCTGTAGTCCAGGAGAATATCGCGCAGTGGCCGCACCGGATCGAAATTGATGCCGTCCGTGCACTGGTCGCCGCCCGTCGCGGATGCCAGATCGTGACCCACGTGCAACCGGCCCTCCTTCTCAAGCCGACGCGTGAGCTGCGTATTCGGCAACGCATAGAGCAGGCCCACCATGGCGACCGGAATTGCGGCCTCCTCGATGAAGTCGACCATGGCATCCGCCATCGCGACCTTCTCGTTGTCGAAGCCGACGATGAAGCCCGCAGTGACCAGCATGCCGGCAGCGTAGATCTTATGGATGCTCTCGGCGATGTTGCGCCGCGTGTTCTGCTTCTTCCGCATCGCGACCAAGGTTTCGGGGTCCGGGCTCTCGATGCCGACGAAGATGCCGAAGAAGTTGGCGGCGCCCATCAGCTCCAGCAACTCGGGATCGTCGGCCAGATTGACCGAAGCTTCGGTCGACAGCTCGAAGGGATAGCCGTGAGCGCGCTGCCATTCGGCAAGCTGGGGCAGGAACTGCCGTAGTGACTTCTTGTTGCCGATGAAATTGTCGTCGACGAAATCGAGATGGCCGCGGTAACCCATCGCGTAGAGCGTTTCGAGCTCGACGAACATCTGCTCCGTCGTCTTGGTCCGCGGCACGCGGCCGTAGAGCTCGATGATGTCGCAGAACTCGCAGGTGAACGGACAGCCGCGCGAATATTGCACACCGAGATAGAGGTAGTCCTCGAACCTCAGCAGATCGAAGCGCGGCACCGGCGTCTTGGTAACGTCGGCCTGGAATTTTGGCGCGGTAAACACGCCGGAGCGTGCACCGCTGTCCCAGGCCGCAATAAAGTCGTCGATGACGCTCTCGGCTTCCCCGAGCACGCGGAAGTCGGCCTTCTCGTAGATGTGCGGGCTCGACGTCGGATCGGGACCGCCGACCACCACCGGCTTGCCCGCGGCGCGGCACTTGTCGATCAGGCGCAGCGTGTCAACCTGCTGCGGCATCATTCCGCCGGTGAAGACGACGTCGGCCCAGGCAAGATCGTCGTCGTCAAATGGCTGCGTGTTGCGATCGATCAGCCGGATCGTCCAGCTCTTCGGCAGCATCGCGGCAACGGTGATCAGACCCAGCGGCGCGGCCGGGCGCCGCACCCCCATCAATTTGCAGGACTCGCCAAAGCTCCAGAACGACTCCGCCGTGAACAGAGGATAGAGCATCAGCACATTGCAAGGGCTCGCCACGTCGATGGAACTCCTTCTGCTTCGGACGCAGTGTAGCAAAGCGTGTCCGTCTTGCACCCCGGCAAAAAGGACAAACTGTCGCCGCAGCGCAGCGGTGCGCGGGTTGGGAACCGGCGTTCACGAACGAACGGCGCCCCAGGCCGCTGCCTTGGCGCGCAGAGAGAGATCGCCCCACCCGCCCGGGCCGGGCGAGGCAAAACACCGCGGGCCCCCCAATCTTCCCGCGCCGGCGAGAATCTTCGTCAGCCACCCCTCGGACTATTGATTTGAACAGTTCCAATTTGCCAGACACATTGTTCCCTGAGTCCAATCGGTGGATTGGGCCAATCAGGGGACTGCGATGGCAAACCTAACAATCAACGGAAAAACCCTCACGCTCGACGTCGAGCCGGATACGCCGCTGCTCTGGGCGATCCGCGAGAATGCCGGCCTGACCGGCACCAAATATGGTTGCGGCATTGCACAATGTGGCGCCTGCACGGTTCACATGGACGGCGTCGCCACCCGCTCCTGCGGAATCTCGGTCGCCGAGGCCGAGGGCAAGAAAATCACCACGATCGAGGGGCTCGCGTCCGGGAACACGCTGCACAAGGTGCAGCAGGCCTGGATCGCCCAGGATGTCCCGCAATGCGGCTATTGCCAGAGCGGCATGATCATGGCGGTGGCCGCGCTTCTCGCCGAGAAGCCGAAGCCGACCGATTCCGACATTGACGAGGCCATCACCAACATCTGCCGCTGCGGCACCTTCCAGCAGGTGCGCGAAGCGATCCACACGATCGCCAGCGCCTGAGGAGCCGCCCCATGAACAAGCACGTCTCTCCCAAGATGAACCGCCGCGCCTTCGTCGTCGGCACCGCCGCAGTCGGCGCAGGTCTCGCCATCGGCCTCGACCTTCCCTTCGGCGGTCCCGCCGTGGTGCGCGCGGCCGACGGCTCGCCCGAGGTCAATGCCTGGGTCGTGGTCAGGCCCGACGACACCGTCGTGATTCGCATCGCCCGCTCGGAGATGGGCCAGGGCTCGCTCACCGGCCTCGCCCAGCTCGTTGCCGAAGAGCTCGAATGCGACTGGTCGAAGGTGACGACCGAATATCCGACCCCCGGCCAGAGCGTCGCCCGCAAGCGCGCCTGGGGCGACTTCTCGACCGGCGGCAGCCGCGGCATCCGCTCCTCACAGGACTATGTCCGCAAGGGCGGCGCCACCGCGCGCGTGATGCTGATCGAGGCCGCCGCGAACGAGTGGAAGGTGCCGGCGTCCGAATGCACCGTCGCCAAGGGCGTCATCACCCACAAGGCGTCTGGCAGGACCACGACTTACGGCAAGGTCGCCGAAGCCGCGGCGAAGCTGACGCCGCCGGCCGACGTCAAGCTCAAGGACCCCAAGGACTGGACCATCGCCGGCAAGGGCCTGCTGCGGCTCGACACTGCCGAGAAGACAAACGGCACGATGATCTACGGCATCGACGTCAAGCTGCCGGGCATGCTGAACGCCGCGATCAAGGACTGCCCGGTGTTCGGCGGCAAGCTCAAGAGCTATGACGAAGCCAAGATCGCCGGCATGAAAGGCGTCAAGAAAGTCGTCAAGGTCGGCGATACCGCGGTTGCGGTCGTTGCCGACACCTGGTGGCACGCCAAGACCGCGCTGGAAGCGCTGCCGATCGTCTGGGACGAGGGCGAGAACGCCAAGGTCTCCAGCGAGACGATCGCGAAGTGGCTGGCCGAGGGCCTGGACAACGACCAGCCGGCATATGTCGGCAACAAGAACGGCGACGCCAAGGCCGCGATCGCCAGCGCCGCCAAGAAGGTCGAGGCCGTCTACAGCTACCCCTACCAGAACCACGCCACGATGGAGCCGATGAACGCCACCGCGCTCTACACGACCGACAAATGCGAGGTCTGGTGCGGCACGCAGAACGGCGAAGCCGTCTTCGCGGCGGTGCTGGAGGCCTCCGGTCTGCCGGCGGACAAGTGCGACATGTACAAGGTGATGCCCGGCGGCGGCTTCGGCCGGCGCGGCCAGACCGACTATGTCCGCCAGGCAGTGTTGATCGCCAAGCAGATGCCGGGCACGCCGGTCAAGCTGCTGTGGTCGCGCGAAGAGGACATGGCGCACGGCCGATATCATCCGATCACCCAGTGCAAGATGACCGGCGCGTTCGACGCCAACAACAACCTGGTCGCGCTGCACTACCGCCTGTCCGGCCAGTCGATCCTGTTCTCGCTGCGCCCCGAAGCGCTGCAGAACGGCATGGACCCGGCCGCATTCCAGGGCGTCGCCCAATCCGGCGAGGCCGCGTTCGGCTATTCGGTGCCGAACCTGTTGATCGAGCATGCGATGCGTAACCCGCACGTTCCGCCGGGCTTCTGGCGCGGCGTCAACGTCAATCACAACGCGATCTACATGGAATGCTTCATGGACGAGCTTGCCCAGGCCGCAGGCCAGGACCCGCTCGAGTTCCGCCGCAAGCTGATGGGCAATCACCCCAAGCATCTGGCGGTGCTCAATGCCGTGGCCGAGAAGATCGGCTGGACCACGCCGGCGCCGAAGGGTGTCTATCGCGGTATCGCGCAAGTGATGGGCTATGGCAGCTATGTGGCCGGCGCCGCCGAGATCTCGGTGACCGACGGCAGCAAGATCAAGGTGCATCGCATCGTCGCCTCCACCGATCCTGGTTACGTCGTCAATCCGGCGCAGGTGGAGCGGCAGATCGCCGGCTCCTTCGTCTATGGCCTTTCCGCGCTGTTCTATGGCGGCTGCACCGTCAAGGACGGCAAGATCGAGCAAACCAACTTCGACACCTACAATTCGATGCGCATCAACGAGATGCCGAAGGTGGAATCGGTGATGGTGCCGAGCGGCGGGTTCTGGGGCGGCGTCGGCGAGCCGACCATCGGCGTTGCCGCGCCCGCGGTGCTCAACGCCTATTTCGCGGCGACGGGTAAGCGTATCCGCTCGGTGCCGCTGCGCGACCAGAACATCACCTTCGCTTGAGACAACATGCTGCGGCGGCGAGAGATCGCCGCCGCGGCCCCATTGCAGATGCACTTGATGACGACACGCCCGGTGACACGGCGAACTGCCGTGTTCGGCATCACCATGGCGGCCGCGACGCTGGCGCGGCCATCGCTCCTGCGCGCGCAGTCCACGGGGCGTGTCGTCGTGGTCGGCGGTGGCTTCGGCGGCGCGGCGTGCGCCCGCGCGCTCAAGCGCGCGCAGGCAGATCTGCAGATCATCCTGATCGAGCCCAATGCGGTCTTCACCTCCTGCCCCTTCAGCAACGAGGTGATCGCGGGCCTGCGCGACATCGAAACGCAGCAATTCGGCTACGACAAGCTGGCCGCCGACGGCGTCACCGTGATCGGCCAGGCCGTGACCGCGATCGAACCGGAGCGGCGCAGCGTCGTGACGACCGATGGCGTCGCGCTCCCCTATGACCGCCTCGTGCTCTCCCCCGGCATCGACTTCCATTTCGATGCGCTACCCGGTTATGACGACACCGCGTCGGAAAAAATGCCGCACGCCTGGAAGGCCGGTGCACAGACCCTGCTGCTGCGCCGGCAGCTGGAAGCGATGGCGGACGGCGGCACCGTCGCCATCGCTGTCCCGGCCAATCCGTCGCGCTGTCCGCCGGCGCCTTACGAGCGCGCCAGCCTGATTGCGCACTATCTCAAGGCGAAGAAGCCGCGCTCGAAGGTGCTGGTCCTCGATGCCAAGGACAGTTTTTCGCAGCAACGCCTGTTCGAGAAGGCCTGGAAAGAGCTCTACGGTGACATGATCGAGCGCATCGCGCTGTCGCAGGGCGGCCGTGTCACCTCGGTCGATCCTTCGACCGGAACCATCGTCACCGAGTTCGGCAACTACACCCCCGACGTCGCCAATGTCATCCCGCCACAGCGCGCCGGGCGCATCGCCGAGGCCGCGGGCGCTACGGATGCGACCGGCTGGTGTCCGATCGATCCTGTCACGTTCGAATCGAAGCTCGTCAAGAACATCCACGTCATCGGCGATGCCTGCCTCGGCGGCGGCATCCCCAAATCGGCATCAGCCGCGAGCGCGCAAGGCAAAGCCTGCGCGAGCGCCATCGTCAGCCTCCTCGCAGGCCGCGCCCCGGACGCCCCGCGATTGACCGGCGTCTGCTACAACACCGTTGCGCCCGGTTACGGCTTCTCGCTGGCCGGCAATTACCAGCCGAAGGGCGACATCTTTGCCGAGGTCGAAGGCGGCGCGACCAGCCCGGTCGATGCGCCGCGCGAGCTGCGCGCCCGCGAGGCGAGTGAAGCCGAGCGCTGGTTTCAAACCATCACGGCGGACACCTTTGGCTAGAGCACTTCTCCATATCGCAGCGCTGATCGGCGCCGGCCTTGTTCTGACTTCCGGAGCAAGAGCGGACGAGCTCGTGCCCTACAAGATCATCGGTGACACCATCCCGGAACCACTCACGGGCACACCGGGCGATCCCGCGCGCGGACGCGCGCTGGTGGTGGCGCGCACCACGACCTGCATCCTCTGCCATTCCGGTCCCTTCCCGGAGGCGCGGTTCCAGGGCGACCTCGCGCCCGATCTCACCGGCACCGGCAGTTGGTGGTCGGCGGGCCAGTTGCGGCTGCGGCTGGTCGATGCATCGCGCTTCAACCCGCAGACCATCATGCCCTCCTATTATCGCAAAGACGGGCTAGTCCGGACGGGACGCAATTTTGCCGGCAAGCCGATATTGTCCGCCGCGGAGATCGAGGACATCGTGGCTTTTCTTGTAACGCTTCGGGACTAGGTGCATGCCGACAACGCGACGACAATTTTTGAGCATTGCCGGAGGCGTCACGGTCGCCGGCGCGATCCCGATCGTCACGCTGCGGCCGCTGCAAGCAACGCCCGCCATGCTCAACACCGCCATCCGCAACGTCGTCGGCGAAGCCCAGATTCGTATGGGCAAGGTCAAGCTCGACATTCCGCCGCTGGTCGAGAACGGCAACACCGTGCCGATGACGGTGAGCGTGGCGAGCCCGATGACGGCGACCGAGCACGTCAAGAGCATCCACGTCTTCAACGAGAAGAACCCGCAGCCGAACATCGGCAATTTCTACCTCACGCCCGCCTCCGGCCGCGCCCAGGTCTCGACCCGGATCCGGCTCGCCGACACCCAGAAGGTGGTGGCGATCGCCCGCCTCTCCGACGACACGTTCTGGCAAGTCGTCGCCGACGTGGTCGTGACGCTGGCGGCTTGCACCGAGGAGATGAACTGATGGCCGCGCTGATCAACGTTCCCTCAAAGGCGAAGCGCGGCGACATCATCGAGATCCGCACGCTGACCTCGCACATCATGGAAACCGGCTTCCGCCATACCGCCGATGGTCAGCTCGTGCCGCGCGACATCATCACGAGCTTCACCTGCCGCTACAACGGCACCGAGGTCTTTCGCGCCGACCTGTTTCCGGCCACCGCGGCGAACCCCTATCTGTCGTTCTTCACGGTCGCGAAGGAGAGCGGCAAGCTCGAGTTCGAATGGATCGGCGACAACGGCTATTCGTCCACCGCGTCGGCGTCGATCACGGTCGAATGAGATTTTGGCACGCGATAGCGGCAGCGATGCTGTTCGCTGCGGCCCCTGCCCTGCTCGCCGACGAGATCCCGTCGGCGGCGCGCCGGTCCGGCTATACCTTCATGGGTCCTGATACGCGCGCCATGCAGAATGACGACACCGCCAATCCGGGCATGTTGTTCGTGCTCGACGGCGAAGCGCTCTGGGGCAAGAAGGCCGGCAGCGCCGGCAAGGCCTGCGCGGATTGCCACGGCGATGCACGCAGCAGCATGAAGGGCGTCGCGGCGCGCTATCCCGCCTTCGACAAGGCGCTGGCGCGCCCCGTCACGCTCGACCAGCGCATCAATCTCTGCCGCGCCAATCATCAGCAGGCGAGCCCGCTCCCCTATGAGAGCCGCGACCTGCTCGCATTGTCCGCCTTCGTCGCCCATCAGTCGCGCGGCGTCGCGATCACGGCAGGCGACGATCCGCAACTGAAACCCTTCGTCGCGCAGGGACACAAGCTCTTCATGCAGCGCGAGGGCCAGCTCAACCTCGCATGCACCAATTGCCACGACGACAACTTCGACAAGCGCCTCGCGGGCTCGCCGATCACGCAAGCGCAGCCGACCGGCTATCCGCTCTATCGGCTGGAGTGGCAGACGCTGGGCTCGCTGGAGCGGCGCCTGCGCAGCTGCATGACCGGCGTTCGCGCCCAGGCCTATGATTACGGCGCGCCGGAGCTCGTCGCCCTCGAGCTCTATCTGATGTCGCGGGCGCGCGGCCTGCCGATGGAGACGCCGGCGGTGCGGCCGTGACCGGCTCGAATTAGGACTAGGCATACGCGGCGCGGTCGCTAGTATCCCCTCCCAAAGACGACGATGAGTCACAGGGAGGACTTGAAGTGGTGGACTACAGAATCTCGCGCCGTACGCTCTTGACAGGCACCGCAGCGGCTGGCGCGCTCAGCCTGACCGGATTGCCGGCGCGCGCCGAGGTCAACTGGAAGAAATACGCCGGGACCAAGCTGGAGGTGATTCTCGCGAAGGGTCCGCGCGGCGACAATCTGCAAAAGAACCTCAAGGAATTCACCGATCTCACCGGCATCCAGGTCGAAGCTGAGCAGATTCCCGAGCAGCAGCAGCGCCAGAAGGTCGTGATCGAGTTCACCTCGGGCCGGCCGAGCTTCGACGTCGTCCATCTCAGCTATCACGTGCAAAAGCGGCAGTTCGAGAAGGCCGGCTGGCTCGCCGACATGACGCCCTACATGAAGGACCCGACGCTGACCGCACCGGACCTCGTCGAGAGCGACTTCTCCGCGGCGGGCCTGCAATACGCCAAGAACGACAAGGGCCAGATGCTGTCGCTGCCCTGGTCGGTGGACTATTTCATCCTCTATTACAACAAGGAGCTGTTCGCGAAGAAGGGCGTCGCCGTCCCCAAGACCCTCGACGAGATGGTCGCTGCGGCAGAGAAGCTGACCGATCCCAAGGAAGGCATCTACGGCTTCGTCGGACGCGGCCTGCGCAACGCCAACATGGCGATGTGGAGCAACTTCTTCCTCGACTACGGCGGCGAATTCCTCGATGCCAAGGGCAACATCCTGACCGACGGTCCGGAGGCCATTGCCGCGACCAAGCTCTACCAGACGCTGCTGACGAAGACCGCTCCTCCCGGCGTCGCCGGCTTCAACTGGATGGAGTCGATGGCCTCGTTCACGCAAGGACGGTCCGCGATGTGGATCGACGGCGTCGGCTGGGCGCCGCCGCTGGAAGATCCGGCAGCCTCGCGCGTCGTCGGCAAGGTCGGCTACACCGTCGTGCCCGCCGGGCCCAAGGGACAATATTCCTCGACCTATGGCGACGGCATCGGCATTGCGGCCGCGAGCAAGAACAAGGAAGCCGCCTACCTGCTCTGCCAGTGGGCGGTCTCGAAGCAGCAGGGCGCGCGCCTGCTGCAGGCCGGCGGCGGCGTGCCGTTCCGCAACTCGATTCTGAACGATCCCGAGGTCCAGAAGGGCGTGAAGACCAAGGAGTGGCTGCAGTCGGTGATCGAGTCCGGCAAGATCAGCAAGCTTGGCCTGCCCGTCGTGATCCCGGTCGCCGAATTCCGCGACATCGTCGGCGCGGCGCTCACTGCCACGCTGTCCGGCGCTGATCCCGCGGCCGAGCTGAAGAAGGCGAACGACCAGTACCGGCCGATCCTGGAGCGTAGCGAAAAGACGTGAGTGCGTTGATACAAGCGGATCCGGCCGCGGCACAGTCCAGTGCCGCGCCGGAAAAAGAGTTGCGGCCGCCGTCCTACTGGCCGTTCGTGGTGCCGGCGCTGGTCGTCGTGATCGCGATCATCATCTTCCCATGGGTCTTCACGATCTGGATGAGCCTCAACGAATGGAAGGTCGGCTCGCCCACCACCTTCGTCGGGCTGTCCAACTATCTGCGGCTGACCAGCGATCCGCGCTTCCTCGAGGCGGTCGTCCACACCATCGTCTATACCGCGCTGTCGGTGCTGCTGCCGCTGGTGCTCGGCACCTTCGCCGCCGTGGTGTTTCACCAGAAATTCGCGGGCCGCGGTTTTCTGCGCGGTATCTTCATCATGCCGATGATGGCGACGCCCGTGGCGATCGCGCTGGTCTGGACCATGATGTTCCACCCGCAGCTCGGCGTGCTGAACTATCTGCTGTCGCTGGTCGGCATACCCGCGCAGCTCTGGGTCTTCCACCCCGCGACCGTGATTCCCTCGCTGGTGCTGGTCGAGACCTGGCAGTGGACGCCGCTGGTCATGCTGATCGTGCTCGGCGGCCTCGCCGCCATCCCGACCGACCCCTATGAGAGCGCGCAGATCGACGGCGCCAATCTCTGGCAGGTGTTCCGCTTCATCACGCTGCCGCTGATCATGCCGTTCCTGTTCATCGCCGGCATGATCCGCATGATCGATGCGGTGAAGAGTTTCGACATCATCTTCGCGATCACGCAAGGCGGGCCCGGCTCCGCGTCGGAGACGATCAACATCTATCTCTACAGCGTCGCCTTCACCTATTACGACCTCGGCTACGGCTCGGCGATCGCGGTGGTGTTCTTCCTGCTGATCGTCCTTCTCGCGGCGGTGATGCTTTACGCCCGCCAGCGCATGCTGTGGACAGAAATCGCGAGCGACGCATGACACCCCGTCAGATCATCGGCAAGATCGGCCTGTGGCTTTCGGTGTTCGTCATCGTGTCACCGGCCATCCTGTTCTTCCTCTGGATGCTGTCGCTGTCGCTCAAATTCGAGATCGACAACGCCGCCTACCCGCCGGTGTTCTTCCCCGAGCATATCGCCTGGAAGAACTATGCCGACGTGCTCGCCTCCAACCGCTTCCTGACCTATTTCGTCAACAGCCTGATCGTGACCGGCAGCGCGACAGCGCTGGCGCTGATCGTCGGCGTTCCCGCCGGCTACGGCATCGCGCGGATGGCCGCGCACAAATCGGCGATCGTGATCCTGATCGCCCGCATCACGCCCGGCCTGTCCTACCTGATCCCGCTGTTCCTGCTGTTCCAGTGGCTCGGCCTGCTCGGCACGCTGGTGCCGCAGATCATCATCCACCTGGTGGTCACGGTGCCGATCGTGATCTGGATCATGATCGGCTATTTCGAGACGACGCCGCTGGAGCTGGAGGAAGCCGCGCTGATCGACGGCGCCACGCGCTGGCAGGTCTTCCGCCACGTCGCATTGCCGATCGCAAAACCCGGCATCGCGGTCGCCTTCATTCTCGCGGTGATCTTCTCCTGGAACAATTTTGTCTTCGGCATCGTGCTGGCCGGACGCGAGACGCGCACTTTGCCCGTCGCCGTCTACAACATGATCTCGTTCGACCAGTTGAGCTGGGGACCGCTCGCCGCCGCCGCGCTGATCGTCACGCTCCCCGTGCTGCTGCTGACGGTGTTTGCGCAGCGGCAGATCGTGGCCGGGCTGACTGCCGGGGCCGTCAAGGGCGGGTGATTGCCCATCCTCGCAGCATGTCGAAGACTATCGTTTCGCAGCTTCGGCCTGCGGCGCGGCAGATTGGGCCGCAGCAACCGGTGTGGCCACCGAAAGTCCGTAAAGCCGCCAGTTGCCGCCGACATTCTGGAACAGCAGATCGAAATCGATCTGCAACGGCCTGGTCGGGATGTTGCCGCTGAGCCGCAGCATTCCGCTGGTATCGATCGCCGGAGGCGTCGACAATCGCGGCGCCAGAAGCGCGGCGCCAAACAGGTCGAACTTGCGCGCCCGGAGATCGGCGAACACAAGCGCAAGGTCGGCCGCACTGTTCCTGGCCTGGAATTCGGGTGCGGCAAGGTCTCGCAACACCGAATAATTGCCGGAGCGATTGGCATCATTCAGCGTCAGAAGCGCGGAGCGGATCAGATAAAGCGCCTGCTCGACGGAGATCTGGGGCCCCTGCCTTGTCGCGGTTGCGGCCGGCTGAACCGCCCAACGATCCGCGAAGCCGGACGGCGATGGTTGCGTCTCTGCTTCCGCGGGTGCGCAAGCCGCGACGAGGAGCAGGCACGCCACAAATCGTGGGGAGAGCGCGATCATGTCCTCACCAGCCCATGCGCAGGCCAACGCGCCCTCCGGCGACTTTCTCGTCCGGCCCGTAGCCGATGCCGCCGTTGAACTGCATATTGCCGTTGAGGCGTAGCGCCGCATTGAACGCAAGACCATTGGCTCGCTCGAAGGTCCCGTAGTTCATCGCGATGGCGAAGCTCTCGTTCGGCAGCAGCGTCGGTACACCCGCCATGGCAAAGGCCATCGCGACGCCGCTGGTCGCCTTGCTGGTGCGGCTATTGAGGTCGTCGATGCGGCCGTTGATGGTGGCGAGCTGGCCATTGATAGTGCCGAGCTGGCCGTTGATGGCACCCAGATCGGCCGTCGAGGCGATCCCGAGTGCGCCGAGGCTGGTGGTTGCCAGATTGCCGGCGCCGTCAGACGTCACGAGTTGCGTTGCGCCGCTTTGCGCGGCCTTGCTTGCCGACGAGGTGATGCCGGCCATGGTATAGGTGTTGCCTGCCGTGCCGAAAGTCTGCTGGTTGGCGCGCGTCACTCTGGCGCCATTGCCGAAAGCGGCCGAGTTGGCGAAGCCGGCGCTGGTATTGTTGCCGACGGCGACGGCGTTGGCACCGGTAACCGATACGGTGTTGCCGATCGCGATGGCGCCCGAGCCGGTCACTGTCGCAGCGTTCGACATCACCAGCGCATTGGGCGCATTGACGGCATTGCCGGAGCCGAACACGGAGGACCCGGCGGCGCTTGCCGTGGCGCCCACGGCGTTGTTGGAGCCGACCGTGTTGACGTTGTCGCCCCAGCCGGTCTGGTTGGTGCCGTTGATCTTGTTGTTGTCGCCCAGCACAAAGCTGCCATTTCCGTTCAGGGTGTTGGGATCGCCGATGGCGAAGCTGCCATTGCCCCGGACGACCTGCCCGGTGCCGAACGCGCCGCTGTTGTTTCCGGTGACACTGTTGCTCGCGCCGACCGCCGTGCTGTTGGCGCCGGTCACCACGCTGTTGGAGCCGACGGCCGTCCCGTTCGTGCTGCCTGCGTTGGCAACCGCCCACGCACCGACCGCCAGTGAGCTGTCCCCGGCCGCATAGCTGCTCGTGCCGTAGGCCGAGCTGGACATGCCGGTCGCGGTGCTCCAGCCGCCGGATGCGGTCGCGTAGTCGGCGGAGGCCTTTGAGCTGGTCCCCACCGCCGTGGACATCCAGCCGGCAGCTTTACTATTGGCGCCAGCGGCCAGGGCGAAATCGCCGCTCGCGTTGCTCGCGTAGCCGGAGGCGGAGCTCTCGTAGCCGCTGGCCGCGCTCTGCGCCCCCGTGGCCGAGGCGTACCGGCCGGCCGCGGCGGCGCCGTAACCCACCGCCGTGGTTTCGACGTTGGTCGCCTGGCTCAAGGCACCGACGGCAAGACTGGAGTCGCCAAACGCGTTGCTGGACGCGCCGTAGGCCGAGCTGGACGCACCACCGGCCAGACTTCCAGTGCCGCATGCCGTACTTCCGGCAGACCCCGCGCCTGCGCCGCCGGTGCTGTTGCTGGCGTCGACGCAGACGAACTGCGCCCGCGCGGGTGGAGTATCGAGCAAGGCGCCAAGCACGAATGCCGCCACAGCACATATCGTTGCCGGCCGCATCCGCCGCCTCGCCGCCCCCCTCCCGGTTCGTCCGGCCGTCTCGCTGGTCCGCCCCTCGGCCGATCGCACCGCAAGACTCATCCACCGCGTGTTCATCGCTCACCTTCACGTCGTTGCAAATTGCGCGGGCCGGCAAACACACGCATCTGGCCCGCGCGCGATAATATGAATATTCATGTCCGGAGACTGCGGTTCGACGGCGTGGAAACTTGCCTGATCGTCCCAATTTGCAGACCAACTGCCGAAGGGGGCGGCCTGGCATGACGAAAATTCCGTATCTGCGCTTTGACAGCGCGGAATTACCTGCCGCCGAGCGCCTTGACCGCTACCGTGCGATTCTCACGCACTATGAAGTGTCGCTCCCCGACGGCACCGACCGGGATGCGTTCGAGGTCCATGCCGAGGCCTGGCTGCTCGGCGGCCTGGTCGCCGCGTCGACCCGGATGGGGCCGGTGCGCTTCACCCGCTCCGCCGCGCTGGCAAAGGCCGATGGCCGCAACTCGTTCGCGCTGCTTCTGCTCCGTCGCGGCGCCTGGAGCGGCGAGGTCGACGGCGAACCGATCTCGGCCGGCCCTGGCCAGGTGCTGGTGCTCGATCTCACCCGGCCCTTCGATGGCATCGCGACGGCGACCGACACCATCAGCCTGGACGTCGAGCGCGATCCCATCGTCAGCGCCGCGCCCGATGGCCTCGACCTGCACGGGCTGGTGCTCGACGGCGCCGCCGGCCGGGTCCTCGCTGACCAGATGACGCTGTTGCGGAGAAGGCTTCCGGCGATGGACGAAACCGAGGCCCCCGAGGCGGTCCAGACGACGCTCGGCCTGCTGCGTGGATGCTTTGGCGTGGCTGCGCGGCCGCGCGAGCAAGGTCTTGCCCGGCGCGACATCGGCATCCTTCATCGTGCCAGCCGGTTCATCGACCAGAATCTGGGCCACAGCGACCTGTCGGTGGCGACCATCTGCCGCGAGATCGGCGTGTCGCGCTCGGTGCTCTATCGCGTGTTCGCACCGCTCGCGGGCGTCGCGGATTACATCCGCGGGCGCCGGCTCGAGGCAATCCACGTACTGCTCGACGACGCGGGCGAGAATCGCTGGAATGCGGAGATCGCCGCTGAATTCGGCTTCGTGAGCCAGGCGCATTTCAGCCGAAGCTTCCGGCAACACTTCGGCTACTCGCCACGCGCAGCGCGCGACACGCGCCTGCACGATCTTGTAGCCGCAGTCGAAGCCGGCCCCGAGCTGTTCCGTGAGTGGATCGGCCGGCTCGGCTGAACCGCCGACGCGTGCGGGACCAAAAAAGGAAACGGCCGGGCAGCTCCTCGCCGCCCGGCCGCCGACAATGCCTTCGTTCCTACTCCGCCGGCGCTGCGTGCATCTCCGGATGCGCGGCATAGTGCTCGCTGGTGCCGAGCTTGCTCGCTGCGAACAAGCCGGCCGCCATCACGGCATAGGCGAACGCCACTGCGGGCGTGACGCCAAAGCCGCCGCCGATGCCGACGGCTTCGCCGTGCATGAAGCCGAAATAGGTCAGCACCGCACCGACCAGCGCGAAGGCCGAGGCCTTCTCGAAATCGCGCTCGATGATGAAGACGCCGATCGCACCGAGGATGAGGCCGCCGAGGATGGAGCCACCGCCCATCACTTCCAGGCCGTGATAGAACACACCCTGCTGCGGCAGCGCGGCGACCGCCGCGGTCTTGACCGCGTCGGCCTTGTCGGCGGCCATGCCGCCGACGGTCGCCGCAGCATTCATGGTCGAGGCCAGCATCGTGTCGATCTGGAGCTTGGCCCAGGCGGCAAGATGCGGGGTCAGCGCCAGCACGATCGCCGGCGCATGCTTGACCGGCGTGGTCTGGAACGCCTGCGCGCCGATGAGCATGCCGATATAGAGCAGGATCGGCGAGATCGCGACGACGGGCACCAGCGCCAGCAGCACCGAGATGATGCCGAACCAGGCCAGCACCACCACCATGATGCCGGTCGCCGCCGAATAGCCGATGCGGCCACCCATCGCCTTCCAGCCGGGATGGCCGATATAGACGGCGTTGATGAACGGATTACCCATCAGGCAGCCGATCAGGCTGACGACGCCGTCGGCGGTGAGCACCCGCGTGGTCGGATATTCGTCGCCGGCGGCTTCCGCGCTCTCGACATTGTCCATGGCCTCGACGAGGTCATAGATGCCGAACGGAATGGCGGTGACGAGAATGATGCCGAGGAATTCGAAGCCGGAGAAGACGTAACCCACCGCCGGGATCGGCACCGAGAAGCCGAAGTTTGCGAAGGCAGCGCCAACGCCCGCGATGCTCAATCCGCCGAGGCCGAGCCCGAACAGGTTGGAGCCCCAGGCGATGATCATGCCGGCCGCGATCGCGACGAGGCCTGCGGGAATGCCGCGCCAGTATTTCACCCCGCCGAACCAGCTCACCAGGATGATGGCGAAGCAGACCAGACCAATCTGCGGCGTCATGTACATCTCGAGCGCCGGCCGCATCGAGATGAAGGTGACGGAGACGCCGGCGAGCGTGCCGAGCAGCGCCGCGCGCGGCGTGATCTTGCGGATGAACGGCGCGATGAAACCGCCGATCATCAGGATGAAGCTCTGGAAGAACACCCAGACGAGGCCGGCCGACCAGCCCTTGAGCGGGTCACCGGTCTTGAGCGTGATCGGCAGCATGATCACGAAGGTCACGATGAACATGTGCGGCACGCTGACGCCCGAGGGCAGCGCGCAGACGTCGTTGCGGCCGGTCTTCTGCGCGAGGCGATAGGCGAGGAACGCGTAGTAGAAGGTGGAGAGGCACATCATCAGCCCGAGCGCGGGCAGGATGCGGCCGAACACGAGACTGTCAGGCATCTTCAGGACGAAGCGCAGCAGGCCCGTGAGCACCAGCATGTTGACGAGGATGTTGGTGCCGAAGCCGAAAAACGCGTTCCAGTCGCCCGATGTCCATAGTGCCGGCTTGAACTCGGACGTATTGCTCTCAGATTTGCCGGCCGTCCCCGTCAATGTGCTCATGATCATACCCCTATGTGGTCGAAACCTTCATCGCCTCCAGTACTGCGGCTGAGCTAGCGACCCAGCCGAAGATGCCGCCCTGGGCCTTGATCATCTTCAGGCCCATCTCGTGAAACTCGGGGAAGTAGGATGCGCAGCCGTCGGAGATGACGACGCAGCGGTAGCCGCGGTCATTGGCCTCGCGCACGGTGGTATTGACGCACACTTCAGTGGTGACGCCGCACACCAGCAGATTCTCGATGCCGTATTTCTCCAGCACGTCGGTGAGCTCGGTGGCGTAGAACGCGCCCTTGCCGGGCTTGTCGATCACGACCTCGCTGTCGAGCGGATAAAGCTCGGGAATGATGTCGTGGCCGGCTTCGCCACGAATGAGGATGCGGCCCATCGGGCCGGGATCGCCGATGCGCAACGACGGCGCGCCGCGCTCGACCTTCGCCGGCGGCGCATCGGAAAGGTCGGGCAGATGGCCCTCGCGGGTGTGGATCACCAGCATGCCGGTGTCGCGCGCGGCCTTCAGCACCGCGCCGATCGGCTTCACCGCGCGCGCGAGCTGGCCGACGTCATTGCCGAGCGTCTCGCCGAAGCCGCCGGGCTCCATGAAGTCGCGCTGCATGTCGATGATCACGAGCGCGGTCGACGACCAGTCAAGCTTGATCGGCTCGGGCTCGGCGCTGATGACGCCCAGTGTCGGCTTGGTTGAGTTCAACATGACGCAGGCCCCCGCGAGAACTCTCTTTGCCAGGAGTTCTGCAAACGCCGTGCCATTGTGTACAATGGCGGAGGGCCTTGGCGAGCTTCAGAATCCAGTGTGCTATCAGCGCGTTGCGCGGAGGGCGTGCGGCTGCTTATTCGCTGTGCGACGGCTTTGCGACGGGCATTTGCTCAACAATTGAGCCCTGATGAGAGATTGAGCGGACGCCCCTTCGAGCCGACCGGCTGGCCAATCGCGCCTTCTGCCCGCGCCGGCTTCTGAGAGCCCGCCTTCTACCGGACCGCCCGAACTGGATCACGGACCGCGGATCAAACCCATCGGATGCCGGCTACGATCACTGACCGATCCAAAGGTTGTGACCCGATATTCCGTCGATCTGCGTCCCGCCCTGGCTGACATAGATCCCCACAGGAGTCGGGTTGAGGCTCGTCGTGAGCGTCAGCCTGCCGCCACCGATGTGGTAGGTCACATCCTCGTCAGTGTCATTGTTGAGCGTCACCCGGCAGGTGCCGGACGAAGCGTTCGCCGCACTGAGCCGATCGATCGCGATCGTGAAGGTGCCACTGTTGCCAAAGGCGTTGTACGAACCGGCAAATCTCGCCAGCATATCGCTAAACGACGTGAAACTGCCGGATCCCACCTGAAAGAGGCCGACATAGATCTTGAGATTGCCCGCATGCGTTCCGAAATACTGACCGAGTCCGACCATCACTCCCCCCTTCAAAGCGCGTCCACGATATCCTTGATCGCCTTCGCAATCTTGTCGCGGTTTTCCTTCGAATTCGCCTTCTCGATCTTGTCGCCGATGGCGATGATACGCATGGCCGCCTGCCAAACCGCGTTGAAGGTCGGTGCGTCATCCTCGCCCGAGGCGATCTTGGCGAGATTGGTGTTGATCTTCTCGAACGCAGCCAGCTCCTGCTTGGTGCCGACGTCGGCGTGCTGGTCGTAGTCCGAGGCCGCCTTGGCGACGTCGGTCACCGCATCCTTCATGGAGCCCCACATCGCCGAGAAGCACGTCACGAACTCCCGTGACGGCAATCCGTTCGCCGGAAGCCCGTGCTTGTCCACGGGGAGATTGTTGAACTCCGCACACTCCTTGACATCCTTAGCCGGTTTCAGGCTCGAACCCAGCCTAGTATAGGCCTCGACGAAGTGTCCGACCGCCTCCGCCGTCTTGATCTGCTCGATCTTGGCCAGATAGTCGCGCAGATTGGCGGCGTTCGACGAAATGAGCTTCTGCGTCTTTTCGTCCTTGAGGAACTTCTTGATCCTGTCGAGGCGCTTCTGCTCATCGATGAATTTCGCGCCTTCGACGATCACCGGCGCTACGATCGACTTGAACAGCTCGAACAGGGTCGTGAAGGCCGCGATCACGCCGGACTCGTCCACCGGCTTCAGGCCATAGTAGACGCCGGCGAAGTCGTTGATGTCGCCTTCGCAGCTCTTCTTGATGTCGGCCTCCACCTCGCCGGAGTTCATGTCCTTGCTGTCGACCTGAACCTGGTAGTTCGCAAACAGCGCCTTGAACGCAACGATGATGTTGTTGAGATCGGTCGAATCGGTGATCTCGGATTTCGCGGTCTTCTTGACCTCGGCCGTCACCGCGTCGAGATAGGTGATGGACGCGCGCAATGCCACCTGCTTGACGCGTGGATCACAAAGCAGGCCGCTGACCTTCGGCAAGGTCGGCGGCTGCGCGAGATCCTTCTCCGTCAAATACAGGGAAAGCTGCTGGCGTATCCGGTACAGAAGAACCTCGGTACGCCTGTTCTCGAGCGGCGGCGCGGCCGACTTCGTCAAGGCGCCGGTGGCCTGAACAAGCGCCGAAATCGTCGGCGGAAGGCCTTCGGGCTGGTCTTCCTCACCCCGTGCCGCACCCGTTGCCGCGAGCATCACCAGAACGAATGCCGCAAATTGCCTCTTCCACATCGTCATTCCTCCCAAAGTATCGAAGCCGCCTCGGGGATCTTTGGCGCCCCGGAGGAATCGTAGAGTGCGTTGCGAATCTCGGAGGTCGGAAGCGCACAGTTTGAATCGTCGTCGACCCGGCCGCTGGTGTGAACGGCAACGATGCTGCTTCCGCCCCTCAGCAGGATGGGTGCGCCGCTCGAATCTTCAGTGGTGTCGCAACCGTGGACGCGGCGGCCGGGCTCACCCGAGCAGACCGGCTTGGTCTTCGTCACGCACTGCGAGTCGGCGGAGAATTTCTTGGTGACGCGCTTCTCGCTCTCATGCCAGGTCACATAGGCCTCCAGATCAGCGCCGTCCTTGCATGACTTCCAAGGGTCGCCGGCCGCGAGCTTGAGGAAGGAGCCCGCAAACTGCTCCGGCAGGTCCTGAACCTTGATCAGCAGGAAGTCGAGCTGGGTCGCGAGGGAATCGTCGCCGTTGAGCGGAACGGCGGCGAGGCCCGTGGGCCAAGGCGACGTCAGTTCGTCCGAGTTGAAGTAGACGCGATACTTTGCGGCCACGAACGCGTCGTGCCGATGACAGTGATGTGCGGACAGGATGATTCCGCGCCCGAGATGGGCGCCAGTGCAGATTTGGGCGCGATTATCGGTGCTATCGATCAGGATCGTCACCGTCGCAAGGCTTGCAATGGCCGTGCGCCGTTTGAACACGTCTTCTGGAGGATCCCCGATGGGGTAGGCCCGATAGGGCGGGAGATCGAACGCGCACGAAGGATCCTTCGGGCGACCGGCCGTGCTTGCACAATTTGCACCGGCATATCCACTAGGCCGCTCCGGGAGCTTCGGCATGGGCGTGGTGCCGTCGTCGCCGACCACGAAGAACGGCGTAGCCTTGCCCGGGGCGGATCGCGAGACGGTGGCGGACCACGGCTTTTCCTGAACCCGGGCAGCGTTACCACTGTACGACGGGTTTAGCCGGAGAGGATCCGCCGTCAGCCGAACACGATCATGCTCGTTGAGCTGAGCGAGCTTCAATGGTCCCGCGGCGAGGTTGCGCAATGAGCGTTGCGCACTCTCGTCAAAGCGCAGTGACAGTTGTCCACCGCTTGGCGCGGCTGACAAGGCGACCGCTTCAGGACCCCCGATGAGGGAATTCAGGGGGTCGAGCACGCGCGCCTCTATGTTCACCAGGCTCATCGCCTTGGAGCGCAACTGAACGCTCTTCGCGCTTTCTAACGAGCACGCGCCGGCCAAAGCCGGGACTGGTGCGAGCCCGACGACGAGCAGCGCAAAGAGACAGGGATTGCGAAGAAACAGCCGCATATGATCGTCCCAATGGCCGGCGAAATTGCGGCTCCTCAGGAGCTGTCGGGGGATCGGACGGTTAGGGAGCCAGACCTGCCACAGCAGGGCTAGCAGCATGCGCTTTGAAAAAACCTCTTTAGCCGATGGCTCGAAGGAGAACGAAAAATCTCAGAGTTCAAATACAACGAATCTCGGAGGCGCGCGATCGACGACAACATCCAGCTTCAGCGCCGCAACCCTCCATCCTCTGGTTGCGATCTTTCGAAATCTGGTTGGAATTGTCAACTGCTCTTCAGACGCATTCGGGGAGTTTGCACTGCGACCCGGTGTCAGACGCCTCCGGAATACCCCAGCTCAAGGGTTCGACGCCCCATACAGCCGCCGATGCTCCTCCTCATACGGCGCATACGAATCCTTCAGCGTCGCCATGTTGAGCAGCATGGTCGCCACCACCGCGCCCGTCTTGTCGAACACCCGCGTCTTCGCCCAGGCGCTTTCGGTGCGGCGGCTGCCGGACAGCGCGACGACCTCGCGTTCGATCTCATACTCTTCGTCGACGAAGAGCGGGCCCTTCACCAGGCGGATCTCCTGATCGGCAAACAGGCCGACGGCCGGTCCCTTGGCCGGCAGCGGGTCCTCCTTGGAGCGGTACTGGAACAGTACGCTCAGCATTTCCATCGGGATGATCGCCCTGCCCCATGGATTTTCCGCGCCGGAGTAATACGGCGAGGTCTCCGTGATGACCGCGAGCTTCTGTCCGAGGGAGAACGGATAGAGGTCGCCCATGTTCTGATCGAACGCCATTCGCACCGTCTGCCGCTTGCTGGTATGTGCGACCTTCACGTCGCGCAGGATCACGGGATCGGTGAGCGGCTTGAGCTCGCCGAGGCGCGTCTCGAGCGCGGTCGCGACGGCGGCATCGCCGACCGAGGCCGTGCCCCGCAGCACCTCGGTGCCGTCGCGCTTGACCATCTGGATCTGGCACTGGCGCGTGCCGGGCAGCGGCTTCGACAGGATCGCCTGCACCTCCTCGCCCTCGTAGCAGACGCTGCGATAATGCGCCGAGAGACAGCCGCTCTCGAACCAGGCCTGCCCCCACAGTCGCGCACCAAGCGGGGCGAACTGGCTGAAATGCGTGGGACCCTCGATGGTGCCGCCCTTGAAGCCGAGCTTTTGCGCGGTGGCGTCATCGTGGATCGAGGCGTGCGCGTCGTAAGTCTGCGCCTGCAGCATCTGGCGCGGCTGGCGCCATGGCCCGATCAGCGCCTCGGCCGTCTCTGATATCTCGGTGTCGAATGCGTTCGCCGTCATGATGTTCTCCACACGCAAGCCATGACTAGCAGGAGCGCCACGGATGCGGCCAGCGATATTGACTTCGCCCGCCCATGCTCTTGACTGTCACAATTCGCGTCGCGCAGCCGCAACTCCTCCCGCAGCGCACACCCCACGCCGAACGAGAGACGAAGGACTTCTGAAATGACGCTGATGCAGGTCGAGCTGGACGACAAATACCGGCTCGAATCGAAGCGGATCTTCCTGTCCGGCACACAGGCGCTGGTCCGCCTGCCCATGTTGCAGCGCGAACGCGACCGGCTCCAGGGGCTCAACACCGGCGGCTTCATCTCCGGCTATCGCGGTTCCCCGCTCGGCATGTACGACCACGCGCTGTGGCGCGCGAAGTCGCACCTCCAGCAGCACGACATCGCCTTCGTCCCCGGCCTGAACGAGGACCTGGCTGCAACCGCGGTCTGGGGCAGCCAGCAGGTCGGTCTGTTTCCCGGCGCCAAGGTCGATGGCGTGTTCGGCATCTGGTACGGCAAGGGCCCCGGCGTCGACCGCTCGGTCGATGCGCTCAAGCATGCCAATGCGGCCGGCACCTCGCTCAATGGCGGAGTGCTCGCGCTCGCCGGTGACGACCATGGCTGCCAGTCCTCGACATTGGCGCATCAGAGCGAGCAGGTGTTCGCGGCGGCGCTGATCCCGGTGATCAATCCGGCGACGCTGCAGGATTATCTCGACCTCGGCCTCTACGGCTTTGCGCTGTCGCGCTTCTCCGGCTGCTGGGTTGGCTTCAAGGCGATCAGCGAGACGGTCGAGAGCTCGGCCTCGATTGACAGCGACCCTGAACGCATCAAGATCGTGCTCCCCGACGATTTCGAAATGCCGCCCGGCGGCCTCAACATCCGCTGGCCCGATCCGCCGCTGGAAGCCGAGAAGCGCCTGTTCGGCCCGAAGATGGCCGCGGTGCAGGCTTTTGCCCGCGCCAACCAGCTCGACCGCATCGTGCTCGATTCAAAGCCCGCGCGGCTCGGCATCGTCGCCACCGGCAAGGCCTATCTCGACCTGCGCCAGGCGCTGGCCGACCTAGGGATCACCGACAAGGACGCGCAGGATCTGGGCCTTCGCATCTACAAGGTGGCGCTGACATGGCCGCTGGAGGAAAGCGGTGCCAAGCGCTTTGCAGAAGGCCTGCAGGATGTGCTGGTGGTCGAGGAGAAGCGCGGCTTCATCGAAGACCAGCTGATGCGCATCCTCTACAACATCGATGCCTCCCGGCGCCCGACCGTCACCGGCAAGCGCGACGAGAGCGGCGCGCCGCTGCTGCCGAGCGAAGGCGAGCTGACGCCGACCATCGTCGCAGGCGCGCTGGTGGCGCGCTTGCGCAAGCTCGGCCATCACAGCCCGGTGCTGGAGCAGCGCCTCGCCCGGCTCGAGGCCTTCGACAACCCGGTCACGTCAAGCTCGCAGATCAAGCTCGCGCGCACGCCATTCTTCTGCTCGGGCTGCCCGCACAATTCCTCGACGCGCGTGCCCGAAGGCAGCCGCGCCATGGCCGGAATCGGCTGCCACGGCATGGCCCTGAGCATGCCGACCCGCCGCACCGATCTGATCTCGCATATGGGCGCCGAGGGCGTGAACTGGATCGGCCAGTCGCCCTTCACCACCGAGAAGCACATCTTCCAGAATCTCGGCGACGGCACCTACACGCATTCCGGGCTCCTCGCCCTTCGCGCTGCGTCTGCCGCGGGCATCAACATCACCTACAAGATCCTCTACAACGACGCGGTCGCGATGACCGGCGGCCAGCCGGCCGAAGGCGCCTTCAACGTCGCGCAGATCGCGCATCAGGTCTGGGCCGAAGGCGTCAAACGTCTGGCGATCGTCTCGGACGATCCGACCAAATACCCCGAAGGCAATTACTTCCCGCAGGGCGCGACCATCCATCACCGCCGCGAGCTCGATGCCGTGCAGCGCGAGCTGCGCGACATCAAGGGTCTCACGGTCGTGATCTACGACCAGACCTGCGCCGCGGAAAAGCGCCGCCGCCGCAAGCGCGGGCTCTATCCCGATCCCGCCAAGCGCGCCTTCATCAACGAGCTGGTCTGCGAAGGCTGCGGCGATTGCTCGCAGGCTTCCAACTGCGTCTCGGTGCAGCCGCTGGAAACCGAGTTCGGCCGCAAGCGCCAGATCGACCAGTCGAACTGCAACAAGGACTTTTCCTGCGTCGAAGGCTTTTGCCCGAGCTTTGTGACCGTGCATGGCGGTTCGCTCAAGCGGATGAAGACCTCGGCGGTCGATTCCGGCCAGCTGTTCGCCGACTTGCCGCTACCTGCCGCGCGTGAGCTTGATGGACCCTACAACATCCTCGTCACCGGCATCGGCGGCACCGGCGTCATCACCATCGGCGCCCTGCTCGGCATGGCCGCCCATGTCGACGGCCGCGGCTGCTCGGCGCTCGACTTTACCGGCCTGTCGCAGAAGAACGGCGCGGTGATGAGCCATGTGCGCATTGCACCGAAGCCGGAGGACATCTCCGCCGTCCGCATCACCACCGGCGGCGCCGATGTCATCCTCGGCTGCGACATGATCGTCTCGGCCGGCCCGACTGCGCTGAGCCGCGCCGAGCGCGGCGTGACCAGGGCCTATATCAACGCCGATCTGCAGCCGACCGCGAGCTTCGTGCAGAATCCCGATCTCGATTTCGAGATGGGCACGATGCAGACCGTGCTGCGCGACGCCATCGGCGACAAGAACCTCGACATCATCGACGCCACGGGTATCGCCGCGGCGCTGATGGGCGACAGCATCGCGACCAATCCCTTCATGCTCGGCTTCGCCTTCCAGAAGGGCGCGATCCCGCTGTCGCTGGAGGCCCTGCTCCGCGCCATCGAGATCAACGGCGCCGCGATCGAGATGAACAAGCTCGCCTTCACCTGGGGCCGCCTCGCCGCCCACGACATGTCGCGGGTGCGCAGCGTGTTGCAGTTCAAGAGCCGGGCGTCGGCGCCGACCAAGTCGCTCGACGACATCATCGCGACGCGCGCCGAGTTCCTGACCGGCTACCAGGACAAGGCCTATGCCGACCGCTATCTCGCGGCCGTGGCCAAGGTGCGCAAGGCGGAGAATGCGGCCTCGCCCGCCTCCACGGAGCTGACCGAGGCCGTGGCAAAGAACCTGTTCAAGCTGATGTCCTACAAGGACGAGTACGAGGTCGCGCGGCTCTACACCGACGGCAGCTTTGCGAAGAAGGTGTCGGAGAAGTTCGATGGTGACTTCACGCTGAAGTACCATCTGGCACCACCGATCTTCGCGAAGCGCGACAAGACCACCGGACATCTCCAGAAGCAGGAGTTCGGCGGCTGGATGCTCCACGCCTTCCGCGTGCTCGCCAGGCTGAAATTCCTGCGCGGCGGCGCGTTCGATCCGTTCGGCCGCACCGAGGAGCGCCGGACCGAGCGCAAGCTGGTCGCGGATTATCTCGGCATGATCGACCAGCGGATGGCCGGGCTGAAGGCGGAGCAGATTCCGCTGCTGGCACGGCTGGCAAGGGTGCCGGAAACGATCCGCGGCTTCGGCCACGTCAAGGAAGCCAACGTCAAGCTGGCGTCGGCGGAGAAGGCGCGGCTGGAGGCGGAGCTCGAGAACAGCCGCTTTGCGGCGGCGGCGGAGTAGCGGTTACGGATGCGCACTCTCTCCGCCCGTCATTGCGAGGAGCAAAGCGACGAAGCAATCCAGAATCTTTCCGCGAGAACAGACTGGATTGCTTCGCTACGCTCGCAATGACGAGATTGTAGGACGCGCTCGCCACACACTCGGTGTCATCGCCCGGCCTCGACCGGGCGATCCAGTACGCCGAGGCGATTGTGGTTCAACCGAGAAGCCGCGGCGTACTGGATGCCCCGCCTTCGCGGGGCATGACGGCGGGGGGGATGGCTAGGCTGGAGTTCCTGCGGCCGCGCTTGGTGCCACTGACGCCACCGCCCCCTCCGCCAAATGCCGTCCCGCGATATACCCGAACGTCAGCGCCGGCCCGAGCGTGATCCCCGGGCCCGGATAATTCCCGTTCATGATCGAGCCCATGTCGTTGCCGCAGGCATAGAGGCCTGCGACCGGCGAGCCATCCTCGCGCAGCACGCGCGCCTGCGCATCCACCTTCATGCCGATCGCCGTGCCGAGATCGGCTGGATAGATGCGCATCGCAAAGAATGGCGCGCGGAGGATCGGCGCGACGCAGGGGTTGGGCTTGTGAGCGACATCGCCGAGATGCCGTTGGTAGATGGTGCTGCCGCGGCCGAATTCGGGATCGCGGCCCTCTTTCGCACCGGAATTGTAGCTCGCAATCGTCGCCGAGAGCACCGACGGCTTGATGCCGAGCTTCATCGCCAACTGCGCGATGTCAGGCGCCTCGACCAGTTCGCCGCTCGCCACATAGCGCCGCACGTTGCGCGTGAACGGCTTGATGCGGCCGAGACCATAGGCCCACAGGAACGGGCGATCGCAGATCAAATAGAATGGCCGGTCCGGCTCGCCATTGCCATCGCGCAGCATGGCGAGCACGAACTCGTGGTACGACAGCGCCTCGTTGACGAAGCGACGGCCGGCCGCGTTGACGGCGATCACGCCGGGCTTGGCGCGGTCGGTCACCGTATGCGGGAAGACGCCCCGGCTGCCGTCGGCGCGGGTGAACAGCGAGGCCGGCACCCAATAGGCCGGGCTCGTCGCCTCCGTGTTGAGGGCGGCACCGGCCGTCGCGGCGAGCCGAAGCCCGTCACCCGTGCCTGCTGAGTTGGTGGCCGAGACGAAGCCGGCCGCGGCCGGGAAGAAGCGCTTGCGCAACGCTGTGTCGTGCGAGAAGCCGCCGGTCGCCAGCACCACGCCACGACGCGCGCCGATCAAGCGATCGCGCGCGCCGTGGCGGATCACGATTCCGGCGACGCGATCGCCCTGCATCGACAGATCCTCGACATCCGCGCTGAACAGGATATCGACCTGCCGCGCCAGCAGCGAGGCGTAGAGCCGCGCCGCAAGCGCGTTGCCGAGATGCAGGGTCGTGCCGCGCGGGCTGCGCAGCCGCTGCAACGCGTACTCTGAAACGAGCCGCGCCGCGCGCAGGGTCGAACGCAGCGACTTCCCGATCCGGCGCAGATGCGGGATGTCGAGGCGGTTGACCATCATCCCGCCGAACAGCGTGAACTCAGGCAACGGCGCGCGCAGTCGCGCGAAATGCGCGCCCAGCCGGGTGCCGTCGAACGCGACCGGCTCCAGCACGCGCCCGCCCGACGTCGCGCCCAGCCGCTCCGGATAATAATCGGGATAGGCTTTCACCGGCTGCAGCCGCACTTCGGTGTTGGCTTCGAGCCAGGCGACCGCCTCCGGCCCGCGCGCGAGGAAGGCGGCGCGCAAGCCGGCATTGGCGGGCTCCGGCACCGTGCTCGAGAGATAGCGGACGGCATCCGTGATGCTGTCGGACAGCCCCGCCTCTTTCATCTTGGCATTGGCGGGGATCCAGACCATGCCGCCGGACCACGCCGTGGTGCCACCGACGAAGGCGGTCTTCTCGATCACCAGCACGCGCAGGCCCTCGGCGGCCGCGACTGCCGCGGCCGTCATGCCGCCGGCGCCCGCGCCGATGACAACGACGTCGTAGGTCTCCTGCGCCGGCATCATGCGGCTGGGGTCCGGAAGCGAGGCATGACACCGTCATACCCCGCCCGCCGTCCCGCAGCTAGCGCTGCGGCTTCCGCTCGATCGGATCGATGTCGATCGCCCGCAGTCGGCCGAGCCGCAGCACGTCCATGGCGAGCCGCCGGCCGATCCGGTCGCGGTCGAGCACGCGGATCAGATCGTCGACGCCGTTGATGTCGACGCCGTCGAGCCTGATGACGACGTCGCCGGGCAGCAGGCCCGCCTTCGCCGCGGGTCCATCCGGCTCGATCTGCATCAGCAACGCGCCCATCTTGTTCTCGACGCCGGCCAGCACCGCGTGCCGCCGCGGAACCGGCGCGGTCTGTCCGGCCACGCCGATGAAGGCGCGGCGGACATAGCCGTGGCGGATGATCTCCGACAGCACGAACTGCGCGGTGTTGCTCGCGACCGCGAAGCAGATGCCCTGCGCGCCGTTGATGATGGCCGTGTTGATGCCGATCACCTCGGCATTCGACGACACCAGCGGCCCGCCGGAATTGCCGGGATTGAGCGCGGCATCGGTCTGGATCACGTCCTCGATGGTGCGCCCGCTCACCGAGCGGATCGACCGGCCCAGCGCGGAGACCACGCCGGCGGTGACGGTCGACTCGAAGCCGAGCGGATTGCCGATCGCGATCACGAGCTGGCCGCGCCGGAGCGTCTTGGAGTTTCCGAGCGCAGCATAGGGCAGATCGCGCACGCCGTTGGCGCGCAGCAGCGCCAGATCGGTGTCGGGATCGACGCCGAGCACCCGGGCATCACCGACATGGCCCTCGACGTCGCGCAGCCGGATCTCCTTGGAGGCGCCGACCACGTGGCTGTTGGTGAGCACGAGCCCATCCGGCGAGATCACGATGCCGGAGCCAAGCCCGCCGCGCTCGCGGCCGTTCGGCACCTTTGGCCCGGTCTCGACGCGCACGACCGCAGGACCGACACGGTCGGTCACGTCGATCACGGCGTTGGAATAGGCGTCCAGCAGCGCCCGGTCATCGACCGGGGCAGCTTCTGTCGCCCGCGATGACGCGGCGTCATCGACGATATCTGAAGTGAAATCCAGCATGGCAAAAGTCCTTGAGGGTCACACAGATGGTGGCCTTTTCCCTGCCGCGCAAGTGGCTCGCCGGGGCGCAAGGCTGGACTGCCAGTGCTTGACTACCCAGGTGGCTAGGTCGCCCGCCGCAGCGTGCCGGCCCTGGCCTTGACCGGATCGAGCAGCGACCAGTCGCCATCCGGCAGCACATAGCCCTTGGGGAACGGCGCGCGCAGCTCGAGGCCGAGGGAGCGCAGCACGCGGTCGTCGCGATAGTAGCATTGCAGAACGACGCGAACGAGCGTTGCCGCGGCCGCGCCGCCATTCTTGCGAAACTCCTGCGCCACCGCGTCGCGCCTGGCGGCATTGAGCTCGGCGAGCGGCTGGCCTGCGAGCCGCGCCAGATGGTCCAGCGCCGCCGTCACCAGTTTGGTGTCGCGGCCGAGGGTGGCGAGGATATCGGCCTGGATCGCGGCATCGTCGGCGCCGGGCACCTTGTACTCGTCGCTAGCGGGAACGATCATCCCGGCGACGGTGCGGAGGTCGTCGCGCTGGGTGCGCGTGAGTTGATTATCTGCGGTCATGACGGCCTCAGTCGAACAGGTTGGCAAGGCGCTGCTTCATCTGGTCGGCGATGTAGAGCGCGAGGGCCTGGATGGTGGAGGTCGGGTTCACACCGCCCGAGGTGACGAAGATGCTGCCGTCGACGATAAAGAGGTTCTTCACGTCATGCGTGCGGCCCCATTCGTTGACGACGGAGCGCTTGGGATCGGTGCCCATCCGCGCGGTGCCGAGCAGATGCCAGCCGCCCCAGGGGATCGGCGAGTTGATGCAGATGTCGGTGGCGCCCGCCATTTCCAGCACTTCGCGGCCGCGGGCGAGCGCATGCTCCATCATCTTCCGGCTGTTCTCGCTGATCGTGTAGTCGATCTTCGGCGCGGGGATGCCGTGGCTGTCCTTCAGCACCGGATCGAGCGTGACCTGGTTGTGCTCCTCCGGCAGATCCTCGCAGATCGCGGAGAAGCCCAGCCGATGGCCGTTGAGCTTGCGGAAGACGCGGTGGTGATCCTCGCCCCACGGCAGAATGCCCTTCTGCTCGCTGACGACGGCCTCGAACACCGGACCTGCACCGCGCACGAACTGCACGCCATAACCGCGCACGAAGCCGCGCGAGAGGTCCGTGTCGTACCACTCCTTGCTCCACAGGCAGGTCGGCGGCGCGCGATTGGAGTCGGTCGGCTCCTTCACATAGCCGTAGATCTGCGCATAGGGATGGAACATCAAGTTCTTGCCGACGAGGCCCGATGAATTTGCAAGGCCGTTCGGAAAGCGGTCGGATTTCGAGTTGAGCAGCAGCCGCGGCGTACCGACGCCGTTGCAGGCGATGATGACGACATGCGCCGGCTGGAACTGCTCGACGCCGTCCTTGTCGTAATAGACCACGCCCGTGGCCATGCCGTTCTCGTCGGTGGTGATCTCGCGCACCCGGCAATGGGTGCGCAGCTCGACGCCGGCGCGAACCGCATGCGGCCAATAGGTGATGTCGGTCGAGGACTTCGCGCCCTGTGCGCAGGCCGGCGTGCAATGGCCGAGATTGATGCAGCGGGCGCGGCCCTCATAGTCCATGGTCGCGACCGTCGTATCCGACGGCCACCAGTGCCAGCCGAGCTTGTTCATGGCCTTGCCGATGATGGCGCCGGACAGTCCCATCGGCTGCTGCGGCATCGGCGGATGCGTCAGCGGCGAGAGCGGATCGCCTGATAGCCCCGACGTGCCCATGATCCGGTCGTTCTCTTCGAAGAACGGGGTCAGCGCGTCGTAGTCGATCGGCCAGTCGTCGGCGACGCCGTCGAGCGTCTTCACCTTGAAATCGGAGGGATGCAGCCGCGGCCAGTGCGCGGTGTACATCACCGTCGAGCCGCCGACCGCATTATAGTTCACGACCTTGATCGGCGAATTGTCGTCGTTGATCGGATAGTCCTCGGGCCGGCCGCGCACGTTCGGGCTCGACGACCACTCGCCGTAGAACTTGGCCTCCCAGTCGCGGCCTGTGCTGGGATATTCCGCCGGGTTCATCCAGCCGCCCTGCTCCAGGCAGACGATATGCATCTTGGTTTCGGCCAGCGACCACGCCACCGCCGCGCCTGAAGCGCCGGCGCCGATGATCAGGACGTCCACGGGGTCTTTCATCAAAACTTCTTCCTCCCGCCCTCGCCGCTTCAGGGGCGATTCGGCCTTCGCTGGCATCTCTGCAGTGCCGGACGATAGGGGTAGATCGGCGGGCGAGTAAAGGCGGGCGGGCGAATGTCGCACTTCGCAGGGCGCAGACCATTGGTATCGTCCCATCCGGATGCTAGGAACGAGGGGCTAGAGCAATCGACAGCGAGAATTTATGTCCTTCGAGAATTCATTTGCCGCCGCCCGCGCCTTCGCGCTCGCTTTGTTTCTCGCTCTCTCGGGGTTTCCGGCGGCCTCCGGCCCCGCCTCCGCGCTGACGGCGGCTGCGACCGTCCGGGATGCCAATTCGATCCAGCTCGGCGACGTCACCTATCGGCTGGACGGGGTCGACGCCCCCGAACTGGACCAGGTCTGCATCGATGATCACGCCGATCCCTGGACCTGCGGCATCGAAGCCCGCGACCAGCTTGCGAAGCTGATCAACAAGCGCTCCGTGCGCTGCGACGATGTCGGGCCGGAGAAGAGCTTCGGCAAGCGCCACCGGGCGATCTGCACGGCGGAAGGCGACAAGACCAGCCTGAACGAGCAGCTGGTCAAGCTCGGCTACGCCATTGCCCGCGAGCCGATCAAGGCGAACGTCAAGCCGGCGGCGAGCGAAGCCAAGAGCGCCTCGGCCGGGATCTGGAAGGGCTGCTTTGTTGCGCCGCAAGAATTCCGCACCGGCAAGAAGGACGGCGCGCTGCTGGGCGCCGCCTGCCGTTCCGATCGCGACAAGGAGATCCGCGCCGTGCTGTTCCCTGAGGACCTGGCGATGCCGCCGAGCTGCAGCATCAAGGGCAAGCTCGCGGTGCGTGCGCGCGTCACCGGCAATATCGGCATCTATCACCTGCGGGGCTGCCCGAGCTATCCCGCGACCACCAAGCCGGACCGCTGGTTCTGCTCGGAGGACGACGCCCAGGCCGCAGGCTTCCGCAAGGCCTACAACTGCCGGCGGCCAAAGTGAACAACTGGTTCACGCAGGCGTGAGTGGTAGCCGGAGACAGTATTGATCCGGAATTGAACTCGAGGGGGAGTTGCTACACCTATATGTGTACGCAAGCGCTTTGCGCGAGCGTTTCCTTGGCGGCAATCCGGCTTCGGTCCGATTGCTTTGCTCGGGCGTTTCCTCCCTAGACTTGGGCCGCTTGTCGCAAACAAGCGGCTCTTCTTTTTGGTGCGCCCTACATCCGCGTCTTCATGATCTGGTCCATCGGCGGCATGTTCGCGTTCAGATGCGACATGATCCAGACGGTGCCTCCGACCACCAGGAAGACGACCAGCAGCCCGAACGCGAGGGCCAGCACGTTGTTGGTGTTGTCAGGCCCCGTGGTGATGTGCAGGAAGAATACCAGGTGCACGCCCATCTGCGCGATCGCGAGCACGATCAGCGCGACGGGGATCGAGGGCTGCCAGACCAGATCGGTCCCGGCGATGAAGAACGACGTCGCGGTCAGCAGCAACGCAAGACCGAGACCGACGACATAGCCGATGATGCGCTCGCCGACGCTGTGTTGCTCTTCCTCGCCGGGCGCCAGATCGTGTCCGGCCGGCACGTGCGTCTGATCGCTCATACGGCACTCCCAAGCAGGTAGACGACAGAGAAGACACCGACCCAGATGATGTCGAGCGCATGCCAGAACAGCGCAAAACACATCATCCGGCGCAACACGTCGGCGCGAAAGCCCTTTGCGAACACCTGGGCCATCATGGTGAGCAGCCACAGCACGCCGGCCGACACGTGCAGACCATGGCATCCGACCAGCGAGAAAAACGACGTCAGGAAGGCGCTTCGCGTCGGACCATAGCCACGCGCGATGAGGTCGGCGAATTCCCTGAACTCGATGAAGAGAAAGATCAGCCCGAGCACGCAAGTCACGGCCATGCCGAGATAGAACCAGAACCGGTTGCGGACGTCGGCCGCGATGCTGGCCATGCCGCAGGTGAAGCTCGACAGCAGCAGGCAGACCGTCTCGATCGCGACGTTCCGCTGCTCGAAGATCTCCGCGCCCTTCGGGCCGCCCGCGGTCTGACCGTGCAGCACCGCATAGGCCGCGAAGAAGCAGGAGAACATCACGATGTCGGAGAGCAGGAACACCCAGAAGCCGTAGGCAGTCACGATCCGCTTCGATGCAGGTCCGGGATGCTCGATCACAACGCCGATGTGATGGGGATCGGCATGGGCGTGGCCGGCGGTCGCGGTCATCGACATCAGATTGCTCCCGCCATGCTGACGAGGCTGCTCCGCTCCTCGAGATTGACGCGGTCGATCGCGGCGACTTCCGCGGCCGGAATGACGTATTCGTCATGATCGCGCCAGGCGAACACGACGAAGGTCGCGAACGCACCGATGCCGCCCAGAATCACCATCCACCAGATGTGCCAGATCAGCGCGAAGCCCATGATGGTGGCGAAGAATGCGCAGACGAAACCGGTCGGCGAGTTCTTCGGCATTTCGATATCCTGATACTCGGGCTCTTCGTGCTCGAGCGATTGCTGCTGGGCGCGGCTCTTCATATCCCAATAGGCGTCCTCGCCGCGCACGTCGGGATGGAAGGCGAAGTTGAACACCGGCGGCGGCGACGAGGTCGCCCATTCCAGCGAGCGGCCATCCCAGGGATCGCCGGTGCGGTCGCGCAGCGCCTCGCGGTTGCGGATGCTGACCACGAGCTGCATGATCTGGCAGATCACGCCGATGCTCAGAACGGCCATGCCGAACACGGCCACGATCATCCATGGCCGCCACGCCGCGACATCGTAGTGCTGCAGGCGCCGCGTCATGCCCAGCATGCCCGCGATGTAGAGCGGCATGAAGGTGACGTAGAAGCCGAGGAAGGTGAACCAGAACGCGGCCTTGCCCCAGCGCTCGTCGAGGCGGAAGCCGAACGCCTTCGGGAACCAGTATTCGAAGCCGGCGAAGGCGCCGAACAGCACGCCGCCGATGATGACGTTGTGGAAGTGCGCGACCAGGAACATGCTGTTGTGGAGCATGAAGTCGGCCGGCGGCACCGCGACCAGCACGCCGGTCAGGCCGCCGATGATGAAGGTGACCATGAAGCCGACCGCCCACAACATCGGCGTCGCGAAGCGGATGCGGCCGCCATACATCGTGAACAGCCAGTTATAGATCTTCACCCCCGTCGGCACCGCGATGATCATGCTGGCGATGCCGAAGATGGCGTTGACGTCGGGTCCGGCCCCCATCGTGAAGAAATGATGCAGCCAGACCATGAAGGAGATGACGCAGATCGCCATGGTCGCCAGCACCATGGAACGATAGCCGAACAACGCCTTGCCGGAGAAGGTCGAGACCACCTCGGAGAAGATGCCGAACGCCGGCAGCACGAGGATGTAGACCTCCGGATGTCCCCAGGCCCAGATCAGGTTCATGAACATCATGACGTTGCCGCCGGCTTCATTGGTGAAGAAGTGGAAGCCGAGGTAACGGTCGAGCAGCAGCATCGCGAGCGTTGCGGTGAGGATCGGGAACGCCGCGACGATCAGCAGGTTCGAGGCCAGCGTGGTCCAGCAGAACATCGGCATGCGCAGATAGTTCATGCCCTTGGTGCGCAGCTTCAGCACCGTGGTGACGAGATTGATGCCGGCGACCAGCGTGCCGACGCCGGAGATCTGCAGCGACCAGGCGTAGTAATCGACGCCGACGCCGGGCGAATAGGACAGCCCCGACAGCGGCGGAAAGGCGAGCCAGCCGGTGCGCGCGAACTCGCCGACGACCAGCGAGACATTGACCAGCAGCGCGCCGGTCGCGGTCAGCCAGAAGCCGACCGAATTGAGCGTCGGGAACGCGACGTCGCGCACGCCGAGCTGGAGCGGAACGATCAGGTTCATCAGCCCGATCACGAACGGCATCGCCACGAAGAAGATCATGATGGTGCCGTGCGCCGAGAAGATCTGGTTGTAGTGCTCGGGCGGCAGATAGCCTTGCGACTGGTAGGCGACCGCCTGCTGGATCCGCATCATGATGGCGTCGCTGCCGCCGCGCAGCAGCATCACCGAGGCCAGCAGGATATACATGACGCCGATCCGCTTGTGATCGACGCTGGTGATCCATTCGTCCCAGAGATAGGGCAGATGCCCCTTCACCACCACCCAGATCAGCACGCCCAGGATCGCGACCAGCACCATCGCGCCCGCGATGAGCGGAATCGGCTGGTCGAACGGAATCGCCGACCAATCGAGCTTACCGAGCATCATGGCCTCCACTGTGGGGGCGGCCGGCGTCGGAGAGCAGCTCCGGCCCCGGTCCCGGCGGAATGTGCTGGGTCGCGATCAGGTCGAACAGCCTGGGATCGTCGAGGCGAAAGGTCAGCCTGTTCCTCTCGATGCCCTGCTGCATCAGCTTCTTGTAGCTATCCTCGTTCAGCACGGCATCGCTCTTCGCCGTCGCCGCCACCCAATCCGGGAAGGCAAGCGGCGAGATGACGTTGACGTCGAACATCATGTCCGGAAAGCCGTCGCCGGAGAAATGCGCCGACAGGCCCTGCAGCTTGCCTTCATTGTCGGCGCGCAGGTTCAGCCTCGTGACCATGCCGTTCATCGTGTAGATCATGCTGCCGAGCTGCGGGATGAAGAACACGTTCATCACGCTCGACGACGTCAGCTGGAAATTCAGCTCTGCGCCGGCCGGCACCGTCAGCGTGTTGACTGTGGCGATGCGCTGATCCGGATAGATGAACAGCCATTTCCAGTCGAGCGAGACGGCCTGGATCCGCACCGGGCTGCCGGTCCCCGGCACGGGCGCTGCGGGATCGAGCTGATGCGAGCCGATCCAGGCGACGCCGCCGAGCAGGATCACGGTGAGCGCGGGGATCGCCCACACCACCATCTCGACACGCCCGGAATAGACGAAGCCGGGCTGGAAGCGCGCCTTCGGATTGGACGCGCGAAACCAGAACGCGAAGGCCAGGATCGCGATGATGGTGGGCACCACGATCACGAGCATGATGAAGACGGAATCGACCAGGATGGTGCTGTTGGCAGCAGCCACGGGCCCTTGTGGATCGAGCAGATTCATCGATACACCGCTGGCGATTGGGAAGCCCCGGGAGAAAGCGTAACGCGAAAATCCCCCCGTACCAAACGCAGTTGTATCACTGCGGTTCCGCAAGCCGTCTTCCAGAACCGCCCGATCCCGTGCGGCGGCATGCAATTCCATGCGATGTCAATGACATCCGCGCGGGACGGCCGGCCTTCTCTGGTACGCAGCCCGTTGCTATCGTCTGGAAAAAATACCGGGACGGAACGACATGCAGGGCCCTGAGGACGATGCCGGCCTCGCCGGCAAGGTGGCGTTGATCAGCGGCGGCGGCGCCGCAAGCGATGGCATCGGCAACGGCCGCGCTGCAGCAATCCTGCGCCCCCGCGCCGGCGCAAACGTGCTGGTGGCCGATGGCGGCGTCACGCTGCAAGCCCCCGAACGCGAGTCGCAAGAACACGAGAGGAAACACGGAAATGGCCCGCCTGCCCTATCTCGAAGCCGACCAGGTCGCACCCGAATATCGCGACATGCTCAAGCGCAACACCAATCTGCACAAGCTCCTGGTCAACTCGCCGGAGATGGCGCGCGCCTTCAACGGCATCGGCGGCTACATCCGCTTCAAGAGTAGGCTCGACCCGCGGCTGCGCGAGCTTGCGATCCTCCAGGTCGGCTGGATGGAGAAGTCGGAATACGAGTTCACCCATCACGTGAAGATCGGCAAGGAGTTCGGCGTCACCGACGAGGACATCGCCGGCCTGATGGCGGAGACCGAGGGCAAGCCGTCGAAGCTGGAGCCGCTGGCCAAGGCGATCCTGAAAGGTGCCCGCGAGATGGTGCGCGAGCTCGCGATGTCGGATGCGACCTTCGCCGAGATCAAGAAGGATCTTTCCGACGAGCACATGGTCGATCTCGTCCTGACCATCGCCTTCTATTGCGGCGTGGTGCGCGTGCTCGCCACCATGAAGATCGACAACGAACCCTATTACAGAGAGGTACTCCAGCAGTACCCGATCCCGGGAGTGAACTGACATGCGCTTGAAGGACAAGGTTGCGATCGTCGTCGGCGCCGGCCAGAGCCCCGGCGAAGGCATGGGCAATGGCCGCGCCACCGCGCTGACCTTCGCGCGCGAGGGCGCGAAGGTGCTCTGCGTGGACCATCATCTGGACTCGGCGCAGGAAACCGTCGACCTGATTGCAGCGACGCATGGCACCGCCGCGGCCTTCAAGGCCGACGTGACCAAATCCGTCGACATCAAGGCGATGGTCGCGGATGCCAAATCGCGCTGGGGCCGCATCGACGTGCTGCACAACAATGTCGGCGTGAGCCTGTCCGGCGGCGATGCCGAGTTGCTAGAGATCACCGAAGAGGCGTTCGACCGCGTTGTCGCGATCAACCTCAAGAGCTGCATTCTGGCGGCGAAGGAAGTGATCCCGATCATGCGCGCCCAGAAGAGCGGCGCCATCATCAACATCTCCTCCATGGCCGCGATCACGACCTATCCTTACGTGGCCTACAAGGCGACGAAGTCGGCAATGATCGCCTTCACCGAACAGCTCGCCTACCAGAACGCCGAATACGGCATCCGCGCCAACGTCATCCTGCCGGGCCTGATGAACACGCCGATGGCCGTCGACACCCGCGCCCGAGAATGGTCCAAGACCCGCGCCGAAGTCGAAGCCGAACGCGACAGCAAAGTGCCGCTGCGCAAGAAGATGGGCACCGGCTGGGACGTCGCGAACGCCGCCCTGTTTTTGGCGTCGGACGAAGCGAACTTCATCACCGGCGTGACGCTGCCGGTGGATGGCGGGGCCAGCGTGAGACGGGGGTAGCAGCCGCGAGTGCGGTGCTCCTTCCCTTCTCCCCTTGCGGGAGAAGGTGGCGCGAAGCGCCGGATGAGGGGTCTGCCTCCACGCGTCCCGATGCACGTGAATGCGCTGAGGCGGACCCCTCACCCCAGTCTTGGCGTGTCAGCCTGCAGTGATGCCCTCTCCCGCAAGGGGAGAGGGCGCAGCAATGCGCGCTTCGCTGACCCACAAGGGTGCAGCGTCATCGTGGCGCACTCGTCACCCGCCAGATCATCCCATTGCCATCCTCGGACACCAGCAGCGATCCATCCTTCGCCACCGCTACGCCCACCGGCCGCCCCCACACCTCTGTGTCATTCACCACAAACCCCGTGACGAAATCCTCGTACTCGCCGGTCGGCTTGCCGTTCTTCATCCGGATGCGGATCACCTTGTAGCCGGTGCGCTTGGAGCGGTTCCAGGAGCCGTGCTCGGCGGCGAAGGCGTTGCCTTGATACTCGGACGGAAACTGCGTGCCCTGATAGAAGGTCATGCCGAGCGAGGCCGAGTGCGGCTGGATCAGCACGTCGGGCACCGTCACCTTGTCCTTGAGGTCCGGCCGCGCGCCGGCGTGGCGCGGGTCTTCGTTGCCGCCGATGTAGAACCACGGCCAGCCGTAGAACGCGCCCTCCTTCACGCTGGTGACGTAATCAGGCACGAGATCGTCGCCGATTCCGTCGCGCTCATTGGTCGAGCACCAGGGCAGCCCGGTCTGCGGCTCGATCGCAAGGCCAACGCAATTGCGGATGCCGGTGGCATAGATCTTCCGGTCCTTGCCTTCGGGCGTGAAGGCCAGCACGGTGGCGCGCTCGGTCTCGCTGGCCCAGGCCGCGCCGAGCGGTTGCGTCTTCGACCAGCCATCCAATCCGCCCGGCGGCGTGCCCATGCCCTCGGCGACGTTGCTGAGCGAGCCGACCGACACGAACATGCGCCTGTTGTCGGGCGTGAAGACGATGTCGCGGGTGGAATGGCTGCCGTCATGCGGCAGGCTTGCCACGATCGTCTCCGCCCTGCCGCGCGCCTTGAGATCGCCGGCCTGATAGGGAAACCGGACGACGCTGTCGGTGTTGGCGATATAGACCCATTGCGGATTGTCGCCGTTCGGAAAGAAGGCGATGCCGAACGGCCGTCTCAATCCGCTGGCAAACACCTCGTTGGTCGCGGCCTTGCCGTCATCCCCGGCGCGCAGCACGCGGATGGCGTCGGCCCGCGTCTCCGCGATGAAGACATCGCCGTTCGGCGCGACCCTGATGATGCGCGGCCCGCGCAGGCCTTCGGCGAACAGCTCGATCTTGAAACCGGCCGGCACCTGGGGCGTAGCCTGCGGCGGCCGCGGCACCACACGCGCGGTGCTCGCGACCGACCGCGTGGCGCCAGGGCTGACGAGATCCTGCGGCCGGATCAACCTGACCGTGCCGGGCTTGTCGGACTGCCAATCGCCATAGGCGTCCTTGCCCTGCAGCAGCGGCTCGGCCTGCGCACCAGCGGCAGCCAGCATCACAGCAGCCAGCACCGCGGACCATATCCTGCTTTTCACGTCGTCTTCCTCCCGGCCTGCACGTCAGAGGCGTCAACGCCGATCGCCCCGCAAACCTTCTGCGACAGGCAAAACACCTGCCGCATCCCACATCAGCTCATGCTCGCACGATGTGCATCAGCCGCAGCCCATCGTACTGGAAAACACCGCCGATAGGTGCGACACATTGTAGGGGCTGGGCCGCCGGTTGCGGCCATCAAAGCTGCGGCATCGGTACCGCAATTGATGGGGTGATCATGTGGGGATCCATCATATCGGAGTGGGCGAGCCTGCTGCTCCGCTGGCTGCATGTGGTGGCGGCGATCGCCTGGATCGGCAGTTCCTTCTATTTCATCGCCCTCGACCTCAGCCTCAAGCCGAGAGGCGATCTGCCTGACGGCGTGCAGGGCGAAGCCTGGCAGGTCCATGGCGGCGGCTTCTACCGGATCATGAAATATCTGGTCGCCCCCAGCCAGATGCCGGACGAGCTGACTTGGTTTAAATGGGAGGCCTACACCACCTGGCTGTCCGGCTTCGCACTGATGGTGGTAGTGTATTATCTCGAGGCCGATCTGTTCCTGGTCGACAAATCGATCCTCGACCTCACGCCATTCCAGGCCGGCCTGTTCAGCTTCTGCAGCCTCGCACTGGCGTGGCTGCTCTATGAGGTCGCGTGTCGCACCGGCCTCGCCCAGCGCGAGCTGCCCTTCGCCATCGGCGGCTATCTGTTCCTGGTCGCGCTGACCTATGCCTTCACCCACGTGCTGAGCGGCCGCGGCGCCTTTAACCAGATCGCGGCGATCATCGGCACCATCATGGTCGCCAACGTCTTCACTCTGATCATTCCGAACCAGAAGAAGATCGTGACCGCGCTGGTCGCCGGACAGGCACCGGATCCGAAGCTCGGCAAGACCAGCAAGGAGCGCTCGGTCCATAACAACTACCTGACGCTGCCCGTGGTCGTGCTGATGATCAGCAACCATTATCCGCTGCTCTACGCCACGCGCTTCAACTGGATCATCGTCGCCATCATCCTGGCGCTCGGGCCGGTGATCCGCCACTTCTTCAACGAGCGGCATGCCGGGCGAAAATCGCCGTGGTGGGTGTGGGGCGTCGCAGCAGCGGGCGTGATCGCGATCCTGTTCCTCTCCGCGGCCGGCCCGCGCGAGGTGAAGACCGGCGCGCTGTCGGCACAGCCCACGATCGCCAATGTCGAGGAGATCGTGATGTCCCGCTGCAGCATGTGCCATGCGGCCGAGCCGGTCTGGGCCGGCATCGTCACCGCGCCGAAGGGAATCCTGCTCGATGCGCCCGAGCACATCCGTCGCAACATCCGCCTGATCGGGCGCGTCGCTGCCTGGTCCAGCGCGATGCCGCCGGGCAACATCACCGAGATGACCAGCGAGGAGCGCGCGATCCTCGCTGCCTATATCGAGCAGGCGCGCTGACGCCGACGCGCGTCGAGACAGCGTTTCGCGGAATGAAATTCCGCATTTCCCGCCGATTTGAAAATGACTTGATCGCCCATCCGGCGTAGACAGGACCAGTGGCCGCCGACGCGGCGGTTCAAGTCAGTTTGCATTCGGGGAAATCACAGTGGCTCTCAAGAACGTCATCGGTATCGACCACGCCGTGGTCATGGTGAAGGACCTCGACAAGGCCGCCGAGAACTACCGGCAACTCGGCTTCACATTGTCCCCGCGCGGCACCCACAGCGCGCATATGGGCACCGGCAACTACACCATCATGTTCGACCCCGACTACATGGAGCTGCTCGGCGTGCTGGTGGCGACCGAGCACAACGCGCCGGCCCGCGCCTTCGTCGAGCGACAGGGCGAAGGCATCGAGCGTATCGCCTTCACCGCAGTCGATTCTGCGGCCGGCGCCGAAGAGATCCGCGCACGCGGCCTGACGCCGATCGGCCCGACCGATTTCGAACGCCCGGTGACATTGCCTGACGGCACGATCTCGGCAGCCAAATTCCGCACCTTCATGTGGCCGACCGCCGAGGCGCCGGGCGGCGTGCGCATCTTCGCCTGCCAGCACAAGACCCGCGAGACGGTGTGGATCCCCGAGCTGATGAAGCACGCCAATGCGGCGAAGCGGATCAAGCAGGCGCTGATCGCAACACCGGAGCCCGTGAAGGAAGCCGCGCATCTCGCGCGCCTGACCGACCGCGAACCGCAGGCCGAAACCGACGGCGCGGTCACCGTGCCCTCCGGCGGCGACCGCGCCGACTTCGTCTATCTGACGCTGGACCAGCTCGGCAAACGCTATCCCGGCGTGCCGCTCGCGGGCCTCTCCGAGCGCGGCGGCGCGGCGCTGGTGCTCGTCAGCGGCGATCTCGCGGCGACCGAAAAGGCGCTGGGCCCGGCGGCCGTGCGCAGCGGGGCCGCGATCTGCGTGCCGCCGGCCAAGGCCAACGGCACTCTGCTCGCCTTCGTTGCTGGCTGATTTTAACTAATTCTTTAACGTGTGTTTACCCGGCGGCTTTAGGATTCCCGGCAGTCCAAGCCGTCCGGAACCAAGCGCATGTTCAAAGAGGGATCGCCGATCGCCTATGACGCGCCGGCCGAACTGAAGAAATGGCCGTCGCTGAAGGGCGAGAGACAGAAGGACAGAGGTCCGCCCTATCTCGTCTACAACGGCACGCTCGCCGACTGCGTCCGCGAGCTGATGGACAAGCCGATCAAGGGTATCTCGCTCTACGACATCATGACGAGGCCGCAGCCGGCGTTCAACCAGACCGTGCTGTCGCCCGGTGACGCCGCCGAGATCGCGATGCGCAAGGATTTTCCGAAGGCGTAGCCGCCGCGCGACCACTCGTACGCGCGATCCGCATGGCGGCGCGCGAGCGCTCCTCGGGTTAGGTCACACCGGTTTCTCGTCGTCCGTCGCCGGCGAGGTCACCACCAGGAACACGAGATCGGTCAGGCCGGAATTCGAGATCGCGTGCTCGACGCCCGGTGGCAGGAAGATCACGTCGTGCTTGCGCACGACATGGTTCTTGCCGGCGATCTCCATCAGCCCCTCGCCGTCGAGCACGTGATAGACCTGCTCCTGCACCTTGTGATGATGCCGCGCGACATAGGCCATCGGCTGGTACATCGAGATGCGGTAGTCGATCCGGCGCGCGCCCGCGGTCTCCGGCATCACCAGCGGTTTCGACAGCGCACCGCCAAAGTGATTGGGGAATTCGCGCCAGGGTACCTCGGCGATGTTGCGGATGAAGGCGCCGCTGCTGTCCTCGATCATCATCCTGCTCCCTAGTTCACCAGCGCGCCGCCGTCGATATAGACGATCGATCCGGTGGCGAAGCCGTTGGTCATGAAGCTTCCGATCTGCCGGGCGATGTCCTCGGCCATGCCGACGCGGCCGACCGGCAGCGCGGCGGCCGTCTTCGCCAGCATCTCCTTGCGGGCCGCTTCCGGCATCGCAGCCCGGATCGGCGTGTCGATCACGCCCGGCGACACCGCATTCACACGCACCGGCGCAAGCTCGAGCGCGAGCGCACGGGCCAGCGATTCCAGCGCGCCGTTGGCCGCGCTGACGATCGCCGAGTTCGGCCGCGGCCGGACGCTGAGAAAGCCGGTGACCAGCGTCAGCGAGCCGCCCGGCCTGATCTCGGCCTCACGCGCGACGCGCCAGGCACCCCAGAACTTGCCTTCCATCGTCGCACGGACGTCCTCCATCGGAACCGTCTTGAATGGCCCGGTGCGAAGCTGCGCGGCCGTCAGCACGACATGATCGACAGCGCCGGTGCGCTTGAACAGTTCGGCCACGCTCTGATCATTGGTGACGTCGGCTGGGATCGCCGTCACCTTCAGCCGTTCCGCGACCGGATCGAGCTTTGCCGCACTGCGCGAGGCGATGACGACGTCCGCGCCCTCCCTTTTCGCAAGCTCCGCCGTGGCGAGCCCGATGCCCGAGGAGCCGCCGATCACGACGACTTTCTTGCCTGCGAGCGTCATTCCCATCTCCCTTGATGTTCTTGATTGATGATGTGCGCGCCGCGCGATCAGCCGGGCTGGAAGCGCGTGCCGATGCCCGCTTTGCTCTGGCCGAGGCCCGGCAATTCCCATAGGCCCGCGCCGGCCGGATTGACGTCGGCGGCGATGTCGACGTCGATCAGGTAAGGCTTGTTGGCGGCGATGCCCTTGCGGATCGCTTCGCCGATGTCACCGGCGCGATCGACCCGCACGCCCTCGACACCGCAGGAGCGCGCCATCGCCGCGAAATCGGGATTGTAGCGCTCGCCCGTCTCGGGATGCCTAAAGTCGGTGGCAAGCTCGCGCCCGCCGAGATAGCCGCGCTGAAGGCCGCGGATCGAGGCATAGGCGTAATTGTTCCAGACCACCCAGACCACCGGCAGATTGTACTCGACCGCCGTGCCCAGCACGTTGGCATGCATGAAGAAGGCGCCGTCACCACAGACCGACACGCAGGGACGATCGGGCGCGGCGAATTTCGCACCCATCACGCCGGCCACGCCAAAGCCCATCGGGCCGAAGCCCATCGAGCCGATCAGCGAGTCCGGCCGCTTCGGCTTGCAGAAGCCGAGCAGCCAATTGTGGTGCACGCCGATGTCGGAGACGAGGATGGCGTCCTCCGGCAACGCCTTGTCGATCTCGGCGGCTGCGCGCTGCGGATTGATCGGCGTGGTGTCGTCGGAGAAGCCGGGCGCGACGAACTTGTCCCATTCCTTGCGATAGCCGTCGATCTGCGCCAGCCACTTTTTGCGCGCGTCGGATTTCCTGAACAGGTTGTCGCGGCGATCGAGTTCGGCATGGACCTGGCGCAGGAAGGTGCGGACGTCGGCCATCAGGCCGAGCGCGACGGGATAGTTGCGGCCGATCTCCTCGGGGTCGATGTCGACATGGATCAACCGCGTCGGCGGGATCGTGAAGGAATAGCCCGGGATCCACGAGCTCGACGTGCGATCGTCGAAACGGACGCCGAGCGCCAGCAGCACGTCGGCCTGCCGGGTCGCATGATTGGCCTGGTAGTGCCCGGCGCGCGCGACGAGGCCAAGCGCGAGTGGATGATTGACGTCGAGCGCGCCGAGACCACTGGCGGACGCCGCGACGGGAATCTGCAGCCGCTCGGCGAGCTTGCGCAGCTCCTCCGCCGCGCCGCCATAGCGCACGCCCTGCCCGACCAGCATGACCGGCCGCTCCGCCGAAAGCAGCATGTCGACGGCCTTCTCGACACCTTCGGGATCGGCGCCGCAGCGGCTGGAGATGTTGGCGCTCCACTCGATCGCCTTCGGCGCCTCCTCGGCCGCCGACTCCATGAAGACGTCGAACGGCACGTCCACCACGACCGGCCCCGGCCGTCCCGTCACCATCGTCTTCCACGCCTGCCGCACCGCGAGCGGCACCATCTCGCCGCGCGTCGGCTGGAACACCTTCTTGCACATCGTGCGCACCGTGGACGGGAAGTCGGCCTGATAGTGCCGGTACATCTCCTGGAATGCGCCGCGGTTGAACTGGCTGGTCGGCACGTTGCCGGTGATCGCCATGAACGGTACGGAGTCGAGGAAGGCATTGGCGAGCGAGATCGGCAGGTTCGCTGAGCCCGGCCCACAGGAGGTGAAGGTCGCGGTCGGCCGGCCGGAGACGCGGTAGTAGACGTCGGCCATGAAGCCGGCGACGCTCTCGTGATGCACGGAGATCGTCTTGATTTCGGCGGAGCGCTCGTACAGCGCGTCGATGAACTGGATGTTGCCGTGGCCGCACAGCCCGAACACCTGCGGCACCTTCTCCTGTATCAGATAATCGACAATGACCTGGGCGCCATTGAGCATGTTCTTCGACATCAACCCGTCTCCCTCTCGGCCCGACGACTTCTTCTGTACCGATGCGGGGAACGCGGCCGGTCATCACAGGGCCGCGGCGAGCCTATTTCTCATAATGCTGTACGTCAATTTATATTGTGATAGGCTCTGGACCGAGGAAACGCAGAGCTCCGCGCCGACGGCCGCGCCTGTTGCGTGCTAGTCTCGCCAGACGGAGCCACGATTCACCCGAGGGAGCCCTGTCCTTGAGATCGCGTACCAAGCCTACGACCGGCGAGAAGCCTGCAAGCGCGCGCAAGGCCGCGATCCCCAAGCTGGTCACCGCTTCCAAGGTGAATGGCGACGACGAGGCCGACGACAAGCAGCGTGGCGGCGGCGTGCAGTCGCTCGGCCGCGCCTTCTCGATTCTCGAAGAGGTCGCGCGCCATCGCGAGGGGATCGGGCTTGCGGAGCTGAGCAAGCTGGTCGGCCTGCACAATTCGACGACGTTTCATCTCGCCAAGACCCTGGTCTCGCTCGGCTACCTCCGCCAGGAGAAGGACAACAAGCGCTATCGCATCGGCCGGCCGCTGTTTGCGCTTGCGGCAAGCGCGCTCGACGAGATCGAGATGGTCAATGTCGCAACGCCCGTGCTGGAGGAGCTATCGCGCCAGACCAGCGAAAGCAGCCATTTTGCCGTGCGGATGGGCGATGCGGTGATTGTCATCGCCCGCACCAGCGGACCCGGTGCGTTCCAGCTCACCGACCGCGTCGGCGTCGTGCGGCCGGCTCACTGCACCGCGCTCGGCAAGATCATTCTGGCCTCGCTCCGTCCCGAGCAGCTCAAGCGGTTCCTCGATCGCGCCGAGCTGAAACCCTCGACGCCAAAGTCCATCACCGATGCCGGCGTCCTGATGCGCGAGATCGCCGAGGTGCAGCGCACCGGCGTTGCCTTCGACGACGGCGAGTTCAATCCGGAGGTGCGCTGTGTCGCGGTCCCCGTGACCGATTTCACCGGACAGGTGATCGGCGCGCTGGGCATTTCCGGCCCGATCTGGCGCCTCTCCAACCAGGCGCTGCACGCCGGCGCGCAGGTGGTGCAGGCCGCCGCCGACCGCCTGTCGGCCGAATTCGGCGCCAAGGACCGGGCGCACAAGGCGTTCGCCCAGAAAGTCTAGGACGCGCACGAGCGGCGATTTTGCCGGTTGACACCGGCAATGCCGTTCGGGATTATCCTCCCGCATTAGAAAAACATCTCTCACAATATCGGATACCCGATTTGGAAGAGGGAGCGATGCACCCGGGAGGAAACAGACATGATCCGCTACCCGCGACGGACGTTGTTACGGGCGGGCGCCGCCTTTGTCGGCGCATCCGCATTTGGGTTTCCCGCCATCGTGAGGGCACAGGCCGAGAAGATCCGGATCGGCCACCTCACCCCGCTCACCGGCTTCCTCGGCGTGATCGGCAGCTACGCGCAGCTCGGGGTGAAGCTCGCCGCGGACGAGATCAACGCCTCCGGCGGCATTCTGGGAAAGCAGATCGACCTGCTCTCGGAAGACTCGATCAATCCGGCAACCGCCGCGACCAAGGCGCAGCGCATGCTGGAACAGGACGGCGCGGTGGTGCTGCTCGGCGAGATCTCCTCGGCCTCCTCGCTCACCATCATGCAGGTCGCCGAGCGCAACAAGAAGGTGTTCTTCTCGACCGGCGCGCGGTCGGATGCGCTGCGCGGCAAGAATTGCAACAAATACTCCTTCCACTGCGACATCCCCAACACCGTGATGGTCAACGCGGTCGGCACCGCGCTGTCGCAGAAGGGCATGGTGAAGGGCAAGAAGTTCTTCACGCTCACCGCCGACTACATTTTCGGTCATGACCTGCTGAAGGCCGCAAAGTCCTTCTTCGGCGCGCATGATGCGAACCTGATCGGCGACGAGCTGATCGCAACTGATGTCACCGACTTCAGCCCGTATCTCCTCAAGGTGCGGCAGGCAAAGCCCGACGTGGTCTGCTGCAACCTCGCCGGCAACCAGGTCACCAACCTCGTCAAGCAATATGCCGAGTTCGGCCTGCCCTACCCGCTGGTCGGCTTCAACCTCAACACCGGCGATGCCTGGGCCGCGGGCGCGGGCAATCTCAGCGGCACCTGGCCGACGGTCTGGTATCACACGCTCGACAATCCGACGTCGCAGGCCTTCGTCGCCGCCTTCACCAAGAAGCACGGCAAGCCGCCGGAGAACCACGCCTGGATCGACTACGTCACGCTGAAGCTCCTGGCGGAGGCGATCAACACGACGAAGTCGACCGACAGCAATGAGCTGATCGCCTATTTCGAGAAGCAGACCCAGTTCGACATCGGCAAGGCGCGCAAGGCGTATTTCCGCTCCTGGGATCACCAGCTGGTGCAGGAGGCCTATCCGTTCACGGTCAAGCCGAAGGACCAGATGAAGGACCAGTGGGACATGCTGGTGCTCGGCGACGTGGTGCCCGCGGCAAACGATCCGCTCGAGACGATCTATCCGACCCGGGAACAGAATCCCTGCGAGATGAAGGCCTGACGCGCCAACGCGCGGCAAGGACGCAACATGCAGTTCGAGTTCCTGCTGGAACAGGTGGTGAATGGCCTCGTGCTCGGGGGCTATTACCTGCTCATCGCGCTCGGGCTGTCGCTGATCTTCTCGGTCGGCGGCATCGTCAACCTCGCGCACGGCGCCTTCTATGCGCTCGGCGCCTATGTCTGCGTCGAGCTGACCAAACGCCTTGGCTTCGGCGCTTCCGTGGTGATCTCGCCGTTCGCGGTCGCCCTGCTCGGCATCCTGTTCGAACGCTTCATCCTGCGCCGGTTCTACACGGCTGACCCGATCCTGAGCCTGCTCGTGACCTTCGGCCTCGCAATGGTCGCGGAGCAGGCCATCCGCATGATCTGGGGCGCAGCCCCGGTCTCGACCGAGATCCCGCAGAGCTTTCGCGGCTCGGTCATCGTCGGCGACTTCCTGTTCTCGCGCTACCGCCTGCTGATCCTGGCCGTCGTCGCGGCGATCCTTTTCGGCATCTGGCTGTTGCTGCAAAAGACCTCGTTCGGGCGCGTGGTCCGCGCCGGCATCCAGCGGCCGGACATGGTCGCCGCGCTCGGCATTCGCCTGCAACCCTATATGACCGCGATCGTGATGCTCGGCGTCGGCCTTGCCGCACTCGGCGGCGCCTTCTTCGCGCCGATCACGACGGTGCACCCGGCGATGGGCGCCGAGATCATGACGGTGGCCTTCGTCGTCGTGGTGATCGGCGGGCTCGGCAGCTTCTGGGGCGTCGTGATGGCGGCCCTGCTCGTCGGCGTGGTGCGCGGCATCGCCATTCATTTCGAGCCTGCGGCCGGCGAAGCCTCGATCTACATCCTGATGTTCCTGGTGCTGCTGGTGCGCCCGCGCGGCTTGCTCGGCGAGCGCATCGAGAAGTTCGAATGACGCGCGCCTCAACCATCGAGAAGCTACGGCCTCTGCTGATCGCAGCCGCCGCGCTCGTCGCGCTGCCCTTTGTGCTAAAGCTGTTCGGCCTGTCGCTCAACACCGGCACCTGGATCGTCGGGCTCGCGATCGCGACGATGGGGCTCAACCTCTGCATCGGCTACACCGGTCTCGTCTCGTTCGGCCACAGCGCCTGGTTCGGCATCGGGGCCTATGCCGCGGGCCTGATCCAGCTCCGCTTCTTTCCCGGCGAGATCTGGCTGCCGCTGCTGGGATCGATGGTCGTCGTCGCGATCGCCTCGACCATCATCGGCATGCTGATCCTGCGCCGGCGCGGCGTCTATTTCTCGCTGCTGACGCTGGCGCTCGCCGCGCTGGTCTACACCACCGCCTTCCGCTGGACGAGCCTCACCGGCGGCGAGGACGGGCTCGGCGGGCTGAAGCGCGGCGGCATCGGTCCCGTCAGCTTCGACGGCGCGCTCAACTATTACATCGTGGTCGCGGTGATCGGACTGGCTGTGCTCTATGTGCTGATGCGCCTGGTGCGCTCGCCGTTCGGGCATGTGCTGGTCGCGATCCGCGAGAACCAGCTGCGCGCGAGCTTTCAGGGCTATCCGGTCGAGCGCTACAAGCTCGCGGTGTTCGTGATCTCTGCCGTCGTCACGGGGTTAGCCGGCGCGCTGATCGCGTTCCTGAACTATCTGGTCTCGGCCGAGGCCGTCTCGGTGCCGTTCGCCGGCGAGCTGCTGGCCATGGTCGTGATCGGCGGCATGCGCAGCCTGCTCGGTCCCGCGCTCGGCGCGCTGTTCTTCATCCTGTTCCGCGAGCTGTTCTCGATCTGGACATCGGACTGGCTGTTCTGGTTCGGCCTCACCTTCGTGGCCTTCGTGATGTATTCGCCCGGCGGCCTCGTCGGCATCGGCGCGCTGATCATGCGGCGCCTTCGTCCGCCACCGGAAGAGACGGCGGCAATGAGCCGGCGCAAGATCTATGACGGCCTGCCGCTGCCCGATTTCCTGCGGCCGCAGGCGTTGCAAGGCACCGTGCTCGAGGTCAGCGGTGTGTCCCGAAAGTTCGGCGGCATCCGCGCGGTCGAGAATGCCAGCATCACCGTCGCGGCCGGCGAGATCCACGCGCTGATCGGACCGAACGGCGCCGGCAAGACCACGCTGTTCAATCTGGTCTCCGGCCTCTACGCGCCCGACCGCGGCACGATCCGCCTGCAGGGTCGCGACATCGCCGGGGTGCCGGCGAACCTGATCTGCCATCAGGGGCTGGCGCGCTCGTTCCAGATCACGAACCTGTTTCGCGGGCTCACGATCTACGAGAACCTGCGCCTGTCGCTGCAGGCGCGGCGATCGATGCGCTTCAACATCTGGAACGACATCGATGCGTATCAGGACATTCACGCCGAGACTGCCGCGCTGACCAAATTCCTCGGCCTCGAAGGGATCGAGACAATCGAGGGCGGCGAGCTCTCCTATGGCGGACAGCGGCTGGTCGATCTCGGTATCGCGCTCGGCTCCAAGCCGCAGGTGCTGCTGCTCGACGAGCCGCTCGCTGGCCTCGCCGCCGCCGAACGCGAGCGGGTGTCCAACCTGGTCAAGAACATCGCGGCCAACATTCCCGTGCTGATCGTCGAGCACGACATCGACCGTGTGCTGGGCTTCTCGCAGGTGGTCACCGTGATGAACCAGGGCGAGGTGCTGATGTCCGACTGCCCGAGGGCGGTCCGGGCCGATCTGCGGGTGCAGGAGATCTACACCGGCAAGGGCATTCCCGCCGTCGAGCACCGGCGCAGCCTCGAAGAGGCCGGCGAGCACGCGACCGTGCTGCGCCTCGACGGCGTCAACACGTTCTACGGCAAGAGCCACATCCTCAACGACGCCGCGCTCGACGTGCGCGAAGGCGAGATCGTCGCGCTGCTCGGGCGCAACGGTGCCGGCAAGTCGACGCTGCTCAAATCCATCGCGGGCCTCGTGCCGGCGGCCTCCGGCAGCATCGATTATCGCGGCACCGACATCGCGCGCCTGCCCGCCCCCGATATCGCGCGGCGCGGCGTCGGCTATGTGCCGCAGGGCCGCGGGCTGTTTGCCGGCATGACGGTGCGCGAGAATCTCGCGCTCGGGCGCCTCGCCCGCAAGACCGACGGCCGCGACGGCGTGGTCTGGAACGAGGAGCAGATCCTGCACTATTTTCCGCGCCTGAAGGAGCGCATGAACGTTGCCGCCGACTATCTCTCCGGCGGCGAGCAGCAGATGGTGGCGGTCGCCCGCGCCATGTCCGGCAATGTCCGCCTGCTGCTGCTCGACGAGCCGTTCGAGGGCCTTGCCCCGGCGGTGACGCTGGAGCTGTTCGGCGTGTTCGACCAGCTCCGCCGCCACATGTCGATCGTGATCGTCGAGCACAATCTCGATCTCGTGCTCGCGCTCGCCGACCGCGTGTTCGCGCTGGAGCGCGGCGCCGTGTTCCACCAGGGCCCGGCGGCGCCGCTGCTGAACGATCTCGGCTATCGCAAGCAGATCCTGTGGCTGTGACGCCTACTCCGCCTTGATGTTCGCGGCCGCAACGACCTCGGCGAGCTCCTTCGTCTCCTTCGCGATCTTGGCGGCGTAGTCGGCAGGGCTGAGCACGCTCACGACGCCCTGCGAGCCGAGCTTCTCCTCGACCGCGGGATCCTTTGCGGCCGCGACGATCTCCCGGTGCAGCGTCTCCAGGATCGGCGCCGGGGTTGCCTTCGGCATGAAGAAGCCGACCCAGAACGACAGGTCGAAGCCGGGATAGCCGGCCTCCGCGACCGTCGGCACGTCGGGCAGCGAGGGCAGCCGTTCGGCCGAGGACACCGCGAGCGCGCGCAGCTTGCCGCCCTTCACCAGCGGCACCGCGGAGAGCGGATCGAACACCGCGAGCACCTCCTGCGCGAGGATGCCGACCTCCGAAGCCGCGCCGCCGCGATAGGGCACGTGGATCATCTTGATGCCGGCGCGCTGGCTGAGCAGCTCCATGGCGAGATGGGCGAGATTGCCGTTGCCGCCGGAGCCGTAAGCGAGCGCACCCGGCGCAGCCTTCGCCGCGGCGACGAGATCGGCCACCGTGTTGATGTTCGCCGTCTTGGGGTTCTCCGGATTGACGACGAGCACGAGTGGCGCCGAGACGACGGTCGTCAGCGGCGCGAAGTCGGCTTGCGGGTCGTAGCGGATGTCCTTGAACAGCGTCTTGTTGAGCGTGATCGTGGACGAGTTGCAGGCGAGCATGGTGTAGCCGTCCGCATCGGCATGCGCGACGCCTTCGGCGGCGATCATGCCGTTGGCGCCGGCGCGGTTCTCGACCACGAAGGGCTGCCCGAGCCTTGCACCGAGCCGGTCGCCGATGATGCGCGCGACGACGTCGACCGGGCCGCCCGCGCTGAAGCCAACCATGACCTTGACCGGCCGCACCGGATATTTCTGCGCGAGAGCCTCGGTCGTCAGCACACACGCGCACAATCCGGCGATCAGCGCCAGCAGGCGAGCCGTTCGTTGCATTGGTTCTCTCCCCAGACCTCTGGCGCGCCGCTTGTGCATGCTTGTTGGTGCGGCGCAGGCAAGCCGCATGATTAGCGGCCACGCTGGATTCCGCAATCGCGTTTGCGCGCCGGCATTCCGCCGCGCGGCAGGCGAGCACCGCTTCCAAACAAAAAGTTCGAAAACAACCCCATGCACAGTAGCCGGCCCCAGCAAGAACAAGGACTTGCGCGCGCGGCCAGGGGGTTTGACTCGTCGGGCAAAACACTGGCAGAATGACATCATCGCAACAATCGCAAGCCCGCATCCCGGCCCGGCCACAACCGGTGCGATGTCGTTGCGCGTAAACCCTTCATCGACATCCCGAAATTCGCATCCGCGCGCAACGGCGAACGGCCGTTCGCGCGCGCCTGCGCCCGGCAAAGGACACCGCCCATGACGACAGCTCCCGAACTCCACGTCACGTCGAAGCTTGCGGCAAACGATCGCAGCGTTCCCGCTGCAAGCCCGCGGATCAAACTTTACAAGCGACGCATCGCGATCAGCCATCCCGACCCGGAGGCCGCCGAGCGGCTGCTGGCCGAGGCGCTCGGTGCCGCCGACCGCGACGCGCTGCACGGCATGCTGAGACAATTGGTCAAGGCGAGCGCGGTCGCACAGAAACCCGATGAATCCAATCTCGCCTTCATGGTCTCGATGATCAGGAGCATCGCGCCGAAGGATTCCATCGAGTCCATGCTGATATCGCAGATGGTCTCCGTTCACATGGCCGCGATGCGCAGCGCCTGCCGCCTCGCCTGCACCGCCGATCTCATGCAGCAGGAGAGCGTCACCCGCGCATTGACGCGGCTCTCCCGCACCTTCGCCGCCCAGGTCGAAGCCCTGAACCGCCATCGCAACAGCGACGAGCGCGCGATCACGGTGACGAACCTCTCCGTGCAGGACGGCGGCCGCGCGATCGTGGGCAACCTCACGCAGCATGCGAACGTGCTCGTTGCGGAGGCCGGGCTGGAGGACGCAAGGCAAGGTGCGGACCGATGACGAGCGGACACGCCCGCAACACGGACGCGATGCAGTCGAGCCCGCGATGCGGCGCGAGAACCCGCGATGGCGGGGCGTGCCGCGCACCGGCCATGTGCGGGAAGGAGCGAGGTCGCATGCATGGCGGTGCATCGGGGGTCTGGAGCCCCCAATTCGCAACAGGAACGCGTGGAGGCATGGGCTGTGCGCAAACGAATACATCACTGATACAGTGCGACACCTAGTTCAAATTCGTGGACTGCACCCCTGAAGTGAGACACGATAATTACAGTGACAGTGGGGTTGTCACGATGCGCTACCGCACTTTGTTTTGCGCGAAAGCGGTTTCGAACTCAAGGGGCGACTGGTATCCGAGCGCCGAGTGCAGGCGCTCTTTGTTGTAGACCTCCGCGATGAAGCTGTTGATTTGGCGGCGGGCGTCGCCCAGGTCGGCATAGGCCTTGCCGTTGATCTGTTCAGCCTTGAGCGTTTTCATGAAGCTTTCAGCCTTGGCGTTGTCGAATGGATTGCCCGGCCTGCTCATGCTGATGGTGATGTCGCGATCGGCAAGCCGCCGGCGATAAGCGATGGAAGCGTATTGCACGCCGCGATCGGAGTGATGGATCAGACTGCCAGGGGCCGGTCCCCGAGCTGCGATGGCTTTCTCCAGCGCAGCGATGGCAAGCGAGGCGTCGAGCGTGTCCTCGAAGGCCCAGCCAACAGCCTTGCGCGAGAACGCGTCGAGAATGACGGCAAGATAGGCAAAGGTTTTGGCGAGATGCACATAGGTGATGTCCGCGACCCAGATCTGGTCGGGTGCGGACGGCACCAGGCCACGGACCAGATTGGGGACGACGAGAAAGCCCGATGGCCGCTCCGCGGGCGGCTTCAGGAACGGCGTCTTGCGCTGCGCCAGCAGGTTATCTTCACGCATAAGTCGCTGAACTTTCTTGGCGTTTACGACCATGCCCTGGCGTCTGAGGGTGGCTGTCACCCGCCGATAGCCGTAGAAGACGTGCTTGAGGCAAATGCGCTGGATCAAGTCGCGCAACTCGCACTCGGCCGTCTCGCGGTCGCGTTTGATGTGATGGCGGTAATACGTCGCGCGCGACAGGCCCGCGAGGTGACACAGGCGTTGTACATCGGCATGAGCATCGAGTGTCTTCGACGTCATGGCTTTGATGACTTCGATGATGCGGATGCGGGTTTGCCTTGCGCTGCCGGCCGCTTCAATGCGCGCAAGGCTTGCCGAAAAAAATCGAGATCCATCTGCTGGCGGCCCACTAGCCGTTCGAGTTCGGCGATGCGGGCTTTGGCGAGCGTGAGGGCGGAGCGCTTGTCGTCGTACGTCGCTAGCGGCTTGAGCTTGCGGGGGCCAGGTTTGGGGCCGGGCTTCCGGTTCAAACCGTCCGGCCCATCGGCGTTCCAGGCTTTGATCCAGTCATGGAGAATCTTGCGAGAGATTCCAAGCTCGCGGGCCACAGGCAGGACGCCTTCGCCCCGCTCAACCCGCTTGATCGCCTTCAATTTGTAAGCCGTCGGAAGCTGACGCTTCTTTCCTCGTCCTGCCACAGGTCATCCTCGAAATGCCTGTCACTGTAATTATCGTGTCTCACTTCAGGGGTGCAGTCCATTCGGCTGTGCTTTGACACTAGAATTGGATACCAACACCCAACAATCGTTCCTTATTCGTTCTCGCCAACAACGGCTTGCGCGCGCAGCATGCATATGCAACCATTGAGTGTATTTAAGATGAGATTTCAATGCTTTGCCCTGAAGCATCCTGCCGAACGCCGATACTTGCGCATGTCGTGCGTTGCCACGTTTGTGGCGCGGACGTCGGATTTCCTAACGTAAGAGCGGCGGACGCCGCTGACGAAAGAGCGGCGCTACAGCAGCGCTTGAAGAATGCTGAGATTGCTGCAGATGCAAGGGGTAGACGAAGCACTTCACGTATATGACGCTCCCTCATTGAGGGATGACGTTATCGCGCTCAACGGTAGGGCGACTGTCCTAAGATCGATGGGTCGATTTGCCGAGGCTCTAGAAATTGCGCACTATGCGATTGAGCTTTATCCGACCGAACCAGTTTTGCGGTGCTCGCAGGCAGAAATATACCGTGTGCAGGGTGATCTAGTTTCAGCGCTGGGGCTTTACGACGACGTAAAGAAAAGTTCGCCCAATACATCCGTTGCTTACACTGGGTATGCAGAGGTCTTGCGCGACATGAGAAGGTATCCAGAAGCGATAGCTGCTTACAGGGAAGCCCTCTCTCGATTTCCATCAGACGCATATGTTGCGAATGGGTATGCCAATATTCACAAGGTAAACGACGAACTGGACGAAGCGCTCCGCTTGTATGAAGGCAATGTGAGACAGTTCCCCTACAGCCTGGTTGCGAAAGCCGGACGGGCCGACCTCTTAAAACGGCTCGGAAAATATGAAGACGCGCTAATGGCGTACGACGAAATCATTCGAATCGCGCCGAGCTATGCGGCCGCACGAAATGGCAAAGCGGCAATTCTCGTTGTTCGCGGCGAACACGCTGCGGCGTTGTCTCTGTTGCCCACCAACGATCCAGCTACGAGAGATGACTGGATCGCGTGGAACATACGCGGTATGGCCCTGATAAAAGGTGGAGAACTCGCACGCGGTATTGAACATTTGGAGCAGGGGCGGAAGCAGACACCCTTCGCCAGAGAGAGGCGCTATCTTGAACGAGCACTTAGCGTGGCAAGAATGCAGACGGGCGACTTCAACCACGCGGTTAACGTCCTCAGGGAGGTTGGGGGGCTCGGACTGTCTAACATATTGAGACTGCATGCTTACGCAGGGGACGGACAGTTGGTTGAAGCTCAAACTGCTTACGAGCTACTGTCGATTACCTGCCCTTCTCAATTGCTCGATCGTAGAGACGCAATCGCGGCCCGGTTCGGGTTGATAAAGAGTGACCAACGACACGCTAACGACAACTGGATTTTTCGGAGAGAGACAGAGGCACTATTGCAAGCTGCTTAGTCGCCGAATTGATTGAGGGTCCACAGCGACAATGAAGCTATCTGCGAATTGATCTTTGCCCGAAGGAATTGGTTGATAAGCCCGAGCATTCGTATGGACGTTAGGGATCGCACCAAGCCCGTCGGTCCGGCTAGAGAGAATCCGCCGGCGCCGATCGCCTCAGCCCAGCGCACTGGCATGTGAGCGGAACCCGGCGCATTCTACCGGGAACAGATTCCTAGCTCCGCACTTGACAAATGATAGGACAGTGAGGTGCAGCCATGGGCCAGTCAAAACCGATCCGCCCGACCGCGATCGTCGTCGAGGACGACGACATTCAGCGCGAGATGCTCGCGCCGCTGCTCTAAGAACGCAATTTCGAGGTGCTGCAGTGCGAGGACGCCGAGACTGCCGCGCTCGCGCTGAAGGCGAAGCGCCCTGCCCTGATCATCACCGACATCAACCTGGTTGGAAAGATGGACGGCGTCGATCTCGCGCACTATGCGCAGCAGCAGCATTCCGATGTGCGGATCATCGTGATCTCGGGCCGTCCGCTGCCGCGGACGCTGCCCGCCAGCGCAAAGCTCTTCACTAAGACGGTCCAGCCGACGGCACCCACACCTTCGCCGCCCAGGTCGAAGCCCTGAACCGCCATCGCAACAGCGACGAGCGCGCGATCACGGTGAAAAACCTGTCCGTGCAGGACGGCGGACGCGCGATCGTTGGGAATGTGACGCAGCATGCGAACGTGCTCGTTGCGGAGGCGGAGCTGGAGGACGCAAGGCAAAGGATGAACCGATGACGAGCGGACACGCCCGCAACACCAGCCCGATGCAGGCGAGCCCGCGATGCGGCGCGAGAACCCGTGATGGCGATGCCTGCCGCTCACCGGCCATATGCGGGAAGGAGCGATGTCGCATGCATGGTGGCGCGACGAGGAGTGGCGCGCCGAGCGGGAATGGGAATGCGCGGAAGCACGGACTGTTCACACGAGGAGCCAAGGTCGAGCGGGACGAGGTGCGGCTGTTGCTCGACGAGGCGCAGGAGCTGCTGCAGTCGTTGAAATGACCGGTCGGCGAAATCCTGCCGCCGCTCCCCGGGATTGATGGGCTGCCGGCCCCGTGACAATTTATACGTGCCTGTGAAGCAATTCACACGCCTGCTGTTGCCGACGTAGCTAGCTTGGTCGGGTCCCGATCAACAGGCGGAGCGGTGTCATGGGGGCATTGAACCTTTTGCAGGTGCTTTGGCAGGAACGGCGGGCTCTCGCAGGCATCCCGCTAGAATTGCCCGAAGACAGAGATCCATTACCTGACGGCTCGCCAAAACGGCCGGCACCGACGGCCCGGTCAAAGTTTGCAGTCTCCGGGTTTGCACTCACCGAGACGCGGGTTCAAGCTTCGCCGCCGCCATTGCGGCGGCCGACCGATCGAGTCCCCGGAGAACTCCTTGACGTCTATCAGGCGCTCAACGCGGACGACCGGTGGGCGCTGTGCCTGTCAGGCGGCGGCATCCGCAGCGCGGCGTTTGCGCTCGGAATTCTGCAGAGGATTGCCGCGTTGAAGGTCGCGTCGAAGCGCAAGGATGAAGAGCCCGGCTCGGCCCTCAAGCAATTCGAGTACCTTTCGACCGTATCGGGCGGCGGCTATATCGGCAGCTGGCTATCGGCATGGCTGTTTCAGGAGCGGCGGCGCGAAAAGGAGAACCAGGCACGGGTCGTCCCACCTCTCGTCGATACCGGCAGTCCAAGCATCCCGCCGGATACGGTGGTTCCAGCACTCAACATGCGAAAGAGCCGCAATCCGCTCGGAGATCACGAGGAAGCGGAGCCGATCTCCAACCTCCGGCGCAACTCGCACTTTCTCGCTCCGAGCTTTTCGTCGATCTCCCCGGATCTGTGGAGCGACGTTGCCAGCGTCCTGCGCAATCTGTTCCTGAACTGGATCCTGCTCGTCCCCCCGATGATCCTGGCGGTGCTCGTCACGAAGGCGCTCTACTTCGCCGTCCTCGATGCGCACAGCATCACGGAGAGGTCATGGTGGTTCCTGATTCTGATGATCATACCAACCCTCTGCTTCTTGATTTCCTTGTCTTTCTCTGCCGCCAATCGACCTGCCCGCGGAAGGATCAATGTCGCGCAGCCCCGATTTCTTGCATGCGATCTCGCGCCGTTTCTCATCGGAGCCGCATTGCTGGTCTTCGTGTTGCAAAGCCCATACGGCTTATCGGTACTGACGTATGTGACCGATCTCCTCGGCTTCAAATTCGGCCAGGAGGTCAAGGGGGCTCAATTCTATGCCCGCGTCATCACGCGCGGCGCCGTCCTCGGCGCTGTCTTCTACACCTTCGCCTGGGTTCTGGCGCGCGCATGGACCGGTGTCTTCGGCAAGACGGCCCGCCCACCGCGCGAACCCGCTCCCTGGCAACGCTGGATCGATCTTGGCGCCTGGGGCCTCGCCGGCGCAGCGTTCGGGTTGCTGAGCGCCGCTGGCCTGGCCTTGCTGTGGTATCTGAACCGGTCCGGCTCCGATGCCACGACAGCGATCTTTGCCTGCATCCTCGGCCTGCCCTGGATCGTGATGGCGCGGATCGTCGCCGACGTGATCTACATCTCGTTTGCCGAGTTCCTGTCCGAGGTCGACGTCGGACTCGAATTCCAGGCGCGGTCGAGCGGAATCTTCACGCTGGCCTATCTCGGCTGGCTGCTGTGGTTCGGACTCGTGCTTGGTGCGCCGCCGGCTGCAGCATGGATCGAGGGTCACCTCGGCAGCGCGGCCGTCCCTTCGCTCGCGACAGGGGGAGGCATTTCGGGCCTGATTTCCGTCATCCTGGGCGCGAGTTCGAAGACCAAGGCCGCAGCCGAGCAGGTCTCGGGCTTTCGCCAATATCTCGGACTCAACACGATCGCGGCGATCGCGGCATCGATTTTCGCGGCCACCCTGGTCGCACTGCTGTCGATCGCCTGGGACAGGACGTTCATGTCGTTCCAGTCCGGTGCCGATGACCATATGCCCTGGGCAGTCGTGGCCGTGGCGGCTCTCTTGCTGGGAGCTCTGATCCTTGCCGCCTCGCGTGTCCTCAACATCAACCGCTACTCGCTCCACAGCCTCTACCGAAACCGGCTGGTTCGCGCTTTCCTCGGCGCCTCGCGCAGCGAAAAGGAGCGTGACCGGACCAAGAATGCCTTCACGGATTTCGACGGTCGCGACAGCCCGATGCTGCATGAGCTCTGGGATCACGGCGTCGTCCCGACGGGAGCGAACTGGAAGCCACTCCACGTCATCAGCGCCGCGCTCAACCTCGTATCGTCCAAGAACCTCGCTTGGCAGGAACGGATGGCGGCGCCCTTCACGTTCTCGCCGCTCCATTGCGGCAGCGGCAGCTCGGCATTTTCCGACGGCGCCTACCGGTCCAGCTTCGCCACGACCGACCAGCCGCAGCCCTACGGCGGAAGGCTCGGCCTCACGCTCGGAACCGCCATGGCGATCTCCGGCGCTGCCGTGAGTCCGAGCATGGGCTACAATTCGTCGCCGGGCGTCGCTTTCCTGATGGCGCTGTTCAATGTGCGCCTCGGCTGGTGGCTGGCCAACCCGCGCGGCGACAACCCCGACTACGCGGAGGTCAAGCCGACGAACGCGCTCCGGCCGTTTTTCATGGAGATGTTCGGCCTGACCAGCGAGACCGAACGCTGGGTCTACCTGACCGACGGCGGGCACTTCGAAAATCTCGGGCTCTATGAAATGGTTCGTCGGCGCTGCCGCGTGATCGTCGTCAGCGACGCCGGCTGCGACCCCGATTATTCCTTCGAGGATCTCGGCAATGCGCTGCGCAAGATCTGGATCGATCTCGGCGTGCGCATCGACCTGCACGGCCTCGACCTTCTCAAGAAGCGCTTCAAGGAACGTCCGAGCCCGGCGAAGGAAGGACCTTACTGGGCAATCGGCGACATTCTCTATGGCGAGGCCGACGGCGGCAAGTCGGAAAACGGACTGCTCTTGTACTTCAAGTCCGGCCTGCACGGCACGGAGCCCATGGGCGTCCTGAGCTATGCAATTGCCCACTCAACCTTTCCGCACGAGACGACGCTGAACCAGTTCTTCTCGGAATCGCAGTTCGAGAGCTACCGGGCGCTGGGTTACGAGATCGCAGAACGTGCATTTGAATCCGGCGAGGGACTTTCGACCGACGCCGCAACCGGAGCGCCGCCCACGTTCCTCTCGATCATGGAGAAGCTCAAGAGCAAGGTCCCGCCGGACGCCGCACCTGTCGCGGAACTGGCGGAGAAATAATCGGCGACGACGCATCACGGAGGCGCACGTCGCTCCGCGCCTCTTCTCGAATTATTGACAGGCAAACTGCAAAGCTAATCTTTACAGTTTACCTGTATATCTGCTAAACGCCTCGCATGAGCAATTCATCAGGTGCCGCGGCGGGACGCACGTCCGCGCTCGCCGAAGAGCTTCGCCTGCTGATGGGAACCCTGAAGCGGCGGCTTCGCGAGCAGGGTCAACGCGAAGATCTTCCCCCGTCGCAGATCGCCGTTCTGCTGCGCCTCGAAAAGGACGGACCCGCGACCGTTTCCGGCCTCGCCCGGCTGGAGGGGATGCGCCCGCAATCGATGAGTGCCGCGGTCGCGGCGCTGGAGGCTGCGGGCCTGGTCCGCGGCGCACCCGATCCCGACGACGGCCGGCAAACCATCATGTCCCTCACCGACATGTGCCGCGAGCGGCTGCGCACCGGCCGGGCCGCGCGGCAGGATTGGCTGTCGCGCACCATCGCAGCAAAACTGTCTCCGCGCGAGCAGCAGGAACTTACATCAGCGGTCAGGCTGTTGAAACGGCTGGTCGAAGATTGACGCCGGCCTTTTCCGCAGCGGTCACGGACATCATCCCATCGAAAGGACGATCATGGCTCTCACGATGCTCGATCCGATCTCGGCCCTCATCATCGTCGATCTGCAAAGCGGGATCGCCGGTTCGCCCCTCGTCCATTCCATCGATGAGGTCGTGACGCGCGCCTGCGATCTCATCGCGGCGTTTCGGCGGCATCGATTGCCGATCGTGCTGGTCAATGTCGACGGCGTTGCACCCGGACGAACCGAGCGGCCACGACGCGCCGGGCAGCTTCCCGAGGGATGGACCGACTTTCTTCCGGAGCTCGGCCGGCAACCCGACGACATCGTGGTGACGAAGCGGACATGGGGCGCGTTCGCAAGCACCGATCTGGAAGGCCAGCTCAGGAGCCGCGGCGTCACGCAGGTCGTGATCGCCGGCGTCGCCACCGGCACCGGGGTCGAATCCACGGCACGGCAGGCCTTTGAGGCGGGCTTCAACGTCACGCTCGCCCTCGACGCCATGACGGATGCGCGACCGAGCGCGCACGACTACAGCATCGCAAACGTATTTCCGCGGCTTGGCGAAACCGGCTCGACGCAGGCGATCATCGACCTTCTCGAAAGGACCCACGCGCATGAACTGGCTTGACCTCGTCGCCTATTTCTTCGGCGGAGCCTTCCTCACCAATGCCATTCCCCATGTCGTCGCCGGCATGATGGGCGAGCCGTTCCAGACGCCATTTGCAAAGCCGCCGGGCGAAGGGCTCTCGACATCGACCGTCAATATCGTGTGGGGCTTCTTCAACCTCCTCGTCGGATATTGCCTGATCTGCCGCGTCGGCGGCTTCGACCTGAGGAGCACCGGCGATGTCGCAGCCGCCGGACTCGGCGGGCTCCTGATCGGCCTCTTCCTGGCGCGGCGGTTCGGACGATTTCACGGCGGCAACGAGCCCCGGCAAACATGAGGCGCATCTTTCGTTCGCTGCGGAGCTTCAACTACCGGGTCTGGGCCGCGGGCGCGCTGGTGTCCAATGTCGGAACCTGGATGCAGCGGGCGGCCCAGGACTGGCTCGTGCTCACGGAGCTGACCGATCACAGCGCGTCCGCCGTCGGCATCGTGATGGCGCTGCAGTTCGGACCGCAGCTCTTGCTGATGCCCTGGTCCGGATATGCCGCCGACCATTTCAACCAGCGCCGGCTGTTGATGGCGACCCAGGCCACGATGGGCGCGCTGGCGCTGATCCTCGGGCTTCTCACCGTCACCGGCCTCGTGCAGCTCTGGCACGTCTATGTGTTCGCGTTCCTGTTCGGCTGCAGTGCGGCGCTCGATGCCCCGGTGCGGCAGACCTTCGTGGCCGAACTGGTGGGCGATGCCGATCTGTCGAATGCGATCGCGCTGAATTCGACCACGTTCAACGCCGCGCGCATGATCGGGCCGGCGGTGGCCGGTCTCGTCATCGCCTCCGTCGGCACCGGCTGGGCATTCCTCTTCAACGGCGCCTCGTTCATGGCGGTGCTGGCATCGCTGTCGCTGCTGCGAACATCGGAGCTTCGCCCCAACGCCCGCGCTCATCGTACCAAGGGCAGCGTGCTGCAGGGATTTCATTATGTCTGGTCCCGTCCCGACCTCCGGACGACCCTGATCATGCTGTTCCTGATCGGCACGTTCGGGCTCAACTTTCCGATCTTCATCTCGACGATGGCCGTCGGCGTCTTCAACACCGATGCACGCGGTTTCGGCCTGCTGTCCTCGATGATGGCGGTGGGAACGATGTCCGGCGCCTTGCTGGCCGCAAGCCGCGAGCGGCCGCGCTTCAACGCGCTGGTGCTCGGTGCCGCGATCTTCGGCCTCGGCTGCACGCTCGCCGCACTGGCGCCGGGCTACTGGCTGTTCGCGGCGGCGCTGGTCGTCATCGGCGTCGCCGCCCTGACCGTCATGAACACGTCGAACGCGCTGATGCAGCTTTCCACTGAACCGGCGATGCGCGGGCGCGTGATGGCGCTTCGGCTCGGCGTCGCACTGGGCGGTACGCCGATCGGCGCGCCGATCGTCGGATGGGTTGCCGATCATTTCGGCCCGCGATGGGCACTCGGCATCGGGGCGACCGCAGGCTTCGCGGCTGCCATCATCGCCGTCGGGGCGCTCTCCCGGCACGCGCACGAAGGCCAGTTCGATCTGCCGCAACAGCGGTGACCTCGCCATCCACGCACAGTCATGTGAGCGGACCCCGGCGCACTGCACCGGGAACAGATTCCTACCTCCGCACTTAACAAATGATAGGACAGTGAGGTGCAGCCATGGGCCAATCAAAGCCGATCCGCCCGACAGCGATCGTCGTCGAGGACGACGACATCCAGCGCGAGATGCTCGCGCTGCTGCTCGAGCAAAGCAATTTCGACGTCCTGCAATGCGAGGACGCAGAGACCGCGGCGCTGGCGCTGAAGGTGAAGCACCCTGCCCTGATCATCACCGATATCAATTTGGTCGGGAAGATGGATGGCGTCGATCTCGCGCACTATGCGCAGCAGCAGCATTCCGACGTGCGGATCATCGTGATCTCGGGCCGTCCGCTGCCGCGGCCCCTGCCCGCCGGCGCAAAGTTCTTTACCAAGCCGGTCTACCCGACGGCGCTGCTCGCGGAAGCGGCGCGGCGATAGCGGAGGTTTACCGCAGGCTGGCACCTTGCCCGCGGCGCATCCTTCGAGACGGCCGCCTTTGGCGGCCTCCTCAGGATGAGGTTCGCGTTTCGTGGCGCGAGATCTCAGCGGACATGCGCGAGGTAGTGAGCGAGGTCGGCGATCTGGTCCTTACCGACGGTCTGCATCACGTCGGCCATGGTGGCGTCATAGCCGTGACGAGAGTTGTCCTTGTATTCGGCCAGCGTCTTGACGAGATAGTCCTCGCGCTGGTTGGCGATGCGCGGGACGTTTTCCTTTCCGGAGTAGTCGGGGTTGTGGCAGGTGTTGCAGCGGTTCTGCTTCGCCAGCGCTTCTCCGCGCGCCATCCGCGTGGCATCTGCGGCGTCGGCCGGCGGCGCGGGTTTCGGCAGCGTGGCGATGAAATCGGAGAAGGTGCGCAGATCGTCGTCGGTCAGCGACTTCGCCATCTCGTTCATCGGCTCGAACACGCGCAGCTTTTCGCGGAACATGAAGATCTGGATCAGCGCGTAAGGGGCCTGCTGGCCGCCGAGCGAGGGCGTGTTCTCGGTCTCGGAGGCGCCGCGCTCGCCATGACAGGCAAGGCACGGCGCGGCACGCTCCTGGATGGTTTCGGCGCTTGCGGAGACGGCGAGCGAGGCGAGCGCCAGAGCGGCGATCATTGTTCTTTTCATTGGCCGCTCCTGGAGGCCATCATTGCGAGGAGCGAAGCGACGAAGCAATCCAGTCTGTTGCCGCGGAGGCATTCTGGATTGCTTCGCTTCGCTCGCAATGACGGTGGTTGTTACTTCGCCGCGACCTTCTGCTTGCCGTAGGTGATGCGGTACACCGCGCCGTTCCAGTCGTCGGAGACGAGCAGCGAGCCGTCCTTCAGCAGCATGACGTCGACGGGGCGGCCGACATATTTGTTGTCCTCGAGGAAGCCGGTCAGGAACGGCTCCATCGACTTCACGGTGCCGTCCTTGTTCAGCTTGACGACGACGACGTCACCGCCCTGCTTCTGCGACTTGTTCCAGGAGCCGTGGCGCGCGACGAAGATCGCGTTCTTGTACTGCTTCGGGAACATGCTTCCGGTGTAGAAGCGCATGCCGAGCGCGGCGGTGTGCGGGCCCATCAGGCCGACCGGCGCGGTGTAGTTCTTGCAGTCCTTGCCCCAGCCGAGCTCCTGGTCGATGATGTTGCCCTGGTAGCAGAACGGCGCGCCGAAATCCTCACCGGCCTTGGTGACGCGGTTGAGCTCGTCCTCCGGCACCGTCTCCGACAGCCAGTCGCGGCCGTTGTCGGTGAAGTAGAGCTGCTTGGTCTCGGGATTCCAGTCGAAGCCGACCGTGTTGCGCACGCCGACCGCGTAGACCTCGGCGCCCGAGCCGTCGAGATTCATGCGGCGGATCTGGCCGTGATCGGCATCATGCAGCACGTTGTTGCCGGGCTGGCCGACCGGGACATAGAGCTTGTTGTCGGGGCCGATGGCGATGAACTTCCAGCCATGCGCCTCGTCCTTCGGCAGCTTGTCATAGATGACGGTCGGCTTCGGCGGGCTGTCGAGGACGTCGTCGATCTTGTCGATCTTGGAGACTTTGGACAGCTCGGCGATGTAGAGGGTGCCGTCCTTGAAGGCGACGCCGTTCGGGCGGTAGAGGCCCGACGCGATCACCTTGACCGACTTTTTGCCGTCCTTGTCGGCGATGGCGTAGACCTTGTCGACGAGCCGGCTGCCGACGAACACGGTGCCCTTGTCGCTCTGCACCAGCGAGCGCGCATTCGCCATGCCCGAGGCATAGACCTCGATGTTGAAGCCTGCGGGCACCTTGAGCTTGGCGAGCGGCAGCTTGTCGGCCGCGGCCGGAATCGGCGGCGGCGCGACGGGGGCGAGTTTTGAGGCGGCCTCGCCGTCCGGACGCCCGATCAACGGGGATCCCGGAGGAAGCGGCTGGGCGGCGGGCGCGGCACCCGCGGCAGGTGGCGATGCCGGCTGCTGCGCCGCAGCGGACAGCGTGAACACACCGAAGACCGCGCCGGCCAGCAACAGGCTGCGCGACGCAGACGATAGACCCATCATGATGTTTCTCCCCAATGCGGAAGCCGTCTTCCAGACGCTGGCGCGTCCGCGGCTTTTCCGAGTCGCACTCTGTGAATTCGCGCAAGCAAATGCAATCGGAAACATATGGGAATACCGACGCGTGCGCGGTGCTCGCGCCTATTCCCGTCGGTCGGCCGCGCCGCCCGAGAATAATTTCCATGCTTTCTTGAAAGACAGCTTGCGTTCTTTCGGCGTCGCAAGCGGCCTGGAGACAGTCACTGGGCCGCCAGGACCCTGGATTTCTTCCGATCCATCTTCTCGACGATCTCAAGCTCGCCGTCATCGGCAAGTTCTTCATCCTGCCGATCGTGTTCCGCGTGCCGTCTTGGACTGAGCCATTGGGAGACACGGTCGAGATAGAGATAAACCACCGGCGTGGTGAAGAGCGTCAGGACCTGGCTGACCAGGAGACCGCCGACCATGGCATAGCCGAGCGGCTGGCGGAGCTCCGAACCGGTCCCGTGGCCCAGCATCAACGGGACGCCGCCCAGCACGGCCGCCATCGTGGTCATCAATATGGGGCGGAAGCGCAGCAGGCAGGCCCGGCGGATGGCCTCGAGCGGCGACAGGCCCTGATCCCGCTCCGCGACGATCGCAAAGTCGACCAGCATGATGCCGTTCTTCTTGACGATGCCGATCAGCAGGACGAGGCCAATCAGCCCGATCAGGCTGAAGTCAAAATGGAACAGGAGGAGCGTCGCCAGGGCGCCGACACCGGCCGACGGCAAGGTCGACAGGATCGTCAGAGGATGGATGTAGCTCTCATAGAGCACGCCGAGGATGAGATAGACCACGATCAGCGCCGCAACGATCAGCAACGGCACGGAGGAGAGCGACTCCTGGAACGCCTTCGCCGTGCCCGCGAAAGTGGAGGTAATGGCGGCCGGCACGTTCATCTGCCTCTGCACCGCGTCGATCGCCTGCGTCGCCTGGCCGAGCGCGAGGTTGGGAGCGAGGTTGAAGGAGATCGTGACCGCCGGAAACTGGCCCTGATGGTTGATCGCCAGCGGACGCACCGGCGCCGTGGTCCACTTGGTGAATGCCGACAGCGGCACCTCTCCCCCCGTCGTCGGGGAACGCAGGTAGATCTGCTCCAGCGTGGACGGATTCTTCTGCAGCGAGGGCAACACCTCGAGGACGATATAGTAGGTCGACAATTGGGTGAAATATGTCGCGATTTCCCGCTGCCCGAATGCATCATACAAGGTCGCATCGATCACGTCGGGGGTCAGCCCGAAGCGAGCGGCCTGATTGCGGTCGATCGACAGCGTCAGCGTCGTGCCCGACGTCTGCTGATCGGAGGCGACGTCGCGCAGCTCGGGCATCTCCTTCATTCTGGACAGCAGCCTGGGCGCCCATCTGTTCAACTGATCCATGTCGGTCGACTGCAGGGTGAACTGGAACTGCGTCCGCGACGCCCGGCCGCCGACACGGACGTCCTGCGCCGACTGAAGGTAGAGGCGCGCGCCCTGAACCTTCGCCGTCTGAACCTGCAGGCGACGGATGACCTGGTCGGCCGAGTCGGCGCGCTCATCGCGCGGTTTCAACGTGATATACATCGTGCCGTCGTTGAGCGTATTGCCGCTGCCGCCCATCCGCATCGCCATGTGGTCGATCGCGGGGTCCTTCAGCACGATCGCGCCGATCTCCTGCATGTGCTTCGCCATGTCGGCAATCGACACGTCCTGCGAGGTCTCGACGATGCCGGTGATCAGCCCGGTATCCTGCTGCGGGAAGAACCCCTTCGGGATGATCACGAACAGGTAGACCGTGAGCCCGATGGTCGCAAAGAACACCATCAAGGTGGCGAAGCGGAAGCGCAGCACGAGATCGAGGCCGCGCTCATAGCCGTCCACGAGGGCCTGGAACATTCGCTCGCTGAGCATGTAGAGCCTGCCGTGATGCTCCTCATCGTGCGATTTGAGGAAGCGCGACGCCATCATCGGCGTGAGCGTCAGCGACACCAGGGCCGACACGGCGATCGTCATCGCGAGCGTCACTGAAAATTCGCGGAACAGGCGGCCGATGATGCCGCTCATCAGCAATAGCGGAATCAGCACCGCGATCAACGAAACGGAGATCGAGATGATCGTGAAGCCGATCTCGCCGGCGCCCTTGAACGCGGCGGCCATCGGCGTCTCGCCCTCCTCGATGTAGCGGGTGATGTTCTCCAGCATCACGATGGCATCGTCGACCACGAAGCCGACCGCGATGGTGAGGGCCATCAGGGACAGATTGTCCAGGCTATAGCCGGCCATCCACATCAGCGCGCAGGCGCCCAGCAGCGCGAGCGGCACCGTGATCGACGGGATGATGGTGGCCCAGACGCTGCGCAGGAAGACGAAGATCACCATCACGACGAGGCCGATCGTCAGCGCCAGCGTGAACTGCACGTCCTTGACCGCCGCGCGGATCGTCTGCGTGCGGTCCGACAGCACCGAGACCTTGATGGCGGGCGAAATGCCCGCCTGCAGATGCGGCAGCTGCTTCATGACGTTGTCGACGGTGTCGATGACGTTGGCGCCGGGTTGCTTGAAGATAACCAGGAAAACGCCGGGCTTGCCGTCCACCCAGCCGTACTGGGTATTGTCCAGCGGTGCGCTCACGGCGTGGCCGATGTCGCCGACGCGGACGGGACTGCCGTTCCGATAGGCGATGACGATGTCGTTCCAGGCCTCGGCCTTAGTGAACTGATCGTTGGCATAGACGGTGTAGGTGCGGGTGTCTCCGTTGAGCGTTCCCTTGGGATTGTTGACCGATATCACCGAGAGCGGCGCGCGCACGTCCTCCAGCGACAGGCCCTTGGCGACCAGCTTGGCCGGATCGATCTGGACACGGATCGACGGAGCCTGCTGTCCGCCGACGCTGACCTGGCCGACGCCGCTGATATGGCTGATCGCCTGCGCGAGCTTGGTGTAGGTCTCGTCCGACACCTGCGTCATCGGCAGCGTCGTCGATGTGGCACCGAGCGTGAGGATGGGCGAATCGGCCGGATTGACCTTTCTGTAGGTCGGCGCGCTCGGCATGTTCTTGGGCAATTGCCCGCTGGCCGCATTGATGGCGGCGAGCACGTCGGACCCGGCACCGTCGATGTTGCGCGAGAGGTCGAACTGCAGAACGATCTGGGTGGAGCTGGTCTGGCTCTGCGACGTCATCTCCGAGACGCCGGGAATAAGGGCGAACTGCGATTCGAGCGGCTGCGCCACCGATGACGCCATCGTCTCGGGATCCGCCCCGGGCAAGCTGGCGGAGACCTGGATGGTGGGGAAGTCGACTTCCGGCAGCGGCGCCACCGGCAATTGCGGATAGGCGATGATGCCGACGAAGACGATGCCGACCATCAGCAGCGACGTCGCGATGGGGAGGCGAATGAAGGGAGCCGAGATGCCGCCAGCCATGTCAGTCAGCCGATCCGGTCTTGGTTCCACTCTCGGTTCCACTCTTGGCCTGAGTGGCGCTGCTGCTCGTGTCCGTCATCGGTGCGGCTGCAGCGACCTGCGGCTTCTCGTCGACCAGCGCACCGTCGAACAAGCGGGACTGCCCGGCCACCACGATCCTGTCCCCGACGTTCAGGCCTTCGGAGACCACGGCATTTGCATCGCCGCTCTGACTGACCTTGATCGGTTTCGCGCTGACCTTGCCATTGTCGCCGATCACATAAGCGAACAACCCCGACGGCCCGTGCTGCACACCATCCTGGGGCACGACGATGACATCCTTGCGCGTGTCAATCAGCATCCGCGTGGTGACTGAAAGACCCGGCCACAATGCGTTGTCCTTGTTGTCGAAGCGCGCCTTCAGGCTGATGGTCCCGGTGGCCTGGTTCACGGAATTGTCCATGATCACGAGCTTGCCTTGCGACAGCGTTTTGGTTCCGTCCGAGGTCAGGGCTTTCACTGGCACCGCGCCGGAATCATACGCCTTGTCGATCGCCTGCAATTGGTCTTCGGGCTCCGTGAACTGCACGGCGATCGGCTGCAGCTGCGCGATGGTGACGATCCCCGTCGTATCGGCGGCATGCACGATGTTGCCGGGGTCAACCAGGCGGAAACCCGTTCGTCCGCTGATCGGCGCCTTGATCGAGGTGTAGCCGAGATTGGTCTGCGCATTGTCGATGGCGGCCTGGTCGCCCTTGATCTGCGCCGTCATCTGATCGACCAGCGCCTGCTGGGCATCGAGATTCTGCTGGGTCTCGAACTGCTGTTTCGCGAGCTTCTGAAAGCGCTCCAGGTTCAACTGGTCGTTCTTCAGATTGGCCTCATCCTGGGCCTTCTTCGCCACCGCCTGCTCAAGAGCTGCGATAAAGGGACGCTGATCGATCTCGAGAAGCGGATCGCCCTCCTTCACCATCTGACCCTGCCTGAAGAACACTTTCGTGATCTGACCGTCGACGCGGCTCTTGACCGTCACCGTCTTGAACGGGGAGACGACTCCGAGGCCGTAGGTGTGGACGGGAAAGTCGGCCTTCCTCACCTCGAAGGAGGTGACGGGGATCCTGGCCGGGGCCTGAGTGGAGCTGCCTTGCGCGGATGCTGCGACGGGCTTGACGCTTCCGACGAGCTCATACCAGGCGCCACCGCCCAATGCGGCTGTCGCCAGGATTCCAAACAGCGTGAGGCTGAGCTTCGGTCGCCTTGTCATATCCATGGCCATCCGGTTGCTTGCGCCAGCCTGCGGGTGAACCTGCTGCTTGCACGTGAACGCACTGTTTGCGTGCTGAACTATCGCGGACAGGTTCGCGACATCAAAATAACGATCGCGTGCGACTTTCTGTACAATCCGTCATGTTCCTCATTGCGAGACTGCAATTGCCGGGACGAAGCGAGAGATCGAAGACGATCGGTGCGCGGAGAAGAAACAAACGGAAATGATATGGACGAGCGTTAAGGATCGCCGCGGCATCACGCCGAATTGCGTAGGCGATGAGGAATTTTAAGGAACGCGCGTCGCGAGTTGGACCTAGCATTGAAATGTCGATGGCAATGCAAAGTGTCATGCGAGGCGCAAGATGACCGCCAATCAGCCGAAGCTCGGGGGAAATATCATACCGTTTCGAAAGCAACCGAAGGACGCGAGAGCTCCGACTGACGACGTCCCGTCCGAGAACATCTTGCGCATACTCGACCTCTCGAAATTCGAACAAGATCGCCGTGCCGTCGACAATGGCGCAAGCATGCGCTCGAACATCGCGGCAATGGTTCTGCTTGGGCTCCTCGTCTTCATCGCGACAGAGGACTTTTACAGAATCGAGCAATCGAACCTGTGCCTGCACAGATGGGAGTGCACCAACTGATCGATCGGCGCAGGCGCCGGCAATCGCACTCGCCCAGGCCGGCGCCGTTGCCGCGGGCGAGTTCAGGCCAGGCAGCGGGAGGTCGAGCCGGTGCGCTGTGCCGCCACGGCTGGCGGGCCATGCGCCAAGCCGCCCTCTCCCGCCATTGGCACGCCTGCCCCAATGATGTAACCCGGCCAAAACGCTTGCCAAAACCCTTGCCGGGACGGGACGCTGATGAGTGCGGTTGCCACGGAAGAAGCGGGAGAAGGCACCCGCGCGCTGATCTTCGCGCTGGTCGCGCTCGCCTGCGGACACATGCTCTCGACGTTGCTGCGCACCATTCCCGCGATCAGCCTCGACCTGATGGCGGCGGATTTCCACATCGAACCGCAGGCGCTGGCGAGCCTCACCTCGGTCTATCATTTCGCCTTCGCGGCATCGCAGATTCCGGTCGGGGCCGCGATGGACCGGTTCGGCGTGCGGCCGGTGTCGCTCGCCCTGCTGGCGGGAACCGTGTTCGGCGCCATCGCCTCGGGGTTCGCGACAGGGCCGGAGAGCTTTGCGGTGGGGCAGTTCATGCTCGGCGTCGCCACCTCGGGCATGCTGATGTGCCCGATGACGCTGGCGGCCAAGCAATTGTCGGCGAGCCGCTTCGGGCTGTGGTCGGGTGCGATCCTCTCGATCGGCAATATCGGCATGCTCTTGTCGTCGAGCCCGCTCGCCTTCGTGATCGACAACTATGGCTGGCGCGCCGGGTTCTGGATCTCCGCGATCGGCGGCATCGCCGTCGCGCTCGCGGTGTTCGTGCTGGTGCCGAACCAGCCGGCCGAGCACAAGGACGAATCCTCGCCGCTGTCGCAGATGATCGAGGTGCTCTGGCTCGGCCTGTCGCGACCGCTGCGCGGCCTGATCGCGCTGGCGCTGGTGTCGCTGGCGAGCTCGCTGGTGCTGCGCGGGCTGTGGGGCGGGCCGTGGCTGATGCAGATCAAGGGCCTGTCGCGGGTCGAGGCCGGCAATCAGCTCGGCGCGTTCACGCTGGCGATGATCGCGGGGCCCCTGCTGGTCGGCATGATCGACCGCCGGATCGGCCGCCGCAGGGAGCTCGTGGCCGGCACCCACGGCTTCGCGGCGCTGCTGCTCGCGCTGATGGCGCTGGGAGCGCCGCACCTCGCCGTCGCATGGCTGTTCGGCGTGACCGTCATGCCGCCGCAGTATGATCTGGCACTGTTCGTGCTGATCGGGCTCTTCACCTCGGCGCAGCCGCTGCTGTTCGGCATGTCCAGGCAACTCGTCGACGCGCAGGTCGCGGGCAAGGCACTCGCCGCGGTCAACCTGGCCTTCTTTCTCGGCACGGCGCTGATGCAATCGATCACCGGCGCGGTGGCCGCGTTCGCGGGCTTGCCGGCGGTGCTGCTGTTCATGGCCGCGGCGCTGATGGTCGGCGTGGTGATCTTCCTGATCTTCACGCGGCCTGTCTGAGCCCTTGCGAAATGCGCGAGCACAGGGGATGCTGCGGCGCTATCTGCATCAAGGGAATTCAGCTCCATGCCTGTCGACCACAAAGCCGCTACCGACCGCCTCATGCGCTTCCTCGCCGTCGAGGGCGTCACGGGACAGGAGGCGGCGATCGGGCGTGAGCTTGCCGCCGCGCTGCAGGAGGTCGGCGTGCCCAAGAAGGCGATCCGGCTCGACGACGCCAACAGCCGCATTCCCGTGCCGACCGAGACCGGCAATCTCATCGTCGACCTGCCCGGCCGCGGCGCGCTGCACAACCAGCCGCGGATCATGTTCATGACCCACATGGACACCGTGCCGCTCTGCGCCGGCGCAAAACCGAAGATCTCCGGCCGCAAGATCGTCAACGAGGCCAAGACCGCGCTCGGCGGCGACAACCGCACCGGCTGCGGCGTGCTGGTGACGCTGGCGGCGGAGCTTGCCAAGCAGAAGCTCGATCATCCGCCGATCACGCTGCTGTTCTGCGTGCGCGAGGAGAGCGGCCTCTATGGCGCGCGCCACGTCAAGCTGGAGGAGCTCGGCTCGCCGGTGATGGCCTTCAACTATGACGGCGGCTCGGCCTCCAACGTCATCATCGGCGCGGTCGGCGCCGACCGCTGGACCGTCGAGATCTTCGGCCGCGCCTCGCATGCCGGCGTCGCGCCCGAGCGCGGCATCTCCTCGACCATGATCATGGCGCTCGCGCTCGCCGAGGTGAAGGCCGGCGGCTGGTTCGGCAAGGTGGTGAAGGGCAAGCTGCAGGGCACCAGCAATGTCGGCCCCGTCACCGGCGGCGAGGGCCGCCCGGCGGGCGATGCCACCAATGTCGTCACCGATTACGTGCATGTGCGCGGCGAGAGCCGCAGCCATGACGGAAAGTTCTTCAAGGAGATCACCAAGGCCTACAAGGCCGCGTTCGAGAAGGCGGCCAAGAAGGTGACGAACACGCAAGGCAAGTCCGGCAAGGTCAAGTTCAAGGCCGAGACCGACTATTTTCCGTTCCGCATGAAGGAGAGCCTGCCGGTCGTCAAGCGCGCGATCGAGGCGGTGACCGCAGTCGGCGGCACCCCGAACGTGCGGGCGGCCAATGGCGGCCTCGATGCCAACTGGATGGTCCGCCACGGCATTCCGACCGTGACCTTCGGCGCCGGCCAGAACGAGGCGCACACGGTCGACGAGTGGATCAATCTCGACGAATACGACCGCGGCTGCGCGCTGGCGCTGCAGGTCGCGACGATGCGATGATGCGCGTGGTTCGGTTCGCGCTCGCGGGATTTGCGCTGCTGGCGCTTGCGGGCGCGGCCGGCGCAGAAGAGGACAACAGCGCCTTGCTGGTCGATCTCTTCGCAAAGATCTGCGCGCCCAAGCCGGCCAGGCCGAGCCAGGTCGAGCGCATCGCAAGCAGTCTCGGTTTTGTCAGTGACGGCGGCCCGATCACGGCCGAGATGGAGCGCGGGCCAAAACTCGACCTTCTCTACTCGGCGAAGCTGATCCGGCGGGGCGAGAGGCTCGGCAGCATGACGGCCTATTTCACAGGACCTGACGATGGTCCGAGCGTGACCTGCACCGTGTCGGCCGTCGGCGCCTCTGCCGACGCGCTGCCCGGGCTGATCGAAACATCGTTGAAGGCCCGTGAGCGGACCGACAAGCCGTCCAACGACGACAATCATCGTCTGGCGAGCTGGCGTGTCGGTGCCGACGGCGGCGACACGCTGGAGATGTCGGTGTGGCGAACGTCGCCGCGCCGGGCCTCGATCAGCATCAATTATTTCGCCACCAAAAGGTGAGCGGGATCGCCGCGCCGCGCGGCCTTGTTATGCGTTGCGGACGCGCCTGGCGCATCTACAATGCCGAGTACGAACCAAAAAGAAAAATCGGGAGGCAAACATGCCGCGCATCGCAAATATCGAATCCGCCCTCTACCGGATCCCCCTCCCCGTCACGCTGTCCGATTCCACGCATGGCGAGATCGCGGCGTTCGAGCTGATCACCTGCCGCATTCGCGATGCCGATGGTGCGGAGGGCGTCGGCTACACCTATACGGTCGGGCGCAATGGCGGGGCGACGGCCGACATCCTCAAGCGCGAGATCCCGCCGCTGGTCGAGGGCCGCGAGGCCGACGACACCGAGGCGCTATGGCATCACGTCTGGTGGGGGCTGCATTATGGCGGCCGCGGCGGGCCGGCGGTGCTGGCGCTTTCCGCGCTCGACATCGCGCTGTGGGACCTGAAGGCACAGCGCGCCAGATTGCCGCTGTTCCGCCTGCTCGGCGGTTTCGATGCGCATGTGCCGTGCTATGCCGGCGGCATCGACCTCGATCTCTCGGTCGAGGCGCTGCTGAAGCAGACCGACGGCAACCTCGCCAAGGGTTTTCGCGCCATCAAGATGAAGGTCGGCCGGCCTGATCTCAAATCCGACGTCGCGCGTGTCGCGGCGATGCGACAACATCTCGGCGACGGCTTCCCGCTGATGGCGGACGCCAACATGAAATGGACCGTCGAGGAAGCGATCCGCGCCGCGCGCGCCTTCGTGCCCTACGACCTCACCTGGCTGGAAGAGCCGATCATTCCCGACGACGTCGCGGGCCATGCCCGCATCATGCAGGCCGGCGGCGTGCCGATCGCGGCCGGCGAGAATTTGCGCTCGCTGTGGGAGTTCAAGAACTACATCGCATCGGGCGCTGTGTCCTATCCCGAGCCCGACGTCACCAATTGCGGCGGCGTCACCGCCTTCATGAAGATCGCGCGGCTGGCCGAGGCCTTCAACCTGCCCGTCACCAGCCATGGCGCGCACGATGTCACCGTGCATCTGCTCGCAGCCTGCCCGAACCGCTCCTATCTCGAGGCGCACGGTTTCGGGCTCGACAAGTACATCGAGCATCCGCTGGTGCTCGAGGACGGCAAGGCGCTGGCGCCGTCGCGGCCGGGCCACGGCATCGGCTTCGACTGGAAGGGGCTGGCGAAGCTCGCGCCATAGGCAACGCGCATTGCCGCACGCGAGGCATTCCAAGGCGCTTGATGCGGCGGCCCGATATTCGGCTATGCTGGTGGTTGCCGGCCCTCCCTGTGAAAGACCTCCCTTGACACCCGAGCTGCACCAGAAACTGACCGCGTGGCGCCGGCATCTGCATGCCCACCCCGAACTGTCCCTGCAGGAAAAGGCGACCGCCGCCTTCGTGCAGGACAAGCTCACCGAGCTCGGCATTCCCTTTAAGGCCGGCATCGGCGGCCACGGCATCGTCGCGACCCTGACGCGCGGCACGGCGCAGGGGCGCGTCGGCCTGCGCGCCGACATGGACGCGCTGCCGATCACCGAGGACACCGGCCTGCCCTACGCCTCGACGACATCGGGCGTGATGCATGCCTGCGGCCATGACGGGCACACCGCCTCGCTGCTGGGAGCTGCGGCGCTGCTCGCCGCCGACACGAGCTGGAGCGGCACAGTCGATTTCATCTTCCAGCCGGCCGAGGAAGGCTACGGCGGCTCGCGCGCGATGGTGGCGGACGGACTGTTCGAGCGCTTTCCGATGGACCGGGTGTTCGGCTTCCACAACTGGCCGGGCCTGCAGGCCGGCACCATCGCGGTCCATGACGGCGTCGTCATGGCCTCGGGCGGGCGCGTCACGCTCACCATCGAGGGCCATGCCGGACACGCCGGCATGCCGCATCTGACGCGCGATCCGGTGATGGCGGCGGGCCACCTCATCGTGGCGCTGCAGTCGATCGTGGCGCGCAGCGTCGATCCGCTCGACACCGCCGTGCTCTCGCTCTGCACGATCGACGGCGGCACCGCGCCGAACCAGATCGCGGGCAAGGTGACGATCCGCGGCACGCTGCGGTTTCATCGCGAAGCGGTGAAGGACATTCTGCTCGCCCGCATCAGCGAGATCTGCGCCGGCGTCGCCACCAGCTTCGGCGTCAAGGTCACGCCCGAGATCGTCATGGGTGTCGGCGTCGTCATCAACACGCCTGAGGAAGCGGGTCTTGCGCGCCACGCCGCCGAGAGGGTGCAGGCGCCGCTGCGCCGCGATCTCGCGCCGAGCATGGCCGGCGAGGATTTCGCCTTCTATCTCCAGAAGCGGCCCGGCGCCTTCGTCTGGATCGGCAATGGCGAGCTGCGCGACGGCGCCGAGTTGCATGGCCCGCGCTACGATTTCAACGACGCGATCCTTCCCGTAGCATCGAGCTGGATGGCCGAAGTCGCGAAGACGGCGCTGGCGTCCAACTAGCTAGCCATGCGCGCCGGCCGCCGCCGTCACGCCTCGTCCAGCAGCTCGAACAATTCCTCGACCCGGTCGAACGGGGCGTCGCGCATCTGGCTGTGATAGACGACGCGGTCGCCGTCGCGCTGCAGGGATTTCCGCAGGCGGCCCGGCAGGAAGGTCGCGGCGACCGCATTGGCGCCGACGTCGAGGCGGATGATTCCCCTGCGCTTGCAGTCGAGCCGCAGCCTTGCCGCCGCGAAGAAGTCGCGGGCAACCTTCGGCAATTGCCCGAACCGGCGCGAGGTCTCCTCCTCGAGGTCGTCGAGCTCGTCCTCGTCCCGGCACCTCGCCGCGCGCGCATAAAGCTCGAGCCGCACCGGCTCCGACTGCACATAGGTCTCGGGCAGCATGTCCGCGATCGGCAGATTGAGGTCGGGCACCCACATCTCGACCCGTCCGTCCTTCTCCGAGGCCATCTTCAGAAGATGGCTGTAGAGCACCGGCCCGAACACCTGGACATGGCCGGACTGCTGCTCCGAAAAAAGATCGCCCGCGCCGCGCAGATCCAGATCGCGCTCGCTGATGGCAAAGCCCGCGCCCGGCCGGCTGAATTCCTCGAGCACCGCGAGCCGCTTCTCGGATTGCTCGGAACCCGTCTCGGTGAGCAGAAAGGCGAAGGCGCGGATGCCGCCGCGCCCGACGCGCCCGCGCAGCTGGTGAAGCTGGGCGAGACCAAATCTCTCGGGCCAGCACACCACGATCGTGTTGGCGCGCGGGATATCGAGGCCGCTTTCCACGATGTTGGTCGCGAGCAGCACATCTGCCTCGCCCTCGACGAAGCTCATCATGCGGTCGTCGATCTCGTCGGCCGGCAACCTGCCGTGCAGGCACACGATGCGCAGATCGGGTGCGACCGCCTGCACGCGCGCCAGCATCGGCTCGAGATCCTGAATGCGCGGACAGATCAGAAAGCTCTGGCCGTGGCGCCGCTGCTCGCGCAGCAATGCCGAAGCGATCGCAGCATCGGACAAGGGCGCGATCTTGGTTGCGACCGGAAGCCGGTGCACCGGCGGCGAGGCGATCACGCTGAGGTCCCGGAAGCCGGCAAGGCCGGCGGCGAGCGTGCGCGGGATCGGCGTCGCGCTCATCCAGAGCGTATGGACATTCTTGGCGAGCCCGGAAAGTTTGGCCTTCTCGGCGGCGCCAAAATGCTGCTCCTCGTCGATGATGACGAGGCCGAGATCATCGAACTTCACGTCCTTCGAAGACAGCGCCTGCGTGCCGACCACGATCTTCATCCGGCCGCTGCGCAAGGCCTCCTTGGTCTGGCGCAACTCCGCGCCTGACGTTGCCCGCGACAGATTGCCGACTTCGATGTCGAACGGGGCAAAGCGCTTCTGGAAAGTTGCGACATGCTGCCGTGCCAGCACCGTCGTCGGCACCGCGATCGCCACCTGCCTGCCCGACAGCACAACAGCGGCCGCGGCGCGCAGCGCCACCTCGGTCTTGCCGAACCCCACATCGCCGCAGATCACCCGGTCCATCGGATGGCCGGATGCGAGATCGTCGAGGACATCATGGATGGCGCTCGCCTGGCCGGCCGTCGTGAAGTAGGGAAAGCGCGCGACGAATTTCTCGTAGGCCGAGCCCGGCGGCACCAGCTTGTCCGCCTTTCGCCGCCGGCGCTGACTGATGTGCTTGGCGAGCGTCTTGCCGGCGAGCTGGATCTCCTGCTCGGCCGAGGTGCGGCGCGCCCACCATGTGCTGCCATCCGCCTTGTCGAGCGCGAGCTTGCCGAGCTCGGTCGAATAGGGCCACATCGCCGCGAGATCGGACGGCGGCACCAGCACCGCGTTGTCGCCCGCAAACGACAGCCTGACCATCTCGCGCAAGGCGCCGCCGCCGGTGTTCACGGTCTGCAGGCCGTCGAGCACGGCGAGGCCGCGCTGGAGATGCACCACCACGGTGCCCTGCTCCGGCACGTCGGCATGATCGAAGGCCGCGCTCCAGCTTCGCGCCATCGGCTGTGGATGATGCGCCCTGCTGCCGAGCACGTCGGAAGCCGTCAGGACGACGATCGGCTTTCGCCCGGGCACGACGAAGCCGGCGTCGAGATCGGCCAGCAGCGCCGCCTCGTCATCGCGCGCGCTGGTGGCCTCGTGCCAATCCGCGCAGCGCTCGACCTTCACACCGCTCATCCGCTCCATCGCGCGCAAATCCTCCTCCTGCGCAGCGACGAAGATCAGGCGCGAGCCGGCGCGCTGAGTCTCCTCGACGAAGGCGCGCAGGGCCTTGCGCGCGGATGTCAGCTTGGAGAATTCCGGCGTGGGCTGGAACGGCGCCGTCTGCGGCAGCACCTTCATGCCCCTGGTCGCCTGCTTCCAGTCGCGCCGCGCCAGATATTCACGCTCCCGGTCCGCGCGAGCGCCGGCATCCTCAATGGTACCGAGCCAGGCGTCGGCGTGCGAGGGAACCCTGGCGTCCGCGATCCATTTGGCGCGTCCGCAATAGTCGAACAGCGTCGCGCGCTTGCCGCGGCTCGCAATGGCGAGGCGCTCCGACATGGGATCGACGAGAAGCTCCTTGGTCTCGAAAATGACGTCGTGCTCCCGCGGATCGAACGCCACGATCCGGCTGATGGAGCGCCCCGAATGCTCGATCCGGAACGGGCCGAGCGCGCCCGCGGGAAATATCTCGAAGGTCTGTCCGTGGAACAGGGCACCGCCCGGATAATCCGGCTCGTCCTCCAGATCGTAACCGAGGGCTTGGAGACGCGTGCGGAGCTCGGCTTCCGAGAACGTTCCGCCGACCTTCAGGCTGGTGTTGAGGCGGAGCAGGCTCGCCGGCAGCGGCAGGCGCTCCATCACGGCTTCCGCCGTCGCGATCAGGAAGATCGGCTCTTTGGATTTCGCCAGACGCCGCAGCACGGAGGCGCGCCGGCCTGCGATTTCGTGCGACGGTTCCAGCTGATCGAACGGCAGCGTGTTCAGCCGCGGAAACACCAGGACCTCGCAGGACGGGTCGAGGCCATGGATGACGCTGCCGAGCCGCTCGGCCCTGTTCTCGCTCTCGGCGAGGAATACGAGGCCGCTGCGGCCTGACTGCTTGTACTGCTCGAGCAGATGAAGCGCCATCATCCCAAGCGGCGACGACGACGAGACCGCCCCGCGCTGCGCCGCCTTGCCCTGCTTCGGCGAACGCTTCGCCGGCGATTTCCGCGCTGGCGCGCGCCTCGCAGGGGAACTCCTGGTGGCCGACGTTTTGGCCGGCGCGCTCTTGGTCCGCGCTGTCTTGTTTCGCGCGCTTTGGGCCGCCTGCGTTTTCTTGGAATGCCGCACGTTCATTCGTCTCAAATTGTCAACAGTCATCGATGGCACGCGCGCCGAACCCGTCTCGATTCGGCCGTCCGTCGCCATGCATATGAGATTTGCCGCGCGAACGCACGCGTCCGGCGGCGCGAACCTATCCGATATCGACGCGCTCTTGCCGGGTTTCAATCAGCGGTACAGCGATAAACCGGATTGCAGGGCGCGTGATGCGCGGCACGCTGGGGCATCATCGCGGCGCTGTCAAGGACAGCATGATTGATGGATTGATGAATCAAGCGAGCCCGGGGGCGGAGTCGCAACGGGCATTGACGTCAAGGTCGCGCGCGGGAGCGGCGCGGGCGAAGACGGCGAGCCTGGCGGCCCGCCGCCTTCAGTCATGATCAGCAACCGCGGCAGATGATCAGCTTGCGATCGATCTCCACATCGAGCCGTCGCAGCTCGGCGTCGACGTGCGTGACCGGCACGGGCTCGGCCATGTCGCTGGGCCGCGGTTGCCGGTGCCCAATGGGAGCAGATTGCCGGAACAGATCCGCATACCTTGTCGGAGCGAGATTGACTGGCGGCACAAGTGTGGTGCGGGCACCGGCGCCCGCGCTCTCGCCTGCCCGGAGGCTTGAAATTGGCAAGAACAACAACGCAGCGGCGACGATGGACGAACCAAGTCTGATCGACATCATTATTCTCCTATCGCGGTGACAATGCGAACACGCGCCTGTCAGGAATAGGAGATGCCGGCTACCCCGCCATTTCGTCCGCGATGATATCGCGTTACGGCTGAAACCGCATGCAGCGGCGCCGGATGGCAAAAGGCTTACGAGGCTCCGGCCGCGCGCCTCAACCGTCCGCCCCTCGCCGACGAGACAAGGCTTCGCACCAGGACGCCGGCGAGTTCCCCCGACACCAGCGGGTGGTGAACGAGCTCGGTGATGCCGGATGTCTTGAGCGAGGGCATCGCCAGGTCGCGCGTCGACGGCGCCGCCAGGATGATCGGCAGACCCGGCGCGGCATCATGCAGCGCCGCCGCGAACTCGAGCGAAGAGCCGCCGGGCAGATGACACACCAGCGCCGCGTCGAAACGGGCGTGCGCGGCACGGCACGCGGCGATCGCCTCCGCGAGCGTGGTGAAGCCGACGGGTTCATAACCCAGCGCGGCGAGAATCTCCTCATAGCGCAACAGCCGGCTGCGATCGGTGTCGATCACCAGCACGGTTTCACCGGCGCCCCGGAGCGCGGGATCGGAAGCGTATTGAGCCGGCTCCGGCTCGGCAGCCTCGGCCGATGGCAGCCAGACGTCGAAGCGCGTGCCGGCATCCGGCCTGCTCTCCACCGTGATGGCGCCGCCATGCTGCTCGACGATCTCGCGCACCGTTGCGAGTCCGAGGCCGTTGCCGTCCGGGCGGGTGGTGAAGAACGGCTCGAAGATCCGCTCCAGCGTCGCCTCGTCCATGCCGGGCCCGGGATCGGAGACCGAAATGGCGGTAAAACGACCGGGACCCAGCTCACTGCGCCCGACCGGTCGCGGCTTCGAAAGATCATGCGTCTTGATATCGAGCTTGATGCGGCCCGGCTCCTTCATCGCCTGCGCCGCATTGTTGCACAGGTTCAGGATGACCTGCTGCAACTGCGCGGGCTCGCCGGTGACGACGGCCATCTCGGCCGTCTCGCTCACCTCGAACTTGACGTGCGAGGGCAGTGACGCCGCCAGCAGCGACCTCGTTTCGTCGACCAGGGTCTGGACGCAGACGCGCTCCCGCCTGCCCTCGCCGCGACGACCGAAGCTGAGAATCTGCTCGACCAGCTCGCGCGCCCGCTCGCCGGCCCGGCGGATCTCGGCAAGGCTCGCGGCCGGGCGGCTGCCCGACGGGACCCGCGCATCGGCCATCTCGGCATAGCCCAGAATGGCGCCGACGATATTGTTGAAGTTGTGGGCGATGCCGCTGGCGAAGGTGCCGATGGTCTCCATGCGGCGGGCATGCTGCAAGCTCGCCTGCAGACGCTCCTTCTCGCCTTCGAGTCGCGCCCGCCGGATCGCGTTGCCGATGGCATCGAAGGCCATGCGGAACAGCGAGACCTCGGACCAATAGGTGAGCGCGCCGCCGTGCACGGCATCGAAGCCGAGCACGCAATCGCGGCTTCCGTAGGCCGGCGTGATGCACAGCCAGCCGCTGATGCCGGCGTCGCCGAGCAGGTGCATCGGGTCATGGGAATGCAAGGTGTTCACCTTGGGGATGTAGATGATGCCGTCATTGCCGCCGTCGAACCGCGGTGCGAGGTTCAGCACCCGCTCCGGCCAGCCCGGCTCGAACTCGATGCCGTCGCGCGACCACCGATAGGTGTGCATCGTCGTGCCGACCATGCAGCAGAAATAGGCCCGATCGGCGCCGATATATCCGGCGAGCTGGTGGAGCGCCATCTCGACATCCGCGCCGATCCGCTCGCTGCTCGAGTTGATGAACAGCATCGAGATGTTGGCGATCGCGTGCTCGAACGTGGCGCGCCGGCGCAGCGTCACCGCCCGTTTGCGCAAGAGCATGCCGAAATAGATGATACCAGAGAGCAGCAGCAACGAGGTGATGTACTGGAGCAACCGCGTCTTGCGCGCCGAGGCGCGCGCGGCGAGCTGGCGCTTCAGGATGACGGCCAGCATCCTATCCTGCTCGCGGTTGTTGGAATCGGCGACGAGCGCCTTCAGGATGGTGTCGATATCCGGCAGCAGATCGTGCAGCATCTGCCCGTGGGTCAAGAGGGCGCGGACCGAATCCTTCTCCCCCGGCGGCGCCGGCAGTTGCGCCAGATCCTCCAGCCGGTCCTCGACCTGGCGCGCCGTGGTGTCGGAGGTGTCGAGCGTCAGGCGCAACATGGCGGCCGCCAATGCCGAGGCAGCCGTCACCACCGGCCGGGAGTCCGATTGAGCCAGCTTGTCGCTGAACAGGGCGAAATAGGCGAAGGAGTTCTGGAGCAGCGCGTTCCTGCTCTTGAACCGTTCGATCAGGCTCTCCTGCCGGCCGGCCCGCAGCGACAGGGCGTCGATCGCGCCGGTCTGTTCGACGTCGAGGCCCGCCGTCTCGCGCAGCCGCATCAGGGCATCGTCATAGGCATTCACCATTTGCACCAGCGCGTCATAATTGCGCGACAGGCCGGCGCGCGCGGTGAGGACCTCCCTGGTCATCCCGCGTTCGAACCGGCTGAAATCCCCGAGCGCCTCCAACTGCGCGTCGTAGCGGGCCGAATTGACGTTCAGCCCGTTGAGCAGCAGCCAGGTGAGGAGTGCGAGCACGAAGGCGACGCTGACAATCGCGGGAGCGGATTTCACGGCGAGCCTCCCACGGGCGCACCACGATAGGTCCCGGTCAGGCTGTTGAGGAAGGCGACGAGCACGTGGGCCTGCTGGTCCGTCAGCGTCGCATTCAACTGGGCCAGCGCCATCTTGCGAACCGCATCCTCGAGCGTCGGTGCGCTGCCGTCGTGAAAATACGGCGGCGTGGTCGCGACGTTGCGCAGGCTCGGCACGCGCAGGATCTTCGGCTCGGGCGAGGCGAGCGGATGGAATATGCCGTGCCGCTCGAACAGATTGCCGCCGACATTGACGCCCTGGTGGCAGGCCGAGCAACCCAGCGACTTGAACAGGCGGTATCCCGCCAGCTCTTCGGCCGACAGCGCCGCGTCGTCGCCTTCCAGCCAGCGATCGAACTTGCTGCCCGGCGTGAGCAGCGTGCGCTGAAAGTTCGCCAGCGCGTCGACAATATCGTCACCCTCCGGGCGTCGGCCGTAAGCGGCCATGAACCGGGCGCGCATATCGAGATCCGCATCGAGCTTTGCGGCAATCTCCGTCGCGCTGCTGCCCATCGTATGCGGGCTTTCGAGCGAAGCCTTGATATCGGCCTCAACAGTGCGGAATTTTCCTTCCCAACTGTAGCGAAAGCTCAGCGTCGAGTTGAAGACGGTGAGCGTGTTGAGCACAAGCTCGGTCCCGTCGACACTGAGGTCGTGGCGCTTCTGGCTCGCGCCGTTGGTCGTGACATCATGGCAGTATTGGCAGGTGCGGGAATTGTCGTGCGAGATCCGGCGATCGCTGAACAGCTTCTCGCCGAGCGCGACCTTGAGCGGGTCAAGCGCAGGCGGCCTGGGGATCGGCGTGATCGGCTCTCCGCGATCCGGGACAGGTGGCGGCGGCGATTGCGACGGCGCAGGCGTTACCTCCACGCAGCACAACAGCACCGCGCAAATGGCGATCACCCCACCCCGGTAGCCGGCGCCTAATCCGGCTCCGCGAAATCCAATCAATTGTCGCACTGTCTGTTATGTATGCGTGGATGCGAAAGCGAAGGCGTCTCTTCAAGGGCTTTTGATCGCAGCCCGGCGATTTCGTGAACGCGGCCACCACCAGATCCGAAGATTGAGGTTCAAGTTGAATCCGCTCGACAGCATCGAACGGCACACGAGGTGACAGAGGTCCAGCCCGGCGAAGGCCAGATAGAACGCGTCAGCAATCACGGCAGTACCTCACGGTCCACTCGATCTCCGAACGGCAGCGGATTCCGAGGTCGCGCAACGTCCGGTCATCGAGCTCCTGGAGAGCGACAACCGCCTGCCTGATCTGTCGCTCGCGGCGCAGCCACGCAAACAATGCCGTCAAGCTTTCACCCGCCGCGCGCAGCCAATGCCAACGCCGCTCCGGTTGCGCGCCGGACGGGCCGACGCGATCGAGCTTGACCACATTGCTGTGGCTTACGGCCGCGCTGCTTTGCACCGGCTCGGCCGCATCGGGCTCCAGATCCAGATCCTTGAGCTCCAGATCCTTGCGGGCCGCCAGGATGGCGTGGACCGGCATCGCCGCCGTCGGATGCAGCGCCGCGCCATAGAGGGCAAAGCCTTCCATCAAGGAAAAAACCATCCCCCACCAGAACGAGCCGACGTCCTGTTCCGGCTCCGCATCAGGCGGCGCCAGGCGCGGGCCGGTATCCGCAACGCTCCGCACCGCCGTGCGGTCGAAACCGAAACGGACAGGGCCGCGGCCATCGGGCCCTTCGAGCCAGCCCGGTCCATCGAGCTCGGCGGCACTCAGCCGGACAACACGGGCTGCACTATGAGACTGCGTCTTCATCGTAAATCTCCACACGCTGTTGGTGGGAGGCAATATCAAAGCCAGCGGTTACACGGAGATCACCGTCACCGGAAAAGCGGTTACAGTTGCAATCCGGATGGCCGCCTTTAGAACGGATCTACGGGAACCGCGAAGACGTAGCCGACGCCGCGTTCGGTCTGGATGACGCGCGGCGCGCTCGGGTCGGTCTCGAGCTTGCGCCGCAGCCGCAGCACCTGGACGTCGATGCTGCGATCGAAAATGTCCTCGTGGATACGGGTCGCCTGCAGCAGATGCTCGCGGGTCAGCGGCCGCTGCGGCGCTTCGAGGAAGGCCAGCAGCAACGCATACTCGCCCTTGCTGAGCGGCACCGGCGCCTCGTTGGGATCGATCAGCTTGCGGCCGCGGCGCTCCAGCTTCCATCCACTGAAACGATAACCGCCGCGCTCGGGATCGCGGGCGCGCGCCGCACGGCCCATCTCCTGCCGCCGCAACACCGCACGGACCCGCGCCAGCAGCTCTCGCAAGGAGAACGGCTTGATGATGTAGTCGTCGGCGCCGAGCTCGAGCCCGACGATGCGATCGATCTCATCGGGACGATGGCCTGTCGTGATGATGACAGGTACGTCGGAATGCGAACGGATCTCCCGCAGCAGATCCAGGCCGTCCTCCTGACCAAGCCGGAGGTCGAGAATGATCAGGCTGGGCTGATTGGCTTCGAGATAGTGGTTCAACTCAGTCCTGTTGGAGGCGGCCCTGGTCGGGACGTTGTGCTCCTCAAGATACCTGATCACCATCTGTCGCAAGGTAGGATCGTCGTCGACAACGACGATGTGGCCAACATCTGCAAGCATACTTCACTCTCAAAATCCGCCCCCACCAATTGAGTCGCTTCACGATCCGCAATCATTCAAAACATTATGCCGGACAGCAGAAACGTCGCCAGGCGCGACACTATCCATAACGCCGTAATGACGCCGTAACCCGGTATTTCTGCGGCCAATTCCCTCGGATATCGCAGACGTGAAGCATTGTGATCCTAGCTAATGCTACTCTTGAGCGATTCCAGTATGCCGGCGTGCTTCATTGTTCGCCGTCGACGAAAAGACCGTTCGGCGATGACGGCGACTTGCGCGACTGACTCAACAACGTTGCTAGATTTTCCCGTGTGCGCGACGCCGACTTTCACGGCTCGAGCTTTTGCCGATGCCGCTGCTCTTTGCGTCCATACGAGACGCGCGTGCCAAGCGCGCGGCAGGGTGAGACCAGCCGCACCGGATCATTCTGGCGGGAGATGTCAGGATCGCGGGAGACCTGCGAGGTACTGGTAGATCGCGGCAAGCTCGTCGTCGTCCATCCGTCCGATCGGCCGCCACGGCATCTGGTCGTCGAGCCGACGTCCGTTCGGATCGACACCCGTGCGCATGGTGGCGATGAACTGCGCCTGGCTCCAGTCCTTGACGATACCGAGGTCGGGCCCGAGCGGCGGCAATTGGCCGGGCACGCCGCCGGTGAGGTCCTTGCCGTGACATTCACGGCAGTCCTGATAGGACAAAAGATATCTGCCATAACGCGCCGTCGGCGCCTTCGGCGGCGCGGTGATCACGCCGGTGAACACCTGCTTCGCGTCCGGCAGCATTCCAGCGCCCAGCATCGCCAGACCCAGCACCGTGAAGCGATCCGGGGGGTCACGGGTCGGCGTACCCGTCGCGGGCAGGCTGCGGATATAGGCGATCACCGCCTTGGTGTCGTCGTCACTGAGCCGGCCGGCATTGGTGAAGGACATGATCGCCAGCCATCGCCCCTGCGCGTCAACGCCATTGCGGATGGCGCGGAAGATCTCGCCGTCGGACCACAGCTTCAAGATTCCGGCAGGCGTGAGATTCGCGGGCACGAAGGAGCCGATGGGAAGCGGGAGATCCGCGCCGACGTCGCCGCCGCCCGACAACACGCCGCTGTTGGAATGACATCCGGCGCAGAAACCGTCGGCGACTGCCCTGCCCCGGGCAATTTGCTCCGGTGTCCCCTCGATCTTGAGATCGGGGACCGGCGCGGAACGGGAGTGCTTCTTGACGATGCCCGCTGCGGTCAACGCGCTCACGCCGGACATTGCGATGGCCAGCACGACTGCCAGCACCACGCCGCCCCACTTCACCAGAATATGATCCGCCCGCAGGGCGCGAACGCCGAGCCAGACCAGAAACGCGACGAGAGCAACCATCGCCGCCAGCGCGAGAATATCCTGCATGGCGTTCTCCTCAAAGAATTCTGCGCGGTCAAAACAGCGCGATATCTCGGTCGTCAAAAATTGCCTTCGGCCAAATCGCCGTTGAATGTCCGCGGCACGCCAAACGGCGTCTTGCCGGATTACGAGCGCGGCATTACCGCCCCGTTTCACGGCCGGCCGCTCGCGTTACAACTGTAATTCTTGCGCGGCGATATTGTCGCAGCACGCCGCCAGCCTTGATGCCGGCCTTCTTGATGTCAGCCTTGGCCGCGCCACGATGCGTTGCCGACGTAACCATTTGGCGGTCATCGGAAGTGTTGGTGTAACGGCGATCCCCTCAATTCCCTCTTGCTAACGCGAGCGGCCGCCCTGTGGCGACCGTGCATCGATCATCAAGAGGTCATCTCCCATGAAGATTCTAATCGGCTCGACACCTGCGACCGGTCATCTCAATCCGATGCTGGCGATCACGCAGATTCTCGTCGGCGAAGGCCATGAGGTTGCTTTCATGACGGGCACCGCCTTCCGGGCCCGCGTCGAAGCCAGCGGCGTCAAATTCTTCCCCCTTCCTGAAGGCGCGGACTTCGATCCGAACGACATCTTCTCGCTGTTCCCCGAGCTCAAATCCATCCCGCCGGGGTTGGAGTGGCTCCGTGTTGCGTGCGAGCGGCTCTTCGTCGACGCCGTGCCGGCCCAGCACCAGGGGCTGCTGCAGGTGCTGCGGCAGTTTCCCGCCGACATCATCGTCGGCGACGACATGCTGTTCGGCGTGCTGCCGATGCTGCTCGGACCGCGCTCGCAGCGGCCTCCCATCGCGCTGTGCGGGACCTCGTTCCTGCATTGGGCACGCGAGGACGGCGCGCCGAATTTCCTCGGCCTGCCGCCGGCACAGTCCGTCGAGCAGCGCGATCAATATGCCGCGATGGCGCGGGACTTCGACGCAGCGGTCGACCAGCCGGTGTCGCTGCGCCTCAACCGGGTGCTGAAGACGCTCGGCGTCGGGCCGATCGCGATGCCGCTATTCCATTCCGTCGTCGCGCTCGCAGATGCCTATCTGCAATTGTCGGTGCCGAGCTTCGAATTTCCGCGCGAGATTCCGCCCACCGTGCACTATGTCGGCACGCCGCCGATCATCCCCAACCAGGTCCCGCCGCCATCCTGGGCCGAGGATCTCGACGGCTCGCGCAAGATCGTCCTGGTGACGCAGGGAACGGTGGCCAATCACAACTTCAACCTGCTGGTCGCCCCGACGCTGGCGGCGCTCGCGGACGAGCCCGACATCCTGGTGGTCGCGACCGCGGGCGGCCGCCCGGTCAACGCCATCCCCGGCAAGGTACCGTCCAACGCACGCATCGCCCGCTATCTGCCGTTCGAATGGCTGCTGCCGAATGTCGACGTGCTCGTCACCAATGGCGGCTATGGCAGCGTCAACCAGGCCATGAGCTTCGGCATCCCGCTGGTCACGGCGGGGATGACCGAAGACAAGGCCGACGTCAATGCGCGGGTCGCCTGGTCCGGTGTCGGCATCAACCTCGAGACCAACGAGCCGACGCCGGAGGCGTTGCGCAATGCGGTCCGCGAGGTGCTCGACCAGCCGCGCTATCAACTCCGCGCAACGCAGATCGCGGACGAGTTCGCCGGGATCAATACGCGGGCGGAAGTGCTCCGGATCATCGGCGAGCTCGTGACCGACGAGACCGAGGTGTCGCGTCTGCGCGCCGTCGCGGCGAGCTAGGGACGGCGTGCCGCCCGGCGCGCCTGATCCACTCCTGAGCAGAGCGATGGAGCGCGGCGCGACCGCGCTCCATCGCCACATCAAAGCCCGTCAAACGTCAGCGGATATCCGTCCATGCGTATCGAACCAGACACTCTTGCGTTCACTCTGCTGCTCGGCGCTCTCGCCGCCGTGCCGTATTCCGGCATCGACATCAACCTGCCGGCACTGGCGGCGACCGGCGCCGCGCTCGGCGCCAGCGCATCGGATGTCGGGCTGACCATGAGCGCCTTCATGCTGAGCCTTGCCACCGCGCCGCTGGTCTACGGACCGGTCTCGGACCGCCTTGGCCGCAAGCCGGTGCTGGCCTTCGGCCTGACGCTGTTCATCGCCGCCAGCATCGGCTGCGCGCTCGCGACCTCGCTGCCGGTTCTGCTCGTCTTCCGCTTCGTCCAGGGGATCGGCGCGGCCGCAACCGCTACGACTTTCGCCATCATCCGCGACCTCTTCGACGGCGACGCCGCGCGCGGCAAGATCGCGAACGTCATGGTCGCGGTCAACGTCGCGACCGTGATCGCGCCGACGGCGGGCGCCGCGCTGCTGGCGGCGGCCGGCTGGCAGTCGATCTATGCGACCCAGGCCGCGATCGGCTTCATGCTTCTGGTGGTGGTGATGTTTCGCTTCGCCGAAACCGCGGCGGCCGCGCCCTCCGCTCGCCTGGTGCCGTCAGGCGTGATCGACAGCTATCGCCGGGTGCTGACGCATCCGGTGTCGTTGCCCTTCATCCTGGTCGGCGCCGCCGGCGGCGCGACGGTGTTTGCCTATGTCACCGGCGCCTCGCTGTTCTTCGTCGGCGCCGTCGGGCTCTCGCCCGAGCAATACGGCCTGATCTTCAGCGCCTGCTCGGCATCCGTGATGGGCGGCGCCTTCCTCGACGGCCAGCTCGGCCGGCGCGGAATCTCCTCGGGCCACATGCTCGCAATCGGGCTGTCCTTGTCGTCGGCGGCGAGCGTCGCCCTGCTCGTGATGACATTGACCGGCTGGATGCCCATCGCGCTCGTCGTGGTGCTGCTGATGGCGGTTGCGCTTGGCTTCGGGCTGAGCGTGCCGAACGTGATGAGCGCGACGATGCAGCATCTGCCCGACATCGCCGGCGCGGTCAGTGCGGCGGCCGGGAGCATCCAACTGATCACGGGCGCCATCTCGAGCGGGCTCGTGGCGGTTCGCTTCGACGGACAGACGGCACTGTCGATGACGGCGGTGATGGCCGCATCGTCGGTCCTCGCCTTGGTCCTGTATCTTCTCGTCGCCCGCCCCGCCGACCGTCGTCTGCAATCGCAGACGATCGATGCGGGCGCGGCAATCCGCAGCCCCACGCGTTCCTGACGCCAGCAAGGAACTTGCGGCAAGCGTCGTCTGCTACGGCAGCCAGGGCTCGCCCTGACGACGCGCGCCGTCAGGCTTCGCGGTACTCCAGCAGGATCAGCCCGACCAGGATGAAGGCGACCGGCCAGACCCAGGCCGCCGCCTGACGGACGCGACCGTCCATGCGCAATTCGAGCCAGCGCGCCCATCCCGCCAGAACGCCGCACAGCGCCAGCGGCGTATGGCTCATCTCGATGAGGAGCTGATCCTTGATGTTGGCGATGGCGTGGGAATGCGTCAGCAACAACGCCCCGCCCAGCGCCGTCGTCAGGGGAAACACCAGCGCCGCCAGCCCGGCCCGGCCGCCGCGCAGGCGCACGCGCCACTCGAAAATGCCGAACATGGCGATGAGCAGCACGAAGATGCGATGCTGCGCCACTTCCGGATCGCGCAAGGATTCGAAGAAGCCCGCCGGCCCGAGCGGCCAGGCCTGCTCGTCGGCGCGAAAGAACAGGAAGGCAGCCATCCCCAGGAACAACAGCGGCCAATGCCGCGCCCATCGCCCCCAGCGAAAATGCTCGATCAGCGCGAGCAGTCCGATCAATACCACGAAGATCCCGGCCCAATGGTGGTTGTACTCGGACCAGGCGATGTCTTCGGCATTTCGCGGCAGGATCGTGCCCTCGCCGGGAACGTAGGCGGCTTGTGCGTTGGCGCGCCCGGCGTCCGCCAGGGTGATCCTGGCCTGGAGTTGGGCGACGGTGAGCTTGTCGTAATCCGGGCTGGTCAGGCGCGGCGGCCATTGCGGCGTGGCACGCTCGACGATTTCCTGCCAGTTCAGGCGATCCTGCGCGAGATCGACGCCCGGCGGCAGCGACGTCAGCGACGCAGCGGCGAGCAGAACGGTGAGGCCGATGCCGATCTCGACCTCGGCAAAGCGCTTCAGGCGCAGGATCGGCGTCGCGGGATCGCGTCGCAGCCGCTCGACGAGGAAGTAATTGCCCGCCCCGAGCGCCAGCAGCATCAACAGCAACCCGACCTTCGCCAGCGTCATGACGCCATAGGCGGTCCCGTAGATCGCATCGATCGAGCCGATATAGGTCACCGCCATCGTCAGTCCGCCGATGAGGATCGCTGCGACCGCGGCCATCGACATCAGCGAATAGCGCCGTGCGATGAGGCGCCAGTCGCCCGCGTCCTTGCAGCCGTTGAGCGCGAGCAGGAAATAGGGCAGCCCTCCGATCCAGATTCCCGCCCCCAGCATATGGCCGGCATCGGACAGCAATAGCGGCCATCGCAAGTCCGGCCGGCTCGCGGCGTGGGTCAATCTGGTCTGCATGGCGAGCCCCAACAGAGCAAGCGCGACAAGGCCAACCGACCGCGCGCCTTGCGCCGGACTTTTCGCAAGGACAGCGATGCCCAATGCGCATGCGGCAATGACGAGGTCGGCTCGGCCGAAATCGGCACTGACCGCGTCGCTCCACGAGACCTGGAGCGTTCCGACCAGCGCGGCAGCGTTGAGCGCCAGCGAGGCGATGGTGAGGAGTGCCCACGCCAAGGCGCTGACCTTGAGAAGCGTCCGGCACCTCTCCCCGAGGGTCGGGCCGCCGGTCGAAAGCTGAGGCCGCAGCGGAATCCACAGCAACATCCAGAACGCGAGACCGCCAAGCGTAAAGGACTGCGCGACGAGGATCAGGCCTCGCAGGACGACCGACAGATAACCGAAGATGTCGAGGAGCAGGTACAAGGGCGCAGCATCAGCGAACTTTGAACGGAATATCGCCGCGGGTGATGTGCCCGTCGACGCTCAACACCTGCCAGTGCAGGCGCCAGGCGCCGCTCGACAGGTGCGTCGCATCGGCATTGAGCTCGTCAACGGGCGCGTCGGCGGCCGGCGTCAGCGCTTGCGACACGCCGTTCGGCGCGAGCAGGGTCAGCTTGGAGCGGGCATGGTCGATCCGGCTGTTGAAGTGCAGGCGGATTGCCACTGCATCGCCCGATACGGTCGCATCCGCCGCCGGCGCGGACGACACGATGATGGCGTGAGCCGAGGCCACATGCGGCTCAACTACAAGGGACAGGACAAACGCAGAGATCGCGATTCTGAAGAACGCGCTCATGGTGCTCACCCGCAACCGCCAACCCCCATTCCACCCCACGCGCCGCGCTGCGCGTGGATAACGTGCGAACGTATGTTGGAGACGATTGCGGGTTCACAAGGGCGCGCGAGGCCTGAATGCGGTCCCCGCTCAGGGAAATGCGCCGGCTGTTGCACCTGCGACACACCGGCCGCCCTGCAAGAGCGGGGCTTTCGGCCGCCCATTCACGGTCCGCAGCCGCCGCGCGGCCAGCGCCCTCACATCATCGAGATTGGCACGGCCATGGTCAGCCCGCGGCCGCGATCCTGGCGCGGAAGCTCGCCTGGCCCTGCATGATCTTGTCGAGCAGCGCATCGAGCGCCCAGAAACGCTCGCGGATGTCGAAGTCGACGGCCCGGCTGTGGGCGCATGCGAACGTGCCGAGCCGCTGATGGTACAGCTTCGCCAGCTTGGGATAGCCCATCGGCTCGGCCATCGCGGCGAGCGCGAGATAGACGGACAGCTCGTCCGCCAGCGCCGGATGCCGCGTGCTGTGGGTCAGCAGCCATTTGTAGAGATCGGGATGGAAGTTCGTGAACACGCCGGTGAAGCCGGCAGAGCCGGATTTCATGGCGTCAAAGGCGATCGCCGCATTGGCGTTGACGATGGCGAGCGAGGAATTCTTCGTCAGCGCCACGCGGCGCTTCACCGTCTCGAGATCGCACGACACGTCCTTGAGAATCGCAAAGCGGCCGCTGTCGGCGCAGAACGCCAGCTCGTCATCGGACATGAGCCTGCGGAACGGCGCGGGACATTCGTAGAGACCGAGCGGAAGACCGGCGGGCAGCGCATCGAGCAGGCCGCGCAGATTGTCCATGAAGACCGTACCGCCCTGCCCTTTCGGGTCGAACCGGTTCGTCACCAGCACCAGTCCGTCCACGCCGATCTTTGCGATCGAGGTCAGCTCGGTCACCTGATCCGCGCGCGATTCACTGACATGGCCAGAGGCGATGACCGGCACCCGGCCCGCCGCCTTCTGGACGACGAAACGCGCCAGCGCAATGCGCTCATCGAGGCTCAGGAACTGCATCTCGCTCGACTGGGCCACGGCGAACAGCGCATCGGCGCCATTGGCAATGTACCATTCGATCAGCTTTTCGAGGCCCACATAGTCGATCGCGTTCGCCTCGGTGAACGGGGTCAGCATCACCGGAATGATGCCTTTGATGGTTGCAGTCACAGATCAGCTCCAGAAAGGTTGAAATCGGTGACAGGCGAGAACCTGTCGAAGGGAGAGTCGTTCACGCCAGCGCCTCGGCGGTGGGCATGCCGCGCTGCGCGCCGTGCGCGAGGCACGCCAGCGAGGCTCCGCGGCAGGCGCGAGCCAGCACATCCGGCCAGCCGCGCCCCTCGTCGAGCCCGGCCGCCAGGATGCCGACGAATGTATCACCTGCGCCGGTCGTATCGATGGGGAGGATCCGTTCGGCCGCTGCAGTGTGGCACGTCCCGTCCGGATGGAACGCGCGTGCCCCCAGCGCTCCCGCGGTCACGATGCAGGTCACCCTGCCGGTCGCAGCGAGAAAGGCGGTGGCGCTCTCGAAATCGTCGCCGGTCCAGCCCAATCGCCGCGCGGCGGCGCAGGCCTCGTGCTCATTCACGACAAGAACGCTGGTGGCTGCGAGCAGCGCGCGCAGCTCGGCTTCGCTCAGGCGCTCCGGCACGGGAGCGATATTCCAGATCACGCGGCCGCCCGCCGCGCGGACGCGTTGGGCGACAAGGAGTGAGGCCGCGAACGGGACCTCCATCTGTAGAACGAGGGTCGTCGTCGCAGAGAATTCCGCCGCCGGCATCGCGTCGGCTGCGAGACAGCCATTGGCACCGCTCGCCACCGTAATGGCATTCTCGCCGTCCGCGCTGACGCTGATGAAGGCACATCCGGTCGGCTCCGCGCCGCTCGTCACGCCATCGACGATCACGCCGTTGGCCGCAAGGTTGTCGAGGCAAAGCTGGCCGAAGCCATCGCGTCCGACCCGGCCGATCATGGCGACGCGTCCCTTGGGCGAGACGCGCGCGGCGGCGACCGCCTGGTTGGCGCCCTTGCCGCCGCAGAGCGTCGCGTAGCCGGTCGCCAGCACCGTCTCGCCGGGCCTGGCAATCATGTCGACACCAGCAACGAGGTCGACGTTGATCGAACCGAAGACGGTGATGAGGGACATGGGCTTGGCGGTCTCCACAGAGCTTCGCTTGCGACTGGCGATCCAAGACTGACGATCCCTACCGCTCACGCGCCTTGCAGCGCGTGAGCGGTACTGTTTCCGACCTGGCCGTCAGTTGCCGGCCACTTCCTTGATGCGGACGATCATGTCGTCGACGGCCTTCTCGACCGGCACCTTGTTGGTGACGATGGCGTTGACGGCCTTCATCCAGACGTTCTCGTTGTTGAGGGTGGTGAACTTGTAGTTCTTGCTCATCTCGTAACCACCGACGCCGGCGAAGAACTGGTCGCGCACGGCGCGGCGATGCACGTCGCCATCCCAGAATGCGGACTTCTGCGCCGCGGTCTTGACCGGGAACCAGCGGCCGAGCGCGCCTTCGATGTAGGGCTGGAGGTTCTCGTCGCGCAGCAGGAACGAGACGAACTCCTTGGCGCGATCCTTGTTCTTGGCCTGCTCGAAGATCAGGCCGACCACCACGGAGGCGCGGGTGTGCACCGGCGTGCCGTCGGGCTTGTTGGGCCACACCATGGTGCGGATGCGGTCGTTATAGTTCTTCTTCGCCTCGTCGCGCTGCTCGGCGGTGAGTGTCTCGTTGCTGGCATCGTCCAGCCATTTACCGGGGAGCGACACCGTCGAATTGTGCGTCATGATCGTCGTCTTGTTGTGGAAGGCGACGTTGTTGTCGGGGTCCTTCCAGCTCGTCGCCGATTGCGGCGTGCAGCCCTTTGCGGCGATGTCGACATAGTCCTTCATGGCGGCGACGAGACCCGCCTTCACCTTGGGATCGTCGACCAGGAGCTTGCCGTTGTCGTCGACCAGCACGACGTTGTAGGCGTCCATGAACACCAGGAAGGAGATGAAGCTGTCGGTGGCGTCGACGCCCATGGGATGGCCGATGCCGTAGATGCGCTTGCCGGAAGCCTTGCGCACGGCGGGCTGCGCCTTGTCGCACCAGAACGACCAGAAGCCCTTCCAGTCCTTCGGGATGTCGGTGTCCTTGAGACCGCCCTCTTCGAGCATGTCCTTCCAATAGTGCAGATGCAGCGTCGCCTGCTTCAGCGGGAAGGCGTAGTAGGCCTTCGCCTTGGTCTTGTCGTTGTAGAGCATGACCGTTTCGAGCGACTGCGGGGAGAACTCGCCCTTGATCGGCGTGAGGACGGAGGTCAGGTCGACCAGCTTGCCCTCGGATGCCCATTTGCCGGCGCCCTGGAAATGATAGGTGTCGGCATAGGTGACGTCGGGCGGGCTGCCGGCGTCGAGCGCGGCCACCAGCTTCGGCATCATGTCCTGCGTCGCATATTGCGACAGCTCGACCTTGACCCCGGTCTTGGCCTCGAACTTCTTGATGACGTCGAGCAGCGCGTCCTCTTCGGCCTTGTAGTAGCCCTTGTTCCACCAGACGACGAGCTTCTCCTCGGCGGCCGCCGGGCTTGCCGTTCCCATCACCGGCAGCAGCAGGGATGCCGCCATCGAGCAGGTCCTGGCCCATCGCAAAAGGCTGTCGCGCATTCTCGTTTCCTCTCCGTCCCGTTCCGGCAAAAGACCCGCCGGGTGCTTTCATGGCTTTTAAAACGGGCTCATGTAAGCGCTTACATATCTACTGTCAAGCGCCCCCTTCCGGGGCATTTGCGCGGCTATCGAAGCGATGATTGTTGCTGCCGCTCGCGCGTCAGCGGCCTCGCGCGCCCGCACTCTCGCGGATCTTCAGGACGGGCACGATCTCCCGGGACCGGACCTGCGCCTGCTCGCCCGCGATCACGGCAAGCAGTTCGTTGGCCGCCAGGATTCCGATCTGCTGGTTGTCGACCTTCATCGTCGTCAGCCCGGGAGAGAAGCGCGATGAAATCGCGAGGTCGTCGAAGCCGGTGATCGAAAAATCCCTCGGCGCCTCCAGGCCGCCTTCCCGCGCGGCCATCAGCGCGCCGATCGCCAGATTGTCGTTGCCGCAGACGATCGCGGTGGGCCGGGTCCCGGCCGCTCGCGCCATCAATGCAGCAAAACTTTCCGCGCCGAACTCCAGCGTCGAAGGACCCATCATCAAATCCGGCGCGGCGATTTCCAGGCCGGCAGCCGCGAGCGCGTCGCGGACGCCGCAAAGCCTTTGCTTCACGCGATCGTTGTTGGTGTCGGGCTGAAAGATCGCGGCAAACCGGCGATGGCCGAGCGACAGCAAATGATCCGTCATGCGATGGAAGGCTGCGCGGTTGTCGAAGCCGATGCACGGATGCGGCGACAGCTTGTTGTAGGAGTACGTCACGACGTAGGGAATGCCGCGCGAATTGAGCGCCTCGAAGAGCTCGGGCGGATGGCTTTCGCCGACCACGGCCAGCGCCTCGACGCCGCGCGCCAGCATGGCATCGGCCTGCTTCAAGCCTTCGTCCGGATCGTAGTTCGAGCAGCCCAGGAACAACGTGAAGCCGCGCTCGCTGAACACGCTCTGCATGCCGCTGATCTGGTGGGCGAAGATTTCGTTGTCGAGCGTCGGGATGATGGCCCCGGCGATATGCGTCCGGCGCGAGGCCAGCGCCCGTCCGGCCGCATTCGGGATCCAGTTCAGCGCGCGCGCGGCGTCCTTGACCCGCTGCCTGACCTCTTCGGAGACCTTGTCCGGCTCGTTGAAGGCGCGCGAGACGGTCGCGGTCGAGACATTGGCCTTGCGGGCAACCTCCTCGAGCTTGACGCGGCCGCTGCCGCCACGCGCTCTCTTTGAACCAGCTACCATCCCCGCCACGGTCGAATCTGATTTGATCAGTACCGTGCCATGGTATTCGCGCGCGGGCAGGCTGTGTGGAAAAAATCAGCCCAAACGAAAGCGCCGCCTCCGTTTCCGGAGGCGGCGTTTTGGATTCGAACATCGAAAGAGGATGATTTCTTGTCCTTTGCAGGCCTGGCAGCGACCTACTCTCCCAGGGCTTAAGCCATAGTACCATTGGCGCTGAAG
>NZ_DASYWN010000011.1:0-12581 GCF_035935975.1 Bradyrhizobium sp.
GAGCGTCGCGCGCAGACACTGTCAAGGATGCCATCGGCACCGGCGCAGCCGGCGCGAAGCGTCCTCGACAGCGGCGAGCACGGCGCTACTCTCGACCATCAAGGACAAACACCCCTTGACCACGGGTAGGAGGTCCTACGAATGCTGTGCGCTGGCAAAGCCTACGCGCCCTGCTCCACCATCCCCTGCAGCCGCACCAGCTCTGCCTCGAGATCGCGCTCCACGTCCGCCGCACGAATGTCGATCACGCGATAATCCCGCGCCTCCAGCCACGCGCGCCGCGAGGCGCGATCCGCCGCGATGGTCTCGCCTTCGCCCGGATTGACCAGCTCGACCGCGATCCGGTGCGGGAACGAGACGAAGTCCGGGATGTGGCGCCCCACAGGGGTCTGGCGCTTGAACTGGCCGGCGAAACGGCGGTCGCGCGTCAGGGCCTGCCAGAGCAGGCGCTCGGCATCGGTCGGATTGCGGCGGAGCAGGCGCGCAAGGCCGCGCACGGTCGAGCCGCTGTCGGGGACGCCGCCGCCCTGCCCGTGCTCGGCCAGCAGCGCGCGCAGGCGTGTGGCCTGCTCGCCGTCGAGCACCCCGCCCTTGGCCGGGCCCTTGCGCCCTTCCGCGATCGCCATGACGACCCCGTGCAAGGTGTGCATGTCCTGCTTGGTCGGCTCCATCCGGCTGAAGATGTTGCGGAGGTTGACCAGCATGGTGTCGCGCTTCTCGGCCGGGCGCAGGAACTCGACCCGGTCGAGCTCACGGATGAGGTTGTCGAAGAAGGCCTGCATCTGGTGCTGCGAGGCGCGCTCGGAACGCTCGGGCATGGCATGCGGCAACTCGCCCGATGTCATTCGCTTGAACCATTCATAGCCGATCAGCAGCACGGCCTGGGCGAGGTTGAGCGAGGCGAAGCCCGGATTGACCGGGAAGGTGATGATACGGTTGGAGAGCCCGACCTCCTCATTGGTCAGCCCCCAACGCTCCCGGCCGAACAGGATACCGGCCTTGCCGCCGGTTGCGACGTGCCCGGCGATCTCGCTGGCCGCCGCCTCCGGCCCGACCACGGGCTTGGCCTGGTCATGCGGGCGCGCGGTGGTGGCGAACAGCAGGTCGAGGTCGGCCACAGCCTGCTCGACCGTGTCGAACAATTCGACCTTTTCCAGAATGTGATCGGCGCCGGCAGCCGCCCGCTGTGCCGCGATGTTGGGCCAGCCGTCCCGGGGGTTGACGATGCGCAGGGCACCCAACGCGAAATTGCCCATGGCGCGTGCGCACATGCCGATGTTTTCGCCGAGCTGCGGCTCGACGAGGATCACGATGGGACCGTCGAGGGAAAGGCCCGCCTTGGTCTTGTCAGTCCCCGACATCTCGTCTCGCTTTCACACTGGTTCTCAAGGCCTTGGAAAGGCTCTCTTCAGGAATTGATTCAAAGCCGGGCCTTGCTCCGCTCTTGGACCGGCTGGCCGTTCGCCTGTCGTTTGCCTGTCCTGACAAAATTCTCAAGCGAAATAACGGGGTTAGATTCGCCTTTTGAATCTCGCCTGAAACCTCAGCCGCGTCCCTGCGGCAGGTCCGCTCCCCGCCCCCCATCTACGGAAGCTGGATGAGCTAAAAGTGCATAATCACTTGGCTTTCGCCCGCTGCTATCAGGTGCTAAGAGGCGGCGGATATTCAAATTGGCGCAAGCGGCGCCGTTCCCAAGAGGGCTTCCCCGATCATGGCAAAAATCAAGGTATCCAATCCCGTCGTCGAGCTCGATGGCGACGAGATGACCCGGATCATCTGGCAGTACATCAAGGACAAGCTGATCAACCCGTTCCTGGATGTCGAGCTGCAGTATTTCGACCTGGGCATGGAGTACCGCGACCACACCAACGATCAGGTCACCATCGACGCCGCCGAGGCGATCAAGAAGGTCGGCGTCGGCGTCAAGTGCGCCACCATCACCCCGGACGAGGCCCGGGTGAAGGAGTTCAACCTCAAGCAGATGTGGAAGTCGCCGAACGGCACCATCCGCAACATCCTCGGCGGCTGCATCTTCCGCGAGCCGATCATCTGCAAGAACGTGCCGCGCCTGGTTCCCGGCTGGACCAAGCCGATCATCATCGGCCGCCACGCCTATGGCGACCAGTACCGCGCCACCGACATCAAGTTCCCGGGCAAGGGCACCCTGTCGATGAAGTTCGTCGGCGAGGACGGCACCGTGATCGAGAAGGAAGTGTTCAAGGCTCCGGGCGCCGGCGTCGCCATGGAGATGTACAATCTCGACGACTCCATCATCGACTTCGCCCGCGCCTCGTTCAACTACGGCCTGCTGCGCGGCTATCCGGTGTACCTGTCGACCAAGAACACGATTCTCAAGGTCTATGACGGCCGCTTCAAGGACATCTTCCAGGAGATCTTCGACAAGGAGTTCAAGAAGGAGTTCGATGCCAAGGGCCTGACCTACGAGCACCGCCTGATCGACGACATGGTGGCCTCGGCGCTGAAGTGGTCCGGCGGCTATGTCTGGGCCTGTAAGAACTACGACGGCGACGTGCAGTCCGACACCGTCGCGCAGGGCTACGGCTCGCTCGGCCTGATGACCTCGGTGCTGCTCACCCCCGACGGCAAGACCGTCGAGGCCGAAGCCGCCCACGGCACGGTGACCCGCCACTACCGCGAGCACCAGAAGGGCAAGGAGACCTCGACCAACTCGATCGCGTCGATCTTCGCCTGGACCCGCGGCCTGTCGCACCGCGCCAAGCTCGACAACAACCCGCAGCTCGCGAAGTTCGCGGCGACGCTGGAGAAGGTCTGCGTCGACACGGTCGAGGAAGGCTACATGACCAAGGACCTCGCGCTCCTGGTCGGTGCCGACCAGCGCTGGCTCTCGACCACCGGCTTCCTCGACAAGGTCGCGGAAAACCTGACGAAGGCGTTGGCGGCCTGAGCCGTCCGCAATTCCGCCCGACTGGGCCGGACATCATCACGGGCCGCGCCGAAAGCGCGGCCCGTTTCTTTTTTGAGAGCGCTTTCGGAGATCACCATGTTCACCAAGCTTGCTGCCCCCATCCTGCTGCTCGCGGCCCTGATCGGACCGGCTGTCGCCGCAGAGCCCCTCCCCGCGGCCATCGCCGCATCAGGCGAGAGCGTCGTGCTCAGCGTCCACGCCGAGGGCGCGCAGGTCTATGAGTGCAAGGCCGGCACCGACGGCAAGCTCGCCTGGGCGTTTCGCGAGCCGATCGCGACGCTGTTCGCCGAGGGCAAGACCATCGGGCGCCACTATGCCGGGCCGAACTGGGAGCATGCCGACGGCAGCGCCGTCGCCGGCAAGGCCATCGGCAACGCGCCGGGCACCACGGCCGCTGATATCCCCTGGCTGAAGCTGGACGTCACCGCCCACCGCGGCAGCGGCGTGCTGACGCCTGTGACCACGGTCCAGCGCATCAACACCCATGGCGGCAAGCTCGACGGCGCCTGTGACAAGGCCGGCGAGTTCAAGAGCGCGCCCTACTCGGCCGATTATGTCTTCCTGAAGAAGGGCTGACGTCTCAGCGGTCGGGGGCCTCGCGTTCGGCCTGCGCGAGCTCCGTCGCGGCCAGATCGCCGGTCTCTTCGAGCCGCGCTTTCGCGGTCTTGTGGACGTGGGCGGCCAGGGTCGGCATGCGCTCGATCAGGGCATGAAAATGCTGCACGTCCAGCACCAGGAGCCGCGTCTTGCGCGTCGCGGTCACCGTGCCGCTGCGCTTGGTCTTGTGCAGCAGCGCGATCTCGCCGAAGAAGGTGCCGTCGGCAAGGCGCACCTGCTGGTTCGGCAACGTGATCTCGACCTCGCCGGCGGTGATGAAATACATCGACGAAGCGTCATCCCCTCGCCGCACCAAAACCTCGCCCTGCTCGATGGTGCGCGCGCGGAGCAGCCGCATGATGTCGGCGATCTCCACCGCCGACAGATGCGAGAACAAGGGCACCCGCGCCAGCATGCCCCAGGTGACGACGAAGTCGCGCCGCTTCACCTCTTCGGCAAACGCGCTCGAGATGATCGCGACCGGCAGCGCGATCATGGCAAAGCCGCTGATGATGGTGAAGACGGAGACGAGCTTGCCGAGCGGCGTCACCGGCACGACATCGCCATAGCCGACGGTGCCGAGCGTCACGATCGCCCACCACATCGCATCCGGAATGGTGCCGAGCTTGCTGGGCTGCACGTCGCGCTCGATGGCGTAGAGCAGCGAGGCGAACGTCAGCACCGCGCCGATCAGGATGACGACGCAGCCGATCAGCGCCCGCCGCTCGGCATGCACGGCGGCGAGCAGCGAGCGCATCGCCGGCGAATATCGTATCAGCTTGAAGAACGGCAGCACACCGAGCGCCGCCAGCGTCGCGTGCCGGCCGGTGACGAGCACGACCGCGGCCGGCAGGAACGCCATGAGGTCGATGATGCCGAGCGCGGAGAAGGCATAGCCGAGCCGGTCGGCGAGCGCCGAGCCGCTGCGTGGCGTGTGGCCCGCCACAGTCCACAGCCGCGCGGCGTATTCCAGCGCGAACACGATCACGGAGAGGATGGTGACGGCCGAGAACAGCGTGCCGAACTGCTCATCCAGCTCCGGCACCGAGGCCAGGATCATCGCGGCGACGTTGAGCACGATGACGCCGATGATGAGCTGGATGAAGCGCGATCCGGCCGAATAGGCCAAGGGATCGTGCTCCAGCAATTCGTAGAGGCGATCCCTCAAGTCGGGATCGCGCAGGCCACGCCCTCGCGGAACGAGGCGCATGGCGACCTACGCGCCTGCCATCGCTTTTTCGATCGCCGCGAGCGCCTCGGTCGCCTTGGCGCCGTCGGGGCCGCCGGCCTGCGCCATGTCGGGGCGGCCACCACCGCCCTTGCCGCCGAGCGCCTCGGAGGCGACTTTCACCAGATTGACCGCGTTGAAGCGCGCGGTGAGGTCCGCGGTGACGCCGACCACGACGCCGGCCTTGCCGTCCTCGGTGACGCCGACGATGGCGACCACGCCGGAGCCGATCTGCTTCTTGCCGTCGTCCGCAAGGCTCTTGAGATCCTTCATCTCGATGCCTTCGACCGCGCGCGCCATCAGCTTGACGCCGCCGGCCTCGCGCACGGCCGCGGCTGCTCCGTCGCCGCCGGCGGAGGCGCCGCCGCCCATCGCCAGCTTCTTGCGGGCGTCGGAGAGCTCGCGCTCGAGCTTCTTGCGCTCCTCCATCAGCGCGGTGATGCGCGCCGGGACGTCGTCGATCGAGGTGCGCAGCTCGCTCGCCGCGGTCTTCGCCAGCGCCATGGTTTCGTTGGCGTGCTTGCGCGCGTAATTGCCGGTCAGCGCCTCGATGCGGCGTACGCCCGAAGCGACCGCGCTCTCGCCGGTCAGCGTGATCAGGCCGATATCGCCGGTGCGCCGCACATGCGTGCCGCCGCAAAGCTCGACCGACCAGCCGAGCGCATTGGCGCCGCGCTCGCGCGCGGTCCTGCCCATCGAGACGACGCGAACCTCGTCGCCATACTTCTCGCCGAACAGCGCGCGCGCCCCGGCTTCACGGGCTTCATCGACGCCCATGACGCGGGTGGTGACCTCGTCATTCTCCAGCACCACGTCGTTGGCGATGTCCTCAACGCGGGCAAGCTCCTCCGCCGTGATCGGCTTCGGATGCACGAAGTCGAAGCGCAGGCGATCCGGCGCGACCATCGAGCCGCGCTGGGCGATGTGGTCGCCGAGCACCTGGCGCAGCGCCTCGTGAATGAGATGCGTCGCCGAGTGATGCGCGCGGATCGACGAGCGCCGCGAATGATCGACCTCGAGCTGCAGCGCGGTGCCGACCTTCAGCTCGCCGCTCTCGACCGTGCCGACATGCACGAAGAAATCGCCGAGCTTCTTCTGCGTGTCGGTGACGCGGAACTTGATGCCGCCCTCGCCGGTCAGCACGCCGGTATCGCCGACCTGGCCGCCGGACTCCGCATAGAACGGCGTCTGGTTCAGCACGATCGCGCCGGTCTCGCCGGCCTTGAGGCTCTTGGCCTCCTGGCCGTCCTTCACCAGCGCGGAGACCACGCCTTCGGCGCTCTCGGTCTCGTAGCCCAGGAATTCGGTCGCCCCGAGCTTTTCGCGCAGCGGGAACCAGATTGCTTCTGAGGCCGCTTCGCCCGAACCCTTCCAGGACTCGCGCGCCTTGGCCTTCTGGCGCTCCATCGCGTCGGTGAAGGACGCCTGATCGACACCGATGCCGCGCGACTTCAGCGCATCCTGCGTCAGGTCGAGCGGGAAGCCGTAGGTGTCGTACAGCGTGAAGGCGACGTCGCCGTCGAACATGTCGCCCTTCTTCAGGGTCGCCGACTTCTCGTCGAGGATGGCCAAGCCGCGCGAAAGAGTCTTGCGGAAGCGGGTCTCTTCCAGCCGCAGCGTTTCCTCGATCAGGTTTTCCGCGCGCATCAGGTCGGGATAGGCCTGGCCCATCTCGCGGACCAGCGCCCAGACCAGGCGATGCATCAGCGGCTCCTTGGCGCCGAGAAGCTGCGCATGGCGCATCGCGCGGCGCATGATCCGGCGCAGCACATAGCCGCGGCCCTCGTTGGAGGGCAGCACGCCGTCCGCGACCAGGAAGGCCGAAGAGCGCAGATGGTCGGCGATGACGCGGAACGAGGCGACGGTCTGCTCGTTCGGCCCGGTGCCGAGCGCCGACGACGTCGCATCGATCAGATGACGGAACAGGTCGGTCTCGAACACGCTGTCCACGCCCTGCATGATGCAGGCCATGCGCTCGAGGCCCATGCCGGTGTCGATCGAGGGACGCGGCAGATCCACGCGCTCCTCCTTCGTCACCTGCTCATATTGCATGAACACGAGATTCCAGAACTCGAGGAAGCGGTCGCCGTCCTCCTCTGGAGAACCGGGAGGGCCACCCCAGATGTGATCGCCGCGGTCGATGAAGATTTCCGAGCACGGACCGCACGGGCCGGTGTCGCCCATCGCCCAGAAATTGTCCGAGGTCGGGATCCGGATGATGCGGTCGTCGGAGAAGCCGGCGATCTTCTTCCAGAGCCCGGCCGCCTCGTCGTCGGTGTGGTAGACGGTGACGAGCAGCTTGTCCTTCTTGAGCCCGAAGTCGCGGGTGATCAGCGTCCAGGCGAGCTCGATCGCGCGCTCCTTGAAGTAATCGCCGAACGAGAAGTTGCCGAGCATCTCGAAGAAGGTGAGATGGCGCGCGGTGTAGCCGACATTGTCGAGGTCGTTGTGCTTGCCGCCCGCGCGCACGCATTTCTGCGAGGTGGTGGCGCGCTGATAGGGCCGCTTCTCGACGCCGGTGAAGACGTTCTTGAACTGCACCATGCCGGCATTGGTGAACATCAACGTCGGATCGTTGCGCGGCACCAATGGCGAGGACGACACGATCTCGTGCCCGTTCTCGGCAAAGAAGTTCAGAAAGGTCGACCTGATCTCGTTGACGCCGCTCATGTTCATCCAATCGGGTGTGCTTGGACCCGCTCAATTGCCACCCAAACGCAAGTTTGGGCTGTTATCTGCGGGCCAAAGCGCTTTTAGACAAGGCCAGCTTCGGTGTCCAGAAACTGTGCAGAGAGATCAGTGGGTTGCCGCAGGCGCGCAATCCCGTTGAAAGGCGTCAGGTGCGCGTTGACAGGCTTGGCCGGGCTGTGGTCTGTACCCATCTATATCGTACGGCCACGTCGGGAGAGACCGGCATCTGGTAGCCGGCGCCGAAGGAGCAACCGCCCCGGAAACTCTCAGGCAAAAGGACCGCGTGGCTTTGACGACATCTGGAAAGAGGCGCTGGCGGGCTTAAGACCCGGATAGCGTCCGCCGACGGGATAATACTCTCAGGCACAGCGACAGATGGGGCTTCGACTGGTTGCTTCCGGGGAATCGTCCCCGGGGAACCGCCGAGGACCCCTGTGATGCCAGTGCGTGACGACAAAGACTCCCTGAAACGTACCCCCCTCTACGACCTCCATGTGACGCTGGGCGGCAAAATGGTGCCGTTCGCGGGCTATGACATGCCCGTGCAGTACCCGGCGGGCGTGCTGAAGGAGCACCTCCAGACCCGTAACCAGGCCGGCCTGTTCGACGTCTCCCACATGGGCCAGATCGCGCTCCGGCCGAAGTCGGGCAAGGTCGAGGACGCCGCCCGCGCGCTGGAGCGGCTGGTGCCCCAGGACATCGTGGCAATTGCACCGGGCCGCCAGCGCTACGCCCAGTTCACCAATGAAGATGGCGGCATTCTCGACGACCTGATGGTCGCGAATTTCGGCGATCACCTGTTCCTCGTGGTCAACGCCGCCTGCAAGGCCGAGGACGAGGCGCATCTGCGCGCGAATCTCTCGGACACCTGCATCATCGATTCGCTTGAAGACCGCGCGCTGATCGCGCTGCAGGGCCCGAAGGCGGAATCGGCGCTGGCGAAATTATGTGCAGAGGCACCCGCCATGAAGTTCATGGATGCCGGCCCGCACAAGGTTGCCGGCCTCGCCTGCTTCGTCTCGCGCTCCGGCTATACCGGCGAGGACGGTTTTGAAATTTCGGTGCCCGCCGCGGATGCCGAAGCCCTCGCCAAAAAGCTCCTCGACAACCCCGATGTGATGCCGATCGGCTTAGGGGCCCGCGACAGCTTGCGGCTCGAGGCCGGCCTCTGCCTCTACGGCCACGACATCGACACCACGACCACGCCGGTCGAGGCCGCGCTGGAATGGTCGGTGCAGAAGAGCCGCCGCACCGGTGGCGCACGCGCCGGCGGCTTTCCCGGCGCCGAAAAGATCCTTGCTCACTTCGACAACGGCGCATCCCGGCGCCGCGTCGGCCTGCTCGCCCAAGGCCGCGCGCCAGTGCGCGAGGGCGCGCTGCTGTTTGCGGACGCGAGTGCGGGCGAGCCCATTGGAAAAGTCACCTCGGGCGGTTTCGGCCCGAGCCTGAATGCGCCGGTCGCGATAGGCTATGTGCCCACAAGCCTGAGCGCGCTCGGCACGCAAATCTTCGCCGAGGTGCGCGGGCAACGTTTGCCGCTCACCGTCGCCACCATGCCTTTCGTGAAAAACACCTACAAACGCTGAGGACCTGTGAATGACCACGACGCTGTACACCTCCGACCATGAATGGCTGGCCATCGACGGCGACGTCGCCACCGTCGGGATCACCGACTACGCGCAGTCCCAGCTCGGCGACGTCGTGTTCGTCGAACTGCCCAAGGTCGGCCGCGCGCTGAAGAAGGCCGAAGCCGCCGCCGTCGTGGAATCGGTCAAGGCCGCCTCCGACGTCTACGCGCCTGTTACCGGCGAAGTGCTCGAGACCAACGAGGCACTTGCCGCCGAGCCGGCGCTGGTGAACTCGGACGCGCAGGGCGCGGCGTGGTTCTTCAAGATCAAGATTGCCGACAAGAGCGAGCTCGGCGGCCTCATGGATGAGGCTGCCTACAAGGCGCATACAGCTTAAGGACGATGGAGCAAGCGATGACCGCGCACCGTAAATCCAGCGGCGACGCCGCCGCCACTTTCGTTCGCCGCCACATTGGCCCGTCGGCGCGCGACGTCACCGCAATGCTCGAGACCGTCAGCGCCAAGAGCGTCGATGCGCTGATGGCGGAAACGCTGCCGGCCTCGATCCGGCAGGCCGCTCCGCTCGATCTCGGCAAGCCCTTGAGCGAGACCGAGGCGATCGCGCATATGGGCGAGCTCGCGGCCCAGAACCAGGTCTTCACCTCGCTGATCGGCCAAGGCTATTCCGGCACGATCCTGCCCGCGGTGATCCAGCGCAACATTCTGGAAAATCCCGCCTGGTACACCGCCTACACGCCCTACCAGCCCGAGATCAGCCAGGGCCGGCTGGAGGCGCTGCTCAACTTCCAGACCATGATCTGCGACCTCACCGGGCTCGACGTCGCCAACGCCTCGCTGCTCGATGAAGCGACCGCCGCCGCCGAAGCGATGGCGCTCGCCGAGCGCCACTCGCAGGTGAAGGCAAAGGCCTTCTTCGTCGACAAGGACGTGCATCCGCAGACGCTCGCTGTGATGCGCACCCGCGCCGAGCCGCTCGGCTGGAATCTGATCGTCGGCGATCCTCTCGCCGATCTCGACAAGACCGACGTGCTCGGCGCGCTGCTGCAATATCCGGGCTCCTCGGGCGCGGTGCGCGACCTCCGGCCCGCAATCGCGGCTCTGAAGGCCAAGGGCGCGCTCGCGATCGTTGCCGCGGACCTGCTGGCCCTGACGCTGCTGGCCTCGCCCGGCGAGCTCGGCGCCGACATCGCGATCGGCTCGGCACAGCGCTTCGGCGTGCCGATGGGTTATGGCGGACCGCACGCGGCCTATATGGCGGTGCGCGATGCGCTGAAGCGCTCGCTGCCCGGCCGCATCGTCGGCCTCTCCGTGGACTCCCGCGGCGCGCCGGCTTATCGCCTGGCGCTGCAGACCCGCGAGCAGCACATCCGCCGCGAGAAGGCGACCTCCAACATCTGCACCGCGCAGGTGCTGCTCGCCGTGATCGCCTCGATGTACGCGGTCTATCACGGCCCCGAGGGCCTGGCGCAGATCGCGCGCAACGTGCATCGCCGCGCCGCCGTGCTCGCCGCCGGCCTGCGCAAGCTCGGCTTTGCGCCTGATAGCGAAAGCTTCTTCGACACGCTCAGCGTGGACGCCGGCGCCAAGCGCGCCGAGATCATCGCGCGCGCGGCAGCCGAGAAGATCAATCTCGGCATCAGCGAGACCAATCTGCGCATCGCGCTCGACGAGACCACGACGCAAGCGACGGTGGAAGCCGTCTGGCGCGCCTTCGGCGGCACGCTTTCCTATGCCGAAATCGAGGCCACCACGCGCGAGGCGCTGCCGGAGGCGCTGAAGCGCGCGACCGACTTCCTGACGCATCCCGTCTTCCATGCACATCGCTCGGAGACCGAGATGCTGCGCTACATGCGCAAGCTCAGCGATCGCGACCTCGCGCTCGACCGCGCCATGATCCCGCTCGGCTCCTGCACGATGAAGCTGAATGCGACCACCGAGATGATGCCGCTGACCTGGCCGGAGTTCGCGACGCTGCATCCGTTCGTCCCGCGCGAGCAGGCCGCCGGCTATCATGCGCTGTTCGCGCGGCTGGAAAAATGGCTGTGCGACATCACCGGCTATGACGCGATCTCGCTGCAGCCGAATTCGGGCGCGCAGGGCGAATATGCCGGGCTGCTCGCGATCCGCGGCTATCATGCCGCGCGCGGAGAGACGCATCGCAAGATCTGCCTGATCCCCTCCTCCGCCCACGGCACCAACCCGGCCTCGGCCGCGATGGTCGGCATGGACGTGGTGGTGGTCGCCTGCGAGAAGAACGGCGACGTCGACGTCAATGATCTCCGCGCCAAGGCCGAGAAGCATTCGAACGACCTCGCCGCGGTCATGATCACCTATCCCTCCACGCATGGCGTGTTCGAGGAGCACATCCGCGAGATCTGCGACATCGTGCACGGCCATGGCGGCCAGGTGTATCTGGACGGCGCCAATCTCAACGCGCAGGTCGGCCTGTCGCGCCCCGGCGATTACGGCGCCGACGTCAGCCATCTCAACCTGCACAAGACCTTCTGCATCCCGCATGGCGGCGGCGGTCCCGGCATGGGCCCGATCGGCGTGAAGGCGCATCTCGCGCCGTTCCTGCCGGGTCATCCGGCGACGCAAGCCGACGCTCCGGTCGGCCCGGTCTCGGCCGCGCCGTTCGGCTCGGCCTCGATCCTCACCATCTCCTACATCTACATCCTGATGATGGGCGGCGACGGATTGAAGCGCGCCACCGAGATCGCGATCCTCAACGCCAACTACATCGCCGCGCGCCTCGATGCGCACTTCCCGGTGCTCTACAAGAACGCCAAGGGCCGCGTCGCGCATGAGTGCATCGTCGATCCCCGCCTGCTGAAGACGACCTCGGGCGTCACCGTGGACGACATCGCCAAGCGCCTGATCGATTACGGCTTCCACGCCCCGACCATGAGCTTCCCGGTGCCGGGCACGCTGATGATCGAGCCGACCGAGTCGGAATCCAAGGCCGAGCTGGACCGCTTCTGCGACGCCATGATCGCGATCCGCAAGGAAATCGCCGAGGTCGAAGGCGGCCGCTTCAAGATCGAGGCCTCGCCGCTGCGCCACGCCCCGCACACCGTGCACGACATCGCCGATGATGCGTGGAATCGCGCCTACACCCGCGCCGAAGGCTGCTTCCCCGCGGGCACCTCGCGCACCGACAAATACTGGTGCCCGGTGGGGCGCGTCGACAACGTCTATGGCGATCGCAACCTGGTGTGCTCGTGCCCGCCGGTGAGCGATTACGCGGAAGCTGCGGAGTAAGACGCGGCGGAGGTCTCGCAGGGTGGGCAAAGCGACTTGTCCGCCCTAGCTCGAAGAGCGAAGGCGGAAGCGTGCCCACCACCTTGCATAACGTGAAAGATCGTGGGCACGGCGCTTCCGCGCCTTTGCCCACCCTCATATGGGGATTTGTGAGTCAAGGGCATTCGATTGGCTTGAGTGAGGTTGGCGTGGTTTGAGGGCGGCGCGCGGAGCCATGCGGAGCGCAGCGCGACGACCGTGTTCCGGGGGAGGATTGGCTTCCGAAGTT
>NZ_DASYWN010000012.1:0-98720 GCF_035935975.1 Bradyrhizobium sp.
GAGGTAACGCCACAGCGCCACGATCAGCTTGCGCGCCAGCGCGACGATGGCGACGCGTTTGGCGCGCTTGCCGGCGTTGGCGATGCGGTCACGGAACCAGCGGCTGAGCGCGCTGTCCGGTTGATGCCGCAGCCACAGCCAGGCCAGTTCGATCGCCTTGAGGCGGGCGCGTGGATTGCCAGCCTTGCTGATGCCCTGCTCGCGATCGATGCCGCCGCTCTGCCAGGGACTGGGCGCCAATCCGACGTAGCTGGCGACCTCGCGGCGGTTGCGGAAGTCCTTGTAGAACACCTCGTTGGTCAGCGTCGCGGTGAAGGCCGGACCGAGCGCCTTGAGCCGCCGCAGCAGATCCTGCCGCTCGGCCGTCTGCGCAGGAACCGCAAGGGGCTGGGCCTCTTCCAGGACCGCAAGCTGCTCACGCATCAGCATCAGGCGGGCGTGCTCGCGTGTTACTTCGGCCAACAGATGCGGTGGCAGCGGCTGCCCCTGCCAGTCGCGCTGGCGTGCCAGCCAGGCAAGCCAGTCTCGCCGCCGCGGATTGCCGACCGCCATCCCCTGAAGACGCAACAGCGCCTTGATCCGGTTGGTGTGGGCCGTCTGCTCCGTGACCAGCCGATCGCGTTCACGGCTGGCGCGCCTGGCGTCCTCCTGCGCCACACTCGGCACCCGCACGATCCGAACCACCCGCGGCTCGCCGCGCAAATAGGCCATCAAGGTGCGCAGCAGAAGCTCGCCGTCGATCCGGTCCGTCTTGGCCCGCCGCGATCGCTGCTCCACCGCAATACTGGCGGGGTCGAACACGTAGTTCGTGATCCCGGCGGCTTCCAGCAGACGATGCAGCCAGAAGCCATCGTAACCGGCCTCGTAGCAGCTCACGACCCGCGGCACGCAGCCGAGCTTATCCGCCACCCGCCTGCGGGCCTTCTCAATCAGTTCCAGCAGCCCCGCATGATCGCCGCCCTCGAGCTTGTGGCGCGAGATCCGATCACGATCCGGGCTGTGCAGCGTCACCAGCCACGTCTTCTGACTGAGTTCGATCGCAAGGAAAATTGTGCCATTATGGTCGCTGGTGAGCGTGCCTACAGTCGATGCTTGCATCTGACTCTCCGTGGGTTCGAGTGTGGAAACCCAAACCTACCGGAAAGGCCACGCTCACCGCCCCATGGAATCTACGATACCGAATGCTTGGCTGATCTGGCCCCGAGGTCCCTACGCCAACCCGCCATCCACCCGAAAACACTGGCTGGTGATGCGCCGGCTCTCGTCGGATGCGAGGAACAGCGCCAGGCTGGCGACGTCCTCGGGCGTCACCGCATCGGGAACGGCCTGGCGGGTGCGCATCTCGGAGATCTTCTGCTCGTCCGGAAACCAGAGGCGGCGCTGGCGCTCGGTGATCACCATGCCCGGCGCGATGGCATTGACGCGAATGCGGTCGGGACCGACGATCCTGGCCAGCGAGTTGGTGAAGCCGGCAATCGCCGCCTTCGCCCCAGCGTAGACCGGCAGTGCCGGCGCACCGCGCATCCAGGCCACCGACGACATGTTGATGATCGAACCGCCGCCGCGTGCCTGCATCTGCGGCACGATGGCCTGCGCGGCAAAAAAGACGTGCTTGAAGTTGACGCCGATCATCCAGTCGAACTCGGCCGAGGTCACCTCGGCCAGCACCTGGCGCTGGTCGTTGGCGGCATTGTTGACGAGGACGGCGGCATCGCCGAGCGATCGGCGGACCTCTGCCATGGCGGTGCGCAGGGCCTCGATGTCGAGGAGATCGCACGGCACGAACAGTGGTGCGGCGGCGGAGGTCTTCGCCAATTCCCGCGCCAGCGCTTCGCCCGCCTGCGTATCGATGTCGAGGAAAGCGACGCGGGCGCCCTGGCCGGCGAAGGCGCGGACGAAGGCGGCGCCGATGCCGCTGGCGCCGCCGGTGATCAGCACCACGCGGCCGGCGAGGCTGGAATAGGTGACGTCAGTCATGCGATCAGTCGCTCCGTCTCGGGGTCGAACAGGCAGATGCGGCGGGTGTCGAGCGCGAAGGAGGCGGAGGCTCCCGGCGTCGGGCGGATGTCCGGCGAGATGCGCGCCTGCGCGGCCTCGCCGCCAAGCCGCAGCAGGACGATGGTCTCCGCGCCCGTGGGCTCGACCAGCTCGACCGGCGCGGAGACGATGACAGGCGCGCTCGCGGCTCCGGAGAACACGCGGTCGCCCTCGGCGATGCATTCCGGCCTGATCCCGAGCACCACCTCGCGGCCGACATAGGACTGCGCGGCGTCGTAGCCCTGCAGGCGCAGACGAACCTCGTCCGCCCGGCCCGCGCCGATCACGACCACGGGGCCGTCGGCGTCGGCCTCGAGCCGGGCCGCCATCGTGTTCATCGGCGGTGAGCCCATGAAACGGGCGACGAACAGATTGGCGGGATAGCGGTAGACCGTGTCGGGGTCGGCGAATTGCTGAACCACGCCCCGATGCATCACGGCGATGCGCGTCGCCATCGTCATCGCCTCGATCTGGTCGTGGGTGACATAGACGATGGTGGCGCCGATACGCTGATGCAGCCGCTTGATCTCCATCCGCATCTCGACCCGCAGTTTTGCATCGAGATTGGACAGCGGTTCGTCGAACAGGAAGAGCAGGGGATCGCGCACCAGCGCGCGCCCCATCGCCACGCGCTGGCGCTGGCCGCCGGAGAGCTGCGACGGCTTGCGGCCGAGCAGCGGCTCGATCTGGAGCAGTTTTGCGACATTCGCGACCGCCTTCTCCTGCTCCGCCTTCGGCACATGCCGGCACTCCATGCCGAAGGTGATGTTCTGGCGCACCGTCATCGACGGATAGAGCGCGTAGGACTGGAACACCATCGCGATGTCGCGGTCCTTCGGCGGGACGTCGTTGACCACGCGCCCGCCGATTTCCACCGTGCCGTCGCTGGCACGATCGAGCCCGGCGACGATGTTGAGCAGCGTGGACTTGCCGCAGCCGGACGGTCCGACCAGCACGGTGAACTCGCCGCTCTCGATGTCGAGGTCGATGCCCTTCAGCACCTCCAGATTGGCGTAGCGCTTCGACAAAGCGCGAATGCTCAGTGCTGCCATGACACATCCATCATTTCACCGCGCCGGCGGTGAGGCCGCGTACGAAGTATTTTCCGCCGATCAGATAGATCAGCAGGGTCGGAAGGGCGGCGATCATCACCGCGGCGCTTTGCACGCCATGCTGCGGGATATCGGCGACCGCGGCGGAGAGCGCGATCAGCGCGGCGGTGACCGGCTGCTGCTGACCGGTCGTGAACGTCACGCCGTAGAGAAACTCGTTCCAGATATGGGTGAACTGCCAGATCACGGTGACGACCAGGATCGGCGGCGACAGCGGCAGGATGATGCGCCAGAAAATGCGAAAGAACCCAGCGCCGTCGATGCGCGCCGCCCTGATCAGCTCCTGCGGGATCGCCACGTAGTAGTTTCGACAGAACAGGGTAGTGAAGGACAGCCCCTGGATCGTGTGGATCACGACCAGGCCCGTGAGCGTGTTCATCAGGCCGGTATCGCGCAGCACGATGGTCCAGGGCAGCAGACGCATCTGCTGTGGAAGGAAGATGCCGAGCGTGACGATCCCGTAAATCCAGCTGTCGCCGCGGAAGCGCCAGAGCGACACCGCGTAACCGGCGATAGCACCAAGCAGGGTGGAGAAGATCGTCGCGGGAATGGTCACGAGCGCCGAGTTCAGCATGTACGGCCGGATGCCAGCGCAGGTCTCGGCGACGCAGAAGCCGCTCCAGGCGGCGGCGTAATTGCCCCAGGCCAGATGCTGCGGCCAGCCGATCATGGAGCCCTGCGCGATCTCCTCGTTGGTCCGCAGTGAGTTCAGCACCACAACGGCCAACGGCGCGAGCCACGCTGCGGCGACCAGCGAAACGACGAGATAGATCAGGATCCGGCTTGGGGTGAAGCTTCGCTCACGCATGGAGCGCCCGCCGCCGCTGGACGTAACGCCACGCCGCATAGGGCAGCAGCACCGCGAGAAGAATGAGCAGCATGAGGACGGCCGCCGCGGCTCCCCGACCGAGCAGGCTGCGCTGGAACATCAGGTCATAGACGACGAGGGCCGGCAGCTGGGTCGCAATTCCTGGCCCGCCATTGGTGAGCGCGCGGACGAGGTCGAAGGTTGAAATTGCGAACTGCAGCTCGATGACGATGACGGTGATGGTGATCGGCCACAGCGTCGGCAGGATGACGCGCCGGTACATCCGGATAGGTCCGGCGCCGTCGATCTGCGCGGCCTTGATCAGGTCGGCATCGACGGAGCGGAGGCCGGCGAGGAAGAGCGCCATGGCAAACCCCGAGGATTGCCAGATCGCAGCGATGACAATGGTCCAGATCGCCATGTCGCGGTCGATCAGCCAGTCGAACCGGAAGGAGGTCCAGCCGAGGTCGTGGACCAGCTTCTGGATGCCAAGGCCGGGATTGAGCAGCCAGCTCCAGACCGTGCCGGTGACCACGAACGACACCGCCAGCGGATAGAGGAAGATGGAGCGCAGCACGTTCTCGCCGCGAATGCGCTGATCAAGCAGGATCGCAAGGATGAGGCCGGTTGCCAGGCTGAGCAGCACGAAGGCGCTGCCGAACAGCAGCAGATTGTCGAGGGCGATCTGCCAGTTCCGCGAGGCCGCGACCGCGGAATAGTTGCGCAAACCCACCCAGCCCGAGACCGGGACCAGAGTGGATGGCGTGAACGAGATCCAGATCGTCCACAGCGAAAACGCAATGAGGTGCGCCGCTGACAGCAGCAGCGGCACCCATATCATCAAATATTCGGGCAGCCGGCGGACCATGTCAGAGGTCGCCGGCCGGCCCGGTCTTGTCGAGATGGCGATGGTCAACGTGCGCTCTCGACGGCGTCGGCGAGGCGCGTGGCCGCCTGCTCCGGCTTGATCGTCTTGTTCTTCACGAACTCCGTGATGACGTCGATCATCGCTGCGGTCATGCCGTTTTCCTGCGCCATGTTGTGCGCAAGACTGAGGACGGCCTGGTTGCTGGCAATCGCGTCTTTCAGAGCTGCGGCGGTCCGCCTTTGACCGTCCGACCAGCCTTCACCGGACAGATCGACATCGGTGCGCACGGGGATCGATCCGGTGATCTGCGAGTACATGGTCTGGATCGCCGGATCCATGACGAGCTGGGCCATAAGCGTCTGGCCGGCTTGCAGGTCAGGCTCCTTGCGCTGCCAGAAGATGAAGGCATCGGCATTCAACAGGAAGACCGGCTTGCCATTGTCGCTCGGCCCCGGGGCGATCGTGAAGTCTTCGAACTTGAAACCGGCGTTGCGCAGCACGCCCTGCGCCCAGCCGCCCATGATCATCATCCCCATGTCGCCGTCGACGAAGCGCTTCAAATTGGTCGAGAAGTGCTGGGCGCCGACATTGGGGTCCATCCAGTCGGCGATCTTGCGGACCTGCGTGAACGCAGCCTTGATCTCGGGGCCCTCCAGGGCCTTCTTCTCGAGATTCATGATGGCCGCGCGGTAGGCGGCGGGGCTCATGCCCGCCAGAGCGGCCTCGAACTTCTGACCATCATCGGGGCGGGTGCCGCCATTGGCGACTGGATAGGCGACGCCGCCGGATTTCATCTTCTCGGCGAGATCGTTGAACTCCGCCCAGGTGACGGGGATCTTGTCGGCCTTGGCCTTGTCCATTGCGCGCCTGGACAGGAACAGCATGTTGGTGCTGTAGATCTGCAACGGCAGCGCAATCCACTTGCCCGCCGGCCTGTGCAATTTCGCAAGGTCGGGAGCGACGACCTTCTCATAGCCGGCGGCCGCGACCACGGCGTCGAGATCGACGGTCGGGGCGATCTTCGACCAGGCCGCTATCTCGGGTCCCTTGAGCTGCGAACAGGCCGGCGGATCGCCGGCGATGATCTGGGCGCGCAGCTTGTTCATCATCTCGGTGGTGAAGCCGGGGACGGGCGAGTGCTGCCAGACGCCGCCTTTCTCCTCGAATTTCTTGCCGAGCGCGGTGATCGCCGCCCCATCGCTGCCTGCGGACCATTGCGAGATCGCGGTCAGGCGCGGCTTGACGGCGCCTTGGGCGCGGGCAAAGGCCGGCAGCGCGAGCATGGTCGCGGATCCAGCGAGCAGACGACGCCTTGTTGTGGTGATCGGCATGGCAAGTTCCTCCCGGTGTGAACTTCTTGTTTGAGTGCCTGAGGTCGCGCGTCAGGGCATGTCAGGCGGCCTCCGTCGATGCCGCGGGCATTCCACCGCGGCTGGCGAGACAGAAGGCGGCGAAGGCCAATGCGGCCTGCGGATCGTTGCCGTTCGAGGGGGGCACGAAGGCGAGCGACACCTTCGCCAGCTTCCGGCCGCCGAGGAGACACGCATCGATCCCGTCGATGACGGCCTTTCGGTCGTCTTCAGCGAGAGCCGACGGCCATCCGCTGATGACAACGCCGCGACATGGCTTGACGTTCAGTGTGTTGCCGATGGCAAGCCCGAGCCTGAAGAGCCGCTGCCGCAGCTCCTGGCGCACCCGCGCGGTGAGGGGGATCGTGGTCGTCCACTCGCTGCCAAGCTGAAGCAATTCCGCTTCTGTGGTGCGCAGCAGTTCGGCCAGCGCCGGCAGCGACGTATAGGCTTCGACGCAGCCATGATGGCCGCAGCGGCAGCGCGGTCCATCTGTGCCGAACACCATGTGGCCGAGCTCGACCGGCTGAAGCGCGTCGTCCTCGACCGGATCGTCCATCCATGTCCCGGCGACACCCTGGCCGACGAAGACGAACAGATGTGCGTCGCTGAACGGGTAGTGCTCGTTGCGGCAACGATGAAAGGTGGCATGCGCCACCACCGAATTGGTGAAGGCGACCGGGACGTCCGCAAACAGCTCGCCGACCATGTCACCGACGCGCCCGACGTCGCAGGGAATGATCGGATTGCCGAACTCGCTCAAGCGGCCAAGGCCGGGAATGGTGATGCCGATCTGCGCCAGCGCAATACGGCGGCGGCGCGCCCAGTCGCGCAGCAAGATCAGCGCCTCGCGGAACACCCGGCCGACGGTCTCGATCGTCACCGTCTTCGGCAGCGGCAGGCGCTCGGTGTAGTGCAACTCGCCCGACAGGCCGCCGACGCCGATGCCGAGCCACTGACCGGTCAGCTCGAGCGCCCCAAGCGCCACCGTGCGATCGAGCGAGACGAGCCCGGTCGGGCCGCCGACATAGGGGGCAGGGCGCCGCACTTCCTCGATCAGGCCCTCGGCCTTCAGGTCAAACAGGATACGCGAGAGGCTCGCTTCCGACAGGCGCACGGCCTTGGCCAGCGGCGGGCGGAACGAGCCGCCCGACTGAAGCAGATGAGTCAATATGGCAGCGCGCGTCTGCCGCCGACTTCTCGGCTGCTCCGGCATTTCCATCCCTGTCGTCATTCTTACTTAGTGTAAGAATTTGCGCGCGGAGCGTTTCGACTGTCAAGCTGTTGCCGGTGCAATGCGCCGACTTGTTGTTGTGCGCGGCAACAAGACCGAGGAGCGATCCGATCAGGGTTTTGGCTGCCGGCCTTCCGCCCATTCCGGCAATTCGACCTTCGGGTCGTACCAATTGGCCGCATCCGATCGCCAGATGTGCACCTCGGGCCGTTCCGCGATCGGCGTGTCCAGGCATCCCATCCGTAGCAGTACCGTGTCCTTGCCGTCGCGTGCTGCGACGATATGCGATCCGCATTGCGAGCAGAAGTAACGGGTCTTGCCGGGTGAGGATTCGAATCCGCGCAGCAGCTCTTCGCCCTTCGTCCAGCGAAAGCGATCGCGCGGAACATTGGTGACGGTGGAGAAGGCCGAGCCGTGCGTCTTCCGGCAGGTCTGGCAATGGCAGTGCACGATCATGCCCGGTGACGCATCGACTTCGTAGGCGACATGTCCGCAGAGGCAGCTTCCGCTCAGCATCAGGGTCTCCAAATCTTTGGGGGTGGGCTTCGTTTGCTCACCCTGCAAGGATACGCGCAAACGAAAACGGCGCCATCTTGCGATGGCGCCGTTCCGGTGGACCTTACGGTTCGAACTTACTTGCGATCCTTGATCGCGACGTAGTCGCGGCGGGTGACGCCGGTGTAGAGCTGGCGCGGACGGCCGATCTTCTGCTGCGGATCCTCGATCATCTCGCTCCACTGGCTGATCCAGCCGACGGTGCGGGCGACCGCGAACAGCACGGTGAACATCGAGACCGGGAAGCCCATCGCCTTCAGCGTGATGCCCGAATAGAAGTCGACGTTCGGGTACAGCTTGCGGTCGATGAAGTACTGGTCGCTCAGCGCGATCTTCTCGAGCTCGAGCGCCACCTTCAGCATCGGATCGTCGCCATGGCCGGTCTCCTTGAGAACGGCGTGACACATCTTCTGCATGATCTTGGCGCGCGGATCGTAGTTCTTGTAGACGCGGTGACCGAAGCCCATCAGGCGGACTTCGGAGTTCTTGTCCTTCACCTTGGCGATGAACTCGGGGATCTTGTCCACGGTGCCGATCTCGGCGAGCATCGCGAGCGCGGCTTCGTTGGCGCCGCCATGCGCCGGGCCCCAGAGGCAGGCGATGCCGGCGGCGATGCAGGCGAACGGGTTGGCGCCGGAGGAGCCGGCGATACGCACCGTCGAGGTCGAGGCGTTCTGCTCGTGGTCGGCGTGCAGGATGAAGATCTTGTCCAGCGCATCAGCGAGCACCGGGTTGATCTTGTACTCCTCGCACGGCACGGCGAAGCACATGTTGAGGAAGTTCGCGGCGAAGGAGAGCGAGTTCTTCGGGTACACGAAGGGCTGGCCGACCGTGTACTTGTAGGCCATCGCCGCCAAGGTCGGGATCTTCGCGATCATGCGCATGGAAGCGATCATGCGCTGCTTCGGATCGTTGATGTCGGTGGAGTCGTGATAGAACGCGGCGAGCGCGCCGACGGACGCAACCATCACCGCCATCGGGTGAGCGTCGCGGCGGAAGCCCTGGAAGAAGCGGGCCATCTGCTCGTGCACCATCGTGTGATGGATCACGCGGTCGTCGAAATCCTTCTTCTGCGCGGCGGTCGGCAGGTTCCCGTAAAGCAGCAGATAGCAGGTCTCGAGGAAGTCGCCGTTCTCGGCGAGCTGCTCGATCGGGTAGCCGCGGTATTCCAGCACGCCCGCATCACCGTCGATGTAGGTGATCTTGGACTGGCAGCTCGCGGTCGAGGTGAAGCCGGGATCGTAGGTGAACAGGCCGGACTGGCCGTACAGCTTGCCGATGTCGATGACGTCAGGCCCGACGCTGCCACTGTGGATCGGGAGGTCGTAGTTCTTATTTCCGACCGTCAGCGTGGCGGTCTTATTGCTTGATTTTGCGTCCATCAGAGGTCCCCGATGTGTGGTGAAACGGGCCGGACCCGGAAGGCCCCGAAGAGATGGTGGGGCAGGCCGGATATTCCAGAAGGTACGGGGGAGATGGGTATATTATTGCTGTGTGCGCTGCAAGATCATGGCAGCCATGGCCTACTTACGTCGTAGATTGATCCTTAAGCCGCCCCAGGCTCTCCTGGCGTCCCAGCACGTCCAAAACCTCAAATATACCAGGCGAAGTGGTGCGGCCGGTCAGCGCCGCCCGCAGCGGCTGGGCGACTGCGCCGAGCTTGAGACTATTTTCCTCCGCAAAAGCACGCAGTGCGGCTTCGGTGGTGGCGCCGCTCCACGTCTCGACTTTCTCCAGCGCGGAATGAAGCTGGCCGATCAGCTTGCGATTCTCCGGCGTCAGCAGCGCGGCCGCCTTCGGATCGAGCTGCAGCGGCCGGTCGGCGAAGATGAAATAGGCGCCGTCGATCAGCTCGATCAGCGTCTTGGCGCGCTCCTTCAGGGCCGGCATGGCCTTGAGCAGCTGCGCCCGCGTGGTGTCGTTTAACTTGGCCTTAATCTCGTCGCGGGCCGGCACGACGTGGTCCAGCACGTCCTCGAACATCTTCACGAGTGATTGATCGTCGGCATGGCGGATGTAGTGGCCGTTGAGGTTTTCCAGCTTGGCGAAATCGAAGCGGGCGGCGGCGCGGCCGACATTGGCGAGATCGAACGCCGCGATCATCTCCTCGGTCGAGAAGATCTCCTGGTCGCCATGGCTCCAGCCGAGGCGGACGAGATAGTTGCGGAGCGCCGCCGGGAGGTATCCCATGGCGCGATAGGCATCGACGCCGAGCGCGCCGTGGCGCTTGGAGAGCTTTGAGCCGTCCGGGCCGTGGATCAGGGGGATGTGCGACATGCTCGGCAGCGCCCAGCCCATCGCATCGTAGATCTGCTTCTGGCGGGCGGCGTTGATCAGATGGTCGTCGCCGCGGATGACATGGGTAACGCCCATGTCATGGTCGTCCACCACCACTGCGAGCATGTAGGTCGGGTTGCCATCGCCGCGCAGCAGGACGAGGTCGTCGAGGTTCTCGTTCTGCCACACCACGCGGCCCTGGACCTGGTCCTCGATCACGGTCTCGCCGGTCTGCGGCGCGCGGAGGCGGATGGTCGGCTTGACGTCCGACGGGGCGGTCGCGGGATCGCGGTCGCGCCACATGCCGTCATAGAGGCGGGTGCGGCCCTCGGCGCGCGCCTTCTCGCGCATCGCGGTGAGCTCTTCCGCGGTGGCGTAGCAGCGATAGGCCTTGCCGTCGGAGAGCAGCTGCTCGGCAACCTCGCGGTGACGGGCGGCGCGGCTGAACTGGTAGATGACGTCGCCGTCCCAGCCGAGCTCCAGCCATTTCAGCCCGTCCAGGATCGCGCCGATCGCGGCCTCGGTGGAGCGCTCCCGGTCGGTGTCCTCGATCCGGAGCAGCATCTTGCCGCCGTGCTTCTTCGCATAGAGCCAGTTGAACAGCGCCGTGCGGGCGCCTCCGATGTGGAGGAAGCCGGTCGGCGAGGGGGCAAAGCGGGTGACGACGGAATCGGTCATTCTTGGCAGGGCCTATGCATTGGAGGCGGTGGTATATAACAGGACCGGAGCATAACTAAAGCCCGCCAGCGGACGCCTTAAGGCCTTGGCTCAGCCAAGCGAATTTGGCAGAAGGTCCGCTGATTTCCCTACAGGATTTTCGTAATGACAGAACCGGTGGCGACTGAAGTTGGGCGCGATTTCATTCGTGACATCATCCAGGCCGACCTCGACCAGGCCAAGTACAAGGAGATCGTGACCCGGTTCCCGCCGGAGCCGAACGGCTACCTGCATATCGGCCACGCCAAGTCGATCGCCCTCAATTTCGGCATCGCCCAGGAGTTTCCGGGCCGCTGCCATCTGCGCTTCGACGACACCAACCCGGTCAAGGAAGAGCAGGAATATATCGATTCCATCCAGGCCGACGTGCACTGGCTCGGCTACGACTGGGGCAAGAACCTATTCTACGCCTCGGACTATTTCGACCGCCTGTACGAATGGGCCGAGAAGCTGATCCGTGACGGGCTCGCCTATGTCGACGACCAGTCGCAGGAAGAGATCCGTCTTGCGCGCGGCACCCTGACCGAGCCCGGCAAGAACTCGCCGTTCCGCGACCGCAGCGTGGACGAGAACCTCGACCTGTTCCGCCGCATGAAGGCCGGCGAATTCCCGAACGGCGCGCGCGTGCTGCGGGCCAAGATCGACATGGCCTCGGGCAACATCAACCTGCGCGACCCCGTGCTCTACCGCATCCTGCATGCGCACCATCCGCGCACCGGCACCAATTGGAGCATCTATCCGAGCTACGACTACGCCCACGGCCAGTCGGACGCCATCGAAGGCATCACGCACTCGATCTGCACGCTGGAGTTCGAAGATCACCGGCCGCTCTATGACTGGTTCATCGAGAAGCTGCCGGTGCCGTCCAAGCCGCACCAGTACGAGATGGCGCGGCTCAATTTGACCTATACGCTGCTGTCCAAGCGCGTGCTGACCCAGCTCGTCCGCGACGGCCATGTCGCCGGCTGGGACGATCCGCGCATGCCGACCATGGCGGGGATGCGCCGCCGCGGCGTGCCGCCGGCCGCCTTGCGCGAATTCGTCAAGCGCATCGGTGTCGCCAAGGCCAACAGCGTCGTCGATGTCGGCATGCTCGAGTTCTGCATCCGCGAGGAACTGAACCGCACGTCGCAGCGGCGCATGGCGGTGCTGAAGCCGCTGAAGGTCGTGATCGAGAATTATCCGGAGGGGCAGACCGAGGAACTCGAGGCGATCAATCACCCCGATGATCCCTCCGCCGGCACGCGCAAGATCACGTTCGGCCGCGAGCTCTATATCGAGCAGGACGACTTCATGGAGAACCCGCCCAAGAAGTTCTTCCGCCTGTCGCCGGGCAACGAGGTGCGGCTGCGCTACGCCTATTTCGTCAAGTGCACCGGCGTGATCAAGAACGACAAGGGCGAGGTGGTGGAGCTGCGCTGCACCTATGATCCCGCGACCAAGGGCGGCAACGCGCCCGACGGCCGCAAGGTCAAGGCGACCATGCACTGGCTGCCGGCGGCCAATTCGGTGCCGGCGGAGGTCCGCATCTACAACCAGCTGTTCGCCAATCCGAGCCCGGACGCCTCGAATTTCGCGGCCGACCTCAATCCGCAGTCGCTGGAGATTCTCTCCGACGCCCGGATCGAGGCCTCGGTCGCCGAGAGCAATTCGATGGAGCCCATGCAGTTCGAGCGCCAGGGCTATTTCGTGCGCGACAAGGACTCGACGCCGGGCAAGCCGGTGTTTTCACGCACCATCGGCCTGCGCGATACGTTCGCGAAGGAAGTCGCCAAGGGCTGAGACGACAAGGGCTGAGGGGCGCCATGCAAGACGAAGCCGACGCAATCGTTTCCGCAATCATCGCGAAATGGTGCGCCGGCTTCGCTACGCTCGACGCCGCTGCGCTGTCCTCGCTCTATGCGAAGAACGCATTTTTCTTCGGCTCCAACCCCAAACTCTATCGGGGCAGGGACGGCGTTGCCGACTACTTCAACGGCCTGCCGCGCTGGCGCAAGCCGAGCGCGGCCTTCTCCGAGGTGAATGCGGCGCAGGCCGGGCCTGACCTCATCAACATGGGCGCGACCATCAATTTCGACCTCGCCGGCGAGCGACCCGATCTCGTCGTCAAGATGAGCTGGGTCATCATCCGCGAGGACGGCGACTGGAAGATCGTCAATCACCACGCCTCGGCCAAGGCGCCGCTGCTTTAGTGTCATTCCGAGGCGCGACGAAGTCGCGAGCCCGGAATGACAACTAGCAACGAACGCGCCCCCGCCGCGTTGAGGTGGATCCCCAACCAAGGATCCCACCATGCAGAACATCGCAGAGCATATGGAAGTCATCGGCGCCGACGGCGTCCATGTCGGCACGGTCGACAAGGTCGAAGGCAACCGCATCAAGCTGACCAAGAGGGACAGCGGGGAGGGCAGCCACAAGGGGCACCATCACTTCATCGACAAGGGCCTCGTTGCCGGCGTCGAGGGCAACAAGGTCCGGCTGTCGGCCAAGGCCGACGTCGCCGTGACGATGGAAGAGGAAAAGTAGGGCCTCGGCCCCTCCGTTCCCGATCCGTACCGCTATTCGCCCGCCTGCACGTTCCGGTAGCCTCTGAGCCAGTCGCGTATCGTAAGGTGTGGGGATGGCGGAGCCGGGCCGGCCGCAGCGTGTCTCGCAAGGGATCGCAGGAACCTGGCCGACGGGCCGGACCGCGTCGGCCGGGGGCTTCGTGCCGGCCGGGTTTGGCGCGTGGCCTGCGATTGTCGGGACGCTGCGTGAATGGGTGAAGGCCGAAGGTGGCGCCGGGCGGCTGTTGCCGTGGGTCCCTGTCGCCTTCGGCAGCGGCATCGCGCTGTATTTTGCCGCCGATCATGAGCCGGTGCTGTCCGTCGTGGCCACGACGGCCATCGCCCTCTTGCTTGGCGCGGTCCTGTTGCGGCGACCCCGGCTGTTTGCGGCCGCGATCATGATCGCGGCGGCCGCGGCCGGCTTTGCCATGGCGACCTGGAAGACGGCGCGCATTGCGCATCCCGTTTTGGCAAAGCCGCTCTATTCGGTGTCGCTGTCCGGCTTCGTCGAGACCCGCGACATCCGTGAGCGCACCGATCGTTTCGTGCTGCGCGTCACCGCGATGGACGCGCTGCGCAGTGACGTCAAGCTGGAGCGGGTGCGGCTTTCAGTGCGCAAGGGGACCGCGCCCGAGGTCGGCAGCTTCGTGCAGTTGAAGGCGCGGCTGATGCCGCCGATCTCGCCGGTGCGCCCCGGCAGCTATGATTTCTCGCGCGACATGTTCTTCCAGGGGATCGGCGCGTCGGGCTTCGTGATGGGCGCGATCACGGCTTCCGCGCCGCCGGAGACCGGCGGCCTGCGGCTACGCTATGCCGCCTTCATGCAGGGCCTGCGCGATGCGATCGACGCGCGCATCCGCGCCACGCTCGACGGCGACAACCGCGCGATCGCAACCGCGCTTCTGACGGGGCGGCGTGATGCGATCACCACGCCCGTCAACGATGCCATGTTCATCTCTGGCCTTGGACACGTGCTCTCGATCTCCGGCTATCACATGGCCGTCGTGGCCGGTGTCGTGTTCTTCGCGGTGCGCGCGCTGCTCGCCTTGATCCCGGGACTGGCGGTCGGCTTCCCGATCAAGAAATGGTCGGCTGCCGCGGCGCTGGTCGCGGCCGCGTTCTATCTGCTGCTGTCGGGTGCGGAGGTTGCGACGCAAAGATCATTCTTCATGACTGCGGTGGTGCTGATCGCGGTGATGGTGGATCGCCGCGCCATCACCTTTCGCACGCTGGCGGTGGCTGCGCTGATCGTGCTGGCAGTCGCACCGGAAGCGCTGGTTCACCCGAGCTTCCAGATGTCGTTTGCGGCAACGCTCGGCCTCGTCGCACTGGTGCAGATCGGCATGCCGAACCTGTTCGCCTCGCCCGATCATTCCGCGACCGCGCGCATTGCCCTGTGGGGCGGCCGCGAGATCGCGATGCTGTTTTTGGCCTCGCTGATCGCGGGCCTTGCGACCACGCCCTATGCCGCCTTCCATTTCCACCGCGTCACGCCCTACGGCGTGCTGGCCAATCTCGGCGCCATGCCTGTCGTCTCGGCGCTGGTGATGCCGATGGGCCTGCTCGGACTACTCGCGGCGCCGTTCGGGCTCGACGGCGTGTTCTGGTGGCTGATGGGGATCGGCATCGACTGGATGGTCATGGTCTCGCGCTGGGTGGCGGCGCTGCCGGGCGCGGTCGGCCGCCTGCCGGCGTTCGGGATCGCGCCGCTGATCGCAGCCAGCCTCGGGATCACCGTCATGGGTCTGTTGCGCACGCCGCTGCGCTGGTCGGGCGCGGTCGTGCTGCTGGTTGCGGTCGTCTGGGGACTGACCGCGCGGCAGCCCGATATCCTGATCGCGGGGGACGGGCAGAGCGTTGCGGTACGGGGCAGGGACGGGCACCTGGATCTGATCCGGGCCAGCAAGGACGGCTTTCTGCTGAAGGAATGGCTCGCTGCCGACGCCGATCCGCGCGATGCCGCGAGTGGTTCGCTCGGTGATGGCGTGTCGTGCGACGAGGCCGGCTGTGTCACGCCGCTCGCCGACGGCCGCCTGGTCGCCCTGGCGCTGCGCATCGACGCGCTGGCGGACGATTGCAGCCGCGCCGCGCTGGTGGTGACGGCCCGTCCCGCGCCGGCGGATTGCGCGGCGATGGTCGTCGACCGGCAGCGGCTCGCTGCGCAGGGCGCGCTCGCGCTGACGCAGCGCGGTGACGGCTTTGCGGTCCAGGCGGTGAAAGCCAGAGGCACCGACCGCCCGTGGGCGCCGGCAGCCGCCGGCGAAACGGATTTCGGCGCGAGCCTTGCGCCGCGGCCGGCGGCTTCCCGGGATGCGACGCCGTCGGAGGCCGATCTGCAGGCCGACGACTGAGCGGGCCGGCTACAGGTACCAGGCCAGCACGGCGTCGAGCCCGGCGCTGCCGATCACCGGCAGCGCCACCATCTGGCTCAATCCGGCGGCACGGGCCTCGGTGGCTGCGACCGAACCATCATGCGCGAGGTCGTCGTTGAGGGCGGGCATGCCGGTCGCCCAGGCGCCGCCGATGCTGCCGTCGCCCCTGGCGATGGATCTGGTCGCATAGAGCGCGGCAAGGTCGATCTGCGCGCTGCAATCGCCGGCGCGATAGACCAGCGCGGAACGGGCCTCGTTCGGCACCCAGATCTCGAACCGCCGCGCGATCGGCGTCGCCTGCGCGGAGAGGAAGGTCAGCACCCAGGTCTGGTCGCTGCCGGTGCGGTAGGGCACGCCGACGCCGAGATTGATCCCGACCTCTGCGGCCTCTTCCCAGCGCAGGAAACTCTTGGCGTTGTGCAGGTCCTTGATGATCAGCGGCAGGCCGGCTTTCCAGGTCCGGCCGGGCAGGCCGAAGCCGCGCGGAAACCTGGTGTGGCGGGAGTTGAACTCGAACATGTCGGCGGTGCCATAGTAGCCGTCGACGAGCGCCATCTCGTGGGACGTATCGGGATCGTTGTGCCAGAGCTCGATCGCGCCGACATGCGCCGCATCGTCGCCGCAGAACAGCACCATCACGGCCTGGAGGAATTCACCTGAAAAGACCGGCAACGCGACGCCGCAGGTGAGGCCGGCGGCGAGCGCCTGGTCGGTCCGCTTGAAATAGGAGTTGGCGAATTTGGTGAGGATGACGGGATGGCCGGCGGCCCAGGCCTTGCCGGGAAGTCCCTCGTCGTAGCCGAAGCGCAGGGCCTGGCTCACGGCCTTGAACGCCGACAGCCCCTCGCCGTAGAGGCCTCCCCCGAATTTCAGCCGCATGCGCGTGCTATCGGGCACCCAGAGTTCAACGACGCGAATGAAGGTTTTCATCGAACGTGTCCGCCGCCTCAAGCTACGACCAGCATCGGCCATTTGTCGGCGGAGCGGACGTTCAAAATTCAGGCAGGGCCGCGCAAACTTCGTGCGGCGGGCAGGAGACACAAACATCACCACGTCGCCGGCCACGGCCGGCGATGGCGATTTCCATTCTGGCCCCGACCTGGCGAGCCGGGGATCGCACCGATCAGCCGATCGGCAGGCGCGTGATCGTCGGCCTGTCGGCAATGATTTGCGGCGTTTGCTCGCGCTCACCGAGCGGCTGGGTCACGGGCAGTTGCAGCACGGTTGCGCGCTGGCCTTCGACGAGCTGCGTCACCAGCACGTACTTGCCGTCGGGAAATTCGATCGCGTCGTGATGACGATCGGGAATGTGCGGATCGATCTTGCCGAACTTGCCGACGCGCGAGTTGATCGTGCGTGTCCAGATCCAGCGATTGTCGTAACGGACGTTGTCGGCGAAGGCGAGCTCCGTTCCCGGCAGCAGACAGACGGCGACGGACATGTCCGCTTCGGAAGCGAAGCCGCGCGTCGAGGTGCCGCGGAAGGTTGTCGTGACGATCGTCTCGCCGACTTCTGCGGGACGCGTCGCGACGGCGTGCAGGCTGTAGTCACACATCGGGGTGCTCCTCATTCGAAGATAGCAGCCCGCACCTCTTGTCGAGGCGCAGGCCTCTATCAGAGTGGAAGACTATCAGCCTCTGCTGGGTTGTGGGCAAATCTGCGGCTTGGGTCCGCAGGCCGCCATCACAATATCTTTTTCAAACACTGGAGGAACAAAGCCCGCTCCTGTGCATTCAGCGGGCTTAATCGTCAGCGGCCTGCAGGTGCCGACCAGCCCGAGTACGGCCAGACCGGTTGCGACGGCTGCGCCACGGCGTTGCGTGCATTGCGGAATTGTTCGCTCGTTGTCGCCGGCGTTGCCTTGCGGGCATGGTGCGGCTGTGCGGCGATGGCTTGCGACGCCGATCCTGCGATCAGCGCCAACATGATTGTGCTCAAGACGATCTTGCGCATGGTTATCTCCTCGGTCTCAAGGGCCCATCGAAGCGATGCGCGCTTCGTGCGGCGTGCCGAGGATCTAGCGCTGGAGAGGTGGCGGGATAATCTGCGCAAAACCAGAAAGACTATCCAGCCGGAGCGGACAATCATCCGCTCCCATCGCTTCAGGCGCGGTCGCCAGGCGGCGCCGCGCAGACGCGTTCAGTACTTCCGGTATAGCCCGATCAGCTTGCCCTGAATCTTGACCCGGTTGGGCGGCAGGATACGGACCTCATAGGCGGCGTTGGCGGGCTCCAGCGCGATCGATGCGCCGCGGCGGCGGAAGCGCTTCAGCGTCGCCTCTTCGTCGTCGATCAGGGCCACGACGATGTCGCCGGTGTCGGCGCTCTCGTTGCGCTGGATCAGCGCCATGTCGCCGTCGAGGATGCCGGCTTCCACCATGGAATCGCCGCGCACTTCGAGCGCGTAGTGCTCGCCCGAACCGAGCATGTCGGGCGGGACGCTGATGGTGTGGCTGCGGGTCTGCAACGCCTCGATCGGCGTACCGGCCGCGATCCGGCCCATCACGGGCACCGCGACGGGACGCTCGCCCTCGTCGGCGGGCGGGCTTGAGGTGGTGCGCACCTTGCCGAGATTGCCCTCGATGACGCTGGGCGTGAAGCCGCGGCGGTTGCCGGCGGCGGCCTGCAGCTCGGGCAGCTTGATCACCTCGATGGCGCGGGCGCGGTTGGGCAGGCGGCGGATGAAGCCGCGCTCCTCGAGCGCGGTGATCAGGCGATGGATGCCCGACTTCGAGCGCAGGTCGAGCGCGTCCTTCATCTCGTCGAAGGAGGGCGGCACGCCGCTTTCCTTCAGGCGCTCGCTGATGAACCGCAGGAGCTCGTATTGTTTGCGCGTTAACATCTCGACCAAAATCCCCCGGTTGATGTCGTTCGATTCCGAGACGCTGAATTCAGCGATAAGCCGCTACATGCTCGAAACAAATCATGAACGGACACTATATGTTCGATACATGTTCCGCAACTGCTTAATTTACCGTGAACGCGACAAAGTTCGCGGAACGCGTGCGAACGAAGCGGTCAGACGGGCAGTCGCAGCACCTCGCAAGGCGCACCGGCCTCGGCCTTCGGCGCGAACGGTGCGCGCACGAGAAGTGCCTGTGCCGCAGCGAGATTCGCAAGCAACGAGGAGTCCTGGTGGTTGACCGGATTGGCAACGAGCGTGCCGTCGTCGCGCACATCGAGGCGCGCGCGCAGATAATCTTCGCGCTGGTCGTTGGCGCCGACGTCGCGGCCGAGCACGGCGCGTTCGCGGCGGTGATGAATCGTTGAGCGGCCCGAGAGCGCGCGAATCAGCGGCACCAGAAACAGGAAACCGCAAACGTAGGATGACACGGGATTGCCGGGCAGGCCGATCACGCGCATCGCCTCGAGCTGCCCGTTCATCATCGGCTTGCCCGGTCGCATCGCGATCTTCCAGAACGCCATCGAGATGCCTTCGTCCCGCAGCGCCTGCTGCACCAGGTCGTGGTCGCCAACCGACGCGCCGCCGGTCGTGATCAGGATGTCGGCGCCGCTCTCGCGAGCGCGGCGGATGCCGGCGGTGGTGGCCGCAAGCGTGTCGGCGGCGACGCCGAGATCGACGGTGTCGGCGCCCTCGCTGCGGGCGAGCGCGTGCAGGGCGTAGCCGTTGGAATAGACGATCTGGCCGGGACCGGGCGTGGTGCCCGGCATCACCAGCTCGTCGCCGGTGGCGAGGATCGCAACCTTCGGGCGGCGACGGACGGGCAGAAGCGGGTGGTTCATCCCGGCAGCGAGGGCGAGGTCGCGCTCGGTGAGCCGGGCTCCCTTGCGCAGCAGTACGTCGCCTTCCGAGAAGTCGACGCCGGCGGGGCGGATGTGCCGTCCCGTCACCGCGGCTTCCTTGATCGTGATGCGCTTGCCGTCGGCGACCGTGTCCTCCTGGATCACGACCGCATCGGCGCCATCGGGCACGACGCCGCCGGTGAAGATCCGCACGGCTTCACCGGCGCCGACCGACCCCGCAAACGGCCGGCCGGCTGCGACCTCGCCGATGACAATGAGCTGGGAATCGATCTTCCCTGCGTCAGCCACGCGCACCGCATAGCCGTCCATCGCCGACATCGCCTGCGGCGGCTGCGTGCGCCGCGCCGCGACGTCGCGCGCCAGCACGCGGTGGAAGGCTTGGTCGAGGGCGACTGTTTCTTCAGGCAAGGGCTCCGCGCCGGCAAGCACCGCGGCAAGCGCGTCGGAAACCGGCATCAGGGCCACGGGTGAAAACTCCAGCTACGCCCGTTCGGGCAAATCAGCGGCGAGAGTTCTAGCCGAGTGCAGGCGCAGAGGCAAAGCAGTGGCCGCGCAGGACGATCCATCCTGCGTCATCCGCACGGCGATAAGGAGCGAGACTCACATCCGCCGCGGCATGATCCGGAAGGCGAGATAGACCGGCACGAGGATGGCCATGGCGAGGACGAGAAGGACGAGAGCCACGGCCAGCATCGGTCAGGTCCCCGGCTGCTTGCCCGGACTGACGTCCGGCGCGATCAGACCCTGATCCCTGTCGGGCATCGGATCGGCCTGGGCTTTCAGGTCGGCGGCCTTGCTGATCAGTTTTGCGGAGAGGTCAGAATCCGAGGTGGTTCTGGCGAATTTCATCAGCAGGGAGGCCTGCTTGGTGAGGTAGGTTTTGCCCAACACGACAATAGGTCCGATGTAGAAGTCCCAACGGACTCATGAGTCCTGAAGGGGGCATTCGTTCCCGGAACTCCGTACAAAAATGCACAAAGTGCTTTTGTTCCTCATTTTGGGCGAAATGAGTTCCGGGAACCGCGCCGCGCACGAGTAGGATATCGGTCAGATTCCCAACGCCCTCAGCGCGTTGCCGACATCCCGCGGCGAGGTCACATGCACCGCGGTCAGGCCGCGGGCACGGGCGCCCTCGATGTTCTCTGCGAGGTCATCGAAGAACACGATGCGGTTTGCCGGCACGCCGATCGCCGCGACGACATGGTCGAAGGCTTCCGCGTCCGGCTTGCGCAGGCCGATGCTGGATGAGAGGTACAGCTCGCGGAAATGGCCGAGCAGGCCGGCATATTCCTTCGAGAAATAATCGACATGCGGCTGGTTGGTGTTGGAGAAGGCGTAGAGCGGCATTTGCCTGGCGGCGCGCGGCAGCAGCTCGGCGATGTCAGGCATCTCGCCGGCGAAGATCGCGTTCCAACCCTCCAGGAATTGTGCATCCGAAATGCCGATGCCGAGCGATGCGCGCAGCGACTGGAAATAATCCTCGTCGCTGATCTTGCCGACCTCGTGCAGCCGGTAAGCCTCGCTGTCACGCACAAAGCGCGCGACGACGGCTTCGGGCTCGCAGCCCGCATGTCCCGCCCAGCAGGCGATCGCCTTGGAGAAATCGATATCGAGCACGACGCGCCCGAGATCGAACAGAAGCGCATCGGCGCTGCCGGGAGTGAGCGGGGTCACCTGTATCCTTTCACTCAGTATCGATAGGGGTCGTGGTCGAACAGCGGGAACGCGCTGAACACGCTCGGCGCATTCGTCGCGGTGGCCGGATGCAGGCAGGACTTGTCGACCCCTGCGAAGGAGGTCGCCCCCAGCAGGCCGAGGCAGCGCAGCACCTCGTCCTCCAGAAGCTCCAGCATCCGCGTCACGCCGGCTTCGCCGGCCGCCGCCAGCGCCCAGCATTGCAGCCGGCCGATGCCGACGAGGTCGGCTCCGGCCGCGATCGCCTTGACGATGTCGGTGCCGCGGCAGAAGCCGCCATCGACCATGATCTTGGCCCGACCCTTCACGGCATCGACGATCTCGGGGAGCACATGCATGGCGCCGCGGCCGTGATCGAGCTGGCGGCCGCCATGGTTGGAGACGTAGATCCATTCGACGCCGTGATCGACCGCGATCTGGGCGTCCTCGGCGGTGGCGATGCCCTTGAGGATCAGCGGGATCTTGAACTTGTCCTTGACCATCTTCACGGTCCGCCACTCCAGCCCCTTCTGGTAGTCGCCGCCGGTGGCGCGCAGCCGGCTCTCTCGGACATAGCGCTTGGCGATGTCACGTTCGCGACGGCTGTAATGGGCCGTGTCGACGGTCAGGCAGAAGGCGGCGTAGCCGTTCTTCTCGCTCCGGCTGACGACATCGGCGACGAAGTCGTCGTCGCCGCGGACATAGAGCTGGTAGAGCCGCAGCGCATCGGGAGCGGCTGCGGCGGTCTTCTCGAGGCCCGGCTCCGACACCGAGCTCAGCATGTGCGCCGCACCGAAGGTGCCGCACGCGCGCGCGACGCTGGCTGCGCCGTGCGGGTCGAAAATCTCCAGCGCGCCGACTGGCGCCAGCACCACCGGCAGCCGCATCTTGCGGCCGAACTGCTCGACCGAGCCGTCGACCGTGCGCACGTCGCGCAGTACGCGAGGCCGGAACGCGATCTCGTCCAGCGCCATGCGGTTGCGGCGCATCGTGGTCTCGGTCTCGGCGGCGCCAACGATGTAGTCCCAGGCATTCTGGTTGAGGTTGGCGCGCGCCTTCCGGATGAATTCGTGCAGGTTCTGGAACAGCTCGTTGCTGGAGCCGAGTTCGACGTTCCGTTCCGGCCGGATGCGGGGCGCTTCGTTCATTGTTGTCCTCCCGAGAATTTGAAGCCTTGTCTCATCGCGTAACCCGTCCGGCCCTCCAAAACCATCCTAAAATCGCATAGCTGCGAGGCATGGACGGGCCAGCCGATTCTGGCCCGGCGTGAGACGGTTTCCGAACGTTGCCAAAAGTTTAGGTCAGGGCGAAGGGATTTTTACGGTGTACCCGTCGGCGTGGCATCCCGGCCTTGAAGAAACCTGAATGGTATTGTGAACAACGGGCTGGATCGCCATTTGCATGGCGGCTCCCGAGCCCCGAGCAAGCTCCAAGGAAGAAGGCCAAGTCATCCATGCGAAAATCCCTGCTATTCCCCCTGGGCGCGCTCACGGGCGTGTGTCTGACCCTTCTGGTATCCGGCCCGCAAGGCGGACTATGGGCGGCGAGGGCGGCGGCTGGCGCGGGTGATGCCTATTCCCAGCTCAATCTGTTCGGCGAGGTCTTCGAGCGCGTGAAGGCGAGCTACGTCGAGAAGCCCGACAATGCCAAGCTGATCGAGGGGGCGATCACCGGCATGGTGACCTCGCTCGATCCGCATTCGCGCTACATGAATGACAAGGCCTGGACCGAGATGCAGGAGACCACCTCCGGCGAGTTCGGCGGCCTCGGCATCGAGGTCACGATGGAGGAGGGCCTGGTCAAGGTCGTATCGCCGATCGACGACACGCCGGCCTCCAAGGCCGGCATCATGTCCGGCGACCTCATCAGCAAGATCGACGGCGAGGCGGTGCAGGGCATGACGCTCGAGCAGGCCGTCAACAAGATGAAGGGCCCGGTCGATACCCAGACCAAGCTCACCATCGTGCGCAAGGGCGCCGATGCTCCGCTCGATGTTGCGATCAAGCGCGAGATCATCCATGTCCGCCCGGTTCGCTTCCACGTCGAGAACGGCGACATCGGCTATATCCGCGTCACCTCGTTCAACGAGCAGACCACCGACGGCCTGAAGAAGGCGATCGCCGCGATCTCCAAGCAGATTCCGCAGGAGAAGCTGGTCGGCTACGTGATGGACCTGCGCAACAATCCGGGCGGGCTGCTCGACCAGGCGGTATCGGTTTCGAGCGCGTTCCTGCAGCGCGGCGAGGTCGTCTCGACCCGCGGCCGCAATCCGGAAGAGACCCAGCGCTTCACCGCGCATGGCGGCGACCTCACCAAGGGCAAGCCGCTGGTGATTCTGGTCAATGGCGGCTCGGCTTCGGCCTCGGAGATCGTGGCCGGCGCGCTGCATGACCACAAGCGTGCGACGATCATCGGCACGCGCTCGTTCGGCAAGGGCTCGGTGCAGACCATCATTCCCCTCGGCGCCGGCAACGGCGCGCTGGCGCTGACCACGGCGCGCTATTACACGCCGTCGGGCCGCTCGATCCAGGCCCAGGGCATCGCGCCCGACATCGAGATCCTGCAGGACGTGCCGCCGGAGCTGAAGGGCCGGGTGGACACCATGGCGGAATCCCAGATGCGCGGCCATCTGCAGGCCGCCGACGGCACCGAGCAGACCGGATCGCAGTCCTACGTCCCGCCGGAAGAGAAGGACGACAAGGCCTTGCACGCGGCCTACGACTTCCTGCACGGCGTCACCGCGAATGCGGTCGCCGCCAAGCCCGCGCCGAAGGCCGCGGTGCCGAACTAAAACTTACGACTTCGAGACGTCGATATTGCCCGGGAGTGGATCACCGCTCCCGGGCAGTTTCGTTTTGGACGCCGCCTCAGCTCGGGTTCATGGCCGCAAACGTCGCCTCATAGCGGCCGTCGCGCTCGGCCCAGCGGCGGGCGCGGTCGCGTTCGACCAGCACTTCGTCGCGGGGATGAACGCGCAGCTCCAGCAATTGCATGACCTCGGCGATGTAGGCGGCCAGCGGCATCGCACGCGCATCACTGGCCTGCTGCGTGCCTGTAAGCTCGGTCTGCACGTAGGGCGGTGCCAGCTCCAGCACCTCGACGGGAATCCTGCGAAGCTGGTGCCGCAGCGACTGCAGCCAGGAGTGCAGGAAGGCCTTGCTGGCGCAGTAGGCCGGGAAATCGGCCCGCGGCACGAAAGCGAGGTTCGAGCTGGTCGCGAGGATCGTGGCGTTGGGCTGTCCCTTCAGCAGCGGCAGGAACGCGGCCGTCACGCGCAATACGCCGAGAATGTTGGTTTGGACGATGGCTTCCGCGTCCGACGCATCCCAGCCGTCCGCAGCCATGTCCTCCGGCCGCGAGATGCCGGCATTGGCGATCAGCACGTTGAGCTCGGGGAAGCATTGGCGCACCTCGCTCGCCAGGCGCGGCAGGCTCGCGGGATCGTCGAGGTCGAGCGGCAGGCCGATCAGACCGGGACGTTCAGCCGTGATCTGATCGAGCAGGGCCTGCCGTCGCCCGGTGACGATGACGCGGTTGCCGCGGTCGTGGAAAGCTTCAGCCAGCGCGCGGCCGATGCCGCTGGTCGCACCGGTGATGAGGATCGTGTTGCCAGTCATCTTCATGATTGCCTCTCAAGGGAGTTGGAGGCCACGGCAACCGGCGAAAATCCCGGCGGCGGGCGTCTCGACAAGACAGCCGACATCCAGGCGCGGGCGAACCGCACCGGAGGAGCGTCTTGAACGAAGGAGCATCCGCAAACAGGGAGTGCGATGGCATGACCGTGGCGTCTCGTGAATCGAGATCTCCCAGCCGGGATCCTCTCGACAAAGGACGCGTTGGATGACGGTAACGCCTACGGCAGCGGCATCAAGGCCAGCTGCAATTCGGAAAATATGTGGGCCAGTTGCTGGCGTCAAGTCTGAAGCAGGGGACGTTGTCTTCCCCCGCTGAGCCGATCCGGGAGCTGGTGATCCCGCAGCTCTGCGCGCAGCGGGATCACCGTCCGATCGTCATTGGTCCTTCTTGGGGCCCGTGTGATGCGGGACTTCCGTCTTCGGTCCACCGCCGTAGTGATGGCTGCCGCCCGAACCGCTGGTCGATCCGCCGTCGCTTTCCTTCTTGCCCATGTGGTGCGGGACTTCGGTCTTGGGCCCGCCCGAATAGTGATGGCCGTTCTTTTCGTCGGTCGTGCTCGTCGTGCTCGTCTGCGCCATGGCGGGCAACGCGATGAACGACATGATCGCGGCGGCGACGATCAGCTTGCGGTGACTCATTCTGGTTTCTCCTGTTTGCATTTTCGAGTTGGTGTCAATCAAGTCGCGGTGGCTTGATTGAGCGGCAATAAAACTCGCAGCAGGATTGTCTAGGTTGAGCAAAATCAAATGTCGACGCGCACGCCTGCGCGCGCCGATGCGTGGATCGCCGAGTTGCCGCAGGCGACGTGAAGCATCGATCTTCTTACAGAAAAAATTTTCGTCGGCCGCGTGAATTCGATGGCGTGATGTCATGCCCTCGATTGCCGACGGCGCCGTCGAGAGACATCGTCATGACGATGGCGTCCCCGACCAAAATGATGCGAGGACGAAGAGCGCTTCGATTCATTACACGGCCAAGCGACAAAAAGATTTGGCTGGTGCATCGCTCGAATTTGATGTCCGTCAAAAGCGCATCAACCACGCAACTTAGCGTGCCCGCGCGAACGAGCGACGAGAGTATCGCGCCGCGATCGCGGGCCGCAATGTCGCGCAAGAACGGGAAGCACACTTTTGACTGACGAGACGATCCAGGCATCCGGCCGGCCCTTGCAGGTTGCGCTGCTCTTGCGTCGCCGGTTGTGGGAGACGATCACGATCCGGTCGGTGCTGGCCAAGCCACGGCGCGACGTGCGCCTGGATCTGTTTCGCGGTCTGGCGAACTGGCTGATCTTTCTCGGACACGTTCCGCAGTCGGCGCTCGCCTGGTTCACGACGCGAAACTACGGCTTCAGCGATGGCGCCGATCTCTTCGTGCTGATCTCTGGATATACCGCGACGTTCGTGTTCGGCTCCATGATGATGGAGCGCGGCTTCGTCGTCGGGGCAACCCGGCTGCTGCGCCGGGTGTGGCAGCTCTATGTGGCTCACCTGCTGTTGTTCCTGGTCTATCTCACGGCCGTGCATTACGTCGCACACAGCTTTGACGACCTTCATCTGATGGATCAGTTCAACGTCGCGCCGCTCATGAACTTTCCCGTCGAGACACTCTCGCAGGGCCTGGTCCTCAAGTTCAAGCCGCTCAATCTCGACGTCCTGCCGCTCTACATCGTGCTGATGGCGGTGTTTCCCGTCGTGCTTTGGTTCATGCTGCGATGGCGGAATGCCGTGATGATCGGCTCGTTCGGTCTCTATCTGGCCGCCCGACACTACGGATTGAACCTGCCGTCCTATCCGGCGGGAGTCTGGTATTTCAATCCGTTCGCATGGCAGCTGCTTTTCATATTCGGAGCCTGGCTCGCGTTGGGAGGGGCGGCGGCAAGTCGCTGGCTTTTGTCATCCCGCACGCTGCTCGTCCTCAGCGGCGGCTTCCTGGTCTTTGCGCTCGCGATGACGCTGGCGGAGCGAATTCCGGGGCTGCAGGGCTACGTTCCCGAAGGTCTCGCCGCCGTCTTCATTCCGAACGACAAGACCAATCTGGGTCCATATCGTGTCGTTCATCTTGCGAGCCTGGTGTTCATCACCGTCTCGCTCATTCCGATCGACTGGCCCGGCCTGAAGTCGCCATTGCTCCAGCCCTTGATCAGATGTGGCCAGCAGTCGCTGTCCGTGTTCTGCGTCGGCCTGTTTCTGTCGTTCGTCGCGCATTTCGTGCTCGAATCCGGGTCCGAGGGATTATGGGCCCAGCTGCTGGTCGGTGCCGCCGGCCTCTGGATCATGACGATCGTCGCCTACTACCGGACGTGGTCGAAGGGCATCGACAGGAGCCGCTCGACGGAGGAGGGCGGCGGATGATGACGTCGGGGCTGATCCTCACCGAAGAGATCCGGGGGCACATTCTGCATGGCCTGCACTGGGCCGCATCGACGATCGAGCTGCTCGGCGTGGTGGTGATCGTGTGCGGGGTGGTTGCCGCAACGATCTGGTCGCTGAAGGAGATGCGGCGCGGCGCGCCTGCGGATGCATTTCGTTCCTATCGCGCCAATCTTGGTCGCGGCATCCTGCTTGGCCTCGAATTCCTGATCGCCGCCGACATCATCGGCATGGTCGCGATCGTGCCGTCGTTCGACCGGCTCGGCATCCTGGCGCTGATCATCGTGATCCGCACCTTCCTGAGTTTCTCGCTCCAGATCGAGATCGAGGGGCGATGGCCTTGGCGAAGGCATGACAGGGAGGTGAGCGATGCAGCACGCGGCGGCCTTTGACACCTTCGTGCGTAAGAGTTGCCGGCGCCTCGCGTCTATATGGCCTGACGCGCCCCGCGCCGCACTCATCGCCGACCTCGATGAGCCTATGACCATCCGAATCAAACCCTGGAGAATGACCATGAACCGTTCGAGAAAATTCGCCGTGAGCGCAGCGGCCGTTGCCGTCCTTGCATTGGCGCCTGTTGGACTGTCGCCGGCAGTCGCCGCCGGTCTTACGCGGAGCGCGATGATGGATGACGACAAGATGTCGAAGATGCCAGCCCCGCCGGATTCCAGCGGCAAGATGAACATGGGGCAACCGGCAGGCCAGCCGCAGAACATGAGTGGCGGCCCGATGAACGACGACAAGATGAAGATGCCGCCGCAAGGCCAGATGCGGGACTGTCAGGGCGCGGGCTGCCAGGACAATTCCGGCATGATGCAGATGATGCAAATGATGGACAAGATGATGCGCGGCCAGATGAGCTCGTCCGGCGGCAGCAGCGCGATGAGTGGCCCGGCGGACGTGACCGAGCGGCTCGAGGGGCGGATCGCCTTTCTGAAGGCCGAGCTGCAGATCAGCGACAAGCAGGCCGCCGACTGGAATAGCGTCGCAGACGCCTTGCGTTCGAGCCGGCAGCACCTGCTGGAAGCACGTAAGATGCTTGCCATGGACGACAGGATGGGAGGCGCCGACCGCCTTGAGCATTACGAGCGTCACTTGTCCGAGCGCCTGGAGGCCCTCAAGGCCGCCCGCGTGGCCTTCACGCGGCTCTACGCGTCGTTGAACGAAAGTCAGAAGCAGACCGCGGACACGATCCTGCTGCCTCTGATTGCGTCGTTCTGATCGCCGGGCGACAGCGAGATGATGTCAGGTCTGCCACGTCGATGCCGATCGGGCCTGGCTGCGCTCGTCGTCCTGACGAGTCCGCTTGCAGCCAATGCCGTGCCCGCATCCGATGTCGGCCTCGATCGTGCGTATCCGGCAGGGCAAGTCGCTCAACGTTGGGAGCTGGCGGAGGCAGAGGATGACCACGCCGCGCATCATCCCGCAGCGTCCGGCTCCGGCGGCGATGCGGCCGGCGTGCCGTCCAGCGGCGCCGCGCCGGGGATGATGGGCGGAATGGACGGCATGATGGGCCGTCCGCGCAAGGAGTTCTATCCGGCATTGATGGACATGCCCGCGCTGTCCGCCGAGCAGCGGAGCAAGCTGGAGCTTCAGGCGCGTGAGCGGGTCGGTGCGGAGGCCGATCGACTGGCGGGCGCCGAAATGGAGCTGCGGCACGCCATCGCGGGAGGCGATATCGTCGCGGCGGATCAGGCGTCGCGGCGGCTCCGCGAGTCCCTGAACGCCGTCCAGAGCGGCGTGGTCGCGCTGCGTTCGCTGCACGAGGGCAAGCCGCCGCAGCAGATCGCACAGGCGTGGTTCAAGTCGCAGATGAATCTGATGCCTCGGCGAGGCGACATGGGCGCGGACGACGACATGCAGGGAATCTCCTGGTTTCACGTCACGACCATGGCGATTCTGGTGCTGCTCTCGCTTGCGCTGTTTGCAGTCTACGTCGCGCGCATGCGCCGGGCGAACGCGCTGGTCGATCGGCTGACGCGTGCGGCGGGCGTTCCGGCTGCCGCCGTATCCATCCCGTCCGCGACGGCCGTCGGCTCGCCGAACGACAAGGCTGCGTCGGCACCCGTGCAGCAGGCAATTCGCGAAATCGCGCGGCCCGAACCGGGCCGTTCCTGGAAAGGCCAGCTGAGGATCTGCGCGATCTATCGGGAGACGCCGAACGTGAAGACGTTCCGCCTGCAGGCACCGGGCGGCGGCGCGATTCCGTTTGCGTTCCTGCCCGGACAGTTCCTGACCTACGCCATCGAGATCGACGGAAAGACCGTCAGGCGCTCCTACACGATCGCCTCGTCCGCCGCTCAGACTGCTTATGTCGAGACCACGATCAAGCGCGAGGACGGCGGACTTCTGTCCGACTACATGCATGGCCATCTGAAGGAGGGAGACCTCATTGAGGTTACAGGCCCCTCCGGCGCCTTTACGTTCACGGGCGCGGAAGCCGACAGTGTGGTCCTGATCGGTGGCGGGGTCGGCATCACGCCGCTGATGGCGGCGATCCGGTATCTCTCGGACATCGCGTGGCCGGGCCAGATTTACCTCGTCTACGGCGCGCAGACGACTGAGCAGTTCATCTTCCGCGACGAGCTGGAATATCTCCAGCGCAGGATGAACAATCTGCACGTCGCGGCCACGATGGTGCGGGCCGCGGGCACGTCCTGGATGGGACGCGAGGGGCAGATCACGGCCGAATTTCTGACTCAGGCCGTGCCCGATCTGGCCAGACGGCGTGTTCACCTGTGTGGTCCCCCCGGGATGATGAACGCGCTCAGGAAGACGCTGATCGGGCTTGGCGTGCCGGGCGAGCAGATCAAGGCGGAGGCCTTCGGACCCGCACGCGGCGCCGTTCCGCCTCCCGGCAAGGTCGCCGCCGCGGCACCAATACAGGCGAGCGAAGCGGGCGACCGAGGGGCCGCGGCGGTCGGTCCTGCAACGGCCACGATCAGCTTTGCGAGATCGGGCAAGGTAGTGGCGCTGCCACCGGACAAGAGTGTTCTGGAGGTGGCCGAGGGCGCAGGCGTATCGATCGACTATTCCTGCCGGGCCGGCGTTTGCGGGGTCTGCAAGACGCATCTGCTTCAAGGCAGCGTCACGATGGAGGTCCAGGACGCCCTGACTGAGGACGACAAGGCGAGCGGTCTCATTCTGGCCTGCCAGGCGAGATCGGTCGGAGATCTCGTCGTCGAGGCCTGACATGATGGACGCGAGACAGCGCCTGATCGTTGACGTCATCCTGGCGGGCCTGTTGCTGCTGGTGCCGGCTTTCCTGCTGCACTCCGACAGCCGGTTCGCAGGAAGCCTTGCCGGCTTTGCCCTCGGAGCCGGGGCCGCGGTGCTGATGGTTCTGCTTCTCGTCTATCCGATGACGAAGTACAGCGCGGGTCTGAAGGCCATGGTCACGCGGCGGGTGTCGATGCCGACGCTCCTGGCATTTCACGCCTATGCCGGAATCGTCGCGGCATTTCTTGCGATTCTACATACCGGGCACAAGTTTCAGAGCCCGCTGGGGATCGCTCTGGTGACCAGCATGCTGACCGTCGTCGTCACCGGATTTGTCGGGCGCTACTACTTGCCGCAAACCGCGCTCGAACTCCGCCTGCAGCAGTCGCGCCTGGCGACCTTGAGGTCGGCCTATGATCACACCGCGGCGGCCATGTCGTCGGCGGAACGGGAGGGGCATGACGGGGCCGCCAAGCGGGAATTGGCCTTGCAGAACCTGCCGCTGCTACAACTCGTTGATGGCATATCCGATCTCGAAGCCGCAATCGGATCGAGTGAGACGGTCAAGACGGTCTTCATGCAGTGGATCGGGCTGCATGTCCTTTCCGCGATCATCATGTATGCACTGCTCGTCGTGCATGTGGCGGCCGAGATCTATTACGGGTTGCGGTGGCTCGCGTGACCATCAGGGGCGTGCTCTACGTCGTGGTCGCGACGCTGGCCGTCGCGAGTGCGGCAGCTGCATCGATCGCTCTGTATCGGGACGGTTCCGGGAGCGTCCCGGGTTGGACGAGATTCGTGAACCCCGGGCCGTTGTCAGGCAAGCATGCATTTCTGTCGGAGACGTGCGAGAGCTGTCACGCACCGGCCAAAGGTGTCGATGCGGCGGCCTGCATCTCCTGCCACGCGCCTTCCGCGGCTGATCTCGGCAAGCAGTCGACTGCGTTTCACGCTGCCGCCGGCGGCCAGTGTTCTGGCTGCCATCGTGAGCACACGGGCGCCTCGCGGCCGATCAGGATGAACCATGAATCGCTGCTGCAGGTCGCGATGCCTCCCTCCGGCAAGACGGTGTTCGATCGGACCGGAGCCGATCAAATGACAGCGGACCTGCGGGAGTTTGTCGGCCTGCCGAAGTCAGAGCGGCGGGAGAAGGCGGCGCTCGACTGCGCAAGCTGCCACAGCAACCGGGCGCCACACCGCGAATTGTTTGGACGAGACTGCGCGGATTGCCATGGGCTCGCGTCCTGGAAAATCGCAGGTTTCCTGCATCCTTCGCCAACGTCGCGGGACTGCGCCCAATGCCATCAGGCCCCGCCAAGTCACTACATGGGCCACTTTATCATGATGGACCGGATGATCTCGGGGCAGGAGCACGCATCGGTCGATCAATGCTTTCTGTGCCACCGAACCGACTCGTTCAACGACATCAGAGGTGTCGGCTGGATGAAGCATCATTGACACATTCGACTGAGCGACGGAGATGGGTGCAATATATTACAGGGCTCGACAAAAAAATCGGGAGTCTATTTGCGCGCCGCATTGCAGCGCCGGATGCACGTACCAGCTCATCGTGCCGACATGGCGCACGCCTCTCATCGCCGGTCGTGCAAGGTCGATGCCGCGTGCGTCGTTTTCTGTTGGCCGGCACTGCAACCAGAGCTATATGTTCCCGGTCGAGACAGCAGGTGCAGGGATGATTGGCTTGCGAAAGCCAGGGCGAAGATGGTGGGGATGGTTTGTCGCCATCGCTTATCTGCTCGCGTCGATGACACCGTCGCTCGCGATCTCGATCTCCCTCGACGTAGCGATGCTGTGCGACCATCAGGGCGATCGGTCCGGCGATGCGCATGAGCACGATGACGCTGCCGGATCGGCAGCCCATTCGCATGACGTTGCGATGGCCGGGGATTGTGACGACGAGCAGGACCGGCCCGGCGACCGGCATGCAACCTGCTGTGGCTCGGTGCTTTGCTTCAGCGCCGTGTGGCCGCAAGCTCCTGCGATTGCGGAGCTCGTCGTGCCGCGTTCGCGCTGCGAGACGCAGCCTGAGGTGATCGGCGACGAAGGCACGTTCCGTCGCCATTACCGGCCTCCCATCGGCTGAGATAGCTCCCGAAGACCGAGCTGCGTCGCTCCAGGTACGAGCGCGGATCAATTCATCTGCAGAGATGGCTTTGCCCATCGCGCGGATGACGGTGACGTGCGCCAGGACCTCTCACGCGGCTGCGTGACAGTGCCGGGTTCGGTGTTGCTCGCGCGGCTGCGTGGTGGGCGAAAGAACGCCGCAACAGCGATCGCCGGTTTTGCGGAAAGAAAAGTCGCTACGCGAGCGCCGCTGTCACGGCGATCGCTCGTGCCCCTGTTCGGATGGCTGCTGGCCGACGGCAGCCGTGCCGTCGAAGCGATCCATCGAATGCCATTCAAGGACGATGCGTCATGAAATCGCCGAACGAGAATCTGCCGGTGCCGACAGCCGGCTCACCGGAAGCGCAGGAGGCGGTCGTTCGTGCTGCTCTCGTCGGCAGCTACGATCGCCTTCGCAATTATCTGCAACGACGCTTCGGCGGTAAAGCGGAAGCGGAGGAGGTGCTCCAGGCGTTCATGCTGCGCGCACTGGAGCGATCTGGCGACATTCGCGATGCGGACTCGGTTCGAGGCTGGCTGAGCAGGGTCCTGGCCACGACCATCGCCGACTTTCACCGGCAGGCATCAAGGAGCAAGACGCGGGAGATGCCGTTTCCGCATGAGCTCAACGAGCGTCTTGCGGCCGACCAGGATGCCGCAGCGAATGCCGTGGTCTGCGAATGTCTTCATGCCCACCTCTCCTTGCTGAAGCCGGAGCATGCCGAGGTCATCAGAAGGGTGGATCTCGGCGGCGAACCGCGGGAGGTGGTCGCAGCGGATCTGGGCGTGACCGTGAACAATCTGACCGTTCGCCTTCACCGTGCACGGCATGCGCTGAAGGAGCGCCTCGAGCAGACCTGCGTCGTATGTCTGGAGGAAAGCTTCTGGGAATGTCGCTGCGCCGACAACCGAGGTCCAACCTAACTCGCCTCGCGGCGACGCCGTTCGTCGCCTTCGCGCTGGGCGAGGCGGCTGCGATGCAGCGCGAACAGCTCCAGCACCTTGTCGGCGGGCTTTGCGGCGCTGAACAGATAGCCCTGCATCTCGGAGCAGCCGAGCGCGCGGAGCAGGCGCTGCTGCTCCTCGGTCTCGACGCCCTCGGCCGTGGTGGTCATACGGCGGGCGGCCGCCAGATTGACGACGGCCTGCACGATGCTGGCGGAGCCGTCGGGACCGGCGATGTCGTCGACGAAGCAGCGGTCGATCTTGATCTTGTCGAACGGGAAGCGGTGCAGATAGCTCAGCGAGGAGTAGCCCGTGCCGAAATCGTCGAGCGCGATGCGCACGCCGATGGCGCGGAGCTGGTGCAGGATCGCAAGCGCGGTCTCGTCGTCACGGATCAGCACGGCTTCGGTGATCTCGAGTTCGAGCCGGCTCGCCGACAGGTTGGAGGCCGCCAGCGCCGCCATGATCTTCAGCGCTAGTGTACCGCTCTTGAATTGCACGGGCGAGACGTTGACGGCGAGACGGATGTCGTCGGGCCAGTTCGCGGCGTCCCGGCAGGCAGTTGCCAGCACCCATTCGCCGATCTCGTTGATCAGGCCGGTGTCCTCGGCGATCGGGATGAACTCGGCCGGCGAGACCATGCCGCGCTCGGGATGGCGCCAGCGCACCAGCGCCTCGCAGCCGGTGATGCGGTCGTCCTTCAGCGCGAGGCAGGGCTGGTAATAGACCTCGAGCCCGCCATGGGCGATGGCGTCGCGCAGGTCGATCTCGAGCTGCCGCCGCTCTTGGACCTTGGCGTCCATCTCCGGCTCGAAGAAGCGATAAGTGCGGCGTCCGGCGGCCTTGGCGGCATACATCGCCATGTCCGCGTTTTTCAGGATCTGGTCCAGCGCGGTGCCATGTCGTGGTGCCAGCGCGATGCCGATGCTGGCGTCCGTGGTCAAATGATGGCCCATGCAGTCGAACGGTGTGCGGACGGCCTGGAAGACCCGCGCGACCAGCTCGTTGACCTGCTCCAGCGAGGTCACCGCGCTCTGCACGATGGCAAATTCGTCGCCGCCGAGCCGCGCCACGAAATCCGTCGACCCCGCGCAGAAGCTGAGCTTCTCTGCGACCGACTTCAAGAGCTCGTCGCCGACGAGGTGGCCGAGCGCGTCGTTGACGCCCTTGAACTCGTCGATGTCGATGTAATGCACCGCGATCTCTTCGCCATCGGCGATGGCGGTCAGTTCCTGCCGCAGATGCTCGTGGAACATGGCGCGGTTGGGCAGGTCGGTCAGCGCGTCGTAATGGGCGAGGTGAGTGATACGCTCCTCGATGCGCCTGCGCTCGGTGACGTCCTCGTGCGTCGCCACCCAGCCGCCGTCGGCGAGCGGCTCGTTGAGGATGTGGATCGAGCGCCCGTCGGAGGTATCAACCACCATGGAGTTGCGCAGATGGATGTCGCGCAGCACGCGCTCGACGTACTGATCGATGTCGCCGGTGAACGAGCCGGTGGCCTTGCGATGGGCGATGATGTCGTGGAAGCTGGAGCCGGGCTTCACCACCTCCGCCGACAGGCCGTACATCTCGATATAGCGCTGGTTGCAGACCACCAGCCGCCGCTCGGCGTCGAACAGCAGAAGCCCCTGGGTCATGTTGTTGACGGCGCGGTCGAGGCGCTGCTTCTCCAGCGTCAGCCGTTCCCGCGACAGGCGGTGCTGCTCCAGGAGCTTGCGCACGATTGCAATCAGAACGCCGGCGATGGCGAGCGCGGAGGAGGCCGCAACCGAGATCAGGATGCCGATCTGCTCGCGCCAGTCCGTTAGCGCCGCAGCGCGCGTCGTGGTCGCCATCATCAGGATCGGGAAGTGGGGCAGGGCGTGCGAGGAGATCAGCCTGTCCTCGCCGTCGACCGGGCTCATGAAGCGTCCGGCGAAATGGTCGAGCCCGAACACCCGCTGATGCTCGAACGGGCCATTCTTGAAATTGCGTCCCATCAGCTCGCTGGCATGCGGATAGCGCGCGAGCAGCGTGCCGTCACGGTGCAGCATCGAGATCGTCGCGCCTTCGCCGAGCACGACGGTCTCGAAGAACTTCTCGAAATTGGCCGGCTCGATGCCGCGTCCGACCACGCCCAGGAACTCGCGGTTCGGCCCCAGGATCCTGCGGACGATCAGGATCGTCCAGGCGCCGGAAATGCGGCTGTGCACCGGCTCGATCAGCACGTCGGGCGCATTGGGGTCGTAGCGGAAGGTGCGGAAGTAGGCGCGATCGGCGACGTTGACCTTCGGAGCCGGCCAAGCGGTCGACGAGTTGATCACATTGCCGTCGGCATCGATGACGTTGACGCCGCCCATATAGGGCAGCGCCTCGATCTTCGAGCGCAGCAGCCGGTGGATGTCCTGGCCGGACAGGCGCTTGCGGTAGTCGTCAGGGCTGGCAATGCCGGTCGCATGGACGTGGTCGACGAAATCCTTCTGGATGACCGCGAAATCCTGCAATTGCTGATCGAAATGATGGGCGAGCATCAGCACGGTGTTTTCCAGCTCGCGGCCGGAGTTGCGCAGCGCGCGCTCGCGGAAATTCTGCGCCATCAAGACCGCACCGACGGCGATCGCGGCGATCAGCAGCGTGCCGCCCACGACCAGCCAGCGGATCGGTCCGCTTCGCACGAAAGCCTGGTCGAAAAGGCGAGTGCCGTATTTCATCATCACATCGATCATTGCCGCGTACACGCCAGGATCGATTCTGGATCCTCAAAACATCCGTTGGTTTACGGGAACGGTGTGGAGGCGAAGTTAGGAAGTGCGGTTAACGCGACATGAATGGTCACACACAAAAGCGATCCATGGGCGGAATGCGAGCCGTGCAGGAATTGCCGCAGGTTCCGCGCGATGCCGGTCAATTCCTGCCGGTCGTGCGGTGATCAACCAAGGCTTAACCGTCTAAGTTGCTGGCGACCCTCCAATCGGAACGGGGCTTCAGGCGCGGTAATGGCCGGACTTGCCGCCAAGCTTCTCGACGAGATGGATGCCCTCGATGCGCACGCCGCGCTCGACCGCCTTGATCATGTCGTAGATGGTGAGGCAGGCGACCGACACGGCGGTGAGCGCCTCCATCTCGACGCCGGTCGGGCCCGTCACCTTCACGCTGGCACGGACGAGGCAGCCGGGCAGCTTTGCGTCCGGCGCGATGTCGACCGTGACCTTCGACAGCGCGAGCGGATGGCAGAGCGGAATCAGCTCCGAGGTGCGTTTGGCCGCCATGATGCCGGCGATGCGCGCGGTGCCGAGCACGTCGCCCTTCTTGGCGTTGCCCGAGACAATCAGGTCGAGCGTCGCCTTGGTCATGAGGACGCGGCCTTCGGCGACCGCCACCCGTTCGGTTGCGGGCTTGTCCGAAACGTCCACCATCCGCGCCTCGCCGGAGGCGCCGATATGGGTGAGGGCAGGGCCGGCTTTCCTTGCGGGCTTGCGCGCCATGTCAGCGCGTACCGGTCGCGCGCGTCGTGGTTTCGCGTGCGAGAAGCGTGCGTGTGGCGGCGGTCACATCAGCCTGCCGCATCAGGCTTTCCCCGACCAGGAAGGTCGACATGCCGACGCGCTCGAGCCGGGCGAGATCTGCGGGCGTGAAGATGCCGCTCTCGCCGACCATCAGCCGTTCCGACGGGATCAGCGGCGCCAGCGCCTCGCTGGTCGCGAGCGTGGTCTCGAAGGTGCGCAGGTTGCGGTTGTTGACGCCGATCATCGGCGAGCGGAGCTTCAGCGCGCGGTCGAGCTCGGCGCGGTCATGGATCTCGATCAGCACGTCCATGCCGTAGGCGATGGCGGCGTCTTCGAGATCCTTCGCGGTGGCGTCGTCGAGCGCGGCCATGATGATGAGGATGCAGTCGGCGCCGTGCGCGCGTGCTTCCGCCACCTGATAGGTGTCGAACAGAAAATCCTTGCGCAGCACCGGCAGTGACGTGGCCGCGCGCGCGGCGACCATGAAGTCGAGATGGCCCTGGAACGAGGGCGTGTCCGTCAGCACGGAGAGGCAGGCCGCGCCGCCGGCCTCGTAGGCCCTGGCAAGCTCCGGCGGATCGAAATCGGCGCGGATCAGCCCCTTCGACGGCGAGGCCTTCTTGACCTCGGCGATCAGCGCGTAATCGCCATTGGCGTGCTTGGCCCTGATCGCGCGCACGAAGCCGCGCGGGGCTCCTTGCGCCTTGGCCTTGGCCTCGACGAGGGAGAGCGGCTGCGCGCGCTTGGCGGCGGCGATTTCCTCGCGCTTGTACGCTTCGATCTTGGTCAGGATGTCCGACATGCCAGGCTCAGCCGTTTGAGACTGCGATCAGGTGCTTCAGGCGTGCGTTCGCCGCGCCGCTGTCGAGCGATTTCGCGCCGATCACCACGCCTTCTTTCAGGTCTTTGGCGCGTCCGGCCACGACCAGCGCGGCGGCCGCGTTCATCAGGGCCACGTCGCGATAGGGGCTCGGCTTGCCGCTGAGCACGCTTTGCAGCGCGATCGCATTGGCGTCGGCGTCGCCGCCCTTGAGCGCACCGGGCTCGCAGCGCGGCAGACCGGCGTCTTCCGGCGTCACCTCGAAATTCCGGATCTCGCCATTCTGGAGCGCCGAGACGAACGTTGGACCGGTGAGGGTGATCTCGTCGAGACCATCGGAGCCGTGCACGACCCAGGCGGATTCGGAGCCGAGGTTCTTGAGCACCTGCGCCAGCGGCTGCACCCATTGCCGCGAGAACACGCCCACCATCTGCCGTTTCACGCCGGCCGGGTTGGAGAGGGGGCCGAGCAGATTGAAGATCGTGCGCGTCGCGAGCTCGACCCGGGTGGGGCCGACGTTCTTCATCGCGGGATGATGCGCGGGGGCGAACATGAAGCCGATGCCGCATTCGCGCACGCAGCGCCCGACTTGCTCCGGCCTGAGGTCGATCTTCACGCCGAGCGAGGCCAGCACGTCGGCGGCGCCCGAGCGCGACGACAGCGCGCGGTTGCCATGCTTGGCCACCGGCAGGCCGGTGCCCGAGACGATGAAGGCGGCGCAGGTCGAGACATTGACCGAGCCGGAGCCGTCACCGCCGGTGCCGACGATGTCGACGGCGTCGGCGGGCGCGTCGACCGTAAGCATCTTGGAGCGCATCGCCGAGACGGCGCCGGTGATCTCGTCCACGGTCTCGCCGCGGACCCGCAACGCCATCAGCAGGCCGCCCATCTGCGAGGGCGTGGCCTCGCCCGACATCATGGCGTCGAAGGCGGAAGCTGCTTCCTCACGCGACAGGCTGGCGCCGGTCGCCACTTTTCCAATGATCGATTTCAGGTCGTCCATCGCGTGCTTTCAACTCACTGGTTCGCGCCGGTCACTTGCGCGAAGGCGGCCTGATTAATGGTGGTCCCGATGTCGGTTTCAAGCTTGTTGACATAGGAGGCGACCTGCTCGTCGGTCTGCGCCCGGTCGAGGCCTTCCTTCAGCTTCTTGACCGCGTCGGAGGCGGCGTCGACCGGGGGATCGACGATATCGGTGACGCGAAAGACGATCACCTCGGTGCCACCGGTCACCGGCGTCTGTCCGACGCCGTCCTTGGCTGTGCGGAAGGTTGCCGCCACGACGGCGGCCGGCACGCTGGCCGGTGTATCGTCGCGCTTGAAGCTGGTCGCGCTCTCGAGCTTGGCACCGATCGCAGCGGCTTCATCGGCGAGCTTGCCGCCCGCTTCGAGCTTCTGCACGATTTCGGTCGCCTTGGCCTTCAGCTTGGTCGCGATCTGGTCCTGGCGCCAGCGCGCTTCGACCTGGTCGCGGACCTCGTCGAGATTGCGGTCGCGCGAGGGCGTGATCGCGAGCACGTCGTACCAGACATAGCCGCCCTTGAACGAGATCGCGTCGTTGTCGACGCCGACGTCGGTGTTGAACGCCTGCGAGACCACGTCGAGGCCCTGCGGGATGTTGGCGACCGGTTGGCCGTTCGGCGCGCGGCCGGAGCGGTCGACGGCATCGATGGTCACGGCGGTGAGGCCGAGCTTCTGCGCCGCGTCGATCACGCTGGAGCCGCCGCCGCGCTCGTCTTCCATCTTGTCGCGGAGATCGGCGACCTTGACGCGGGCGCGCTCGGTGGCGATCTCGCGCTTGATGTCGCTGGCAAGGCTGGCGTAGTTCGCCTCATTGCCCGGCTCGATCTTGTCGACCTTGACGATCGAGGTGCCAAGCGCACCCTGGATCGGCTGGCTGATTTCGCCTGCGGGCAGCGCGAAGGCGGCTGCCCCGACGGCGGCGTCGAGCGAGGATTTGGTCACGAGCCCAAGGTCGACGTCGGAGGCGCTGAGCCCGCGCTCCTTGCCGAGATCCTCGAATGACATCCCGCCGACGAGACGCTCGCGCGCGGCCTGCGCCTCTGTGGCGTTGGGGAACACGAGCTGCTGGATCTGGCGCTTCTCGGGCGTGCCGAGCCGGTCCTTGCGCTGCTCGAACAGTTTCTTGGCGTCCTCGTCCGAGACCTCGGTCCATTTGCCGATCTCTTCCGGCGAGATCACGACGAAGGAGATCTTGCGATATTCGGGCGCGCGGAACTGGACCTTGTGGTCCTCGAAATAGGCGGCGAGCGCCTCGGGCGAGGGCGCTTCGATGGTGCCTGCCTGGGCCGCGTCGAGCCTGACGAACTCGATGCTACGCTGTTCGTTCTGGAAGCGCGTCAGCACGTCGATCATCGTCTTCGGCGGCTCGAGGCCGGCGCCGATCGTGCCGGTGATCTGCCGGCGCAGCGACACCTTGCGCTGCTCGGACACGTAGCGCTGCTCGGTGTAGCCGAAATTGCGGATCACGGCCTGGAAGCGGTTCGGATCGAAGCTGCCGCTGACGCCCTTGAAGTTGGGGTCGTTCATGATGAACTGACGGATCTGCTCGTCGGACTGGCCGAGCCCAAGCCGGCGCGCCTCTTCATCGAGGGCGGCTTCCGCGATCGTCTGCTGGAGCACCTGACGGTCGATGCCGAAGGCGCGCGCCTGGTCCGGCGTCAGCGGACGGCCGAACTGGCGGCTGATCTGTTGCAGGCGGTCGGTGTAGATCTGCCGGAACTCGTTCAGCGAAATCTCGGTGCGGCCGACCTTGGCGACCGTGGACTGTCCAAAGCCGCGGAAGATGTCGGCGATGCCCCAAATGCCGAAGCTGATGATCAGCACGCCCATCACGATCGCCATGATGGTCTTGCCGACCCAGTTTGATGAGGCCTTGCGCATTCCTCGAAGCATTTGGTCCAACTTGTTTGGCAGGAGGGGAACGGGAGCGCGTCTTAATGCAGATTCCGCAGAAGCGCGTCACCAAATTGATATGCCATCATAAAGTGGCGACTTTCCCCCCGCAACCTCAGGTCAGGCGGCCGCCTCAGACTGCGGTTAAAAGCCCCAAAGCGTTTTCCGCCGAAGTGGACCCCGTTCGCGTCAGGAAAACGCGTCAAAACAAGAATCTGGAACTGCCGCGATAGCTCTGCTAGCGCATGCACAAACCTCATTTTGCTGGAAATTGACATGACCGACGCCATCCGACCGCTGATCGCCGGCAACTGGAAAATGAATGGCCTGAAGGCCCAGGCTGCCGAATTCGACGCCATGCTCAATGGCGCGGCAGATGTCGCCGCCAAGGCCGACCTGCTGGTCTGCCCGCCGGTCACCCTGGTCGCAGCCTTCGCCGACAAGGCGCGGGGCAAGAAGGTCGCGGTGGGGGCCCAGGATTGCCACCCCAAGGCGTCCGGCGCCCATACCGGCGATATCGCCGCCGAAATGCTGGCGGACGCGGGGGCGACCGCGATCATCGTCGGCCATTCCGAGCGCCGCGCCGACCACGGCGAGAGCGATGCCCTGGTCCGGCAGAAGGCCGAAGCCGCCTGGCGGGCCGGATTGGTCGCAATCGTCTGCATCGGCGAGACGCAAGGCCAGCGCGATGCCGGCCAAACCCTGGACATCCTGCGCGGCCAGCTCAACGGCTCGCTGCCCGATGGTTCCACCGCCGCCAATCTGATCGTCGCCTACGAGCCGGTCTGGGCGATCGGTACCGGGCTGACCCCCACGGCCCAGGATGTCGAGCAAATTCATGGGTTTATCCGGGAACTCCTGACCTCCCGGTTCAAGGCGGATGGCGCCAAGATGCGAATCCTCTACGGCGGCTCGGTGAAGCCCTCGAACGCGGCCGAGCTGATGGCGGTGAAGAACGTCAACGGCGCCCTGGTCGGCGGTGCCAGCCTGAAAGCGGCCGATTTCCTTGCGATCGCGAGGGGCTGCCCCTAGCTAAGCCAAAGCTTTGATCTTGCACTGATCGGGGGTGGCAATGCCCCCTCCGATCGTGTAACACCGCGCAACTTCAGGAAAACCCGCGAAGCGCGATCGGCCGCCGTCAGGCGCCGCCCGCTTGTGACGGAAGGATACTATGCAGACCGTTGTCATCGTCATCCACCTCATGATCGTCGCCGTCATGATCGGCGCCGTCCTGCTCCAGAAGTCGGAAGGCGGCGGCCTCGGCATGGGTGGCGGCGCGGGCTTCATGTCGAGCCGCGGCACGGCGAACCTCTTGACGCGAACCACCGCGATTTTGGCTGCGGGCTTCTTCCTCACCAGCATGTTCCTGTCCTGGCACGCCGGCTACAACCGTGCGCCGTCGTCGATCATCGGCACGCCGGCCTCGCAGGGCCAGCCGGCCGGCGGATCGCCGATCGCGCCCCCGACCTCGGGCGGCATTCTGGATTCGCTGAAAAAGGCGGACGAACAGCAGCAGGCGCCGGCTCCGACCGGTCCGCAGGTGCCTCGCTCGCAATAAAGCAGGGGGGCCATGCAGGGCGGCTTCTACCGTCCTGCATCAACAATCCCCATCAAGGCACTGTCACCACTCTTAGTTCTGGCTCACCCACAGGCCCGCAAAATCTTTGGGGCGGAATACGAATCGCTTTGGCGAATCGAATTCGAGGGATTAGAGGTTAAGTCCCATGGCGCGGTACATATTCATCACCGGCGGCGTGGTTTCTTCGCTCGGCAAGGGTCTGGCTTCAGCGGCACTGGGTGCCCTGTTGCAAGCCCGGGGCTACAAGGTCCGCCTCCGCAAGCTCGACCCCTATCTCAACCTCGATCCCGGAACGATGTCGCCGTATCAGCACGGCGAAGTGTTCGTGACCGATGACGGCGCGGAGACCGATCTCGATCTCGGTCACTACGAGCGCTTCACCGGGCGGCCTGCGACCAAGCAGGACAACATCACCACGGGACGCATCTACCAGGATATCATCTCCAAGGAGCGCCGCGGCGATTATCTCGGCGCGACCATCCAGGTGGTTCCGCACGTCACCAATGCGATCAAGGAATTCGTCCTCTCCGGCAACGACGACTACGACTTCGTGCTGGTCGAGATTGGCGGCACCGTCGGCGACATCGAGGGCCTGCCGTTCTTCGAGGCGATCCGTCAGCTCAAGAACGAGCTGCCGCGCGATCACGCCATTTACATTCACCTTACGCTGCTGCCGTACATCCCGAGCGCCGGCGAATTGAAGACGAAGCCGACGCAACACTCGGTGAAGGAGCTGCGTTCGATCGGCATCCAGCCAGACATTCTGCTCTGCCGCACCGATCGCGAGATTCCAAAGGAAGAGCGGCGCAAGCTCGGCCTGTTCTGTAACGTGCGCGAGAGCGCCGTGATCGAGGCGCGCGACGCCGACAGCATCTATGCCGTGCCCGAAGCCTATCACGCGGCAGGCCTCGACGACGAAGTGCTTGCCGCCTTCGGCATCGAATCGCGCATCCCGCCGGTGCTCAAGAGCTGGCACCAGATCAACGAACGCATCCGCAATCCCGAAGGCAATGTGACCATTGCCATCGTCGGCAAATATACCGGCATGAAGGATGCGTATAAGTCGCTGATCGAGGCGCTCTCGCATGGCGGCATCGCCAACAAGGTGAAGGTCAATCTCGACTGGATCGAAAGCGAGATCTTCGAGAAGGAAGATCCGGCGCCGTTCCTCGAGCACGTCAACGGAATCCTCGTGCCCGGCGGCTTCGGCCAGCGCGGCGCCGAGGGCAAGATCCGCGCGGCGCAGTTCGCGCGCGAGCGCGACGTGCCGTATTTCGGCATCTGCTTCGGCATGCAGATGGCGGTGATCGAGGCTGCGCGAAACCTCGTCGGCATCGAGGAGGCCAACTCCACCGAGTTCGGCCCGACCAAGGAGCCCCTGGTCGGCCTGATGACGGAATGGCTGCGCGGCAACGAGCTCGAGAAGCGCTCGCAGGCCGGCGATCTCGGCGGCACGATGCGGTTAGGGGCCTATCCTGCCGCGCTCAATCGCGGCAGCCGCGTTTCGCAGGTCTATGGCGGCGCGACCGAGATTTCCGAGCGCCACCGCCATCGCTACGAGGTCAACACGGCCTACAAGGATCGGTTGGAGCAGCACGGCCTGAAATTCTCCGGGCTCTCGCCCGACGGCGTGCTGCCTGAAATCGTCGAGTACGAGGATCACCCCTGGTTCATCGGCGTCCAGTTCCATCCCGAGCTGAAGTCGCGGCCGTTCGAACCGCATCCGCTGTTCGCCTCCTTCATCCAGGCGGCGATGGTGCAGAGCCGGCTGGTCTGATTCCCTAGGGCGTCACGGTGAAGTCGTGCTCGCGATGCATTGCGTCGCGAGCGATCGGCGCTGGAGCCCCAGGCGCCCGCGAGCCCGCGACAAGCGTCATCTGCGGCCGCCGGGTCAGCTTGTAGACGGCGGCGGGCGGAATGTTCAGCATCGCGCGATCGATCAGTGTTGCGCGCAGGCCGAGCCGGTCGAGCACCGGCCGCGGAATCGGGCAGCTCATCCCATAGGTGAACTGGTAGAACGCGCCGCCGGGGCGGACGTGGCTGAAGGCACCGCCGACAATCGAGATCACCTTGCGCGTCGACATGTTGAGCAGGGGCAGGCCGCTCACCACGGCGCCGACGGGCGCACCGTCATAGAGGCGCTCCGCCGCCAGCCGTGCCGCATCCATCCACAGCACGCGGGCGCCGGGGAAGCGCATCTGCAGCAGCTTCATGAAGTCCGAGCCGTACTCGATCAGCGTGAGGTCTTCCTGGCGCACGCCGCGCTTGAGCAGCTTGTAGGTGAACGCGCCGGTGCCGGGGCCGAGCTCGAGGATCGGGCCTGTCGATGCGCTGATCTCGCGCGTGATCAGATCGGCGAGCGCCGCGCCCGATGGCGCGATTGCGCCGACCCGCCGCGGGGCCGACATCCAGGACAGGAAGAACGAGAGAAAATCGTTGGGCATGTGCACTCCGGCATCGTGATTGCGCCTCGAAAGATCAGAGGCGAGACGGATGCAGTGTTGCGGAGGCGCATTGCGACAGCATTGCGCTATCAAAGGAGGATGCGGATTGAATCAACTCTGTCGCATCGGCGGCAGCGTTATCCTGAAGCAGGCGCCGCCATCCGGCCCGTCCGCGACCGAGACGTGGCCGCCATGCAGCAGCACGATCTCGCGCACCATGTTGAGGCCGAGGCCGGCGCCGCGATCGAGTGGCGACAGCCGATAGAACGGCTCGAAGATCTGTTCGCGTTGATCGGCCGGGATGCCGGCGCCTTCATCGGTGACCTCGATGCTGGCGGGTCTGCCGACGCGAATGCCGATCGTGCCGCGGCGGGGGCCGTGCTGGATCGCGTTCTGCACGAGATTGGTCAGGGCGCGCTCCAGCGCTGCCGCATCGCCGATCGTCTCGATCGGTGTCTCCGGCGCATCGAGCGCCAGCTCGTAGCCGGCGGCAATCGCCAGCGGCGCGAGGTCGGCGGCGACGCTCTGCGCAACTGCGACGAGATTGACGTTGGTGAAGGGGTGGCCGCAGCGGTCGAGCCGCTGGATGTCGAGCAATTGCTCGGCGAGCGTGGCAAGCCGCGCGGCATCTTCCAGCAGACGGGTCTTGTCCGGACCTGCGGCAAGCGATTCCAGTCGCGTGTTCAAGATCGCAATCGGCGTGCGCAGCTCGTGCGCGGCATCCGCGACGAAGCGCTTGTGGCGGGCATAGCCCTGATCGAGCCGCGCCAGCGCGTCGTTGACCGCGCTCACCAGCGGCACGACCTCCAGCGGAATCCGCTCCACCGAGAGCCGCGCGCCGCGCTGATGGATGTCGATGCGGCGCGCCTCGTCCGCCGTGGTGTCGAGCCCCCGGAAAGCGCGCTGCACGATCATCGGTGTCGCGATGAAGGTCGCCGTTCCCATCAAGAGCAGGCCGGGCAGGGCGATGCCGAGGAACGCGAGCGATGTCATGAACAGCGCCTTCGCGCCGGTGAGCCGTCCTTGCGTCGCCGTGATGATCTGGACATTGCCGGCTTCGGTGTCGACGCGCTTCAGCCGCGCGGCCGGCTTGCGCGGATCGTCCTCGAACATCTGCCAGCCGAGCCGCGCCTGGCTGATCTGGTCGAGACCGTTGCCGATCGCGGCGAATTCGGCCGGCACGGTGCCTTCGCTGAGCGAATGTCCCTGCTTGTCGCGGACCAGGAACCAGAGATCGGGCGTTTCGCCGCGCAACTGCTTCAGCTCGCTTGTCTGGCGCAGCGTCAGGCCGCCTTGCGCGTCGCGCGCGAGCGCGCGCTGCACGACGTCGATGACGCGATCCTCGTCGCGCTCGGCGAGCACGAAGCCGGACGCGCACAGTCCGGCCAGAACCACCGCAACCAGCGCGATCAGGATCGCGGCCTGGAGCGAGAGCAGGCGCCAGCTCAGGCGCGAGCGCAGGCAATAGGGATCGTCGTGCTTGCTCATGTCAGCTTCTTCAGGAGATAGCCGACGCCGCGAATGCCATGGATCTCGACGCCGGCATCGGCCTCGGCAAGCTTGCGGCGCAGCCGCGAGATATGGGTGTCCAGCGCATTCGACTGGATCTCGTCGTCGAAATTGTAGACCGCCTCTTCCAGCGCCGAGCGCAGCACGGTGCGGCCCATGCGGCGGAGCAGGGCTTCGAGCACCAGCAGCTCGCGGCGCGGCAGCTCGAACGGCTGGCCGTCGATGCTGGCCTCGCGGTGGCCGACGTCGAAGGCGAGGCGGCCGGCGCGGATGATTTCGGGGGAGATGCCGGCGGGCCGCCGCAGCACCGCACGCAGCCTTGCCAGCAACTCCTCGACCGCGAACGGCTTGGCCAGATAATCATCGGCGCCGCTGTCGAGCCCGGCGATGCGATCGGCGAGCTCGCCGCGCGCGGTCAGGACGATGATCGGCACGCCGTCGGCGCGCGCACGAAGCTTTGGGATCAAGGCGAGGCCGTCGCCGTCGGGAAGCTGCCGGTCGAGCAGCACGGCGGCATGGACGTCGGCGGAAATGGCCTCCTCCGCATCGGCAAGCGTGGGGGCGTGATCCACCACCATGTCGTAGCGCCTCAGCGCCGACGACAGCGCCGTGGCCATCTCCGCCTCATCCTCGACGAGCAAAATCCGCATGATCCCGATACCTGAACCGCAACTTGACCTTTCTAGCGGCCCGATCATTGCGGCAGCATTGCGGGAAATGGACGCGGCGTGTTGCCGGAGACCGTCGAGCCATGCGCGAAACGCCACAGGGGGCGGCCGGGCAAGGCTCAAGACAGCCTCATGGCCGATCGCTATAACCGCCGGACCTGTCCAGGGAGGAAAACAACCATGATCTACGAGATGCGCATCTATCGCTGCGTGCCCGGCCGCCTGCCGGCGCTGCTGAAGCGGTTCGAGACGGTGACGCTGAAGCTGTGGGAAAAGCACGGCATCAAGCAGGCCGGCTTCTTCACCACGCTGATCGGCGAATCCAACCAGGAGCTGACCTATTTCCTGGCCTGGGAGTCGCTTGCCGACCGCGAGGCGAAGTGGGGCAAGTTCATGACCGACCCGGACTGGATGAAAGCGCGCGCCGAGAGCGAAGCGGACGGTCAGATCGTCGGCAACATCGTCAGCCAGCTCCTGACGCCGACCGCCTTCTCGTCGGTCAAGTAAGGCACCGCCAGCGCAAGGGCCTCGCAGGGAACCCCGGTGCAACCCTGATATTCGGGGGGCCCGGGGCGAATGGGGTTGATCCGACCCTGATGGCGGCTATGGTCGCGGCGAAACGAGGGATTTGCCTTGAGCTCTTCGACATCAGCAGCGCCGGTCGTCACTGTCGGCACGGTCAAGTTCGGCAATGATCTGCCGATTGCGATCATTGCAGGACCCTGCCAGCTCGAAAGCCGCCAGCATGCGCTGGAGGTCGCTTCCGCGCTGAAGGAGATCGCCGCGCGGCTCAAGGTCGGCCTCGTCTACAAGACCTCGTTCGACAAGGCCAACCGCACCAGCGCCTCCGCGGCGCGTGGCCTTGGCCTCGCACAGTCGCTGCCGATCTTCGCCGAGATCCGGTCCTCGCTCGGCCTGCCGGTGCTGACCGACGTGCACGATGCCGCGCAATGCGCCGAGGTGGCGCAGGCGGTGGACGTGCTGCAGATCCCGGCCTTCCTGTGCCGCCAGACCGATCTGCTGCTGGCCGCCGCCGCAACCGGCAAGGTCGTCAACGTCAAGAAGGGGCAATTCCTCGCGCCCTGGGACATGACCAATGTCGTGACCAAGATCACCAGCGCGAGCAATCCCAACGTGCTCGTCACCGAGCGCGGCGCCTCCTTCGGCTACAACACGCTGGTCTCCGACATGCGGGCGCTGCCGATCATGGCGCGCACGACCGGTGCGCCTGTGATCTTCGATGCCACCCATTCGGTGCAGCAGCCGGGCGGGAAGGGCGCGTCCTCAGGCGGCGAGCGCGAATTCGTGCCGGTGCTGGCGCGCGCGGCCGTCGCGGTCGGCGTTGCCGGCGTCTTCATCGAGACCCATCCCGATCCGGATCGTGCACCATCCGACGGACCCAACATGGTGCCGCTGCGCGAGTTCGAAGGGCTGATCCGCACGCTGATGGCGTTCGACGCGGTGACCAAGACTACGTCGAAGAGTACAGCGCGCTGATGCACCAGCCTGTGACCAGGCCACCCCAAGACCAGAAGTTTCCGCCCGCGATCAACATCATCGCGCTTGCCGGTTTTTCGGCGGCCTTGTCGACGCGGGCGCTCGATCCCGTGCTGCCGCATGTCGCCGAGGATTTTTCGATCAGCATCACCGCGGCCGCCAGCATCGCGGCCGGCTTTGCCCTGATCTATGCGCTGGTGCAGCCGGCGATCGGCGCGGCCGCCGATCTGTTCGGCAAGGCGCGGTTGATGACGCTGTGCCTGGCGCTGCTTGGCGTCGCCTGCATTCTCGGTGCACTCGCGACCACGTTTTCAGGGTTGTTTGCGACCCGCATCCTGGCCGGCATCGCCTCCGGCGGCGTGTTCCCGGTGGCGCTCGGCCTGACGGCCGACCTCGTCGCGCCAGCGAAGCGGCAGATCGCGATCGGACGCACCATGGCGGGGTCGATGACCGGCAACCTGCTCGGCGCATCCGCCTCCGGCATCATCGGCGATTTCATCGGCTGGCGCGGCGTGCTCGTGATCCTCGGCGCGCTTGGCCTGATTGCCGCCGTCGCGGTCGCGGCAGGTTTTCGCGGGGCCGCGCTGACGCCGCCGCCGAAGACCGATTTGAAGACCCTGCGGCAGGGCTATCGCACCATCTTCGCCAATCCCAATACGCGCTATTGCTACTCGGCGGTCTTCGTCGAGGGCTGCTGCGTGTTCGGCCTGTTTCCTTTCATCGCGGCGTTCCTGTTCGATCTCGGCGAGAAATCATTGTCGATCGCGGGCATCGTGATCGCGGGGTTTGCGGTCGGCGGCTTGCTCTACACCTTCACGGTCTCGCGCATGCTGCCGCGGCTCGGCGTCAAGGGCATGATGATCGCCGGCGGCTGCCTCGTGGCGCTGCAGCTCGGTGCGCTCGCGTCCGGTCCGGGCTGGAAGCTGCAATTCGCCAGCATGCTGGCGATGGGCTGGGGCTTCTACATGATCCATGGCTGCCTGCAGGTGTTCGCCAGCGAGCTGTCGGTCGGGGCGAGGGCAACCGCGATGTCGCTGCATTCGTTTTTCTTCTTCATGGGTCAGACGGTCGGCCCGATCGCCTATGGCCTTGGCATCCAGCACGGCGGCAAGGTGCCGACCTTGCTCGCGAGCGCGGCGATCATGATGACGCTGGGCCTCGTCTGCGCGCGCTGGCTCAGGTCGCGGGCACCGGCGGACGCACGGGCCTGACGGAAGTATCGCGTTACCGGGCTTCCGTAATTCTCCGGGATAAAATGGTAGCCATCTCCCTTCAATCTTAAATCAAATCTCACCGTTCGCTCCGTAGATTGTCCGCAAACCGCCGAGGGGGCGGCAACATCTGTGGATCAGTCGATGCAAAAGCAGCGTTCGGTCGCCCGCATCCTCGGTGCGGTGGTTGGGTCTCTCGGTCTCGTCCTCGTCGTCATCTCGGCCTATGCGCTGAAGCTCGCGGTGACCCGCTACTCGGACAGCAACCGCATCGTCTCGCTGGCCATCGCCAGCCGCGACCTGACCAACACGCTGGTGATCTTCCGCCTCGAGCGCGGTGACACGCTGAGCTATCTGGCGTCGGCTGCGCCTGCGCCCGACAGCGTCATGAAGAGCCTGGCCGAGCAGCGCACCACCGTGCAGAAGAACTACGCGCAGGCCCTGCAGAGCCTCGCCGCCGCCGAGGCCCCCGGTCTTGCCGAAAAGCTCGACAAGCTCCGTGGCATCTGGGCGCAACTCGAAGAGCTGCGGCCGCGTTCGGTCACGGCCCTGAAGCAGGAGAAGGCGGCGCGTGAAGCCAGCCTGACGCCGAGCTGGGCCAAGGTCAGCGACGCCTATATGGACGCGATCGGCGAGGTCACCGCCCATGTCGACAGCGCGATGACGCTGATCGACCCCGTGGTCGATCGACTCCTGATTACCAAGCAGGCCTCCTGGCAGGCCCGCGCCAATGCCGGCCAGACCATCCTCGTCCAGTTCTCCTCGATCCTCGCCAACAAGACCTGGACCGCCGCCGACGGCGTCACCTTCGCCGATCTGCGCGGCCGCATCCAGCAGTCCTGGCTGGTGGTGCGCGACCTCAGCCCGAACGTGGCCTCGCCCGAATTGCTGCAGGCGATCCGCAACGCCGAGCCGGAAATCTCCGGCACGCTCAGCGACGAGCGCAATGCGATCGCGACCAAGCTGCTGGCCGGTGAGCCCGCCGGCGTTCCCGGTCTCGAGTACCGCGATCGCCAGCTCGTCGGCGCCAACAACGTCGTCATCGTCACGCAGACCGCGCTCGCCAACATGATCTCGCGGGCCGAGGACGGCGCCTCGCGTGCCCGTGTCAGCCTGATCCTGTTCGGCCTGCTCGTGCCGGCCTCGCTCGCCTTGACGGTGGGCGGCCTGTTCCTGATGCGCAACCGCGTCACCCGGCCGCTCACCGCGATTACCGGCGTCATGACCCGCTTTGCCGCGCATGATTTCGCCGGCGAGGTCCCGGGCCTCGACCGCAACGACGAGATCGGCCGCATGGCCTCAGCTCTGCAGGTGTTCAAGGACGCCATGATCAATGCCGAGCGCCTGTCGGGCGACCAGGCCGCCGAGCGTGCCGCGAAGGAGCAGCGCGCATCCGAAATGTCCGGTCTGGTGCGGCAGTTCGAAAGCCGGATCGGCCAGATGGTGCAGACGCTGTCGAGCGCCTCGGGCGAGCTGGAGACGACGGCGCGCTCGATGTCGGGCACGGCAGCCGAAGCCCAGACCCAGGCCGGCTCGGCCTCGACCCTTGCCGACCAGGTCGGCAGCGGCGTGCAGACCGTGGCGGCCGCAGCCGAGGAGCTCAACGCCTCGATCCGCGAGATCAACCGCCAGGTCGAGCAGGCGAGCCGTGCCACCGAGCATGCGGTCGTCACCGTCAAGGAGACCGACGGCACCATGCGTGCGCTCGCCGACGGCGCCGACCGCATCGGCGAGGTCATCGGCCTCATCACGTCGATCGCCGGCCAGACCAACCTCTTGGCCTTGAACGCGACCATCGAAGCGGCGCGCGCCGGCGAATCCGGCAGGGGTTTTGCGGTCGTGGCGAGCGAGGTCAAGAACCTGGCCTCGCAGACTGCGAAGGCCACCGAAGAGATCAGCGCCCAGATCACCGAGATCCAGGGTGCGACGCAGAAGGCGGTCTCGGCCATCGACGGCATCGTCAAGACCATCGAGGAAGTCTCGAGCATCAACCGCGTCATCGCCGCCGCGATCGAGGAGCAGAACAAGGCGACCGCCGAGATCGCCAGCACCGTGCAGCACACCGCCGAGGCCACCTCGACCGTGACGCGCAACATCGCAACCGTGTCGTCGGCGGCGAATGAGACCGGCCGCGCAGCGTCCGGCGTGCTGAAGGCGGCGGCCAATCTGTCGAGCCAGTCGACGTCGCTGACCTCAGAGGTGGACGGCTTCATCAGCAAGGTGCGCGCGGTGGCGTGACGCCAAACGGTGCGATTTGATCGACGGGCCGCCGCAGCGTCAGGCTGCGGTGGCCTCTATTCATGAGCGTCACCGTGCCGCGTCTGGCTCGGGTATACATGGCACGTGAATTGCTTCGATTTTGGGCAAATCGAGGTGTGAGATCGTGGACGCCCAGACCAGCCGTTCCAGCACAGCCGGCAAGATCTCGACCGGATACCCCACCAGGCCACCGCTGCGCCGTTTCCTGACCGATTGCTACGAGGAATTCCGCGCCGACAGTTCGGGCGAGCTGGCCGACTATATTCCCGAACTCACGCGCGCCAACCCTGACCATTTTGGCATCGCGCTCGTCACCATCGACGGCCATGTCTACGAGGTCGGCGACAGCGCCGTGCCGTTCACGATCCAGTCGGTCTCGAAGGCCTTCGTCTTCGCGCTGGCGCTGGAGATGGTCGGCGAGGAGCGCGTCGCGGCCACGATCGGCGTCGAGCCGAGCGGCGAGGCCTTCAACTCGATCCGGCTCACCAACGACAACCGGCCGTTCAACCCGATGGTCAATGCCGGCGCGATCGCCTGCTCGGGCCTGATCTACCAAGTTGACGGAAAGGGGGCGTTCGAGCGCGTCCGCGCAAAACTCAGCCAGTTCGCCGGCCGCGAACTCGGCGTCGACGAGGCCGTGCATGCCTCGGAGACGGCGACCGGCAACCGCAACCGGGCCATCGCCTGGCTGCTGAGGAATTACGCGGTGCTGCCCGACGACGTCGATGCCGTGCTCGATGTCTATTTCCGCCAATGTGCGATCCTGGTCACCGCGCGCGATCTTGCGGTGATGGCGGCGACGCTCGCCAATCGCGGCGTCAATCCGGTGACGGGCGTGCAGGTGATCACGCCGCACATCGTCGCGCGCACGCTGTCGGTGATGACGAGCTCGGGCATGTACGACTATGCCGGCGAGTGGACCTACCGCGTCGGCATTCCCGCCAAGAGCGGCGTCGGCGGCGGCATCGTCGCGGCGCTGCCGTCGCAGCTCGGGCTCGGAACCTTCTCGCCGCTGCTCGACAACCATTTCAACAGCGCGCGCGGCTTGAAGGTTTGCGAGGCGCTGTCGGCGCGGTTCGACCTGCACATGCTCAACCGCAATGCCGACGTCCGCACCAGCATCATGGCGGATTACGACATCTACGGCATCTCCTCGCGCCGCAGCCGCCAGCCGCACGAGCAGCAGATCCTCGACGAGCGCCACAGCGACATCCGGGTGCTCGAACTGGTCGGCGCGATGAATTTCGGCACCATCGACTATCTGACGCGACGGCTCGCCAGCGAGCCGCCGAACGCGCCGCTGCTCGTCATCGACTTCCGTCGCGTTCCCGACATCACCGCGGCCGGCGCGGAGCTGCTCGGTGAGACGCTGACCGCGCTCGGCAATACCGGCGTCACCACGATCCTGTCAGGCCTCGAGGAGACGTCCGCGGTGTGGTCGGCGATCGCCGCGCGCACGGGCGAGCCGCGCCGGTTGCGCCGCTTCGCCCTGCTTGATGATGCCATCGAATGGGCCGAGGATCAGGTGATCTACCGTTCCGGCGGCTTCACCGACGTGAAGGAGAGCGCGCATCTCGGCGATCAGGCGCTGCTGGCCGAGCTCGACGCGGACGAGATCGCTGCGATCGTCGAACTGTCCACCACGCGTCACTATGCGGCCGGCCAGCGCATCATCGCGGCCGGCGAGCCCGCCAATTCGCTGTTCTTCCTCCAGAGCGGCATGGTCAGCGTGAAGCTGCGCAGCGGCGTGCGGCTGGCCTCGCTCGGCCCCGGCATGGAATTCGGCGAGATGGCGATGCTGGAGAAAAGCCGCAGCGCCGACGTCATTGCCGACACGCCCGTCACCTGCCTCGAACTGCCGCTCGACAGTTTTGCCGATTATCGGCGTCTGCACCCGGACGCGTCGCTGAAGATCATGCGCAACCTCGCCGCCATCCTGGCGCGGCGGCTGGTCGCCGCGAACGCGAAGGTCGATCTGCTCAGCGCGTATTAATTCGCCCCGCCAGCCGGAATCGGCTCCATGCCGCCCGCGATGATCGCGTCGCTGCGCCAGGAGCCTGGAGCCACGAGCCGAGATCTCGAGATTGAGACAAAAGCGAATAGACCGGGCGCGAAGATCGGATCATATTCGCAGGCATCACTTGCGAGGGCTTACGGGCGCAGCAGCAAGGAGCCACCGAATGTACGCCAATATTCTTATGAGCACCGATGGTTCGGATGTCGCAAGTAGAGGCGTCGAGCATGGAATTGCTCTGGCAAAAGCCTTGAACGCCAAAGCGACCATCGTCACCGTGACTGAACCGCTGCCGATCGATTATGGCGGCGGACACGACTCCGGATGGATTCCTTCGCAGGCAGAGGTTGATAGTTTTGATGCGGCCTGCAGGGAGCGGGCAGGCAGGGTGCTCCATGAAGCTCGGACCATGGCCGAGCGGAGCGGGATCTCGGTCGAACTCCTGCACGTTCCGAATTCGCATCCGGCCACTGCGATCGTCGAAACGGCAAAGTCCAGAGGCTGCGATGTGATCGTCATGGCCTCTCATGGGCGTCGAGGCCTCAGGAAGCTGTTCTTGGGAAGCCAGACATCCGAGGTCCTCATGAACGGAAGCGTACCGGTCCTGGTCGTGCCGTAGGACGGGACCGGGCTATTTCGCCCCGTCAGCCGGAATCGGCTCCATGCCGCTGGCGATGATGGTGTCGCGGGCCGCGGGCGAGGCGAGGAACTTGATCAGGGCCCGGCCGGCTTCGGGCTCCTTCGAGCCGGTCGCAATCCCCGCCGAGAAGATCGTGATTTTCTGCAGTTCGTTCGGCAGCGGCCCGACGATGTCGATGCCCTTGACGGGCTTCAGCTCGCTGATCTGCTGAAAGCCGAGCTCGGCCTCGCCATGCGCGACGATCTCGCCGACCGGCGTTGCCGGAATCTTGCGTGCCTTGTCCTTCATGACGTCGGCGATGCCGAGCTTGTCGAACATCTCGGTCGAGACGTAGACGCCGCTGGCGCTGTCGGAATAGGCGATCGTCTTCGCCGCCAGCAGCGCGCGCTTGACTGCCTCCACCGAGCTGATGTCCGGCTTCAGCGCACCCGACTTCACGGCAACCCCGATCGGCGACTTGGTGAGGTCGACCTGGCTGCCGGCCACGACCTTGCCCTTGCCGGCGAGGTCGGTGAGGGCATAGCCCACCATGATCAGGACGTCGGCCGGCTCGCCACGCTTGAGCCGGACCGGGATCGCATTGGTGGTGGTGCCCATCGACGGCCCGTAGGCCGTCACGACCTTGTTGCCGGTGGCCTTCTCGAACTCCGGCACCAGCGCCTGATAGGCCGCCGTCAGACCGCCCGAGATCATCACCCGGACTTCGGCAGCCTCGGACGCGCCGGTGAGCCACAGGGCGCCCAGAAGACCCAGTGCAGTGTTGCGGAATGCTGCTGATAGCGACGTCATCGTCATTCGTCTCCAGTTAGCCCCGTCCGCGATAGGGCGCGACGCCTTGCTCGGGTACCCACAGGCCTTTCGGCACACGGCCGGTCTGCCAGAACACGTCGATCGGAATTCCGCCGCGCGGATACCAGTAGCCGCCGATGCGCAGCCATTTCGGCTTGATCTCGCTCGCGATGCGCTTGCCGATCATCACGGTGCAGTCTTCGTGGAAGGCGCCGTGATTGCGGAAGCTCGCGATGTAGAGTTTCAGCGATTTCGACTCCAGCAGCCATTGGCCGGGCGCATAGTCGATCATCAGATGAGCGAAATCCGGCTGGCCCGTGACCGGGCAGAGCGAGGTGAATTCCGGCACGGTGAAACGGACCAGATAGTCGGTGCCGGCTTGCGGATTGGGCACCCGGTCGAGCTTGGCCTTTTCGGGCGCATCCGGCCATTCCACGGCGCGGCCGAGCTGCAATGCAGGTGAGTTGTTCGATTTGCTGGGCTTTTTCGACATCAGGCCGCCTCCGTGGCGCCCTCTTAGCCAATCATGAGGGGAACGTCACCCGGCCTTTTCCGCTTCGATGCATTGCGGTAGAAGCACCGCCAACTGCCCCCTTTGTTCCCTGAAAAGAGGCTCTCATGACCGCCATCATCGACATCATCGGCCGCGAAATTCTCGATAGCCGTGGCAACCCCACCGTCGAGGTCGACGTCGTGCTGGAAGATGGCGCGCTCGGCCGCGCCGCCGTGCCGTCCGGCGCCTCCACCGGCGCCCATGAGGCGGTGGAACTGCGCGACGGCGACAAGGCCCGCTATCTCGGCAAGGGCGTCACCAAGGCGGTCGGCGCCGTCAACGGCGAGATCTTCGAGGCGCTGAGCGGCCTCGACGTCGAGCAGCAGGCCCAGATCGACCAGATCATGATCGACCTTGACGGCGCGCCGAACAAGAGCCGGTTAGGGGCCAACGCCATTCTCGGCGTGTCGCTCGCCTGCGCGAAGGCGGCCGCGAACTCGCTCGACATGCCGCTCTATCGTTACGTCGGCGGCACCTCGGCGCGCCTCTTGCCGGTGCCGATGATGAACATCATCAATGGCGGCGTGCACGCCGACAACCCGATCGACTTCCAGGAGTTCATGATCCTGCCCGTCGGCGCGTCCTCCTTCGCCGAAGGCCTGCGCTACGGCGCGGAAGTGTTCCACACGCTGAAGTCGGAGCTGAAGAAGGCCGGCCACAACACCAATGTCGGCGACGAGGGCGGTTTCGCCCCGAACCTGCCGTCGGCCGACGCCGCGCTCGAATTCGTCATGAACGCCATCGGCAAGGCCGGCTACAAGGCTGGCACCGACATCGTGATCGGCCTCGACTGCGCCTCGACCGAGTTCTTCAAGGACGGCAAGTACGTCTATGAAGGCGAGGGCAAGACCCGCTCGATCTCCGAGCAGGCCAAGTACCTGGCGGACCTCGTCGGCCGCTATCCGATCGTCACCATCGAGGACGGCATGTCGGAAGACGACATGGACGGCTGGAAGGAGCTCACCGACCTCATCGGCAAGAAGTGCCAGCTCGTCGGCGACGACCTGTTCGTCACCAACGTCAAGCGCCTCGCCGAGGGCATCAAGGCCGGCCGCGCCAACTCGATCCTGATCAAGGTCAACCAGATCGGCACGCTGACCGAGACGCTGGCTGCCGTCGAGATGGCGCACAAGTCGGGCTACACCTCTGTCATGTCGCACCGCTCGGGCGAGACCGAGGATTCCACCATCGCCGATCTCGCGGTCGCCACCAATTGCGGGCAGATCAAGACCGGCTCCCTTGCGCGTTCCGATCGCACCGCCAAATACAACCAGCTCCTCCGCATCGAGCAGCAGCTCGGCAAGCAGGCGCTCTATGGCGGCAAGGCGGCACTGAAGGCGCTGGCATAAGCCAGCGTTTCAACAAACAGGGGAGGATCGACATGAGCGACGGCAAGACCGGACTGCAACTGCGTTCGCTGATCAAGAAGAGCGGTGAGCTCGAGATCTCGCTTCTGGACGTGCCGACCCCCGAGCCTGCGGACGACGAGGTCGTCGTCCGCGTCGAAGCGGCGCCGATCAACCCGTCCGACCTCGGCCTGCTCGTCGGCGCCGCCGACATGAGCACGGCCAAGGCGTCCGGCACGAAAGAGGCGCCCGTCATCACCGCGAAGGTGCCTGACGGCGCGATGCGCGCGATGGGGGCGCGGCTCGACCAGTCCCTGCCGGTCGGCAATGAAGGCGCCGGCGTCGTCATCAAGACCGGCTCGTCGGACGCTGCGAAGGCGCTGATGGGCAAGACGGTCGCGATGATTGGCGGCGCCATGTACGCGCAATACCGGACCCTGAAGGCAAGGGACTGCCAGCCGTTGCCCGCGGGCACGACGGCGGCGGAGGGCGCGTCCTGGTTCGTCAACCCGCTCACCGCGCTCGGCATGACCGAGACGATGCGGCGCGAAGGCCACAAGGCCCTGGTGCACACCGCGGCTGCCTCCAATCTCGGCCAGATGCTGAACAAGATCTGCCTCGCCGACGGCATCGCGCTGGTGAACATCGTGCGCAGCCAGGAGCAGGCGGACATCCTGAAGAAAATCGGCGCCAAACACGTCGTCGATTCCAGCAAGCCGACTTTCCTGGACGATCTCACCAATGCGCTGGTCGAGACCGGCGCCACGATCGCCTTCGATGCCATCGGCGGCGGCAAGCTCGCCGGCGACATCCTCAACTGCATGGAAATCGCGATCAACAAGACCGCCAAGGAATACAGCCGCTACGGCTCCAGCGTGCACAAGCAGGTCTATGTCTACGGCGCGCTCGACATCCGTCCGATCGAGCTGCCGCGCGGCTTCGGCATGGCCTGGGGCGTCGGCGGCTGGCTGCTGACCCCGTTCCTCCAGAAGATCGGTCCGGCCGATATCGGACGGCTGCGCCAGCGCGTCGTGAACGAACTGAAGACCACCTTCGCCAGCCACTACACCAAGGTGGTGTCGCTGCCCGAGGCGCTCGATCCCGCCAACATCGCGGTCTACGCCAAACGCGCCACCGGCGAGAAATTCCTCATCAATCCGAGTAAGGCGTCGTGACGTGCGACGGTGTCCAGGCCTGATCGAATTCAGGCCTGAGCGGTGGGACGGATAACGATCTCGCCGACATCCACATTATCCGGCTGCGCTATCGCGAAGGCCATCGCTTCCGCGATGGCGCGCCCCGGAATGGCCAGCGCCTTCATGCTTGCCTGTCCTTGCTCCCGTAGCGCGGAATCCGTCATGGAGGACGGCAGTTCGGTATCGACATAACCTGGTGAGATGGTCGTCACCCGAAGCGACGGGCCGGCCTCCTGACGAAGCCCTTCGGAAATCGCCCTGACGGCATTCTTGGATCCCGCATAGACGGCCATCGTCGGAACGATCTTGAGGCCGGCAGTCGACAGGGTGTTGACGAAGTGTCCGAAGCCCTGACGACGGAAGACGGGCAGGGCTGCGGCGATTCCGTAGAGCACGCCCTTCACGTTCACGTCGATCATGTTGTCCCAGTCGTCGACCCTCAGATCGTCCAGACGGGAAATCGGGGCAATCCCGGCGTTGTTGATCATGACGTCCAGCTTCCCGTATCTGTCCGTTGCGAGTCCGACGAGCCTGGCGACATCCTCGCGTTGCCTGACGTCGGTGACGAGATACGATGCCTTTCCACCCTTTGACGCGATGCTCGCGGCCAGCATCTCCAGCCTGTCGATACGCCGGGCGCCGAGGATCACGATGGCGCCACGTTCTGCGAGATGCCGGGCGGTTGCTTCGCCAATTCCGCTGCTGGCGCCCGTGATGGCGATGACCTTGCCTGCGATGCCTGTCATGGGTGTTCCGTCCAGCTCGTTGCGAGATGAACTTCGCATCGGAAGCGAGGATGATCTATGCTCGATGCGCTCGAAAATCGTCGAGATCGGATCAAGCCTTGGACAAACTCTCTGGAAAGCACTTGCACTTGCGCAAGACCTTGGACCCTCTGTCTCAAGTCTTCTCACTCCTGGACGTTCGCGCTGCGCGTTGCACGAGGTTCGAGGCGGGCGGCAATTGGTCGTACCGATTTCCGGCGAAACCAGCCCTGAAGTTCGGTGCGGTGATCCGGGGCGATTGCTGGATCGATTTTGGCGACGGAGCCCAGCATCGGCTTGCCACCGGTGACTGCTTTCTTCTGGCCAACGCACCAGCCTATGTTCTGGCCAACGACGAACGCCTCGTCCCGGAAGATGGTACGGCGGCGTTCGATTGGACCCGGTCCGATGTCGCGCGTCACGCAGGCAGCGATACCGTTCTGCTTGCCGGCAGTTTCGGTTTCGAAGCGTCAGACGCCGAATTGCTGCTCGATGCGCTGCCGCGTTTTCTGCTCATACCATCACGTAGTTCGTCAGCACCCGTCATTCATTCCACGCTCCAGATTCTCGACCTTGAAATCAGGGGGACGGAAATCGGAGCGGCCGTGCTCACCGACAGGCTCGCCGATGTCCTGCTCGTCCAGGTGCTCCGTGCCGCGCTGGATCAGCGTGCCGGCGAGGGTTTGGGTTGGATCAATGCGCTGGTCGATGCCAGGATCGGCAAGGCAATCAGGCTGATGCACGAAGACGCCGCTCACCCTTGGACCCTGGACGCATTGGCCGGGGCGATCGCCATGTCGCGATCCGTGTTTTCGAAGCGGTTCAAGTCGCTGGTGGGGTTGACGCCGCTCGACTACCTCCTTCGATGGCGAATGCGGCTTGCACGCGATCAGCTGCGACGTGGAGCGACCGTTTCGGCAACCGCCGCGCAGCTGGGATATTCGTCGGAGAGCGCCTTTGGACATGCCTTCAAACGAATCTACGGCTACGCACCGAAGCGATACTGGCGTGAACAGGCCACCGGCGAAAAATTCCCCATCGCCCGGAATAAATTGTCGTGATCCGCGACGGCACGTCACCGAAAGAAGGTCTTGCCTTCTGAGCGAAGCGGGGGATTATTCCGCCGCCATTGAAAGCGGAAAACCGCATGGCTCAGAAGGGGACCTCTCCATGACCGATCTCAATCGCCGTCATCTGCTCGCAGGCGCGGCCGCCATCGGTGCGGCTGCCGTCACCGGGCTCCGGCCGACCGCCAGCAATGCCGCAGTGCCGCAAGCCGGCACGCAGGCGCCGGGCTTCTACCGCTACAAGGTCGGCAGCTTCGAATGCACCTCGATCAACGACGGTGCGCGCACCTTCCCGATGCCGGACAAGTTCGTCACCAACCTGTCGAAGGATGAGGCGCTCGCCGCCGGCGAGGCCGCCTACATGCCCAAGGGCATGGTCACCGTGCCGTTCAACCCGCAGCTCATCAACACCGGCTCGAAGCTGGTGCTGATCGACGCCGGCAACGGCGTCGCCAATCTCGAGCCCAGCAAGGGCGCGGTCGGCCGCACCCTGCAGAACCTTCAGGCCGCCGGCGTTGACCCCAAGAGCATCGACGTCGTGCTGCTCTCGCATCTGCATCCCGATCACACCAACGGCATCCGTCTCGCCGACGGCGCGCTCGCTTTCCCGAACGCCGAGATCATGGTGCCGGTCAAGGACTGGGAATTCTGGGCCAGCGAGGACAATGCAGCCAAGGCCGAGTCCAACGCGATGATGAAGAACTACTTCGCCAACGTGAAGAAGACCTTCGCGGGCCTCGAGTCCAAGGTGACGAAGTACGAGTGGGGCAAGGAGGTCGCGCCGGGCATCACCTCGATCGCGACGCCGGGCCATACGCCGGGTCACACCTCGTTCGCGGTCGCCTCGGGCGACAAGAAGGTCCTGATCCAGTCCGACGTCACCAACATTCCGGAGTTCTTCCTGCGCAATCCGGACTGGCACGTGGCGTTCGACAACGATGCCGCGATGGCGCAGGAGACGCGCCACAAGTTCTACGACATGGCAACCGCCGAGAAGGCCACCGTGATCGGCTTCCACTTCACCTTCCCCTCGGTCGGCCATGTCGAGAAGGACGGCGCGAAATACCGCCTGATCCCGTCGGCGTGGAATCCGACGATCTGAGTCAGATCAAGTTTGCAAGAAAGATCAGGCCGCCTTCGGGCGGCCTGATTGTTTCCGGTGCTGTCGGTTTGGGGCGTAGCCCGGATGGAGCGAAGCGTAATCCGGGGCCGCTCTGGCGTGGGGCACGACCCCGGATTACGCTGCGCTCCATCCGGGCTACAGGCTCCACCATCTGCTTTCCAGAAACGCAGCGTTTCCAAACCGGACCGGTTCATGCACTTGCATCCATTGATCCGGATCGTTTAAGTGCCGCCCGGCACTCCCGCTCAAGCCCTCAAGGACATTCCATGGCCTACAACATCGTCGTGATCGCCGGCAGCCTTCGCAAGGACAGCTTTTCGCTGAAGATCGCCAACGCGCTCGCAAAGCTCGCGCCGGCCTCGCTCAAGCTCGAGGTCGTCACCCCCGCGGGCATCTCGTTCTTCAACCAGGACCTCGAGGGCGCGCCGCCCGCCGACTGGCTGGCCTTCCGCGAGAAGCTGCAGAAGTCCGACGGCGTCATCTTCGTGACCCCCGAATACAACCGCGCCATCCCGGGCGCGCTGAAGAACGCCATCGACGTCGCCTCGCGCCCCTATGGCAAGAGCTCGTTCAACGGCAAGCCGGTCGGAATCATCTCGAATTCGCCGGGCCCGCTCGGTGGCGTCAGCGCCGCCAAGACGCTGCAGAACATCCTGCCGGGCATCACCGGCCCGATCATGCAGCAGCCCGAGACCTACCTGAACGCCGTCGGCGACGCCTTCGATGCGGACGGCAACCTCGCCAAGGATTCGCTGAAGGGCGTGCTCCAGGCGTATGTCGACGCCTTCGCGGCGCACGTCGCGAAGCACCACGGCTGAGGCCAAAAATACTCCGTCATGGTCGGGCTTGTCCCGGCCATCCACGTCTTGGCTCGCGGTAGCGAAGAACGTGGATGCCCGGGACAAGCCCGGGCATGACGATTGGTGGCAGGCGGGTTAGCGCTCCCTTAACCAAGTTGTCCCATCTTCCCAGGATGGTCTCCCGCGCGCGCCTGAAATCGATCCTGACCGGCCTTGCCCTCTATGCGATGGCGGCCGCCATCGTCGGCTATTTCGGAGTCAACGCCTATACCGGCAAATACGGCCTCAACGCCCGCCAGGAACTCGACCAGGAGATCATCGCGCTGACCAGCGAGCTGGCGCAGCTCAAGCGCGAGCGCGCCCGGAGCGAGCAGCGCGTCTCGCTGCTGCGTTCCGCGCGGATCGATCCCGACATGCTCGACGAGCGCGCACGGTTCCAGCTCGACTATGTCAATCCGCGCGATCTCGTCCGGATGATTCCCCAGAACTAGCGTTTCCGCGCGTTTCGAAACCGAGACCGAAAGCCGGCGTCGCGACCGGCTGCCTGCTTTCGTCGTCACGCCGAAGGTTGCAAGCTCGCCGCCGCTGTGCCGCCTTGACGGCGCGGCGCCTGCGAGGGCATGGCTGGTCGGGCGCGCTGCACCCAGGATTGACGGAGATCAATCGGGCGGCGCCGGCACGTCCTAGATTGCCACCCGGAGGAAACGGTGATGAATGGGCAAGCCCCCCAGCATCACGCGGCCCGTGTCGAGGCCGCCATTGCATCAGGCCAGGCGGCCCGGTCCGCGCTCGTGGCCTCGTGGCGCCGTTCCTCCCGATTGCACCATCTCGACCCCTCTGGCCGAGGCCTGCCGCAGCGGCTGACCGAGGTGGAACTGCGCGCGGCCCGCGACCGCATCGCGCCGCTGCTGGCAGCCGCGCAAGGCGCCATGGACCGGCTCTATCAGGCGGTCGGTGCTGCGGGCTGCTGCGTGCTGCTGGCCGACGGCGAGGGGGTTCCGGTCGACCGTCGCGGCACGCCGGCGGACGATGCGACGTTCCAATCCTGGGGCCTGTGGACCGGTGCGCTCTGGAGCGAGGAGCATGAGGGCACCAACGGCATCGGCACCTGCGTCGTCGAGCAGCGGCCGCTGACGATCGACCGCGACCAGCACTTCTTCACCCGCAACACGCTGCTGAGCTGCACCGCGGTTCCGATCTACGACCATGAGGCGGCCTTTACCGGCGTGCTCGACGTCTCCTCCTGCCGGGCCGACCGCACCGACGCGTTTGCCAATCTGATCGCGCTCGCGGCAGGCGAGGCGGCAAAGCGCATCGAGGCCGACCTGTTCCGCCGCGCCTTCGCCCATGCCCGCATCGTGCTGACGCAAGGCCCGGACGGCCAGTCCATCGGCCTCGTCGCGGTCGATGCGGACGATCTCGTGATCGGCGCGACCCGCACCGCGCGGGCGGGTCTCGGGATCGCGCCGGGCAGGGCGCTGCAGCCGGTGCCCGCGGCCGACCTGCTCGGCGGCGACACCGCGCATGACCACCTTGCCGGCGGCCAGCGTGCCGTGCTGCAGCGTGCGCTGCTCCGCGCCGGCGGCAACGTGTCGGCCGCCGCAAAAGCGCTCGGCGTCAGCCGCGCCACGCTGCACCGGAAGCTGAAGCGGTTCGACGTCAGACACTGAGCCTCCCCAGCCGTCATTGCGAGGAGCCCGCGACAAAATTGCGAAGCAATTTTGCGCTGGCGACGAAGCAATCCAGAATCTCTCCACAGGGGCAGTCTGGATTGCTTCGCTGTGCTCGCAATGACGATGTGGATGCTCCGAACATCCCATCTGGCTGCTGCCTCGCCCAATCGACTGTCGCAGAACTGCGACACTCCCGCCCGGCCATCGCTCCCGCCAGGGCTGACAGAAATCATCTCCCGCGAGATCGTTGGCGCAAGTCGTGAACACACGACGGATCGCGCAAACATCAACATCGGGAGTGAGCAATGAACAAGGTGGAATTCCTCGGCGTCACGCAAAGCCCCTTCGCCGAACGCTATGACAATTTCATCGGCGGCAAGTTCACCGCGCCGATCGCCGGCAAGTACTTCGACAACGCCTCGCCGGTGAACGGCCAGATCGTCTGCAAGATCGCGCGCTCCGACGCGCAGGACGTCGAGGCCGCGCTCGACGCGGCGCATGCCGCCAAGGGCGCGTGGGGACGCACCAGCGTCGCCGAGCGCGCCGCTATCCTGAACCGGATCGCCGATCGCATGGAGGAGAACCTCGAGCGCCTCGCGGTGGCCGAGACCTGGGACAACGGCAAGCCGATCCGCGAGACCCGCGCCGCCGACCTGCCGCTCGCGATCGATCACTTCCGCTACTTCGCCGGTGTGGTGCGCGCGCAGGAAGGCTCGATCGGCGAGATCGACCACGACACCATCGCCTATCATTTCCACGAGCCGCTCGGCGTGGTCGGCCAGATCATCCCCTGGAACTTCCCGCTGCTGATGGCGTGCTGGAAGCTTGCCCCGGCGCTGGCCGCCGGCAATTGCGTGGTGCTCAAGCCGGCCGAACAGACCCCGGCCTCGATCATGGTCTGGGCCGAGATCATCGGCGACTTGCTTCCGCCCGGCGTGCTCAACATCGTCAACGGCTTTGGCCTGGAGGCCGGCAAGCCGCTCGCCTCCAGCCCGCGCATCGCCAAGATCGCCTTCACCGGCGAGACATCGACGGGCCGGCTGATCATGCAATATGCCAGCCAGAACCTCATTCCCGTCACGCTGGAGCTCGGCGGCAAATCGCCGAACATCTTCTTCAGCGACGTCACCGCCGAGGACGACGATTTCTTCGACAAGGCGATCGAGGGTTTCGTCATGTTCGCGTTGAACCAGGGCGAGGTCTGCACCTGTCCGAGCCGGGCGCTGGTCCATGCCGACATCTACGACCGCTTCATGGAGCGGGCGCTCAAGCGCGTCGCCGCCATCAAGCAGGGCGATCCGCGCGTCGCCGACACCATGATCGGCGCGCAGGCGTCCAGCGAGCAGCTCGCGAAAATCCTCTCCTATATCGACATCGGCAAGCAGGAGGGCGCCAAGGTGCTCGCGGGCGGCGGACGCGCCGAGCTCGCCGGCGATCTCTCGGGCGGCTTCTACGTCCAGCCGACGGTGTTCGAGGGCCACAACAAGATGCGGATTTTCCAGGAGGAGATCTTTGGTCCCGTCGTCTCGGTCACGACCTTCAAGACCGACGACGAGGCGCTCGCGATCGCCAACGACACGCTCTACGGCCTCGGGGCCGGCGTCTGGAGCCGCGATGCCAACCGCTGCTACCGCTTCGGCCGGGCCATCCAGGCCGGCCGGGTCTGGACCAATTGCTACCACGCCTATCCCGCACATGCGGCGTTCGGCGGCTACAAGCAGTCGGGTGTCGGCCGCGAGACCCACAAGATGATGCTCGATCACTATCAGCAGACCAAGAACCTGCTGGTCAGCTATAGCCCGAAGAAGCTCGGCTTCTTCTGATCGAAGATGTGATCGGGCGGATGAGCGCGCCCGCTCCATCGTCATCCATCTGTCAGAGTCTTCGGACAAGACGGCAGCGCCGCACCCATTCGGGTTCGGCGCTGCTGGCGTTCGAGACGATGCCAGCCAAAGACGGAGGCTTGGCGATGCGGAACATTCATTTGCGGCGGACAATGTCTATTGGAGCGATGCTGCTCGGTGCCGCGGTGCTCCCGCTGTCGATGGCCTTCGCACAGACCGCTGCGGCGCCAACAGGCGCAAAACCCTTCCTGACCGTCGATGGCAAGGCGCCGCTGGTCCTCGGACATCGCGGCCTGCCGGGACTGGTGCCGGAGGAGACCGAGGCTTCGTATGACCTTGCTGCTGCCGTCGGGACCGACGCGCTCGAAGAGGATTTGCACCTGACCAAGGATTGCGTCCTGGTCGTGCGCCATAATCCCTGGCTGAGCGACAACACCAATATTGCCGAGGTGGCGAAGACCAATACGTCGGTGGCTGCGCGCAAGCGCACGGTGCCCGGCGTGCGCGTCAAGGCGCCGGCTTCGCCGAGCGCACCTGCCGATTACCTGACGGATCTCACCGATCCCGCCGATCCGAAATCGGTGCTGAAGTCATTGATCGTGGACGGCGAGGACCACACCAACGACTGGTCGATCTCCGATTTCACCATGGCCGAGCTGAAGACCCTGATCGGCGGCACCACCTATGACGCCGCCAACGAACGGCCGAAGGTGTTCAACGGCAAGCTGCCGATCATCAGCTTCCAGGACGTCATCGACATCGCCAAGGCCAGGAGCAAGGAGACCGGGCGTTCGATCCTCGTCTACCCCGAGACCAAGAACCCGACCTGGAACAATGCCCAGGCAATCGCCAATGGCTGTGGCGCGCCCGGCAGCCGCCCGCTCGAAGATGCCCTCATCAAGATCATTGGCGACAACGGCCTCAACACCAAGGACGCGCCCATCCTGGTCCAGAGCTTCGAGCCCGGCAGCCTGAAATATATGCGCAGCCATGGCCTACAGACACGGCAGGTCCAGCTGATCGACGGCAACGGCATCGACTTCAAAACCGGCAAGGTTCTGCTCAATAACATCACGAGCTCGCGTCCGTTCGATTGGACGGTTGCAGGCGATGCGCGCCTCTACGATGCGATGCTGACGCCGGAGGGGCTTGCCGAGATCAAGACCTATGCCGACGGCATCGGTCCGTGGAAGGCCTATATCGTTCCGCTCAAGATCGCGCCGTGGAAGGACAGCAATGCCGACGGCACGCCCTACAAGGGGTCGACGCCGGAGGCCTCGACGCAGGACGCGACCAGCCTCGTCACCGACGCGCACAAGCTCGGCCTGTTCGTCCACGTCTTCACGTTCCGGAACGAGATGAAATATCTCGCTGCCGACTATCGCGGCGACCCCAGCCTTGAATATCTCAAATTTTTCCGACTTGGCGTCGACGGCGTCTTCAGCGATTTCACGCATACCGGCGTTGCCGCTCGCGCAGCTTATTTGCGCGAGCTGGGCTGGTAGGCAGCACGGCGATTCGGACACGCAGGGTCTTTGGACCCTCGATATCCGTGTCCGAATTTCGTTGCGGTGGCGGCGCGCGCCACCATCGCTGGCGGGTGAGCTAAAGTTGCCTGATCAAGCCTAAAGGTTTTGCAAAGTTTCCATCACGTTGCAGTGCGGCATAATGAAAGTCGTGCCATGTCGCCGCGGTGCTTTCCAAGGGCGTTTGACTTGGGTTAGAGAGGGCTGAAGTTTTCTCTGACCCGGAATTCCCATGGCCGCACCCAAGAAAGCCGCCGCAGGCGCTGTACAGGACAAGACCGACGGCGGCTCGCCCCCGGAATTCACCAAGGAGCAGGAGCTCAAGGCGCTCCGCGAGATGCTCCTGATCCGGCGGTTCGAGGAAAAGGCCGGCCAGCTCTACGGCATGGGTGCGATCGGCGGCTTCTGCCATCTCTATATCGGCCAGGAAGCGGTGGTGGTCGGCATGCAGATGGCCCTCAAGGAGGGCGATCAGATCATCACCGGCTATCGCGATCACGGCCATATGCTGGCCACCGGCATGGACGCCAACGGCGTCATGGCCGAGCTCACGGGCCGCCGCGGCGGCTATTCCAAGGGCAAGGGCGGCTCCATGCACATGTTCAGCAAGGAGAAGCACTTCTACGGCGGCCACGGCATCGTCGGTGCGCAGGTCTCGCTCGGCACGGGTCTGGCCTTCGCCAACCACTATCGTGGTAACGACAATGTCAGCGTCACCTATTTCGGCGACGGCGCGGCCAACCAGGGCCAGGTCTATGAGAGCTTCAATATGGCGGAGCTCTGGAAACTGCCGGTGATCTACGTCATCGAGAACAACCGCTACGCCATGGGCACCGCCGTCTCGCGCGCTTCGGCGCAGCAGGATTTCTCCAAACGCGGCGTGTCCTTCAACATTCCCGGCAAGCAGGTCGACGGCATGGACGTCCGCGCCGTCAAGGCGGCGGGCGAGGAGGCGGCGGCCTGGTGCCGCGCCGGCAAGGGCCCCTTCATCCTGGAAATGCAGACCTACCGCTATCGCGGCCACTCGATGTCCGACCCGGCAAAATATCGCACGCGCGAGGAGGTCGAGAAGGTTCGCCACGACCAGGACCCGATCGAGCAGGTGCGCAATCGCCTGCTGGCGGCCAAGGTCAGCGAGGCCGATCTCAAGGCGATCGACGCCGAGGTGCGCGACATCGTCAACGCGTCTGCCGACTTTGCCCAGCATGATCCCGAGCCGGAAGCCGCCGAGCTCTGGACCGACGTTTACCGCTGAACGCGCGCAAGCTTTCTTTTGGAGTCGATATGCCAATTCAAGTGCTGATGCCCGCGCTGTCGCCCACGATGGAAAAGGGCAACCTCGCCAAGTGGCTGAAGAAAGAGGGCGAGCAGATCAAGTCTGGCGACGTCATCGCCGAGATCGAGACCGACAAGGCGACGATGGAGGTCGAGGCGACCGATGAGGGGACGCTCGGCAAGATCCTGATCCCCGAGGGCACCGCCGACGTTGCGGTGAACACGCCGATCGCGACCATTCTCGCCGACGGCGAGAGCGCCGCGGATCTGGCCAAGGCGCCCGCGCCGGCGAAGCCGGCTGCTGAGGCTGCCGCGCCCGCCGCTGCAAAGGCCGAAGCGCCCGCGCCGAAGGCTGCGCCCGCACCGCAGGCGGTCGCCGAGCCCGATCCGGAAGTGCCTGTAGGCACCGAGATGATCACCCAGACCATCCGCGAAGCCTTGCGCGACGCGATGGCCGAAGAGATGCGCCGCGACGCCGACGTCTTCGTGATGGGCGAAGAGGTCGCCGAATATCAGGGCGCCTACAAGGTCACGCAGGGCCTGCTGCAGGAGTTCGGCGCCAAGCGCGTCATCGACACTCCGATCACCGAGCACGGCTTTGCCGGCGTCGGCGTCGGCGCTGCCATGACGGGCCTGAAGCCGATCGTCGAGTTCATGACCTTCAACTTCGCCATGCAGGCGATCGACCAGATCATCAACTCCGCGGCCAAGACGCTCTACATGTCCGGCGGCCAGATGGGCTGCTCGATCGTGTTCCGCGGGCCCAACGGTGCCGCTGCGCGCGTTGCCGCCCAGCACAGCCAGGACTACTCGGCCTGGTACTCGAACATCCCGGGCCTCAAGGTCGTCGCGCCGTTCTCGGCCGCCGATTACAAGGGCCTGCTCAAGGCTGCGATCCGCGATCCCAATCCGGTGATCTTCCTCGAGAACGAGGTGCTCTACGGTCACACCGGCGAGGTGCCCAAGCTCGACGATTTCGTGATTCCGATCGGCAAGGCGCGCATCGTGCGCTCCGGCAGCCACGTCACCCTGATCTCCTGGTCGAACGGCATGACCTATGCCCTCAAGGCCGCCGATGAGCTGGCCAAGGAGGGTATCGAGGCCGAGGTGATCGACCTGCGGACGCTGCGTCCGATGGACACCGAGACCATCGTCAACTCGGTCAAGAAGACCGGCCGTGCCGTCACGGTGGAAGAGGGCTGGGCCCAGAGCGGCGTCGGCGCCGAGATCGCCGCGCGCATCATGGAGAACGCCTTCGACTATCTGGATGCGCCGGTCGCGCGCGTCTCCGGCAAGGACGTGCCGATGCCTTATGCGGCCAACCTGGAGAAGCTCGCGCTGCCCTCGGCGGCTGAAGTGGTCGAGGCCGCCAAAGCCGTCTGCTACAGGTAGATCATGGCGGGCCCCAAGGAGCAGCCACTACCGCCCGACGTCATGACCCGCGAAGACGCGGTCGAGATCCTGCGCGTGTTCGTGCTGGACGGCGGGCTGTCGATGGCGTTCCAGCGGGCCTTCGAGGAGCCCGATATGTGGGGCTTGCTGCTGGTCGATCTCGCCCGTCACGCCGCGCGCGCCTATGCGCGCGAGAGCGAGTATACCGAGGAGGACGCGCTGAACCGGATCCTCGAGATGTTCCAGGCCGAGATCGAGCGTCCGACCGATACCGGCACCACGACGCCGCGCGGGAAGGGGCACTGACTGTGGCGATCGAATCCTATCACTTCGATTTCATGCTCGAGGCGATCCGCGAAGCGGAGGCCTCGATCGCACAGGGCGGCCTGCCGATCGGCGCCGTGCTGACGCGCGACAACAAGATCGTCGCCCGCGGCCACAACAACCGCGTGCAAGAGAACAATCCGATCCTGCATGGCGAGATGAGCTGCCTGCGCGAAGCCGGCGCGATCTCGTTCCACGACACCGTCATGTACACGACGTTATCGCCATGCTCGATGTGCGCGGGCGCGCTCGGTCTGTTCAAGGTGAAGCTGGTGGTGATCGGGGAATCCGTCACCTTCGAGGGATCCAAGGACATCCTCGACAAGTTCGGCATCCCGTGGATCGATCTTGCCGACGACCGCTCCATCGCCATGATGAAGAATTGGCGTTCCATCCCTGCCAATGAGCGCCTGTGGCAGGGCGACATCGGCAACTAAACCTGGTCTGTTCGTCTTCGCTGTCGGAGACGAATTCTTGCAAAGTTCTTCTTGAGGTCAGCATGCCCATCAACATCCTGATGCCCGCTCTCTCGCCGACGATGGAGAAGGGCAACCTCGCCAAGTGGCTGAAGAAGGAAGGCGACAAGGTCAAATCCGGCGACGTGATCGCCGAGATCGAGACCGACAAGGCCACCATGGAGGTCGAGGCCATCGACGAGGGCACGATCGCCAAGATCCTGGTGCCCGAGGGCACGCAGGACGTCCCGGTCAATGACGTGATCGCGGTGCTCGCCGGCGAAGGCGAGGACGTGAAAGCCGCAGGCAGTGCCAAGCCCAGCGCTTCGGCTGCGCCGCCGAAGGCTGCTGAAGCTCCCGCTGCTGCTCCGGCGCCGGCTACTCCCAAGGCTGCGCCTCCCGCCGCAGCGCCTGCGCCGCAGGCCGCAGCCCCGGCCGCGCAGAGCAACGGCCATGCCGGCCGCGTATTCTCCTCGCCGCTGGCGCGCCGCATCGCCAAGGAAGCCGGCATCGACGTCGGCATGGTCACCGGCACCGGCCCGCACGGCCGCGTGGTCGCGCGCGACGTCGAGCAGGCCAAGTCCGGCAAGGGCCTCAAGGCGCCTGCTGCTGCGCCGTCAGGCGCGCCCTCGATCGCGCCGACCATGTCGGACAAGCAGATCCTGTCGCTGTTCGAGCCCGGCTCCTACGACATCGTCCCGCATGACGGCATGCGCCGCACCATCGCGCAGCGCCTGACCGCGTCGATCCAGAACGTCCCGCACTTCTACCTGACCATCGACTGCGACATCGGCAAGCTGCTCGCCGCGCGCGAGGAGATCAACGCCGCCGCGCCGAAGGACAAGGAGAAGAAGCCGCTCTACAAGATCTCGGTCAACGACTTCGTCATCAAGGCGATGGCGGTGGCGCTGCAGAAGATCCCGAACTGCAACGTCAGCTGGACCGAGTCCGGCATGGTGAAGCACCACCATTCCGACGTCGGCGTCGCGGTGGCGATGCCGGGCGGCCTGATCACGCCGATCATCCGCAAGGCCGAGACCAAGACGCTCTCGACCATCTCCAACGAGATGAAGGATTTTGCCGCGCGCGCCCGTTCGCGCAAGCTGAAGCCGGAAGAGTATCAGGGCGGCACCACTGCCGTGTCCAACCTGGGCATGTACGGCATCAGCCACTTCACCGCCGTGATCAACCCGCCGCATGCGACCATCCTTGCGGTCGGCACCAGCGAGGAGAGGCCCGTCGTGCGCGGCGGCAAGATCGAGATCGCGCACATGATGAGCGTGACCCTGTCCTGCGATCACCGCGCCATCGACGGCGCGCTCGGCGCCGAGCTGATCGGTGCGTTCAAGCAGCTCATCGAAAATCCCGTCATGATGATGGTCTGAGATGGCGCATGACGACGCGCTGGCCCTGGATCTCGATGCTGGTTTCGCTGATCCTCACGCTCAGTCCGCTCGGCCGCGACATCGTCTATTCCGCCTTCTTTGCCGGTGAGGCGCTGTCGCGCAACATCTGGGCGCCGATCGCGCTCATCATCTTCGCCGTCATGGCAGCGGTCATTCTCGCGGAATGGCTGATCAGAACTTATATCCTCAATCGCCGCGCCCGCGGCGCAACGACCGCTTGAGTTGAACGGGAGCCGCCATGGCCGATACATCCTTCGACGTCATCATCATCGGCTCCGGTCCCGGCGGCTATGTCACCGCGATCCGCGCCGCCCAGCTAGGCTTCAAGACCGCGATCGTCGAGAAATCCTATCTCGGCGGCATCTGCCTGAACTGGGGCTGCATCCCGACGAAAGCGTTGCTGCGCTCGGCCGAGATCTATCACTACATGCAGCACGCCAAGGATTACGGCCTGTCGGCCGACAACGTCTCGTTCGATCCGAAGGCCGTGGTGCAGCGCTCGCGCGGCGTCTCCAAGCGGCTGAACGACGGCGTCGGCTTCCTGATGAAGAAGAACAAGGTGAGCGTGATCTGGGGCGCCGCCTCGATCGACGCCCCCGGCAAGATCACCGTGAAGAAGTCCGACGTCGAGGCGCCGAAGGGCGCGCTGGGCGAGGGGGCTTATCAGGCCAAACACATCATCGTGGCGACCGGCGCGCGGCCGCGCGTGCTGCCCGGCCTCGAGCCCGACAAGAAGCTGATCTGGACTTATTTCGAAGCGATGGTCCCGGAGCGGATGCCGAAGTCGCTGCTGGTGGTCGGCTCCGGCGCGATCGGCATCGAATTCGCCTCGTTCTTCCACACCATGGGCTCCGACGTCACCGTCGTCGAGGTGCTGCCGCAGATCCTGCCCGTCGAGGACGCCGAGATCGCGGGCCTTGCCCGCAAGCGCCTGGAGAAGCAGGGCATCAAGATCATGTCCTCGACCAAGGTGACGAAGCTCGAGAAGAAGGCCGACAGCGTCGTCGCCACCATCGACGACGGCAAGGGCAAGCCCGTCACCACCGAGTTCGAGCGTGTGATCTCGGCGGTCGGCGTCGTCGGCAATATCGAGAATCTCGGCCTCGAAAAGCTCGGCGTGAAGACCGACCGCGGCTGCATCGTGATCGACGGCTACGGCAAGACCAACGTTCCCGGCATCTACGCGATCGGCGACGTCGCGGGACCCCCGATGCTCGCGCACAAGGCCGAGCATGAGGGCGTGATCTGCATCGAGGCGATCAAAGGCCTGCATCCGCATCCCATGGACAAGAACATGATCCCGGGCTGCACCTATTGCCATCCGCAGGTTGCTTCAGTGGGTCTCACCGAAGCCAAGGCCAAGGAGAACGGCCGCGAGATCCGCGTCGGCCGCTTCCCCTTCGTCGGCAACGGCAAGGCGATCGCGCTCGGCGAGGACCAGGGCCTGGTCAAGGTCATCTTCGACAAGAAGACCGGCCAGCTGCTCGGCGCCCACATGGTCGGCGCTGAGGTGACCGAGCTGATCCAGGGCTATGTCGTCGCCATGAACCTGGAGACGACGGAAGAGGAACTGATGCACACCGTGTTCCCGCATCCGACCCTGTCGGAAATGATGAAGGAAGCCGTGCTGGATGCGTATGGACGCGTCTTGAACATCTGACCGCCGCCGTCATTGCGAGCGAAGCGAAGCAATCCAGAATTTATCCGCGGAAACAGTTGCTTCGTCGCTTCGCTCCTCGCAATGACGAGGCGAACCGCGGTTTGAAGCAGAAACCACAACAACAAGAGGGAATGAACCCATGCACGACAACGACAACCTGACCATCGAGCGCCCGACCTTCGTCACCCATCTCGAATGCGCGATGGAGGGCGATCATTATGCCGCCGACCAGGTCCACAACCTCTCCAAGGCCGGCAAGCCGCTGCTGGTCCGTTACGACCTCGCCGGCGTGAAGAAGGCGCTGACCAAGGATGCGCTTAGCCAGCGGCCCGGCGACATGTGGCGCTACCGCGAGCTGTTGCCAGTGCGCAAATGCAAGGACATCGTCTCGCTCGGTGAAGTCACGACGCCGCTGATCCGGCTGCCCAAGCTCGGCAAGAAGCTCGGCGGCGGCGAGATCATCGTGAAGGACGAGGGACGGCTGCCGACCGGCTCGTTCAAGGCGCGCGGCCTCGTGATGGCGGTGTCGATGGGCAAGGCGCTCGGCATCAAGCACATGGCGATGCCGACCAACGGCAATGCCGGTGCGGCGCTCGCGGCCTATGCCACGTCCTGCGGCATCAAGACCACGATCTTCTGCCCGGCCGACACGCCCGAGGTGAATGTCAGCGAGATCGAGCTGCAGGGCGCCACCGTCTACCGCGTCAACGGCTATATCGACGATTGCGGCAAGATCGTCGGCGAGGGGAAAGCAAAAGTCGGCTGGTTCGACACCTCGACGCTGAAGGAGCCGTACCGGATCGAAGGCAAGAAGACGATGGGCCTCGAACTCGCCGAGCAGCTCGGCTGGGACGTGCCCGACGTGATCTTCTATCCAACCGGCGGCGGCACCGGCCTGATCGGCATGTGGAAGGCGTTCGACGAGCTCGAGAAGATCGGCTTCATCGGAAGCAAGCGCCCGCGCATGGTCGCGGTGCAGGCCGCGGGCTGTGCGCCGATGGTGCGGGCCTACGACGCTGGCACCGAGCATGCGACGCGCTGGGAGGACGCCCACACCATCGCCTCGGGCATCCGCGTGCCGCAGGCGATCGGCGACTTCCTGATCCTGCGCGCCGTGCGCGAGAGCAAGGGTTTTGCGATCGCGGTCGACGACGACAAGATCTCGGCGGCGCTGAACGAGGTCGCGCGCGAGGAGGGGCTGCTGCTCTGCCCTGAGGGCGCCGCGACCTACGCCGCCTACAAGGACAGCCTCGCCGACGGCCGCGTCAGCAAGACCGACCGCGTGATGCTGTTCAACTGCGCCACCGGCCTGAAATATCCGCTGCCGCCGGTCACCCGCACGCTGGATCGCCACAAGCCGATCGATTTTTCGCAGTTCTAGCGCGTCATTTCGTCTCTTCACGAACGAGCCCTCTTCCCGTACGCGAGAAGAGACAAAAACAAAAACGACATCGTTGGGGAGAAGACAATGAAGAAGGCCATCTGGGCCGGGCTGATCGGTATTCTCGCTGTCACCGGCGCCGCGCGCGCCGAGGACTATCCCTCGCACCCCGTCACCATCATCGTGCCGTTCGCGGCCGGCGGCCCGTCGGATGCGATGGCGCGCGTGCTCGCCGAGCGGATGCGCGTCACGCTCGGCCAGCCCCTGGTGATCGAGAACGTCACCGGCGCCGGCGGCTCGATCGGTGTCGGCCGCGCCGTGCAATCGGCGCCGGATGGATACACCATCTCCTTCGGCCATCTCGGCACCCACGTCGCCAACGGCGCCGTCTACAAGCTCAAATACGATCTCGTCGCCGACCTCGAGCCGGTGGTGCTGCTGCCGAGCAATCCGATGATCGTCGTCAGCAAGAACGCGGTGCCCGCGACCTCGCTGAAAGAGCTGATCGAATGGCTGAAGTCGCGGCCGTCGCCGCCGACCGCCGGGACCGCCGGTGCGGGCTCAGGCAGCCACATCGCCGGCGTTTATTTCGAGAGCGTCTCCGGCATCAAGCTGCAATACGTGCCGTATCGCGGCACCGCGCCGGCGCTGAACGATCTCATCGCCGGTCAGATCGACGTCATCGTCGACCAGACCTCCAACTCCATCAACCAGGTCCGCGCCGGCACGATCCGCGCTTACGCCATCACCGACGACAAGCGCCTCGCCTCGGCGCCGGAGATTCCGACCGCGGAGGAGGCGGGCCTGAAGGGCTTCAACATGACGCTGTGGTCGGGCCTATGGGTGCCGAAGGGCACGCCGAAGGAGATCGTCACCAAGCTCAACGCCGCGGCCGTGGAGGCGCTGAACGATCCCGCCGTGAAGAAGCAGCTCGAAAGCCAGGGCCTGGAGATGACGCCGCAGGACCAGCTCACGCCCGAAGCGCTCGGCAGCCGCCAGAAGGCCGAGATCGCCAAATGGTGGCCGATCATCAAGGCCGCGAACATCAAGGTCGATTGAAGCGAGGCCGATGCTTTTTCAACTTTAGCGAGGCCGGCGCTGCCGCTTGGGCGTAAGCGTCGCGCGAGCCATTGGGCGATGCCGATGCCACTGGCGTCTCACCATCGACCTGGTCGCGTCCGACCTCGCGGCGCGGCCAGGTAAAATCGTCAGCGCGGCCGGGCGGAGGATTGAGGGCTTCGCCCTTCACGAGAATGCGCGCGGCGAGCGCGTCGACCGCCGCAGGCCGCGTTCCCGGACCGCCGAGCAATTGATCTGTGTCGAACGACGGCGCCGCCAGCGGCACGATCGGACCCGCCAGCGGCCGCGGCCCCGCTTGGCCGGGCACGGCATTCGCGTCCGGCGTCGCCGGCTCGCTCGGTAGCGCGATCGGCGCCGACGGCGGGGCCAAGAGCAGCGTAATCTCGCGCTCGACATAATGCGCGAGCTTGCGCGCGCCGGCCTTGGTGAAATAGACGCCGTCAGCGGTGCGTAGCTGGCGGATCTGGCCTTCAAAGTCTGGACCTTTCTGCAGGAAGAAGCCCGCCTCGTCGACAAAGCCGTCCCAGACGTCGACATAGGTGAGGCCGGCCTTAGCGGCACCTTGCCGGTACAGCGCATCCAGGAACAGCATGTCCGCGGTGCCTTTTTGGCCACGGATCGCGGGCAGCCCGACCCACAACACCGGTACGCCCTTGCTCTTCAGGACGCTGCTCAACTCCTCGATTTTCTTGGTGTAGAGCTCGATCCAACGTTGGTCATGGAATTCATGGAGGCCGTTCGCCGAACGCGCGGTCTTCTCGGGCGCCGCAGGCGCGTCTGCGTCATCGGGCGACAATTCGCCAGCGACGGACTTGTCGTCTGCCTTGTCGTCTGCCTTGGCCGCGCCAGCCTTGCCGTGTTTGGCGTCGGGCTTTGGGAGCGCGTGCTTCTCGTCGCCTTTCTTCTCGCCCTTCTTGTCGTCCTTGTTTTCGATCACAGGCTCGCGGATAGGGACGCGGTCGCTGATGCCGAGCATGACGACGATCGCGTCGACCTTCGCGGTCGCAACAATGCCCTTGGCGGCCGCGACCCAGTCAGCCGGCTCCCCCTTGGGCTGATATCTGATAAGGCCAGAGATTGTCTTGTGCTTGCGGATCACCCCCATCTCGGGCTGCTCGGAGTAGGCGTCCTCAAGTCCATAGGCGAGCCAGTCGGCCATGGCGTCGCCGAGCACCAGCACATTGCGCTCCGGGATGGTGTCGCGCTTCGCCGGCGCCGGCGCCCTGGAGAAATCCTCGCGCACGGGCGGTGGGGGTTGCCGCCTTTCCCACCGAGGCGCGCGCTGCTGGTACGGATCGAACATGTCGTTACCAAACCAGCCGCCGCCGAACCAGCCGCCGCCGCGTTGTGGCTGCGGCCGCTGCTGAAATCCGCCGAAACTGAAGAACTGCGCCGAGGTGGGATCGCCCATGTTGAGCAACATCCCCGCCGCGATCGCCAGCGCGATCAGCGGACCAGTTCCGGCAAAGATGCCCTTTCCTGGCTTGTCGGACACGTTCTTTGCCCGCACATGACGGACGACCTGCCCCGACATGAGTATAGCGCCAGGTCTCCACAACGACTTTCAGATCATCGTGAAGTGCGATACGCCAATGCAGGCTCCGCGCGGCGACAAGCTCGCGCCGGGCGCGTCCTCTCGACGTAGAGCATCGGTGCGTCGAGCTTCGGAAGCGCGTTCCGCGGAACCTCGTTCTTGCTACGAACTTACGTTCTAGCTGCAACCGGTGATGCGCTTCGCCGCCTTCATGTACTTGAGATGCAGCGAGTTATCGGCGGAATTCGAGTTGCTGCCCGAGACGCGATCTGATTCCAAGCAAGTCTCCAGGTCGAACCTGGTATGCGAGCAGGCGCCCAAGGCGTTCTTCTCCGCCTCTTCCTTCGTGCTTCCGAAACCGACATAAGTCTGAACATTGCCAGCGTCCGTATCTGCCACCGACACAATGTTGATCTCGGAAATGTATAGGGACAAGCACTGGGCGGCCACGACCTCGGCGCGCGCCCCGAACATTCCAAACATCAGAATCGCTAGCATGGCACGTCTCATTTTCCCTCCCTACCGACAGCGCGCCATCTGGCATTGAGCCGTACGGCGGCGGCGACACACCGCTGGTGGATGGTCGGACGCTGCTGTGGAGACAGTGCCCCCAACACGCTGCCACCGCTGGCCATTCAACCTTTGAGTTAGATCAATGTCCGAGCGGCGGCCGAGCCGAAGCTTCCCAGACAGGAAAGCTGACGCCGAGCATTCTCGGGCGACGGGCCGGGTGGAAGATGCCGCCTACTTGGTATGTCACTTTCGCGGTGCATGAACGAGGCGGGTTGCCGAGAAGGCGAAGCCCCCGCGAAACCAGAACGTGCGCGTGCCAAGCTGGACGAGGGCCTGGCTGTATTTGCGGGCACCATCAACCCGCATCTGCCGCGGCAGCTTATCCCGCACACTGCATTCTTGATTGGCTGGCCGACCAGCGAGATGAGTAGCCACCCACGTCTCTTTGCAGGTGATATCCTTCCGACGAGATGAAACCCGTTGTATGGGTAAGACGAGTTGACATTGTTACCTGCAATCTCGCAGCACCCCGCTCTGGGTGCATGGCCTGGTCGGTGAACAATAGACGGTGGCGCACCCATGACGAGTGAGAGGCTCCGTACTCCGCCAAAGTCAATCATCCCGAGGCGGTTGCCCGGCTACTTCGCGCTTGGAGTTTCCGCGTGCGTGCTGGTGGGCGCAGATGCGAACGCCCAGGAGGCGGAACCACGGCTGTACTCGAACGCACCTGTCGGAATGAATTTCCTCGTCGCGGGCTACGTCTATTCCCAGGGTAAGCTGGCGTTCGACCCGAACCTTGCGGTCGCGGACGCAAATTTCGGTTCCAGTACCGGGCTTCTCGCCTATCAAAGGTCGTTTGATTTCGCGGGCAAGTCGGCCAAATTCGATGTCACCGTGCCAGCGTCGTCGTTCTCGGCGCAAGGTTTCGTGGATGGCCAGCCTCGCGAGCGTGAGATATCGGGGCTGGGCGATCCACGATTTCGCGTCTCGGTCAATTTGCTTGGAGCGCCGGCGCTCTCGGTGAAGGAGTTCGCGAGCTACAAGCAGGATCTGATCGTCGGGGTGAGCCTTCAGGTTTTCGCGCCGGTGGGGCAGTACGACGACAGTAAGCTTCTCAACCTCGGCAGCAATCGCTGGTCATTCAAACCAGAACTGGGACTCTCCAAGGCGTGGGGTCCATGGACCTTCGAGATTGCGCCCAGCGTGACATTCTTCACCGACAATAGGGATTTCTTCGTTGGCAATACCTTCTCACAGGCACCGATCTATGCCGTGCAAGGACATATCCTCTATAACTTTCAATCCGGCATATGGATGGCGCTGGACGGGCTGTACTTTGCAGGCGGCCGCACCGCCCTGAATGGTGTGAAGAGCGACAACGAGCAGGCAAATTCGCGGGTCGGGGCTACCCTCGCTCTGCCCATTGACCGGTACAATTCGCTGAAGCTTTCGGCCAGCACCGGAGTCACGACCCGCACCGGCAGCCAGTTCAGCGCCGTCGGCGTGGCCTGGCAGTATCGCTGGGGGGAAGGATACTAGATCCGGCGCATATGGTCGTTGACGTTCGGCGCCCCCGCTGCGGGACTTCGATTTACGCCCATGGACACCCAACGCTCGATGGTCTCTGTGCTGGCGACTCGGCGATAAGCGCCCGGCCTGCAGGAGGATAGACGAGGATGGGCCGCCTGGCGGTCCTACCTATGCTTGATCTAAGTCAATAATGGTCGGAGCGACTCGCTGTTCCAAAAACAACAGAAGATGTCCCGAGGAAGCCCTGACAAGGAATGGGATATGGTCGAAGCAACCGCGGGCAACGCAAGATTCTTTCGCCGGAGTGGGCCGTATCCCCTTGCTGTTGTTGCGGGAGTCGCAGGCGGAATTGCTGACGAACGCGATCTGATCTTCGAAGGCGTGGCCCCCCTGCAGACAGCTGGCCCCAACGAAGTAAGCTTTCTAGACAATCGGCGTTATGCATCGGCACTCGGTCGGACATTGGCCGGTGCCGTAATTGTGCATCCCGATATGGCAGGGCGAGTGCCGGTCAGGACGGTGGCGATCGTAACGACAGACCCGTACGCTGCTTGGGCGCGTGTCGCTGCACTGTTCTATCCCGTTCCGCCGGCTTCTCCCGGTATCCACCCATCCGCCATAGTCGCAGAGGGAGCTATCGTCGATCCGTCGGCGGAGATTGGACCGCTGTCTGTCATCGAAGCCGGAGCAGAGATAGGACCCAACTCCCGGATCGGCCCCTGCGCGCTGATCGGAAGCGGCGTGATCGTGGGGCGTGACTGTCGGATCGGCGCACATGTGAGCTTGAGCCATGCGATTCTAGGAGCACGAGTCTGCGTCTATCCCGGCGCGCGAGTCGGTCAGGAGGGGTTCGGATTCGCCTCCACAACGGATGGATTTGTATCGGTTCCGCAGCTTGGCAGGGCAATTCTAGAAGACGATGTTGAAGTTGGGGCCAATACGACAATTGATCGAGGATCATCTCGAGATACGGTGATCGGCGCGGGCTCCCGTCTCGATAACTTGGTGCAGATTGGCCACAACGTGATCCTCGGCCGGTGTTGTGTGATTGTCGCCCAAGTCGGCATTTCGGGTTCGACTGTGCTTGATGATTTCGTGCGCGTCGGGGGGCAAGCGGGCATGGCCGGGCATCTTCGGATCGGTCAAGGTGCGGAGATCGGAGCGCAAGCGGGCGTCATTTCGGATGTGGCTCCGGGTGCTAAAATTCTTGGAAGCCCTGCTCAGCCGATGAAAGACTTCTTCCGACAAATTGCCACGCTCAAGAAGCTGACCAAGAGAGAGGGATAGGACGTCTTTAGACGTAACCCAACGCCCGTTGAAAACCCGAGACGGGCGCCGTGGAACCTCCTTCTTACAACACTCGCGGCGAGCATGGAGGGCTGCCAGGTGCGTTTATTGTCCAATCTGCTCCGACGCTTCATCCGTCTGGGCACCCTACGCGTGCGCGACGCCGAGGGGAGGGTCCATGTCTTCGGCGAACTCCTGCCCGGGCCCGACGTCGCCATTCACCTCCACGATCGCAGGCTCTATACCAAGCTATTCATCAATCCGGAGTTATATGCTGCCGAGGCCTACATGGACGGCAGACTGACCCTGGAAAACGGTGCCGCGATCCATGATTTTCTGCTGCTGTTCTCGGTCAACCGCGCCGGGCTTTACTCCTATGGCTCACAAAAGCTGATGCGGCGGTTGTGGCGTGGCATGCGCCGCTGGCATCAGGCCAATCCGATCGGGCTCGCCGCCGCTCATGCCCGCCACCACTACGACATCTCGACCGAACTTTACCGTCTGTTCCTTGACGATCAGATGCAGTACTCCTGCGCATATTTTCGCGCCCCCGAGCGTGAAACGCTGGAACAGGCGCAGTGCAACAAGCTTATCCATGCCACCAGCAAGCTACAATTAAGGCCCGGCATGACTGTCGCCGAGATCGGCTCAGGTTGGGGCGGCTTCGCCATTCATCTGGCGCGCGAGACCGGTGCCCAAGTCACCGCGGTCAATGTTTCGCCCGAGCAGATCAAGGCAGCACGCATTCATGCCGAGGCCGCTGGCGTTTCCGATCGCGTCGTCTTTCGCGAGTTGGATTACCGCCAACTCACCGGCCAGTTTGACCGGGTTGTTTCGGTCGGCATGATGGAGCATGTCGGCACTGGACATTTTGACGAGTATTTCCTCAAGATCCGCGAGCTTCTCACGCCTGACGGCTATGCCTTCATCCATTGCATCGGCCGGATGTCGCAGCCCGGCACCACCGGCCCCTTCATCCGCAAATACATCTTTCCTGGTGCCTATGTTCCGGCGCTATCCGAGACCTTCGCGGCCACGGAGCGCTGCGGTCTGTGGTGCGACGACATGGAAGTGCTGCGGTTGCATTATCGCTACACAGTGAAGCACTGGCGGGAGCGCTTCGCCAAAAATAGAGCCCGGGCTGCTGCGATGTATGACGAACGGTTCTGCCGGATGTGGGAATTCTATCTTGCCGCCGTCGAACTCGAATTCCTTCATGGCTCTCACATGGTGTTTCAAATGCTGCTGTCGACCAAACGCGATGCGGTGCCGATCACGCGCGATTTTATGGTCGACTCCGAGCGGGCGTCATGGGCGAAGATGACCGGATAAACGACGCCGATCCGACATTCGGCCACGCGTGTTCGTGGAAACGAGCAATATGACCGCGACGATCTTGTCGGTGACCAATCGGCCCGCATAGGCAGGGGGTGGAGCGGCGAGGCAGCCGTTCCTGCTCTGCATCGCCTTCGGTGACCGCCGGACAATCACTCCATGATTTTGTCGCCTGTTGCCAGCGCCCGCTCCAGGCATTGCATCAGGTCCGCGGCGGCGAACGGCTTGCCGAGAAAGCAGGTTGCTCCGGCCCTGAGCGCACGTATGCGCAGGCTCTCATCCGGGAAAGCTGTGATCAAGATGAAGGGCGTCGCCGAACCCTGCGCGCGCATCTGCGCCAACAGATCGATTCCGGTCTTGAACGGCATCTGCACGTCGGCGACGACGCACGAGGTACGGCTGGAATCGCTCGAGCTCAGAAATTCTTCGGCGGAGGCGAATGTGCGCACGACATACCCGCGCGATTCCAGAAGGTTGTTGATCGCCGCCCGCACGTAAGGGTCATCATCGAGCACCGAAATGACCGAAGCCGCTGACAAGACGTCCGCTCCTCGCCCGGGGATTGCGCTTGCCGTCGCGACGGCCCAACCTGAACACGCAGGGTGGACCTGCCACTCGTCGTTGCAAACTCATACTTAGGTTTGTACGTCGGACCCGCTGGGTCGAATCCCCAGCGCCTCACTCATTCTCACGAGGTCGGCCAGGGACTTCGCGCCCATTTTGCGCATGATATGGCCGCGATAGATCTTGACGGTGATTTCCGCCAATCCGAGTTCGGCGGCCACCTGCTTGTTCATCAGGCCGGACGTCACCAGCGCCAAAACGTCGCGCTCCCGCGAGCTGAGTGACTCGAAGCGTGATCTGACGTCCGAGACCGTCTTGTTGAGATCGCGGCGCTTGCGATCCCGCTCGATCGCGGCCTGGACTGCGTCCAGGATGTCCTGGTCGCGGACCGGCTTGGTCAGGAAATCGATCGCGCCGCCTTTCATCGCCCGAACGGTCATGGGAATATCGGCATGACCGGTAATGAAGATAATAGGCGTGTGGATATTCGCCTTGGCAAGATCGGACTGCAGGTCAAGGCCGCTGGCTCCGGGCAGGCGGATGTCGAGCACCAGGCAACTGGGTACTTGCGGCGGCTTGGCCTGGAGGAGCTGCGGCGCCGAGCCGAACGCTTCCACCTTGAGACCGACCGACTCGAAGAGGTTGGTGAGCGCACGGCGCATGGAGGCGTCATCGTCGACGACGAAGACGATCGGCTGATCGGCGTTCTCCTGCGGTGGCGAAGGCTCCATGCGCTCGGTCACGATGCTTCCTCTCGATGGAGGGGCAGGGTGATCTGAAACGTCGCGCCGCCCGACTGGTTCGGAGCGGCGGAAAGTCGTCCGCCATGGGTCTCGATGATGGAGCGGCAGATCGACAGCCCCATGCCCATGCCGCCGGACTTCGTGGTGAAGAATGGCGTGAACAGGCGATCTATCGCCTGTTCACTGATGCCAACGCCGCGATCGGCGACGCTCACCAGCATCGCGCCCTCGCCATCCGCTGCCGAGCGGATCGCCAGCTCGCGCGGGCGGTCATGGACGTCTTCCATGGCCTCGATCCCGTTCATGATCAGGTTGATCAGGACCTGCTGAAGCTGGATCCGATCGCCAAAGATTTTGGGCAGGGCCGATGACAGCTCCAGGCGCACCGACACGGCGTGGCTGGCCATTTCGCGCTGAACGAGCGCGACGGCCTCGCGCACGACCAGGTTTGCGTCGAGCGGGACCATCTCGATTTCGCTGCGTTTGGCGAGCGCCCGCACGTGACGGATCACGTCGCTGGCACGCTTGCCGTCCTCGGTGATCCACTCCACGGAGCGGCGCGCCGCCTTGAGATCGGGCGGACTGCGCTGCAGCCACGCAAGGCAGGCGTCGGCGTTTGCGATCACTGCAGCGAGAGGCTGGTTGATTTCATGGGCGATTGAAGCCGTCAGCTCGCCCAGTGTCGTGACGCGCGTCACATGGGCGAGTTCGGATTGGGCCCTGCGCAATGCGTCTTCGGCCTGATCGGCCCGGATGGCTGCGGTCACGTCGGTGCAGACGCCGCGATAGCCGAGAAAATTCCCGTCGGCATCGAAGAACGGCTTGCCGCTGGTCCGAACATAGATCGGCTGCCCGTTGCGGTCCTTGCTGCGATACACCAGGTCGCGGAATGGAACATGGGCGTCGAGCGCCGCCCGATGTTGTCGCCATTTTTCCGGTTCGAGATCGGCGTCTGGAGTAATGTCCCAGCGCGTGAGCCCGATAATGCCAACGGGGGCGGGGGCGGTATCGGAGTGCTCCGATATCAGGGTCACGCGGTGGTCGGGCCCCGTCTCCCAAAACCAGTCGGACGCGGTTTCGGCATAGTCGCGAAAGCGCTGCTCGCTCTCGCGCAGCCTTCGCTCCGCCTCCTTGGTCGCCGTGATGTCAGTCACCGATCCGACGAACTCCACGCAACCGGCGGAATCTCGCGTGGCGCGGGCCACCGCTCGGACGTATTTGATGGAGCCGTCGGGCATCACGAGCCGATATTCGTGGTCGTAGTCCTTGCCCTCGCGCGCCGCCCGACCCGTGGTCCGTTCCACCGCGAGCCGGTCCTCGGGGTGGATCCGCTGGAGCATGACCGGGATCCGCGGCTTGCTCCCTTCGTCGCATTGGAAGATGCGATAGGTCTCCTTGGACCATGTGATCTCGCCGGTTGCGGCCCTCCAGCCGAAACTGCCGGTGTGGCTCAATTCCTGCGCCTGGGCGAGATAAGCCTCGCTCTGTCGCAGAGCATTCTCCGCTTCCTTGCGCTCGGTGATGTTCTCGCAGGCGACCAGCACGATCGGGCCGCCATCGGCCCGCAGCATGGTCTTGGCATTCTCGCGCACCCATAGCACCGAGCCGTCCTTGCGTACCTTGCGGATCTCCCAGGTGTGGGACTGATTGACGGTCTCAAGGCACAGTGCAACACACGCGCGGACAAAGTCGCGATCCTCGGCGAAGAAGACATCCAGCACCGATCGGCCGATCAACTCTGCGGCGGTATAGCCCAGTTGCGCGGCGCCGAACGTGTTCACGTTGATCACGGTTCCGGCCGGATCGACCATGAAGTACATGACCGGATTGTGCTCGAAGACTTGCTGCCATTGCTTGACCGCTTCGAGCAAGCCGCCGTCGGGCTCGGTGTTCGGCTTGAGGGCGACAGTTTGCCTGACGCAGCCGGCGAGGAATTGCGCGGCTGACTTCCCGAACGTCGCTGCCCGGCCAGGCTTCATCGCAGACGCTCCAAGAACTCCCTGCGTGAACGCGAGTAGAGCACGTTGCCGCGAGAGGAGCAATTCCGTGCAAAGTCGGATGGGGTGATGGTCGCCTCTGGATTGACCATTCGCCACCTTGGCGATCGCGGCGCGGCAACATCGCTTCTCCGCAGAGTTTTCACCGTGCCCGTGCAGCGGGAGCATCGTGCGCGGTCTCGTTGAACATCACGAGGGCGGGAGCCCCGGTCGAATACGGACAAACCTAGGTATAGCTCCCGTAATCCTAGTCATGTCGGCCATTTTACCTCCGTACAATTGAGCGCTTCGTGCCGGGCAGACTACCCTCACGACCAATCGGGAGTGTCGACCAGCCAATCGCAGCGAGTGCACGAGAGCCGCTCTGAAGCTTGCGGTCGAGGTCTTGCCGACAGGCACGATCAAGGACGAAGCCTCTGCAATTCTCGACACGCAACCGCGATCGTCGCAATTCGCGACCTGCGAGAGGTCGAACGGAACGAACCGGCAAGAGCGCAAGCAACAGTGGGAGACCGCAATGTGTGATGCATCCGTACTTCCTGAGCGTGGCCTATCCGAGTCGAAAGGGTGCTCTTCAGCCAACGACTGCGCGATGTGTGGCGGCAAATTTGGTTTGATCCGCTACTACTCGTGGCGCACGGCGCTCTGCTCCAAGAAATGTGTCGATCGCTTCCGCACACGCCGCGAACGCGACCGCCGGTGGTTGTTTCGGACTCAGTTCGCGCGAGCCTGAATTGGAGAGCTGATATCGTTCCGAAGCGCTGATCCGGGAGCCGTGTCTTGAACCGCCCATGCAAGCTCTTGTGCGCGATCGTTCTGTTCTGCTCCACCGCGACGGTCCAGGCGCAGGAGACCGGACACGGCGCCGTTCATCGCCAGCATCCGCCCCAGGACCAGAGGCTGCACGAAAAATTCTATTCGACCTGGCACATGCCGGATAATCCGAGCCTCAGCTGCTGCAACAGCGCTGACTGCTATCCGACCGACATCAAGTACATCGACGGCCAGATTCATGCGCGGCGCAGGGAGGACGGAAAATACATTCCGGTCCCGCCGCAAAAAGTGGAGCGAAACAGGGACAACCCGGACGGCCGAAACCATCTTTGCGCTCCACCGCCAGCACTGTCTCCGTTGGACGGCGTTTATTGCTTCGCTTTGGGAGGTGCCACATGAGATTCGCGTTCGTGCTGGTGAACGGCCGGACCCCGTTCCGGCAGGCGTGGTGCATGCAGTGCTGCGAGCCGATCAGCGGCAGCTATCTTCGCGAGATGGCGACCCGTCTGCCGTACTGCGACTATCACTGCTACACCTTGTTCTGCGAGTCCCTCGCGCAAGATCGCGTGAGGGCGGCTTCATGAAGTTCGTGCTGGTCAATCACGAGCCCCCGCTAAACGCGTCGACGTGCAGCACATGCTCGCGATCGATCCGGTCCGGCTATGTCCGGCATGTGCGGACACAGCGCCGCTACTGTGACTATGACTGCTACCGCCGGGGCGAGCTCGTGACGCTGTGGATGCCGTGGTCGATGCCTGGGCGCAGAGAGCCGGCTGACTGGAACGCCACCGGAAACATGATCGAGATGTTGGCGGTGCTGAGTGCCGTCTCGTGCTGGAGCTACACGATACAGGTCTGGAGCTTCGCGAGAGTTTTGACCGGCGCATACCTGGACGGTCGCGATCTGATCACGACGGAAGGAGGTGACACCTAGCTGCGCGATCGTACCCGCGCGGAAGCCGCAGCAACGTAACCTGGCAGACGCCGCGTCCAGCCCCGGCGGCATCGACTAGGGAGCGGGTGCTGCGGCTGCCACGGGTGCCGTTGCGCTGACTTCGTGCGTCACCACGCGCTGGTCGCTCTTGCCGGCCATGACGCTGCTGCCTTCGAACCGCGCGCGATAGACCAGCACGTTCTCCATCACCCGCTGGACGTAGTTGCGCGTCTCCGACAGCGGGATGCGCTCGACCCAGTCGACCGGATCGACATTGGGGTCGCGCGGATCGCCGCGCGCCTGGACCCATTCGCGTACCCGGCCGCGGCCGGCATTGTAGCCGGCGAAGGTCATGATCTGGTTGCCGCGATATTCCGACAGCAGCGCGCTGAGCTCGGCTGCGCCCATCTGCGTGTTGTAGACGGGATCGGAGACCATCTTGTCCCAGTCATAGGTCAGGCCGAAGCGCTTTGCGGTGTCGCGTCCGGCTTCCGGCGTCACCTGCATCAGGCCGACCGCGTTCGCCGGCGACTTGTCGCGCTGGTCGAACGAGCTCTCGGTGCGCGCCACCGAGTAGATCACGCTGGTCTCGATCGCGGGCGCGACCTGCTTGTGCTCGGGGATGCCGATGGTCGGGAAGGCGTAATGGTCGAGCGCGAGCCCGCGCGCCAGCGCGGACTTGCCCACCTCGAGCATGACGCGCGCGTCGTTGCGCTGGCCGGCGAGCTCGCCGAGCGCTTCGAGCGCGGCGACGTCGGTGCTCTCCTTGGCGAAATCCTCGGCGTAATAGAACACCATGTCGCGCTCGCCGATACCGTAGAGCATGTCGGCGGCGCGTACGCGCTCATCCGAGGCCGGCGTGTCGGCTGCGGCCAGCACCGGCGAGGGCGGGCGCAGCTCGATGCGGTCGATGCCGAGCTTTGCCCGCGCGAGCTGGCCGTAATAGGCGGTCGAATAGCGCGCGGCGGCCTTGTAGCTCATGCGTGCGTCGGCGGTTGCGCCCATGGCTTCGGCGGCGCGTCCGCGCCAGTAATGGGCGCGCGACAGCGCGATCGGGTTGGCCGAGCCTTCGTCGATGGCTGCGAAATGCATCATCGCCGTCCTGGGATCGTCGAGATAGCGCAGCGCGATCCAGCCGCACATGAAATGATAGTCGACGCGATAGACCTCCATCGCCGGCACGGCTGCGGTGCGCACGACGTCGTAGGCGGTCCTGGACTTGCCCTGGTCGAGCAGCTTTCGCGCCAGCAGGCGGCGCTCGCGCCACCAGGCGTCGGTGTCCTGCGCCGCCATCATGTCGGGCGCGGCGGCGAGGATCACCTCGGCTGCGTCGTCGATGCGGTCCTTCTGGATATGCCATTGCGCACGGCAGAGGACATAGCCGAGATCGCGGCGCGCTTCAGTCGAGACGTCGTCGAGATAGTCCCCGGCCTTGTTCGCCTTGCCGGTGACGGCCGCGCAGGCCTTGACGATCGCGAGCGCATCCTCGCCGAGCCGCTTTGCCACGCGTCTAGCGCCGGCATAGTCCTTGGCGCCGAGCCGCTTGTCCATGCGGGCGCGGTGATCGTCAGCGGTCAGGAGATCGCGGAACGCTTCGTAGGAATCCTCTTCGCTGCGCTCGGACAATTCCTCCGTGCGCCAGGCCTCGCGCACGAGGCGGGTGGCCCGGTCGCTGTCGCCTTCGCCCAGCAGCACGCGGGCGAGCGCGAACTTGCCCTTGGCGCTGATCGGCCGGTCCATGGTGAATTTGTGCACGGTGGCTGCGTCGCTCTTCTCCTGCCACAGCCGCGCCTCGGCGCGGCGGCGGAGCAGGGCGCTGCTCGGCCAGTCCGGATTGGCGGCCAGGAAGCCGGCGTAGCGCTTGAACGGCGCGGTGCTCTCGGAATGGCGCAGCATGAACCAGTCGGCGAGCTTCTGGCCGGCGGGGTCGGCGATGCGGTCGCGCGCCGCGCTCGCATCGTCGCTCTTGCCCTTGCGCGCGAGATCGATGGCGTCCTTCAGCGCGGCGAGATCGCCGGTGAGCGGCGGCGCCTTCGGCTTGTCCGAATCTTCATCGTCCTTCTTGGACTTGCGCTTGGCCTCGGCATGCTTGCCGTGGCGCGACTTCGCGGCAGCGTGACGCTGCTTGCCGCCGGCTTTCGTCTCATGCGTTTTCTTCGACGCGGACGATCTGTGACTGCTCTTCGCTGCCAGCTCGGTTGGAAGAAGGGCCAATGCGGCCACGGCAACGACACACGCGAGCGAGCGTAGGCACTGGTTCATTCGATGGCCCCCTGCGAAACCACTACAAACCAAGGTCCGCGACGACATGCGGCTTGAGAATCAAAAGACGACACCAAACGACGACACCAAACGATGCCATGACATCGTTTCCCATTCCTCACGCTCGTTCAACAATGCGGCAAAAAACGGATGGGAACCCGGGAACTTCCGAAATAACGGAAGGGTAGCGATTTTAACCTTTGTTAACGGATGGGGCTCGCGCGACGGTTGTGTGCGGTCTGGAGCGCCGCGAGGGCCAGATTGCGCGTGTTCCCGCCGCGAAATCCGGTGTATTGAGTTCCCAAGCGTCCTTTCAGCCCTTTACCCATCGCTCATGCCACTTTTCAACCAGTCGATCCGGCGCAAGATCGTCGGCATCGCCCTCGGATTGATCGTCCTGATGCTGGTCACCTCGATCCTGTCGATGGTGATGTCGAGCCAGGTCGGCGTCCTCCTGGACGAGCTGACGAACCGCTACATCCCGGCCTATGGCGATCTGGCGCGCGCCAATATCCGCTCGCTGGAGCGGTCGGTGGCGCTGCGGCGCATGGTCATGATGAAGATGCAGGAAGCCCCGGACGAGGAGGCGTACGCTGCGCGGCTGAAGGAGTTCGAGGAAGCCGACCGCAAGATCGAGGCGGAGACCTCGGAGGCTCGCAAGCACATCAACGCGATCATCGACGATTCCAGGACGCCCTCGGACAATGCCGCGCTGGCGCGGATCGATGCCCATATCGAGACCGCCGTTACAGAGCTGCGCCGGGACATGAACGAGGCGCACGCAAGACTCCTCAAGCAGATCGATGCCAAGCAGATGCCGGAGGCGCGCGGCACGCTGGAGCATCTCGACGCCCTGCGCGACCAGTTCAACCAGCGGATCGACGGCGTTCGCGCCGACATGCTCAAGCAGGTCTTCGCTTCAACCTCGACGGTGATCGGCCGCCAGCATCAGGCGATCATCATCTCGGCTGTCGTCACAATCCTCGCAGCGGTGGTCGGATTTGCCTTTGCGCTATTGGTCTCGAGCGGCATCACCCGGCCGGTCCGCCTGCTGCTCGCCGGCACCCGCGAGGTCGAGGCCGGTCGCTTCGACAAGCCCATCACCGTCTCGACCCAGGACGAGATCGGCGAGCTCGCCGCCGCCTTCAACCGCATGATCGAGCAGCTCAGGCACAATGAGCGCATCCGCGAGACCTTCGGCCGCTACATCGACCCGAAGGTGGTGCAGGGCCTGATCGATCGGCCGGAGGTCGCCATCGACGGCCAGCGCCGGGTGATGACCATCATGTTCTCGGACATGAGCGGCTTCACCTCGATGAGCGAGGGCATGACCCCGCGCGGCCTCGTCAAGGTGATGAACCACTATTTCACGGTGATGTCCGCGCCGATCCGGAACCATCGCGGTGTCATCGACAAATATATCGGCGATGCGATCATGGCCTATTGGGGCCCGCCCTTCATCGAGGAGGGCGAGCCGGCGCTGCTTGCCGGCAATGCGGCCATCGACATGGCCGAGCAGGTGCCCGCGCTACAGAAGCAATTGCCCGACCTGCTCGGCATCCGCGCCATGCCCGTTCCCTGCGATCTGCGCATCGGCATCGCAACCGGCGAGGTCCTGACCGGCAGCATCGGCTCCGAGCTGATGATGAGCTTCACCGTGATGGGCGATGCCGTGAACCTCGCCTCGCGGCTCGAGCTGGTCAACAAGGTCTACGGCACCCGGATCCTGATCGCGCAGGCGACGGCCGACGCGATCGGCGCGGATCTCGAGCTGCGCGAGATCGACCGCCTGGCCGTCGCCGGCCAGAGCGCGCCGCAGGTGATCTTCGAGGTGATGGGCAGGGCCGGCGCACTGACTGGGGCGCAGGAGGCTTTGCGTAAGCACTATACAGAAGGTCTCGCCGCCTATCGCGGCCGCCGCTTCGACGAGGCCCGCGCGGCCTTCAGCGCCGCGCTGGAGAGCGTGCCCGGCGATGGCCCGTCGCGGACCATGCTCGCCCGCATCGCGGAGTTCGAGACGAGTCCGCCGGCAGCCGATTGGGACGGGGCCTGGCGGATGGACAGCAAATAGCCGGGCTACTCCGGAATAATTGATACTACCCCATAACGATGTTTGCAGTGACCTATTTCCCGGGCTTAGGTTGAGTGTCCTTAAGGCGTTTAATGGGGACACGCCGATGACAGAACTTGAGGACAGGCTGGAACGGTTTGAGACGCTCACGGCCGAATGTGAGTTGATCGCCAAGCTCGCCACCGACAGCAACAAGCGGGAATTCTATCTCAAGCTCGCCGGGCACTATTACGAGCTGGCGAACGAGACGCGGCGCGCGGTCGCGTCCAAGGCTGCTGCTGCAACGGCTGCTGCTGCAACGGCTGCCGCTTGAATGGCTGCTGCTGAAACGGTCGATGCCTGGAGGCTGCCGCTTGAACGGTAGTTGCTTCTGGCTGCGAGCGCGAGGTCGCGGCCTGACGTAAGCCCCGGACATGCAAACCGCTGCAGGATGCGCAGAACCATCGCGCGCTTGCGGGCGCTGCGCGGCCGAAAGCCGTTTTTAACGTTTGGCGCGCATCTTCAGAGGATGCGAGGGCACGCTGCGTAGCATCGTTCCTTGCGATGGGAATGCCGGGGTCCGTTGCAACACAACGTGCCTCGTGGTCGCCGCCTTGGCGGCACTTCTTGCAGGGCGATCCCATGCGTGTTGTTGCGGTACTCATCCTCGCGCTGATGACGGCGGCCTGCAATCCGGGACAGGACATCACCGGCTCCACCGCTGCCTGCCCCGCGCGCAACTACAGCTCCTACAATCCCCGCGACATGAACCAGTGCGTCGCAGCCTGCAAGGCGTGTGACCACGGCACCACCGTGACCTGCACCACCTCCTGCACCCTCAAGGGCGCGCGCTGAGCGGGTGGTTCCTTGCTGACGGTGTCCCGGCACCGGAACGATTCACATGGGTCGATCATTGAAGGGGCGGGCAGGACGCGGAGTCCTTTGGAATGGGTATGCTCGATCCCGGTCGGTTTCTGCTGTCATGCTCGCAATGCGAGGCATGGCCGATGGCGGCCAATGTGAAACGGTCGAGCTGGTCGGCGCAGCCGCACGAAGTCCGGTTCGTCTGTCCGCGCTGTCGCAGGGAGGAAACCGCTATCGTCTCCGCCTCCGGCGAGCTGACCCCGATCAAGCGGATCGACGTTCCCCCGCACGACGTCACCGCGGCATGGGCCCAGGCGCAGCGGCCAAGAGGGCGGGCGTAGCTCGCCCGTCTCGAAATCAAGAGGGCGGGCGTAGCCCGACCGTCTCAAAATCAAGAGGGCGGGCGTAGCTCGCCCGTCTCCAAATCAACAGGGCGGGCATGGCCCGATCCGTTTTTGGAACCCAGCCGATGCCCGCGCGTTTCCGCCTCGACATCAACGCGACCGAGGCCGTGCGAATGATCAGCGAGCATTTCGACACCCGCACACGGATCAACATGAAGCTGGCGCTGGACCGGGTCTGCCGCAATCGCCCCGGCGGCGAGGAGCACGGCTTCCGCAGAACGGTTGCCGAAAACATCATCCGCTGCGCGCTCGCAGGGCGCACCGGCATTGGCCAGCTCGTCGATGCCGGCGAGCGGGCGATGATCACGACGCGCGTCGAGAGGGAGCCGGCCTGATTGCGCCAGCGCAATCTTCGGTGCGGCACTTCGATGCCCATGCAACCGGCCGATTGACTCTCAGCTTGCTCGCCCCGTAGATTGGCCCGTGACGGTTCTCCTCACGGAGATCAAAAGGGAACGTGGTGCGGGATCTTCCCAAAACCACGGCTGCCCCCGCAACTGTAAGCGGTGAATCCTTCGTCTCATGCCACTGGGAATCTCGGTCCTGGGAAGGCGACGGAGAGGTAACGACCCGCGAGCCAGGAGACCTGCCGTCAGCCGTGGTCACACGCGAAGATGTCGGTCGGGGAGTACAGACATTGGTTTCACCGGAGCAATCGATCGCTCCGAGAACCTTGTTCGCTGTGACGTGCCACTGACGTCATACCGAGGTTCTAACCGTGTCCCGTCTTGTCTCTGCCGCCAGGCGCCTCAGCGCCGGCCTTCTTGCATCCGTTTCGCTCTCTTCGCTCGATCTCTCCAGCACCCATGCGCAGCAGCCCGACGCGGAGCAATTGCCGCCGGTCGAGGTGACCAGGCCTGACGACCAGAACCGTACGCGCGCCAGGGCGACGGGCGAGGGTGACGCGACGAGGCGGCGTGCGGCTCCGCGTGCCGCCCCAGGCGGCGCACCGGCATCCGGTTCATCCGGCTCTGGCGGTGAGGCTGCCATCGGCAATGGCGGCATCGTCGGGGCCGCCACGACCGTCATCACGGCGGGTGATATCGCACATGCGCCATCGCAGTCCCTTGCCGAGATCATTGCGGCGCAAGTCCCGGGCGCCCAGATCACGACGTTCTATGGCGGTCCGGTCGCCGCCAAGACCAGCGTGGATTTGCGCGGCTTCGGCGCCTTTGCCACCGCCAACACCTTGGTGCTGGTCAACGGACGGCGGCTGAACGACATCGACATGGCGCAGGTGGATCTGTCCACCATCCCGCTCAATTCCATCGAGCGGATCGAGGTCACGCGCGGCAATTCCGGTGCAGTGCTCTACGGCGACAACGCGGTCGGCGGCGTCATCAACATCGTCACCAAAAACGGCGTCGGCGGACCGCCCGTGACCGCGCGCATCGAGGCCGGCTTCGGCTCGTTCAATACTGGACTCGGCAATGTCTCGACCTCGCTCAATTCCGGCCCGTGGTCGACCTCGTTCTACGGCAACACCGTCAGGACCGACGGCTACCGCGACAACAATCGCTATGTTCAGGAGAACGGTGTCGGCAATCTCAATTACACCACGCCCGGTCTGACCGCCTTCCTCACCGTCACCGGCGACAATCAGGAGCTGCGGCTGCCGGGCGGCCGCCTTGTCGATCCGTCGATCGGCGTCGACCAACTCGCAACCAACCGACGCGGGACCAGCACCCCCTTCGACTACGCCAACCAGCAGGGCTGGAGTGCGACCGCGGGCTTTACCAAGTCGCTGGTCAACGGCGTCGATCTCATCGTCGATGGCGGCGTGCGCGACAAGAAGCAGCAAAGCGCGTTCTTCTCGAGCCCGGCGCCGGTCCCGGCGCTCTTCACCTCGACCTATGTCGATGCCGACCTCACGACATGGTCGATCACGCCGCGGCTCAGCGTGAAGAGCTTTGCCTTCGGCATGCCGTCGCAACTCCTGACCGGCATCGACTATTACGACGCGAGCTTTCGGCAGAACCGCGGCGCCGGGCAGGGGCTCGCGCCCTGGCACAATTACGACCTCCGGCAGCAGACGGTCGCGGGCTATTTCCAGCATACGCTGGGTGTTGCACCCACCACCGACATCTCCTACGGCGCGCGGGTCGAGAATGTCAGTCTTTCGGCACGCGACAATTTCGATGCAGCCGCGCCGTTCAACGCCGATATCGGCGCGCTCCCGCTCACGAGCAGCGAGACCCAATATGCGCTGCATCTCGGCGCCGAGCATCGCCTCAACGACATGTTCTCGCTGTTCGGCCGCGCCGCGCGCGCTTTCCGCACGCCTGATGTCGACGAGCGCGTGTCGTCGGGCCCGTTGTTCGATCCCGTCACCTTTGCATCGCTCCCGCAGACCTTCCAGCTCAAGACCCAGACCTCGCAGGATGTCGAGGGCGGACTGCGCATCAAGGGTGGCGGCCTGCAGTTCCAGAGCAGCCTCTATCTGATGGACCTCACCAACGAGATCCATTTCAACCCGGTCCTGTTCTACAACACCAATCTCGATCCGACCCGCCGCTACGGCTCGGAGACCAGCCTGTCCTTGCGCGTCAATGACGCGCTGCTGCTGCGCTCCGGCATGGCCGTGACGCGGGCCGTGTTCCGCGAAGGCGTCTGGGCCGGCAACGACGTGCCGCTGGTGTCGCGCTACACCGCCAGCGCCGGCGTCACCTGGAACATCTGGCAGAACTACGTCGTGCTCGATGCCACCGCGCGCTTCTGGAGCGAACGGCGGATGGACAACGACCAGGCCGGAACCCAGAAGCCGATCCCCGCCGACGGCACGATCGACCTCAAGCTCAGCGGTCAGGTCGATCGCTATTTCTGGTCGCTCAGCGTCAACAATGCGCTGAACGCGCTCTACTACGATTACGCCATCGCCAGCACGTTCACCGACGGCCGCTTCAGCGCCTATCCGCTGCCGGGCCGCACCTACCTGCTCAAGGCCGGCGCCACGTTCTGACACCCGACGGGGCTGTCACAGGCCCTCAAATCGACTAGACTTCAAACAGAAGGAGATCATCAATGGCTCTCGACATCCTGCCGTCTCATGGCGACCGCCTCCGGCTTCATCCGGTGACACCGCGCCTTGCGCCGATGTTCGGCTTTGCGCTGCTGACGGTGGCATGCGCGCTGGCAAGCTTTGCGTTCGCCTGCGCAACGCCTTTCGCGGCCTTCGCCGTTCTCGCCGCCGCGATGCTGCCGCTGCGACCGGCGCTGCTGGTCGTCACCGGCGCCTGGCTGGTGAACCAGAGCATCGGCTTCGGCGTGCTGCATTATCCCGTCGATGGCAGCACCATCGCCTGGGGCTTTGTCATCGGCGCCGCTGCGCTGGTGGCGACCGCCGCCTCGTCCGCGTTGCTCCGCGCGCTGCCGCAGGGCCGCACGCCGCTCATGCTGGCGATCACGCTCGTCGCCGCCTATGCGGCCTATGAGCTCGCGCTGCTTGCCGCGACGCCGTTCCTGGGCGGCGAGGGCGCCTTCACCGCGGCCATCGTGACACGGATCGGACTGACCAGCACCGCCTGGCTCGCCGGCCTCGTCGCCGTCTGCGAGATCGTCCGCCTGCTCGATCCGTTCGGCCGCAAGGGCGCGATGTCGGCCTGAGCGGAGGTCCCGTAGCCCGGATGAAGCGCAGCGAAATCCGGGACCGGTCTCGCTTGTGACAAGGACCCCGGATTGCGCTTCCCTCCATCCGGGCTACGAGATCGAAGTCCGGTCATGGCGACGATATACCGCGCCGTTTTCGTTGTGCTGCGCTCAACGTAATGGGCTTGCAACCACGAGCCTGTCGCGAACCGTCCGTGCGATCGCCGCCGGTGCCTCGTCGGGGATCGCAAAGCACGAGCTCGCGTTGATCTCGCAGAGCACGTAGGTGTCGGCGCCCGCTGCATCGCGCGGCCCGTAGAGGAAGTCCGCGTCCCAGATCACCGGCAGCGACGCCTCGTCGATCGCCAGCACCTTCATCATCTGCGGCGTCCATTCGCCCTCCATCAGCCTGCGCAGCGCCTGGAATTGCGGCGCGTCCGGTCCGTGCATGATCCGTGGACCCGGTTGCGCCTCGGGTGCGTCCGGTCCTTGCGGCGGCGGCGGGATCAAGGCCTTGATCAATTGATGTCCGAAGCCCGCGACCTTGGATCCACTCATGTAGCAGCGGATCATCCCGTCGGGCAGGCGTGCTTGAAACGGCTGATCGATGATGCAGCCGCCCCAGCCGAAATAGGGTTCGCAGCGCGCGAGGAGAGCTTCGAGCGGAATGTCCTCGGGAAAGCTGCCGCGTTGCGCATGCAGCACGCGAACCGTCGCGTCCGCATTCGGCAGCGATTCAACCTTCCAGACGCCCTGGCCGCCATTGCCGCGATTTTGCTTGAGCACGCGGGGGCCATCGGCCCGGACACGCTGGGGAAATTCCGCCCGGAAGGCCGCGGCGCTGTCGTAGCGGTGCGTGTCGGCGCCCCAGCCCAGATGACGCGTTCGATAGAGGACCTCCTTGACGCCCATTTTCAGGATGACATCCGGGTGCGCACTCACCCATGGGCCTCGCGCCGCGACGTCGCGCAGCAGCGCATCAAGCTCGGCGCGCGTCTTGCCCTGATGGATCGGGTCGACCCAGACGAGGACGCCATCGACGCCGAGCAATTGGTTGCGGACGGCGTCGGGGAAACTCTCGTCGTAGATGGCAGGTCTCGCGTCGATGCCGACGGCCGCGAGCGCTTCGAAGACGCGGACGAACCGGCTGTTCTGCGGAGTCGCCGCGCGGCGCGTGACGGCGTCGCCGCGTGAGAGGATGGCCAGGGAAGGTCGGAAAGGCTGTCGTTCGGTGTCCATGCGCAAGCTCCACGTATTGCGTGCTGCGCAGACTTGGACCGAAGTCTCACGGGGAGTCTGCTTCGTCCCCACCGGGGCATTCTACGCAGGATCGTCCGGATATCGCAAGACGTGAAGACGCGGCGTCCGCACGGCGAGTTTCCAACCGAGCTACGGCTCCATCATTGCCTGACGGGCAAAACACCCGTGATGCCGTCAAGCGGCTCGCGCGAAAATATTCCACTTTACCGAAATTCGGATTTGTCGTATGTATCGCCCATCCCGGCTCATCCTTGAGGGGCGATCATGTTGTCGTCACGATGCGCGAGCCGGGTTGCGGTGGACGCGGCAGCGTCGGGCGCGAGAGTTGAGGGCAGGGCGGATTGCTCTCCGTGAGTCCAAAACTTCGTGCCGACGAGCGGCGCTGTCAGGTTCGTTTCGCCCGTAAGTTTCCGGCTCCGTCGACAGGGCCGGGAAAACTGCGGCGAACAGCGAGCCGTGCGTACGGCAAAACCGTGTGGTCCTGGCCGTCGTTGCTACGGTCAAGCCTTGGCGGATGCGGCAGTCGCGTCAACCGGCGCGGCGCCGGCGACTTCCGCGGAGGCGAGGGAGGCTAAAGGGAATTCGGCTCCCGGGAGAGCACGGCATAAGCCGTCCGACCATCGCGCAGGGAAGGCCGTGTGTGCGGCTTCACCTGTATGCCGCTGTGCAGTTCTTCTGCGTGTGCTGTCGCACAGCGGACCGTGGGTGCCAGCCGGCACCCGGCCTTCCCTGCGCCCTCCTGGGAAAGAGGGTGAAGAGATCAAACAAAGCTCGGGTGAATT